>NZ_JABSNK010000005.1 GCF_013294005.1 Flavobacterium gelidicaeli
TATTTTTACCCATCGTTATTTGAATTTTGCAACTCTAAATTACGATTATTTTAAGAAGCCATTAATTTGGCTTCTTTTTTTATCGGACAACAATGATTCATTACTTATTTGTTCCAAATAATTATCAGCCTATCCTTTTTCTTAATCTAAAATAAATTCAAGAAAAGAATTAGTAAGACTGTTACTTTTAACCTTTATGCTATGCTTTATTGACTATCAAATTAATCTTTTCAATTAAGAAACAACCACAATAAGAACCCCAGACAGTCAAAAAGAGTTTTTTATTAATCAATAAGAGTAATCATGTCCTCTTTACTTTTTCTTACTTTAACTAGGTTCACTAACCAGTCATTTTCAGCGTCTCTGTAACCTATTGGTAGAATAACACAACTTCTAAGACCTTTTTCTCTAAGGTTTAAAATTTTGTCTAATTCATCAGGATCAAAACCTTCCATTGGTGTGCTATCAACTGCTTCAAAAGCTGCAGCTGCTATTGCTTGAGAAAAAGCAATATATGCTTGTCTTGCTGCATGTTCAAAATTAACTTGCGGATCTCTTTGTGGATAGGTACTCAATAACATTTGACGGTAATTTTCCCATCCTTCATTTGTTCCACCACGTTGTTCATTTGTAAGATCAAACATGGTATTGATGCGTTCTGCAGTGTAAGTATCCCAAGCAGCAAATACTAATAGATGTGAACAGTCAGTAATCACTGATTGATTCCATCCAATAGCTCTAATTTTTTCTTTAATCTCTTGATTGGTTACTACCATAATTTCAAAAGGTTGCAATCCGCTAGATGTAGGAGCTAAAATTGCGGCTTCAAGAATGTTATCTACTTTCTCTTGTGCCACTTTTTGTCCGTTCATTGCTTTTGCAGCATAACGCCATCTTAATTTGTCTAATAATTCCATTGTTCTTTTTATTTATGTTTTGATTTGTTATTCTAATCTCTATTCTAATTCTAAAATCGCTGCTCTGTTTGTTGTTTTATAAATCAAGCATTTAATCGGATACTGTCCCAAGCGGCTTGTAGCGCTTCATTTATAATTTCTCTATCCAAAGGGCAAACCCCTCTACTTTCCATATTCATTAAAAAAGACATGGGATAAACCGTGTAGGCATACAGCAAATACGGAGAAATATTCTTTATGATTCCGTATTTTTTTCCTTGTTCCCACAAATCAAAAAGCGGTACCATCTCTTTCAAGCCTTTTTGCCTTGTTACTTCATCAATCATGGGCGTGTTATCGCATTGTGATAAAAAGGAAGCGTCTTCTTTATAGTTCAGTTTATAATCAGCCATGGCTAACCATATCTTTTCAAAGCTTTCCTTAACTGGATTTTCTGGTTTATATTCTTTAAAAGCTGCTTTAGCAAAAGTAGTTTTTACATCTAAATACAATTGATTCACTAAATCTTGCTTGCTTTCAAAATAGAGATAAATTGTTGCAGGCGAAACATTAGCTATTTTAGCCACTTTTGCCATTGATGCACTTTGGATTCCGCCATTATTGACCAAGCCTAAAGTTGCCTTCAAGAGTGCAGTACGTTTGTCTTTACTTTTTTGTAGCAATGCCATAATTAATGCTTATTTATAATAAATTGATTTCAGTTTCCAACTTATTCCAATGAAAATAAATTGTATTGGTAAACGAATTAATGCTGCTTGATGACTTCCTATTGCAGGAGCATCTGAAAAAACATCCCAAACATGTATGGGTAAAAAAACAAGCATTAAAATTAATAACCCTAGCGCCCCCATACCTTCTGATTGTTTGAATAATAACATTAAACCAATGGCAATTTCGATTATTCCAGAAATATAAATTATTGCAACTTTAAAAGTCAAAAAATCAGGTACAAACGGACTATAAAATGCGGTATTTGTAAAATGTTGCACTCCGCCGTAAATCATAAAAATTGCCATCACTATTTTGATTACTTTCCAAAACACCACTGCTTTACTATTCATTTTCTTGTTATTTTTAGAATACAAATATATTTAAAAAAGAATGAACGTTCATAAATTTACAGTTAATTAGCATTTATTTAATATTGAAGATCATTTTAATAATAAGGATAGTAAAACATACTAGGATTAAGTATTTCTTTGGCTTAGCCAAAAAAATAACCACAAAATCATTTACTTAATTAAAATACTTAAGCACTACATTACAGGCTGATACAACAATAATCCTTTTTAACAATCTGCTTAAGTATTTATTGAAAGATTAAACTTTTAACGTGATATTTTTAGATCAAACCATGCCTAACAGGAAATTAACATCAAAAACCCAAATACTATTTATGTTAATTTTTTGTTAAAGGAAAATTAAACAAGCGTTTAAATTAAACAGTTGTTTAATTTTGCACTGTAAATAAAATATGATGGCTAGTACAACTGATTTTACCGACAAACAAATTCATATTCTCCAAGTAGCCGAAACGCTATTTGCTGAGAAAGGGTTTGATGGTACTTCTATTAGAACGATAGCTAAGGCAGCTAAGATCAATATTGCCATGGTATCGTATTATTTTGGATCAAAAGAACGTCTCTTAGAATCACTAGTGATCTTTAGAACGACTAATTTAAAATTGTTAATTGATAATTTATTAGCGCAGGAAGGGAAACCTATTGAAAAGGTAAATAAGTTGATCGAAATTTACATTCATCAAATAAACGCCAACAAAGGGATTTATAGAATATTACATTTTGAAGTTGCTACTAAAAAGCGTGATTTAAACATCAAAGCCTTTAATGATTTAAAGAAAAGTAACCTTAAATCTTTAGAGATAATTATCAAGCAAGGACAAGCAGAAGGCGCTTTTAATAAAGAGGTTTCTATTCAATTAGTAACTCCAACAATTTTAGGTACTTTTTTTCATTTTCATATGAATAAAGAATATTTTGTTGAAATATTAAACCTAACAACCGAAGAATTATACAACAATTACATATTAACCAATCTGACAAAACACATTCAACAAACAATCAAAGCACTTCTTATATATGAAAGTTAGTCAATTCATGCTTTTTGGAATTTTCTTCATTGGAATTTCCTCAGTACAAGCACAAGAGAAAACAAGTTTAACATTAGATGAAGCCATTCACTTAGCTTGGGAGAAAAGCAACCAAGTTTCGCTGGCCAATACTAAAGTAGAAACTAAAAAACAGGAGTTACAATCCGTTAAAAATAGTAGCTATCCAGATTTAAAAATTTCTGGGCAATACCAATATTTAACTAATGCATCTGTAGATTTTAAATTAAATAACAGTGCAAGCAGTACAACTGCTGGTAGTCCGTCTATTAATCAATTATTAGTAGGTCAAGTAAATGCTAGTTTGCCTGTCTTTGCTGGTTTCAAAATTCAAAATAGCATTAAAGCTTACCATCATTTATATGAAGCTGAAAGTGCTAACGCATTGCAAACTAAGGAAGATATTGCGATGCAAGTAGTGAATTATTATGCTGCACTTTATAAAGCAGAAAAAACCGTTGAATTATTAAAAGAAAATCAAAAAAGCGCTGAACAACGTGTTACTGATTTTTTAGCTTTAGAAAAAAACGGAATTATTCCGCGTAACGATTTACTTAAATCGCAATTACAAGCTTCTAAAGTGCAACTTTCATTAGATAATGCAAAAAGTAATTTGAACGTGATTAATTTTGAATTAGTGAACCTTTTAAAAATGGATCCTAGTACCCAATTAACAATCAAAGAAAGTGACTTTGCTGACTTTCAAATGAACAACATCCCTACTACTGATGCTAGCGCATTTGAGAATCGTAAGGATTTAGAAGCGGTTCGTTTACAACAACAAGCAAGTTTAGATTACATTAAAGTTGCTAAAAGCGGATACTATCCTTCTATTGCAATCATAGGTGGTTACACTGCTTTAGACCTTAAAAATGTCATTACAGTTCAAAATGCGATGAACATAGGTGTAGGAATATCTTATGACTTAAGTGGGATTCTTAAAAACAGTACAACAGTAAAAATTGCAGAGAGCAAAGCATTAGAAGTTAAAAATCATGAAGCTTTGTTAACGGACCAGATCAAAATCCAAGTTCAAAAATCAATTGAAGATTATGACTTAGCTTTAAAGCAAGACATTGTGTACAACCAAGCTGTTGAACAAGCATCAGAAAACTACCGAATTATTAAAGACAAATACGATAATGGATTATCTGACACTAATGATTTATTAGAAGCAGATGTTGATCAATTAGAGTCAAAAATTAATAAGACATTGTCAAAGGCAAATGTTATTCAAAAATATTATGAACTGCTTACTGTAAGCGGACAATTAAACCAAACCTTCAATCTTTCAAAAATATAATCAGTACCAAAATGGAAAAGAAAAAAACAAATAAAAAGTTTATCATAATTATTACTTCACTAGTTTTATTAGGTGTTGCTTATGGTTCTTACAAATACATTCACTCCCTTTCTCACGAAACTACTGATGATGCTCAGGTTGAAAAAAACATGAACCCAATTATCCCAAGAGTATCAGGGTATGTGTCTAAAGTATATATCAAAGACAATGATTTTGTAAAAAAAGGAGATACTTTGTTTACAATTGACAAGAAGGATTACCAATTAAAAATTGACGAAGCAACAGCGGCATTGGCTGCAGCCGAAGGAAATTTTCAAGTTTCAAAAGCTGATGCAGGAAGTATTTTAGCCTCTGTATCTGTATCTGACGCAAATGTAAGATCAGCAGCTGGAAATATCGAAACTGCAAAAATTAGACTGGGTCGTGCCACTAGTGATTTTGCTCGTTATGAAAACTTATATAAAACGCATACCATTACTAAACAACAGTATGAGCAAGCTTTAGCCGCTAAACAAGAAGCAGAAAGTCAAGTACGTATTTTACAACAACAAGAAAAAGCAAGTTCTTTTCAAACGTCTGTAATTAAAGCTAAAGGAAACGTTTCTAACAAACAAACAGATGTTGCTGCTGCAAATATTAAAAGAGCACAAGCAATGCTTGAAACTGCTCAATTGAATTTGACATATACAGTAATTACCGCTGCAATTGATGGTCAGGTTTCAAAAATTGATATCCAACCAGGACAACTTGTTCAACCAGGGCAATCTCTTTTTTATATCATCAATAATACTGAAGCTTGGGTTGTAGCTAACTTTAAAGAAACGCAATTGAATAAAATGGTTACAGGTCAAAAAGTAACTATTAAAGTAGATGCTTACCCTGATTATGACTTTAAAGGAACACTTACTTCATTCTCACCTGCAACAGGATCACGTTTCTCTATTTTGCCTCCTGATAATGCTACAGGTAACTTTGTAAAAACAATTCAACGTTTACCCGTAAAAATTAGCATTGATGCTGATAATGATATCGAAAAAATAAAACTATTGCGTCCAGGTATGAATGTGGATGTTGATGTACATATAAAATAAAATGGTACAAGGACAAGGACAAGACGATTTAGTAGAATATGGCTTTAGAAGGGTTATTATTACAATTACTGCTGTACTATGTGCATTGCTAGAAATTGTTGATACCACTATTGTTAATGTTGCGCTAACAAATATGAGAGGAAGTCTTGGGGCTACACTTACAGATGTTGCTTGGGTAATTACTGCCTACGCTATAGCAAATGTTATTGTAATTCCTATGACGAGCTGGTTGTCACAACAGTTTGGTCGACGTAATTATTTTGCGGTTTCTATTATTATATTTACCGTTGCCTCTTTTTTATGTGGTAATGCAACAAATATTTGGGAGCTAGTAGCATTTAGGTTCATACAAGGTCTAGGTGGAGGAGCATTACTTGTAACCGCACAAACCATAATCACCGAAAGTTATCCCATGGCAAAACGTGGAATGGCACAGGCTATTTACGGTATGGGGGTTATTGTTGGGCCTACATTAGGACCACCATTAGGAGGTTATTTAGTAGATCATTTTTCATGGCCGTATATTTTTTATATCAACATTCCTCTAGGAATTATAGCTACACTTTTAACATTAAGCTTTGTAAAAAGTCCTAAATATGGTGAAAAACTAAAATCAAATCAAGTAGATTGGTACGGTATTATATTGTTAGCTTCATTCATTGGTTCTTTACAATTTGTTCTAGAACACGGGCAACAAGACGACTGGTTCAATAATAATTTGATTGTCGCACTAAGTGTGGTATCGGTTTTTGGATTAATATTATTCATCTGGAGACAGTTAACCTATAAGCACCCTATTGTAAATTTAAGCGTTCTTAAAGATGGTAATTTAAGAATAGGAACTTTAATGAGTTTCATCTTAGGATTTGGTCTCTACGGTTCTACCTTAATTATACCTATTTATACACAATCCATTTTAGGATGGACTGCAACAGATGCTGGTTTATTATTAATCCCAGGATCAATAACAACTGCGTTCATGATGCCTATCATAGGTAAATTGATTCAGCGTGGTGTACCACAAGGGTATATGGTTGGTGGTGGTTTTTTTGTGTTTTTTCTCTTTACTTTGATGATGCACAATGCCATGACACCTGATACTGGTGTTGAACATTTATATTGGTCATTAATATTAAGAGGAATTGGACTGGGACTATTATTTGTACCTATTTCAACCTTAGCATTATCAACACTTTCTGGTCAAAATATTGGTGAAGGTGCTGCTTTCACTGGAATGATGCGTCAATTAGGAGGTTCATTTGGTATTGCAATTATCACCACATTTATCACCCGTTTTAATCAAAAACATCGTGTAGATCTAGTTGCTCACCTTGACGGTACAAGATACCAAATTCAAGAACGTTTGAACTTGTTGCAAAAAGGATTCATGTCTAAAGGATACACTGCTAATGAAGCTTTGAAAAAAGCATACCAAGCAATTGATTATACTGTAATGAAACAAAGTGCCGTTTTATCATATATGGACATTTTTTATTATTTAGGAATTATGTTCTTATTTTGTATTCCTATTATCTTTTTAATCAAAAAAGGAAAAAATAAAATCGACCCTGCTGATGCCATGCATTAATTAAATAGCTTAAATTCATAAAAAAACTTCGCTAAAAACATTCTTTAATAGAGTGTTCTTAGCGAAGTTTTTATTTATAATAGTTTTTTATTTTTTTTATCGAAAACCCTACATTATCGTGTGAAGACAATATGATTTCCCTTAGAAAGATTAGCATCAAATTGATAACCATCATAGTTAAATCCTTTTAAGTCATCAATAGTTTTAGCATTTGTATCAATAATATATCGCACCATCATTCCGCGTGCTTTTTTTGCATAGAAACTAATTATTTTAAGTTTTCCATCCTTATAATCTTTAAAATCAGGTGTAATTACAGGAACTTTTAGTGCTTTTACATCTACTGCCGAAAAATATTCATTACTTGCAAGATTTACAAACAGCTCGTCATCTTCCAACTCTTTGTTTAAGCTATTAGTAATTGTTTTTTTCCAAAACTCATATAAATTTGCTGCTTCATCAATAGGCAATTTGGTTCCCATTTCTAAACGGTAAGCTTGGATTAAATCCAAAGGTTTTAAAACACCGTACAAACCCGATAAAATTCGTAATTGATCTTGTAGTAAATCAATTTTATTGGAAGGAATAGAATATGCATCTAAACCAGTATAAACATCTCCATCAAAAGTATAAATTGCAGGACGTGCATTTTCAGTAGTAAAAGGCGTTTTCCAGTCTTGATTACGTTGCCAGTTTAAGTCAGCTAACTTATCAGATATATGCATTAATTCAGACAATTGTTTTGGAGATTCTTTCTTCAAAACCTTCTGGATTTGTCTGGATTCTTTCAAAAACAAAGACTCCGTATATTTAGTGGTAGGCAATTCTTTATCAAAATTTAAAGACTTAGCCGGTGATATTACAATTTTCATAGTCAGAATATTTCTGGTTGTTTTAATATAAGCCAAAAATACAAATTGAAAACTAAAAAACAGGAAGCCTTAAATTGAATTGTTCAATAAGGCAATAGAAATTTTAAATATAAGCTGCTTAATTGTAGCATTTCAGCCTGGTTCTAAAGTTTTTATTAATAAGACAAAATAATATTTTACTACAAAAAAAGAGCTTTGGCTACAGCCAAAAAAAACTATTCTTCATTTCTTTAACCAACATTGAAAATTCTAAAAAGTCATTACTAATCTTAATCAAGCCTTAAGAATAATGACACTATTTGAATTACATAATCAGCTACTTTTATCCCTATTTTAAAATGAATAATTAAAGCATAATTAGCTGTCTTTTAAACCTATTAATTTCAAATAAAAATAAAATGATTCGTATAAAAAATGTTGTAGTACTATTGCTAAATCTTATTTTTATAAATACGATCCACGCACAAATGCAAGTAGAAAAAGACACTGTAAACGTTGCTATTTCTAAAAAAAGTAATTTCAGCTACAAGCAACTTATTGTTCCTGTCGCACTTATGTCTTATGGACTTATTGGGATAGAAAGTGACT
The DNA here is from genome assembly GCF_013294005.1 of Flavobacterium gelidicaeli. Lineage (GTDB taxonomy): Bacteria > Bacteroidota > Bacteroidia > Flavobacteriales > Flavobacteriaceae > Flavobacterium. The sequence goes on from NZ_JABSNK010000005.1 coordinate 8,488, forward strand.
ATATTAAAGGGGTTAATAGCGAAATCAGTGAAGAAGTGGTTGAGAATATAGATCGCAAAATATCTATTGATGACTTTTCACAATACGCTCCTGCAGCAGCTGTTTATGGCTTGAATGCAATGGGAATTAAAGGAAAACACAATTTAAAAGACCGAAGTATTATCCTAGGTTCTTCATTTTTACTAATGTCGGCTACGGTATTAATTTTAAAATCTTCCACAAAAATTGAACGTCCTGACGGAAGCAGTAAAAACTCTTTTCCATCTGGTCACACGGCAACCGCCTTTGCAGGAGCGGAGTTTTTATGGCAAGAGTACAAAGATGTTTCTATCTGGTACGGAATTTCAGGGTACATTGTAGCTTCAGGTACGGGTATTTTCAGAATTTACAACGATCGTCACTGGCTGACAGATGTAGCCATGGGTGCTGGAATAGGAATTCTAAGTACTAAAATCGCTTATTGGACCTTCCCTCTATTAAACAAAAAAAATAAAAATCCCGAAATAAATACCACTACTACTAACAACAACACAACCATGATTGTTCCTTTTTACAATGGCAAACAAGGCGGATTAAGTATGGTAATAAATTTAAAATAAATATAATTTACACTATTCTAAACTACCTCTTGTAGGTTTAAAATAGTTTGTTTTCCTATTTCAAAACTGCCGCTTATTAACAAACAATTAGGGTTCTAACAACCCAATAAAAGCAGCCTTTATGTATCTTTGTACTACTACATAAATTCTTTTTTCATTCTCTAAAAAAGGAACTCTTAAAGTAACACAGACTGGCCGTAAATAGTAGTTAGCATAGTCTTTAGAACATACAAATATGAAAAATAATTTCAATACAATCCCATTATCCATATTAGATTTAGCTGTAGTTCTTGCAGGTAAAACACCAGCACAATCTTTTAAAAATAGTGTGAGTTTAGCACAAAAAGCAGAGTCGTTAGATTACCACCGTTTCTGGTTAGCTGAACACCACAACATGCCGCACATTGCCAGTTCAGCAACGAGTATTTTAATCGCTCATGTAGCCGAAAATACTAAAAAAATCAGAGTAGGTTCTGGTGGAATCATGTTGCCTAATCACTCCCCGTTAATGATCGCAGAACAATTTGGCACCTTAGCCACATTATTTCCTGGAAGAATTGATTTAGGAGTAGGAAGAGCACCTGGAACAGACCAATTGACCTCTAGAGCATTGCAGCGAAACGATCAAGCTGCTTATGAATTCCCAAAAACGGTTCAAGAACTTCAAGAATACCTTTCAGCAGAAAATAGCCATGCGGCTGTACGAGCAATTCCAGGAGAGGGATTAGATATTCCTATTTGGATTTTAGGTTCTAGTACTGATAGTGCTAAACTTGCTGCAGCAATGGGACTTCCATATGCGTTTGCTAGTCATTTTGCTCCGCAACAATTAAAACAAGCATTGTCTATCTATAGAAATAATTTTAAGCCTTCAGTACATTTAAAAGAACCCTACGTTATTGCTTGCGTTAACGTAACTGCGGCTGAAACAAATGAAGAAGCTAGAATTCTAGCCACCTCAATGGAAAAAATTTTCTTGGGAATTCTAACAAACAACCGCCAACCATTACAGCCCGCAGATCCTAATTTTAAAGTTATTGACGAAGCTAAACAAGTGATGCAACAGTTTTTAGAATATTCTTTTGTGGGAAGCCCTACTGAAATAAAAGAGGCTTTATCAAACTTTGTAAACGATACCCAAGTAGATGAATTGATGATTGTATCCCACATTTATGATCATGATGCCCGCTTAAAATCGTATGAAATTGTAAAAGAATTACAAGAAAAATAATAAAACATACAAATAAAAACCTAATACATTAAGCACTAATTATTTATTTGGTTTTTAATATAGCACAACAGAAAAATTAGAGTTAAACTTGATGAAAATTCAATAAAACAAAATTTCTGTTGTGCTATTGTTATATAAAAAAGCCAAAAATTGGTTAATATTTATGAATAACTACGGGTGGTTTACTAACAATTTGCCTATTTTTGTAAATCGGGTAATTATCCCGCATAACCTAATACTAATTGACATCATCTGTCAAAAATAAATACATAAAGACCGTGCACATGAAAAGAAAAATGAAGAAGACCATTAAGAAAATTTACAATGGAGACTTATTTAAAGAATTTTTTGATAATGAAAAAGCAACTGGATTAATCTTAATCGCATGTACTTTAGTATCATTAATCATGGCAAATTCTATATTTGGGAACCAGTATTTACACACTTGGCACAGCAAATTTGCAGGAGAAAGCCTTGAGTATTGGATTAATGATGGTTTAATGACTATTTTCTTTTTATTGATAGGTCTTGAATTAAAAAGGGAGATTAATAACGGAGAATTATCAAATATTAAAGATGCTTTATTACCAATATTTGCAGCAATAGGCGGAATGTTTATTCCTGCAGGATTGTATTTACTGTTTAATTACGGTACTGTTACCCATTCAGGAGCCGGAATTCCTATGGCTACAGATATTGCTTTTGCATTAGGAATTTTATCCCTTTTAGGAAATCGTGTGCCACTTTCTTTAAAAATATTCTTAACCGCTCTAGCTGTAATTGATGATTTAGGAGCGATCTTAGTAATTGCTATTTTTTATACAAAAACAATCGTATGGTTGAATTTATTCATTGCATTAGCTGTATTTGCTGGTTTACTTGTAATGAACCGTATGAAAGTACGTAGCTTAACTCTTTACCTACTTGGTGGAGTTGTTATGTGGTGGTTTATGCTACATTCAGGTATTCACGCTACAATTACAGGAGTATTACTTGCCTTTACAATTCCGTTTTGCAATGGTGAAAAAGACTCTATTTTTTCACAATTAGAAAGAGCTTTACACAAGCCAGTAGGTTTCTTTATCTTGCCTCTTTTTGCTTTAGCAAATACCGCAATAATTGTTAGTTCTGATATTGGAGAAACATTAGCGCAGCATTACAGCATCGGAATCGCTTTAGGATTAATAGTAGGAAAACCACTAGGTATTTTCTTCTTTAGCTTTTTAGCAGTTAAATTAGGTGTTTGTAAACTGCCAGCTGATTTAAACTGGAAAACCATTGCTAGTGTTGGATTCTTAGGTGGAATAGGGTTTACAATGTCAATTTTTATTACCCTACTAGCTTTTGATGATCAAACTATCATAAATAATGCTAAATTTGTGATCTTATTATCTTCATTAGTAGCTGGTCTTTTAGGATTCATGCTACTAAAAAGTACCTTAAAACAGGAAAAAATTGAAAGCACTAATTGATAAATTACTTGATTACATCAACTTAAACGCGGGAGAAGATGATAAATACAGGGTATTAGAAAATGTAACATCTAATATTTCCTTTAGAGGTTCAAACCTTTGGATTTTAGCGTGTGCTATTGTTATTGCTTCTATTGGGTTAAATGTTAACTCAACAGCCGTAATTATTGGTGCGATGCTTATTTCTCCATTAATGGGACCAATTATTGGTGCTGGTTTTGGACTGGGTATTTTTGATTTTGATTTGCTAAAAAAGTCTTTAAAAAACCTTTTAGTAGCAACCGTAGTTGGTCTAGTTGTATCAGCAGTTTACTTTTATATTAGTCCGTTTAAGGAAACGCAACCTGAATTACTATCTAGAACAGCACCTAATATCTATGATATTCTAATTGCTTTCTCAGGTGGTTTAGTAGGGGCAATTGCAATTACTAGAGTCGAAAAAGGGAATCCAATTCCTGGTGTTGCTATTGCGACTGCATTAATGCCTCCGCTGTGTACAGCAGGATACGGTATTGCAATAGGAAGTATGAAGTTCTTTTTTGGGGCAATATACCTCTACTCTATCAATTGTGTATTCATTTGTATTTCAACCTTTTTCATTGTTACTTTCTTAAAATACCCTAAGAAAAAACAATTAGAGGAAAAAAATGAGAAGAAAGTAAAATACATTATTACTACGTTAATCACTATTTTGATATTGCCAAGCATCTATTTTGCTTACCAATTATTCGAACAAAAAAATTACCAACATCAAATAGATGTTTTTATCGAAAATGAATTCTCTAACAAAGGAATTGCCATTTTATATAAGAAAACAAAATTTACCGAAAGTCCTAAAAAATTAGAGCTTGGTTTTTTAAGTAAAAAATTTACCGACAAACAAATTAAAGGCTTTAATGAGAAGTTAAAAGAGTATAATATTCCAAATACTAAACTGACTGTACTTCAAGATACAACCGACTTAAAAACGGATATATTAAACGAAATAAAATACAACAAGTCTGTATTGAGTGAAAAAGATGTTGCCATTTTAAGTCTTAAGAAAGAAATTCAAGCCAATAAATACGATAACAAAGCGTTGCTTGGAGAAATAAGAATTTTATTTCCAGAGGTAGAAAACATTGCGGTTTCTAATCATACTTTTAATGAAAGTACTGACAGCACAAGTACCATTCCGGTATTGATTTATAAAAGTAAGCTACCTTTAAATGACCAAAACACCATAAAACTTACTAACTGGTTGCAGCAACGTCTTTCTAAAAAAGAAATAGAGCTTTACAGACAACCACTAAAAGTAGTCAAAAAGCTAGAAACTGTAACTAAAAAGCCAGTCGTTAAAAAGAAATAACATTTTTACTAAACATAAAAAAGTCCGCTCTAGAGCGGACTTTTTGTATTCTAAAACTGTATTATCAATAATACATCAGCTTATTTAGGATCTAATACTAATGCAATACGTGCTATGCAATCATCATAATGGTAACGCGTTTCAGTATTCAAAGCTCCTTTTTTAGCGGTTGCTAATTGTGTTTTCAAAGCTTTTAATTCTCCTCTAACTAAAGCTCTCACATCAGATTGTGACACATTATAATAATCATCTCTCCTGCCTGTTGATTTGATTTCTTCTTGCATTAAATACGCCATTCTTTCTATGTAAGCCCTTTGTAAATTTCTACGATAAATAGTCACATTTGCTACAGCACTAGCCTCTTTCCAAATTCCTTGACGCATATCGCGAAACAAATCTAAGGCTTTGTAATTAGCCGTCCCCTGAACTTCTGCGTCTATTAAGCGACCAATACGGTCAAAACTTAATAATGAATTTAAGTGACGTGCTTGTAAACTCCTAAAACGTTCTGTATATCCTGCATAATCAATATTCTGTAAAGTTTGCATGTTGATTAACCAGGTAGGTGATGCAAAAGCATTTTCTTGCAACCAAGCCATTGCTTCTTGCTGTTGCGCTTTAGGGACTACTGAATAAACAGCTCCTTTTTGGTTTGGCTTTTTAGTATCTTCATGTACCCCACCTATATTAGTCACAACATGACCTATATAACGGCTCCATACACTTAAAAACTCCCCATACAATTCGCTTAAATCTTCATAATTATTGGTTGCATCACTCGTCCATTCTGATAAATGTTCTCCTACGTAGCGCAAGTTTTTCAAACCGTAAGTACTCGCTTTCATCGAATTACTTCCTATGTCTTCCGTTTGTGAACTAGGATCAAAACTGCTGCTTTGTTTTCCGTATTTATAAATTGGATCACCCGCTTTTTCTAGAATCCATTGATCAAGTGTTGCTACTTCAGCTTCTGGAGATGTAACATCAGGAATCATACGATATCCCCAATTAACAGCATAATGGTCGTAAGGTCCCATCTGGCGAATAAATCGCACACCTTTGTCACCTGGCTGGGCAATATAATTAAAACGAGCATAATCCATTAAACTAGCTGCTATTCCGTTTTTTTGCGTGAATTCGCCATCTCTATAACTCTCCACATCATAAGCGCAACTTGCACCCATATTGTGCGGAAAACCAAGCGCGTGTCCTACTTCATGAGCTATCACAAAACGCATCATTTCGCCCATTTCTTCCTCACTGGTATTTAACGTTCTTGCACTTGGGTTTGCTGCTCCAGTTTCTAATAAGTAACGATTTCTATACGAACGTAAGTGGTTGTGGTACCAGATAATATCACTTTCTATAATTTCACCTGTTCTTGGGTCAGAGATACTTGGTCCAACTGCATTTCGAGTAGTACTTGCCACATATCTTACAACAGAGTAACGCATATCTTCAGGGCTAAAATCAGGATCTTCCTCTTTAGTAGGAGGATCTTTAGCTATAATAGCATTTTTAAAACCTGCTGTTTCAAATGGCTTTTGCCATTCTTCAATTCCTGCTTTGATGTATTTTCGTAGTTTTTCAGGCGTTGCAGGATCAATGTAATAAACAATTGGCTTGATTGGCTCTACCAGCTCCCCTTTTGCGTAAGCGATAGGATCTTTAGGCTCTAACCTCCATCGGCGAATGTACGTTTTGTTATCTGATTTTAGTTCTTCACTATTATAATCGTACTGACTCATTGTAAACCAGCCTACCCTAGGATCAGCTAATCGTGGTTGCATTAATTTTTCGGGCAATAAAATCATCGATTGATTCATTTGCACACTTATCGTTTCTGAGTCTTGTAAAACAGGTGGTTTGGCCGCATTGTAAGTAAAATCTTGAATCACTTCAATATTCATAGGAAAACTACGCATGGTATTGATAAAACTACGTGATTCATCTAAACCTTTGACCTTGTAAGATTCCCGCATATTTGCCGAAATTCCGCTGATTGATTTAACATCAGTACTGTAAAACTTAGTCACATCAATTACTGTATTCAAGGAATCTTTACTAAAAGCCACAATATCAAAAGCAAATAATGTAGGCTCGTAATTGTTGTTCTTTACCGAAATGCTAATAGGCAAACTATCATTTGCAACAGCGGCATAGGACTTTATTTTTATTAAAATCTTATCTTGAAAACGCTGCCAAACAATCAATTGCTCATTCGTTTCTGAACCCGCATTTACATAACCTCCACCTAAATTAGATGGTAGTTTAGACAGCCTACTTACCAGCAACATGTCTTTATCAAGTAGTGCATTTGGGATCTCAAAAAAGTATTTTTTATCAACTTTATGCACCGTAAACAAACCCGGATCAGAGATTGCATCCTTAGTAATCACCTTGCTGTATTCCTTAATTGTGGTCTCAGGTTTTTTTTCTGCAGGAGCAACTACTTCTGTTTTTTTGTTCTTTTTCTCGCGTTTATGCCACTCTTTTTGGGCAACTGTTATGTTTGGCACAAATAAAAATCCAGCCAAAGTCGTCAAAATGAATATTTTTCTCATTTATTGGTTATTAATGATTAATCAATCTCAAAAATAAATTTAAGCTAGGCTATTCTGCATTTTTTGCAGTTATTTAACGTATAATTAACGATTATATTTAATTTTACTACCTCTTTTATCTTAGTATTTGGGCGTGCCCTTACAGGTCGGGTTTTTCGCTACAATCTCCCGAAAAAACGGGAGGATTTTCACTACACCCCCTCACGCAAATCGCGTTTAAAAAGAAATAAAATTGCAACTACAGCTCCTAAAAATTCAAAACATTTTCCGAACTTTGATTTTTAAAAACGAACAAGCATAATGGATTTATTCAGTACCCAACCGGATCAAGACATCAATTTATTACCACATGATGGCACCGTAAATTATTACGGCACATTAATGACAGTGGCAAAGGCAAATGAATATTTGAAAGCCTTACTCGAAACTATTGATTGGAAAAATGATGAAGCAATTATCTTTGGCAAACTAATTATTACCAAACGAAAAGTAGCTTGGTATGGTGATATTCCGTTTAAATACACTTATTCAAACACCACAAAACAAGCCTTGCCGTGGACAAAGGAATTAATAGAATTAAAAAAAATAGCCGAAGATAAAACGGGTGAAACTTATAATTCATGCCTACTCAATTTATATCATGATGGTAATGAAGGTATGGCTTGGCACAGTGACGCCGAGAAAGATCTAAAAAAAAATGGTGCAATTGCTTCGTTAAGTTTTGGTGCTGAAAGAAAATTTGCTTTTAAACACAAAACAACAAAAGAAACAATAACTAGAGTCTTACAAAACGGAAGTTTACTCGTCATGAAAGATCAAACACAAAGCCACTGGTTACATCGCCTGCCTCCTACTAAACTGATTACTAAGCCTCGCGTTAATCTTACTTTTAGAACTATTGTTGTTGGTTCATAATAGTTTATTTTTAAAAACGTTACATTAGGTATTGTTAAAGTAATTTTTTAATTGGTTATTTGTCTTATCAAATTATAGCCAAAAGTCATTTATAAACCAGCAACAAAAAATAAAATGAAACTAAATTTTATTAAAACCATATTACTAGTATTTATAACGATATTCTTCTTTTCTTGTTCAAAACAAGATGACACAAATTCACCCGAAGCTTACTCTCCTGAGACAACTTTAGAACCAGGTACAAATGCAAATACCGAAGTAAGCCTAACAGCAATTACAATAACGGGAGCTGTAAAATCAGGTTATAAAATTGTAATGTTTGATACACAACCTATAAATGGAGCAAGTTTACCACCTACAATAATGGAGGTTACAACTGACGCAAACGGATTTTCATTTTTTGATTTGACTGCATTAATCACAAATAAAATTGCTCAAACTTACTATTTTGAAGTTTTTGAACAAGTTGGTACAGATTATGTTTGGAAAAGTCAATCCCACTATACTGTTGATTTATCTAAAGGTACCATAGCAAAAAGCGCTATTATTGTAGATTAAATAACTTCAGTAGCAAGTGCTATTAAATATAAAAAAACTTATGCTCGATTTTATCGAGCATTTTTTTTGTTTATAAACATACTTAACCTCAGTTTAGTATTTTAAAATTATAATTTATTAGTGCAGTACGGAGCTGTTTTAAATTTTTCTTATACTTTTAAAACAAGAAAAAAGAGTTACTATTAAAATCACGTTTACACTATTGCAGTCAAAAACAATTGTAAAGCAGTACACCTTGATAGTGGCTCCTTTAGAACAGAAGCTCATACACTTTACTTAAAAGAAGGCTTTACCATAAGTGCCTCTCATTTTAGTAAAATTATTAGTGAATCTTAAAATCACGAAATTTAAATATAATCTACTATTGCTAAAAATTGACAAACCTAAATATTATTTAGAAATGATTGCATTGTGCTCTTTTTTAATTATAATTTCTGTTGTTCTATGAATCGAAATTTCCACTAATAATTGTAATAATTCCTTATTTATTGTTAGTATTAATTCCTATTTTTGTACAAATTACATCATTATGCTGAAAATTGGAGTATTAGGTGCTGGTCACTTAGGAAAAATACATTTACGACTATTACAACAATCTGAAAAATATGAATTAGTTGGTTTTTACGACCCTAATCAAGAAAATGCCGATAAAATATCTAAAGAATTTGGTTACAAACACTTTAGTACAATAGCCTCACTTATTCATGCTGTTGATGTTATCGACATTGTTACTCCTACATTATCGCATTATAAATGTGCTAAAGTAGCCATCAAATCAGGGAAACATGTTTTTATTGAAAAACCCATTTCGAATACTATTGAGGAAGCTGATGAAATTATTGCGCTAGCTAATGAGTATAACGTTAAAGGACAAGTAGGACACGTAGAGCGTTTTAACCCTGCCTTCATTGCTACAAAAGGCATGATTGAAAACCCAATGTTTATTGAAACACATCGTTTGGCTGAATTTAATCCCCGTGGTACTGATGTACCAGTTGTATTGGATTTAATGATTCACGATATTGATGTGATTTTGAGTGTAGTAAAGTCAAAAGTAAAAAATATTAGCGCCAGCGGAGTTTCGGTAATAAGTGATACGCCCGATATTGCAAATGCTCGTATCGAATTTGAAAATGGTTGTGTTGCTAATTTAACAGCAAGCAGAATTTCAATGAAAAACATGCGAAAAACACGTTTCTTTCAAAAAGATGCCTACATCTCTGTTGACTTCTTAGAGAAAAAATGTGAAGTTGTAAAAATGAAAGATGCACCTGAAGTACCTGGTGATTTTGATATGATTTTACAAAATGCAGAAGGAGTCAAAAAACAAATCTATTTTTCTAATCCTGATGTAGAGCAAAACAATGCAATACTAGATGAATTAGAAACTTTTGCAGATGCAATTACAAACAACACAACGCCAGTGGTGACTTTAGAACAAGCAACAGCCGCTTTAAAAGTAGCCTACCAAATTATTGATTGTTTTGATAAATAAAAATACAATTCGGATTTAAAAGTTAAACGAGAAAACTTTAAAATTAAACATACTTTAAATGAAAATAATAGCAGTAATAGGTGCAGGAACAATGGGTAACGGAATTGCTCATACGTTTGCACAAAGCGGTTTTACCGTAAAACTAATCGATGTTTCAGAGAAATCATTAGATAAAGGAATGGCAACTATTGCCGCAAACCTTGACAGAATGGTTACAAAAGGAACTATTTCTCAAGAAGATAAAGCAAAAACAATAACTAATATTATCACTTACACTGATATCAAAGATGGTGTTGTAGGTGCTGATTTAGTTGTTGAAGCGGCTACTGAAAATGTAGCATTAAAACTGGAGATTTTTAAGCAATTAAATGAAGCTTGTGCTCACAATACTATTTTAGCAACAAATACATCTTCTATTTCAATAACTCAAATTGGTGCAGTAGTTACACATCCTGAACGCGTTATTGGAATGCATTTTATGAATCCGGTGCCCATCATGAAATTAGTCGAAATCATTCGTGGATACAATACAAGCGATGAAGTAACTAAAAATATCATGTCTTTATCCGAAAAATTAGGAAAAACTCCTGTTGAAGTCAACGATTATCCTGGTTTTGTGGCTAATAGAATATTGATGCCAATGATCAATGAAGCGATTGAAACATTATACAATAAAGTAGCTGGAGTTTATGAAATAGACACGGTTATGAAATTAGGAATGGGACACCCAATGGGACCTTTACAACTTGCTGATTTCATTGGTCTAGACGTATGTTTAGCTATCTTGAATGTAATGTATGATGGTTTCAAAAATCCAAAATATGCCCCTTGCCCATTATTAGTAAATATGGTACGTGCAGGAAAATTAGGAGTGAAATCTGGTGAAGGTTTTTATGACTACGCCGAAAGCAAAAAAGCGGAAAAAGTTTCTAAACAATTTATATAGTTTAAAATGTCCAAAAGTAGTCTGACTTAATTTAAGTCTCCTACTACTTTTGGACTTTTATTCTTGACCCATTATGGCAAAAATAATTCCTTTTAAAGCCGTTCGTCCTACTCGTGATAAGGTATGCTTAGTAACTTGTCGTTCTTATGAAGAGTATGTCACTGCAGAGCTGGCAGCACAATTAGATTTTAATCCATTGTCTTTTTTACATGTTATAAAACCAGCGTATAACAATCAAGAAACGGTTACTTTTGAAAAAAGATACCGACAAGTCCATCAAAAATACCAAGATTTTAAAACTGAAAATATATTAGTAAAGGATAAAAAACCCGCAATATACATTCATAAAATTGTAACTAAAACACAATCTTTTACCGGAATAATTGTAGGCGCTAATATTGACGATTACCGCAATAATAAAATTAAAAAACACGAAGAAACCTTGGCTTTTAGAGTGCGATTACTCAAAGAGTACATGAAATATTCAGCGTTTAATACGGAGCCCGTTTTAATGACTTATCCGGATAATAAACAAATTGAGGAATGGATTTATAATCAAACGCAAAAATTAGCTGATCTTGAATTTTCGACTACAAAAAAAGAGATTAATTATTTATGGAAAATAGATGATTCGTTAGAAATCAACTGGATTCAAACTATTTTTTCTAAGATTGACTCGCTTTACATTGCTGATGGACACCATCGTACTGAAGCAGCGCGATTATTATCCGAAGAAAATCCAAATGATGACAACAAAGCACATCTATTGAGTTATTTAATTTCTGAAAACAACATTAAAATCTACGAGTTCAATCGTTTAGTTAAAGATTTAAATGGATTAAGCAAACTGGATTTTATTACCGCATTAAATACAAATTTTATTGTCGAAAATAAATACCAACAGCCGTATCAACCTGCTGCAAAACATGAATTTGGGATGTATCTTGATGATGAGTTTTATAGTTTAAAACTTAAAAACGAAATTAAAAATACTGCTGACGCTCTAGAAAGCCTGGACACACAAATAATTTACAATATGGTTTTGTTACCTCTTTTAGCAATAAAAGATTTGCGTAATGACGAGCGCATTGAGTATGTCTCTGGTAAACAATCTATTCTAGAATTAAAAAAGCAAATTGACGAAGGCGATTTTGAAGTAGCATTCACTCTATTCCCTTCTAATATTAATGAAATAAAGGCTCTGGCAGATAATAATTTGATTATGCCACCAAAAAGTACGTATATTGAACCTAAGTTTAGAAGCGGAATCGTAGTTTATGAACTTTAGAAAATAACAATAGCATAAAAAGCATCTCATGGCAATAGCAAGTAATTTACAAAATATAAAAGCAACACTTCCTGAAAACGTAACCCTTGTTGCTGTGTCAAAAACAAAACCTGTTTCTGATTTAATGGAGGCTTATGATGCTGGTCAACGTATCTTTGGTGAGAATAAAATTCAGGAAATGGCTGACAAATGGGAGCAAATGCCCAAAGACATATTATGGCACATGATAGGACATGTACAAACCAATAAAGTGAAGTTTATGGCACCGTTTGTGCAATTAGTTCATGGTGTAGACAGCTTAAAACTATTACAAGAAATAAACAAACAAGCAGCAAAAAATGACCGCATAATTGCTTGTTTATTGCAAATACATATCGCTGAAGAAGAAACTAAATTTGGCCTTGATAAAACCGAACTACAAGCTATTCTAGCATCTGATGCTTTTCACGAAATGAAAAACATTAAGGTTATTGGATTAATGGGAATGGCAACATTCACAGATAACAAAAACCAAGTTAAAAAAGAGTTCTTGCATTTAAAAAGTCTCTTTGATGAATTTAAAAATCAACCTACTGAAAACTGCCAATTAAGTACTGTTTCAATGGGAATGTCTGGTGATTACCAACTAGCTGTTGAATGTGGGAGCACCATGGTTCGTGTAGGAAGCAGTATCTTTGGAGGAAGAAATTGATTTACGATTAAAGCGTTTCTGATTTATAATTTCAATTGACTATAAGCCCAAGCAATAGTCTAAAAGCGTCGCTTTTGAAAATTAAAAAAAACTAAAAATGGAACACTTTAATCCTCAACTTTAAACAAAAAAATTTGTACGCAATATTAGACATAGAAACAACTGGAGGCGCATTTAACGAGGAAGGAATCACTGAAATTGCCATCTATAAATATGATGGCCATGAAATCGTGGATCAGTTCATTAGTTTAGTGAATCCTGAAATTCCTATTCAGCCCTTTGTAGTCAAACTAACCGGAATTAATAATTCAATGTTGGTATCTGCCCCAAAGTTTTATGAAATAGCCAAACGCATCATTGAAATCACTGATGATTGCGTTATTGTAGCCCACAACGCCGACTTTGATTATCGTATTTTAAGAACTGAATTTAGACGTTTAGGATATGATTTTACCATGAAAACACTTTGCACTGTAGAGTTATCAAAGAAATTATTACCTGAACAACCCTCACACAGTTTAGGCAAATTAGTGCGGGCTTTAGGAATCCCTATGGCTGACAGGCACCGTGCAAGTGGCGATGCATTAGCGACAGTCAAATTGTTCCAAATGTTGTTAGAAAAAGATGTTGACAAGGAAATTGTAAAAGACTTTATCAAACTAAAAATTGAAAAAGGAATTGCGCCTAAATTACTAGACATCATTAATAGTCTTCCCACAAAAACGGGGGTTTACTATATTCACAATGAAAAAGGGGATCTTATTTACATTGGGAAAAGTAAAAACATCAAAAAAAGAATCAATCAGCACTTTACTGGAATAACCACTAGTGCTAAAAAAATTCAAGCCGAAGTTTTTACCGTGACTTACGAGGAAACTGGTAGTGAACTTGTTGCACTATTAAAAGAAAGTCAAGAAATTAAGATTCATAAACCCAGATACAACCGTGCACAACGAAAAAATATTTTTCAATGGGCTCTATATCCAGAGATGGATAAAAACGGTTATCTAAATCTAAAATTACTAAAGGCCGACGGTAGAAAAAAAGAAATCACCTCATTTACGACACTTAATGAAGGTAAGAATGTACTTTTTAAAATCACCGAAAAATATAAATTATGTCAAAAACTTACTGGTTTATACGAAAGTAAAGCCGCCTGTTTTCAATATAAAATTAAAGAGTGTGACGGCGCTTGTATTGGTGAAATCACTCCACAAGAATATAATGCTAGAGTAAAAGATTTTATTACTAATAGTGAGTTTGAAAGCCAAAACATGGTGATTATTGACCGCGGTAGAAAAGTGAGCGAACGCAGTGCTGTACTTATCGAAAACGGAATCTATAAAGGCTATGCTTTTTATGACTTAAACTATCAAATTAATAAAATCGATATTCTGAAAAATATTTTGATCCCAATGCAAAATAACCGCGATACTAAAAATATTATTCAAGGTTACCTAAGGAGAGATAAAAGCCATAAAATTATAAAGTTCTAAACTAATTTCATTGCTATAAATGAACCAAAGCAAATCACAATACGAGATCTTTAGGCAAAAAGTGCATATCATTATTTATGGTACAAGCACTAAAGCGGGACGTTTATTTGATTTAATACTGCTAGGACTCATCCTACTCAGTGTGGTTTTAGTAATGATGGAAACCGTAGCTTCTTTTGATCTAAAATACCATTCCGAACTCGTTTTTCTTGAATGGGCAATTACCATTTTCTTTACTTTAGAATATTTTTTGCGCATTATTTCAATAAATAAACCCTGGAAATATATCTTTAGTTTCTACGGTATTATTGACTTACTCGCTATTTTACCCATGTATATGTCCATTTTCTTTGTAGGAACCAGTATTTTTAGTGTGGTTCGCTCCTTGCGATTGTTGCGATTATTTAAGATTTTGAACCATCCACAGTTTACAAATCAGTCGGTGCAATTAAAACAAGCCATTAATGCAAGTCGAGGCAAAATCGTAGTATTCATCTATTTTGTGCTTATTATAACCATTATAATCGGCTCAATTATGTACGTTGTAGAAGGTAAAGAAAGTGGTTTCACAAGTATTCCTGCTAGTATCTACTGGACCATTGTAACGCTCACCACGGTGGGTTACGGAGACATTTCACCTGTTACCCCTTTAGGTCAATTTATTGCCTCCTTTGTAATGATTTTAGGGTACGGTATTATCGCGGTGCCTACCGGTATTGTAACAGCCGAAATCGCTAAAAACAGTCAGAAACCCTCAACTAACTCTCAAAATCCTTGCGTAGGTTGTGGCGCTGAAGATTATCCCATTAAAGCAAATTTTTGCCATAATTGCGGACACGAACTTTAAATTACAACCCAAACAAATACATCTAATTAGGAGCTATTTCCAGCTATCCATTACAACTCCTCCTTTGCAATTTGTATTTCTAAACCATAAAAGGAGCTTCTAAAGGCGCTCTTTTTCGGTAAGAAATACTAACTTGCAGGCGTCCGGGGTTTCCATTATTATCTGGGCTAAAAAAAGATATGAAACACTTAATAACCATCATTGGACCTACAGCTATTGGTAAAACTGCCCTGAGTATTCTTGTGGCAAATCACTTTAAATGTGAAATAGTTTCTTGCGATAGCCGACAGTTTTTTAAGGAAATGACCATTGGTACTGCAGTTCCCTCTACATCAGAATTAGCTGCTGCACCACATCATTTTATCCAGAATAAATCAATTTTCGAGAATTATACTGTAGGTGATTTCGAGAAAGAAGCCATTGCAAAAATTGATGCATTATTCTTAACTAATGATTATGTAGTTCTGGTAGGCGGATCTGGACTGTATGTCAACGCCGTTTTAAAAGGCTTTGATGAATTTCCAGAAATTGATGGTACCATCAGAGAAACGGTAACTGCCCAATATGAAAAATTGGGAATTCATTATTTACAAGAGCAGTTAAAAACTCTTGATAATAATTATTACGAATTCTTGACTGTAGACAATCCACAAACCTTGCAAAACCCACAACGTATGATGCGTTTTGTAGAAGTTTGTTTGGGTTCAGGAAAACCATATTCCTCTTTTTTAAACCAAAAGAAAAACAGTCGCAACTTCACTCCTATTGTTATAGGTTTGGAAGCCGATAGGAAGGTAATGTACAACCGCATAAATGAGCGTGTAAATATTATGCTGAATGAAGGCTTGCTTAACGAAGCCAAAATATTATATCCAAATAAGGCTTTGAATGCTTTGCAAACGGTAGGTTATCGGGAATTATTCAGTTATTTTGACAAAGAAATTACTTTAGAATTTGCGATTGAAGAAATCAAGAAAAACACTAGACGTTTTGCTAAACGCCAATTAACATGGTTCAAGCGTGATGAAGAAACCGAATGGTTTGATTTTGAAACACCTTACCAAACAATATTTGATTATATTAAAACGAAAATCTAAACACAACACCTTACTACAAAACAATATTATTTCATGCCAATAAGTCCAAATTTCACCTCAGTTTTAAGTAAAGACTGGGAGATCAATTTTTCGCAATGCATGCCTAATGGCTATTTAAAATACACTGATTTATGCAATATTTTACAGTTAACTGCTGCTGCACATTCTGACATGGGTGGAATAAGTTTTTCGGATATGCAAGAATTTAATCAAGCTTGGGTTTTAAGTAGAATGCGTGTAGAAGTTGCGGCTTTACCTAAATGGAGAGATATTGTAACAGTAACTACATGGATCAATACTTTAGAAAACTCTCGTTCTATACGTGCGTTAGAAGTTCATGTTAACGGAAAAAAAATTATAGGATCAGAGACTTTTTGGGCTGTTTTCAATACTGAAAGACGTCGCCCAGAAGCGTTGAGTCTTCCTCATGAACACTTTGAGTTATACCCTGAAAAGAAAGCAACTGTAGCAGGTTTTTCTAAAATAAATATTAGTAGTGAGAAAGAAGAACTTTTTGAAAAAACAGTAAGCTTATCTGATTTAGATATTGTCAATCATGTCAATAATGTTAAATATCTAGAATGGTGTATTGATCTTATGGATGCAAAGCTAATCTTAGGTCAGAAGATAAAAAGTTTTGAGATGAATTTTTTAAAAGAATTATCTTTAAAAGACAAAGTTGTTATTCATGAAAATGTGGCCGATGATGCTATTATCTTTAGTATTTCTAAGGAAGACAAAAACAGTTTTGCATTACAACTTAATCTTAAATAGCAGGATTGCATTAACCCTGACTGCAATGAAAAGCATTTTGAAATAAAAAAAATGAATTTCCTGATTAAAAAAAGCGACCAGCGGAAGCTCTTTTTTAGTCATTGGAAATTCTTTTTTTATGAGAAATCTTGTAATGTAAGGCAGGAATAGTTACAAAAAAAAAGGCTCCAATTTCTCGAAGCCTTTATTCTATTTATACTGTTTTGATTATACAGTTTTGTTTTTTACAACTAATCTAAATCCTTCACCGTGAATATTTAGCACCTCTACATTTTCATCTAACTTAAGATACTTTCTTAATTTAGCAATGTAAACATCCATACTTCTTGAGGTAAAGTAATTGTCGTCTCTCCAAATTTTAGTCAATGCTAATTCTCTTGGCATTAAGTCGTTTTCGTGAAGAATCAACATTTTTAATAATTCATTTTCTTTTGGAGACAATTTAATAGGCTCTTGATCCATAAAAGTCAAGAATCTTAATTTAGAATTCAGGTGGAATTTACCAATATTGAATTCAAACTGTACTTGCTCTGTTTTAACGTCAGAAGATTTTCTTTGAATAATTGCTTTGATTTTCATCAACAATACTTCAGAGTCAAAAGGTTTATTCAAGTAATCATCAGCACCTGCTTTGTATCCTTTTAACACATCTTCTTTCATTGATTTAGCCGTTAGGAAAATAATAGGCACTTCGCTATTTTTCTCTCTAATTTCTTTAGCCAATGTGTATCCATCTTTGTAAGGCATCATTACATCAAGAATACATAAATCGTAAGTATCCTTTTTGAATTTTTCAAAACCTTCCATTCCGTTTTTAGCTAAAATAACTTCAAAGTCATTAAGCATTAAATAGTCTTTTAATACTGCCCCAAAGTTAAGGTCGTCTTCTACTAGAAGTATTTTTTTATTTATAGTTTCCATATTTCTTAATTTATTAGTGGTATTTTTATTATGAATGTGCTTCCTTTTCCTTTTTCGCTTTCTACGTAAACTTGACCATTGTGGTCTTCTACAATTCTCTTTACATAAGCTAATCCTAAACCGTGCCCTTTTACATTGTGAATGTCACCAGTGTGTTCTCTATAGAATTTTTCAAACACTCTTTTTTGAGCTATTTTACTCATTCCTAACCCATTATCCTTAACTTTTATAAGAATCATGTCTTTTATATTTTCTGTAAAAACTTCAATATGTGGCACATCTGGCGAATATTTAATTGCATTTTCAAGAACATTAACCAGTACATTTGTAAAATGTACTTCATTGATTAAAACCGTTGTTCTAGCTGCATTGAAGTGGCTTACTATTTCTCCTCCTCTATCTTCAAGAATTAAATTAACGTGCTCTATTGCATCATTAATCACTTCTACAACATCACTCGATTCTTTTTCAATATCTAATTCTTTTTTCTCTAGTTTTGAAATTCGCAATACATTTTCTACTTGAGCATGCATGCGTTTATTTTCATCCCGAATCATTTGCAAATACTTCATTACCTTCTCTCGGTCATCAATTATTTTTGGGTTTTTTATAGCATCTAGAGCAAGATTTATTGTTGCAATAGGTGTTTTAAACTCATGTGTCATGTTATTAATAAAATCTGTTTTGATTTCAGAAATTTGACGCTGACGTATTAATTGATTCAATGCACTCGAATAAGCAATGAGGATAATTAATGTGAAAATAATTGAAAGAACGCTTAAACTTATTAACTCTGACAATAAGAATTTCTTCTTATGCGGAAAACTAACCAATAACTTGTATTTTTCGTTCCCTTCATTATCAGTATACACTGGAGTAGAATAGGTTGTCTCTTTATCATATTTAAAATCGGCTGACTTAATTGCAGTGGCGATACCATTACTATAAATTCCGAATTCAAATTTTGTCTTAACACCAAATTGTTCTAACTCCTTTTTTATTAATTTCTCTAGTGTAACTTTAGAAACTCTTTCATCTAGCGGCATTGCAGCTGCAATATCTTTGTATGAAATTTCAAACTGTACTTTGTCTAATACATCCAGATTACCTGATTTTTCAATAGTAACGTCAGGAAGTAAATTCTGCTGTAAATTAGATTTATCAACTCCGTTATTATTATAAACTTCAGTTACTCTTTTAGAACTAAAATTTTTAAATTTCTCATTACTGAACTTTTTATTGAACAGTGAGGCAGAGATATCAAAATCTTCGGATATAATACTATTAGAATAAACAATTGTCTTGTTTGTCTTTGTATTTCTTTGAACGTAATAAAATTCAGTCAGGTCCTCTTTTTTAGGAATTTTACCCGTACTGTCCTTAATTCGATTGTATCTATCGTAAAATGTATAAGCTTCTTGTTTTTGCAATTTATCAGCAACGTTACCAATAACTTGCGTTACATGAAATTTAAATTGTTCATCATTATTCTTGAACGAATTATTAAACCAATATACTTGTACAAGTATTATCCCAATTAAGGATAAACTCATCAATAAAACCAGTAACCTAAAAAAAAGTTTATTCATCAGAACAAAATTAACATTTTAACAGTATGAATGATAATCTATTAACCAAACATTAACATCTAGTTGCTGTTTTGTTTAATCAATAAAATTTTATGAATTTCTTCGACTTTTAACATTGCCGACTCCAGATCTACATTTTCTATAACAAAATCACTTTTTGCGACACGCATTTCGTCCGTCCATTGCGAATTAATGCGTTTTAACACTAATTCCCTATTAGAATTATCTCGATCAATAACACGCTGAATTCTAGACTCTAAAGGTGCTGTAACACAAATAATTTGATCACAGTTTTTATAATTTCCACTTTCAAACAATATAGCCGCTTCATAAATTATATAGGGCTGATTATGATGTAACAAAAGCCATTCGTCAAAATGTTCTCTAACAGCAGGATGAACTATTGCGTTCAACTGCTGTAATTTATCTGGATCATTAAACACAATGTCGGCTAACATTTGTCGGTTAAGGGTATTATTTTCAAAAATGTGTCCTCCAAAAGCCTTTTTTAGTGCTTTTATTAAGATTTCTGACTGCATAACTGTCCTAGCTTCATCATCGGCAATGTAAATAGGAACACCTAACGACAAAAAATATTTTGCAATTGTTGTCTTACCACTACCAATTCCTCCTGTTAGTCCAATAATTTTTGTCATACTATAATTTAAAAAATAATTCAGGAAAAGCTTCTTGTGGCTTTTGCTTTAAAAGGATCACTTTACCATACGATTCTATAAAACCGGTACCGTAACCAAAAAACTGTTTCCACACAGCAACTACTGATAAATAACCAATCTTGACACTTTTATTTTGAAAACTAGCAGTAAGGAAGATAATTATAAAATAGATGAAATACAATTTCAATAAAATGTCATAGGTGAAAACCAATAATAAAACCGCTAATCCAAATCCAAGTATAAATACCGATGGAAAGAAAAATGTCAATTTATTGTATTTAGGATACCAACTATTTAATATTGGTCTTGCTTTACCAAATTTATTTACTTGCACTGAGAACTTTCCCCAATCTATCCTTCTCTTATGATATACATACGCATTCAGGAAGAGTTTGGTTTCAAAACCAAGATTCCATAAACGTATGGATAAGTCTGGGTCCTCTCCAGGATGAATATTTCCAAATCCATTTGAGGCTTCAAAAGCTTTTCTTGAAATCCCCATATTGAAACTTCTGGGTTGGAATTTATCAATTTTTTCAGATCCACCGCGAATTCCGCCCGTAGTTAAAAAGGAGGTCATCGCAAAATTAATTGCTTTTTGAATATCCGAAAAACTATCCAAAGCTTTATCAGGACCACCAAAACAGTCTACATAATTATTCGCCAAGGCTTTATCCACTTCTGATAAATACTGTTGCGGAATAATGCAATCCGAATCAAAAATGATAAAATAGTCTCCTTTTGCTTTTCGCATTCCGTAATTTCGTGAATCACCAGGACCTGAATTTTCTTTAAAATAATAAGAAATAGACAAGCGATCTGTATATTTTTGAACAATATCTTCGCAACGTATTGAGGAACCGTCTTCAACAAGTACAACTTCAAAAGCGGCTTTATAATCAGTTTGCACTAAACTTTGTAAAAGCTCATCAACTTCATCTGGTCGATTATAAACAGGAATAATCAAAGAAAACAACATAAATACTATGTGGTATTAGTTAAAATAAAAGGGATAAATAAGGGCGCAAAGATATACTTTTTAACAATATCAATAAAAAAACCACCACTAATATAGTGATGGTTTTACTAAACATTATATATAATTTTCATTACTACTCAAACATTTCCATGACATGTTGACTAACGCCTACATTAGAAAATCCGCCATCATGTAATAAGTTTTGCAACGTAACCATTCTAGTCAAATCAGAGAACATTGAAACGGTGTAATTAGCACAATCTAGCGCCGAAGCATTTCCTAATGGAGCCATTTTATCAGCAAAAGACAAGAATCCATCAAAACCTTTCACTCCCTGTCCTGCTCTTGTAGGCGTAGGAGATTGTGAAATTGTATTGACACGTACTTTTTTATCTCTACCAAAAAAGTAACCAAAACTACGAGCAACCGATTCTAAAAAAGCTTTATTATCAGCCATGTCGTTATAGTCTGGAAAAACTCGTTGTGCCGCCATATAGGACAAAGCAACAATACTTCCCCATTCATTCATGGCGTCTTTTTTATACAAAACCTGCATTACTTTATGAAAAGAAACCGCAGAGACATTCCACCCTTTTTCAGTAAAATCATAATTTTGATTCGTATAGTGATTCCCCTTACGAACATTCACTGACATCCCGATAGAGTGCAAAATAAAATCAATTTTACCCCCAAGAATATCCACCGCTTGATCTACTAAATTCTCTAAATCAGCAACTGATGTTGCATCAGCATCAATAATTTGGGAACCTGTCTTTAAAGCCAATGCGTCGATATTACCTAACCTTCTTGCAGCAGCTGCATTTGTCAAAACAAACACACCGCCTTCTTCATGAACACGTTCGGCGGTTTTCCAAGCAATTGAGTTTTCGTCCAAGGCACCAAAAATGATTCCTCTTTTTCCTTTTAATAAATTATACATAGTTCACTATTTTATAAAAACATCCAAAAGTACACAATCCATTATTGGCTTGCAAACAGCTTTCCTTTTTTGCTATTAGGACCACAATAGTTATAGTTTGCAGAAACAGTCGTCCCGCCATTCGCTATATTTCCAATTAACAAAAACTACGGCACAAAAGCCTTGTTTTTCTAAATTGCAAGATGCCACTACTGTCGGGGGTAGTTGACAAATTCTAATTATTTATTAATTTACAAAGAGTAGCTGCTAATTAATAAATTGATTAAGATGTCCTTTTATAAAATACAACCTACTTTTAGTCAAATCGCTAATACGACCAGCCATAATATTACTCTGAATTGTTCCTCCTCCTGAATATTCTGTTTTTGTGATAATACCAATTAACTCGTCTTCACTGTCCCTGAATTTTATCCAATTTCTTTGAGAAATTTTTAATTTCTCTTGATCTTTAGGCTGTAATTTTTTCATCAAAATAGCGTAATACTTATTTAGCAACTTATCGTAATCCTTATTAAGATCCACTATCGCTGAAGTCATTCCTGCAGTAGAGTAATCAACTTCTACTTTTTTATCTGCCAATTTTTCAGCACGGTAAATATCTGTTTCAAATTCGTTGTCTAATGAAAAATCAGCACCTGCATTTCTTTTAATTAATGAATCTTTAAATTTAAGGGCTTGTTTATCAACTTGGGCTTCAATTTCGGCAAGTTTAGCGGGAGTAAGTCCATCTTGCGCATTGACAAAAGTTGCTGATAATAATAAAAATAATAGCAATCTAGATTTCATAAGTATCTTTTAGAGGTGATTTTATAATTTATAGAGCAAAAGCAATTTTTTAATCGAAGTGAATTAAGCTTTATGCTAACAATGAAACTAAAGTAGTAAAATGATCTAAAACAGATACCTAAAATTATATTAAAAAAAACAGAAATTACCTTTTACAAGTTACTTCTGTTCAAATAATTTATTTATCAACGTACTTTGTAATCACTTGAGAAAAACAATTACGCAAAATAATTCTTCTTATTATTTCAAATAAAGATTAATTCCAATTACAATACCAGCCCAAAATCCTAATCCAAGTGAAATTAAAAATAAGTTAACTACTTTTTTAGTATTTATATTTTCCATAATTCTATAGTTTTTTTTTTTTAAATAATATACATTTAGCAATAGCATTTTTCAGTACTCAATACATAAAATCTATAGATGTGAAGTTAGATAAAATTACCTAAAAACAAAATCCTAAAACATTATTAATTCACAAATCTCCGTTTTTAGCCGTGACAGCAGTGTTATCCTTGTGGCGGTGGCACTTATGCCGCCACAAGATATAACGAATGGCGCGATATTGCTTATTGAATTACTTATTGTTGATGCTCCTAAAAAAAAAACCTTACTTTAATTGGTTTGAACCGCATAAAATAAGGTGTTTATATGAATGAAAAAATGGTATTACTTAATACTTTCTACTGCTACCATTTCGTTTGCATCTGCTTTGTAATCTACTCCTTCAAATCCAAACCCGAATAAGTTATGAAAATCACTTCTGTACCCTTCTAAATCTCCTAATTCGGCTAAATTTTCAGTTGTAGCTTCTTGCCATAATTTGGCTATTTTTTCTTGAACATCTGGACGCATTTCCCAGTCGTCAATACGAATCCTACCTTTTTCATCTGTAGCAATTTCTTTTCCAGAGTACAATCTATCTGCGTATAAACGTTGAATTTGCTCGATACATCCCTCGTGAATTCCTTCTTCTTTCATTATTTTGTACAATAAAGAAATATACAACGGAATAACTGGAATCGCAGAACTTGCTTGAGTTACTAATGCTTTATTTACAGATACGTATGCTTTACCATTAATATCCGCAAGGCTATCAGTGATTGTAAAAGCGGTAGCTTCCAGGTCGTCTTTTGCACGACCAATAGTTCCTTTTCTATAAACAGCCTCAGTCAATGATGGCCCAATATAAGAGTAAGCAACTGTTGTAGCACCTGGTGCTAGTAAATTTTCTGCTTTTAAAGCATCGATCCACATAGCCCAGTCTTCACCTCCCATTACCTTAACCGTATTTTCAATATCATCACCTGCAGCAGGCTCTATAGATATTTCAGACACTTTTCCAGAATGGAAATCAACTGTTTTATTTGTAAATTTATCTCCAATAGGTTTTAAAACCGAACGGTGTAAAACTCCTGTTTTTGGGTCTAAACGCACTGGCGAAGCCAAGCTATAAACAATCAAATCCACTTGTCCTAAGTCGGCTTTAATTAAATCTAAGGTTTGTTTTTTTACTTCATCAGAAAAAGCATCTCCGTTAACACTCTTAGCATACAAACCTGCTTTGTGCGCTTCTTTTTCAAAAGCAGCAGAGTTGTACCAACCTGGAGAAGCAGTTCTTCCTTCAGTAGGTGGTTTTTCAAAAAACACTCCAATAGTTGCAGCATTTGATCCAAAAGCACTTGAAATTCTTGAAGCCAAACCAAAACCTGTAGAAGCACCTATAACTAGTACTTTTTTTGCTCCGTTTATTGCTCCTTTTGATTTAATGTATTCAATTTGATTTTTTACATTTTGTTCGCATCCATCAGGGTGGGCTGTCAAACAAATAAATCCTCTCATTCTAGGTTCTATAATCATTTTGTATATTTTATTCGGTGAATTTTTATTTTATGTGGTATTTAATGTAATCAATTTAGATTATTTGTTAAGAACAAATATAATCAAAATTCTAGTTCAGCAAGGCTTTTGCATGATTTAGAGCAGAATCAGAAACGACAGTTCCCGATAACATTTGCGCAATTTCTACAATACGTTCTTCATTAGATAACAATTTAAGCTCTGATTGTGTATCCTCACCTACTGTTGATTTAAAAACCTTAAAATGTACATTTCCTTTGGCTGCAATTTGTGGTAAATGGGTAATGGCAAAGATTTGCATTGTTTTACTCATTTCTTTCATGATCTCACCCATTTTAATAGCGATCTCACCAGAGACTCCTGTATCTATTTCATCAAAAATTAATGTTGGTAATTTAGAATAATGAGCTAAAATTGCTTTTACCGCAAGCATGATTCTAGACATTTCCCCACCAGAAGCCACTTTTCTAAGCAAACCAAAATCGGTACCTTTATTTGCTGCAAAAAGGAATTGCAATTCATCTTTTCCATTAGCAAAATAAGATTCTCCTTGCGTTACTTGAATGTCAAAACGCACGTTAGGCATTCCTAAAGTATCTAATATTGTAATTAATTTATTGGTCAAAACAGGAATAGCAATTAGTCTATTATCATGGATACTTGTAGCATAATTATCTAAAATAATTGCTTTTTCTTGTATCGAAAGTGTCAATTTCTCAATATCAGATTCCAAGTTTCCTAGCTCAGATATTGCATCGTCTAATTGCGATTGAATTTCTAACAAACCATCTACAGAATCTACTTGATGCTTTTTTTGTAAGTTGTAAATTAGTTGTAATTTTTGATTAATAAATTCCAATTGTTCTGGGTCATTAATCAGTTTATCAGTACAACGATCTAATTCTTCGGTAATATCGTCCAATTCAATTACTAAACTTGATACACGCTCTAACAATACGCTGTAATCAGGTGAATAAGCTGCTATTTTTTGCATAGCCACCTTGATTTCCTTTAAATTATGAAGCACTCCTATTTGTTCCTCATTGGCTATAGCCAATGATTTATCTAGCGCTTCCTTAATTATTTCGACATTGTTTAGTTTTTCAAATTCCTCTTCAAGAAGCTCTTGCTCTCCTGATTTTAAATTTGCTTCAACAAGTTCATTCAGCAAGAAGGTTTTGTACTCCTGCTCTTTAATCGCTTCTGCTTGTTTTTTTATAAAGCTATTTAGTTTTGATTTATCTGCTTTATATCCATTAAGGGTTGATTGGTATTCTTGAATACTATCTTGATTTTTAGCAATAGCATCAATAATTTCAAACTGCACATTTTCATCAGATAATTCTCTAGTTTGCTGTTGCGAATGAATATCAATCAAAAATATGGTTAGTTCCTGCAATAATTGAAGGTTTACAGGACTGTCATTAATAAACGCACGAGATTTTCCAGAAGGAAGAATCTCACGTCTAATAATTGTATCTGACTCGTAATCTAAATCGTTATCCTTAAAAAAGGAAGCTAACTTGTATTTTGAAATTTCAAAATGTGCTTCAATAACACATTTATCGTCTTTATTTTTAAGCGAAGATAAGTCGGCTCTTTTTCCTTGGATTAATCCTAAAGCACCTAATATAATAGATTTTCCAGCACCAGTTTCTCCAGTAATAATTGAAAATCCTTTTGAGAAATCAATACTTAACTTTTCAATTAGCGCATAATTTTTTATAGATAATGAAGTAATCATGTGGCTGTTTTTGAAGTAATAAAATTATAATTGTAAAGGTACTGAAATTTAAAATTTAATAGCGGCCCATTTTGTTGAGTTCAACGGCGACACTCTATTTAAATTTTCAGTTAAATCAGCAATGTTTATGGAAGGACCTCCTGAAAAAATAGATACAATCTCATCCGACTTAGAGTCAAAAAACACACGTGTTAAAAAAGCATTAGGCTTTACTGAATTTAGTTTTCCTATGTTAAAAAGGGATGCTTTTATTTTTTCTTTGGCTGTTTTTAAATCTTGCGCCATCATATCTAAACCACTATGATACTCAAAAGACGTTTTACGTATATCAGTATAGGTAGGCGATAATAAATCATTAATTAAAAAATACCTGTTGTCATTACCGTCAATTTGACTCCATCCTTTGTAACCACTTTGTTGTGCCACGCTAGCAATGTTTTGGGCAATTTCTAGGTTATCACTACCAGACTCTAATACAAAAGTATCAGCATCTAACCCTAGAATAACATAGCTATAAAACGAAACTATAGAAACTAAATTAGAACTAAAACTATTTTGATTGAAAATCAAGTTCTCAAATTCTGTATAATTAAACGAGAAATTCTTGTCATTAAAGTTTAAAACTGGCGAAGAATAAGATGAATTATAAATTGGTCTCGCTGATTGTACTTGTATTGTTGCACTAAACTGATCTGAATTGTTAGACAAAATAGTAATATACATTGAGCAATTAATTTTCTCGTTTTGTTTTAAATTTTGTCCTGTCCAGTCGGTTTTATTCACAAACTCCGTAAGTGAGGTTTGTAAAGTTTTAAAAACCTGTTGGTTTGTATTATTTATTTTTTGCGAATTGACAGTAACAGTACAATTTAACTGTTGCGCATTGACAGTTCCAAATAAAAATAACACGAAAAGTACAAGTAGTTTATTCATTAAAATAGGCTATAACTTTGTTTAAAATATCATCTGCAACCGCTTCTTTTGATTTTAATTCCATAGGTTCTATCTTGAAATTTTTATCAATAAAAGTAACTTTATTTGTTGGTTGTCCAAAACCTGCTCCTAAATCTTGTAACGAATTAAGAACAATCAAATCTAAGTTTTTTTTCTGGATTTTACCCTTTGCATTTTCAATTTCATTTTCGGTTTCTAAAGCAAAACCTATTAAAAACTGCTTTTGCTTGATTGCTCCTAGTGAAGCCAAAATATCTTTTGTTTTTTCTAGCTCAACTACAAAGTTATCAGGTGCCTTTTTTATTTTTTGAGTAGCGACTGTTTTAGGCCTATAATCTGCAACCGCAGCAGCAGCAATAGCAACATCTACATCATTAAAATAGTCATGGCAAGCATCATACATTTCTTGTGCTGTTATCACATTAATCACTTTCACATTAGCATTTGTAGCCTTAAACCTTGTAGGTCCAGCAACTAACACTACTGAAGCGCCTAATTGTGCGGCAGCATTTGCAATGTCAAAACCCATTTTTCCAGAAGAATGGTTTCCTATGAAACGTACAGGATCTATTGCTTCGTATGTGGGACCTGCAGTAATTAGTATTTTTTTTCCTTTTAGAGGTAATTTACTTTCTAAATCGGCTTCCAGAAAGGCAATAATATTTTCTGGCTCAGCCATTCTACCTTCTCCAGAAAGACCGCTAGCTAATTCTCCACTTTCGGCAGGAATTATGGTATTCCCAAATTGATGTAATGCTTTAAAACTAGAAATTGTAGAGGGATGCTTGTACATATCTAAGTCCATTGCAGGTGCAAAATATACTGGACATTTTACTGATAGATACGTAGCTATAAGTAAGTTATCACAATTCCCGTAAGCCATTTTAGATAATGTATTTGCTGTTGCGGGCGCAACAACCATTAAATCTGCCCACAGGCCTAGCTCAACATGATTATTCCACTTTTCATTTTCATCATCTTGATTAAAAAAACTAGAATGAACTGGATTTTTAGATAAAGTAGATAATGTAAGTGGGGTGACAAAATCCTTAGAAGCAGGTGTCATTATCACTTGGACATGTGCACCTGCTTTTATAAAAAGTCTCACTAAAGATGCCGTTTTATAGGCGGCAATTCCACCAGATACTCCTAGTAAAACTTTTTTACCGCTTAAAACTGACATAGTAGTGTTATTTAGTTGAATCTCTATGGTAAATTTTACCGTCTAACCATTCTTGAACCGCTAATGCGTGTGGCTTAGGTAATTTTTCGTAGAATTTTGAAACTTCAATTTGCTCTTTGTTTTCAAAAACTTCCTCAAGACTATCATTATATGTAGCAAACTCTTCTAGCTTCTCTGTTAATTCTTTTTTGATTTCAGAATTAATTTGGTTTGCTCTTTTAGCCATAATGGTTATCGCTTCATACACATTACCAGTAGGTTCTTCAATAACAGTTTTATTGTATGTTATTGTATTTACTGGAGCATTCGTCTTTTTTAAATCCATGACTTTATTTATTTGTAAATTTTTGTAAATCTTGTTCCACTCTAACTAACATTTCGTCAGCCTTTTCTTTATACTTAGTATCAACCTTGTATTTAACTAAATTAGCATATGCTGTTTTAGCTACTAATAATCTTTCTTCTTTTTTACTTTCGATACTATTGATCCCTAATTTATAAGCAGAATCTAATCTATAAAACAAAGCATCTTCTTTGTATACCGTACCTGGATAATCAGCAACAAAATTGTCCAAAGCTACAATAGCCGATTTAAAATCAGAAATTGTATTGTATCCTTTAGCGTTTTCATAAACTTTTTTCTCAATCTTAGCTGTTAATGATTGAAGTGTTTTATTTGCTTCCTCAGTATATTCTGAGTTAGGGTAATTATCTATAAACGCTTGTAATTTATCAATTGCCTTGAACGTATCTACTTGGTCTAAACTATAAACCGGAGATAACATTGAGTAACTTTTTGCTCCTAAATAAGCTGACTCTTGCAGTTTTTCACTTTTAGGATAACTAGAAACAAAACTTTCAAACTGATATCCTGACAAATTAAATTGTTTTGTTTTATAGTAGGACTGAGCAAACATATAAAACAATTTCTCCGCTTGCGGTTTCCCTCTATATGCAGGAGCAATTTGTTCGAAAAGACGAATTGCTTTAGTATACTTCCCAGCTTCGTACATTTCTGTTCCTATTGCAAATTTTGCTGCAACGTCATCTTTTTTAAGCGCTTTTTGGTATTCATTACAAGAAGCAAAAAGGACTGCAAGAAGCAATAGAGATATAAATTTTTTCATTTTTTTGTTTTTTTTATCTATGAATTGCAAACAATCCACAAAAAACCTTACCGAAGTTTCGGTGGCAAATTTAGTTATTAATTTAGCTACTACAAAATATTTCTTTATTTAAAAAAAACTCCTGTTTTATGGTCTTATTTATCTATGTTTTCAATAAATTGTGCAATTCTTTTTGCGAGTGATGCATCTACTTTTACTAATGGCAAACGAACAAAACTATCAGCTATTCCTAAAGCTTCAAAAACTTGTTTAATTCCTGCTGGATTTCCTTGTTCAAAGATCATATCAATGCAGTCTGCTATAAGATAATGCAATTTGTACGCTTCATTTACTTTGCGATTCAATCCTAAACGAATCATTTCAGAGAATTCTTTTGGAAAACCTTGCCCAATAACTGAGATTACTCCTGCTCCACCAGCAAGAACCATTGGTAATGCAATCATATCGTCTCCTGATATAACTAGAAAATCTTCAGGTTTGTCTTTAATTATTTGCATTGCTTGTACTAAGTCACCAGCAGCTTCTTTGATTGCTACGATATTTTTAAAATCATTAGCCAAACGCAAAACTGTTTTTGGCAACATATTGCTTGATGTTCTACCGGGTACATTATAAATGATAATTGGAAGAGGTGAAGCTTCTGAAATTGCTTTAAAATGCTGGTAAATTCCTTCTTGTGTAGGTTTATTATAAAATGGAGATACTGATAATATTGCAACAAAGTCAGAAAAATCTCTTGTGTTCAATTCTTCAACAATTTTTCTAGTATCATTCCCTCCTACTCCTAAAACTAAAGGCAATCTTCCTTTATTTGCATCAACAACAGTTTTTATTACTAACTCTTTCTCTTCTTGAGACAGCGTAGCATTCTCAGCGGTTGTTCCTAAAACGACTAGATATTCAATTCCGCCATCAACAGAAAAATTAACAATTCTGCTTAATGCATCTGTATCGATTGAAAAATCTTCTTTAAAAGGCGTTACAAGGGCAACACCAGTTCCTATTAATGATTGCATGTAGATTATATTTTATTTAATATTTTTAAATACCTGAATAATTCTTGAATAAAAACCAAGTAGTTTTCTGTTTTAGTATTTATTGTCAAATCATTCAAGTGTTTGTTACTGTTTGCAAATCCAACTTTAAAATGGGCTTTAGAAAAAAGCGTTGTCGCTAACAATGTTGGCCGCTCTTGTTCATAATAACTAATCAACAAATCAAATTCTTTGTTCATAAAAGAGCTTGCAGCGGCACCGTTTAGTTCGCCATTCCAATTTAAATTTTTAGATCCAAAAGTGGGATGCGATGCACTTACACTTTTTTTATTGCTAAAAATTAATACCGATATATTCTCTTTTAAAACTCCTTGACTCGTTAAAGCATCCAGTATTTTTTGTATTTCAAAAAAACAATTTAGATCTAAAAGTAAGCCAACTGTTTTTACGGTACCAGCAACAGTTTTGCCTTTTACATTTTGCAAACTATTTTTTAATATTCTTTTTACCGAAAAATCTTTTATAAAACTTAAAAACATACTATTTTTACTCGCTTACAAAATTAATTAATTAAGTCACATTATAAATGGTAAATCTAAAAAAGTATAACGACGTTTTAAAACTTTTTGTTATATTCTTAACATTTTTTTTTATTCTCTCTTGCAGTAACAAAACACTTCACTTAACTAAAATTGAAGGCAAACAACTTCCTATTACTGAATCAGCAGCTTCAAACGCTAATAATGAACTCAGTAACACTATAGAAAACTATATTGCTCCCTATAGAGATCATATCAATAAAGATCTTGATAGCATTCTTGCTTACTGTCCAGTAACACTCGATAAAAAGTCAGTTAATTACCAATCAACCATAGGAAATATGATGGCTGATGTTGTTTTAAGGAAAGGAAACGTAGTTTTTGAAAAGAGAGAGAACAAAAGTATCTCTATTTGCATCTTAAATAACGGCGGAATTAGGGCTATTTTACCTAAAGGAAACGTAACTGCTCGAAATGGTTTTGAAATTATGCCTTTTGAAAACAGCCTTGTAGTTATTGCATTGAGAGCTGCTCAAATTCAGGAATTGATTGCGTATTTCATTAAAGAAAAACAAGCGCACCCTCTAGCAGGTTTGACTTTTACAATTGATAAAAACAGTAAACCACAAAATATTTTGGTACAAGGGAAACCTTTAGTAGCTAATCAATTATATTATGTAGGTACAAATGATTACTTAGCAAATGGAGGTGATAACATGACTTTTTTTAGTAAAGGAGAACATACTTACGATTTAGATTATAAATTAAGGAATATCCTTATTGATTATTTTAAAGAAGTGGATACAATTACCGCTAGACAAGATAACAGAATACTTGTTGAATAACAAATTATTATTAAAAAACGATTTTTATAGCCCCGATAGTAATGAAAATCCTTTTTTATCTCTTGTTTTGAGATAAAAAAGATTGTAATGGATAGCGGGAAATAGCTCCAAATAAAACAAAAATGAAAAGAAGAGATTTTATAGAAAAAACAGCTGCTGGTACAGCAATGGTAGGTTTAGGGTTGTCATTGAGTAGTTTTAAAACTGTTGATATTAAGCATTTAACTATTTTACACACTAATGATGTACACAGTCATATTGATCCTTTTCCTGCTGATGATCCTCGAAATGCAAATATGGGTGGAGTTGCTAGAAGAGCGGCTTTGATTGAAACGATTAGACAAGAAAATCCGAATGTTTTACTGCTTGATGCTGGGGATATTTTTCAAGGAACGCCTTATTTTAATTATTATGGCGGAGAATTAGAATTCAAGTTAATGAGTATGATGAAATATGACCTCTCTACTATTGGGAATCATGATTTTGATAATGGGATACCAGGTTTATACGCTCAAATGCCACATGCTAAATTTGAATTTATATCAGCCAATTACGATTTTAAAAATACATTGATGGACGGGCTCGTAAAACCCTACAAGGTGTTTATGAAAAACGGAATTAAAGTGGGTGTTTTTGGTCTTGGTGTTAAGCTTGACGGTTTAGTAGACAAGAAAATGTATGGTGAAACGGTTTACAATGATCCTGTGGAGACTAGCCATGAAATGGTACGAATCTTAAAACAGGAACAAAAATGTGATCTTGTGGTATGTTTATCGCATTTAGGTTATGAGTACAAGAACGATAAAGAGATGATTTGTGATTTAAACTTGGCTGCACTTACACAAGATATTGACTTAATCATAGGCGGACACACACATACTTTTTTAGACAAACCTACCGTTGTTAAAAACCTTGTAGGAAAGGACGTTTTAGTAAACCAAGTAGGTTGTTACGGAATTAACTTGGGTAGAATTGATTTTTATTTTGATTCTAATAACAATAAAGCTAGCGAAGGAGCAGCAATTCTAGTCTAATTTCACCATTTCTTTTTTATGCGAAATAAAGAAATTAACTACGAAATAATAGGTAAAAACTTGTGTAAATATTTGGATGAAGTCGAAAAGGTTAAACGCTAAATAAAATTTATTGATGATATAAAAGCAGTCAGAAAACACAAAGAAAATTACTGACATCAATAAGTTCACAGTAACATTTGTAGCTTTTCTGCTGTATTCAACAATTGCAATACAAAGCAAGGTTTCTAATATGATGCTATAAAATACTAAAAACGACATATTAGTTTGCATTTTCTCAAACTTTAAACTGAGAATGAAATAGGCTAAAGTCGTCAAAAGAAATACAATTAATGCTATCAAAAGTACATTATACTTGTGTTTTAGATTAATTTTTATAAAACTAGGGAATATGTAGTATAATAACAGAATATAGGAGACTAGGAAACATATTATTTGCCCAGTCTCAAAATTATTTGGCGATATTAATCTATAAATATCGCCTATAAAACTAAAACCAAAAAAACCAGCTTTTACAAAATCTATTTTATAATTAGTCGTGCTTAAATAGTACAATGCTATTGATGGCACGATAAAAATTTTAGACCATAACATATAGCCATCTTGACCTACTGTATTGAATAAGATTGTAGCAATACAAGCCGAAAAATATAAAACGATACTAAGCGTATTAATTTTCATTTAAAATTTTTATAAAATCATCTTCTGTTAAAATAGCAATATTCAATTTATTTGCTTTTTCAAGCTTTGCTGGTCCCATATTATCTCCTGCAATAACATAGTCTGTTTTTGACGAGATAGAACTCCCTACTTTACCACCATTGTCTTCTATTGCTTTTTTTAACTCGTCACGAGAAAATTTCTCAAAAACACCCGAAACCACAAATACCTTACCCGTTAATATAGTTGTTGCATTAGGATTTACTTTTTCGACGATTTCAAACTGAATTCCGAACTGCTTAAGTTCGTTAATAATTTTTACATTTTCTTCATTAGCGAAAAAATCTATGACGCTTTGTGCAATGCGCTCTCCAATTTCATCTACTAAAACCAACTCCATTAAGGTTGCTTGACTTAAGGCTTCAATATTCTTGTAATGTTTCGCTAATTTTTTAGCCACAGTTTCTCCCACAAAACGAATTCCTAAAGCATACAACACGCTTTCAAACGGAATATCTTTAGATTTTATTACACCATTGACTAAGTTTTCTGCAGATTTTTGTGCCATTCTTTCCAAAGGAAGAATTTGCTCCACGGTCAAACTATATAAGTCGGCGTAATTATGTACTAATCCATTATTATAAAGTAGTGCTACCGTTTCACCACCTAAGCCTTCAATATCCATTGCTTTTCTCGAAATATAATGCTGGATTCTACCAATTATTTGTGGTGGACAGCCATAGTAATTAGGACAATAGTGGTTTGCTTCACCTGGGTTTCTCACCAACTCTGTGTTGCACTCAGGGCAATGCGTTATATAAACCGTTTTCTCTGTATTTAATGGTCGTTTGGTTAAATCAACAGCGATAATTTTAGGAATAATCTCCCCTCCTTTTTCTACAAAAACGGTATCGCCTACGCGAATGTCTAACTTTTCTATTTGATCAGCATTGTGCAACGAAGCGCGTTTTACAATGGTTCCAGCAAGTTGTACAGCTTGTAAATTTGCCACCGGAGTAATAGCTCCAGTGCGACCTACTTGGTAAGAAATAGAATTTAAAATAGTCGAAACCTGCTCCGACTTGAATTTATACGCCATTGCCCAGCGAGGGGATTTAGCAGTATACCCTAATTCCTCTTGGTACTGAAAGCTATTTACTTTAACAACTACACCATCAGTTTCATAAGGTAAATCATGTCTATGTATATCCCAATAATCTATAAATTGAAAAACTTCCTCTAAATTATTAGCAAGTTTAGCTTCATTAGGAACTTTAAACCCCCAATCTCTAGCTGATTTTAGTCCGTCATATTGCGATTGGAAAGGCAATTTAGTACCAATTAAAAAGTAAAGTAAACAATCTAAGGGTCTTTTAGCTACTTCTGCAC
This sequence comes from Flavobacterium gelidicaeli, assembly GCF_013294005.1. Lineage (GTDB taxonomy): Bacteria > Bacteroidota > Bacteroidia > Flavobacteriales > Flavobacteriaceae > Flavobacterium. Next base: position 44,031 of record NZ_JABSNK010000005.1, read on the forward strand.
TGTCTTGTAATTTTAAACTTCCTGAAGCAGTATTTCTTGGATTAGAATAAGGTGTTTCACCAATTTCGATTAATTCTTGATTCATTTTTTCGAATCCTGCAAAAGGCAATATAATCTCCCCTCTTACATCAAACTTATCCGGAAAATCTCCTTTTAATTCTAATGGAATTGATCGTATTGTTTTTATATTGTTAGTCACATCGTCACCTTGAAAGCCATCGCCACGTGTAACAGCACGTTTTAACTTTCCGTTTTCATAGGTAATACTTATTGATGCTCCATCATATTTAAGTTCACAGGTGTAGGATAACGCAACTTCACCTAATACTTTTTGAATACGTTTTTCCCACTCCATTAAATCCTCTTTAGAGTACGAATTATCTAATGAATACATGCGGTATTCATGAGGAACAGTTTTGAAGTTTTTAGTAATACTCCCTCCAACTCGTTGTGTAGGTGAGCTTTCATCAAAATATTCAGGGTATTTATTTTCTAAATCTTGAAGTTGCTTTAATTTGGTATCAAAATCATAATCAGATATTGTGGGGTTGTCCAGAACATAGTAATTATAATTATGAAGATTTAACTCTTCACGTAAAGATTGAATGGTTTTTATGCTATCCATAAAATAAAAAATTGGCTATTTTAGTGCTTTAAAATTGCGCACTAAAATAACCAATTAATAATGAATTCTATCAATATTACCCTTCAATAATTGAATTAATTTGTTTGTATAATTGTCCGTCACTTAAAAAAGCTCCTTGCTGAATTAATGCAAAAAGAGAACTGTTACGCTCTTCAGAAAATTCTTTCTTACCAGTTTTCATTTCAATTGTTTCTGTAAACATATTATCACTTAACCATTGTAAACCCTCTTTAGTCAAGAAATCAACTTCTGGAACTAATGATTTTAAAACAATTGAATTTACATAGGTATCAAAGCTCTGAAAAAGAAAAATATGATTTTTAGAAAAATGCTCTAAATATTCAGCTCTAGAAAGCACGCCTTCCCAAATCAAATCAGAAAAAACATCTAATTCTTGCTCAGCTACTTCTGGTTTATCGGCTTTTATTTTATCCCATTCTGCTTTATCAATTGCTTGAGTTGCTAAAAAATTAGTAAATTCTTGTGTTAACTCTTCAAATTGTTCTTTTGTTAATCTTGTATATTTCATGAAATTTATTTTTGCTGCAAAGCCTGCAAAGGCACAAAGTTTTAAATAGTTTAATCTTGTGCAAATTTATAATTTTTAAACCAAAAAAAAGCCTTCTTTTTCAAGAAGGCTTTCATTATATATTCCTTATTACTAGAAAATATATCTAATTCCAAATTGCGCTTGCCATCTTGATAATAAACTTGCGTCGTAATTGAATGTTTTTGTTTGTGTACCGTTAAAAGTATAAGTAGGTATTTTTGTTGTTTGATCAACACTCACCCCTATTGGCTGTACACTTGTAGGTACTTGAACTAATCCCCAATCAGAGTTAATTAAATTCCCTACATTTAATATATCAACACTAAACTGGATTGTATTTGTTGTTTTAGAACTTGAAGAAGGTTTGAAGTTATAATCTTGGATTAATTTCATATCCCATTTTCCTCTCCATGGGGACAAAGCACCATAACGCTCTGCATATTGTCCTCTTCTTCCACTTAAATAATCATCTTGATTGATGAATTTATCAAAAGCAGCACCTTGCGAAGCACCTCCTGTAAAGGTCATAGTGGTGATTTCTGCAGATGTTGGTACGTATAGTAAATCATTTCTATCAGCGCCATCATTATTGATGTCACCACCATAAGTATAATTAAAACGTCCTCCTTGAGCATATTCAAAAAAGGTAGAAACTGTGGTAGTCCATTTATTGTTTGCACCGTATTTCCATTTCTTTGTTCCAACACCAATGATTCTATGCTTATCCCCATATTTAGAATTGGATAAAGTAGCATTATTTACATTTCCTAATACAGGGTTAAAGTTAAATGCATCACCTGCAATTTCAGCTTCAATTGAATTAACATCTAGTGCTTTCAAATAATTATAAGCTAGACTTGCATACAAACCGTTATCAAAAGTTTTTTGTAATTTGATCGATGTGTTAAAGGCACTTCCTTTATTAGTATTCGTCAAAACGTAAGCATTAGAAGCTGCTGGAAAACCATAATCAGTCCAAACACCTTGGTCACCCGCTCCGTATATAGCTCTCTTATCAGCTCCAACCAATTGACTTGTTGGTGTTTTCAGTCCCCAGTTTTGAACTTGTACGCCATTGATATCCTTATTGTATGAGGCATCTAGAGTTACAATAAAGTTATTTTCGAATCTATGATCAAATCCAAAACTTGTTCTCCAAACTTGAGGAAACTTAAAATCTGAACTAACAACTTGATAGAAGAAAGGATCAGTCCCACCTACTTGGTTCCCTATCCATACAAAAGGTAATCTTCCGGTAAAAACACCAGAACCTCCACGAATTTGTGAAGTTTTCGCACCGTTAATATCCCAGTTAAATCCAACTCTAGGCGACCAAAGTATATTATTGCTTGGCATAACAGTAGAATCAAAATTCACAACACTACCATCCTTAGGATTGTAGTAATCAATAGCAGGAACATACCCCTCTGAATTTTGAGTGTCAATAAATTTCTGAGCTAAATCTGAAGTATTAAAGTACATCGGTTTATCAGCTCTCAAACCATAAATTAATTTAAAGTTATCAGTAACATTCCATTCATCTTGAATATACAAAGCTAACTGACCAACATTTAATTCAGACAGATTCCAACCACCATCAACTCCATCTCCTAATGCATTTTTAGTAGTAAATGTATTTTGCGCATCAGCAATAGCTTGTGCATAATATCCATTCGCAATGCTTGTATCAAATTGACTTAAAGTAACGCTACTAAAAATATCAAAACCATATCCTTTTAAATTAAAAGAGTTTTTAAACATAAATTTTTCGAATGAAAAACCTGCAGTGTACGTATGATTACCTTTGACGATATTTAAGTTATCCGTGAATTGAATCACTTTTTGATCCAATTTATTATTTATAGAAAAAGGCTCGTGACCCGCAATGATATAAGGCGATCCATCTTTTGTAATGTTTATAACAGGTGCTGGAGATGAAAACGGATCTCTAAAATCATTGAAGTGAGTGTATCCAGCTTGAATTTTATTAGAAACTGTTTCGCTAAACTTTGAATTAAGTTCAACCAGAAAAGAACTAATTTGATTGTTTATTTGATAACCAGAATTTGCAAACTGCAAAGTATTAGCATCAGGTCCTCTACGAATAAGTGCAGTAGGATGTGCGGCGTTGTCTTTTGATGCGTCTAAGAAATTATATATAAAAGCTAATTTATGATTGTCATTAATATTCCAATCAAACTTTATTATACCCTTATTTGACCCTGAATTAAACGTAAAACCTTGATAAGCTCCAGTTTGGTAACCCAATTTACCTAATTCGGTAGAAACATGAATTAAATCTGAAGTTAGAACTCGAGATTCATTGATTCCCGTAACAGCATCACCATTATTTCCGACGAAGTTAGAACCTAAATCACTTCTTTTATCAACCTCGTAGTTAGCAAAAAAGAACAATTTATCTTTTATAATTGGACCACCAATACTAAAACCAGCTTGTGTTTGCTCTAGCGAAGGAACAAAGATTTTTTCGCCTTTGATTTTGTTTCCCGTAAGATCTTGATTTCTAAAGAATGCATAAGCAGTACCATGAAATTCATTAGTTCCTGATTTAGTAACTGCATTTACTGAAGCTCCAGTAAAGCCAGATAAAGTCACATCATAAGGTGCTGTTGCTACTTGAATTTGCTCAATTGCATCCAGTGAAATAGGCTGAGAACCTGTTTGCCCTCCTGGTGTCGCAGCATCCAATCCGAAAGGATTGTTAAAAACAGCTCCGTTTAAAGAGTAACTATTGTATTGATCGTTTCTACCTCCAAAAGATCCACCACTTGCTGAAGGCTCTAAACGTGTAAAATCCTCTGCAGATCTTGAAATTGTTGGCAAAGCAGTCAATTCTTTTCTACCAATTGTAGTTTCGGCACCTGTTCTACCGCTTCCAAAAACCTTGTTTTTAGAACCTGTAATTTTCACTTCATTTAATTGTTGACTTTCATCGTTTAATAAAGCGTCAATTGTAAATGGTTTTCCTAATTCAAGGTACACTTCATTATACTCATGTGATTCGAAACCTATATAAGATACTACCAGTTTATAAGGACCACCAATACGCATATTGAGCATATTAAATCTACCGTCTTCATTTGTAAGTGCAGAATACTTAGAACCTGTTGGCGTATGTATTGCCAGAATCGTTGCTCCAGGAAGCAACTCCGAAGTGGAACTTTTTACAGTTCCCTTTATGCTTGAAGTAGTAGTTTGTGCAATTGAAAACTGCAATCCTAAAACTACAAACAAGAAAGTAATAAAATTTTTCATTTGTTTGGTTTTGTGTTGTTTACTACAAAACTAAACAAAAAAAAATCACTCCGAGGAGTGATTTTTATAATTTATTAACGAAAAGTTAACTATACGTTATTATTCTGCAATAATTTCATAAGGTAATTCAACGATAACATCTCTATGTAAACGTACAGTAGCTGTATATTTACCAGTACGTTTAACAATACCACTAGTGATGAATTTTCTATCAATTGTTTGACCACCTTTAGCTAAAACAGCAGCGATATCAATATTCGTAATTGAACCGAATAATTTTTCACCACCTGCTTTTGCAGATATTTTAATTTCGATAGCTTTTAAGTCTTCAGCCAATGCTTGTGCATCTGCTACAACTTTAGCTTCTTTGTGCGCTCTTTGCTTTAAGTTTTCAGCTAATACTTTCTTTGCAGAAGAAGTAGCTAAATGAGCAAATCCTTGTGGGATTAAGAAATTACGACCGTATCCGTTTTTTACAGTTACTACGTCATCTTTAAATCCTAAATTTTGAACGTCTTGTTTTAAAATCAATTCCATGTTGTTGTCCTTGTGTTATAGAAGTTAGTCCCGATAGTTATCGGGACAACAACTTTATTTTTAATATTATTTTAATAAATCGGCCACATATGGCATTAAAGCTAAGTGACGTGCACGCTTAACAGCTACAGACACTTTTCTTTGGTATTTTAAAGAAGTTCCAGTTAAACGACGAGGAAGAATTTTTCCTTGCTCATTTACGAATTTCAATAAGAAATCAGCATCTTTATAATCGATATACTTGATACCTGATTTTTTGAAACGACAGTATTTCTTTTGTTTGTTAGTTTCTATGTTTAAAGGAGTAAGATATCTGATATCTCCGTCTTTTTTTCCTGAAGCAGATTGTTGTAATGTTGCCATAATAATTAAGCTTTTTGAGATTTAAGTTTTGCTCTTCTTCTTTCAGCCCAAGAGATAGCATGTTTATCAAGACTTACCGTTAAAAAACGCATAATTCTTTCGTCACGTCTGAATTCAGTTTCAAAAGCGATTAAAACCTCTCCTGATACGTTATATTCAAACAAATGGTAAAATCCAGATTTTTTGTTTTGGATTTCGTAAGCCATTTTTTTAAGACCCCAGTCTTCTTTAGATACAAAAGTAGCACCTCTACTAGTAAGAAAATCTTCAAATTTGCTTACTGTTTCCTTTACCTGAACATCAGATAAAACGGGATTTAAAATGAAAACAGTTTCATAATGATTCATAAAAATTTATTTTATTGTTAATTTGGGTGCAAAAGTAACGTTTTTTTTATAACCATCAAGCTTTTTTTTTAAAATTATCGATGAAATGCAAAAAATCACACTAAATGAGTAGTGTATATTAAAAAAATAAATTAAATTTACATTACAAATCTAAAATCGAAATATTATGAAACTAAACTGTGTCGTTGTAGATGATAGTTCTATTCAAAGGATGATCATTGCAAAGTTAGTGAATAATCATACTAATTTACACTTAGTAGGTGATTTCTCTAATGCAATCGAAGCTAAAAGTTGCATGTCAGTAAATGACGTAGACTTAATATTTCTAGATATTGAAATGCCTGTAATTAGTGGTTTTGACTTTCTTGATGGATTAAAAGTAAAACCTCAAATCATATTCATTACTTCTAAGGCTGAATATGCCATGAAGGCTTTTGATTATGACGCTACTGATTACCTTCAAAAACCTATAGCATTAGATCGTTTTAACTCTTCGGTTAGAAGAGCAATGGACATGCACCTACTTAAAACAGACAATAAAGACGAAGAAGGAGAACATATTTTTATTAAAAGTAACCTTAAAAAACTTAAAATATTTACTTCTAAAATTAAATGGATTGAAGCTTTTGGTGATTACGTAAGAGTCGTTACTGAAGATGACAGCAACTTAGTACTTTCTACGATGAAATCTTTTGAAAAAGAGCTACCTACTAATAAATTTGTTCGCGTTCACAAATCGTACATTATTAATATCGATAAGGTAGAACGTTTCAATAGTAAATTTGCAGAAATCGGTCTTACTAAAATTCCTTTGAGTAGAAACAAAAAAGAAGATCTTGTAAAAGCATTATCTGTTGCCTAATTAATAAAAGTCAACATTAACACTTACTTTAATAGCTCTATATTGAGCAACAGCATCAAAACTATTCAACATTTTCTGGATAGTTTTTTTTATACCTCCTACTGAAGCACTCTGTGGAATTTTAATAATTATTGTTCGGATATATTCATTTCTGATTCTATTTATAGAAGGCTCCTCTGGCCCTAATACCGGAATATCTAAATTTTGATTCATTACTTGGTACAACCACATAGCCCCTTCCTTCAACTTGTCATAATCACGCTGTTTTAATGTTAGCTTTATGATTCTAAAATAAGGCGGGTATTTATATATCTGGCGATCATACAATTGCTCCTTATACATGCCCAAATAATTATTATTTGTCACCTGCTGGATCGTATTGTGATCTGGATTATAGGTTTGAATTATTACTTTACCTTGCTTTTCAGACCTTCCTGAGCGGCCGGAAACTTGAGTCATCATTTGGAAACTTCTCTCAAAAGCTCTAAAATCAGGATGAAACAACATATTATCAGCATTCATAATTCCAACTAAGGTTACATTATCAAAATCCAATCCTTTAGCCAGCATTTGAGTACCTACTAATATATCTATTTCTCTATTTTTAAAACTGTCAATGATTTTTTCAAAACCAAACTTACCTCTTGTAGTATCTTGATCCATTCTACCAATCTTACTATCCGGAAAAAGCAATTCTAGTTCTTGCTGAATTTGCTCGGTACCAAAACCTTTTGTAGTCAAATCAATACTTGAACAAGCATGGCAATGTGTAGGTTTAGCTATAGAATACCCACAATAATGGCAACGCAGTTGATTTTTATGCTTGTGATACGTTAAACTCACATCGCACTGTTGGCATTGTGGCACATGTCCGCAAGTCATGCATTCTAATAAAGGAGAATATCCCCTCCTATTTTGAAATAAAATAACTTGTTCACCAAGTGCTTTGGCACTAGTAATACTTTCGATCAAAGTATCACTAAAATGTCCCTTCATTCTTTTTCGGAAATATTTATCCTTGAGGTCTACTAATTGAATCTCCGGCATGGTCACATTACCATATCGCTCTTTAATTTCAACCAATCCATATTTACCCTTCGTTGCGTTAAAGTAAGTCTCAATACTAGGTGTAGCAGATCCTAGCAATACTTTAGCTTTATGAAAATTAGCTAATACAATTGCCGTGTCTCGCGCATGATAACGTGGTGCAGGATCAGTTTGTTTAAAGGTTCCCTCATGTTCTTCATCAACAATTATAAGTCCTAAATCAGAGAAAGGTAAGAACAGTGCTGAACGAGCTCCTATAACAATCTGGGCTTTATCAGAGTTTTGCAATACTTGTCTCCAGACTTCTATGCGTTCATTGTTATTGTATTTCGAATGAAAAACAGCCACTTTATTTCCAAAATAAGCACTTAATCGAGACACTAACTGAGTGGTTAGCGCAATTTCAGGCAATAAATAAAGTATTTGCTTCCCTGTTAAAAGATACTCTTCAATGAGTCTAATATAAATTTCTGTTTTACCACTGGCTGTTACACCATGGAGCAAACAGACTTCTTTTTCAGAAAAAGCAGTATTTATTTGGTCAAAACCTAATTGTTGTGCTGGACTTAATAGTAATTCTTTAGCTGTTCTATTTTTGCTAAAATCTACCCTATCTTCTTGAATAAGGTAATCCTCAAACACCTTTTTATCAATCAGCGCTTTTACTACAGCCGATGATGATTGAGCTTTTTCAATAAGTTTTTTTACTGTGATGGGTTTCTTTTCGGAGGCGTGCAGTTGAAAATAACTTAACACCAACTCCTTTTGCTTGTTGGCGTTTTTTAAAACTTCCAGTAGCTCACTTAACCCTTCATTAGAGTTGTAGTTTTCGCTCAAGCGAATATAACGTACCAATTTAGGCTTGTAACTATCCTGAACTTCTTCCTGAAGTGTTACTACGTTTTTATCAATTAATTTTTGAATAACTGGAAATATGTTCTTTTTATTCAAGATACCAATAATATCTTGAACCTTCAATGAAGATTGAAGTTGCAGGGCTTGGTATATTAAGAACTCCTCATCAGATAGCGAATTCTCATCAACTGTAGCATTTACTTTTTGAGAAATAATAGTTTCGCTTTCCAGTAGTAATCCGCTAGGCATTGCACCCCGATAAACATCGCCTATGGCGCACATATAATAACTAGCAATCCATTGCCAATGCGCAATTTGAATGGGCGTTACAATAGGGGTTTCGTCAAGAATTTGATTGATTTCCTTTGCATCATATAACGAAGGTTTGTTTTGATGCGTAGCAATAACTAATGCTGTGTATATTTTACTTTTACCAAAAGGGACCGATACGCGCATCCCTTCTTTGATAAAATTATATTCTGCTTCTGAAACACTATAAGTAAATGTTTTAGCAAGTGAAAGCGGTAAAATTACTTCGACAAAAAACAGCATTTATTTAATTTATAGATTTTTGGTAATATGCTAAATAAACCAAACGCTTATTTAACTCTATACCAGTATTGTGTTCTTCCTATTATTGCCCAACCAATGTAACCACGAACTTTTAGTTTATCGCTATTTTCAAGCTCTAATAAACATCTGTAAACTTTTCCGCTTTTAGGATCTAGAATACTCCCTCCGTCATATTCATTTCCGTCTTTCTTTAATCCTTTAATAACGTTTAATCCTAGAATAGGTTTTCTAGCATCATCGCCAGGACAATCTTTACATAAATCTTTTACATGAGCAGGGTCTAAAAGCTCTACTACTTTACCGTAATACCTTCCTGAACGCTCATAAATTTCGACAATTGATTTTGCTTTTCCTGTTTCATCATCTATAGTTTTCCATTTTCCTACTACTCCTTGCGAATAGAAAATTGTGGTCATAAATAATAATGCAAATGTGGTGATGGTTTTTTTCATGATTTTTTTTTTAGCCCTGATAGTAGCGGCATCCCACGCTTTTTTGCGTGGATACAGCGGATAGCAGGAATAGCTCCTAATTTTTTTCCAAACATAATATAAAATTAGTTAAACTATCTAAGTTATTTGAGGAATATTTTTCTTCTTTAGTTTATTTATGGTTGCATTTAGCTCAAATCCTAATAAAAGGATCATACAATTAATCCAGATGTAAAACATAACGATTAAAAGCGTTCCTATTGAACCGTAAAGTTCGTTGTATTTTGAAAACCTAATCACCCATATACCAAAGAAGTAAGATATAATAATGGTGAAGATTGTGGTAAAAACAGATCCTATTGAAATAAAAGAACGTGTTTTATCATGTTTGGTTCCAAATTTAAATAGTATTGATGTTGTAATAAGTATCATTAAGATTAAAAACACGTATCGTCCTAAAACAACTAACGGAATTTGCTCACTTAGAAATTCTCTTGCAGTTAATTTTTGAATAAAAACCTCAAAAACTACTATGGTGGCTACCGTTACGATTAATAAAATTGATAATACAAGCGACATTCCCACTGCAATAAAATATTGCTGAAAAAAACCTCTTTTTACTAATACATGCTTAGAATTTTGAAATCCTCCTAAGATCGCATTCAGTCCATTTGCCATTAAAAATATAGACAATAAAAATCCAGATGATAATAATCCAGAATGACTATTGTGCAAAATATCATTGACAATATTAGAAATAGCATAGAATGTATTGGGCGGCACGCCATCTTCTACAAATTTTAAAAAATCATCTTGAAATCCCTCAATTGGGATGTACGGAATCAAATTCAGAATAAATAATGCAAAAGGAAACAGCGCCATAAAAAAACTAAAAGCAATAGATCCAGCCCTGTTTGATAACGCTCCTTCGGCAATACCTACTCCATATATTTCTAATAAATCATATAGCGTAAGACCTTGTAACCAAGGAAGCTTTACTTTTTTTAAAGGCCGAACTAAACTCCTTAATATGGGTATTTGCTCAATTCTTTCTTCTATTTCTACAGACATTAATGACACTTTTTTATTAGAACGTTTTAAACAAAAAGAGCTTTTTATTTTTAAAGGCAAATCCGGATTTACTCTTACAAACTTACACTCAATAGGCATCAATACCTATAGATACACTGCTAAAACCTTGCCAAAATAATTAAATCGCTTTCAAACTCAAATCCATGTTATAAATAGAATGCGTCAATGCACCCGAAGAAATATAATTTACACCACAATTAGCATAATGCCTTATGGTTTCCTCATTAATGTTTCCTGATGACTCTGTTAAACATTTATCACCTATTATTTGCACCGCTTCTTTGGTCATTTTATAATCAAAATTATCTAATAAGATGCGATAAACACCACCTGCTTCAAGGATTTCCTTTACTTCAGTAAGGTCCCTGGCTTCAACAATAATTTTTAAATCTCTATTTGTTTCTTTAAGATACGCTTTAGTTTTGGCTATTGCCAATGCAATCCCTCCAGCAAAATCAATATGATTATCTTTAAGCATAATCATGTCATAGAGCGCAAAGCGATGGTTCTCGCCTCCTCCTAATGTAACTGCCCATTTTTCAGCAACACGAAATCCTGGTGTTGTTTTACGAGTGTCTAAAACTTTTGTTTGAGTTCCTTCAAGCAATTTCACGTAGCTATTTGTTTTTGTAGCAATGGCTGACATACGTTGCATTGAATTCAATACCATGCGTTCTGCCTTTAAAATAGATTGCGAACTACCCGAAACATGAAAGACAATATCACCATATTTTACAGCAACCCCATCTTCAATAAAAGTTTCAACAACTAGTTCAGGATCAACATAATTAAAGATCATTTTAGCAAAAGCTACTCCTGCAATTATCCCGTTATCTTTGACTAAAAGTTTTGCTTTTCCTTGTGCCGTTTCTGGAATACAAGCTAACGAACTATGGTCGCCATCGCCTACATCCTCACGGATAGCATTAGCAATTAATAGTTGTAACTCGGTTTCAAATTGTTTTTGACTAATCATTTTATAAGAAGTTTATATACTGCTAAAGTAGTCGTTTTTTAACGTATTGAAAAATTTGTTTTCTAAAAATATTCGCATGCTAGAAATTCAAATTGCTAGGCTTTCGCCAAAATAAAACGCAACAAACTAAAACAGAATGCTAAAATTTAAATAAAAAACGAACATTTAATCTAGTAATGTTTACTTTTATTCTTTTTAAAAAATTACAGCAGCACAAAAACATTTTACATCACAAAAAACATCTCTTAAATCACTTATAATGCCGATTTCAAAAATCATTCTTTATTTTTTTAGTTTCTTACTAACCGTTACTGTGTTGCTGCCTTTAGTAAAAAAAGATTTTTGGGTTTTTAGAGTTTTTGACTACCCTCGTTTACAAAAATTTGTCATTACAGCAATACTCATAACGGCATGGTTACTATTTTTTAGAGATAGTAAATTGCTCCTTGATTGGGCTATAATTGTTTTTCTAGGACTTACCTTTATACATCTATTTTATGTCATTTTACCTTTTACTTTTTTAAGTAAAACCATGATTAACAAAGTAAAAGTGCCTAATAATGAAACATTAAAACTACTGGTAGCTAATGTTTATCAATACAATGAAAGTCATCATAAATTACTTGACCTAATTGAGAAAAAAGATCCTGATATTATTTTTTTGCTAGAAACCAATCAAAAATGGCTTGACGCGGTAAAAAATCTTAGAGAAACCTACCCTCATTATATAGAAATCCCCCAAGAAAACACATATGGTTTGCTTTTTTACAGCAAACTACCTTTAAAAAAGCAACAAATTAATTACTTAATTGATGATGAAATCCCATCTATCATTGCTGATGTAATCTATAATAATCAAACAGTTAGAATTTACGGTTTGCACCCCACCCCTCCTGTTCCTCAAGAAAATAAATTTAGCACTGAGAGAGATGCCGAAATTTTAATGGTTGGTAAAATGGCTAAAGAGTATAAAAATCCTTGTTTAGTTATGGGAGATATGAATGATGTGGCATGGAGCTATACAACTGAATTGTTTTTAAAAACTAGTGAATTAATGGATCCTCGTCGTGGTCGCGGCATGTATAGTACTTTTCATGCTAAAAAGATTTTACTGAGATGGCCATTAGATCACTACTTTTTAAGCAGTCATTTTAGATTGGTAAAAATGAACGTCGAGAAATCTATTGATTCTGATCATTTCCCTATCAGTATTAGTGTCGTTATTGCGCACAAAGACGAGGCGGATAAAGAGGACAAGGCTTTAGCCAATGAAAAAATTGCGGCTGGCATCAACGGAGAACCCTTATAACAATAAAATTCAATTGCCACCACGCTAAATCTTTTACGATACTAATTTTAGCTTTTTCAACAATTTTGTACTAATTTGGTTCAAAACCTCTACGCTATGAATGAAAACATACTCTTTGTTATTCAACGCATAAAAGAAAAATTATGGTTCCGACCAGTAATTTTCTGTATCCTTTCTATTCTAGGAGCCCTGGTTGCACAATTAGCAGATAGTACTCGTTTACACGAATTGGTTCCTGAAATAAAAAACGAATCGCTATCTGAATTACTGAATGTTATTGCTGCCAGCATGCTTGTAATTGCTACATTTACAGTAGGATCTATGTTATCTGCTTTTGCGGCAGCAAGCAATACGGCTACTCCCCGATCTTTAAAACTAATCATTACAGATGACGTTTCTCAAAATGCGCTTTCCGTTTTCATTGGCTCATTTATCTTTAGCATCGTTGCCTTAGTTGCTTTAAAAAATGGTTATTATAGCAAGGCAGGTCTCTTTACGTTGTTTGTATTTACTTTACTCTTTTTTAGTTTAGTAATCCTTACCTTTTTACGTTGGGTAGAACGTATTTCTAGATTAGGTAGAATGGGACATACCATAAAAGTAATTGAAGACGCTACTGCAAATGCAATCAACAATCGGCTAGCTTCGCCTACGCTACATGGAATAAAAGTAAACCCAAATCAAGAGAAAGGCATCCCAATTTATAGTGAATTAACTGGCTATGTCGTAAAAATAAACATGGCTGAATTACAAAAAATAGCTGCAAAAATTGATGCTGTTTTCACCATAAATGCCCTTCCTGGAAAATTCATTTCATTAGACCAACCTTTACTGTATATCGTTTCTCAAACTAGCAATACAGCAGTAGTTGATTATCAAACCTTAAAAAAGGCTTTTACAGTTTCACACATGCGTTATTTTGATGAGGATCCACGCTTTGGACTTATTACGCTAAGCGAAATTGCCAGTCGAGCACTCTCTCCCGCTGTGAACGATCCTGGAACCGCAATCCAAATCATCAGTAGTCATGTGCGCCTATTTACATTATGGAATATTACCGTCAACACTGCTCCATTAAATAAAGTTCTTTATGATCGAATAGCTGTTCCTGAACTTGTTATATCTGATTTATTTGAAGATGCTTTTAGACCCATTGCTAGAGATGGTGCTGCAAATATTGAAGTAATGATCCGACTCCAAAAAGCATTTTGCTCCCTCACAAACATCGCTCAAAAAGACATTCAAGCAGCATGCTCACATAATTCTATTCAAGCATTTGAAAGAGCTAAAACCGTAATGAAACTCGAAGCAGACATACTCCTTTTAGAAAAAGAAAGTTTATTTACAAAACAATTTAAACAAAGCGCATTACTTTAGGCATTTTATTTATTTTTACGCTCTTGTTAACGCCTACATTTTATCTCATAATACTAATTTTATGTTTTCATATAAAAAATATTCAGCAATTTTAATTGCTATGAAATCACTTGTTTTTAGCTTTTTATTGTTCCTTTTAACACTAAATACTACCGCACAAGAAACGGTAAAACAAAAGGATACTACAACCGTAAAAAATGATTCGGTTAATACCGCTATTATCAAGAATTTTAATCAAAAAATTGCAATTATTGAATCACAAAGAGTGAGTGATTCTATTAAGAAAGCAACTCTTGAAGCACAAATATTGTCTTTAAAAACTACAGATAATCTAAAAAAAGACGAACTACAAAAACAATTACAAGAATTATATTCTAAAGAGAACAAACGCTTAGAGCAAAAGAAAGCGCAAATTGATTTATTGCGCCTTACGGCAAAAGGATACCCTGTTATGGGGTTCTTCAATGATACACTTTTTACTATTTACAGTAAATTAGGAAGCTTTTCAGCAAAAGATAGAGCGGATGCCATTTCTAGCAGAATAAAAAAACTAGGAAACGATTACGGATTTAAAAGTGATTCTCTAAAAGTGATCGAAGCAGAAACTACTGAGGATTTAATGTACAAAGAAAGCATTGTGATTAGTATCTCTGAGAATGATATTCTATGGAACAACACTACTAAAAAAGACTTGGCCGCAAAATATAAAAAAATAATTTCTGACGCTGTAACCACCTACAAACAAGAAACTGACATTGCAACACTAGCTCAAGAAATAGGACTTGCATTATTAGTACTAGTCATCATGGGAGTACTGATTTTCTATTTGAGGAAATTTTTTAATTGGATTGCTATTAAAATTCAAAATGAAGAAAACAAACGAATAAAAGGAATAAAAATTCGGAATTTCACACTTTTCGACGCCAAGCAACAAGTAAACGCCTTGTTGAATGTCAATACGGTCTTAAAATGGATCTTCATTTTACTAATGGTTTACATTGCTTTACCAATACTTTTTGGAATTTTTCCTTGGACAAAGGATTTTGCCGGAACCCTCTTTGGATACATCCTAAATCCGCTTAAAAAAATAGCTATTGGTTTTTGGAATTACCTTCCTAATCTAATTACAATACTGGTTATCATTTTTGTTTTTAGGTATGTTCTAAAAGCAATTAAATTCCTTAAAAATGAAATACATACGGGTAATTTAGAAATCCCTGGATTCTACGCAGATTGGGCAAATCCCACTTACCAAATAATCAGAGTAATCGTTTTTGCATTTATGGTGATCGTAATTTTTCCGTATTTACCCGGTAGTGATTCTCCTGTTTTTCAAGGAGTTTCGGTTTTTCTTGGTTTTTTATTTACCTTTGGATCTGCAGGGTCACTTTCGAACATTATAGCTGGTTTGATTTTAACATATATGCGTTTGTTTAAAATTGGTGACCGCGTAAAAATTGGGGAAGTTGTTGGTGATGTTATCGAAAAATCACTACTCGTAACTAGAATACGAACTATTAAAAACGAAATAATTTCTATTCCAAATTCTACTGTAATGGGGAGTCACACCATCAACTATAGCAGTGATGCACCAGAAAAAGGGCTCATTATTCACAGCACTGTTACGATAGGTTATGATGTTCCTTGGAAATTAATGCACGACGTTTTAATTGAAGCCGCTTCAAAAACACCGCTTGTACTCCCAGATCCTAAGCCATTTGTACTTCAAACGAGTTTAGATGATTTTTATGTTTCTTACGAAATTAACGCTTACGTAAAAGAACCAAATAAACAGGCCATAATCTACTCTGACTTGCACCAGAATATTCAAGATGTATGCAACGAAAAAGGAATAGAAATCATGTCTCCACATTATCGTGCCGCAAGAGATGGAAATACATCAACCATTCCTGCTAGTTATTTAGGAAAAGAATATAAGGCGCCCTCTTTTAATGTCAATTTTAAAAACCAAGCAGAAAAAGAGTAAAAACGACTCATAAATAAATTATAAACGGCTTGTATAAACTAAATTATACAAGCCATTTTGTACAACAATGAGCCCTTGCTTACTCACTCTATTTTTTTTTAATCTCATAATCTATTATCTTTGCTCAGTTTTAGAGTAAAATGTAAGCCATCATACAAATGATTAAACTTCAAATCACTTGAAAGCTTACTAAAAAAACATCTCATTACCCATACTAAATTCAACTTATGAAAATATATATTACCCTGATACTTTCGGCTATAATAAACTTAAGTCAAGCTCAAAATGCCAACAACTATTTTGAAAAAATAAGAAATAACGAAGCCGAATTAACTGCTTTTTTTGCACAAATGCCTAAAGGTGGTGACTTGCACCATCATTTTAGTGGTTCAATTTATGCTGAACCCATGCTTGAAGACGCTATAAATGACGATTTTTATTTGAATACTACCACAATGGAAGTGCTTAAAGAAAAACCTGCTACAGGAAATTGGGAGCAATTTTCAAGTATTAGTAAACGTGGTGAATTATATGCTTACAAGCAAAAAATAATGGAAAAATGGTCTGCTAAGGATTATAACGGCGTGAGCTATCCTTCTGACAAATTATTTTTTGAATCTTTTGGAAAATTTAGTCCTGCTATTCCTGGCCATTTTGGAGAAGGTTTATTGGAACTAAAAAACAGAGCCATCTCAGAAAACTTAAGTTACATTGAAACACAATTATCTACGATTCCGTCAGACATTAATACAGCTGACTTGACTGATTTTAATGCACAACTAAGACAAGCAGCTGCAAATAAAGATGAGAAAGCCGTAAAAAAAATATTAGAATCACTTTACAAAACTTTTCAAAAAAGAGAAGCTAAGAAAGATGCGCAAAATTTCAATACTAATTTTGTTGCAAAAATGCACAATGATTTAAAGATTGACGATGCTAATTTCACTATGCGTTACCAGAATTTTGTTTTGCGTTTCATGGAACCGGTTGATTTATTCAAAAACTTAGTTGTCGCTTTTATCTCTGCTGATTCAAGTGATTTAATGGCTGGGGTTAACATTGTCTCTCCAGAAGACGGCGAAACATCAATGAAAGATTACTGGTTGCACATGGTTATGTTTAACTATTGCCACAGTGTTTTTCCTAATGTAAAATACACGCTACATGCAGGTGAATTGACTTTAGGTTTAGTTCAACCCGAAGATTTAACATGGCATATTAATGATGCTATTTATGTTGCTGGAGCAAACCGTATAGGACACGGTGTAGATATGGCGTATGAAAAAAACTCGTATTCCTTATTGCAATACATGGCAAAACAGCATATTCCTATTGAGATAAACCTGGTAAGTAACGAGTTTATTTTAAGGGTTAAAGAAAATCGTCATCCTGTTTCACTATACAAAGAATTTAATGTACCTATTGTTATCAGTACTGACGATGCTGGAATACTACGTACAAATATGACAGAACAATATGTTTTATTAGCTAAAAGATATCAAGATGTGAACTACGCTGACATTAAACAATACGTGTACAACAGTATCAATTATAGTTTTATAAAAGATACTAAAGTAAAGCAGCAATTATTGAATGATTTAGATCAAAGATTTGCTAAATTTGAGGCTAATTTTCCTTTAAAATAAAAATAATGATTCTAGAAACCGCTATTCTCTATGTAAAAAAGGGAGAAGAGAAACAATTTGAGCGTGATTTTAAAATTGCAAGTCAATACATTAGCACGATTAATGGTTATCTAGGACACAGTTTAAGGAAATGTTTAGAGCAAGAAAATAAATATTTACTTCTTGTAGATTGGGCAAAACTAGAAGACCACACCGTAGGTTTTAGAACATCAAAAGAATATTTAGAATGGAAAAAATTACTCCATCACTATTATGATCCATTTCCTGTTGTTGAACATTATGAAATAGTACAACAATATTAAATTATCAAAAAGTAAAACCGTTACATAACTGTTTTGTTATCCAGAAAAACTTAAATAATGAACATCAAACTTATTGCTATTGGTAAAACCGATAATAAAGCATTACAGACTTTAATTGACGATTATACAAAGCGTTTGTCATTTTATATCAAATTTGATTTAGAAATTATTCCGGATATAAAAAATGTAAAAAACTTATCAGAAAGTCAACAAAAAGAAAAAGAAGGCGAGCTAATTTTAGCAAAAGTTACTGCCACGGAACAACTTGTATTATTAGATGAAAACGGAAAGAACTTCTCTAGCGTAGGTTTCTCAGAAGAATTGCAAAAGAAAATGAACTCCGGGATCAAGACATTAGTTTTTGTAATTGGTGGCCCCTACGGTTTTTCGGATACGGTCTACGCCAAAGCACAAGGAAAAATATCACTTTCATTAATGACTTTTTCACATCAAATGGTGCGCTTATTTTTTATCGAACAATTGTATCGCGGATTTACAATATTAAGAAACGAGCCGTACCACCATCAGTAATTTTTTATCAATATTCTGTTTTCTATATTTAGTTTAATATTAATAGATGAATTCCTCAGGGGTTTCTTTAGTAAAAGAATCTAATTCTCTAATAATAACTTTGGTGCTTACATATTCCTGAAAACTCATGTTTTTATCAAAAGCCAAAACAATTGTAGGCGAAACTTCAAATTTTAAGCGGTTCATGTAATTTAAAATCTCTGTTCTTTTTATATTAGTACTATTAACTAAAACAGAATCTGATCCTTTTTTAAAATAAAAAATCAAACCTTCTTTTAATGGCTTTTCCATATTATAATACACATTTGTAAAAGGGATAAAAGCCATGTTCCTACCAATGCTATCAGCGTAAGCGTAATAATTTTCGGCTAGTTCATTTTTATGCGCAACTTCCTCTCGTTTTTTAGTTTGCAATTTAATGACTTCTGGAACAACTAATTTAAGAGGCAGACGCTTGTCGATATTTAGAATCCAATTTGTCGAAATAATGCTGTTCTTTCTATTGAGTTCTGCTATTGTATCGCTGTCTTTAGTTCTAAAAAAAATATAAATAGGCGAATGATCTTGAACATCACCTACGATGGTATGGTATGCTTTTGGCAATAAAATATCTTCTTTATTTCCGCAAGAAAACAAGAATAAAAACACTATTATAATACTATATTTCATCTTAATTTATTTATTTGATTATATAATTTTACACATTCGACTGCTTCTTTAACATCATGAACTCTTAAAATAGCAACTCCTTTTGTAATTGCTATGGTATTCAAAACAGTCGTACCGTTTAAAGCTTCATTTGCCTTAACTCCTAAAACTTTTTGAATCATCGATTTTCTAGAAACACCCACAAGAATAGGCAATTCTAACATTTTAAACAACCCTAATTTTTGTACTATTTCATAATTTTGCTCCACTGTTTTTGCAAAACCAAAACCAGGGTCAATAATTAAATCATCAATACCTAAGCTTCTTGCCTTACGTACTCTTTCAGAAAAGTAAAAAAGCATTTCCTTTACAATATCGTCATAATTTGTCAATTGTTGCATGGTTTGAGGAGTCCCGCGCATGTGCATCATAATGTAAGGCACTTTGTATTTTGCAATCACCTCTAACATTGTTTCGTCAAGATGTCCTGCCGAAATATCATTAATCAATGCTGCACCATTTTCTAAACAAGCTGCAGCCACTGCTCCTCTAAACGTATCAATAGAAAGTAGGACGCTTGGAAAATGTTTTAAAATTAATTTTACTACGGGGACAATTCGCTCTAATTCCTCTGCTTCTGATACAAAATTAGCATTTGGTTTACTTGAATATGCACCTACATCAATAAATGTGGCACCATCAGCAATCATTTTCTCAACTTGGTTTACAATAGCATTTTCATTGCTGTAATTTCCCCCATCAAAAAAAGAATCAGGTGTAGTATTCAAAATTCCCATTACCTTAGGAACGGATAAGTCGATAAGTTGTCCTTTACAATTTATTGTCATTAATTGGCTGTTTAAAGATTCTTGTTTGTTGTTTAATCCTCTTTGTACGCTAAACGAAGGTATTCGTGTAACTTTAGACTTTAAACTTTAAACTTTTTTAAAATTTATCCCTATTTTTGAGCAAATTTTAGACAAATATACACCAATAATGAAGAATACTTCTCAAGAATATGATTCGGTGATCGCGATATGTCGCACACTATATATCAATAAAATGACCGATTATGGAAGTGCGTGGCGCATTTTGAGATTGCCATCACTTACAGATCAAATTTTTATCAAAGCACAACGCATCCGTAGCTTACAAGAAAATGAGGTCAGAAAAATTGATGAAGATGAAAGAGGAGAATTTATTGGGATTATCAATTATTCGATAATGGCTCTAATACAATTAGAATTAGGTGTTGTGGATCAACCTGATTTAAATGTAGAAAAAGCAACCATTTTGTATGATACTAAGGTTGCACTTACTAAAGAACTAATGGAAGCTAAAAACCATGATTATGGTGAAGCTTGGCGCGAAATGAGAATCAGTTCTTTGACTGATTTAATTCTTCAAAAACTACTGCGCGTTAAACAAATAGAAGATAATAAAGGAAAAACAATCGTATCAGAAGGAATTGACGCCAATTACCAAGACATGATAAATTACGCGATTTTTGCCTTAATATTAATGGATACAAAAGAATAAATTTTAGATATGAAAAACGTTATTACTCAATTCTCAAGAATATTTGTTGGATTACTTTTTATAATTTCAGGATTAATAAAATTAAATGACCCAGTAGGTTTCTCTTATAAATTAGCCGAATATTTTAGTGAACCTGTTTTCAACATGCCTTTTTTAGTGCCTTTTTCACTTGCATTAGCTTTATTTTTAGTGATAATTGAAGTAGTTCTTGGTGTTATGTTACTCATTGGATACAAATCCAAATTCACTATTTGGAGTTTGCTGCTTATGATTGTATTCTTTACATTTTTGACTTTTTACTCTGCTTATTTTGATGTGGTAAAAGACTGTGGTTGTTTTGGAGATGCTTTAAAACTAACCCCTTGGCAGTCATTCACTAAAGATGTGGTATTATTATTCTTCATTCTGATATTATTCATAAATAAAAAATTAGTTACACCGCTATTCAATAAAAGTATTCAAAATATTATTGCTTATGCAAGCATCTTTTTATGCATGCTAATGGCTGTTTGGGTACTAAATCACTTACCTATTATTGATTTCAGACCTTATAAGGTAGGAACTAATATCGAAAAAGGAATGGAAATTCCTGAAGGTGCACCTAAGTCAGTAGTTGAAATGGTTTTTATTTACAATGTAAAAGGAGTGAATACTGAATTTAAAGAAGCTGATTTAATGGCAATTCCAGAAGGAGCTACTTTTGTTGATAGAAAAGACAATGTACTATCTGAAGGTTACGTGCCGCCAATTCATGATTTCACGATGATGAAAGACGATTCTGACTATAAAGAAGAATTGCTGCAAGAGCCAAAACTAATTATGGCGGTAAGTTATGACTTAACCATTGCTGATGAGGCTGGAATGTCTCAGCTTAAAAAATTAAATGATGCGGCTGTAGCCAAAGGATATAAAATGGTTGGAATGACCAATTCATCGCAAGAAGAAATTGCTAAAGCCAAGAAAAAATACGGTCTTGATTTTGAATACTACACTTGTGATGCGATTACTTTAAAAACAATTGAAAGAGCCAATCCAAGTCTTATTGTACTCGAAAAAGGAACGATTAAACAAAAAGTACATTACAACGATATTACCGATTTGAAATTGTAATCTACCCCACTTTTAAAAGCCTTAAAAGCACAATTTGTTTTAATTATAAGGCTTTCAATCGTTTTATACCCAATAAAAATGCTAAAATACTTTTTCAATAAACTAGGATATGCGCTGCTTACTCTCTATGGAGTAATTACGGTTATTTTCTTTTTATTTAATGTTTTACCTGGTGATCCTGCCAGAATGATGTTAGATCAAAATGAAAACTCTGAACAACTGGCGTTAATCAAGAAAAAGTATGGTTTTGATCAACCCATTGCCACACAGTATTTATACTATTTGAATGACCTCGCTCCTATTTCATTTCACAGTACAAATGATAATGATTATACTTTTTTAAGTGAAGGAAAATACAATGCTGCCTCCTTATTTACTATTGGCAATACAACCACAGTTATAAAAACACCTTATTTAAGAGAGAGTTTTCAAAAAAGCGGAAAAAAAGTATCTGAAATTATTGGAAACACCTTACCGAGTACAGCAATTCTAGCTCTTTTTGCCATTGTAATTGCCATTGTATTCGGGATTATATTAGGCATTGTATCTGCACTGAATAAAGATACTTGGATTGATAGAATTATCGCTCTGGTGAGTACATTAGGAATGAGTATTCCGTCCTTTTTTAGTGCTATATTATTTGCTTGGTTGTTTGGATTTGTGTTGCAAAAATACACACATCTTAATATGACCGGAAGTTTGTATGAAGTAGACGATTTTGGAAACGGAAGCTATATTCAATGGAAAAACATTATTCTACCCGCTATAGTTTTAGGGATTAGACCTCTTGCAGTTGTGATTCAGCTAATGCGTAATTCACTGCTAGAAACTTTTGGACAAGATTATATTCGTACGGCTAGAGCCAAAGGGTTATCAGAATTCCAAATCATTCGTAAACACGCTTTAAAAAACTCATTAAATCCAGTAATTACAGCCATATCTGGCTGGTTTGCTTCCATGCTTGCAGGAGCTGTTTTTGTCGAATATATTTTTGGATGGAACGGTTTAGGCAAAGAAATTGTTGAAGCTTTAAATAATTTAGACCTACCCGTAATTATGGGATCTGTTTTAATAATTTCAACCACTTTTGTCATAATCAACATTCTTGTAGATATTATTTATGCCTATTTAGACCCTAAAATTCGTCTGTCTTAATCCAATATTCTTCTTTTTAATGGTTTTTTCTACATAAAGAAGCTCTTTTTTTAAGAATATCATTATTTTATATTCCTACTATTACGTTTTCATTTTGTCATTTTAGCACTAAAACATTGTTTTTACTGCATTTATTTGCTTAAAATCAAAAAAAAACAATCTTTGATTCGCATTCAAATTGTTTGTTTAACTTTGTTAAAAATAAAAGAAATGAAAAAATTAATAGCCGTACTTGCAGCTTTCGTAGCAATATCATGTGCCGACTCTAAAGTACAACAAACTTCTTTTTCTAAAGAAGCTTTATCAGAAACCTTATTAGATACCCAAGACCAACAAATTGCTTTTCAAGATATTTTAAAGAAATATGAAGGAAAAACTTTAGTTATAGAGGTTTGGGCATCTTGGTGTGGTGATTGTATAAAAGCAATGCCTAAAATCAAAGAATTGCAAGCTAATAATCCTGATGTAGCTTATGTATTTATCACTATGGATAAAACTGCTGACAAATGGAAAGAAGGCATTCAAAAACACGATTTAAAAGGAGAACACTTTATGGCTAATGACCAAATGAAAGGTGTTTTTGCAAAAGCAATTGATCTAGACTGGATTCCAAGATACATCATTGTTGACAAAACAGGAAAAATAGCTTTATACAGAGCCATCGAAACTGATTTTGATAAAATCAATGCAACTTTAACGCATTTAAAATAATCTTAATAAAGAACTAAAAAACAAATACCCACCACATTAAAAAGACTAAAATGAGAAAAAAAATAGTAGCTGGAAACTGGAAAATGCACAAAAATTCAGAGCAAACAGAAGATTTATTGAATGAATTAATTGCAAAGATTCCTACTGATACTGAAACACAAATAATCGTTGCTCCTACTTTTGTAAACTTGGCCTCAGCAGTTGATCACTTAGAATTTATTAATATTGATGTTGCTGCTCAAAACATGCATCAAGCAGAAAGTGGTGCTTTTACAGGAGAAATTTCGGCAGACATGCTAAAAAGTATTGGAGTAAATACCGTTATTTTAGGTCACTCTGAACGTAGAGCGATTTTTAATGAATCAGATGCATTGATTGCAAATAAAGTAGATACTGCTTTAAAGCATGAAATGACAGTTATTTTCTGTTTTGGAGAAGAATTAAAAGACCGACAAGAAAAACAACATTTTAATGTAGTTGAAAATCAATTGAGAGACGGATTATACCATATTGAAAAATCAGCTTGGAAAAATATTGTTTTAGCTTATGAGCCGGTTTGGGCAATTGGGACTGGAGAAACGGCATCACCAGAACAAGCGCAAGAAATGCATGCGTTTATTAGAGAAAATGTTCGTAAGAATTTTGGAGCTGATGTCGCTGACGAAGTGAGTATCCTTTATGGTGGTAGTGTAAAACCTGAAAATGCAAATGAAATTTTCTCTAAACCTGATGTAGACGGTGGTCTTATTGGTGGAGCTGCACTAAAAGCAGATGATTTTGTAGCAATTATCAATGCTATTTAGATAGTATTTTATTATATTTTAAAAAGCGGTAAAGTAAATTTACCGCTTTTTTTATTTTTATAATATTCCATAAAAGAGAAATACTACCTTTGCAAAAAAATTAAACATGTCAAATATTTATATTGGATACCATTTTAACATAGTACCAAAAGACACTAGCGATAACGAACAAGCAATGCAACTGGGTTCAGAAATACTAATTGCTGAATTAGGTGAAACTGCATTTGAAAGTTTCACAGAGACAGAAACTGGCGTTTCTGCTTTTGTACAAAAGGATTTGTGGGATGAGAAAATTCTTGAAGATATTCATATTTTAAAATCTGAAGAATTTAAAATTGATTATACTTTTGAAGAAATCGATCAAGTAAACTGGAATGAAGAATGGGAAAAGAATTTTGAACCTATTGATGTAGATGGAAACTGCCATGTGCGTGCTCCATTTCACCCAAAAACAGAGGCAGAGTTTGACATTGTAATTGAACCAAAAATGAGTTTTGGTACCGGTCATCACGAGACTACTCACATGATGATTCAGCATTTATTAGAAATAGAGGTTACCGGAATGAAAACACTTGACATGGGTTGTGGAACTGCTATTCTAGCTATTCTTGCCGAAATGAAAGGGGCACAACCTATTGATGCTATTGACATAGACAACTGGTGTTACCTGAACTCTATAGAAAATGCAGAACGCAATAATTGCAAACACATTACCGTTTATGAAGGTGAAGCTGCTTTGTTGAAAGATAAAAAATACGACCTAATCATTGCAAACATCAATAGAAATATTTTATTGAATGATATGCAAGCTTATGTTGATTGCTTGAACCCAAAGGGAACTTTATTATTAAGTGGCTTTTATGAAGAAGACATTCCGTTTATAGATGCTTCTTGCGTTGAAAAAGGATTAACTTATGTTAAAAAGTTTCAAAGAAACAACTGGGTTTCATTAAAATACGTAAATTAGTATCTAAATTAATAATTACGAAATCAAAACGTACAAAAATGAGTACTAAAGAAAAAGTAAGAGAAAAAGTCAGCCGAAAGGAAGCGCCTACCTTTAACAACGAAATTGTAGTTTATAATGATGATGTGAATACTTTTGACCATGTAATTGAAACTTTAATTCGCGTTTGTGACCACACTCCTGAACAAGCTGAACAATGTTCATTAATTGTTCACTATAACGGAAAGTGTACGGTAAAAACTGGCCCCTTAGATAAGTTGAAGCCACAATGTACTAGATTACTAGAAGCAGGAATAAGTGCTGAAATTATCTAAACACTAATAATATCGTTAATAAAGTGCATTAATTTTATTTATTAATCATTAAAACATTCTAATTTATTCTATATTTGGATAAATTAGAATGTTTTTTTTTATGGAAGAATATGGTAAAATATTAATAATTGCCATGCCGTTATTTGCGGTATTAATTATTATCGAAAAGCTTTACGGAATCTACAAAGGTGAAGATAATGTTCCTGTCATGGACGCCGTCTCTAGCATTAGTTCCGGAATAACAAATGCTGTAAAAGACGTTTTGGGCTTGAGTATTACTTTTATCTCATACGATTGGATGGTTTCTAAAATAGCGCTATTTACTTTAGAACCTAATGCCGTTACCTATATTGTTGCCTTTATAATCATTGATTTCTATGGCTATTGGAATCATAGAATAGCCCACCAAGTTAATTTTTTCTGGAATAAACACGCCATACATCACAGTAGTGAAGAGTTTAATCTTGCTTGTGCATTAAGACAGTCAATCGCTACTTTCATAAACTTATTTACCTTTATATTAATTCCTGCAGCGCTTATTGGCGTTCCCGCCAAAGTGATTATTATTACCTTACCGATACAGTTGTTTTTACAGTTTTGGTACCATACAAAACACATCAAGAAAATGGGGTTTTTAGAAAAAATACTCGTAACGCCTTCCCATCACAGAGTTCATCATGCCATTAATCCCGAGTACATAGATAAAAATCATGCACAAATTTTTATAATTTGGGACAAATGGTTTGGTACTTTTCAAGAGGAATTAGCTTCAGTACCGCCTGTTTTTGGAATTACAAGACCAGCAGAAACTTGGAACCCAATAAAAATTAACTTCCAGCATCTTAATTTATTAATTCTTGACGCATGGCGATCTAATAATTGGAAAGATAAATTTACTATTTGGTTCAAACCAACAGGATGGAGACCTGAAAATTTTGAAGAAAAATATCCCGTTAATAAAATCATCAATGTGTACGACTTTCAAAAATATGGTACAGAAAATTCTAAAGCATTAACTTACTGGGCCATTACCCAAACAGTTTTCACCCTTTTAATCGTTGGGTATTTGTTTGATTCTATTGGTTCGATTAGCTTGACAAATACTTTGATCTACGGTTTTTTTATCTTGACAACAATTTACAGCTATACAGAGCTTATGGATAAAAATAAGAATGCTATTTATTGGGAAACTATCCGCATGATTTTAGGAGTAGTGATTCTTATTTATTTAGGTGGTTGGTTTGGCTTAAATACTATAGCTCCCATAAGTACCTATATCATTATTACTTACTTGCTATTGTCTTGGGCAATGTCCATTTATTTTGTTTCCTTCGAATTTAAAGTTTCTAAACCCGAATTTATCAATTCCTAAAGCTATTATGAAAACCAATACATTATTAAAAAGTTACCTCGCTTTCAGTGCCTTATATTTAGCAATCCTTCTTTTAGAACTTGAAACTATTGCTGGATTCATGAAACCGGTATTGATTTTGCTTTTAATTGCGGCAGTCTATTTAAGTGCCTCATTTACATCAAAAAAACTGCTTTTAATCGCATTATTGTGCTCTTGGATAGGAGATATTATTTTACTTTTTGCAGATCGTGGAGAGTTGTATTTTATTTTTGGACTTGTAGCCTTTTTAATTTCACATCTGGTTTATATTTTTCTTTTCAACAAACAACTAAAACCAAAAAAAGATCACAATAGAGCCATCTATTGGTCTGGAGTCACAGCAATCATTGCTTACTTAATGATTTTCTTGTCGATATTATTACCTAGTTTGGGTGAATTGACCATTCCCGTATTTGTATATGCTTTAGTAATATCAACTATGTTACTGTTTGCTTTGAAAGGTTTTTTAATTTGGCAAAAGCCCGCAAGTTGGTATGTATTATTAGGGGCAATTGTTTTTGTAAGTTCAGATAGCATCCTCGCTTTTGACAAGTTTTACAGTCCCATTATGTACAATTCATTTTTTATAATGGTCACTTATATTCTTGCCCAATACCTGATTGTAGTAGGAATATTAAAATTGAACCAAAAAAAATAGCATCCTCAACTAGAGAATGCTATTTAAAATCTTTACCTAATACTAATTTTAGTGAGGTAATTTATCTTTAAAAACTCCATAGAGGTAAGTTCCTAGCAACGCACCAAATAAAACGATAAAAACACTCCAAAAACCAGCACCAATCAAGATATAAATAGGCCCAGGACAAGCACCAACAAGTGCCCAGCCAAGTCCAAATAATATTCCGCCAATCCAATATCTTGCATTACCCGGTTCTTTATCGGCAATTTCGATAGGCAAGCCTTTGATGTCTTTAATCTTATTCCTTTTTATGATTTGGATACCAATAACTCCCGTTACCACCGCAGTCATTATGATTCCGTACATATGGAAAGATTGAAACTGAAACATTTCATAAATACGGTACCATGAAACGGCTTCTGATTTTGTAAGTACGATTCCGAAAACGAAACCAACAAGTAAATATTTTATTATTTTCATCATTTAAAAAATTAAGGGAAAAATTAAATATGCCATGATCAATCCACCAATAAAAAAACCTATTACGGCTTTTAATGAAGGAATTTGTAGGTTGCTTAAACCTGAGATAGCATGACCAGAAGTACACCCTCCAGCATAACGCGTACCAAAACCAATGAGAAGACCACCAACTAAAAGTATCGCAATACTCTTAGGTGATTGAAATGCTTGCAAACCAAAAAGTACATCAGGAGCTAATTTACCATTAGGCGCGTCGATACCAAATGCTGCTAATTGCGCAATTGTTTTTGGGTTTATGGTCACATTAGACGGATCACTCATAAAATTCACAGCAACAAATCCGCCAAGCATAGCGCCTAAGACAACAATTAAATTCCAGCGTTGTGATTTCCAGTCAAAGTCAAAAAATTTTGTACGCTTACCTGCTCCCATTATCGTACACATCGAACGAAGGTTAGAGGACATTCCGAAAGATTTTCCGAAATATATCAGTGATAGCATTATTAAACCGATAATAAACCCCGAAATATACCAGGGCCAAGTTTGAAAAAAAATAGTCATAGTTTATTTATTTGTCGCAAAAATAGGGATTCTAGTATTTAGAATTCAAAGGTTTTCATCACAATTTTATATTTTGGTAGTAATCGTGTTTATAGTTCTGTTTATATTTGTAAGTAAAACTAAAAACCGTTCAAAATAACTCCATTATGAAAAAAATAATAGTTGCTCTTACTTTTCTTTTATTTATGGTTTCTTGCGTGAGTACTAAATCTACTTTAAAAAACGTAGATGATAATGCTCCTATTCCAAGATTATCAGTCCATAATACCTTTGTATTTACTGAGTACAGTACAAATAAAAAATATGGATATGATAAAGATTACCCTATCAACATTTTTTATTACAGCACGCGAAACGACACTATTAATCAAGAGCGTTACCTGAATGCATTGTGTGGTCCTAAAGGCGAAAAAATAAGTTTTACAAAATTAGAAAGTTGTTGTCCGTTTCCTACTAAAAGAAGCGATATGGGCGCTGGATTTCTAGATGTATACGAAGTGAAATGGGAAGGTTTAAAAAAACCTATCTTACTGTATATGAATATTTATGAAAAAGGATATTTAAAAGTTCCTGTAGGTTTTGGTTTAAAAAAACAGGATTAACAATCTAAGTCCTAGCCCTGATAGCAGCGGTATCCTTATGGTTTTTTCTTTAAAAACCATAAGATACAAGCGTATAGCAGGAAACAGCTACTAATAACACTTAATAATCTCTATAAAAAAAGTTAAATCGTAAAGGGGAAATCGCAAATCATAGCTACCTTTGCAACTTTAAAAAACAACACACTATGAACATACACGATATACCACAAATCAAACACACTGATAGCGGAAATTTCTTTTTATTAGCTGGTCCTTGTGCCATTGAAGGAGAAGAAATGGCGATGAGAATTGCCGAAAAATTAGTAGGTATTACTGATAACTTACAAATTCCTTTTATTTTTAAAGGATCTTTCAAGAAAGCAAATCGTTCTAGAATTGATAGTTTTTCAGGAATAGGAGATGAAAAAGCGTTAAAAATATTAAGAAAAGTTTCGGAGACCTTTGGCGTTCCCACTGTTACTGATATTCATACAAATGAGGATGCTGATATGGCGGCTCAATATGTTGATGTTTTACAAATTCCGGCGTTTTTAGTTCGTCAAACGGATTTAGTTGTGGCTGCTGCCAATACTGGAAAAGTGGTCAACTTGAAAAAAGGACAATTTATGAGTCCTGAAAGCATGAAACATGCCGTACAAAAAGTATTGGATTGCAACAATCAAAAAGTTATGATTACAGATCGTGGAACTATGTTTGGCTACCAAGATATGGTTGTTGATTTTAGAGGAATTCCTACTATGCAACAATATGCATCTACGGTACTTGATGTAACACACTCTTTGCAACAGCCTAATCAAACTGCTGGTGTAACTGGAGGAAGACCTGATATGATTGAAACCATTGCAAAAGCAGGTATTGCAGTAGGTGTTGACGGTATATTTATCGAAACACATTTTGATCCAGCTAACGCAAAAAGTGATGGAGCAAACATGTTGCATTTAGACTATTTTGAATCATTAATGACCAAATTAGTTGCCATTAGACAAACGGTTAATAATTTTTAATTTTATATATACACCAAGTGAAAAAGATAATATTATTTACAGCTTTTTTAGCATTTAGCTTTGCTAATACTGTAAATGCACAAGAAGATATTAAAGTTCAAGACAGATATACTGCACACAATAAAGGAAAATTCTTTGTTTCGTGGGGAGGAAATAGAGACAGTTACACAAAGTCAGATGTGAACTACAAAGGTAAAGATTACAATTTTACTGTAGAAAACATGGTTGCAAAAGACAAACCAAAAGGATGGCATGTAGATTATATAAATCCTTCAAGAATGACCATCCCACAAACGAACTTTAGACTAGGTTATTTTATTAGTGATCATTACAGTGTTACCATAGGTGTAGATCATATGAAATATGTAATGACACAAGATCAAACAGCTAATATTACAGGTACGATTAACTTGCCTGCTGGAGAAAGTGGCGCAATTTACAATGGTGTCTATAACAATACACCGGTGAACTTTGCACAAGGTACAGAGGTAGGTGGAATTCCTTTCCTAACGTACGAACACACTGATGGTTTAAATTATGTAAACACTGAAGTTTCTAGACACGATGATATTTCATCACTATTTAAAATAGGAAATACTGATAAAATTCAAGTAAACCTTACTGAAGGCGTGGGTGTAGGAGTATTATATCCAAAGACTAATACTACATTATTAGGAAAAGAACGTCACGATGACTTTCACGTTTCTGGATATGGAACTTCACTGAAAGCAGGATTGAATGTTACTTTTTTCAAACACTTTTATGTTCAAGGAGAATTAAAAGGTGGGTACATCAATATGCAAGACATTCGTACTACTAAGAGTAGTGAGGACAGCGCTTCACAAGATTTTTTCTTTTTCCAAAGAATAATTGCTTTTGGAGGTATTTTTAGAATCTAAAACATAATAATACTATTTAAAAAAGGGTTTGTTTTTAATTAAACAATCCCTTTTTTTATGCTAGTGCCAATAAAAAATTTACTTTTTGAAGTCATTCAATCCTTTTTTTGATTAATTTTAGAAGCCGATTTTATTTTTCAGTGATTTAGCCTACATAAATATTTCATTAATAAAATTAAATCTTAATAATTTTTAATGATACGAAGTAATCAAAAAATAGCCGATCAAGAAATCAACACATTCATAAAATTTAAACAGTTTTTTGAATTGTCTCCTGATTTATTGTGCGTTGCAGGTTTTGATGGTTATTTCAAACAAATAAACCCTGCTGTATCTAATTTATTAGGCTATAGCCAAGAAGAGTTACTTGCAAAACCTATTAGTTTTTTTGTGCATCATGAAGATAAAAAGACGACAATAAATGCTCAAAACGACCTAAAAAATAAAATTCCGTTACTTAATTTCGAGAACAGGTATTTAACTAAAAATGGTACAACAATTTGGCTTTTATGGACTTCTTTACCTATAGAAAGCGATAGTCATGTTTATGCTATAGCAAAAAACATTACGTATCAAAAAGAACTTGAAAAAGAACGGAATCAAAACTTGACGGATCTTATAAACATCAATAATAATTTCAAGAAGCTAACCTATACCGCAGCGCATGACTTGAGATCTCCTGTGAACAACCTATTGACAATTTTTGATTTATTAGAAACGGATACTATTAATGATCCAGAAACAGCTGAGTTTATAACACTTTTAAAAACAACTTCATTAAATTTAAAAGACACACTCAATGAATATGTGACAATGCTTGACAAGCAAAATGAGATCAACGAACATCTAGAAGTAGTTCATTTTCAAGAAACATTAGAAGACACAGTACTATCTATTAATGCGTTGATTGAAAATTCACAAGCAAAAATCGATTGCAATTTTACTGAATTAAAGTGTATTGCTTTTAATAAATCCAACCTGAAAAGTATTTTTCTTAATTTGATTACCAATGCTATAAAATATGCTAATCCAGATTATTTGCCTCGAATTTCTATTTTTTCAAAAACGAGTGACGATCAAAAGCAATTGATTGTAACTGATAACGGAATTGGTTTTGATATGGAAGTCGTGAAAGATAAAATTTTTGGTTTACACCAAAAATTCCATGATCACGAAGATAGCAAAGGCATTGGCTTATATTTAGTACACAACCACATCACGAGTCTTGGAGGTAACATTACAGTGGATAGTAAAGTAAACCATGGAACTACTTTCACAATAACTTTTAAAGACTAATTTTAGAAGTTATTCCTTAATAAGTAATAGCCCCACTAGTTTAAACTAGTAGGGCTATTTGTTAAAATCTATTTGGATTAAATCTTATTTTAAAATCCCTTTTTGATCCATTAAATACATCAATGAAGTCATTGTTCCCGTTCCTAATTCCAACTCTCTTTTATCCACAGCATCAAATTTATCATTTGCTGCATGGTGATAATCAAAATAACGTTGTGAATCTGGTTTTAAACCTGCTTTTACGATGTTTTTAGAGGTTAATGGACCAATATCTGACCCACTGTGCCCTTCTACAAAACTATGGATTAAATAAGGTTCGAATAATTTACTAAACTCAGCAATTTGGTTAAAATTAGCTTTATCACATTCTAACGAAAATCCTCTTGGACTAAATCCACCCGAATCGCTTTCTAAAGCAAAAATATGGTTTTCTTTATTTTTTAAAGACAGTTCCTCATATTTGTTACCGCCTCTTAAACCGTTTTCTTCATTCATGAAAAGCACTACTCGTATTGTATTTTTAGGTTTGTACCCTATATTCTTGAAAATATTAGCGACGTCCATACTTTGTACTACTCCTGCTCCATCATCATGTGATCCATCAGCAAGATCCCAAGAATCAAGATGTCCGCCTACAACCATAATGTTTTCTGGCGTTACTGAACCTTTAATTTCTCCCACTACATTGTAAGAAAGTACGTCGTCAAACTGCTCGCAAGACTGCTTGAAGTAGAAATTCAACTTTGGATTTTTCTTCAAAGTTTTACTCAACAATTCTGCACCATTAGTACTAATTGCGGCAGTAGGGATGTATTTTGACTTAGGTAAATCTCCGTAACTTTGCGTTCCTGTGTGTGGAAAATCATCTAATCTTAAATTTAGCGAACGTACAATAGTTCCCACTGCGCCAAGTTCTGCTGCTTTTTGTGCTCCTGCATAACGCTGATCTACAGCTCCTGAATACGCATGAAACGATTCTATCTGTTCATTATCCATGGGTCTATTAAAAAAGACAATCTTTCCTTTTACTTTCGCTGCTCCTAATGCTGTCAGTTCATCAAAATTCTGAACTTCTATAACTTCTGCAGTTAGACCATTTTTGGCTGTAGCCACTGATCCTCCTAAGGCGCAAATAGGCACCACGGTTTTTGTTTTATTATCTAAAATATAGGCCGTCTCTTTTTCGCCTCTTACCCATTTAGGCACCATTACTTCTTGTAAGTACACTTTATCAAAACCTAATTTTTCCATTTCAGCTTTGGTATATTGCACCGCTTTCTCAGCATTTGCAGAACCTGACAAACGCGCCCCAATATCATTCGATAAATGATCTAACCATGCGTATGATTTCGAGTTGGTTAATGCTTGTTTATAGATTTCCTTTAATACTTGCTCGTCTGTTTTTTGTGCAAAAAGCGAACTAGTTCCTAACAGAAATAATGCGACTACCGTTATTTTTTTCATTGGTTCTTTGAGTTAATTTTGTATTATCTAATGTAAATTGTAAGCAATTTAAATCATCAGTTCTTAACTAAATTTAATTGATGCTAAAATAATAAAATGAAGCTTTAAATTACTTAAGCAACTCATAAACTTGATTCGCAATTTCTAATTCTTCATTAGTTGGAATTACCATAATTTTTGTCTTTGAATTTAAAGTGTTGATTTCTCTCATTTCTTTAGCGCGCACTTCGTTCTTTCGATCATCTAATTTAAGTCCAAAATAATCCATATCTACACAAACTAATTTCCTGATATAAGAAGAGTTTTCTCCTATTCCAGCTGTAAAAATAATTGCATCAAGTCCATTCATGACTGCAGTATAGGATCCAATATATTTCCTAATTCGGTACGCATTCATTGCTAGAGCTAATTGACAGGCTCTATTTCCTTCCTCTGCATGTGACTCAATATCTCTTAGATCGCTATAACCTGTTAGTCCAAGCATACCACTCTTTTTAAGTAAAATATCATTTACTTCCTTACTAGTATACCCCAAAGTGTCTATTAAATAAAAGATAAGCGAATGATCAATATCACCACTTCTCGTCCCCATTAACAATCCGTTTGATGGGGAGAAACCCATGGAGTGATCAATGCTTTTCCCGTCTTTAATTGCCGTAATACTACAGCCATTTCCTAAGTGAATACTAATTAAATTAGCACTTTTATCTAGATACTCAATAGCTTTTTCTGACACGTATTTATGGCTAATTCCGTGAAATCCATATACTCTTATTTTATTTTCATTATAAAAATGATCTGGTATTGCAAATTTATGTGCTACCACAGGTATGGTTTGATGAAAAGCAGTATCAAAAACAGCTACTTGCTTTGCTTTCGCAAAAATCTCTTCGGCAACATTTATCCCCAATAAATGCGCTGGATTATGCAATGGCACAAGTGCAAAAAGCTCCTCTATTTTATCTTTTACCTCTTGATCAATAATCGTTGTGTCCGAAAAATAAGTCCCTCCATGAACTACACGATGCCCTACAGCATCAATTTCTTCAGTACTTTTAATTACTCCTATATTTTCATTCATCAGTAATTCGGCTATCTTAACCAAACCTATTTTATGATTTAATATTGGCATGCTTTCTTCTAACTTTGACGTACTAGTTACGTACGTAAGATTTGAGGATTCTAATCCTATTCTATCAATCATGCCGCTACAAAGTACTTCCTGAGTTGGCATATTGATTAATTGGTATTTTATTGATGAACTTCCTGAATTGATTATGACTATTTTCATTGAACTAAAATTTAAAAAATGAAAGATTAAAAAGATTGAAATAGAAAACAAATAGTTTTAAATTATTAAATATTTCAATCTTTTAATAAAACGTTACAACCCTTGCGCTTGAATGGCTGTGATTACTACAGTATTGATAATATCATCAACGGTACAACCGCGACTTAAATCGTTTACGGGCTTGTTTAATCCTTGCAACATTGGTCCTATCGCTAATGCTCCTGTTTCTCTTTGAACTGCTTTATAAGTATTATTACCTGTATTTAAATCGGGAAAAATAAGCACACTTGCTTGTCCTGCTACTTCAGAATTAGGCATTTTACTTTGCCCAATTTCCATATCTACTGCTGCATCATATTGTATTGGGCCTTCAATTTTTAGGTCAGGACGTTTCATACGAACAATCTCAGTTGCTGTACGCACTTTTTCAACTTCATCTCCTTTGCCAGAAGCTCCAGATGAATAGGATAACATGGCTATTTTTGGTTCAATTCCAAAAGCCATACTTGTATCAGCAGATGAAATGGCTATCTCAGCTAGTTGTTCTGCAGTTGGATTTGGATTAATAGCACAATCTCCAAAAACAGAAACACGATCTTCTAAACACATAAAAAACACCGAAGAAACCACACTTGAATTTGGTTTTGTTTTAATGAACTGCAAAGCCGGTAAAATAGTATGTTGTGTGGTATGTGCCGCTCCAGAAACCATTCCGTCAGCATCCCCTTTATAAACCATCATGGTTCCAAAATAAGAGACGTCTTCCATTAAATCTTTGGCCATAGCGATAGTAACATTTTTATTTTTACGCAATTCGTAATACGTATTTGCGTAATCTTCATAATGTTCAGACTCTATAGGGTTAATAATTTTTACTTTCGAAAAGTCCAATGTAATTCCTAATTCTGCTACCTTATTTTCTATTTCTTTCTTGTTTCCAATGATCGAAATATCCACTACATTCATTGTTAATAGTCGAGAGGTTGCAATAAGGATACGCTCATCACTTCCTTCGGGTAAAACAATGTGTTTGCGGTGTTTTTTAGCGCGTTTAACTAAATTATACTGAAACATTTTTGGGGTCATTCCCTCAGCTTCAAAAGCGCTTAATTTTTCTGATAAATTATCTATATCAACATACTTTTCAAAAGTACTGATTGAGGTTTCAATCTTTTGTGTATTATCAGCATAGATTTGTGATTTAATATTCCCTATTCTGTTTGTAATACCGTAAGTCCCTCCTGCTACAGCAAGTATAGGAACAATGCTTGTTAAACCTTCAATCAACTTTATAATACTTTCTTCAGGAACGATATTACCCGTCAAGACTATTCCAGATATTGCGGGATAATTAGCCGATTCATTGGCTTGTAAAACTCCCAATATAAGGTCTGCTCGATCTCCAGGAGTAATCACTAAAGCATTTTCTTGCAGGTGTAACAGGTAATTATGAAGCTGCATCGCACCTACACTAAAATGACCTATTTCATTGTTTAAAAAGGAATCCCCAAAAAGGATTTTAGCATCCAATACATCTACGATTTCCTTAATAGTTGGATTATTTAAACTGGGTATTAACGGAATCGCATTGACCAAAACCTCTTGTGGCAAGGTAGCTTTCAACCCATCAGCAACTACATTAATATTTTGCCCCAATACTTTGTTCACAATAATAGCTAGCACCTCAACCTCTTTTTCTTTATACGAATTGTAGGTTAAATACAAACCATCAATAAGTTCCTCGAGTGTTTTATCTATGCCTGTACCTACAATAATTGTTGGAATCCCTAAATTTTTAGCAATCAAAACATTCATATCTAATTCGATAACCGTTCCTTCGCCGCTAAAACTAGTTCCTTCTACTAGAACAAAATCACATTGTTCCTCTAGGCGTTTGTATTTTTCGATGATAAGGTCTAAAACTTCGCCTAATTTTCCTTTATTTTTCTTCTTGATCAATTTACTTTTAGTGATGGCATAAGCATCCTCAAAAGCAAGGTCTAATTTAAAGTGCGAGATAACGGTTTCAATATGATTATCCACCTTTCCATCTTCAAAATCTTCTATAATAGGTCTAAAATACCCTACTTTGGCTGTTTTCCCAATTAACATACTCATTAAACCTAGCGTAATAATTGACTTACCGCTATTGTGTTCAGAGGTTGCTATATATATGGCTTTATTCATTTTGCTTACTTTTTTGATATTTTATAAACGTATTTTTTATTGTCTTTAACTATTTCAAACATGTTTAAGATTACGATTTTTAATTCTAAAACCATTTTCTTTTTTTAAAGTAGAAGATCATGATAATCCCTATGAGAACCATGACTGCTATAACGGTATAATAGCCATTTTGATATTTTAATTCAGGCATATGTTCAAAGTTCATTCCGTAAACTCCTACGATAAAGGTAAGTGGAATAAATATTGCCGAAACAATTGTTAGGGTCTTCATAATCTCATTCATTTTATGCGATTGAGATGAAAAGAAAAAACTAGAAGCACTTTCTAACATCCCCATATCCGACTCTATTTGCTCTAAAAGCTCTAGACTTTTTTGATGTAATCGAGAAAAATAACCAAACGACTCTGATTCAATCACACAAAAATCTTCGTCTTCTTTTAAACTTTTTATGGCGTATAAGGAGTCCCTGAGCGGAATAATAGCTCTTTTTAAAAAATTAAAGTTGTCCCTATGTTTCTCAATCCGAATCAAAAT
This sequence comes from Flavobacterium gelidicaeli, assembly GCF_013294005.1. Lineage (GTDB taxonomy): Bacteria > Bacteroidota > Bacteroidia > Flavobacteriales > Flavobacteriaceae > Flavobacterium. The sequence continues at coordinate 82,337 of NZ_JABSNK010000005.1, forward strand.
ATTGGGATCGGCACTATTTTTAGAAAGATTAATTAACTCTTCTACTTTATCTTCTTCATTTTCGATAGTAACATAAAAATTTTCCATCACAGCATCTAATAATAAATAGAGTAAGAAGTCGGCTTTTTTATTTCTAACATTTCCAGAATGCGTGCGAATACGCTCTCTTATGTGTGAGAAGAAATCACTTCTTTTTTCCTGAAAAGAGATTAAGATATTATTTTTTATCAAAAAACTGATTTGCTCCACACTAATATTATCGGAATTTTCCGTTGGCAGCATCGACTTTATATTAAAGAATAAAGTCTCCGGTGATTCTTCTAACTTGGTTCTACGCGTTGTATTTAAAATATCCGAAAGCAAAAAATTATCAATTTTGAAAAAGGCTCCAATGGCTTCAATAATTTCCATTTCATTTAAGCCATGTAAATTGAGCCAGTTTATCTTTTGATCATTTATTGTAGCTTTTAAATCAGTTGTTTCTATATCAGCATATTCAATAAAATCAACAGCGTCATAAACAAATAATTGCATCTCTGACTCCATTTTTTTGTGACTTCCGGTGTACTCAAGTTTATTAGGTTGTAGTTTTCTGTTCTTTTTGAATTTAATCTTTCTCATTTAAAATAATATATACAGTAATATTACAAAAAAGATTTTGTAATGAATAACGCATTAACAAATATGAAGTTCATTATAAATGAAACACTCTTAAATTAATTATTTAAACAAAGATATCCCTAAATAATAATTCCGTTTATGAGATAAATCATGTTTCATTTATAAATAGCAAACTACAAAAAAAAACCGTTCACATAAGTGAACGGTTTTAATATAATGTAAGATCAATGACGAATCACTTCACTAAAAGAAATTATTTTACTTCTTCGTAGTCTACATCTTGAACATCATCTCCTTGCGCAGCAGCTTGTGGCTCTGTAGCAGCTTGACCTTGTTCTCCTTGTGCGTACATTGCTTCAGTAGCAGTTTTCCAAGCAGCGTTGATGTTATCAAGTGCAGTTTGGATTGCAGGAATGTCTTGAGATTGGTGTGCCATTCTCAATTCAGTCAATGCATATTCTACAGCAACTTTATGATCATCAGCTAATTTATCTCCAAGATCTTTTAATTGAGTTTCAGTTTGGAAAATCATTCCATCTGCTTCGTTCAATTTTTCAGCTCTTTCTCTTGCAGCTTTGTCAGACTCAGCGTTAGCTTCAGCATCTTGTTTCATTCTTTCGATTTCTTCAGAAGTTAATCCCGAAGAAGCTTCGATACGGATATCATGAGATTTTCCAGTTCCTTTATCAGTAGCTGAAACTTTGATGATACCATTTGCATCAATATCAAAAGATACCTCAATTTGAGGAACTCCTCTTGGTGCTGGTGGAATACCGTCTAAGTTAAAACGTCCAATTGTATTGTTATCTGCAGCCATTGGTCTAGCTCCTTGAAGAACGTGTAGTTCAACAGTTGGCTGAGAATCTGCAGCTGTAGAGAATACTTGTGATTTTTTAGTTGGGATAGTAGTATTAGCTTCAATTAAGATAGTCATAATTCCACCCATAGTTTCGATACCTAAAGATAAAGGTGTAACGTCTAATAACAATACATCTTTTACATCTCCAGAAAGAACTCCACCTTGAATAGCTGCTCCAATTGCAACAACCTCATCAGGGTTAACTCCTTTAGACGCTTTTTTACCAAAGAATTTTTCAACTTCTTCAGCAATTTTTGGCATACGTGTAGATCCACCAACTAAGATTACTTCGTCAATATCAGAAACAGATAAACCTGCATCTTTCAACGCTCTAGCAACTGGTGCCATAGAACGTTTCACTAATGAATCAGTTAATTGCTCAAATTTAGCTCTAGTTAATTTTTTAACTAAGTGTTTTGGTCCTGAAGCTGTAGCCGTTACGTAAGGTAAGTTGATTTCAGTTTCAGTAGAAGATGACAATTCAATTTTAGCTTTCTCAGCAGCTTCTTTTAAACGTTGTAATGACATTGGGTCAAGACGTAAGTCAATACCTTCTTCCGTTTTAAATTCGTCAGCTAACCAGTCAATAATTTCATGGTCAAAATCATCTCCACCTAAGTGAGTATCTCCGTTTGTAGATAATACTTCAAAAACTCCGTCTCCTAATTCAAGAACAGAAATATCAAATGTACCTCCACCTAAATCGTAAACAGCAATTTTTTGATCTGTTCCTTTTTTGTCTAATCCGTAAGCTAATGCCGCAGCAGTTGGCTCATTGATGATACGCATAACTTTAAGACCTGCAATTTCTCCAGCTTCTTTCGTAGCTTGACGTTGTGCATCATTAAAGTAAGCAGGAACAGTAATAACCGCTTCAGTAACTGTTTGACCTAAATAGTCTTCAGCAGTTTTTTTCATTTTTTGAAGAGTCATTGCTGACAATTCTTGTGCAGAATATAAACGACCATCAATATCCACACGTGGCGTATTGTTATCTCCTTTTACAATCTTGTAAGAAACTCTTTTTGCTTCAGCCGAAACTTCACCAAAACCACGTCCCATAAAACGTTTAATAGAAGCAATAGTCTTAGTTGGATTAGTTACCGCTTGTCTTTTAGCAGGATCTCCCACTTTAATTTCTCCACCTTCTACAAAAGCGATGATAGATGGTGTAGTTCTTTTTCCTTCTGCATTAGGAATAACAACTGCTTCATTACCTTCCATTACAGAAACACAAGAGTTTGTCGTACCTAAATCAATTCCGATTATTTTACCCATTTTTAATATATTTTAATTTAATGTATATTCGTTTTTATTACTTGATGACTGTAAAGCAATCTTTGTGCCAACCCAAAACACTCCAATTAATTGTCAGTTTTTGTTAAAATGGCGGAAAATAATCTGACAACATGACATTTTACTCCCACTGTCATTGGTTCTACTAAAAGCAAATTGACAGTTTTTTTAATTAAGGAGCTTTTTCCCGCTATCCGCTCTATCTTTATGTTCTTAAAGAAAGAACATAAAGGATGCCGCTCCTATCAGGGCTATGCGAATTACACAATTAATTTACAGCAGTAAAAACAAGAAAACTTTAATCCCAACCATTTTGACTACCTAAAAAAAGTTGACTAAATTTGGGGATTAAGTTTACAATTGTACGTAAATAGCAATAACCCAATATAATTAATTAAATGAAAAATACCTCTATACTCCCAAGCAGCATTACTTTTTTAAAAAATCTGGAAAAGAACAATAATAGAGATTGGTTCGCAGATCATAAAGAAAGCTATCTTGAGGCACAAAGTAACATGATCAATTTTGTAGAAGAGCTTATTACTTGCATGAACTCGCATGACATACTCGACAATCAATCGGCTAAAAAAAGTCTTTACCGCATTTATAATGATGTTCGTTTCAGTAAAGATAAATTACCTTACAAGCCTAGATTTGCTTTTAGCTTGCAACGTGCCACTAGTTCCAAAAGAGGAGGCTATTATGTCAACATCCAACCCGGTAACAACTTTCTTGCTTGTGGTTTTTTCTCTCCCAATCCAGTCGATTTAAAACGAATTAGGCAGGATATTGAGATAAACTACAAAGAATGGTACGCTATTTTAGATTCTAAAATCATAAAAGAAAATTTCGTAGTATTAGCAGGAAGCAAAGTTTTAACCTCGCCAAGAGGATTCTCTAAAGATCATGAAGCCATTGATTTAATCCGACACAAACAATTCATTTTAAGACACGTTTTCACAGATCAGGAAGTACTGCAACCCGATTTTCTTCATAAAGTCGATACCTTATTTAACTCCGTACGTCCTTTCTTTGATTACATGAGCTCAGTGCTAACAACCGATTTAAATGGAGAAACTCTGGTATAAATTCACAGTAATAACCACAACATTTAAGTCTTTATTATTCAATCAGCAATACAATATTAACAGATGTTAACATTCTATTGCGTACAATTTAACATTAATCAAGAAACACTTCCTCATCTAAATTAATATTGTGACACTATTAATGTTTAATTTTACAACATAATTTAAAAAATTAAAAGCAAAATGAAAAACTTAAAACTGATTGCTCTAAGTATAATTATGATCTCAGCGATTAGCTGTAAAGATTCTAAAAAAAGTACTGAGGAAACAACTACTGATGTAGAAGCTACAACACCTCAAACTACTGAAGGAACCTATAGCGTTATCAATGACTCTACTAAAGTAAGCTTCGTAGCTTACAAGACTACTGATAAAGTAGCCGTAGGTGGAACATTCAAAGAAATTACGTTAACAAACACTGGAGAAGGAAAAACAGCTCTTGAAGCTTTAAACGGAACTAAATTCAACATTCCTGTAAGTAGTTTATTCACAAACGATGTTACTGGAACTAGAGATCCTAAAATCCTAAAATTCTTTTTTGGAGCAATGAAAAACACTACGCTTATTGATGGTGAATTTAAAGTTGCTGCAGACAACACTTGTTCAATTGATGTAACACTTAACGGAAAAACAGCTAATATTCCTTTAAAATATACTGAAAATAGTGATACAAATGCATCCTTTGATGGTGTAATGAATTTAGAAAACTGGGATGCTTTAGCAGCTGTAGCTTCTATAAATAAAGCTTGCGAAGCTTTGCACACTGGTAAAGATGGTGTTAGTAAAACATGGAGCGAAGTAGCAGTACACGCTGACGTTTTATTTAATAAAAAATAAGCTAGAATTACGAACACTTCTTTTTAAAATTTCTAAAATATAGTGCGAAAAAAGCGACCAACTTACGGTAAGTTGGTCGCTTTTTTTGTCTAAACATATGCTGTATTTATTAGAAAAATCAGTATCATAAATAGTTGCTTTTTTAGTAATAATTTAATTTTAAAATTATTGCAAATTATATTTATCTAAAGCTGATGTTTTATTTAAAAAAAGAAAATAAAGTATAAATCATCCTAATATTTAGCTGATTTTTTATCTTTGAAACCAGAACATACCATTACTTAAAAAGCCATGATTTCAAAAGCAATACTTACCGATATCCCGTTCTTGAATATATTGATCAATTCAGCTTACCGTGGTGAAACCTCCAAAAAAGGATGGACAACAGAAGCCAACATATTAGAAGGCAGCCGAACAAATGAACAAGAACTAATCGGAATTTTTGATGATCCTAAAAACACATTCTTAAAATTCACTGAACAAAATCAAATTTTAGGCTGTGTGTTATTAATCCAAAAAGAAAACAAACTCTACTTAGGGATGCTAACCGTTTCTCCAACATTACAAAACAGTGGTATTGGTAAAAAACTATTAACTGCTGCCGAAAATCATTTGCAAACATTAGGTTTAAAAACAATTGTCATGACCGTAATTTCACTGCGAGAAGAATTAATCGCGTGGTACAAACGCCACGGCTACGTAGACACTGGAGCGAGAGAAGCTTTTCCAGTGGGTGACATTCACATTCCAATCGTTACTACTCCATTAGAATTTATGGTATTAGAAAAAACAATAAGCTAAAAAAAACGGCACGAAATTCTTACCACATATACTATATAACTTAATACGGCAATCCATTATTAAGTTTCTAATTATAAAAAGCATGAATATTTCACAAATTTTAGCAGAATAATCATAACTGATTTCCTTAAATATTCAAATCTACATGCCAATTTTTTTTTCATCCTTAAAGCGTAAAGTCCTATAATTTAAAGTACCAGTTCTTGAAACAAACGCTGCGCTGTTTTATCTAAGTCATCACAAAGTCCTGGATGTGGTCTTGAGGTTTGAATAACAGAACTTCGTAAAGCAGTCAACCAACGAAAACGAGACGGAATGTCCATCATAGCGATAGGACCGCCATCTTTAGCTCCTTGTCCCACTTTTTCAAAAGCAATAATATTTGCTTGAATTTGCTCCACATCGGCTTCATGTGATAATGCTAGGATTTTTTCAAGAGGTACTAAATGAAGTACTTTTATAAATTTGGCTTTTTTGCAAAAAAGAATAATCCCCACATTCAGAAATTCTTCGCGTTCTACCCTAGGTACAACCCGAATTACGGCGTACTCATATAAGTTTTTCTCTTGCATTTTGTGCTTCCTTAATAAAAATTTCTGAATGATTTAATCGGGTCAACAAGAACTGCAAGTATACATTTCGCAACTCTTCAGGTGTGGCTTCAACGTCCTCCCACTGTAACCAATCTATTGGAATAAGATTGACAATTTCAGTCAATACTTCGGGAGTTAATATTGCATTAAAGGCAGCATCTATAGCTATTAATTCACTTGCTTGTGGTAACAATACATGATCTTTAATTAGTGCAAACGGACTTTGAGCATGTTTTTCCCAATTGGTCCAAGAGTGGTGAAAGTACAAACTTGCACCGTGATCGATGAGCCATAATTCCTTATGCCAAATCAACATATTGGTATTTCTAAAAGTGCGATCAACATTAGTTATGTAAGCGTCTAACCACACAATTTGTGAGGCTAAAACAGGATCAACAGTGGTTACTACGGGATCATAATTAATTGCGCCTGATAAAAAATGCAATGCTAGATTTAATCCTTGACTGCCTTGCAGCAAATCTTGAATTTCTTCATCGGCCTCAGTACGTCCAAAGGCTTCGTCTAGGTTGGCGTACACTAATTCAGGAATTCTAAGTTTTAGCGCGCGGGCAATTTCACCTCCTATTAACTCAGCTATCAAGGCTTTTACACCGTGACCTGCTCCTTTAAATTTAAGGACATATTTAAAATCATCATCGGCTTCCGCCAAAGCGGGTAACGAACCACCTTCACGTAAAGGAGTGATGTACCGTGTAACATTTACGGTGCGAAGATTAATATTAGTTTTCATAATCGAAATTTACTGAGGTACAAACTTACAAATAAGTACGTTTATATATTGTGGTTATTTACTAGTATTTTCAAGGGATAGAAAGGCTTTTCCAATATTATCAATGCAACTCGAAGCGATAAAAGATTGGTAACCGGTTTCAGGCAAAGCAATATTAGCAGTTAATCCATGAATATAGACTCCCATAATTGCTGCATCAATAGCTTCATAACCTTGTGCCAAGAAACTTGTAATTATTCCGGTTAGGACATCGCCACTTCCTGCTGTTGCTAGAGCGGCGTTTCCCGTTGTGTTTTGATAAACAGTTTCACCATCAATAATATGAGTTGGCGCACCTTTCATTACAATAACCAAATTGTATTGTTTTGAAAAGGCAATTGTTTTATCCATTTTCTCTTCCTCCCCACTCCACTTGCCTATTAATCGTTCCAGTTCTTTGGGGTGTGGTGTTAAAATTGTTTTGGGTTTTAATAATGCCAACCAATTTTTATTGACCGACAAAATATTCAACGCATCAGCATCAATTACTAATGGCGTTTTATTAGTTTTTAAAAATTCCTGAAATGCTTTTTGAGTTTCCATTGCTTGTCCTAAACCAGGGCCAATACCAATTGCTTGTGGTTTTATATCGAATATAATATTAGTAATATACTGCTCGTTTTCATCAGTAAGCGTCATGACTTCGGGATTTGAAATCTGGAGAATCTCGTAACCACATTTAGGAACTAAGGCAGTAACTAGTCCGCATCCTGTCTTTAAGCATGATTTTGAAGACAATACTGCCGCACCCATTTTACCATAACTCCCAGCTATAATTAAGGCGTGGCCTTGAATTCCTTTGTGTGTATGAGAATCTATAGGTTTGTACCGTTTTAGGATTTCGTTTTTATTGACAACAACAGCCTGTTTCATTTTATTAGTTTGCTTAAAAATACAAAAATTATAGTATAACGAGCAGCCTTAGCCCAGATAGCAGTGGAAATCCTTTTACTTTTTTCTTTAAAAAGTAAAAGATTGCAACGGATAGCTGGAAATAGCTCCTAAAAAGTACTGAATAAACATAAATGATACTTTAAATATGATAATTTTTCAATAAATTAGCCACTTAAATTTTATACTTACACACAATGAAAAATACTGCGCTTACGCACATACACGAAAGTTTAGGAGCAAAAATGCTTCCGTTTGCTGGATACAATATGCCAATTACCTATGAGGGAATTAATGCCGAACATGAAACGGTACGTAAAGACGTAGGAGTTTTTGATGTATCGCACATGGGAGAATTTTTACTTTCGGGTCCAAATGCTTTGGCTTTGATCCAAAAAGTAACTTCAAATGATGCATCAGTTTTAACAGTTGGTAGAGCGCAATATTCTTGTTTACCTAACAATGACGGTGGTGTTGTGGATGATTTGATTATCTATAAAATGAAAGAAGAAGAGTATTTATTAGTAGTAAATGCTTCAAATATTGAAAAAGATTGGAACTGGATTTCGTCTCACAACGATTTAGGTGTTGACATGAAAGACCTATCTGAGGAGTACTCTTTATTAGCAATTCAAGGACCAAAAGCGGTTGAAGCAATGCAGGCCTTATCATCTATTGATTTGAGCGCGATTAAATACTACCACTTTGAAGTTGCTGATTTTGCTGGAATTGATAATGTAATCATTTCTGCGACTGGTTATACGGGTTCAGGTGGTTTTGAAATCTACTGTAAAAACAGCGATGCTGAGGTGATTTGGAATAAAGTTTTTGAGGCTGGAGCAGCATTCGGAATCAAACCAATAGGTTTAGCAGCAAGAGATACATTGCGTTTAGAAATGGGTTTTTGTTTGTACGGCAACGACATTAGCGACACAACATCTCCACTGGAAGCAGGTTTAGGATGGATTACTAAATTCACTAAAGAATTTACAAACTCTGAAAACTTAAAAAAACAAAAAGAAGCGGGTGTTACTAGAAAATTAGTAGCCTTTGAAATGCAAGAACGCGCAGTACCTAGACATGATTACGAAATCGTAGACGCATCTGGAAATGTGATTGGAATTGTAACCTCAGGAACAATGTCACCTTCTATGAATAAAGGAATAGGACTAGGTTATGTAACTATGGATAATAGCGCTCTTGAAAGTGATATTTATATTAGAATACGTAAAAAAGATGTTGCTGCTAAGGTGGTAAAATTGCCTTTTTACAAAAAATAAAAAAGAGTTACTGAGATCTTGAGTTACTAAGTTAGTTTTCAATTTTAAGAGAATAATAAATTGTTGCGCACATTCAGGCATTTATTGTCAAGAATTTGCAGTAAACCAACTTAAAAACTTAGCGACCTAGAATCTTTGAAACTTACAGAATAATTGTATTTTTGCACCGCATTAAAAATAAAAATCAGAAATGGGAAGAGCGTTTGAATTCAGAAAAGGTAGAAAAATGAAACGTTGGTCAGCAATGGCTAAAGCATTTACCAGAATTGGAAAAGACATTGTAATGGCCGTTAAGGAAGGTGGACCAAATCCTGATGCCAATTCAAGATTAAGAGCCGTTATTCAAAACTCTAAGGCAGCTAATATGCCTAAGGAAAATGTAGAGCGTGCCATTAAAAAAGCCACTGATAAAGATACAGCTAACTATAAAGAGGTTTTATTTGAAGGGTATGCACCTCACGGAATTGCTATTCTAGTTGAAACTGCTACTGATAATAACAATAGAACAGTTGCTAATGTTAGAAGTTATTTTAACAAATGTAACGGTACCATGGGAACTCAAGGATCTGTAGAATTCATGTTTGACCACACTTGTAATTTCAGGATTCCTGCTGAAGGACTTGATGCCGAAGAATTAGAGTTAGAATTTATTGATTTTGGTGCTGAAGAAGTTTTTGAAGACGAAGACGGAATTTTAATCTATGCGCCTTTTGCAAGTTTTGGAACAATCCAAAAAGAATTAGAAAATCGCAATCTTGAGATTTTATCTTCTGGTTTCGAAAGAATTCCGCAAATTACTAAAGCGATCTCTGAAGCTGAAATGGCTGATGTAGAGAAACTAATCGAAAAATTAGAAGAAGATGATGACGTTATGAACGTTTATCACACTATGGAAGAGGCATAAAACCTACTCCCAACTATAATAAAAACTCTAGCTTAGGCTGGAGTTTTTTTATGTAAACGATATTTTAATTAAAATTATACGCATGTTATTTCTTATTTTAAGCATTTTATGTAGCGTTACAGTAGGCGTGATTTTTAAAGTGGGTCGCAAGAAAAACTTAATCATCAGCCAAGTTGTGGCCTGGAATTATGTCATGGCAATTGTACTTTGCTTTTTATTTTTCCAGCCAGAGTTAACGGCAATTGATCACACGGCGCCTTGGGAAATATACATTCCGTTAGGGATTTTATTGCCCGTGATTTTTTTAGTACTGGCTGCCTCTATAAAACACATGGGAATTGTAAAAACAGATGCCGCTCAGCGCTTATCACTCTTTATCCCCATTGTTGCCGCTTGGTTATTATTTGATGAAGAGTTCAATAGTTACAAGCTAGTTGCTTTTTTAATCGCACTGCCTGCCCTACTGCTCATCCTTTCTAAAAAAACCGATAATAAGAACAGCAATTGGATCTACCCAGCGATTGTCTTAGTTGGGTTTGGAGCAATCGATATTTTGTTCAAGCAAATCGCTTTGGCAACAAGCCTGCCATTTACTACATCACTACTTATCACATTCGTGATTTCGTTACTCGTTATACTTACATTTGTGATATACGAAATCATTGTAAAGAAAACCAAAATACAGTTACAAAACCTTCTCTTTGGGTTACTGGTAGGTTTATTCAATTTTGGGAATATCTTGTTTTATCTAAAAGCACATCAGGCTTTCGCCAAAAATCCATCGACAGTGTTCGCTGCAATGAATATGGGTGTAATTGTCATGGGAAGTATAGTAGGTGTTCTCGTTTTTAAAGAAAAACTGAATACTAAAAATTACATAGGACTTGTATTTGCATTACTAGCAATTGTGCTGATTACGTATTCGCAAATGATGCTTACCTAGATAGCTTAAGTGTTTTAAATATAAAGAAGTCCAAATATATTGTTTGGACTTTTTTTTTAGACCAACTGCGATTAGTGAGAAGTTTTTATCGAAAGAGTTATTTACGAAGCGCTTTACCTAAACAGGTTTTTATTCGCCAGTTGCCATGCTATTGTTTTTTATATTTAGTTAGTCTAGAAATGAATGTTTTTTTTCTCTTATTCAATAATTCACCTTAAATAAAAGTACCTATTAACATATTATTTACATTATATCAAAGTCTACTAAACTGTTCATAAAACATTTATTTTCTACATCTCTAGAAGTTCCTTATATTTGCCTAATTTTTGACACAAATTATTGGCATAAAAACAGTAGATTTCAAACTATTTGTTTTAATATTATTTGTTAAAAATTAATTTATCCTACAATAGGAATAGCTATCCTTGTTGAAGAGAGTAAGTTGAAATTTGGGGGAAATCGCCATCAATTCAAAAGATATTTCAAATTAATTAGCGGCTTTAAAAATCATTAAAAAGTACTATATTGTCATTTTTATAACAGTGGCCAAATAGTAAATTTAAATGACTGAGCTATGCTTAATTTAGTTATGATTAAACGCTTGGTTCAGGAAACAATAAAAAAGATTTATTTAACTGAATATTGTGCTTAAAGAATAGCGTTCTACCGAACGTTTTAAATTATAATACCTATGACAAACAACATTCTAATTGAAAATCAATACAAAAGAAGTAGTCTATTTGAGAAAGAGAATGTAAACTATTTAGTTCGTATATTAAAAAGATTTAATACCGTACCTAAAATAAATAACATCAATATTATCACTTCTACTAGTGAGCCTACTATCTTTAGAATTGTACCTAACAAGTCAATTATTATTGGTTCGTCATTTTTAGATAAACCCATTTTAGCACTCCTTTATTTAAGATATGGTATTGAGTGGCAATTGTGGTACAAAGCATTGAATAATGAGAAAGAAGATGCCGTTTTATGCGATATTGCAGCACTAGAAGTGACGCGCATATTTTATAACCTACTGCCTAAAAATGATAAAGAAAAATTAGAAGATCTTGATTATCTTTTAATCAATTTAATTAAAAAGGATGTCGATTTAAGCACGGAATCATTATTTAAAAACGAAGAGTTACAATCTTTTCATAGAGTAAAAACTTCAAATAATGTGTTTAAAGAATCTTGGAAGCCAATTATAGAAAATCTAGCTAGACCTACAGAATATTTATTGATGTCTGGAGGAGATTTAAGATTGAATATTGACGAAATTCACTTACTAAATAAATATGGTTGCCGCCCATTTCCAAGACCTGACGCATTTACTTTTGCCTCATCAACAGCGTCAAGTGTTTCTAACTTTGCTTTTGACAAAACAGATAAAGTAAGAAGCATATTAATTAGAAATAGCTTAAAAAATGGTTTCAAAAAGGCCACAATCGAATTTTCGGAATTACTAAAAAGTAATCTTAGAAAAATATTCAAATTAAATGAGGAATGTGAAATCATTTTTTCACCATCAGGTACTGATTCCGCACTTCAAATTGCAGCGATAACTCAAATTATTTCTGATAAAGAAATTACACATATTTTAGTAGCCTCTGATGAAACTGGTAGCGGTGTTGCTGCAGCATTAAAAGGATGTCATTTTGAAAACACAACAGCATTAAATATTCCTATTAAAAAAGGCGATAGAATTGAAGGTTTTAGAGATGTAGAAGTAATAAAAATCCCTTTTAGAGATGAAAATGGTGCCTTAAAATCGCCAACACAATTAGATAAAGAAGTTTTTGACGCAGTTGCTAAAACCAAAGAATTAGGTAGACACGTAGTTTTACACACTATGGACCAATCAAAATTAGGGTACCAAGCTCCTACTGATGAACTTATTAAAAAACTAAACACACTAGAGGATTTATCAATGCAAATAATTGTTGATGGTTCACAACTTAGACTGGATCCTAAAGACATACAGCATTATTTAAACAAAGGCTACATCGTTACCATAACAGGAAGTAAATTCTTTACTGGCCCTCCCTATTCTGGGGCATTAATTTTACCTAAGGGCGTTAATAAATTAATTCAGTCAGTAAAAAATACATTGCCTGCAGGTTTAACTAAATATTATAATCATTCTGATTGGCCAACATCATGGTTTTGTTCAACTGAATTATCTGATGGTTATAATTATGGTTCTTACATGCGCTGGAATGCTGCTATAGTTGAAATGAGTAGGTACTACAAAACACCTATTTTATATCGAAATATGGGTATCGAAATGTTTTGTAATTTTGTTGAAGACTCTATAAATGATGCTAGTTTCCTTGAGCCTATTTACAGCGATGAAACTAAAACGAATAGTTACACTAGTAAGGAATTTGGAATTAGAAACATTCGTACCATATTTCCTTTTTTCATCCTTGATAATAATGAAGCACTGTCTGTAGATAAAGTAAAAAAACTCTATACGTTATTGAATTCGGATTTATCAGATCTGTTTGAAGATTCTTCGCTTGAAATCATTAGACTTGCTGCGCAAAAATGCCACATTGGTCAAGCAGTAAACGTAAAATATTCTAATGAAATCGAAAGTGCTATCTTAAGAATTAGCTTAGGATCAAGAGTAATCTCTGAGAGTTGGGTAAATAGAGACATTAGTTTATTCTTTAGAAACATCGAATTACAAATGAGTCAAATCACCATTACTATCAAGAAAATTGAACTGATATTAAGTCGACCAGAATTATTAGAAGACTAAATTATATACTCATTACACATAAAAAAGTCCCATTTACAAATTTGTAAATGGGACTTTTTCTATAAGTACAATTAAAGTAATTTTATTACTTGATCATTTCAATTTTTTGAGCTTCTTCTTGATTCACACTATCAAAGAACCCTTGTTCATTCATCCAATCATCGCTAAATACTTTACTCATATATCGAGAACCGTGATCTGGAAAAATAGCAATAACATTACTATTAGCATCAAATTCACCTTCTTCAGCATATTGCTTGATTGCTTGTAAAACAGCTCCTGAAGTATACCCAACAAACAACCCCTCTTTTCTAGTAATCTCTCTAGCAGAATGAGCGCTTTCTTCATCAGTTACCTTCATAAACTTATCGATCATATCAAAATCAGTCGCTGATGGAATCAAGTTTTTACCTAAACCTTCAATACGATAAGGGTAAATTTCGTCATTATCAAATTCTCTCGTTTCGTGGTATTTTTTCAATACTGAACCAAAAGCATCTACTCCTAAAATTTTAATGTTAGGGTTTTGTTCCTTTAGATATTTAGCAGTTCCAGAGATTGTTCCTCCAGTACCACTACAAGCGACAAGGTGTGTAATTTTACCATTCGTTTGTTTCCAAATTTCGGGACCTGTAGATTTATAATGTGCATCAATATTTAACTGATTAAAATATTGATTAATATATACTGATCCTTTAGTTTCCTCATGCAGTCTTTTAGCAACATTATAGTAAGAACGTTCATCATCTGCTGATACGTGCGCTGGACATACATATACTTTAGCACCTAAACTACGAAGCATATCAATTTTATCTTTAGACGATTTAGAGCTCACAGCAAGAATACAGTTGTACCCTTTAATGATACTCACCATAGCTAAGCTAAAACCAGTATTTCCAGAGGTTGTTTCAATAATAGTATCTCCAGGAGATAAAATTCCTTTTTTCTCTGCTTCTTCAATAATATATAAAGCAATTCTGTCTTTTGAGGAATGTCCCGGGTTAAAGGCTTCTACTTTAGCATAGAAATTACCTTCAAACTTTTCGGTGACTTTGTTTAGCTTAATAAGAGGTGTATTACCTATTAGTTCTAAAACATTGTTGTAAGCATTTATTTCTTCTTTCATAAAAAAATAGTTAAACGAGATCTATTTTATTAGACCTCGAAACGTTGCAAATTTAACAAAAAAATTCTAATTACTTTTTAATTTTTTCTAAATCTAACAAAAAGCTAAATTCCTTTGCTAATTCTTTTAATGCTTCAAATCGCCCCGAAGCCCCGCCATGACCAGCATCCATATTCGTATCGAGGTATAAAACAGTATTGTCTTTTTTTAATGTTCGCATCTTAGCTACCCATTTAGCAGGCTCCCAATACTGAACTTGAGAGTCATGAAGCCCTGTAGAAACGTAAATATTAGGATATTTCTGTTGTTTTAAATTATCATAAGGCGAGTACGATTTCATGTACTTATAATATTTTTTAACATTAGGATTACCCCATTCATCATATTCTCCAGTTGTTAAAGGTATAGAATCATCAAGCATTGTTGTAACTACATCTACAAAAGGAACTTGCGCAATTACTCCATTGTACAACATAGGCGCTTTGTTAATAATCGCTCCCATTAATAAGCCACCTGCTGAACCTCCTTCGGCATATAAATGCGCTGCTGAAGTATATTTATGCTCGATTACATATTTTGAACAATCAATAAAATCTGTAAAAGTATTTTTCTTTTTAGCCAGCTTTCCTCCTTCGTACCAAGGCCTTCCTAAATCTTCACCTCCACGAATATGTGCAATAGCGTAAACAAAACCTCGATCTAAAAGCGACAAACGCGTAGATGAAAAATAAGCATCCATAGAATGCCCATAAGAACCGTAAGCATAAAGCAATAATGGATTAGTGCTGTCTTTTTTCATATCTTTATGATACACCATAGAAATAGGCACTTTTGTCCCATCTTTAGCGGTAGCCCAAACCCTTTCTTCGATATAATTATTTTTGTCAAAATTCCCACCAAGAACTTCTTGCTCCTTTTTAACTTCTTTTTCTTTAGTTTTCATATTGAAATCAATCACTGATGACGGTGTCGCCATAGATTGGTACCCATAACGAAGAATATCTGTGTCAAAATCAACATTAGCCGTTGTATAAGCTGTATAGGTTTCGCTTTCAAATGGTAAAAAATACTCTACACCACCATTCCAAGGCATAATACGAATTCGGTTTAAACCGTTTGTGCGTTCCGAAACAACTAGAAAATCTTTAAAAATATCAATATCCTCAAGTAAAACATCTTCACGATGCATAATCACGTCTTCCCAATTTTTTCTGTTGGTCGCCTTTTCAGGAGTTTTCATCAGTTTAAAGTTGGTTGCCTTATCTTTATTGGTAACAACATAAAAATAATCTCCATAATAGGAAATGCTATATTCTAGACCGCGTACTCTTTTTTGGAATATTTTAAACTTTCCATCAGGCTTGTCTGCTAATAAAATTCTAAACTCAGTAGTTAATGTACTTGACGAACTTATTAAAATATACTTTTTAGACTTTTCTTTACCAACGGCCACATCAAAGGTATCGTCTTCTTCAAAATAAACCAATTCATCAGTTGCTGTTTCAGTGCCTAATTTATGCTTCAATACTTTATCTGATCGTAACGTTTTAGGGTCTTGATTGGTATAAAACATGGTTTTATTATCATTTGCCCAAGTAGAGTTTCCAGTAGTGCTTTCGATCTTATCTTTTAAAACTTCACCTGTAGTAAGGTTTTTTACATGCAAAGTATAAATCCTTCTCCCTACAGTATCTACTGCATAAGCTGCTAATTGATTGTCTAAACTAATACTCAAACCACTTAATTGAAAGTATTTATGGTCTTTGGCCAATTCATTACAGTCAAACATGATTTCCTCATTGGCCGAAAGGCTGCCTTTTTTTCGAGAATAAATAGGATAATCTTTCCCTTTTTCAAAACGCGTAATATAGTAGTAACCATTGTATAAATAAGGAACCGACTCGTCATCTTCCTTAATTCGGGATTTCATTTCGTCAAATAATTCTTTTTGAAAATCCTTAGTATGGGCTGTCATTGCCTCATAATATTCATTCTCTTTATTTAGATAATCAATTACCTCAGGATTTTCGCGCTCTTTTAACCAGAAATAATTATCGATTCTAATATCTCCAAATTTCTCTAATTCAGTGGGGATTTGCTTTGCAACCGGTGGATGTATATTTTGTATCATTTTTTTATCTTAGTTGTTTTTACAAAAATAGCACAAAGGCTTTTATTAACACAACAGCTTTTCAAGTTATTTAACATTGGTTATTGCGCTAAAAATAGTAATTTCGTATTTCAATAACTTAAAAAGAACAAAAATGGATTTAATGGGAATGATGGGTAAATTGAAAGAAACCCAAAATAAAATTGAAGAAACAAAAAAGCGTTTAGATTCTGTTCTTGTTGATGAACAAAGCACAGACGGATTATTGAAAGTAACCATTACTGCCAATAGAAAAATAAAAACATTAACAATTGCTGATGAATTATTAGAAGACAAAGAGCAATTAGAAGATTACATGATCCTAGTAATGAATAAGGCAATCGAGAAAGCGACAAAAGTAAACGAAGCTGAACTTGATGCTGTTGCAAAAATGGATATGCCAATGATTCCAGGAATGGATAATTTGTTTAAATAATAAAAAAGGATTAGCGTTATTATGATGCTAATCCTTTTTACTTTTTAATAAACTACAAATCCAGCTTACTCAACGTTTCTAAAACGTAAGTATGCATTACTTCGCGATAATCTAAGTGGGTAACCATTCTTAATTTACCTGGTCCCATAGCGCTTATTGAAATATTTTTTTGCTTTAATTTTTCTATTAAAAGCTTATCACTATAATTACTTGCTAAAGTAAAAATCAAAATATTAGTTTCTACAGGTTCAACTTTTGCAACCCATACTCTTTTACTTAAAATTCCAGCTATCTCTTTGGCTCTGCGGTGATCCTCAGCAAGACGAGTAATATTGTGGTCTAAGGCATATAATCCGGCTGCCGCCAAATACCCTACTTGACGCATTCCGCCACCTAATATTTTACGAATTCTTAGCGCACGATGAATGGTTGCTTTGTCTCCTAACAAAACGGAACCTATTGGTGCACCCAACCCTTTGGATAAACAAACAGAAATAGTATCAAATATTTCTCCAAACGATTTCGGATTCTGTTTTTTAGCGATTAATGCATTCCAAATTCTAGCACCATCAAGATGGAATTTTAAATTATTGGCAACACATACTTCTTTAATTCTTTTTAAATCATCAATTTCATAACAAGCGCCACCTCCTTTATTGGTTGTGTTCTCTACACAAACCAAACTCGTTAACGGACTGTGGTAAAACTCAGGATCGTTAATCGCACCTGCTACTTGCTCAGCCGTAATCATTCCGCGGTCGCCATCTAGCAAACAAAAAGAAACACCGCTGTTAAAAGAAGCACCACCACCTTCATAGAGGTAGACGTGGGCATATTTATCAGCAATAATTTGCTCCCCTGGTTGGGTATGTAGTTTTAAAGCTGCTTGATTTGCCATTGTTCCTGATGGGAAAAACAAGCCCGCTTCCATACCAAAAAGTTGTGCAATAGTATCCTCTAACTCAATAACAGTAGGATCTTGCTTGTACACATCATCACCTACTTCGGCATTAAACATGTACTGTAACATTTCGTATGTGGGCTTCGTAATTGTATCGCTAATTAAATTTATTTCCATATAGTGCTTATATATTTTATTAAAAAGACAAGTCGCAACTTGCCTCTTCCTATTTTTTCTTATTTTTGTCCAACAAAATTACACAATTTATGACAACTACCGAACAAATTAAAGGTATTGTAGAGCGCCTTGGTGCGTTGAGGAGGTATCTTTGACGTTGATGCCAAGCTTATCGAGATTGCCAACGAAGAAGAAAAGACTTTTGCACCTGACTTTTGGAATAACGCCAAAGAAGCAGAGAGTATTGTAAAGAACCTTCGAAATAAGAAAAAATGGATAGAAGACTACGACCGAGCCGTTGAAATGACTGACGAGTTACAGCTCGCTTACGAGTTTTATCGTGAAGGAGAGCTAACTGCCGAAGAGCTCGATGAACAGTATGCCCAAATAGAAAAGCACATTGATGCCATCGAATTTAAGAACATGCTTTCGGACGAAGGCGATACTTTAAGTGCAGTTGTCCAAATTACAGCTGGTGCCGGTGGTACCGAAAGTTGTGACTGGGCATCGATGTTGATGCGTATGTACATGATGTGGGGCGAAAAATACGGTTATAAAATAAAAGAACTGAATTTTCAAAAAGGAGATGCTGCAGGTATAAAAACTGTAACGTTAGAATTTGAAGGAGATTATTCTTTTGGCTATTTAAAAGGGGAAAATGGAGTGCATCGATTGGTGCGTATCTCTCCTTTTGATAGTAATGCCAAACGCCATACATCATTTGCTTCTGTTTATGTGTATCCGTTAGTGGATGATAGTATCGAAATTGATATTAATCCTGCTGATATCGAAATCACAACTTCACGCTCTAGTGGTGCTGGAGGACAAAATGTAAATAAGGTAGAAACTAAAGTGCAGCTTTTTCATAAACCAACTGGAATTCAAATTCAGTGTTCAGAAACACGTTCACAACAAGACAATAGACAGCGTGCCATGCAAATGCTACGTTCTCAATTGTATGAAATTGAGCTAAAAAAACAACTAGCACAACGCGCCGACATTGAAGCAGGAAAAATGAAAATTGAATGGGGTTCCCAAATAAGGAATTATGTTATGCAACCGTATAAATTAGTAAAAGACGTACGTACAGGCTATGAAAGTAGCAATGTTGACGGCGTGATGAACGGGGAAATAGACGAGTTTCTAAAAGCGTACTTAATGATGATGGGACAAAGAGACGAAGACGAATAGTATTATTTTACTGTTAACATCTAATCCTACAGGAAAAACTTATTTTTCTGTAGGATTTTTTTATCAATTTTTGTGATTATTAAAATACTACACGCCATGAAAAACACTATTTTATTAGCTTTCTTTTTTTTATCACTTACATTTTATGCCCAAAAGAAAGTCTATTTTAACGAAGATTTTAAAGAACTCCCTACAGCCCAAGACGCAACTTATTACAGCACTTACGAAGACACTAAGAAAGGAACCAATAGGGTTACCTATTATATTGACGGAACAAAACGAAACAGTAATCAATTTTCGGATATAAAAAAAGGCATAAAAAATGGTAAGTCTGAATACTGGTTTAAATCTGGTGTCAAAGAGTCTGCTGAATTTTATGTGAATAACAAACTAGAAGGCAAGCAAACACGATACTATGAAAGCGGACAATTAAAACGTTCTGAGAATTATAAAAACAACGAGTTTATAGATGGAAAATGTTTTGACGAAAACGGAACTGAAATTACCTTCTTCCCTTATTTTGTTCACCCGGAATATCCAGGAGGACTAAGTGCTTTTTATAAACATGTTAGCAGAAATTTTAAAGCACCTAATGAGGAAAAAGGAAGAATCAAAATTAATTTTGTTGTCGAAAAAGACGGAACAATAACTGATTGTAAAATCAAACAAGGAATCAATACAGCAATGAATGCTGAAGCAATACGTGTTTTAAAAAGCAGTGTATTATGGACTCCTGGAAGAGTTGATGGTAAAGATGCTCGGGTAAAATTTAGTATTCCCATAACTATTCGCTAAATTAATTGCGTCTCAATTAATAAAGACTCCTTAAAACAAGTATTATCTAAAATCACTAATCATTATTTTTTTTACATATATTTACTAAAACACAACTCTACAAGCCAAAATATTTCATTTTATGATCAAAAAACAAGTCGTATTAATCGCCATTCTTATTTCGGCAATTTCCTTTGCTCAAAAACCTATTTTTACAACTGCTAAAATAAAAGCAGCTACCGTATACGCTAATGCAGCTGAGTTGTCTCAAAATACTTTGGTTACTCTTCCAGCAGGAACGAGCGAAATTGTAATAAAAAACGTTGCTAATAATCTTAATGAAAGTACTGTTCAAATAGGTTCACCAAGTTCGGTTACTATTTTATCTGTTCAATTTACTAATAATTATATTTCAGAATTCGAAATTGACGAAAGCAATCCTGCTATAAAAAAAGTACGTGATAGCATTACTTTGGTTAAACGAGAAATCAAAAAAATCCAAATTTTGAGTAATTCCAATACCCAAACAATTGCATTATTAGATGGAAATAAAATAGCTTCGGGGGCAAATACCGGACTGAATGTAGCCGAATTAATAAAACTTATTGATTATTATAAAAGTAAGAGAAACGAACTTGAAAATGCCGTTGTTGACTTACGTGAAAAAGAAGTAGATTGGAACACAAAACTATTAGCATTAAATAATAAATTAGATTTCAATACTAAGAATGAGGAGAAATATTCTTCAGGAAAATTAGTTTTGCAAGTGATGAATGAGACAGCAGGAAATATTCCGCTTGCTATAAGCTATATCACCAATTCGGCTACATGGAAACCTTTTTATGACCTTCGCGCCGAAAGCGTCAAAGAACCTATTAATATGATGTACAAAGCACAAGTAATGCAAACTACTGGACTTGATTGGAAAAATGTTAAACTCACTTTATCTAGTGGAAATCCAAATCAAAACAATCAAGCACCTGAATTACAGCCTTGGTTTTTAAGATACAATATGCCAGACAACATGGCTAATATTGTTAAAAGCAAAATATCTAGAGTTAAAGCAGAAGAAAGTAGTTTTGACGAAGTTGCTGCACCAGCCTATGAAGCAAAAGAAAAAAGAACATTAGGCTACGCAATACAAAACGTCAATGCAACCGACTTTCAAAACCAATTGAATGTTTCTTTTGACATCCCAATTCCCTACACTATTCTATCAAATGGAAAAGCGCA
Organism: Flavobacterium gelidicaeli; assembly: GCF_013294005.1. Classification (GTDB taxonomy): domain Bacteria; phylum Bacteroidota; class Bacteroidia; order Flavobacteriales; family Flavobacteriaceae; genus Flavobacterium. The sequence continues at coordinate 103,994 of NZ_JABSNK010000005.1, forward strand.
TAGTGTCGCTTTAAAAGAGATTAAATTACCCGCAACTTATAACTATTTTGCTGCTCCTAGAGCGGATAAAGAAGCCTTTCTATTGGCTGAAATTATTGATTATTCTAAATACAACTTGTTACAAGGTGAGGCTAATATTATTTTTGAAGGAATGTACGTAGGTAAAACCTTGATCAACCCAAACCAAACTGTTGATACCTTGAAACTAAGCATGGGAAGGGATAAAAACATTGCCATTACGAGAGAAAAAGTTAGTAACAAATCTGGAACAAAATTTTTATCAAGTTATAAAGAACAAACTTTCACTTATGATATTAGCGTTAGAAACAATAAAAAAGAAGCTGTTGAAATACTCTTAAAGGACCAATATCCTTTATCAACTAACAAAGATATTACCGTAGAATTATTAGAAAACGACAGAGCTAAAGTAAATGAAGAAACAGGACTACTAAGCTGGGAATTAAAACTAGATTCTAATGAAACTAAAAAAATCAGAATAAGCTATAAAGTCAAATACCCAAAGGATCAAATTATTGATAATATGTAATTTTTAAAACGATATTATCATCCCTTTTTATAAAAATCAAACCCAATAACTCAAAGAATTATTGGGTTATTTTTTTTACTTATATCAAAAATAATCACAAAACGCAGACAATATAACCGCTATTTTCTTCGTTTTTCATAATGTTTTATATCAAAATAGAAAAACATTTGGAGGATAACATCTAAATGATTTTATTTGAACTATATTAATTTCCCAAACTAATAAATACTTAATGAAATCTTACTCAGTAAACGAAATCAATGAAATTCTTAATGGAGTTATTGTTGGTACTACTTCTCAAAATATTACAGCTCCGGAACAATTAGAAGTTGCTACAGAAACTGAAATCACCTTCATTGGAAATAAAAAATATGAAAAACTTTGGTTTTTATCAAAAGCTGGAATTGCAGTAGTAAACGAGGATATTTCAATAGAACCAGGTGAAAACAGGGCTTTTATTAAAGTTAAAAATGCTGATTTAGCAATGTCGCAAATACTAGCACTTTTTGCTCCACCAGCACCCGTTTTCCAGTCTGATATTCACCCTACTGCAGTTATAGACATCACAGCTACAATTGCCAATGGTGCAAAAATAGGAGCATGTTGTTATGTGGGTCCCAATGTGAAAATTGGAGAAAACAGTATTATTTACCCTAATGTTACCATCCTAGATGAGTCAACTATAGGTAATAATACTATAATTTGGTCAGGAAGTGTTGTTAGAGAGCGTTGCCATATAGGGAACAATTGTATTATTCATCCTAACGCAACAATTGGAGCAGATGGATTTGGTTTTAGACCTTGCCCAGAAAAAGGATTGGTAAAAATACCGCAAATAGGAAATGTAATTATTGGGAATAATGTAGAAATAGGTGCTAACTCATGTGTAGATAGGGGTAAATTTAGCTCTACTGTTTTAGGTGATGGATGTAAAATTGATAACCTAGTTCAAATAGGACACAACAGTAAACTAGGTCGTTTTTGTATCATGGCTGGACACAGCGGACTTGCAGGATCAGTAACTCTAGGCGATGGTGTTATCATTGGCGGAAGCGCATCTATAAAAGACCACACTACTTTAGGCAGCGGATCAACTGTGGGTGCAGGATCAGGTGTTACCTGTGATGTTCCTGCTGGTAAAACAGTTTTAGGATATCCAGCTGTTGAAGCGCGTGACGCTTTAAAACAATGGGCTATATTAAAGCGACTTGTTAACGATTCTAAAAAATAATCAACTAGATTTTATCATATTCATAAAAAAAACAGAGGTTCGCTTCTGTTTTTTTGGTTTTATATCGAAAATAATTTGCGATAGAATCAAAATAGTAATTTTTATTTCGATTGATTTTGTATTTTAGCACCAACTATTTATAACACTATTACAACATGGATTTAAACTTCAACAAAAACGAAGATCACAATAAACTTTTATTATCGCAGTTAAAGCACAACCTTTCTAAAGTGAAATTAGGCGGTGGTGAAAAAAGAATTGAAAAACTTCATGCTGAAGGAAAAATGACTGCTAGGGAACGCATTGACTATTTACTTGACCCCAAGGCAAAAGCAATTGAAATAGGCGCTTTTGTAGGTGAAGGAATGTACAAAGAACATGGCGGATGTCCTTCTGGTGGAGTTGTTGTAAAAGTAGGATACATTAGAGGGAAGCAATGTGTCGTTGTTGCTAATGACGCTACTGTAAAAGCAGGTGCTTGGTTCCCTATTACAGCTAAAAAGAACTTAAGAGCACAAGAAATTGCAATGGAAAATCGCCTGCCTATTATCTATTTAGTAGATAGTGCAGGAGTGTATTTACCTTTGCAAGACGAAATATTTCCTGATAAAGAACACTTTGGTAGAATATTTAGAAACAACGCTCAAATGAGTAGCATGGGAATTACACAAATCTCTGCTATCATGGGAAGTTGTGTTGCCGGTGGTGCTTACTTGCCTATCATGAGTGACGAAGCAATTATCGTTGAAGGCACTGGAAGTATTTTCCTTGCTGGAAGCTATTTAGTAAAAGCAGCTATTGGCGAAAGCATCGATAACGAAACATTAGGTGGAGCGACAACACATTGCGAAATTTCAGGTGTAACTGATTATAAAGCTAAAGACGATAAAGACGCCTTAGACAAAATAAAAAATATCGTTGATAAGATTGGTGACTACAACAAAGCTGGTTTTAGCCGTGTGAAGTCTGAGAAACCAGCATTAGACGAAAAAGAATTGTACGGTGTTTTACCAAAAGCGCGTAACGAGCAGTATGACATGATGGACATCATCAACCGTTTAGTAGACAACTCAGAGTTTGAGGCATACAAAGATGGTTACGGTCAAACGATCATCACAGGTTACGCACGCATCGACGGTTGGGCTGTAGGAATTGTAGCTAACCAAAGAAAAGTAGTAAAAACTAAAAAAGGCGAAATGCAATTTGGAGGTGTTATCTACTCTGATAGTGCTGACAAAGCGACTCGTTTTATAGCAAATTGCAACCAGAAAAAGATTCCATTAGTATTTGTTCAAGATGTTACCGGTTTTATGGTAGGATCAAAATCTGAGCAAGGAGGAATTATTAAAGATGGTGCTAAAATGGTGAATGCGGTAAGTAATTCTGTAGTGCCTAAATTCACCGTTATTGTAGGAAACTCTTATGGTGCTGGAAATTATGCTATGTGCGGAAAAGCATACGATCCACGATTAATTTTTGCTTGGCCAAGTGCAGAACTTGCCGTAATGGGTGGAACGCAAGCTGCAAAAGTGTTGGCTCAAATCGAAGCCTCATCATTAAAGAAAAGTGGTGAAGTAGTAGATGAAGAGAAAGAAGCTGCCCTTTTTGCAAAGATAAAAGCACGTTATGACGAACAAGTTTCGCCTTACTACGCTGCGTCACGATTGTGGACAGATGCTATTATTGACCCGCTAGATACCCGAACATGGATTTCTATGGGTATCGAAGCTGCAGACCACGCTCCTATCGAGAAACAATTTAACTTAGGAGTGATCCAAGTATAACAAGAATATTTCTATTATTGGGAGCAAGACACTCTCATTTTCATAATAACTTATGTCCCGCTATCCGCTGTATCCCTAAAAAGGGGATGCCGCTGCTATCGGGGCTATTTTTTTACGACTGTTTTTCATAAATACTTCTACAGATTTATCTTGCAAACCAAAGTTTATTTTCAGGATTTAATGTTATATTTGGCTATATAATAACTAATTAACCTCTTTACAGAAAAAAGTTATTAAATCACTAAGTTTTCAAAAATAATCTCTTCCTATCTCATGAAAATTGACTTTATAAAAATTAAAAACTTCAGAAAACTAAATTCATGTAAAATTGAATTTTCTGAAAAAGAAACAATATTTGTCGGAGCAAACAATAGTGGTAAAACTACAGCTATGGATGCTTTAATCACTTTCTTGAAGAGGAAGGAATTTAAAACACAAGATTTCACAATATCTAATTGGACGAAATTAAATAAAATAGCAGAAACATGGGTAACAAAGTCGGACTTAATAGAAGAAGACAAAAGCCTTAAGTTATTAGAGCCATACTTACCTTCATTGGATTTATGGATTCATGCAGAAAACTCAGAATTAAGATATGTAAGTCATTTAATTCCAACTCTAGACTGGAAAGGTGGATTATTAGGTATTAGGCTAATTTTACAGCCTAAAAATATAGAAATACTTATCGAAGATTATATTATAGCTAGAAATAAAGTAATAAAACTTAATGCTGATTCTGGTAAAAAAATTGATTTATGGCCTAAAGATTTTTGGCAATTCTGTGATAGAAAGTTAAATACTTTATTCGAAATTAAAACATATATTCTAGATCCAACAAAATATAATATTGACCAAGAATTGACAGATTATAATATTGCCTTTGAAGGAAATCCGCTTAATGGGTTAATTAAAATTGATACTATAAATGCTCAAAGAGGATTTAGTGATGTTAATTCAGATAATCTAGAATCACAGAATGCAAAAAATTTATCTTCACAATTACGGTCTTATTATGATAATCACCTAAATCCTACTACAGACCCTACAGGTAATGACTTAGATGCTTTAAATTCATTAAATAAAGCTCAAGCAGCATTTGATAAAAATCTACAAGTTCGATTTAAGGAATCATTAGGAGAATTGGAAGGTTTAAATTATCCAGGCTTCGGTAATCCTCAAATAACATTATCCTCACTTATTAAAGCTTCTGATGGATTAGATCATGATTCTGCAGTAAGGTATCAAATAGATAAAGGCATAACCTTACCCGAAAAATACAATGGCTTAGGATATCAAAACTTAATATCAATAATTTTTAAACTAATTCGCTATCGAGATGAGTGGATGCGTAAAGGAAAACTAACTAATGATAAAATTGACATAATAGAACCATTACATCTTGTTTTAATTGAAGAACCAGAAGCACATTTACATGCTCAAGTACAACAAGTATTTATTAAGAAAGCTTATAGTGTACTGAGAAAGCATTCTGATTTAGAAGAAGAAAAACATTTTAATACTCAATTAATTATAAGTACGCATTCAAGCTACATAGCACATCAGAAATTTGAAAGTTTAAGATATTTTAAAAGGAATAATTCTTTGAAAATTCCAACTTCTGAAGTCATTAGTTTAAAATCAGTATTTGATGGCTCTAAGTCATTAGAAAAAGAAACAGAAAAATTTGTCGTTAGATATTTAAATACAACTCATAATGATTTATTTTTTGCTGATGCGGCAATTTTAGTTGAAGGACCAGCTGAGAGAATGCTAATTCCACACTTTATAAAAAATAAACATGAAGTATTGGATAGCTGTTACATTACAATTTTGGAAATTGGAGGTAGCCACGCTCATCGTTTAAAAGCATTAATTGAAAAACTAGGATTAATTACATTGATAATTACGGATATCGATGCTGTAGAAAAAATTATTGATAATTACAAAAATGCCCCAAAGGAAGTTTTTGTAAAATGTCAACCTAAAAAAGGATTCAATCAAAAAACCAATAATGACACCTTAAAAGAGTGGAACCCTAAATTACATGATGTCAGTAAATTATTAGAATTAGAAAGTAAAGGTAAAGTCCTAAAGAATAATCCAATTCGAGTTGCATATCAAACTGAGATAGACATAAATGGTACTAAGACTTACCCTTATACTTTTGAAGATGCGCTTGTTTTAGAAAATGTTGAATTGTTTAAGAAAATAATTAAACCAAAAGGTTTGTTGAAAAAAATGGTAGAAGCAGCTAAAGAAACTAAAATGGAAAATGTAGCTGTAGAAGCATTCAAAGCAATAAATGCTGACGGTGCTAAAAAAGCAGAATTTGCATTAGACGTTTTATATTTCGAAAATCCTGAAAACTTAAACACACCTAAATATATCGAAGAAGGTTTAAATTGGGTTGAAGAAAAATTGACATCTAATAAAAATTTGAAATTCCCTAAATCTTAAGCATTATGGAGAATAATGATATTGATAAAAATGTTGATGTAGAAATATACGATTGTATAACAGCTTCAAATCCTAAAAGTTTTTTCCTATTTGCAGGCGCAGGCTCAGGAAAGACAAGGACGTTGGTAAATGTATTAACTCAATTTAAAGAAAATCATGGTAATGAGTTTAAGTTAAAAAACAAGAAAATTGCAATCATAACATTCACCAATGCTGCAGCTGACGAAATAAGTCACAGACTAGCTTATGATGGTATTTTTTCAGTTAGTACAATTCACAGTTTTTGCTGGGATTTAATCCAAAACTTTACAATAGATATAAAAGAATTTTTAGTGGTTGATTTAAAAAAGTCAATTACAGAATTAAATGTACAATTATCAAAAAGTAGAGATCCTAACAATAAAACATCTGTTTCTAATAAGAGAAAAATTGAATCAAAAACCAAAAGACTTGAATTATTTCCTAAAATCTCTAAGTTTATCTATAATCCTAACGGCGATAATTTAACAAAAGATTCATTAAATCATACGGAAGTGATTTCAATTGCATCACACTTTATAGCTTCTAAAAAATTATTTCAACAAATCTTAGCAAATAAATATCCTATTGTTTTAATTGACGAAAGTCAGGATACCAATAAACATTTAATTGATGCTTTATTTTCACTTCAATTAATTAATGCTGATAAAATATCGTTAGGCCTTTTTGGTGACACTATGCAGCGTATTTATAGTGATGGTAAAGAGAAATTAGGAGAAAAGTTACCTCCTGATTGGTTGACGCCAGCAAAACAAATGAACCATCGTTCTAAATCAAGAATAATTGAACTAATCAATAAAATTAGAAAAGATATTGATGGTCAACACCAAATCCCCAGAATTGAAAAATCAGGAGGTGTTGTTAGATTTTTTATTGTTAAAAGGGGAATAGATAAACCATCTAGTGAAGAATCAATTAAAGAAAAAATGTCGTCCATCACCAAAGATATTACTTGGATAGACAAAAGCAACCCAAAGGACAAAATAAATATTCCTGTAAAAACTCTTATTCTTGAACATCACATGGCAGCTGCAAGGATCGGATTTTCAACATTTTTTAGACCTCTATATGCGGTCGATAAAATGAAAACTGGTTTATTAGATGGTAGCTCTGCCTCAATTAATTTTTTTATTAAAATAATCTTACCCCTAGTACTAGCATATAAAAGCAACAATAATTTCGAAATTGCCAATATTGTTAAAAAGCATTCACCTCTTTTTGATAAACGAAATATTGAAAAAGAAAGTGACATATTCATTTTATTAAAAACTGCAAAAACCAGTACTGATAAACTTCTAAAGCTTTGGAATGAAGACAAGTCACCTACTTTATTAGAGATACTAAATAACATAAACGAATCGAAATTATTTAACTTACCTTCTGACTTAAAACTATCCATTGAACGTTCTACAATTACTAACATTGAAGATGGTAATGAAGAGCTGAAAGATAATGAATCATTACTTGCATGGGATGCTGCATTAAATGCAAATTTTAACGAAATAATAAAGTATAATGAATACATTTCTGAAAACTCGGGATTTGGTACACATCAAGGGGTAAAAGGATTAGAATATGACCGAGTAATGGTTATTATCGATGATGATGAAGCGAATGGATTTATGTTTAGTTATGATAAATTGTTTGGTATAAAGTCACTAACCACTGGAGATAAAAAAAATATTGGAGAAGGTAAAGAAACAGGAATAGACAGAACATCTAGGTTGTTTTACGTTGCGTGTAGTAGAGCTAAGGAAAGTTTAGCAATTGTTGCGTATACAGATGATACGATAGCGTTAAAAAATAATTTATTGAAATTTGGTTGGTTTAAAGAAGAAGAAATTGAAATTTTACCTTAATACCTTGTTAAACAATTAATCAACAACAACTATTTTAAAAAGACCACTATTAATATGACAACTGCAATAATAACACAAGCTAAATAGTACTTACATTAAATTTAAATTTTCAAGAAAACTGCGGACTTCTGCTATTTTTTTTGTGAATCTCTGAGAAACAAACCATAACAAACAAACAATCCACATTCATCATTCGATTATGACCAAAAAAATCCACTTTACACTTTTGACGCTACTATGCAATTTTATAATGTTGAGTCAAACCAATGAAATTGTAAAAGCCATCAACGAAAATGCATTCGGAATCAAAGATGTTAATCCAAATATTGAATTGGAGAAGAATTCAACTTTAGACAACATTTTTAAAGATGTGATAATTTTTGGTTTTGGTGAGGCAACACACGGCACTAAAGAATTCTTTGACTTAAAAGTTAAATTCTTTAAATATGTTGTAAAAAATCAAGCTGTAAAAAACTTTGCAATTGAAGCTAACTACGGAAACTGCATCGCAATTAATGATTATATACACGGCAAAAACGTTGATCCTAAAGTCGCGTTGAATAACATTGGGTTTTGGATATGGAACTGCACAGAAGTATTAGATCTTATTGAATGGATGAAGGTTTACAACAGGGGCAAAAACACTAGTGAGCAATTAAGTTTTCATGGTATAGATAGTATGGATTGTGCTACTGCAGCCAAAAAAATGTATGATTACATAAAAGAGATTAACATAGAAAATAAAGAAGAATATTTAAAAATCATTGCAATTTACAGCAAGACACAGAATATAGAAGAAGCGAAAAAGAAAGAATTAAAAAATCATTTAGTATTGATGACAGATTTAAAAACCGTCTTAAATAAGAACGCAATAGATAGCAACGATTTTTATGTAAGAACACAAGAAGCTATCATACAATACATTGAATATAGTTTGAATCACAATCAAACAACTAGAGACAAACAAATGGCAGAAAACGTCAATAAAGTATTGACTTCAGCTGGAGCAGAAGGTAAAGTTTTCCTTTGGGCTCATAATTTACATGTGAATAAAGATAAAATACAGTTTAATATCCCATCGATGGGAAACCATCTCAAACAAAAATATGGTAATCAATATTACAGCGTAGGATTTGATTTCGCCACTGGGAAATTTAACGCATTAGACCTTTCTAAAAATCGTCTCACCACAATTGTAATCGATAACGTAATGAAAAATACGAGCAGTGAAATATTTGATAAATGTACCTTTGACACGTACTTACTAGATTTTAATACGGCAATAAAAACATCCGTTTTAGCTGATTATCTTAACTCTAAAGTAAAACATCAAGGAATTGGATCTACTTTCGATCCTAAAATGGTAGTAGAGGAAAGATTAATAAATTCTTTTGATGCTATTATTTTTGTAAAAAATACAACAGAATCTACTTTGCTCCATAATTAAAAATAGGGTACAAATAAGTTTAAAATAGACCCATAAAGAACTATTTTAGTACTTTTAATACAAATTTTCAGAATGATTTTAGATTTCAAAAAAGCAGTAGTTGCTCAAATTCCTGAAATATGGATTATTTTGCAGCAAGCAATTGCAAGACGCAAAGCTGATGGAAGCCAGCAATGGCAAGACGGTTACCCAAATCCTGAAGTTATTTTAAATGACATTAATAAAGACGCAGCATATGTCTTAACTGAGGGAGAAATAATTCTAGGGTATGTAGCATTGTTGATCAACGACGAACTTGAATATGACAATATAGAAGGGAAATGGTTGACAAATACTGATTTTGTTGTTTTTCATAGAGTGGCTATTTCTGAGGTGTATTTAGGAAAAGGTTTGGCTAAAAAAATGATGCAATTCATAGAAGATTTTGCAATCCAGAACAACATTTATAGCATTAAAGCAGACACCAACTTTGATAATCACGCCATGATGGCTATTTTTGAAAAATTAGGTTACAGCTATTGTGGTGAAGTCTACTTTAGAGGAAGCGTTAGAAGAGCGTATGAAAAGGTACTTTTTAAAAAATAATTAAATGAAAAAAATAATACTTCTAGGTTTTGTGATTTTACTTTTTGTCCAATGCAATTCGGTTAAAAAACAAAATGCTCATTATAATGCTTTAATTCCTGTATCAAAATTACAGGAAGATATTGATTTTACATACAAAAAACTACAACAATTACACCCCAATTTATACGATTATATAACTAAAGCCGCTTTAGATTATAAATTTGACAGCCTCAAAACTACCATTACAACCCCATTAAAGCCACTTGGTTTTTACAAAAAAATTAGTCCGATTGTAGCTGCTGTAAGGCAAGGACACTTATATGTTTATGCCCCTGTGGTACAAATGACTAAAAAAGAATCAAAAGCTTTACTTAATAAAGGTATTGGTCCCTTCTCTCAATTTGATTTTGAATATCATAACAGCAAATTGTACATCCTCAACAATAAATCTACTGACAGCACCATACAAGTGGGCTCTGAAGTCATTCGTGTCAACGGAATAAATACTAGCGATTTAATAACTGAACATAGTAATTATTATGCTTCTGATGGGTTTAACACCACTTTTAAAACTAGAGGAAACAAAGACCGCTTTACTACTTTTTTCACTATCGAAAACGGAATCAAAGATAGTTTAGTATATACGTTAAAATACAACGATACCATTGAAAATCACACTATAAAAAGATTCAAAAAAGAAACTAGCGAGAAGAAAAAAGAGGACGTTATAAAACCTAAAAAAATAGCGATTGACCATCAAAAAGATAAAGCACTAAGAAGAAAGAAAAGAATAAATGGGTACAATCAAGCAACAAAAGATTATACCCGTAACATTCGTTTTTTAGAAAAGGACAGTAGTATTGCAGTGATAAAAATTAGAGGCTTTAAAAATAGAGGTTATAAAAAATTCTATAAAGAAACTTTTGAAAAAATCAACGAATACCATTCTAAAAATCTAGTTTTAGATTTAAGAGACAATACGGGCGGGCGTTTAAACGAAATCAACTACCTCTACTCTTTCCTTGCGGATACCTCCTATATTTTTTTAGATAAAACACAAGTTGTTTCTAAATCAAGCATTATAGCTGGAGATTACTTAGATAAGGTTCCCTTTTTATTCAAAGCAGTCAAAACTATAGTATTCCCACTTTCCTACACTTATTCATTTATTACCACACATAAAGATACGAAAGGTAATTATTATCAAAAACTAATGTGTAGAGAGCAAAAAATTAAAAAAAATGCTTTTACCTCTAAAATCTATGTTCTGATAAACGGAAAAAGCTTTTCGGCATCAAGCATTATAGCTTCTAACTTAAAGGGATCTAATAGAGCTACTTTTGTAGGTGAGGAAACGGGAGGCGATTATAATGGCACCGTGGCAGGTATAATGCCAAATATTGAATTACCTAATTCAGATTTAAAAATAAGAATGGGATTGATGCACATCGTACCACATTACAAAACAACCACCATAGGCCACGGAATTTATCCTGATAAAGAGATCATACCCACCTTAAATGACTTAATCAATAAAAAAGATCCAGAAATGAACTGGATTTTGAATGATATTAAAAAGACTATTCCTAAATAATACTTTATGCATTCACGAAATAATTGTGTCAAATCAAGATCAAGCCCAAATACTATCCTTATTTTAAAAAAAATAAACAAAATCCATAAAAAAACAGATTTAATAAACGCTAGCTAGCATTTATTAAATCTGTTTTTTTTTTTATTATTATAGAAATTATTCTAAAGACTTTCTACCGTCTCTTTCCTTTTTACTTTACCATTGTCGGTTTCTAAAAATTGAGTGACAAAAAAAACTTCTTTCGGTTTTTCATACTTATCTAAACCCTTAAAAATTGCCTTATCAACTTCATGTTTTTCGCCCTCAATTACTAAAATTAATTTCTCTCCTAAAGAAGCGTCTGCCATGCCAGCAATAAAAAATCGTGACGGAATCAATGCTGCCAACTTCTCTTCGATTTGTTCCGGAATCAACTTTATTCCGCCACTGTTAACCACATTATCACTGCGTCCTAAAAACACAAATTGATTGTCGTTGATGATTTCGATCAAATCATTAGTAACAATTAATTCCTCTGAAATTTTGGGAGCATCAATCACTAAACAATGATTTTCATTTTGAGAAATATGGATATTTGGCAAAATAGAAAATGCCTTCTCCCCTATTTTTTTTGCAGCGATATGAGTAATCGTTTCTGTCATTCCATACGTTTCATAAACAGCAATATTTTTTAGTTTAAGCAAACTTTTTTCTAGCTCTTTACTCATTTTAGCACCGCCTACAATCAATTTTTTAACATTTTTTAATGCCGCTAAAGAGTTTTGCGCTTGCAAAGGAACCATTGCAACAAAATCATATTTAGTTTCATTGCGCGCTAATGGATTTGAAGTTGGTTCAACAAAATCAATATCTAAGCCTAAAATAAAACTTCTTACCAACATCATTTTTCCAGCAATATAAGCTGTAGGTAAACAATACAATGCTTTATCTCCAGGACTTAGTTCAAAAAAATCTCCTGTAGCTAAAGCTGAATTCACCATTTTTTGTTTATCCATTCGGATAATTTTTGGAGCACCAGTAGTTCCTGATGTTTTTAAATCAACATATTCTTTATTATCAAACCAATCTAATAAAAAGTCTCCAATAGATTTTTCAAATGCATCACCTTCTTTTATCAAACAGTAGGAAACCCGACATAAATCATCCTTATCGAGATGAAATCCGTTAAGTTTAAAACGATTGTGTACATTTTTGTACGTTACTTCATTTGTCATTATTTAGCTGTGTTAAAAGTGTTATGAGTATCGATTTTTACTATTTTACCAGTAAGTTTTTCTTTCCAATTTGTCCAATTGTATTTCTTACTAAAGATATATAAAAGTATTGGGTAAACTACTATTACTGGTAGGATAACATCAAGTCCAGCCTCAGGCTCTGCAATGTCTTTTAATATAGAATGCGTTTGAAAAGCAGTCCAGTCAGAAGTAACTAATAAAGCACTAACCAAATTGTTAGCAGCATGAAAACCTAGAGCAAGTTCCATTCCTTCATCCATTAAAGTAATTATTCCTAAAAACAATCCTGTACCTATATAATAGACAAATATAATATTCCCCATTTTAGCAACCTCAGGATTTGCAGCATGTAACCCACCAAAAATTAAAGAAGTCATTAGTAATGGAAACCATTTGTTTTTAGCCAAATTAGCAAATCCTTGCATTAAATACCCTCTAAAAATATATTCCTCAGTACTTGTCTGAAAGGGTAGCAAAACAACACTGATGAAAACCAAAATAGCAAAAGGTATCGGTTTAAAATTCCAAACAAAATCAGTTGGGTTCATTTTATAGGAAATCAAAGTAGTAATAATGGTAAATAGTGCCCAAAGTCCAAAGGAAAAAAATATTCTTTTCCAATCAACTGATTTTCTTGAAGTGGTTACTGATAAAAAAGTTTGATGGTGGAGTTTTGTAACAACAAAATAGATTCCAACCATTGCTACAACAAATGAAATCAACATTAAAAATAACGTCAAATTAGGTTCAAACTGATTCATTAACGATTGACTAAGTGAACCAATACTTTCGTTTTCATCAAGTCTATCGTAGGACACTGCAAAAACTAACGGAAGTTGACCAATTGAAGAAGCCAAGATTATAATAATTGAGCCTACTATATATTTCCAAAAGTGATTTTCGGTTTTAATCCCTTGTTCTATAAACATCTATTATATTTTTTAAATTATTCGAGTAAAAATAGTGACTCATAGCCTATTTTTGTGATTCTAAAAATACTTTTTTTATTTCAAATAAAACCTATTAAAAAATTAAAATGATACAAATATATCACAATCCACGTTGTGGAAAATCGAGAAACTGCCTGGCTTTTCTTGAAGAAAAAAATAGTGACTATAAAATTATTAAATATTTAGAGCACCCGCCTACTTATGCTGATCTTGTTGAGTTATTAAAAATGCTGGACTTATCGCCAATAGCATTAGTGCGTCAAAAAGAAAAAATTTGGATAGAAAAGTTTAAAAATAAATCCCTTTCTGACGATGAAATTATAAAAGCCATGATCGATAATCCCATCTTAATAGAGCGCCCTATTTTGATAAAAGACGGTAAAGCCATCATAGCTAGAGACCCCGAAAAATTGAAAAAAATCATGTAATTTTGTGCGATTTTTATTTTAACATTTTTTTATGATTCACCGATTAAACCTTATCTGTTTTTTGCAATCATACCCAAGTAATCAAAAACAATTATAATGCATCAACAATTAAAAAACTATTTGACTCTTATTTTATTTTTCAGCATTTTGTTCGGATTTTCTCAGCAAAGACCTGGTAGACCTGGAGGTCCAGGCGCAATGGAAAAAATTAAAATAACGGGAACTGTTATTGAAAAAATCAGTAAACAGCCTCTTGAATACGCAACGGTTACATTCATTAGTAATAAAAACCAAAAAGTAGTTGCTGGAGGAATAACAAACCCTAAAGGAGAATTTAACATTGATGTTACTCCAGGAATGTATACTATAAAGATTGAGTTCATTTCTTTTAAATCAATCGAATTGAAACAAGCGCTAAAAGAAAGCACCAATTTAGGTACTATTGCTTTAGTTGAAGATGCTGCTCAATTGAATGAGGTGGTTATTCGTGCAGAGAAATCTACTGTTGAGATTAAACTTGATAAAAAAGTCTACAATGTAGGCCAAGATATGCTTGTAAAAGGGGGAACTGTAAGTGATGTTTTAGAAAATGTACCTTCGGTATCTGTTGATGTAGAAGGAAATGTTAGCTTAAGAGGTAGTGATAATGTGCGTATTTTTATAGATGGTCGTCCTTCTAATGCCTTAAATATGGCTGAGGCTTTACGCCAAATTCCAGCTGACGCTATTGATAAGGTTGAAGTTATAACCAACCCATCTGCACGTTACGATGCTGAAGGTGGTGCCGGAATCTTAAATATCATTCTTAAAAAAGGAAAAAATCAAGGTTTTAACGGAACATTTATTGCGTCTACAGGATATCCAGAAACATACGGTTTAAGTGCCAACTTGAATTACAAAACTGAGAAGATGAATTATTTCACTTCTACAGGATATAGCTATAGAACAAATGAAGGTGCTGGTAAAACAAATTCAGAGTATTACAATCTAGATGGTTCTACTAGTAAATTCATAGATGAAACTCGTGATACACAACGCACAAGAAAAGGAATTAGCACAAAAACAGGTGTTGAGTGGGAAATAACACCTACAACGTTCTGGACAAATGCAATTAGTTATAGAGACAATCGCGGAGACAATGAGGATCTTGTTACTTATAGAAATTTTGATCAAGCACGCCAATTCACTTTCGATAATTACCGTTTGAATAATGGATATGACAGCGGAAATGACTTTGAATTCACTTCTAATTTCATTAAAAACTTTAATGACAAAGGCCACAAATTAACAGTTGACGGTTCGTACTCAAGAAATAACGATAAAGACAATTCGATTATTACTGCTGTAAACGAGACCTTCCCTGATCAATCGTCGTTTAGTACTACAATGAATGATGAAGTTCAAAAACAATTTCAATTTCAAGCAGATTACGTATTACCTATAGGTGAAGGAAGTCAGTTTGAAGCTGGATACAAAGGGAATTTTAATAACCTCAATAAAGGCTATGACATTTTCTCAAGTGAAAACGGAAATAGTATTGGTAATCTGTTATCGAATACGCTAGAATACAAAGAAAAAATCAACGCACTTTATACGCAATATGGTTTTAAAATAAATAAATTCTCTTATTTGTTTGGTTTAAGATGGGAAGACACTAATATTGATGTTAACCTATTAGGAACTAATGAATACAACAATAAAAGGTACAATAAGTTTTTTCCAAGTGCTTTTATCAATTATGAAATATCTGACGCTAGCGGTGTTTCGTTGAGCTACAGCAAACGATTATCAAGACCTAGAGGACGTTTCTTAGACCCTACTCCTAATATTTCAAGTAACATTAATATTTTTAGAGGAAACCCAGATTTAGATCCTTCATTAACTGATAAATTTGACTTAGGTTATATCAAACGTTGGGATAAAATCACTTTTAATACTTCTATGTACTTTGAAAGAACCACTGATGTATTCTCATTTGTACGTTATGAAAGTGGTGATTTTGTAGGTGGCACTACAGATGTAAATGGAGTAAACACAGGCGGAACTCCAGTGGTTTTAAGCACTCCTATCAACATTGGAAAAGAGCAAAAATTTGGATTCGAATTTACATTAAATTACTCTCCTTTTAAATCATGGAAAATAAATAGTAGCTTTAACTTGTTTGATACTAAAACAACTGGAGATTTTACTTATATCAATTCACAAAATATTGCAGTGACCACAAATCTTGATAACAAAGCTGTTTCTTGGTTTACTCGTGTGAACTCTCGCGTAACGTTACCCTACAAAATAGAATGGCAATTAAGCGGAATGTATTTTGGACCTAGCAATACAGCACAAGGAAAAAGTTTGGGTCAATACATGATCAATACTGCTTTAAGTAAAGATATCTTAAAAGACAAAGCAACGATTGCATTCAACGTAAGTGACATATTTAACTCACGCAGGATGAGATCAGAAACTAATTTGGCTTCAGTAAGTAATTACAGTGAGTTCCAATTTAGAAAAAGACAATTTAATTTATCATTCACGTACCGCATCAATAAGAAAAAATCTGATAAAGATAGAGAAGCTCCTAAAGGTGGTGACGAAGATGGCGGTAGCTTTCCGGGATAAAACAGAAATTGATTTGGTTAATTAATTCGATAAGTACGGGTTCGTTTCAATACGAGCCCGTATTTTTTTTACGTAAAAAAAGGCATAAAAAAAAGGACCCGTTATCGAGTCCTTTTATTGGTAACAAACTAATTATATAGCTTGTTGCTCTTGCTTCTTTTTAGCTTTTTTTTCTTTGTATGCTTCCCAAGTTGCGCCACCTATCCAATAAGATACGAAACTAACTAAAAAGAACATTAACCAAAACCCTAATGTAAGGATGGTTAGAAAAAGTAAAAAGCCTAAATACTGTGAAAATTCAAACATGTTTTCCGGAATTTTTGAATGTAGCCACAAATGTAAGTTTAATATCCAACCCTAGCAATAAAAAATTATAAAAACTATCCACCAATTTTCATAAAATGGTATTTATCCGTATTTTTGATGAAAGTTTAGGAGCTATTTCCAGCTATCCGCTATATCCACGCAAAAAAGCGTGGGATACCGCTACTATCTGGGCTAGGCCACAAAAACATAATAACGCATCAATTTCACAATAAAATAATAACACAAACAAATTATAAAATGAAATTCAGAATAGAAAAAGACACCATGGGTGAAGTACAAGTACCAGCCGATAAGTATTGGGGAGCACAAACTGAACGTTCTAGAAACAATTTTAAAATAGGTCCTTCTGCTTCTATGCCAAAAGAAATCATAGAAGGTTTTGCATACTTAAAAAAAGCAGCTGCTTATGCTAACTGTGACTTAGGAGTACTACCCGTTGAAAAACGTGATGCAATTGCTGCAGTTTGTGACGAAATACTTGCTGGTAAATTAGCAGACCAATTTCCATTAGTTATCTGGCAAACAGGTTCAGGTACACAAAGTAACATGAACGTTAATGAAGTAGTTGCAAACCGTGCTCAAGTACTTAAAGGTTTTGAAATTGGAGAAGGCGAACAATTCATCAAAGCTAATGATGATGTAAACAAATCACAGTCATCTAACGATACTTTCCCAACTGGAATGCACATTGCAGCTTACAAAGCAATTGTAGAAGTAACGATTCCTGGTGTAGAAAAATTAAGAGACACATTACACGCAAAAGCAACCGAATTTAAAAACGTGGTAAAAATAGGTCGTACGCACCTTATGGATGCTACACCACTTACATTAGGACAAGAACTGTCTGGATATGCAGCACAATTGACTTACGGTATAAAAGCAGTAAAAAACACCTTAGCACATTTATCTGAAGTAGCTTTAGGTGGAACTGCAGTAGGAACCGGATTAAACACTCCTGCTGGTTATGATGTAACTGTGGCAAAATACATTGCTGAATTCACAGGACATCCATTTGTAACTGCAGAGAATAAATTTGAAGCATTAGCTGCTCACGATGCTATCGTAGAATCGCATGGTGCTTTAAAACAATTAGCCGTTTCTTTAAATAAAATAGCTAATGACATTCGTATGTTAGCCTCTGGTCCTCGTTCAGGAATTGGAGAATTAATTATTCCAGAAAATGAACCAGGTTCCTCTATCATGCCAGGAAAAGTAAACCCTACGCAATGTGAGGCTTTAACTATGGTTTGTGCTCAAGTAATGGGTAACGATGTTGCGATCACTGTAGGCGGTATGCAAGGACATTATGAGTTAAATGTTTTCAAACCAGTTATGGCTGCAAATTTCTTGCAATCTGCTCGTTTATTAGGAGATGCTTGTATGTCATTTGACGAGCACTGTGCTCAAGGTATTGAACCAAACTACAAACGTATTAAAGAATTAGTTGATAATTCATTAATGTTAGTTACTGCATTAAATACAAAAATAGGATACTACAAAGCTGCAGAAATTGCTCAAACAGCTCATAAGAACGGAACAACTCTTAAAGAAGAGTCAGTACGTTTAGGATATGTAACTGCCGAAGATTTTGACGCATGGGTTAAACCTGAAGATATGGTGGGAAGTTTGAAATAAATTCCAACTATTATAAAAATCAAAAAAGCCCTGCAATTCAAAAATTGCAGGGCTTTTTTATTTCAAGTTTAAAACAAAAAATTAAATTCTTGCTTTAAGCGCGTTATATTCTACTATTAAATCCATTGAGCGATATAGCTTAAGTAATAAATCAGATACCTTTTCATTTTTGGGTTCAATAGCATTTGCTTTTTCTAAATATGAAATAGCCTCTTTTACATCAGCATCCATTTGCACTTTTAATTTATCATAAGTTTCCATATCACTTGGTGATGTTCCTAAAACACTCATTTTATCACTTAATTCTTTCTTCTTATCAAGATTTAAATAAGCTAAATCTAGATAAGGTTCTATAAATTTAGGATTAAAAACAATCATTTGCTTATACAAATTTTCAGCAGCATTCAAGT
This sequence comes from Flavobacterium gelidicaeli, assembly GCF_013294005.1. Lineage (GTDB taxonomy): Bacteria > Bacteroidota > Bacteroidia > Flavobacteriales > Flavobacteriaceae > Flavobacterium. Next base: position 123,120 of record NZ_JABSNK010000005.1, read on the forward strand.
TCCCTTTTTCACTATATATGTAAGCTAAATTACGATATATTTCAGTCTTCTTAGATGTAGCTCTAACATTCCTAGGTTTTTCATGAGACCCTGCTTTAACATAAGCATCTCTATCTATTGGTGAAGAAAAAAGTTCTTCAACATTACTTTTTTTATTAACGGCATAATACTCCATCCCTAGGCCGGTATAATTCATACTTTGTAGTTCCTTATAATTCTTTAATGCCGAATCATAATCTTTAACTGTCATAAAATAAGAGGTAGAGAGATATAAATTTATCGTATCGGTTTTATCTACTTCATATAAGCTATACATCTTTCTAGCTGCATCAGCATATTTATCCGCTTTTAAGTCTTTTGAAGCACTTGTTTGAAAATCATCTTTAATTTGCTTTATACCATCTCTTGCTTTTACAATATATTTTAACTTCCCTGAAAGTGTTTCTGCTCTTATTAACTCTTTATAAGCTCCTACTGCAGCAGTCAAATTTGCTGCTGTTTCAATATTTTTAGCAGCAAGACCTCTAAAAACGTCTGCTTTTAAATCATAAAAATCAGATTGATCTTCATACTCTGCATTAACAATTAAATATTCACTTTTTTCTAAAATGGCTAAAGCTCCTTTTAAATTGCCGTTTTTAAATTGACTTTGCGCATCTTTAATTTGGTCTTTTTGTGCAAATCCTGCAAATGAAACAGATAGGAATAGTAGCAATATAAAGTTCGTTCTCATAGGTGTATTTGGGGTTTATTGGTTATTATATTCTAAGTATAGCGGTAAGTTGAATTTATTTTAACATTTAATTAAGCTTTAGAGACGGCAAAATAGATTAATATTTTGATTTTTTAAAGTTATTACGTGAAAAAATTTTAAACAAAATCTAAAATAGCCTCTAAAAAAGCAATAAAACAGCCAAAAACAACGAATAAAACCTCTATTTATACAATTTTATGTTATTATAAAATTATTAAAACGAAGCCTAGATTATGATATTACAAATAAAACTATCTCTAAAAATTAATACTTGAAAAATTTAACATACTTGCATTATATTTTAATTACCCCAATGAATCAAATACAAAAAATCGTTAATAGTAAATACATTTTTACTATTAACGATTTTTTCATTTATATTTCGAACTTTACTTTCGATAAAAACCGAAATCAGCAGGAAAATTATATTTAAAACATTTGCATAATTATTCCTCTTCTTTTTTAATAACTTTTCTAGCAACTTCAATTTTGAATTTCTTGCCTTTCATTTTTTGATCTTTAATATTATGCAATAAATCTTTTACTTTTGAAAATTTAACTGCAGCAAACGAAATAAAATCTTTTACTTCTATCAATCCTAAATCTCCTTTTTCAAGTTGCCCTTTCTGAGAAAAGAAACCTACTATGTCAATTTTATTTAATTTATTTTTCTTACCACCACTAATGTATATCGTTTGATATTGCGGTGGCTTCGGCAAGCCTGTGGCATTTTCGATACTTACAGAGGTCATTCCGTAATCAATATAATCCATTTTTTTCTCACTTTCATGAGTTATAATATAAGCTGTTCCAGAAGCAGTCATACGCGCTGTACGACCATTTCTATGCGTAAACTCATCTTCTTTTGAAGGTAAATGGTAATGAATCACGTGGTTCATCTCAGGAATATCTAATCCACGTGCCGCAAGATCAGTAGTAATCAAGTAACTTACACTACCGTTTCTAAATTGAATTAATGCACGCTCACGCTCATCTTGGTCCATACCACCATGATAATAGGTAGCATAAATTCCTTTTTCATTCAGCGTATCACTAATGCGCTCTGCAGCATCTCTATGGTTACAAAAAACAATAGCTGATTCTGACTTTAAAGAACAAATCAAGTTGAATAAGGTACCCATTTTATCCTTTTCTTTAGAAACAACCAGCTTCATCGCTAAATTTGTTTCTTCAATATGTTCCGGAATAAAATCAAGAATGGTTGGGTTCACTACCCTAGTGTATTTGGGAATCTCAATATCAGAAGTTGCCGAAACCAAAACACGTTTATTTAACTTGCTTAATTTGCCAATGATAAACGACATTTGCTCATGAAAACCCAACTGCAATGATTTATCAAACTCATCGAGAACTAGCGTTTGTACTTTATCTAATCTAAAAGTTCCTCTATCAATATGGTCCGCAATACGACCCGGAGTTCCTATTAATACTGCTGGAGGATTACTCAAGTTTTTTATTTCAGTATCAATGGAGTGACCTCCATAACATACGTTGACTTTATAAGTAGTTCCCATTTTTTTCCAAACCTGCTCTATCTGTAATCCTAATTCTCTTGAAGGAACTAATATTAAACATTGAACAGATAAAATTTCAGGCTGCAATAACTCTAATACAGGTAATAAAAAGGCTAAAGTTTTACCTGAACCTGTAGGTGATAATAACAATACATTATTATCATTTAATATGGCATCTTGGGCTACTTCTTGCATTTCATTCAAGCTTTCTATGCCTAAATTTAAAAGTATGTTATTGGAATGGTGTGTAGAATTCATTTTTATAATTTGCGCAAAGGTAGTCAAAATTGTTAGACGAGGGTTGGCATGATTTTTATAATATAAAACACAAAAAAGGTTAATAATCTTTACGACTACCAACCTTTTTAAGAAATAAGCTACGTGCTAAAGCTATCTATTTTTATTCCGAAGGGTGTTTTATACCTTCTTCTTCTTCAAATAATAATTTAATATTCTCATAAGAGTTTTTTAAAATCTCTGGAATTTCCTCTGGACTAAACCAAGCCACTTTTTCTATTCCCTCATCTAATTGTCCTTGTGGCGTGCCTTCAAAGTCTGAATGCATTTCGAACCAATGAGTAATTTTCAGCTTATGAACTCCATTACGTTTAAAAACGTGATAGGTTTTTTGAAGTTTCCTCACAATCCTAAGTTGGTTAACACCAGTCTCCTCCTCTACTTCACGCATAGCAGTATCCTCAATTTCCTCCCCTTTTTCTATTCCGCCTTTAGGCAAATCCCATTTTCCATTTCTAAAAATAAATAAGACTTCTCCTTTTTTATTATATACCAGGCCACCTCCCGCTTTATTAACAGGAATTTTTGACTTCAAAGTTTTCATAATCTCCTTATCATCAGGATGATACAGGTAGGCTTTTTGAATTTTATTTTGAAACATTTTTACGATAAGTTGCTTTATATCAATGCTTTCCAATAAAAACAATTGAAAATCTGTTTCTTTTGAAATTTTATTTGTCAAAAAAAGTGGTTTGTCGTTCACAAAAACTTTATACATTTGTACTATGATTTTTAATAAAGATACTGCCGAAAAAACAGCCGAATTGCTTTTGCAAATAAATGCAATTAAATTGAATCCAGGAAATCCTTTTACATGGGCTTCTGGATGGAAATCACCTATTTATTGTGATAACAGGCTAATTCTCTCATTTCCACCGATAAGAAATTACGTTAGAGATGAATTTTCTAAACATATAGAAAAACAATTTGGAAAACCAGATGTTATTGCTGGAGTTGCTACTGGAGCAATAGGAATTGGTATGCTTGTTGCAGAGAGTATGGGACTACCTTTTGTGTATGTGCGTCCAGAAGCAAAAAAGCACGGTCGCCAAAATCAAGTGGAAGGTTTTTTACAAAAAGGGCAAAACGTTGTTGTCGTTGAAGACCTTATTAGCACTGGAACTAGTAGCTTGAATGCCGTTGAAGCTTTGCGTGCAGCTGGTGCAAATATTAAAGGTATGGCAGCAATATTCACTTATGGCTTTGAGATTGCAGAAAAAAACTTTAAAGATGCTAAAATTGATTTGTATACTTTAAGCAACTATCAAAATTTACTGAATTTAGCTGTAGCAAAAAGTTATATTACTGAAAAAGAAGAAGAAACTCTTAGAGAATGGAGCGTAACTCCTTCTACTTGGAATAATGAAACAAAATAAATAATAAAAATATGAACTTACAAAGTCCAAAAGTTACTGTTCAAAAATCAGCAGAAGAATTATTTGATTTATTGACTGATGTGAAAAACTTTGAAAAATTAATGCCGGACAATATCGCTAAATTTGAAGTAATTGGAGCCGATGCTTTTATTTTTGGATTAAAAGGAATGCCAGAAATCAAATTAAAAATGAAAGAAAAAGTAGCTCCTAGTAAAATCACTTTAGGTGCAGCTAGCGATAAACTACCTTTTACATTAGTTACTAACATTGATCGCTTATCAGATGCTACAAGTGAAGTTAAACTTGATTTTGAAGGAGATTTCAATCCAATGATGGCCATGATGATTAAAGGCCCTATTGGAAAATTCATTGAAACACTTGCAACAAATATGGGGAAATTATAATTCCCTCCATTAAAATAAAAGCCCCTTTTAAACAAGTTTTAAAAGGGGCTTTTTTTTTAGTATAACATTTGAATTTCTTTGATATTATATTCTGCTACCGTATCGTCTTCGAGAAGCAACTGCAATTTTCCAAATTCCGATACGCCTTGAATGATTCCCATAAAATTTTTATCTAAGTTATCTTTAAAAGGCATCGGCAATCCTTTTTTAAACAAAAGCTTTAAATATTCCTTCCATAATAAATCAGGTTCTTTATTCAACAAGACTACATTATCCTTTAGTACATTTATAATTTTTAATAAAATTTGATGCTTATCAAATTGGCGGTTACATAATACAGCCAAAGAAGCTCCTTTAGGGAGGTTTTCAAAATTAATTTGATTAATATTTAATCCAATACCAATCACTGAACTTACAGAACCGTCATTTTTAATGCTATTTTCAATTAATATTCCGCCAATTTTGTAATTATATGACATTATGTCGTTTGGCCACTTTATGCTTAATTGCGGAATATCAAAAGTTTCTAATGCCTGAACTACTGCTAATGCTACAGCAATATTCAAACTATATATTTGGTTTAAAACAGTCAAACTATCTTTAACAAAAACACTCATTGTTAGATTTTTACCTTTTTCGGATATCCATACTGACCCCATTTGACCTTTACCTTTTGTTTGACTTTCGGCAGTTACAATTGTAAAATTTTCTAGGTATTGCTTATTAGCTAACCCTTTTAGAAAATCATTTGTAGAATCTATGGCATCGAGTTTGATTAGTTTCATTGACTATAATTTGTGAAACAGAATTTAATATTTTGTTAAGGGGCAAAAATAATCACAAAAAATGGTAACTTTACCAACTTATATAAAAAAATTTCATGGCAAAAAAGACGATAAATAATGATGACTTATTAGCAAACATCATTAAGGGGATAGAAGAAGTAAAAGGAAATGACATTAGCATTCTAGATTTAAGAGAAATAGATACAGCTGTTTGTGATTATTATGTTATTTGCAATGGTAATTCAAATACACAAGTAAACGCAATTGTTAACTCTATACAAAAAACAGTATCAAAAGAATTAAAAGACAAGCCATGGCATGTTGAAGGATCAGACAATGCTGAGTGGGTTCTTATGGATTATGTAAATATCGTAGTACACGTATTTCAAAAACAAATTAGAGAATACTACAATATTGAAAGTTTGTGGGGAGATGCAAAAATCACTACAATAGAAAACAAATACTAAAGAAAAACATACCTAATGGCTAAAGATAATAATCCAAACCCTAACAAGTTTAAAGTAAGTCCGTGGCTAGTTTATACTGCTATCTTACTAATTTTTCTATTCATAAGCTTCTTAACAGGTAGCTCAAGTTTACAAGAACCCTCTCAATTGACTTCTTCTAAATTTAATGTTTATTTAGAAAAAGGGCAAATTGAAAAAGTAATCGTTTATAATAAAGTTGAAGCCGAAGTTTTTTTAAAACCTGAATCTTTAAAACTTAAAGAACATCAAAAAGTTGCAAAAGATATTTTTGACCGTCCTAACAAAGGACCTCAATATACTTTTGACATTGGTAATGATGAAATTTTTCAAACTAAATTAGAGAAAGCAGTTACTGAAGGGAAATTAAAAGAATTTAATTTTCAAGCAAAAAGCAACTGGTCTGACCTACTTATTAGCTTGTTACCAATTATTATCATTATTGGAGTATGGATTTTTATCATGCGCAAAATGTCTGGCGGAGGCGCTGGAGGTGGTGGGCAAATATTTAATATTGGAAAATCAAAAGCAAAACTTTTTGATGAGAAAACCGATATCAAAACCACTTTTAAAGATGTAGCTGGATTAGAAGGTGCCAAAGAGGAAATACAAGAGATTGTAGAATTCTTGAAAAATCCTGAAAAATACACCAATCTTGGAGGTAAAATTCCAAAAGGAGCTTTATTAGTAGGACCTCCTGGAACAGGAAAAACATTATTAGCTAAAGCCGTTGCTGGTGAAGCACAAGTACCTTTCTTTTCATTATCAGGTTCTGACTTTGTTGAAATGTTTGTAGGTGTTGGAGCGTCACGTGTACGTGATTTATTCAAACAAGCCAAAGAAAAATCTCCTGCTATCATTTTTATTGATGAAATTGACGCTGTAGGTAGAGCAAGAGGAAAAAGTAATATGTCAGGTGGTAATGACGAAAGAGAAAACACGCTTAACCAACTACTTACTGAAATGGACGGTTTTGGGACTAATTCTAATGTAATTGTACTTGCTGCAACCAATAGAGCCGATGTTTTAGACAAAGCATTAATGCGTGCCGGTCGTTTTGACAGACAAATTTTTGTTGACTTACCAGACATTCGCGAGCGAGCTGAAATTTTCAAAGTTCACTTAGCGCCATTAAAAAAAGTAGAAGGCTTAGATTTAGACTTTTTAGCAAAACAAACTCCAGGTTTCTCTGGTGCTGATATTGCCAACTTGTGTAATGAAGCAGCGCTTATTGCAGCACGTTATAACAAAACTGCTGTAGACAAGCAAGATTTCTTAGATGCTGTTGACAGAATTGTTGGTGGATTAGAAAAGAAAAATAAAATTATCTCTCCTGATGAGAAAAAAGCAATTGCTATTCACGAAGCAGGACACGCAACTGTAAGTTGGATGTTAGAGCATGCTGCACCATTAATTAAAGTAACTATTGTTCCTAGAGGTCAAAGTTTAGGTGCTGCATGGTACTTACCCGAAGAGCGTCAAATTGTTCGTCCTGATCAAATGCTAGACGAAATGTGTGCTACTATGGGTGGAAGAGCTGCTGAAAAAGTAACTTTTGACCGTATTTCTACTGGTGCATTGAGTGATTTAGAAAAAGTAACCAAACAAGCAAGAGCGATGGTAACTATTTATGGATTGAATGACAAAATAGGAAACGTTACTTATTACGACTCAACAGGTCAAAGTGAGTATAACTTATCTAAACCATATTCTGAAGAAACAGCAAAAGTTATAGACACTGAGATTTCATTACTTATTGAAGGTCAGTACCAAAGAGCGATTGCAATTCTAGAAGAGAACAAAGATAAATTAAATCAATTAGCTGATATCTTAATCGAAAAAGAAGTAATCTTTAAAGATGATCTAGAAGCTATTTTTGGAAAACGAACTTTTGATGACAATCTAGAAGAAGTAGTGTCTTAAAAAATACATTATAATTTAAATATTTATAAAATCTTAATTCAAAAGTCTCTTTTGAATTAAGATTTTTTTATCTTTGGACGTTTCAAATAATATATAAAGTACCTTCAGGATATATGAGTCTTTTTAGAAAATTTTTCGGTTCTAGTAGTTCGGCTTCAGATGAGGAAAGAGAAAGAGAAGAACAAGAAACTTCCACTTTTAATAACATGTCTATAGATGAGCAATTTATCTATCATTTTAAAAAGAACGGTGGTAAATTTTTATATTGTGAAAACATTGAAGAATTAAAAGAACAGTTTGAAAATATCTTAGCAGAGAATGATTGGTTTGAAAGCCAAGTCCTATGCTATGATCCAAAGCTTTATGGTTTACTAGACGAAAACAAACTTACCTACGGAATGGCATCTAATCCTAAGTTTCTTTTTACTAGTTGCGAAAGCTTAATTGCTGAAGAAGGTTCTATACTTTTTTCATCAAAGCAAATTAAGCAACACAAACCAAACGAATTACCCACAAACATTGTAGTTTATGCTACTACAAGCCAAATGCTTGCTATTAAGAGCGATGGCCTTACTGCTATAAAAAAGAAATATGAAAGGGATTACCCTACCAATATAACTGCAATAAAATATTTTGAAAAAGCAAAAGAGGAAGACTTTACTCAGTACGGTAGCTCCCCTAAGAATCTTTATTTATTGCTTTTAGAAGACCTTTAGAATGAATGAAACTTTAAAGAGATCTATATCAGGAGCAGTATATATTATTTTACTAATCGCTTCTATTCTATATTCAACTGATAGCTTTTTTGCTCTTTTCGGGGCGTTCTTACTTATAGCAACTTATGAATTTTGTAATTTAGTACAAATCAACAAAGTTATCCCTATACTGTTAGCTGCAGCTTCTTTTGGATTGTTTTATATGATTAGCTTCGCTACTAGCAGTAGTCCTTTGTTTGAATTTCGCTTTAGCAAAACATTTGATTTAACACTATTGTTTTCAACTTTGTTTGTATTTATAAAATGCATGCACTTTCTTTTCGATAATAAAGCCATAAAGATTGATTCCTTTTCTAAATATGTCTATTTAATAGGATACATCATTCTTCCTTTTATTATTATCACTAAAATCCCTTTTGGAAAAGACGGATACAATCCAAAAATACTAATAAGTATCTTTATTCTTATTTGGACAAATGACACCTTTGCCTATATTGTGGGTAAGTCTATTGGAAAAACAAAGTTATTTGAACGCATTTCTCCTAAAAAAACTATAGAAGGCTTTGTAGGCGGAGTATTTTTTGCAGTAGTAGTAAGTTATTTCATTTCTAAGTATTACATCGAAATTGCAGAAGGAAACATCTATATTTGGATTGTTATTGCCATAATTGTTGGTGTTTTTGGAACAATTGGTGATTTAATCGAATCCAAATTTAAAAGAGTAGCTGGCGTAAAAGACAGCGGGAAAATAATGCCAGGCCACGGAGGCGTACTAGATCGACTAGATAGTGTTATATTTGTAGCACCAATTGTATTTTTATTTTATCAAATTTTAAATTATGTTTCATAAAGAAGGAACCAAGACTATCTTATTAGGAATTATTTTTATGGTGGTTGCACTATTAATTTCTGATTATTTCATTGACAATAATTGGCTTAAAATGGCAATTCAAATCGGTGCGCTGTTAATTTTGATTATCATTTTACAATTTTTCAGAAATCCGAAAAGAGTAGCGATAATAAATGAGAACCAAATTTTAGCACCTGTAGATGGTAAAGTTGTGGTAATTGAAGAGGTTTATGAAGGAGAATACTTTAAAGACAAACGCATTCAGGTTTCTATTTTCATGTCTCCTATAAATGTACACGTTACTCGTTACGCAATAAGCGGACTTGTAAAATTCAGTAAATACCATCCTGGTAAATTTTTGGTTGCTTGGCACCCAAAAGCAAGTGAAGAAAACGAAAGAACTACTGTAGTGGTTGAAAACAATACTTTTGGCGCTATTTTATACCGTCAAATAGCTGGTGCATTAGCGCGTCGTATTGTGAATTACGCTCAGGAAGGAATGCAAGTTGTTCAAGGTACTGATGCCGGTTTTATTAAATTTGGTTCACGAGTTGATATCTTTTTGCCATTAGGTACACCCATTGATGTGGTACTTAACCAAAAAGCCATTGGTGGAAAAACAATTATTGCAACTAAAAAATAATGAATGAAATAGATTTAAACACTCAATTTCAAGAGGCCGTAAATAGCGCTTCATTGATGACTCAAGCATCTTTACCGCAAGATGTGCAACTGCGTCTCTATGCTTATTACAAACAGGCTACTTTGGGTACTTTAGAACCAAGACAGACATCTAACTATCATTTGAGAGATGCGTTTAAAACTAATGCATGGATGCAAATAAGTCACCTATCTGCCAATGAAGCTAAAGAGCATTACATAGACTTAATAAATTCCATTTTAAAAAAATAGCACTATCCATGAAAAATAATGCTTATATATTATCCGCTTTAGCAACTATGACTGTTTTATTTTCTTGTCAAGACAAAAAACTAACAGAAGTAGTTGAAGTTCCATTGCCCACTGCTCAAGAAAAAGTATCTATAGGTTTTCCTGAAGATGTAAAAGCAGCGCAAGGTTCTTTTCAGGTAGAAAAATTGGAATATAATTATGACGCCTTAGCTCCTACTGTTTCTCCACTAACTTTAGAAACACACTATTCTAAACATTATTTAACCTACACTAATGACTTAAACAAAGCCATTGCAGGAACGCCATATGAAAATCAGTCTATAGAAAACATTCTAGCAAAATTAGACTTAAAAGACACCGAATTAAGGAATAACGCTGGTGGTTATTACAACCATAGTTTGTACTGGAAATCAATGGCACCCGATACAGGTGGTGTTGCAATTGATACGCTTGCAGGAGTAATTAAAAGAGATTTTGGTTCTTTTAGTAACTTTGAAAATGCTTTTAAAAACGAAGCTACGAGTCAGTTTGGTTCTGCTTGGACGTTTTTAGTCGTTGATAAATACGGGAAATTAAAAATAACCAGCACTCAAAATCAAGACAATCCCTTAATGAGAAATGCTGTTGTTCCTGGAACACCTATTCTAGCTTTAGATTTGTGGGAGCATGCTTATTATTTAGGATACCAATACCGCCGAAAAAACTATATTGATTCTTTCTTTACCGTAATCAACTGGGAAAAAATCAATGCTAATTATGAAGCCGCAATGAGAAAGAAATATTAAACAATAATTTTATATTTAAAAATGCTGATAGAAACCTCAAAGAGGAATTTATCAGCATTTTTTTTGTATTTGTAAATTCCAGCTAAGTTACTGTAATTTATAGATAAAAGATTCCAGCGGGGCTATTGTAATGGCTACATTTCCTATGCCGTTTTTTACAACAAGCGTTGTTTTATTCTGGTTGTACAATTGATCAATAAGTGAGTAATTTCCATCCTTCATATTCCACTTCTTAATAACACTTGATGGAATCTCAAGATTGAAATTACTAGTTTTGCTATCCGAAAAATTAGTGACTACAACTAATTTTTCATCTACTGAACAACGAGTAAAAGCATAAATTTTAGCATCAAAATCCTTTGTGTTTTTTCTATTACTAGTTTGGATTTCTCCAAAATCTCCCATTAATGCAGTACTATTAACTGAGAAGTTTAATAATCGTTTGTAAAAATCACGCAGTTCTTTTTCTTTATCCGTCAGTTGACCGCCGTCAAATTTACCTTCATTCATCCAGCGTTGGTGACTTGGAACACCTACATAATCAAAAATCGATGTTCGAGAATGAGTTCCAAAACCTCCATTTTCATTCCCCGATTCCCCTACTTCTTGACCAAAATAAATCATTGTGGGTGATGAGCTTAATGTGGTAGAAACAACCATCAACGGCTTTCCTCTTTCGGGAGATTTAGCAAATTCAGCACTTGCTAAACGTTGCTCATCATGATTATCCAGAAAATGTAACATGTGATGTTCAATATCTTTCATTCCGTTTTGAATGCTAGAAAGTGCATCAGGCGATGCTTTATCTTGAATTATCTCCTTCAGCTTATCATAAGTCTCCACTTTATCATATAAATAATCCATTTTACCTAAATTAATGTAATTTCTATATTCTTTTGGGTTATACACTTCGGCTAATAAAAAGGCATTAGGATTTGCCATTTTTATCGCTGAATTCATGTAACTCCAAAACTCATATGGAACCATTTCAGCCATATCGTATCTAAATCCATCGACACCTTTAGCAGTCCAGTACAAGGCAATATCACGGAATTTTTTCCAAGAATCTGGCACCTCTTTATTTTTCCAAAATTCAAAATGAGCAGCATAAGATTTCGATCCATAACGTTTGGGTAATTCAGGAAAATCCTTAGTTCCATCAGGACGGATTCCGTAATTTACTTTTACGGTTTCGTACCAATCATTCTTATCAGGTTTTGACAATTTAGAACCGTTACCCGTCCATTTAGCAGGAATTTCGTCAAATTTACCATCGCTTAAAGGATTTGCTTCTCCGTTTAAAGGTTTGTCCGTATCCGGAACCTCAAATTTAGAATTTGGAATATAATAGAAATTATTATCTCTTTTATACTCCACAGTCACATCATCATCTGCACCAAAGTCGTTAACACCCTCTGGGTTATTTTTCCCTTCATATTTTCGAGCAATATGATTGGGAACAATATCAATAATTACCTTCATTCCCGCAGTATGCGTTCTTCCAATCAAAGCTTCAAATTCTTGCAATCGATGAGCTGGATCAACAGCTAAATCAGGGTCTACATTATAATAATCCTTGACAGCGTATGGAGAACCTGCCCGCCCCTTTACAACATCAGGATCGTCATTTGAGACTCCTATTGCAGTATAATCTCCCACTAAGGCATGATGTGGAACACCAGTATACCATATATAAGACACTCCTAAATCTTTGATTTCATGCAAAGCAGTATCCGTAAAATCATTGAACTTCCCTACTCCATTTTCTGAAATTGTTCCCCAAGGTTTGTTAGTGGTATTTTTATTCCCAAATAAACGCGTAAAAACTTGATAAACTACTATTTTACGCTCTCTTTTCTCGGTATCTATATCTTGTTTTGATTTTAACTCCGTTGTTTTACAAGCTGCAGTTAGTAAAACTAAACTAAGGCCTATAAATAATTTTTTATTTTTCATTATTATTGGTTCGGTTACACTATTTTAATAGCTCGTGATTGTGCTTTATTATGAATTATAACTTTCTAAATTTACTATAAAATTCAAAACTACACTATACTCCAATTTTATCTAAGCGTTAAAACAAAATCAAAAACAACACTACAACGTGAGAGTTGGGTTTATTGTTGATAAGTTATCCCGCTAACTAAGAGTAGGATGCTGGTCTAAAAGCTTTTAAACCTATAAATAAATGCTAATATCGATTAGGATTGTTTCCTTTTTCTTAAATTTGACAAAAAATTAATCCATTGAATAAATCACTATTCTTCATAGGCTGCTTATTGCTGATTTTTAGTACTAAATCAACTTTGGCGCAAGCACCAAAAAAAATTATTGTTGAGCATTCTGATTTTGCTGATATTAATCAAGTCGAAAATCCAGATGCTTTTTTACTGACTGGAAATGTACGTGTTAATCATGACGGAATTGTATTAACATGTAATAAAGCCTATTATTTTCAAAAAGAGAATTACATCAAAGCTTTTGGAAATGTACAAATAGTACAAGGAGACACTTTATTTTTAAATAGTAAATATGCCGAATATAATGGAAATGTTAAAAAAGCATTTGCCTCTGGTGAAGCGTATATGAGTTCTCCAGATGCAACTTTGGTCACAGATACTATTAATTTTGATCGAAATGTACAACAAGTGTATTACAACACTCAAGGAACCATCACGAATAAAGACAATACGTTGCGTTCTAAATCAGGAAGATATTACGTAGCCGAAAAGAAATTTCAGTTCTTAACAGCCGTTACCATAACAAATCCTCAATATGTAATAAAATCGAATCATTTAGATTACTATAGTAATTCCGGGCACTCTTATCTCTTTGGTCCATCAACAATTACTAGTAAAAACAATTATATTTATACCGAAAAAGGTTTTTACGACACCAAGAAAAATCTAGCACATTTCCTTAGGAAATCCTATATAAAATACGATGACCGACTCATAGAAGGCGATAGTTTGTACTACGATCGCAACAGAGAATTTGCCTCAGCAACACGGAATGTAAAAATTACAGACTCAATCAATCGAGGTGTAATTAAAGGACATTACGGAGAAGTTTACAAAAAGAAAGACTCTATGTTTGTAACTAAACGTGCATTAGCAATTAACTTTGTCGATAATGACTCTGTCTACATACACGGAAAAAAACTCATGGTAACTGGAAAAGAAGGTGATAGAATCATTAGAGCTTTTAATAATGTTCGGTTTTTAAAGAAAGACATGAGCGGAAAATGTGATTCGATTTATTCGAACTCAAGAATTGCCTTGACAAAATTGATAGGAAATCCTGTGTTATGGAATGGTGACAACCAGATTACTGGTGATGTAATGCATTTAATAGGAAACAATACCACCCGAAAATTAGATTCGCTAAAAGTGCTAAACAACACCTTTTTAGTCTCTCGGGACACCTTAGGAACCGGTTATAATCAGGTCAAGGGACTCAATTTATTTGGTAAATTTAACGATGGTAAACTCCGTGATGTTGACATTATAAAAAATGCCGAAGTAATTTATTACATGCGTAATGATAGTAACGAACTCATTGGAATCAATAAAAATGTAAGTAGTAAAATTAATCTTATTCTCGAAAATAATGCTATCGAGACCATTACATTTTATGACCAAGTTGATGGCGATATTTATCCAGAAAAAGAGTTACCCGAAAATGCTCGAAAATTACGCGGACTTGTCTGGCGTGGTGAGGAGCGCATTTTTACTAAAGAAGACCTTTTTTCTGCTGAAGAAAATGAGTATAACGAAAAGATGATTTCTGCTGCAAAAAAAGACGATGCTAAAGAAAACGTTCCGATGAAAATCAGGAAAGAAACTTTAGATTATGACAAAAAGAAGCCGAAAAAGAAACCCAAAAAGAAATAGTTTTTTTATTAATTGTAATTTCTGATTTACAGTAAAAAGAACTATTTTTAATATACAAAAGATACCATAGATTGAACGAAGATTTTATAAAATACCAAGCACAAACATCACCATATCCATTAGGAATGGAAGTTTCATACGCTAAAGGCTCCTATATTTATGACACTAATGACAAAAAATATTTAGATTTTGTTGCAGGTGTTTCAGCTTGTACTTTAGGGCATCAACCCGCAAGAGTCAACCAAGCCATAAAGGATCAATTAGATAAATATTCACACGTGATGGTTTATGGAGAGTATTCTCAAAGCCCAGCGGTTGCCTATTGTAAATTAATGGCCTCACTCCTACCGGCTCCACTTGACAAAACGTACTTAGTAAATTCAGGTACTGAAGCAATTGAAGGCGCTCTAAAATTAGCTCGAAGAGTAACTGGTCGCAGTGAATTAATTTCTTGTCACAATGCGTATCACGGGAACACCATGGGTTCTTTGAGCGTTATGGGGTTTGAAGAACGCAAACAAGTTTTTCGTCCGCTTATTCCTGACGTAGCATTTATTACCTTTAATAATGAGGCTGATTTAGATAAAATAACGACTAAAACAGCTGGGGTTTTATTAGAAACCATTCAAGGAGGTGCTGGTTTTATTCAGCCCGAAAATGATTTTCTAAAAAAAGTAAGAGCCCGTTGTAACGAAGTAGGTGCCATTATGATTCTTGATGAAATCCAACCTGGTTTTGGTAGAACAGGAAAATTATTTGGATTTCAAAACTACGATGTTGTTCCAGATATAGTGGTTATGGGAAAAGGAATGGGAGGCGGTATGCCCGTAGGTGCTTTTACAGCTTCATCAGCAATGATGGATTTATTGAGTGATAACCCAAAACTGGGTCACATAACAACCTTTGGTGGTCATCCTGTCATTGCGTCAGCTTGTTTAGCTACTTTGCAAGAAATAACTGAGACCGATTTAATGCAGCAGACGTTAGAGAAGGAAAAATTGTACCGATCACTTTTGGTACATCCTTTGATAAAGGAAGTGAGAGGAAAAGGGTTAATGCTTGCCGTTATGACCGAAAGTGCAGCAATAACAAATGAAGTGATTTTAAAATGTCAAGACAAAGGACTTATCTTATTCTGGTTACTATTTGAGGGATGCGCAATAAGAATCACACCACCATTAACAATTTCTAACGACGAAATTAAGGAAGGATGTGCCATAATGAAGGAAGTTATGGATGAAGTTCTACTATCAGCTACCCTTTAAATACAATAATTACTAGTAGCGATTAAACAATACTGTGTATTGTTAATTAAATTGTTCACAACAATTCTAATTTTTCTTCACATCAATAGTAATGATACCTAATTTTAAATAGGTCAAATTCAAAAAAACAAAGCATGCAATTAAGCAACGAAGAAGAAGACTATAACTTATCATTATCCAAATTTGAGTCTATGTTGAAAACCAACAAAGTACTCTTTTTTGACTCAGAAGAATTTGAAGAAATCATTCTTCATTATCTCGATATGGGTAAGGCGGCTTTAGCCAAAAAAGCATTAAAATTAGGACTAGATCAACACCCAAAATCAACTGGTTTAAAACTAGTTCAGGTAGAGATGCTCGTATTTGACGATAAATTAGACATCGCCGAAAAATTACTCAATGAACTGTATGCAATTGAGCCCAATAACGAAGAGATATACATACAAAAAGCCAATATTTATTCTAAAAGAGACCAACATGAAAAAGCGGTTGAGTTCTTAAAAATAGCCCTTACTTATACTGATGATTATGCTGATGTCTATAACTTAATTGGTATGGAATATCTTTTTATGGACAATCTAGAGCTTGCAAAAGAGAGTTTCATAAAATGTCTAGAGGAAGATCTTGAAGATCAATCGGCTTTGTATAATGTGGTGTATTGTTTTGAATTTTTAGATCAAAATCTAGAGGCGATAACGTATTTAAATAAATACATTGATAAAAATCCCTACAGCGAAATTGCTTGGCATCAAGTAGGACGCTTGTATTATGATCTAAAAGATTATGAAAATGCCATTCGCGCATTTGATTATGCTACTTTAATTGATGATGAGTTTTTAGGCGCCTTTATGGAAAAAGCCAAAGCCTATGAACGTCTAAAAAGATACGAAGAAGCAATTGAAAGTTACAATAGAACCATCGCGCTTGATGACGCTACCTCTTATGCGCTGTTGCGAATAGGGAAATGTCACGAACGTTTAGGAAATACTGTTTTAGCATTAAAATATTATAATGAAACGGTACACGAAGACCCCCTTTTAGACAAAGGTTGGATTGCGATAACTGATTTTTACTTGCGTCAAAAGAATTACCAAAAAGCCTTATTTTTTGTCAATAAAGCATTAGCAATCGACAATCAAAATCGTTTGTACTGGAAGCGCTATGCTACAATCAACAAGGAAATGAATTTCTTTGAGGAAGCTGAATTTGGTTTTAGAAAAGCAGTTGAGTTTGGAGATACTGCATTAGACACTTGGTTATTTTGGGTTGATATTTTGCAGTTTTTGGGCGAGTTTGATAGTGCAATACAAACGTTATTGCAAGCGTCAGAATATTTTCCTGAAGAAAACGAAATTGAATACCGTTTGGCTGGATTGTATTTTATGACCCAAGAAAACACCAAGGCTAAATTTCATTTAAGCAATGGGTTGCGTCTAAAATTTGATAACTATGTATTGATTGAAGACTTATTTCCTGTAGTATGGACAAAAAAAATCGTTCGCAATTATATTGATAAATACAAAAAAGAATAATGGCTGTAACTAATAAAAAACGCTTTGGTTTACTAGGAAAAAATATTAGTTATTCTTTTTCAAAAGGATATTTCACTGCTAAATTTGAAAAAGATGCCGCTATCAATTATAGTTACGAGAATTTTGACTTAGACGAAATTAGTGAATTTGAGGATTTAATAAAAAACAATCACGAAGAATTAGCTGGTATCAATGTTACGATTCCGTATAAAGAAGCAGTGATGCCTTATTTAGATAAATTATCAAAAAAAGCAAAATTAATAGGTGCTGTAAATACCATTAAGTTTACTGCAAAAGGCAAATTAAAAGGATACAATACTGATTATTATGGTTTTAAAAAAGCAATAAAACCATTATTAAAATCACACCATAAAAGAGCATTGATTTTAGGTACTGGTGGTGCATCAAAGGGCGTTTGTTTTGCTCTTGATGAGCTAGGAATAACCTATACTTTTGTGTCTAGGATAAAAAACGAAAACACTATCTCCTATGAAGATCTTGATAAAGATACATTTGAGAGTCATACAATAGTAATTAATGCCACACCAGTAGGCACAAGCCCTGACATAGCTGCTTTTCCATTAATTCCGTATGAGTTTTTCACCCCTCAGCACATTGCATTTGACCTAATATATAATCCCCCAATTACGCAGTTTTTAAGTAAGGCTTCCGCCAAAGGGGCACAAACTAAAAATGGTTATGATATGCTTGTCTACCAAGCAGAAAAATCATGGGAAATATGGAATAAATAAATAATTGAAAAATATAGAAAAAGCTTTCAGTCTTGAATTAGATTGAAAGCTTTTTTTATGCTCAATAATAATTATACTAAAAGCGTCCCTACGATTTTTTAATACTGTAGTCTATTCTCTATTTTTTTATGAGTTTAATATCAAAACTTAAGTTTAAACCAAAAAAAAAGCGACCCTTGTGAGGCCGCTTTGAATGTTTTCACAACGGAATAATCCTTATTGTGAATTGCTTCAAAATTGTAAGACAATATTACGATAAAATTTTTAATATCCAATTACGGTTTCCCGTAAGGTTCTTAATTTTCTTATATTTATATTTAGCAATTGATAAGAATAATAAGAAAATCATCATACAATGAAGAAAATATTAGGATTGGATTTGGGGACTAATAGTATTGGCTGGGCGTTAACAACCAATGACTTTGATACTAAAACTGGAAGTATCGAAGGTTTAGGAAGTCGTATAATCCCTATGACTCAAGATGTATTAGGGAAGTTTGATAGTGGTGTTTCTTTATCCCAAACTGCTGAAAGAACAAAATACAGAGGAACAAGAAGATTAGTACAGCGCTTTTTATTAAGACGTGAACGATTGCATAGAGTCCTAAATATTTTAAAATTTTTACCTGAACATTATTCAGAAGCAATTGATTTTGAAAAAAAGTTTGGACAATTCAAACCCGAAAGGGAAGAAAAGTTCTCTTTTTATAAAATTGAAAACGGTAAAAATCAATTTATTTTCAAAGAAAGTCATCAAGAGATGCTGGCTGAGTTTAAAACTTTATTTCCAGCTATAAAAAACATCCCTTATGATTGGACAATTTATTATTTGAGAAAAAAAGCATTGACTACAAAAATTTCTAAAGAAGAACTGGCTTGGATTCTGCTTAATTTTAATCAAAAAAGAGGCTATTATCAATTGCGTGGAGAGGAACAGGAAGAAAATAAAAATAAAAAAGAAGAATTTCATACGCTATTGGTATCAGATGTTATTGAAAGAGATAAAGGAAAAACTGGAACTTGGTACAATGTTATTCTAGAAAATGGATGGATTTACAAAAGAGAAAGTAAGATTTCTTTATCTGATTGGATTGGAAAGTCAAAAAGTTTTATTGTCACAACGGAGTACAATGACGATGGAACAGTAAAATTAACTAAAGATAATGAAGAAAAAAGAAGTTTTAGATCGCCAAAAGATGATGATTGGGCCTTAGTAAAAATAAGAACTGAACAAACGATTAATCAAAGCGGAAAATCTGTTGGAACATACATTTACGAAGCATTATTAAAAAATCCGAATCAAAAAATAAAAGGCGAATTAGTACGTACTATAGAAAGAAAATTTTACAAAGACGAACTTAGAGAAATTCTAAAAAAGCAACTAGAATTTCATTCTGAAATTTTGAAGGATAAAAAACTATATAAAAACTGTATCGACGAATTATACAAAAATAATGAGTCTCATATAAATAGTATCAAAGACCGAGGTTTTGATTACTTATTTTTAGATGATATTATTTTTTTTCAAAGACCACTTAAAAGTAAAACATCCTTAATAAGTGATTGTAGTTTAGAATTTCGCCCAATAAAAGATAAAAATGGTGTTTTGGTAAAAGATACTAACGGAAAACAAATTGTAAAAGCACTCAAATGCATTGCAAGGTCAAATCCTATTTTCCAAGAATTTAGATTGTTACAATTTGCCAAAAATCTAAAAATATATAAAAGAGGTGTTCTAGATGATATTGAGGTTACCAATGATTACCTAAAATCAGAAGAAGATGTTGAAGAACTTTTGAATTGGTTGAATGATAAAGCAGAGATTAGTCAAAAACAGTTTTTAGCAAATTTCAAATTAAAAGAAGACAAATACAGATGGAATTTTGTTGAAGACAAAAGTTATCCATGCAATGAAACCAGAAACCAATTTTTGAATGCTATTGCAAAAATTGACGTAGACAAATCTTTTTTCAATACCAAGAATACCCAAGATTTGTGGCATATTTTATATTCGGTTACAGATAAAATTGAAATTACAAAAGCAATAAGCACTTTTGCCAAAAAACATAATTTGCCCAATGAATTCATTATAAACTTTTCTAAAATAAAACCGTACAAAAAAGAATATGGCTCTTTTTCAGAAAAAACCATAAAGAAATTATTGCCTTTAATGCGTTGTGGTAGTTACTGGGATACAAAAAATATTGATACTAAGACTCTTGATAGAATAGATAAAATTCAAACAGGCGAATTTGATGAAAAGATTAGAAATCGCGTACGTGATAAAGCAATAGGCTTGCATAAAATTGAAGATTTTAAAGGCCTGCCCTTATGGTTAGCCTCTTATATTGTTTATGACAAACATAGCGAAGCCAGCGATGTTTCTAAATGGAAAACTCCTGCGGATATAGAAAAATTTTTAAAGTATGAATTCAAACAACATTCTTTAAGAAACCCAATTGTAGAGCAAGTAATAACAGAAACTTTGAGAGTAGTTAAAGATATTTGGCAACATTTTGGAGAAGGGAAAGAAAATTTCTTTAATGAAATTCATATTGAATTAGGGCGCGAAATGAAAAATAGTGCTGCTGATAGAAAAAGAATTACAGATAATATCAGTAAAAACGAGAATACAAACTTAAGAATAAAAGCTGTTTTGACCGAATTGAAAAACGATGGCGTTGATGATGTACGTCCCTATTCACCAAGTCAACAAGAGATTTTAAAAATTTATGAAGAAGGAGTTTATAACAGTGAAAATCGTAAAGAAAAATTAGAGGAAGTTGATAAAATCAGAAAAAATTCAAAACCAACTACTTCTGAAATAAACAAGTATAAATTGTGGTTAGAACAAGGTTATGCATCCCCATATACTGGAAAACTCATTCCGTTGAGTAAATTATTCACAACCAAATATCAAATAGAACATATAATCCCACAATCCAGATTATTTGACGATTCGTTATCAAATAAAGTAATTTGTGAATCAGAAGTTAATGAGCTGAAAAGTAATATGACGGCTTTAGAATTTATAAATAATAATGAAAATAGAATAGTGACACTAACTGGTGGCGAAACCGTTAGAATTTTTACAAAAGAAGCTTACAAACAGCATATCATTAGTTATTATTCTAAAAATAAAAACAAACAAAAAAGATTGCTAACCGAAGAAATTCCAGACCAATTTATATCAAGACAACTAAACGATACCAAATACATTAGCAAAATAGTAAAAAATCTATTGAGCAAAATTGTTCGTGAAGATGATGAACAAGAAGTAACCTCAAAACATGTTGTTTCGCTAAACGGAAGTATAACCTCAAGAATGAAACAAGATTGGGGGCTAAAT
This sequence comes from Flavobacterium gelidicaeli, assembly GCF_013294005.1. Lineage (GTDB taxonomy): Bacteria > Bacteroidota > Bacteroidia > Flavobacteriales > Flavobacteriaceae > Flavobacterium. The sequence continues at coordinate 144,733 of NZ_JABSNK010000005.1, forward strand.
GATGTTTGGAACAATATAGTAAGTCCTCGTTTTGAACGTTTAAATGCGATTACAAATTCGAATGATTTTGGACAATTTGAATTGAAAAAAGATGCTTATGGTAATGAAGGTAAAAGGGTTTTTCAAACCACAGTACCAGATGCCATTGCAAAAGGGTTTACCAAAAAAAGAATTGACCATAGGCATCATGCTTTGGATGCATTGGTAATTGCTTGTGTGACAAAAGACCACATCAATTATTTAAATTCGATAAATTCACAAAGAACAAATTATTCTTTGGTCACTAAATTGAGAAGAACGGAGGAAATCCAAATTAATGGAAAAACTCAAAAATTTGCAAAAGAATTTCATAAACCTTGGAAGAACTTTACAACAGATGCCGAAGACAAATTAAATACAACCATCACAAGCTTTAAGCAAAATACTAGAGTTATCAATAAAACGGTAAACAAGTATGTGAGTTATAAAGATGAAAACGGCAATTTGAATGTTGACGCAAACGGATTAGCGCAAAAGAAAGTTATTACGCAAACCAAAGGAGACAATTGGGCAATTAGAAAATCAATGCATGCCGAAACGGTAAGTGGAAAAGTATTTTTGAAACGAATTAAACAAAGTCATATCACCATAGCAAATGCTATTGAACAGGTTGACTTAATTGTTGATAAAGAGGTTAAAAAGCAACTAAAGGCTAAAATTGAATTATATCCAAACAATATAGTTGGCTTGAAAAAACATCTAAAAGCATTTCTTGTAACAATCAACGGTAAAACCACTGATAAAATTCAAATTTATGAAACGCTAGAAGCAACTGCCACAAGAAAAACACTCGACATTACTTTTGACGAAAAAAGAATTGAAAAAATAACAGATACTGGCATTCAAAAAATTCTATTGAATCATCTTAAACAACTAAAATATCAAAACACATTTGATGAAAACGGTAAAAAGGTAGCTCCACATGAAATAGCTTTTTCTGAAAATGGTCTAGAAGATTTGAATAAAAATATTACTTTTTTAAACGATGGTAAAAACCATCAACCCATTAAAAGAGTGAGGATTTTTGAAGAAAGTAATAAGTTCCCTTTAGGTGAAACAGGAAATAAAATAAATAAATTTGTTGAAACTGCTAAAGGTACAAATTTGTTTTTTGCAATTTATAAAGACGAACTAGGTAAAAGAATTTATAGAACTATTCCTTTTAATGTTGTAATTCAAAACCTTAAAGATGGATTATCGCCAGTTCCTGATAAATATTTAGATGATAAAACTAAAATAGAATATAAATTAAATCAATTTCTGTCTCCGAATGACTTGGTGTATTTACCATCAAATGAAGAGTTAGAAAATTCAAATTATATAAATTTGAATAACTTAAGTAAAGAACAAGTGCTTAGATGTTATAATGTTAATGATTTTTCAGGCTATACTATTTATTTTACTCCAAATCATTTTGCCAAAAATATAGCTCCAAAAGAGCTAGATACAAGTTTTGATTCTAAACTCTCTAAATCGTTTGAAGGAACAACTATTAAAGAAAATTTTTGGAAATTAGAGATTGACAGATTAGGGGAAATTAGAAATATCATTAGATAATATATTGATTCAATAGGATTGGGTTTTAACCCAATCTAAAATAGACAAACACAAGGAAGAGGCTTTAGCCAAAATAATTCGGCTAAAGCCAATACCTATAATAATTAACATTTTACCTCCAGCTAAAGCTGGAGGCAATTGATTGACAATGAATGTCGATTTTTATTAATTCAATAGGATTGGGTTTTAACCCATTCGGCACAATAAAAACAAATAGTGAGGGCTTTAGCCAAAAAGAGTACAACAATAATTATTGATCCATCACATTCAATAGGATTGGGGGAGCTTTGGATAAAATTAATCTAATACTCTTGATAAATAAGCATATTCACTAAATACAAATAATTATGTCCTACATCAAAACCTATATTCATTTTGTTTGGAGTACAAAAAACAGATTTCCCTTTCTGGATAGTAAAGAATTGCGGCAGAAAGTATGGCTTCATATTAAAGAAAACGCCAAAGAGAAAGGAATCTTTGTTGATTTTGTAAATGGATATACAGATCATTGTCATTGCTTGGTTTCTTTGGGAGCCGATCAAACCATTCAAAAAACAATGCAGCTAATAAAAGGCGAGTCTTCTTTTTGGATAAATAAAAACAATTTGTGTAAAGGTCAATTTCAATGGCAAGATGAATATTTTGCTGTGTCCGTTTCAGAATCTATGATTGACAGAGTGCGCAACTATATTAAAAACCAAGAACAACATCACGCCAAATACACATTCCAAGAAGAATATGAGGAGTTTATTGTTAAATATAATTTACCAAAAGAATAGATTTTGGCTAAAGCCAATTTATAAATATCAATTTGTTTTCCTCCAGCTAAAGCGGGAGGCAACTCAATAGCTGGAGATAGTCTAATCCTAAAGTCATTTAAAAATGATGACAATATAAATTTTCAATAATAATGGGTTTCAACCCATTCAACAATAAAACATTCCAAATTGGCTTTAGCCAAAAGATATTGTAAGTCATTAGAATAGGATTATTAATTTAAAACCAAAAAAATGATCAAACGAACGCTTTTCTTTGGCAACCCAGCCTATCTGAGTACCAAAAACGAACAAATAGTGATCTCTTATCCTGATAAAGAACAAGAGACTAAAACAGTTGCGATTGAAGATATTGGTGTCATTGTATTAGAAAATCAACAAATAACAATCACCAATGGCTTACTTGAAAAATTGACTAACAATAATGTAGCACTAATTAATTGTGACCAGTACCATTTACCTATAGGGTTATTAATGCCACTGAATGGTCATACAGAGCAAAGCGAACGATTTAAAAACCAAATTAACGCTTCTGCCCCACTTAAAAAAAATTTATGGCAACAAACCATTAGCGCCAAAATTAGAAACCAAGCAGGTTTATTGAAAGAAAAAGGAATTCCGTGTCGTAAAATGGAAATTTGGGCAACAGAAGTGAGTTCGGGTGATGCGCTTAACCATGAATCAAGGGCAGCCGTATTCTATTGGCAGAATCTTATTAAGGTTGAAAATTTCACACGTGGTCAAAAGGGTGTGGCGCCAAATAATTTGCTCAACTATGGATATGCTATTCTAAGAGCCATAACCGCCCGCGCCATTGTAAGCTCAGGAATGTTGCCTACACTGGGGATTTTTCATCGCAATAAATACAATGCTTACTGTCTCGCTGACGACATTATGGAACCGTATCGACCCTATGTTGATTTAATAGTATGTCACATTATGGAAACTCAAGATTGTTATGACGAATTGACTACCGAAATCAAGAAACAATTATTGAGTATTGCTACAATTGATGTACTTATAGATGGTAAAAATAGTCCCTTAATGGTTGCCATGAGTCGCACTACGCACTCCTTACAAGAATGTTTTGAGGGAACAGCACGTAAAATATTATATCCTGTCTATAGTTAACCCATTTTAACTTTAAGAATTAGACCTATAAAACATGCATGAAGAACATTATACAAGATTAAATCAATATAGAAGTTTGTGGATATTAGTTTTTTTTGACCTACCTACAGAAACGCGAAAAGAGCGTAAAATTGCCAGTGGATTTCGCAAGAAATTATTGGACGATGGCTTTTCTATGTTTCAATTTTCCATCTATATGCGTTTTTGTGCTAGTAGAGAAAATGCCGAAGTACATACAAAGCGAATTAGAAACAGTTTACCCGAACACGGCAAAATTGGCATAATGCAAATTACCGACAAACAATTTGGGATGATGGAGCTTTTTTATGGAAAAAAAGCGGTAGAACCAGATAAACCTTCGCAACAATTGGAGCTTTTTTAAAAATTAGGATTCTAAAAACCAACAACTGATTGACATTCAATACTAATTAACAATCAATTTTTACTTTCTAAACAAATCGATAACTCACAACATATCAAACGATTGAATCGCGGTATGTTGGGAATTATAAGTAAAAATACAATTTTGAAAGCAATTCACAACCCTGATGGATTAACTGCACAAAGAACATTTGTTGGGAATTATAAGTAAAAATACAATTTTGAAAGCAATTCACAACCCATGGTTTAATTATAATCTGTTGAGTAATGTTGGGAATTATAAGTAAAAATACAATTTTGAAAGCAATTCACAACCCTGATATACTAATCAATGGTTCATACGGGTTGGGAATTATAAGTAAAAATACAATTTTGAAAGCAATTCACAACGCATGATGGCGTGAATATCTACAATAAAGGGTTGGGAATTATAAGTAAAAATACAATTTTGAAAGCAATTCACAACAAATTTCCTGAACATTATCCCAAGTCATTGGTTGGGAATTATAAGTAAAAATACAATTTTGAAAGCAATTCACAACAAAGCACATGGTTGTTTACATCTGGAATAAGTTGGGAATTATAAGTAAAAATACAATTTTGAAAGCAATTCACAACCTGTTTACCCTATTTCCCGCACTACACTGCGTTGGGAATTATAAGTAAAAATACAATTTTGAAAGCAATTCACAACCACCCACTACATAATAAGTCCCATCTTTGTGTTGGGAATTATAAGTAAAAATACAATTTTGAAAGCAATTCACAACAGTAGATGTTTTACCCATATATCTTCGTAGGTTGGGAATTATAAGTAAAAATACAATTTTGAAAGCAATTCACAACACCTGGATAACGAAAAAGCGCGCACAATCGGTTGGGAATTATAAGTAAAAATACAATTTTGAAAGCAATTCACAACTGTAAGAAGACCCGTCTACTGCGAGTACTGGTTGGGAATTATAAGTAAAAATACAATTTTGAAAGCAATTCACAACCTTAACTGCCATGAATAAATGGCTTGAACGGTTGGGAATTATAAGTAAAAATACAATTTTGAAAGCAATTCACAACGAACTTCGAGAGCTGATTTAAAATCATTAGGTTGGGAATTATAAGTAAAAATACAATTTTGAAAGCAATTCACAACAGTTTCCGAGCCTGATTTATATGAAGAACGGTTGGGAATTATAAGTAAAAATACAATTTTGAAAGCAATTCACAACAATTCAGCTAATGCAATAAAATTATCTTGGGTTGGGAATTATAAGTAAAAATACAATTTTGAAAGCAATTCACAACATTATACCTCTTTCTCCATTTCACGAACGGGTTGGGAATTATAAGTAAAAATACAATTTTGAAAGCAATTCACAACGACAACTATACTAAAACCTAAAATTAAAAAATTTCATCATTTTATTTTATGTTTCCTTATATCAAATTACTACAATAGTTCATGATTAACTCTAAATTCTTTAGCCCCGATAGTAACGGCATCCTTTTATGGCTTTTTTTTAAAGCTATAAAAGATATAGTGTATAGCGGGAAATAGCTCCAAAAAAAAGAAATTATTAACATAAAACCACTCTAAATTAACGATTTGTTTTGTTATTCAGTACTGCTTTACTATCTTTCGAGTTCAATTTATTAGCAACCTTACACATTGAACCAATGTTAGAAGAAAAGAATGATAACCTGCAAAATGCAGATGGAAAATTAGCCGTTGCGTCTCAAGAATTAAACGAGACCGTATCAGAAAATCAAGAAACTCCTGTTACTCCTACTGAAGAGCCAGTTACAGCGAAACCGCAAGAGAATGACAATCAAAAAGCCCTAAATTCTATCGATGACTCTAATGCTGAGGAAAGCGAAGATGAAACTTTAAAGGAACGTCACGAAATACCTATGCAAGACTACGACACTTTGTCTATGGAAGAACTTGTTGATGCGTTAAAAACTATTGTGGAAACTGACAAAGTAATGTCTGTAAAGGAGCATGTTGATGAGATTAAGAAATCTTTTTTAGCAAAATACAACCACTTTATTGAAGAGAAAAAAGAAGAGTTTCAAGCAGAAAACCCTGATAGTACGGAAGATTTTCAATATCATTTGCCTCTAAAAGCGCATTTTGACGAATATTACACCTTATATAAAGATAAAAAAAATGTACATTTCAAGAGTTTACAAACAAACTTGAAAACAAATCTAGAGACTAGATTGGCCATTGTTGAAGAATTAAAAGAGTTGATTAATCCGCAGGAAAATATCAAAGACACCTTAAAACATTTTAATGAATTAAGAGACCGATGGAAAAATGCAGGCTCTATTCCTAAAGATAAATACAACCACGTTTGGAATAACTACCACTTTCACGTTGAGAATTTCTATGACTATTTACACCTTGATAGAGAGGCTAGAGACTTAGATTTTAAACATAATTTAGAGCAAAAACAAAAAATTATTTTGCGTGTTGATGAATTGCTTCAAGAGGAAGATGTAAATAAAGCTTTTAGAGAGTTACAAGATTTACACCGCATGTGGAAAGAGGATATAGGTCCTGTTTCTAAAGAACACCGTGAGGAGATCTGGAATTTATTTAGTGATCTTACTAAAAAAATGCACGATAAAAGAGAGCTTTTATTCGAAAAATTAAGAGGTGTTGAAGCTGAAAATTTAGAGAATAAAAATGCAATTATAGCTGGTATTGAAGATTTGGCTACCATTAAAGTAAACTCTCATTCACAGTGGTTAGTACAAATTGAAAAAGTTGAAGCTTTAAGAACAGCCTTTTTTGCCGCTGGAAAAGTACCATCAGAAATAAATGAAGCTACATGGAGTAAATTTAAAACTGCTGTAAGAGACTTTAATTCTTTTAAAAACTCCTTTTACAAAGAAATTAAAAAAGATCAAAACGATAACCTCAATAAAAAGAATGCGCTTGTAGCAAAAGCCCAAGAACTTCAAGACAGCACCGACTTTGAAACGACTACGGCTGTAATGAAACGCATACAGGACGACTGGAAAAAAATAGGTCATGTACCTAGAAAATATTCTGATAAGGTTTGGGCCGAATTTAAAGCAGCTTGCAACCATTATTTTGATCGTTTGAAAGAACAAAAAAACGAAAGTGACGCTGAGGAAATTGCTGCCTTTGAGAATAAAAAAGCTTACTTAGAATCTTTAAGAGCATTTGAACTAACCGGTGATCATAAAACAGATTTAGATGCGATTAAACTGCACATCGAAAGCTGGAAAAAACTAGGTAGAGTTCCTCATGCAAGAAGACACATTGAAGGGAAATTTAACAAAATATTAGACGCCCTTTTTGACAAGTTAAGCTTGAGCAAAAAAGATACTGATATGATGCGTTTTGCCAATCGTATTGATCAATTAGCTGAAGATAATGATACTCGAAAACTTGAAAATGAAAAGATTTTCTTGATGAGAAAAATTGATGAAGTTCAAAATGAAATTTTCCAGTTAGAGAATAATATTCAGTTTTTTACAAATACTAAAAATGCAAAAAAAGAAAATTCTATTGTATTAGAAGTTCGTAAAAACATTGCTATCCACAGAGAAAGTCTTGATACTTGGAAAGAAAAACTAAAACAAATTAGAAATTTGAACCAAGAATAACTTCTGATTTTCTTAAATTACAAACCTCATTCTAGTACTAGTTTGAGGTTTTTTTATGAAACAAAAACACAAGCTAATTTCATTTATAAAAATTAGGCTTACCACTTACAATTACATAAGTTTGCATTATGAATTGGATTAGGAAAACGATCAGTTTTATTGTACTTCTTGTCATTTTTTTAGTTGCTTTTTCAGCGACTGGAAATGCCATGCATACTAAGATTGAAAAGCAATCGAGTCCAAAATTCTCTCTAGAACATATTCAAAATAAGGCTTTCATACAGCCCCAACCAGTTTATACGGTTACTTTACAACTAGAAAAAGAAAGCAATCCAGTAATAAAATGGCAAAGTGCGTTTTTGACACTTAATACAAATGTGGCTAAACTTAGTTGCTTTAACTCTTATTTAAACCAAGATATTAATAGATGCGAAAAAGTATCTATATTACTCTTTCCGTTCCATTTTTTCTGGTGATTTAAATTCATTTATACTTACACAATACTATTTTATACAGCTTAATCAATTGCATTGAGCTGGTCTTGTTCTATAAACTAATTTAAAAATAAAAAATGGATACATCCGTAACAATTATAGGTCTTGTCATTACATTATTAATTGCAACTCCTCTTTTCTTTGTTTTTCGCTCTAATATGATAAGCAAAAATAAAATTAAAACCATAAAAGAAGCCTACAGTAAAAACAATACTTACAACTATGAGCTAACCGAAATACTCAACAATAAAGTGATGAATATTGACGAAAATAAAAAAGCGTTTCTATTTATGGACTTTAATTATAAGGAAGAATACACCGCATTTGTTGATCTCAATACTATTTCGTCATGCGATTTAGTAGTTACAACCAAAAATCCAAAAGAAACGATTGTAAAAATTGAGTTTGAATTTAAATATAAAAATACCGATATAAAAGAATTCATCCCAATCTACACCATTGAAAACGATCAAATAAATCAAATTCGTTTGTATGAAGAACACCAATTAGCAAAAAAATGGAAAGCAATTATTGACAACTGCATTTCTAAATAATAATCATTCACAACTTTAAAGAGGCTTTTTATAAGCCTCTTTTCTTTAAAAAAACTACTTCGTGTACCGTATGACATTTATCATTTTAATTTTCAAGCATTGCCATTACTTTTGAAGTATCGCTAAAAAACAATACGATGAAAAGTGCTTTAATTCAAAAATACAATGTTCCAGGTCCTAGATACACTAGTTATCCTACTGTTCCTTACTGGAATGAGAACGATTTTTTATATGAAAATTGGATTGATACTTTACAAAAATCATTCATTGAGAGTAACTCAAGTGAGGGAATTAGTTTGTACATACATCTCCCCTTTTGTGAAAGCTTGTGTACTTTTTGTGGTTGCAATAAACGCATTACAAAAAATCATACTTTAGAAAACCCTTATATTGATGCTGTATTAAAAGAATGGTCATTATATTGTGAAATTCTAGGCGAAAAACCATCGATCAAAGAAATTCATTTAGGCGGAGGAACACCCACTTTTTTTTCTCCACAAAACTTAGAACATCTAATTAATGGAATTTTCAGTACCGCTGTAAAAGCTAAAGATTATGAATTTAGTTTTGAAGGACATCCAAACAATACTACGCACGAACACTTGCGAAAATTATATGATCTAGGCTTTAGAAGAGTAAGTTTTGGCGTTCAAGATTACTCTCCAAAAGTTCAAAAAGCAATTCATAGAGAGCAACCGTTTCATAATGTAGCCAAAGTAAGTTTTTGGGCCAAAGAGATTGGTTATACCTCAATAGGCCATGATATCATTTTTGGTCTACCTTTTCAAAATATTGATGATGTTATTGACACTATCGAAAAAACCAAATCATTACAACCGGACCGTTTAGCATTTTATAGTTATGCTCATGTACCATGGATTAAAGGAAACGGTCAACGTGGCTTCAAGGATGAAGACATTCCAAAGGACAAAGAAAAACGACAATTATACCAGGTTGGAAAAGAATTATTACTAAAAAATGGGTATCACGAAATAGGAATGGATCATTTTGCACTTAAAACTGATAGTTTATACGATGCTTTTGAAACCAGAAAGTTACATCGTAATTTCATGGGATACAGTTCTTCTAAAACAAAATTAATGATTGGCTTAGGTGTATCTTCAATAAGTGACAGCTGGTATAGTTTTGCTCAAAACGAAAAGAGCTTAGAAGATTATTATAAACAATTAGAATTAAACAAACTGCCTATTTACAGAGGGCATTTATTAACTGCAGAAGATCTTATCATTCGTCAACACATTTTGAATTTAATGTGTCAGTTTGAAACTTCTTGGACAAACGAGAATGAATATTTTCAAGAAATCCCTGAAATATTAATTCAGTTACAAGAAATGGAAAAAGACGGTTTAGTACTACTGCATAAAGATAGCATTCAAGTTACCGAAGGAGGAAAACCTTATGTTCGTAATATATGTATGGCATTTGATTTACTGTTAAAAAGAAAAGCGCCTGAAACAGCCTTGTTTTCTATGACAATATAATGATTGATTAGTTATAACATTTTTGTCACATCCAGCCACTGTAAAAAATTATTATGGTTCTCGATTCCGCTCGAATTGACAAATTCCTGCTGGCTCGAACTGATTATTGAAGTGTGCTCGAACTAACAAATGGAGTATATTCGAACTGACAATTGGACTTCGTTAAAAAAACGAATGTTTAAAATTAGATTTCAAAACTAAAATAAAAAATTCGCAAATTAAGATTTTAATAAGATCTCAATTTGCGAATTTTAGTTTTCTATAGGTAATAAATTACGGTTCTATTCCTTAATTAACATAGCGTATAGCTCATCTTTCAAGAACAATAATTTCGCCTTTAATTCGTGTGCATGACCGTCAGTAACTACCTCAGTATCTGTATTTACACGATGTACTTCATGTTCCATTTCATTGTACTCATCAAATAATTTTTTAAAATGAGCATCATTGGTTTTTAATTCGTGTATTTTTTCCTGATATTGAGGAAACTCGTGTAATAAATCGTGTCTTTCCATTTTAATGTATTTATGAGTTAGTAATAAAATTATGGTTATTATTTAATGACAATTGGGTTCAGCTTGAACAAACAAACTCATATTAGAAGGGGAAACATAGGGAATCCCTAATCCTAAACCTCTTAAAATAAACAAACACCCTATAAAAACAGCAACGTACGGAATTGCTTTTTGAATTTTGTTTCGAATGCGCAATGTTATAAACGAATTTGCATATACCACGGCACTCATCATAGGCACTGTTCCTAATCCGAATAAGATCATATACAATACCCCTAAACTAGCGCTTTGCATCGCTATGGCACCAAATAAGGCTACATAAACCATTCCGCAGGGTAGAAAACCGTTGAGTAAACCAATCGTAAATAAGGACTTGTAACTTTTGTTTTTAAACTGACTTCCTAGATGTTGCTTAATTTTTGATATTAATCGAAAAACAGGTTTTGAGAAATTATATTTTGCAAATGACCTTTCCGGAATTATGACGATTAAAATCATTGCCACACCAATAAAGATGGACATCTTTTGTTGTAAACCAGCCATAAAAAAACCCTTTCCTACTAAACCAAAAACTAATCCTATCGTACCATAAGCAGTCAATCTGCCCAAATGGTACGTCATAATTTGAATCGTTTTTTTGGCCTTGTTATTACGATCTACAGGAAGCATCATAGCTATAGGACCACACATACCAATGCAGTGCAAACTACTAATCAATCCAAATATAAAAGCGGTGTATAACATTTTATTAATTGTGAATTCTACATTTCTCGTTTAGCAACACTATTTCACTAAGAAACTTTGAAACTCAGAGAATCAGAAACTTAAACAATCTAATTAATATAAATAGTCTCCTTAGTCAAGTATGCTTTTCCTTCATACTGCCATTCCATATTAATATCCCATCGACCGCCTACCAATTTTGATTTAGGTATGAGCAAAGTTGGCTTAGACAGAGAAATAGGAATTTCAAAATCTAAATTTTTCATAGACGGTCTATATAGGGATACTTTTCCTTTAATCTTTTCTGGTGCAAAAACAGTTGGGAATTCAATGGTAACCCCGTCCTTAGTTTTGGTAATTACTGGTTTTTGAGCTAAATCATGTGCATTTTGCACGCGAACCATTTCGTCACCAAATTTAGCATCGTGCTTGTAATATTCTTCAACAACTAATTCGTTGTCATATTTAGAATTCATCTGCACTTTAATGACAAAATACAATATGAATGCCATAAACAACCCCATAGCTATGACAATCCCTGCTCCCCAATTAATTTTAAACCCTTTTTTTTCTGAAGAAACTCCAGCAGGTTTACTTGTATTATCTTCCATTTTATTTGGATTTTTTAATTGAAATTATGAAATAGCATTTTATAATTAATCAAAACTACGCGGACTTAAAAAGCTCGTTGTACTTGTTTCAATTTTTTTATTGCCATCATAAACCTCAATTTTCAATTTAGTTTTGTCGCTTTCTAACAAATATTGGTTGATTTCTATAAACATCGTACCACTACTCATCCCTTGTTTCACCACTTTTAAATGTTGGTTACCCACAAGTTTTAGTGTTCCTTTTATTCCTACCAATTCAAAATGAATGTCTTTAAAGTCATTATTTGTTTTATTGATCACTTTGTAGGTGTAAATATTACTAATATTATCTCCCTTATGTTCAAATAATTGTCCTGGTAATCTTAAAATAACCGCTTCAACTTCTGTACGTAAAAACAATAATCCTGTCAAAATACCCACTAATATTAATAAAATAGCGGAGTATCCTTTCATTCTCGCAGTAAATTTGAAAGGCTCTTTTTTCTCAATTTCATCTTCAGAAGCATAGCGAATCAATCCTTTTGGTAAGCCTACACTTTCCATAATCACATCACATTCATCAATGCAAGCGGTACAGTTTACACATTCTAATTGCGTACCATTACGAATATCGATTCCTGTAGGACAAACATTTACACATTGTTTGCAATCGATGCAATCTCCTTTTCCAGTACTTGCTCTATCCTCTTGTTTATTGAATTTAGCTCTTCCTTCCTCTTTTTCTCCACGTACAAAATCGTAAGCAACATTTATCGATTTATTATCTAATAATACCCCTTGCAATCTTCCGTAAGGACAAGCTATAATACAAACTTGTTCTCTAAACCATACAAATATAAAATAGAAAACTCCAGTAAATATAGATAACGCTATTAAGGTACTTGTATGCGTTTCGGGACCATCTTCTATCATTTGAATTAGCTCATCACTGCCTACTAAATAGGCTAAAAACACATTTGCAATAGCAAAAGATATAATTAGAAAGATAAACCATTTGATCCCTTTCTTTCTAATTTTTTCGGCATTCCATTCTTGTTTTGACAACCTAATTTGCGCACCACGATCACCTTCGATCCAATATTCTATCCTTCTAAAAACTAATTCTAGAAAAATAGTCTGCGGACAAATCCACCCACAAAATATACGTCCAAAAATTACCGTAAACAAAATCACAAATACCACACCTACTATCATAAATAGTACAAAAATGTAGAAATCTTGCGGCCAAAAAGGAAAACCAAAAATATTAAAACGACGTTCTAATATATTAAACATCATAAATTGATTGCCATTTACCTTTATAAACGGATTGGCAACTAAGATGATTAGTAAGAAATAACTAACCCACTTACGGTAATCATAAAACTTCCCTGAAGGTTTTTTAGGAAAAATAAATTTTCTTTTACCTTCTTCGTCTATAGTTCCAATGGTATCTCTAAACGCTTCGTTTGGCAATTTTGACATTTTATATGGTATTTAAATGCTACCCTTTGAAGCCTTTTATTTGACATCAAAACATAGTAAATCAGTGCTGTTATTTTGCTGCAGGAGCTACTGCTGCTTCGTCTACCCATATTTCACCATCTGGTGCTTTTGGGTCTACAGGATTACTTCCTTTAAGAGAGATAACATAACTTGCTACCTTTTGCATTTCTTTAGGTTTCAAAGTTCCTTTCCAAGAAATCATTCCTTTACCATCACGACCTCCATTAACAAGAGTGTGAAAAATATTTTTAATTCCGCCACCTAAAATCCAGTGATCATCAGTTAAGTTTGGACCAATTTGACCACCTGCATCAGCTCTATGACAAGCAGCACAATTAGTAGTAAAAATTGTTTTTCCCTCAGCTAAATCAGCTGGTTCTGTTAGTAAAGTAACTGTTTTTTCATCCATTAAATCTGGAGCAGTCTTCATATACTCTGCTACATCAATTTTGGCTTGAGCCAATTCTTTCTTCAGTTCCATTTCTTGGTTGTCTCCACCCATCATCTCAAAATGAACAAAATACACGACCCCAAAAACGATACTAGCATAAAACAAATACACCCACCATGGTGGTAAATTATTATCTAATTCCTTGATACCATCATAATCATGATCTAATAAAATATCAAGTTCATTTTCAATAGGTTCCGTTTTAGTTAATTTTTGCATTAAATTTTTGAACCATTCGCTTTCTTTGTAGCTAACTGTACTTGCTACTGCTAATTGCTCTTTTTGCTCCTCGGTAAGCATTTGATACGTAATATTATCAATCGCTTTAATTGTTATTTCGATCGCTATTAAAAGAAACAGGAATACAAATAAGAATAAAGAAACCATAGGGTACCTTATAAATGCGGGCTGCGAACCTGAATCTATGAAATATTCCATTGCGCCAAACACGAAAAAGAAAATTACGGGTACTCTTACGTATGCTGGGATTAATTTTTTCATTTTAATTATTTTGAAATTATACTTTTATTTATCGTTCAATGGCATTTGACTCAACTCTTCTATCTTTTCCTTTTTATAAGAGAAAACCCAAATTCCTAATCCTACGAAAAAGAAAAAGAAAATCAATAATGACAGAATTGGATAAATCGCAACACCTGCGATGGTTTCCATGTTGTGTTTTATTTGTTCGAACATATTTTTATTTTTTAAGTTACTTAGATTCTGAGACTCTAAGGTTCTAAGGTTTTGCAGATAATTAGCGACTCACCACCTTAGAGTCTTAGAACGTTTAGTAAATTACTTTTTATCTTTTACTTTAATATCAGTACCTAACCTCTGAATGTATGCTATTAAAGCAACAATTTCTCTTTGGTGCATTGGTACAAATTCTTCTCCTTTTGCAGCTGCTTTTTTCTTGCTGTTTTCATAGCTTTTTACAAAGTCAGGATCAGCATGCAAATTATCTTCAATTTTTTGAGACTGAATTTTAATAGCATTTTTAGCATTTGCTACTTCAGCATCACTGTAAGGAACTCCAAGTGTTTGCATCACTTTCATTTTTCCTTCAATATCTGAAATATCTAACGGTTTATTATCAAATAACCATTTGTAACCTGGCATAATAGATCCCGGTGAAGTACTTTGTGGACTCCACATGTGGTTAAAGTGCCAGTTATCATTGTACTTACCACCTACTCTAAGTAAATCTGGTCCTGTACGTTTTGATCCCCATAAAAACGGGTGATCGTAAACAAACTCTCCTGCTTTAGATTGTGGCCCATAACGTTCCACCTCTGAACGGAATGGTCGTACTGATTGCGAGTGACACCCTACGCAACCTTCTCTAATATATAAATCACGACCTTCTAATTCTAAAGGAGTGTATGGTTTTACACTTGCAATTGTTGGTATATTAGATTTCACCATAATTGTAGGTACAATTTGGATCACACCACCAATTAAAATAGCGATAGTAGCTAAAATTGTTAATTGAATTGGTTTTCTTTCTAACCAAGGGTGGAATTTTTCACCTTTAATACGACTACTACTAATTTTTTGTAATTCAGGAGCTTCTGCTAATTCATCTTCAATTGTTTCATTAGCCATGATCGTTTTAGTGATGTTATAAACTAAAACAAGCATTCCTGTAAGGTATAAAACTCCTCCTATTGCACGCATCCAATACATTGGCATAATTTGCGTTACAGTTTCAAGAAAGTTACCATAAGTTAAGGTTCCATCAGGGTTAAATTGTTTCCACATAGAAGCTTGTAAGAAACCTGCAACGTACATTGGTAATGTATACAATATAATTCCAAGTGTTCCTATCCAGAAATGGAAGTTGGCTAATTTAGTAGAAAACAAAGGTCCTTTAGTCATTCTTGGAACCAACCAATAAATCATACCAAAAGCCATAAATCCGTTCCAAGCTAAAGCTCCTACGTGAACGTGAGCAATAATCCAGTCTGTAAAATGCGCAATAGCATTTACGTTTTTAAGTGATAACATAGGTCCTTCAAAAGTAGCCATACCGTAACCTGTAATCGCTACAACAAAGAATTTAAGTACTGGTTCCACACGTACTTTATCCCAAGCACCACGTAAAGTCAATAATCCATTAATCATACCTCCCCAAGATGGAGCAAGTAACATGATTGAGAAAGCAACTCCTAAGTTTTGAGCCCAGTTAGGCAAAGCAGAATATAATAAGTGGTGCGGTCCAGCCCAGATGTAAATAAAGATCAAAGACCAAAAATGCACAATAGACAATCTATAAGAGTATACTGGACGATTAGCTGCTTTAGGCACAAAGTAGTACATCAACCCTAAGAATGGCGTAGTTAAGAAAAATGCTACTGCATTATGACCGTACCACCATTGCACTAAGGCATCTTGAACTCCTGCATAAACAGAATAACTTTTCATTGAAAACAATGAAACAGGAATTTCTAAACTATTAAAAATATGTAAAACAGCAACGGTAACAAATGTTGCTAAATAAAACCAGATTGCTACATATAAATGACGCTCTCTTCTTTTTATCATGGTTCCAATCATATTGATACCCATCACTACCCAAATAAAAGTAATGGCAATATCTATAGGCCATTCTAATTCTGCATACTCCTTTGATGTAGAGTATCCTAAAGGCAAGGTAATGGCAGCGGCAACAATAATTAATTGCCATCCCCAAAAGTGAAGTTTACTTAAAAAATCACTGTACATTCTTGCTTTCAGCAATCGTTGCATAGAATAATACATTCCAGCAAAAAAAGCATTTCCTACAAAAGCAAAAATAACTGCATTAGTATGTAAAGGTCTTAATCTCCCGTAACTCAACCATGAAATTCCATCAGTTAAGTTAGGAAAAAGAAACATTGTAGCTAGCGTAAGCCCTACAAGCATTCCCACTACACCAAAAAGAATGGTAGCGTAAATGAAATTCTTTACAATTTTGTTGTCATAATAAAACTGCTGCATTTCCATAATTAAATTTGTTTTTCTTTTATTGTTTGTATTTCTTTTTTTGGTGTTTTCTTGATTTCATCATCGAATAGCATTCGTACTGACGGCGTATAATCATCGTCGTACTGACCACTTTTTACAGCAATTATGAACGCTACAAAAAAACCAATAGCAACACATATGCTGATTCCGATTAATAAATAAATGACACTCATACCTTAAAATTATGTTAACAAAATTACTTTATTGGTTCCTTATTAAATATGATATATATCATATTTACCTATTTTATGGTAAAATTATTAATGCTTTTTTCCTCTTAAATTTTTTGCATAATAATTACTCATAATCGTTACAAAACTTACAATCGTTATGGTGCTCAAAGGCATGATAATAGCGGCTATCAGCGGTTTTAAATTTGCTGTGACCGCAAATGTTAATCCTACCACATTGTATAATAATGATAAGGCAAAACTCATTTTAATAGTCAACATTGCTTTCTTAGACAACTTCAAGAAATAATCTAATTTTTCGAATTGTTTTGCTTCTAAAATAGCATCACAAGCCGGCGAAAAAACGTTGACATTCTCCGAAATTGAAATTCCAACATTACTTTGTGCCAAAGCACCCGCATCATTCAAACCATCACCCACCATCATCACATTTTTACCCTCTTCTTGTAGTTTTTTAATAAATTTCAGCTTTTGTTCTGGTTTTTGATTAAAAATAAGTGCTGTTCCTTTGGGTAATAATTCCTCCAGAATTTCTCGTTCTCCTTCGTTATCTCCAGATAATACTTTGATTTGGTAATCGCCTTTAAGATTTTTAAATAACAATTCTAAACCTTCTCTGTATTGATTATTGAAAATGTATTTCCCCAGATAAATGCCGTCAATTTTTACATGAACAGCTGTTTGTAGATTATTACTTTCAGCTTTATTTTCAACAAAAATACCCGAACCTATTTGCACCTCAACTCCATCAATTGTTGCCACAATTCCTTGCCCTGTGATCTCTTCAAAATGAGTGGTTTTTATTTTTGTGCTGTCTGGCAAATAATCATACAGCATTCTGCTCAATGGATGATTACTCGCTCGAAGTACATTTTTTAATTGTATTGTATTTTGGTTCGAAAGCGCCGCTCCTTCGTACACTATATTTGATTTCTTATTGGTTGTTATCGTTCCTGTTTTATCAAAAACAATCGTATCTACTGCGGCTAATTGCTCAATCACCAAGGCATTTTTAAGATAAAACTGCTGCTTACCAACTATTCTAAGTACATTTCCCATAGTGAACGGAGCAGTCAGCGCCAGCGCACAAGGACAAGCAACAATAAGCACTGCCGTGAAAACATTAAAAGCGGTATTAGTATCAATAAAAATCCAATAACCAAAAGCTAAAAATGCAATTGATAATAATGCGGGAGTAAAATACCTGCTAATAGTATCGGTTATGGTTTTGTGTTTGCGTTCTACATTTTTTTGAAAAACATCGTTGCTCCACAACTGCGTTAAGTAGCTTTGTGAAACCGAATGTAAGACTTCCATTTCAATGACTTTGCCCATTTGTTTTCCTCCAGCAAATACTTTATCGCCAGAGTTTTTAGTTATAGGGTCTGCTTCTCCAGTGACAAAACTATAGTCAATGGCGGTTTTATCACTAATTAGTATTCCGTCAACGGGAATTAGTTCTTGATTTCTAATTAATAATCGGTCACCTTTTTGAATATCATAAATAGGAACACTTTCTTCAGAAGCATCGCTATTGATTCTGGTGATTGCTATAGGGAAATAGGATTTAAAGTCTCTTTCGAAACTTAAAAAACTATAGGTTTTGATTTGGAACATTTTACCTAGAAGCATGAAAAAAATCAAACCCGTCAAGCTATCAAAAAAGCCTGATCCATAATCGAATAAAATATCGACTGCACTTCTAACAAACATGACGATAATTCCCAAGGCGATAGGAATATCAATATTTAGCATTCTTGATTTTATACTTTTGTAAGCCGAAACATAATAATCTGAAGCAGAATAGAAAAATGCAGGAAGTGATAATGCAAAGATTAATCCTCTAAAAAAAGGTTTGAAACTATCCAACCAAAACTCTTTTACCTCAAAATATTCCGGAAATGAAAGCAACATAATATTCCCAAAACAAAAGAATGCTACTCCTAACTTATAAGTTAAACTTCTATCGACATTGTTTTTTCCGGTCTCATAATTCTCCAAGCTGATGTATGGCTCATAGCCAATAGCACTTAGTAAATACACTATTTGTTTAAGAGAAACCACTTCGGGATTGTACGTGATTCTAACTTTCTTTTCAGGAAAATTAACCTGCGAAGTACTTATTCCTTGTTGAAGACGTTGTAAATTTTCCAGAATCCAAATACACGAACTACAATGTATGTGAGGAATACTAAGTGAAACCACAGCGGTTGCAGCTTCTTGAAAATCCAATAATTTTGCGACGATACTTTCATTTTCTAAGAAATCATATTTCCCATTAATATCTAATGGTGTTGCTCCTGGGGCATTTTCAAAATCATAATAGCACGTCATATCATTGACACTAAAAATCTCGTACACCGTTTTACAACCGTTGCAACAAAAATTTTTTTCGTCAAAAATAATTTCTTCTGATTTTATAATATCTAACCCACAATGGAAACAGTTTTGTGTGTCCATAACTTTGCTCATTTTACCTATTGCAAAGGTCTTAAATGATTGTGATCGAAAATATGATATATGTCATACAGAATAACTAAATTTGCTAATAAATCATAACCATCAAGCCATGAGTAAATGCGAACAATGTATCGTTAGAGAGTTTAGTTCACTCAAAGCACTAAAAAAAGACGAATTACTTAAAATTGCAGACTGCAAGACTTCGTTTACTATAAAAAAAGGCGACACTATTTTTAGTGAAGGCGAGCAGGTAAATGGAATCTTTTGTATAAAAGACGGTGTTTGTAAATTAAGTAAACTCAGTCAAAACGGGAAAGAGCAAATCATTAAATTAGTTACAAAAGGCGAATTATTAGGTCAGCGTTCCATGATTAGTGACGAAGCTGTGAATTTAAGCGCTGTTGCTCTTGAGGATATGGAGGTTTGTTTTATTCCAAAAACAGATGTGATGGGTTTTTTTGATACCAACAATGAGTTCTCTATGAATGTGATGAAAAACATTTGTGGTGATCTAAAAGAATCCGAAACACATACCATTTCTATGGCTCAAAAAACTGTAAAAGAAAGATTAGCCGAAACCTTAGTTTATCTTGAAAGTACTTTTGGTAAAAGCGAAGATGGCTCGTTACAAATCCAATTGTCTCGTGAAGAGCTATCAGGAATGATCGGTACTGCAACCGAAAGCTGTATCCGTTTATTATCTGACTTTAAAAAATTAGGACTGATCGATTTATCAGGAAAGAAAATCACGATTTTAGAATTAAATAAACTAAAAAAATTAGCTGAATAAATTATTATTTTTTATTCATTAAAAAGTAATACACAGGAATTCCTAACAATACAATCCCTAGGCCTAGACCTGTATTAACCGTATCATACACCAATAACGTCAAGCATATCCCTGTAGTAACCAAAACATAAAGCGCCGGTACAAATGGATAACCAAAAGCTTTGTACGGTCGTTCTGTGTTAGGCTCTTTTTTTCTCAAAATAAAGACTCCTAGGATGGTTAAAATATAAAACAGTAAATTTGCAAAAGTAGCATAGGTTAATAAATCTCCGAATTTACCAGAAACTGCTAATACGCAAGCCCAAATACATTGAACCCATAACGCTTTAGCAGGAACTTGATTCTTATTCAGCTCCGTAGCTTGTTTGAAAAACAATCCGTCTTTCGCCATAGCAAAGAACAATCTACCTCCAGATAATATTAATCCGCTATTAGCACCAAAAGTAGAGACCATGATTAAGGCTGCCATTACAAAAACGCTCACATTTCCCATAATCATACCTGCTGCTGCTGCTCCTACTCTGTCGTTACTGGCAAACATGATTCCGCTATCAAAAGCTGTCGCAGCTTCTGGCGTACCTTGCATGGGTAACAACGCTAAATAAGCTACATTAGCTAGTACATAAATAATAGTAACGATCAACGTACCAAGAAACAAACTTCTGGGGATATTCTTTTTTGGTTCTTTAATTTCTCCAGCTATAAAAGTAACATTATTCCAAGCATCACTTGAAAACAAAGAGTTGATCATGGTTGCAGCTGCAGCACCTAGCAATGCCATACCTGTTAATTTAGTAACTGTAATGGTACCGTTGGGGTCAACCACTGTTTTACTAGCTTCCCACATATTAGTAAAGTTATCCGAAAGGATATTGGTTTGTAAACCCACATACAACCCTAATATTATTAAAGCAAAAAGCGCAATTAACTTAGCTGAAGTTAAAATCAGTTGAACTATTTTTCCGGATTTTACTCCTTGTGTATTGATATATGTAAGGAGAATAATGCTCAAAATAGCTAATAGTTTGCTATTTGTAAAACTAAAATTAGTACCGATGGTAAAAATAACGTCGTCTAAAGTTGGGAAAAATATTGCCGAATAATTTGCAAATGTTACGGCTATAGCTGCAATTACACCTGTTTGTACGACTGTGAAAACGGTCCAACCGTATAGAAAAGAAACTAACCTTCCGTAAGCACGCTGAATGTAAACAAATTGTCCACCGGCATTGGGCATCATTCCCGCTAGCTCACCATAACTTAAGGCTGCAGCAACTGTAATCAAACCTGTAACCAACCAGATTACTAGCAACCATGCAGCCGAACCTATGTCACGCGCCATTGCTGAAGTTACTATAAAAATCCCTGAACCTATCATTGAACCCGCTACTAAACTAGTAGCATCTATTAATCCTAACGAGCGTTTTAACTCCGTTTTATTTTCTGACATAGTTGTGTGCTATTGACTTGTATTTTGTTTGTTTTTTGCTTTCGCCAAAAATAAACTTAGATTTTGTTCGTTTCTTCCCAATTTAGAATATTTGAAAATCAAAGATTTTCTAATTCCTATTTTGGAAGCCGCTTCGCTTCTTCCCAATTTAGAATATTTGAAAATCAAAGATTTTCTAATTCCTATTTTGGAAGTCGCTTCGCTTCTTCCCAAAAAACATCCATTTCAGCCAGGGTCATGTCCATTAGGGGTTTTCCTAGCTCGCCTGCTTTGCTTTCTAAATATTGAAAACGTTTAATAAATTTTTTATTGGTGCGTTCTAACGCATCCTCAGGATTTATGTTTAAAAAACGGGCGTAGTTAATCATGGAGAAAAGTACATCACCAAACTCGGCTTCCATTTTATCCTGATCGCCAGCTTTAACCTCAACTTGAAGTTCCTCTAACTCCTCTTGCACTTTTTCCCAAACTTGATGAGGCTCATCCCAATCAAATCCTACTGCTTTTACTTTATCTTGTATTCGGCTTGCCTTTACAAGTGCAGGCAAACTTTTTGGCACACCTTCTAAGACTGATTTCCTACCTTCTTTCAGTTTTAGTTTTTCCCAATTTTGCTTTACTTCTTCTTCGTCTTTTACAACAGTATCGCTGTAAATATGCGGATGACGGTGAATTAGTTTTTCGCAAATTTCGTTACACACATCAGCGATATCAAAGTTTTTTGTTTCGCTCCCTATTTTAGCATAAAAAACAATATGCAACAATACATCTCCCAACTCTTTCTTGACTTCATTTAGATCATTATCTAAAATAGCATCACCCAATTCGTAAGTTTCTTCAATAGTTAAATGTCTTAACGATTGCATGGTTTGCTTTTTATCCCAAGGACATTTTTCCCTTAGATCGTCCATGATGTCTAATAATCTTTCAAAAGCTTGCAGCTGTGTTTGTCTTGAATTCATAGCAATAGGTTTTGTGTAAAATTAAGAAATCCTGTAATCTAAAAAAGTAGATTACAGGATTTATTTGTATGTATTAAGAATATTTATTCTTTAACTTTTTTTTCTTTTTTTGGTTTTTCAGCAACTACTTCCTCAGTAACAGCTTCAACCGCTTCTTCTACTGCTGGAGCATCAACAACTAAACCTTTACCGTGAAGAATGTTGTACCAATTTAAAATTTTCTTAACATCAGATGGATATACTCTATCTTCATCAAAATCAGTTAATACTTCTCTAAAATAAGCTAATAAAGTAGCATTGTCTTCTTTATGAGAAATTGCAGGACCATTGTTTTCCTTTTTTGCAATATTGTTCATAATTTCAGTTAATGGCTTCTCTCCTTCGTAAGTATAAATTGAAATCTCAGATAATAAACTTACGTTACTTTTTAAATTTACTGTAATCTTTTTTCCATCTGCTAATGATTCTGCAACAAACCCTGAACGTGTTTGTACTCTAAGAACATATAAACCTGGCTTTCCAGAAATGGCTAATATTTTTTCTAAATTCATTTTTCGTTTAATTATTATTTAAGAATTTGATTTGTGTTATGTTTTTTTTCTAAGACCAAAGACCATACCAAAATAAGACTGTAATACCCAATTACCTACCCTTTTTGGCAACGAATCTCATTCTATAATCTTGAAAAGTCTTTCCTTCTGTAATATTCTTTAATTTCTTCTGAATTAATCTCTTTTTTAAAGACGAAATTTTATCTGTAAATAAAACACCTTCAATATGATCATATTCATGCTGAATTACTCTTGCAATCAAACCTTCAAATACCTCCGTTTTCATTACAAAATCTTCTTCGCAGTATTCTACAGTTATTCTTTCGTGTCTAAAAACATCTTCACGAACATCTGGAATACTTAAACAACCTTCGTTAAAACTCCAAATTTCTCCTTCCTCAAGGATTATTTTAGCATTAATAAATGTCTTTTTGAATCCTTTTAATTGGTTTTGTTCGTCTAGTTCTAAATCTTCATCATCACTAAAAGGAGTAGTATCAATTACAAACAAACGAATTGCATTTCCTACTTGTGGAGCAGCAAGACCAACACCGCATGCATTATACATCGTATCATACATATCAGCAATTTTCTGCTTCAATTCTGGGTGCTCTTCTGTAATATTTTCCCCTACTTTTCTCAAAACGGGGTGACCATATCCTACAATCGGTAAAATCATTGCTTTTTTGTATTAAATATTATAATCTACAAGTTTAGAATTTTCATTCTTCAGTTGCAGTTTGCAAAAATAGTAAAAAATTAGAGAATGAATAATTCCAACCTCATAAATAGTCTTTTTTTATAATAATCTATTAAATGCCCCTTTAATATGAGCGTCTTAAGTCGTACAATCCTTACCTTTGCTGGTAAGTGCTATAATCTATGATTTCTAAAATACAAAAGTTTACCGACTCTACTTATTTCACAAATGCTATAAAAGTAACCATTGCTTCTGTTACTCCTGTGCTGTTTTTTATCTATCTAGGTCATTTTCAGATGGGTTTTGCTATGGCTTTAGGAGCTTTCTTTACCTATCCCAGTGATATTCCTAGTAATCTAAAACATAAAGTTAACGGAATTTTAGTTACTGCTTTTATTGTTTCAGGCGTCAACCTTGTAATAAATTTAGCCTATCCTTATCCTATTCTTTTTTACCCTTTATTGATCGTACTGATTTTTAGTTTATCCATGATTTCAGTTTATGGACAACGTGCCACTATGGTTTCTTTCTCGGCATTATTAGCTTTGGCTTTAGCTTTTGCCCATATTCAAACCGGTTGGGAAATCTTAAAGTACTCTGGACTCATCCTTAGCGGAAGTTTATTCTACTTACTAATCTCCTTACTATTTCACTATTTACGCCCCCATCGTTATATTGAATTGCAACTGGCACAATGTATCCAGCTTACCTCTAAATACTTAAAACTTAGGGGTGATTTATGGAAATTAAATTCTGATAGAAAAGCGATTACTAAAAAGCAACTTGACTTTCAAGTGGAGCTGAATGTAATTCATGAAAACATTAGAGAAGTATTGGTTAGAAATAGAGCTAATACGGGTTCTTCTAATCAAAATAGAAAAATGTTGATGACCTTTATTTCCCTTGTAGAAATAATGGAATTAGCTGTTTCAAATTCATTTGACCATAATAAACTACATCAAAAATTTGATGCACATCCTAATGTTTTAGGCACTTACCAGAAACTAGCTTACAATTTAGCAAAAACATTAAAAAAACTAGCCATAGCTCTTGAAGAAAGCAAACCTTATACAGCCAAACACGACTTAATTAATGACCTTCAAAAATTAGAAATTGCAATTTCTGATTATGAAAATGACACTGGAAAAGAGCTAGCAGATGAAGGCGTTTTTATGCTAACAACTATGTTGCATTACGCCGAAAAACAAGTGGAGAAAGTCAAAGTCTTAGAACGCACCTTTACTTCTAAAAAAGTAATATCCGACTTTAAAGATAAAGACAAAGACCTTGAAAAATTTATTACGCCGCAATACTACCCTTTAGAAACATTGATTGAAAATTTTAGTTTTTCATCGACTGTTTTTAGACATTCTTTGCGATTAACCATTACATTACTCGTTGGTTTCATCATTGGTCAAATTCTTCCTTTTCAAAATACCTACTGGATTGTCTTGACAATTGTTGTGATTATGAGACAAGGTTATGGATTGACTAAGCAACGTACGTATCATAGAATTTTTGGTACTTTTCTTGGCGGAATAATTGCTTTTGGGTTACTATCTTTTATTCATCAACCAGAAGTTATAGGTGTTTTAGCAGTATTATCAATGATTTTAGGTTTTTCGTTTACACCAACGAATTACAAAATAGGCGCTACTTTTATTACTATTTATGTGATTTTTATCTACGGAATTTTAACCCCTAATATTCAAGACGTAATTCAGTTTCGTGTTTTAGATACCCTTGTAGGTGCGCTACTTTCTTTTTTAGCAAATAGTTTTATTTGGCCCTCTTGGGAGTTTTTAAATGTTCCAGCTTATTTAGAAAAATCATTTATAGCAAACCGCAACTACTTGCAAGAAATCTCTCTTTTTTACAATAAAAAAGGAGAAGTACCCAGCTCTTATCGTTTGGCTCGAAAGCATGCTTTTGTTGATATAGGAAATTTGATGGCTTCTTTCCAAAGAATGGTACAAGAACCCAAGTCCAAACAGAATCAGTTGCCACAAGTTTATAAATTAACGGTGCTTAACCACACCTTACTTTCCTCTGCGGCTTCATTAGGTACTTACATACAATCTCATAAAACATCTGAAGCTTCAGAAGCTTTTAATGCCGTTGTAGACAGAGTGATTCAAAATTTAGATTATGCCATTTTAATTTTAACTGAGAATGATGCCGCTGTAGCAAACCGAATTACTAGTGAAGACATCAGCAAACGCTTTACAGAGCTCAAAAATATCCGCATCAAGGAATTAAAAAATAGAAGTGAAATAAATGAAGAGGAATTTCAATTAAAAATGCAAGAAGCGTATTTAATTATTGAACAATTGATTTGGCTCAACAACTTGTCAGAGAATATTGTTAAGTCGACACAGTTGCTTATGACAATAAAAAAAGAAGCCCAATAGCGAACTATTGGGCTTTATAATTAATCTTTCAACTTTAAAATTGTTGAAGTATGTTTTCTTATTTCGTTCGAAAGTTCTGGTTTGTCATTCAAAGTTTGACCGTAGGAAGGAATCATTTCTTTAAACTTAGCTTTCCACTCAGGAGAAGCTGCTTGTTCTTTAAAGCATCTTTCTACTAAATCAACCATAATGGAGACTGCTGTAGAAGCCCCTGGAGACGCTCCTAGTAAAACAGCAAGAGAACCATCTGCAGTGGTAATAACCTCTGTTCCAAACTCTAATATTCCGCCTTCTTTTTCATCTTTCTTGATTACTTGTACACGTTGTCCTGCGCGCTCAATAACCCAGTCTTCTGATTTTGCATTTGGTACATACTCTCGTAACGCATCCATTCTGTCTTCCATAGATTGACGTACTTGGTCAATCAAATATTTGGTTAACGGAATGTTTTTAATTCCCGCAGAAATCATTGGCCAAATATTATCTGTAGTGATTGATAAAGGCAAATCAGAGTACGAACCATTTTTTAAGAAACGTGTTGAAAAACCAGCAAACGGACCAAATAACAATTGCTCTTCGCCATTAATCATTCTTGAATCAATGTGTGGTACAGACATAGGAGGCGAACCTACACTAGCTTTACCATATACTTTAGCGGCGTGTTTTTTAATAACTTCAGGATTGGTACATTTTAACCATTGTCCACTAACTGGAAAACCTCCATAACCATCTCCTTCAGGAACATCTGCTTTTTCTAATAAGGGTAAAGAACCTCCACCAGCACCAATAAAAACAAACTTTGTATATACTTTCCTTTTTTGACCTGTAGCCAAATCAGTGACTTTTATTCGCCACGTTTTGCCATCACGTTGTTTTAATTTATCAACTTCATGGTGGTAATGAATGTTAACTCCATCAAGAGTTCCTAAGTAATTAAAAATACTTCTTGTTAGTTCTCCAAAATTAACATCAGTACCCATGCGCATGTGCGTAGCTGCCACTTCTTCAGATGGATCTCTACCTTCCATAACAAGAGGCATCCATTGCTGCATTTGAGAAAAATCAGTAGTAAAAAGCATTTCTTTAAAAAGTTGATTAGGCTGTAAAGCTTCAAATCTTGTTTTTAGGAAGGCTACATTTTCTTTTCCCCACACAAAACTCATGTGCGGAATGCTTTTTATGAAATTCTCAGGTGAGGGCACTTTGTTTTGTTCTACTAAATATGCCCAAAATTGCCTTGAAACTTCAAACGATTCTGCAATACTGATCGCTTTTTTAGGATCGATGCTTCCATCTTCTTTTTCAGGAGTATAATTCAGTTCACAAAAAGCAGAGTGACCAGTTCCAGCATTATTCCATGCGTCAGAACTTTCAGCAGCTGCAATATCTAATCTTTCAAAAATCTCTATTTTAATATCAGGTTGTAGTTCTTTTAGAATCAAACCAAGAGTGGCACTCATAATTCCAGCTCCTATAAGAACTACTTCAGTATTTGATCGAATTGTTGTATCAGGCATAGCAAAAAAATTTAAAACACAAAGATACTTTTTATAATTGCAAAAAAAAGTATAAATTGAGGTAGAAAAGTTACAAATTAAGAAAACATTATATTTTTTATATTTCGTTCATTCTGACAGCTTAAAATCTTTTACTCGATAAATAATCCTGAAGCATAATTGTTGCCGATATTTCGTCAATTAATGCCTTATTTTGACGGTGTTTCTTACTCAATTTAGTGTCAATCATGGATTGAAATGCCATTTTAGAAGTAAAACGCTCATCAACCCTAATGACTTTCATCTCTGGAAAATGATTAGTGAAATGGGTTACAAAACCTTTTATCATAGAAGCGCTCTCTGACGGTTGCCCATTCATTTGTTTGGGCTCCCCAATTAGGACTGCTTCTACTTTTTCTTTGGTAAAATAGTCCTTTAAGAAAGCGATTGCTGTTGCGCTAGGAATTGTAGTTAATCCTGAGGCAATAATTTGCATTTCGTCAGTTACAGCAATTCCGGTACGTTTTTGTCCATAGTCAATAGAAAGTATTCTAGGCATAATGAGGTTTTAAGATTGCAAAGATACAGGAATATGCTTTTAAAATAATGTTGAACCAATTATCTACAGTTGATTTACTTTCATTAGCATTACAGTTCGTTTTTTATAAATAGATTAGAGAATGATAGCAGTATTATTCTGCGTAAGGGATAGCAGTGAAAAGCCCACAAGCGGGTGATGCGATAGTTTCACTCGCTGAGGACTTGTAGCGAATAGCCCGACAGTAGTAAAAAAGGCAGCACTATATCGTTAATAGGTAACCAACTCTTTCTTACCTTTTTTACTACTGATACGCCCAAATACAAATGAGATAGCGAATGTTGATTCTGAAACAATAAAAACAAATATGTTACTATTAAGAAAAGACTTCCCTTTTATAAAAAATCGAATTATATTTGCTAAAAATATTCAAACATGGAGTCATTACAGATAATTATAGAGAAAGCCTGGGAAAACAGAGCTTTGTTACAAGAAGAAACTACAACAAAGGCAATTAGAGAAGTAATTGAATTAGTTGACACAGGAAAATTACGTGTTGCAGAACCTAAAGGAGATGCTTGGCAGGTGAATGAATGGGTAAAGAAAGCGGTAGTAATGTATTTCCCTATCCAGAAAATGGAAACTTGGGAGTCGGGTATTTTTGAATACCACGATAAAATGTTACTAAAAACGGGCTATGCTGAAAAAGGAATTAGAGTTGTTCCTAATGCTGTGGCGCGTTACGGTGCTTACATATCGAGTGGTGTTATCTTGATGCCTAGTTATGTAAACATAGGTGCTTATGTTGATGAAGGAACTATGGTGGATACATGGGCAACCGTAGGAAGTTGTGCTCAAATAGGTAAAAACGTTCACTTAAGTGGTGGTGTAGGTATTGGTGGTGTATTAGAACCATTGCAAGCGGCTCCAGTTATTATTGAGGACGGTGCATTTATAGGTTCGCGTTGTATTGTGGTTGAGGGAGTTCATGTAGGTAAAGAAGCGGTACTTGGTGCTAATGTTTGTTTGACTGCATCTACAAAAATTATTGATGTTACAGGAGACGAACCAGTTGAAATGAAAGGCTTCGTTCCAGCTCGTTCTGTTGTTATTCCAGGTAGTTATACTAAAAAGTTTGCTGCAGGTGAATTTCAAGTGCCTTGCGCTTTGATCATTGGACAAAGAAAAGCATCGACTGATTTAAAAACATCTTTGAATGATGCTTTACGTGAATATAACGTTGCGGTGTAATTTGTCGGTATTATAACTAATAATAAAACAAATATAATTAAATGAATATAGGATACGAAGCGAAACGAATTTTCCATAATAAGACAGGACTTGGTAATTATAGTCGCGACATAATACGTATTCTTAGTAATCATTATTCAAATAATAGTTATTTTTTATATAATCCAAAAAAATCAGATCAACTCCTTTTTGAAGCAAATAACAACAACGTTTTTGAAAAACTACCAAGTACTAAGTTTACGAAAAAGTTCAAAAATTATTGGCGTCAAAAAGGAATTGTGAATGATTTAAAAAAAGACAATATTGTTTTATTTCACGGTTTATCTGGAGAACTTCCTGTTGGATTAAAAAAGAATAATATTAAGAGTATTGTGACAATACATGACTTAATATTTATGCGATATCCTAATTTGTATTCTTTTTTTGATCGCAAAATTCACTACCTTAAATTTAAAAAAGCAGCTGAAGCAGCTGACAAAATTATTGCAATCAGTCAACAAACAAAAGAAGATATTATTACCTACTTAAACGTTGACCCTTGTAAAGTAACTGTAATTTACCAAGGATGCCATTCTGTTTTTAAAGAAAACTACAGTGAACTAGAAAAAGATGAAGTATTAAAACGTTACACCCTTCCAGCTAACTTCATACTAAACGTAGGTACGATTGAAGAACGTAAAAATGCTTTGACAATAGTAAAGTCAATAAAAGATATTGACACCACACTTGTACTCATTGGTAAAGAAACAAGTTACTCAAAAAAAATAAGAGATTACATTGAAGATAATAATCTAGGTAATAAAGTATTATTCTTAAAAGGTTTAACAAATAAAGAATTAGCAATAACTTATCAGCTGGCCACTCTCTTTATATATCCATCTATTTTTGAAGGTTTTGGAATACCTATTATAGAAGCATTATACTCTAAAACCCCAGTTATAACTACCAAATTTGGCGTATTTCCAGAAGCCGGAGGACCTAATAGTTTATATATTGATCCTAACGACAGTAATGAATTGAAAGAAAAAATAGAGTTATTGCTCGAAAATCAAAGCTTAAGAACTGAAATGATTGAAAAAGGCTTTACATTCGTTCAAAAATTTAATGATGATGTTATTGCTCTATCAATGAATGAAATATATTCAAAAACGTTAAACCTCAATCTTTAATTATCTGAATTAGATTTAAAATGACAACAACCCTATTAATAACGACTTATAATTGGCCTGAAGCACTGAATTGTACTCTGGAAAGTATTAAAAATCTAAACTTAATGCCTGATGAAATCGTTATTGCTGATGATGGTTCAACAAAAGAAACAGAAGTACTAATAAAAGAATGGCAAAAGAAAATTAAAACACCAATTATTCATTCTTGGCAAGAAGATATAGGTTTTAGAGCAGCTGCCTCTAGAAATAAAGCAATTGCCAAATCATCTGGAGATTACATAATTATGATAGATGGTGATTTAATTTTACACCCTAACTTCATAAAAGACCATATTAAAAATAGTCAAATAAATCAATTCACTATTGGCACAAGAGTTCTTTTAAACGAAGCCTACTCTGCTGAAATACTCCTGAAAAAGCCTGTTAATTTTCAAGTAAAATCAAAAAATATTTTAGCCAATTCAAAAAACAAAATAAACAACTCATTATTATCTAGATTAATTAGCTATAAAACAAATAGCTACAAACAAGTACGTTCTTGCAACATGGCCTGTTTTAAAAGCGACCTGATAAAAGTAAATGGTTTTAATGAAGATTTTATTGGCTGGGGCCGAGAAGACACTGAACTTGTTGTACGCCTATTAAATGCGAAAATAGCAAGAAAAAATATCAAATTTAACGCTAATGTATTACATATTTTTCATCCAGAAAACAGTAAGAAAATGCTTCAAACAAATGATTTAATTCTAGAGAAAGTGATTAAGGAAAAACTTAAAAAGTGTGAAAACGGTTTAAATAAGCACTTATAAATTGAATCTCTCTTTCCATTGAAGCACGATTTTTTCATTAGTGAATTTTTGCAATACCTTATAAGACTCCTCTATATACTGATTTCTTAGTGCATCATTTGTCATTAAACGCTCCATACTCCTTCCAAAGGCTTTATGATCATTCCTTGGAACTAATAAACCTGAAATTTCATTTTCAACTAAATCAATGATTCCTCCATTGCTCATAGTTGAAATAATCGCATTTCTATAGCAAATAGACTCAACAATTGACGTTGGTAAACCTTCGCAATTAGATGACAAAATTGATATTTTACTAGAAGAGAGATGAGTTGCAATATCAGTAACCATTCCGTGAAAGACAACATTATTTATTTTTTTTTTAATTACATAGTCCTTCATTTTATCACTTATCGATCCATCACCAAGAATGTGTAACTCCCAATCAGGATATTTATAAGCTATTTCATTCCAAGATTTCACTATCAAGAACGAATTTTTATGTTTGTCTTCTAATCTGGATAGATAAACAATTTTTTTTTTTTTTGCAGCAACATCGCAAGAAATACTATCTATATCAATATGCGAAGGATTATAGATAGTAAAAACATTTTTAGTAATTCTAGGTGAATTCTTGTAAATTTTTTTTATTTCCTCAGCAGATCCTTTGCTAACGCATGCCAAACCGTGCTCTGCTAACAGCAAATATTTTTTTAATTTCAAAATTTTAAAAGGGCGAAAAATTTTAGCTATTGCATATTTAAAAAATAAAATTGGTTTATTTAATATATCGTTAAACGAAATATATTTATCTAAATAAGCATGTGGCGAACCATGATATTGAGGAATAGCCTTCACACCAGCTGATTTTGCGGCCTTAAGTAAAGCTATAGAAACTGACATATTATCACCCGAAAAAATTAAATTTTTAATTTTTAATTTCACAAATTGCTCATACAATCTTTTCTCTAAATCTTTTGTTGAACAATTTAAATTTATATACTTAACTTTATCAGAATAAGGGAAATTTGGTTTTTCATAATTATTGCGTTGAGAAATTAAATAGTCAACATCAATACCATTTTGTAAAAAAAGATCGATTAAAGAACAACTTACTCTCTGAACTCCTCCAATAGGCGTATGGTCAACAATAAAAAAATTAATTTTAGAAAAACTCATATTTGTTATAATTACAGAGTACAAACATATTAAATAAAAAGAATATATTTGTTCAATAAAAAAAGGAAATGAGCACTCAAAAAATATCGGCAGCAATTCTTACTTATAATAATGAAAGGCATATCGAAGAAGTACTAAAAAAACTATATTGGTGCGACGAAATAATAATTTTAGATTCTTTTAGTACCGACAATACAATTGCCGTATGTGAAAAATATACTACGAAAATTTTTCAAAATAAATTTGAAGGATTTGGAATTCAAAAAAATATTTTAATGTCTAAATGCAGTAATGATTGGATTCTTTCAGTAGATTCTGATGAAGTACTAACCGATGAATTAATTACTAGCATTTCAAATCTTGATCTTATAGATTTTGAAAAAAACTCAGGCTTTTTAATAAAGAGAAAACATATTTTTCTAAACAGACAATTTCAATACGGTAAAGAAAGTAACTCTTGGATATTAAGATTATTTAATAAAAATAAAGGCGGAGTTACTGAAAACATCGTACACGAAACCATAGTCGTAACTGGAAATACTTCAAAATTAAAAGGAGAAATATTACATTATACCATTGAAAAAATTAAAGACGCTATTTATAAAATGGATAGTTATGCACAACTTAAAGCTGCCGAATATTTTAAGAACGGTAAAAAAGTCAATTGGGTAAAAATCTATTTAAATTTCCCGTTTACATTTTTTAGAGAGTATTTTTTAAATCGTAATTTCATGAATGGTTATCAAGGTTATATTTGGTCTTTACTTGTAGCACAAGGCGCAGGATTAAAATATCTTTATTTAAAAGAATTATATAATAGGTAGACAATTAACAATATTATTATTTATTGATTGTACTTTTCAGTACTAGAATAACTGACATTTTAAACCCAATTACTTTGATTATTTAGAATTTAATTACCTTTATATAATGTGCTGTCTTCACTAACAATAGATTACAAAAACTACTTCTTCCAAAATTTTAACTTTTTCTTCAATTTCCTTTTTTTCGCATAATCATGTTGAAATTGATTCGTATAGCTTAGCATTTTATCCAAGACTAATTCTTCTGATTTACCTGAAACTTTTGCATATTCATTACTCATTACAATGATCATTTCCTGTCTTAGAGCCAACCTACTAAAATTTTTCATCCTCAAATCAAAGTCCATTACAACATGAAAATTCATTCTATTTAAATCAACAAGATAAAAGCTATACTGATCATTTACTTCTTTTTTTATCAATGTATTTCCTGGAGAATGATCTAAAAACTCAATACCCTTCTCATGTAAATTAAAAGTAAATCTTGTAAATTGCCTT
The DNA here is from genome assembly GCF_013294005.1 of Flavobacterium gelidicaeli. Lineage (GTDB taxonomy): Bacteria > Bacteroidota > Bacteroidia > Flavobacteriales > Flavobacteriaceae > Flavobacterium. Next base: position 178,858 of record NZ_JABSNK010000005.1, read on the forward strand.
AAAATATTTTCTAAATCTGGATAATTATTAGTTTCTATAAGATCTCTAAACATCAAATCGTATTCTAAGTGTTCGCTTACATAATAGCTATCTAACAAGCCTAATTTGTTAAAATTCTCAAAATAAGCTATTGGTTGTGGGGTACCCACACCTTTTTCTAACAAAATAGTAGCATATTCAAAAGAACGTTTGGCTTTAGATTTTCTAAAATATTTGTAGGCAATTTTATTAACAATATTTGGTATTTTAAAAGACTTAATATTAATAGTCTGACCGTTAAGATTAAAAAGTTTAATCATATTTCTGTCACCATTACCCAAAACTACACCCTCAGACTTGAACTCTTTAATAAAGTGAAGGATTTCTTTAGAATTTTGAACTGTTTTAGAAAACATCAATTTTATGGTCATTTTTATTATTTTAGAACTTTTAAAGCTTTTTTTTTACACTATTGATTTTGACTTTTTTCTATAAAGAAAATGAATTAACACTTTAATTTATTAATTTCTACCATTAACCAAAATCATCTGTAAGCCAACAAAAATACACATACAATTTTAGACTTCAAATTAATATTGTAATTTCGTCAAATATTAGCATATAATAGACTCTAGTAATCTTGAAACAATAATTACCTGACATATTATGACAAAATCGATTAGTCAATATAACACTATAATTATGGCTAAAATAACATTAGAACAATATAAAAATAGTATTGATGGAAAATCTTAACGACGAAGTTCTTAAAGCTTACGAAATTATAAAAAATGGCGGAATCATACTCTACCCTACTGACACCGTTTGGGGAATAGGTTGTGACGCAACAAATCCTGAGGCTGTAGCTAAAATATATAAGTTAAAAAAAAGAGCCGAAACACAAAGTATGATTGTACTTATGAACGGTGAAAAAATGATGTATAATGTATTCAAGGATATCCCTGAGGTGGCTTGGCAAATTTTAGATTTTTCTGAAAATCCAACTACTTTAGTTTTAGACAATCCTAGAAATGTTGCCACAAATTTAATTGCAACTGATAAAACTCTGGGTGTACGAATCATAAAAGAACCTTTTTGTTTCAAATTGTTAGAGCGTATGAAAAAACCATTAGTTTCTACGTCAGCAAACATATCAGGGCAAGCAACTCCAAAAAGTTTTAAAGAAATTAACCCTGAGATTATTAAAGGTGTGGACTATGTTGTAAATTTGCAACGCGATAAAATTGCTGGAAAACCATCAACCATTATAAAATTAACGAATGACAGCCAGGTAAAAGTGATTAGAAAATAACTTTTTACCTTAAATTCATTTCTGTTAATAGTTATACTAATGTAAAAGGTAGTATTCTCAGACTGCTATTTAAAGTTTGAAGATATAACAATTTTATAAATTTAATTATTTTATAATATAAACGCAGTATTAGTTCCAAAAGTGATTTTTGAGCTTGCGGTAAAAGAACATGAATTACAAAGAAGCATTACAAAATAAAATATTTGAAGTTATCTCTAAAGCCTCACAAGAACTTAACGTTGACAGTTATGTCATTGGTGGTTTTGTAAGAGACTTAATCCTAAAAAGAGACTTTAAAAAAGACATTGATATTGTAGCCGTAGGTAGCGGAATTAAACTTGCTCTTCAAGTATCTAAACTACTCCCTAACAAGCCTAAAGTTCAAGTATTCAAAAATTACGGAACCGCTATGCTTCGTTTTGAAGACACTGAAATCGAATTTGTAGGTGCTCGCAAAGAGTCATACCATTTTGAAAGCAGAAATCCTGTAGTTGAAAATGGCACTTTACAAGATGATCAAGACCGTCGTGATTTTACTATAAACGCTTTAGCGATATCATTAAATTCAAAAAATTACGGTGATTTACTAGATCCTTTTGAAGGATTGAAAGACATCGAAAAAAAGATTTTAAGAACGCCTTTACAACCAGATGTAACCTACTCTGACGACCCATTGCGTATGATGCGAGCAATACGTTTTGCTAATCAATTGAATTTTGAAATTGAAGCTTCTTCATTGGCATCCATTACAAAAAATGCTGAACGTATTAAAATTATTTCTGGAGAGCGCATCGTAGATGAATTAAACAAAATACTTTCAACCGAAAAACCTTCGATTGGGTTCCTACTATTATATAAAACAGGACTGCTAGATATACTTTTACCCGAATTGACAGCATTGAATAATGTAGAAGAGATTGAAGGACAAACACATAAAAACAACTTTTATCACACCTTAGAAGTAGTAGACAACATTTGTCCAAATACTAATGATGTATGGTTGCGCTGGTCAGCTTTATTGCACGATATAGGAAAAGCACCTACCAAAAGATTCAATAAAAAACAAGGTTGGACTTTTCACGGACACGAATTTCTTGGTGGTAAAATGGTCAAAAAAATATTTGAGCGTTTACACATGCCTTTAAATCAAAAAATGAAATTCGTTCAAAAAATGGTTATGATGAGTTCACGACCAATTGTTCTATCACAAGATACTGTAACAGACTCAGCTGTGCGCAGATTGGTTTTTGACGCAGGAGAAGACGTAGAAGATTTAATGACACTTTGTGAAGCAGATATCACCACTAAAAATCCGAATAAATTCAAAAAATACCATAACAACTTTGTTATTGTTCGAAAGAAAATCGTTGAAGTGGAAGAGCGTGATCAAGTACGTAATTTTCAACCACCAATTACTGGTGAACAAATTATGGAACTCTTTAATTTACAACCATCGCGCGAAATTGGAATCTTGAAGGAAGCTATTAAAGAAGCCATACTTGAAGGTGAAATTCCAAATGAATATGAAGCCGCTTACCAACTTTTGTTAAAAAGAGCAGCCAAATTAGGTTTAAAAATTAACGCTTGTTAAATCAGTACTTGAGCACTAATGAGATAACTTTGTAAATGATTTATTAAAAATCAAATAAATTATATTTCAGAAAATTGATTTTAAAATGAAAAAAGAGAATAGATCTGTAGTAATCTGGTTATTATCCGGTTGTGTGTTATTATTTTTAATGGTTACCGTAGGTGGAATCACTAGATTGACAAATTCTGGCTTATCAATGACCGATTGGCACTTGGTTACCGATACTTTTCCACCGCTGACTGATGCGAAGTGGCAACAAGCTTTTGATCAATATAAAAAGTTTCCTGAGTATCAAAAAATCAATATTCACAATGATTTTCAACTCTCTGATTATAAATTCATCTACTTCTGGGAGTGGTTTCACCGCTTTATAGGACGTATTATTGGAATGGTATTTCTTATTCCTTTTATTTATTTTTTAATAAAAAAGAAACTCGACAGACCCACAATTAACAAATGTATTGTTCTTTTAGGGATGGGGGCTTTTCAAGGATTTTTAGGCTGGTTCATGGTAAGAAGTGGCTTGATTGATAATCCAGATGTAAGCCATTTTAGACTTGCATTACACCTTACTTTTGCGTTCATAACTTTTGCATACACCTTTTGGGTGGCCTTAGATTTGATCTATCCAGAGCGAAATAACAAAATTAAAACCTTACAAAATATCGCTCGTTATGCGTTGGTTTTTTTATTAATCCAAATCATCTATGGTGGTTTTGTTGCAGGTTTAAATGCAGGACTAATACACAATCATTGGCCATTAATGGGAGATGGACAATTCATGCACGATAGTATTTTCATAGAGCAAAAAAACCTGTTTTTGAGTTTCACTGAAGGCAAAAGCGGGGTGCAATTTATTCACCGTACATTAGCTTATTTTGTAGTTACCTTAATGGTTTTTCTCTATTACAAAAGCCGCAAATTTAGTTTAAACACAGGACAATCTACGGGTATAAACTTACTTGTAATTCTTGTCTTTATACAGTTTGCGCTAGGCGTATTTACCTTATTGTATGGCGTACCATTATGGCTAGGACTAACACATCAAATCAATGCGTTTTTCCTTTTATCAGCAATGACTTATACATTACATAGGTTGTCAAAATAACAATTTATCATTACAATTACCACCGACTATATTGTCACATTTCTTTGTTCATTATAAACAAAAATGTCTAAACTTGCATCTCAGGATAGCTTCTTCGACTTATCAGATTACGGAAGATCATTTGGAAAAATGCTTGCAAATCTTTTAAAAAACACACGCTTCACTCCCATACATGTCACGCTTCTTTTTGGCCTTTCTGGTCTTATTGCGGTCTACTGCATATTAGAAAACCAGTATTACTTAGCAGGCTTTTTCATTATTTTAAAGTCGGGTATTGATGCCGCAGATGGTGAACTTGCTCGAATTAAAAACACGCCTTCTTACACCGGAAGATATCTCGACAGCGTGTTTGATATCATCTTAAACTTCCTTTTTTTAAGTGCTATTTGTTACATTTCAGAAACCTCTTTTCTAATGACTTTAGCAGCCTTTTTTTGTATCCAATTACAAGGAACGTTATATAATTATTACTACGTTATTTTACGAAATAAATCAGTAGGAGGAGACACAACAAGTAAGGTCTTTGAATATAAATCTCCGAAAGCTTTAGGTAACGAAAGTCAAAAATCTGTTGATATTTTATTCCAAATATACACCGTTGTTTATGGAGGGTTTGATAAAATTATTCACCTTTTAGACAGTGATGCATATAAGGTAAAAACATTCCCAAATTGGTTTATGACTTTTGTTTCACTCTACGGCTTAGGGTTTCAATTATTACTCATTTCGCTTATGTTAGCAATGAATAAAGTAAACTTCATTGTTCCATTTTTTATTGGATACTCTGTTTTTATTATTATTCTAATAAGCATTAGAAAAACGCTTTTTAGAGTAAAAAAGTCAATATAGATAAAATCTATTCAACATGTATTAAATACTTATTACCAATACATTAAACAAATCAATCTCTTGTATTGATTTAACCTTTACTTAATATCCTAGATAATCCTTTAAAATACAATTTTACAACAATTTATGAAAATATCATAACACATTTTGCGGTGTTTATTCGCAACTTTGCCATAACAACATTATTAATCATATAAACTAAAACGTTATGCCAAATTCAGAAGAAATTAAAGGAAACTGGAATGAGATGAAAGGGAAGCTAAAACAAAAATATGCTGATCTAACAGATGATGACTTACTATTTGAAGAAGGAAAAGAAGATGAAATGTGGGGGAAACTGCAACAAAAACTAGGTAAGACAAAAAAAGAAATTCAATCCTTATTTGAATAAATAAGATGATTGTAAAAGTAAAAACGGTTTCAAAAAGATACTCGTTTTTTGTTTAGAAGAAAACAGAAAACCAGCCTTTTTGAAACCGCTTTTTTTTAGTACTAAAACTAAACATTTACATCAGCTTAACCAGTCTTTAAAATGCGTTACTTTTTCTCTACTTACAATTACATCATCGTTAACATAAGAAGGTAAAACAACTTTTAATCTTGAATTACTAAACACTATAATTTCCTTAATTGCTATCATCGGAATTATAAACTTCCGACTGATTCTATAAAAATGTTTTGGATCTAATTCTTGCTCTAAAATTTCTAAAGTAGAATCCACTAGATAATTTCTATTGTCAAAAGTATGAAGATAAGTTACTTTATTTTCACTATAAAAACATTCGACCTCCTCTACCGAAATCACTTTTAAGTGCTGCCCTATTTTAACCGTAAATCTTTTTTTGAATTCTTTCTCAAATGGATTGCCAAGCATTCTTTTTATTTCGTCAAAATCCAATTGCAACTTTTCTTTTTGTGGCAAGCGTTCTTTAAATTTTAAAACGGCTTGCTCCAGATCGTCTTCATCAATTGGTTTTAATAGATAGTCGATACTGTTTAATTTGAATGCTCGCAGTGCGAATTCGTCATAAGCTGTGGTAAAAATAACAGCACTTTTTATGTCAACTTTTTCAAAAATCTCAAAGGACAATCCGTCTGATAATTGAATGTCTAAAAAGATTAAATCTGGGTGTTCATTTTTAGTAAACCACTCGATCGCTTCTTCCACAGAATGTAACATCACATCGACCTTTATTTGTAGCTTTTCGAGTTTGCGTTGCAACAATCTAGCAGCTGGTTTTTCGTCTTCAATTATTATAGTTTTCAATTTGAAAATTTTATTAATTAGTAGTTAACTTAAAATTGCTTTTCTTACAAAAATCACTCCCATTTTGTAGCCGCATCTTTATCTATAAACTCTTGAATTTTCTTTTCTTCCCAGTTTGCACCAAAAAACAAATTTCCTCCAAAAACAGACAAACCGTGTGCCGCTAGTCCAATCCCCCAAAAGACCAGCGTGCTCCATGTTTCCCATCTTAAGAAGACGCCTTCATTAATACTGCTATGATTAAAAATTGAAGTAAGATTATAACCATTTATTACAACATAAATCAACAAATGAATATAAAACCCTTTAATTCTTTTCATTCTTTTATATGCCATATTGTAACGCGCATCTGGATTATTCTCATCAACTATATAATTATCATATTTACTGCGTCTATATCGTCTCATCTTATTATTATTTATGTTATTGCCAATTTCTTTTTTGATCGTTTTGCTTTTCTTTCTCCATGAATTCTTTGATTTTATTGTCCTGCCAATCTTTACCTAGAAACGGCATAAAACGGAATGTCACCATTCCATGAATAAAAACTCCTACACCCCAACATAGTAAAGGCCAAAGAAACCATAGATACTCAGGTGATGTCGTTAAATTAAGAACTATGAGAAATGAATTAACAGCAACATAACTGATCAAATTGCCATAAAATCCTTTTATCTCATCCACTCGCTTTTTAGCTTTGTAATAGCGATCTTCGTTAACATATTTATTTTCCATCACTATTTCCATTTTTGAGTTTTATTTCTTGCCTTCATAAAATGCGCTAATTTTTGATCTTCCCATTTTTTCCCAAACAATACAAAACTCACCACAGTATCAACCAAGGTTATTAAAAAAGCACCTGTCCAAATAGCCATGACAAAGGAGTTCAGCTGATTGAATGGAAAAATAGTAAATCCAATTTTAAAATATTCTTTCAAAATAAAAAAGCTTAATCCAATCAAATAAATTATAAAATGTATGTAGAAAGTCTTTAATTTTTGGACTTTTTTTCTTGCTAGCTCAAAGCTATGATTTTGTATATCGCTGTTCTGATTTGTCTCTATCATTATTTCCATTTTTTAGTATTATCTGACTTACTTAAAATCTCTTGAATTTTCTTTTCTTCCCAGTTTGGGTTGATCCCAAACACTTTAAAAGCATGCATGATGACTCCAAAACCCCAACCTCCAACAGAAAACCAGAACCAATGAAATTGTGGAGAGAATCTCAAATTAATAAAAATAATTATAGGAACTACGCAACAATAAGATATAAGATTACCATAAAAACCTTTCAGTTCCTCGACTCTTTTCTTTGCTCTGTAATAAGCATTTTTTTCGCTATAATCTGCTGTTGATTCCATGGTTGAAATTTGTTTTGTTAATACTGGTATTTTGACTGCAAAAACTCTATCCGTTTGCTCAATAAGTACTTTTCTATTGGTAACTAAGCCGTATCGATTGATGATATTTTGCAAGCCTACACCTTGTCTATTATGTAATACTTCTTTCTTTTGAAAATCATTTTCGATAATCAAATACCCTTCTTTCAGGTAAATCCTGATGTGCAAAGGACGCTTTTCACTAACCACATTGTGCTTTACTGTATTTTCCAGTAACAACTGTAAGGATAGCGGCACCACTTTGGCTTCTGGATTATTATTATTATCAGGCAATTCGTAAAACAAACTGTTTTCAAATCGCATCTTTAGTAAGTTCATGTACGTTTTGGCGAAAGCCAACTCCTCCTCTACCGAGACTAAATCTTTGTCTTTTTGCTCCAAAACATATCGGTAAATCTTAGACAATGAAGTTGTAAAACGCTGTGCATTTTCGGGATTTTCTTCAATCAACGAACTCAACACATTCAAACTATTAAAAAGGAAATGAGGATCGATTTGATTTTTTAAACTTTCGAATTTAGCCGAAGCCGTTCCCGCAATAATCTTCTGTTCTTTGACCTTGTTTTCATTGTATGCTTTGTAGAAATACAGCGAGTAAATCCCAAGAAAGACAATAAAGGAAGTTACAGCAGCAACAATGTAATTTGAAAGCGTTTCTGATTCAAAAAATGATGCTAAACTCTTATTTTCTATAATAACATCTTCAAAAATTCGAAGTAAAAAAATCACGAACAAAGACAAAAACAAGGAACTACCCAAACTTATAACCAATCTTTTGAGCGTATAACCTTCATTTATAAAAAATAATTTAAGTGTCATAAAAAGAATTGCATTGGCATAATACAATACCATCCCGTACAACATGGTGTACAAAAAATTTACCTTCAATCTGTTATCGAACGTTATCGTTCCGCCATTCAAAACCGGAATAGTTAACAAGACAATAAATATTAAAAACGAAATAAGAAGTGCTCTTGGGAGTTCTTTAAATAGTCTACTTGGATTCATTTTCTAAAATTATTTACATTTTTTTTGAGCTTCTACTGCTCTGTCTAATCCCCAACTTGGAGCGAAAACTGTTTCTGGTTTAAAAGTAGCAAAAAGTGCAATGGCTTTGTCAATTTGTGCGCACATTGGTTTGGTATCTTTTCCCCAGAAAGAAGCACTTCCAATTTCGAACTCAGCTTTTGAAAACACTACTCTTGGATTATTTGGAGCTAATGCTTCTGCTTTTGCATACAATCCCATTGTTGGTCCAGATAATTTTTGTCCGTTTGTCATTGGGTCATACACAATCCAAGCGGTATTAATCATGGCTTGCATCACATAAAGTTCGGCATTGTTCTGGTCTTTTGCCATTTCAAGATCCAGTGCATTTTGTGCTTTTAAAAGCAGTGCATTAATACTCTCCTTGTCTTTGGTGCCAAAAGCTGCAGTTGTATTTACCAAAGCTACGTAATAATTGGGCAACCACTTGGTGGGTTCAGCAGCGGCGATTCTTTCGAAAACAGCCGAGGCTTCGTTGCTTTTACCTTCTTTCCAAAGTCCGAAAGCTTTGCCCATTCCTTGTTCGTATTGTCCTCCAGTTGGAACTTGTTGGCTTTGCGCTGAGATAAATGTAACGATACTTAGTGCGATGGTGATGATAATTTTTTTCATGATTTCTATTTTTTATGATAATTGATTGTGTATTGATTTCTTATTCAAAAATAAGGCTGTTTATTTTCGAATAAAATTTAAAGAAACTGAACTGTTGATTTTTGAGGATGAGTTGTTGTTGTTTAAAGTAGCTGAGATTCTTAGTTTGTGAGTTTATACGATTTTGATTTGTGGTAATTGTGATGACCTGCCGTTTTACTCGCAACCATATTTCGCTCCCTCAATTCTACTTTAGGCCATCTTTCCTCACTTCTCTAATTTCTGTTCTCTATTTTCCCTTAAAGATTTTTCAACTGATTGTCCTTTTTATCATTGCTAATGGTCCAAAAGAAACCGACAAAAAAGAAGCGATCGGCTGTGGGTGTGATGGCGCGTCTCGTATACGTACCTGTGAGATCAGGACTATTCGCATATTCATATCCGAAAACATTTTGCGTTCCTAGAACATTTGAAGCAGAGAAATACAGAATTTTTTGCGGGCTAATTAAGTAGGCCCAATTAAAGCTGAGACTATTGTACGCTTTTGTTTTCCCGTTCATGAACTGTGTTTCATTTGGATTATTGTAGGGACGACCTGAACTAAACGAATTTGTAAAACCCACTTGTGAACGCCAGTCGGTGATAAAATATTTGGTAACCAATGACAAACTGTGGTTGGCCACAAAAGTAGGCGTTACCTTAGAAGGAAAATTTTTGTAATCTCTTTGACTATCAATATAGGAATAGGAAAGCCAGTATTCTAGATTTTTCACACTTTTCCCATCTCTCCAAAACAGATCCAATCCCTTGGCATAACCTGACCCTAAATTATTAAATACCGAATTGTATGCAATTGTTGGCGTATCGTATTTGACCAAATTGTTGTAGCTTTTGTAATAGGCTTCGGCACGTAATGTTTGTTTGTCCTTGCTGTATTGAAAATTAATAATATAATGTGACGCTTTCTCACTTTCAAATTGATGGTATTTTGAATATTTAATATAATCCACACTTGGACTTTGTGTAAAATCTCCGTAGGCTAATGAAAACTGGCTATTTTTTGCCACTTTGTACGCCATTGAAATTCGTGGAGAAAGTGATGTTTCATCAAGTAAATTATTATTTGATACTCGAAAACCGACTTTGGCTGCTATTTTTTTCGAAAACAAAATATCGGCTTCGGTGTAGGCTGCAACAATATTTGAATCGTAGCCGTTTGTTTTTGTTGAACCTAAATTGGGAGTGAAATTTTCACCGAATTTGGTAATAAAATAATCTGCTCCAAACGAAAGCGTAAAGGCATTTGAAAATCGTTTTTTTAGTTTCGTTTTAAAATGAGCTGCATTTTCATCGTTAGCCACTTTGTCCAAGTTTAGTCCTATTTGGTTTTTACTGTAGCCATAACTTAACCCACTCACTATTTTCCATCCCGTTCCAAAATGGCCATTATAAGAGCTATTGAAATAAAAGTTATTGTTATTCAAGTCGATTCTAATTTTATCTGGACCATTTATATTTTCCTGATTGATGTCCATTTTTGAAGCATCGAATGCGCCATAGACTTTCAGAATTCCGTTATTGAAATTATATCGGTAGACGGTTTCTCCCGATAAGGATTGAAAAGGACTGTTCCACTCTACATTTTGCGGAATTACAGCTTGGTAGGGCGCTAAATTCACATAAGAGGTGTTAACACTTAACGAACTTTTGCTCCATTTTTGAGTGTGTCCTACTCCTAACCCAACGGTCATCAAGGAAATCTCGGTTTTGTTCTGATCGGGATTATCCTCGGTGTTTAAAAGTAAAACACTCGACAACGCTTCACCATATTCGGCTGAATAGCCACCGGTAGAAAATGCGATTCCGCTAAATAAAAAGGGAGAAAAACGTCCTCGTGTGGGTACGTTGCCAATGGTCGCGTTATAGGGTTGCGCCACTCTAATTCCGTCAACAAATGTTTGGGTTTCGTTGGCCTCACCACCTCGTACAAATAGCCTACCGTCCTCGCCTACGCTTTGTGTGCCAGGCAAAGTCTGCAAGGCCGCAATAATGTTCCCCGCTGAACCAGCAGTAGTGACAATATCTAAAGGTTTTAGCATTGCAACCCTAGCTTTATCTCCAGATTCCATTACTCCTGCAGAAATCACTACAGCATCAAGAGTATTGGCGTTTTCTTTTAAAACGACAACTTTATCCTGAAAACTTGCAACATCAATTTCCATTTCAACTGTTTCGTATACAAGAAAACTAGCGATTAAAACTTGTTTCCCAGTTACTGTTGTGTTGAACGAAAATTGTCCTTTTGCGTTAGAGGTAGCACCATCATATGCGCCATCGATGTAAATATTGGCACCCGCAATTGGATTTCCTTTTTTGTCAACTACTTTTCCTGAAAGGGTAGCTTGAGCAAAAAGAAAACTACTAAAAAATAAAATGATAGTTGTTGCGATTGATTTCATTTGGTTTGATTTTGATACTCCAAAAGTACTAGCAAGGTAGAAGCAGAAAAATTTAAAGAATCCGAACTGTTGATTTTTGAGGATGAGTTGTTAATGTAATTGGTTGCGAAATAAAACAAAAGTTTTCAGCGCGCAGATTTTGCAAATTTGCGCTGATACTATTGTTAATTAGCTACTTTCTTGAATTAAATACGTAATTGTAACAACTATAATTTTGGTTTATATTTACAGCTAAATACAATTATTTACCAAGGTGTTTTACATGAGGGATAGTAGCGGCATCCTTTTTTGGGGCTTTTTCTGCCCCAAAAAAGATATAGCGAATAGCCCGACCGAAGCTTTTGCGGAGGGCATGCCCAAATAATTACTATATAAAAAGCTAATAAAAAATGATGACAGAAAAAGATAAAATGATTGCGGGTGACTATTACAATGCGGGTGACACAACTCTAGTTAAAGACCGCCGTAGAGCCAAAAACTTGTTGCACCGATTAAATGTTACCGAATATAGGATCACCAAAAAAGCACGCGAAATCATCAAGGAACTAATTCCAAATGCAGGTGCGAACTTATATATTGAGCCACCTTTTCACTGTGATTATGGGTACAACATTTCTTGTGGTGCCAATGTCTATTTCAACGTGAATTGCGTGGTGCTGGACTGTGCACCAGTGATTATTGGTTCGAATGTGTTTTTTGCTCCTGGCGTACATTTGTACACGGCTACTCACCCACTCGAGGCCGAATTACGATGTACACTCGAAAGCGCTTTGCCCATCACCATTGGCGACGATTGCTGGATTGGTGGGAACACGGTGATTTGCCCAGGAATTACTATTGGAAAAGGTTGTGTAATTGGCGCAGGATCTGTGGTTACCAAGGATATTCCTGAAAATTCATTGGCGGTGGGGAATCCTGCAAAAGTTATCAGGAAATTAAACCAATAATATCACGCTATTTTGAAGATATTATTCTATCATAAAACTTTCCTAAAAAAAGCATCTTATGTCTTTGTGACATGCATTGCTGGAATTTAATTCTTTAAATTTGCACTCCTCAAAATCTTAAAATCACCATTTACAATCACTATTGAAATGAATACAACAAGTCGTATTAAAAAAAATATGCCGTTAATAAAACTGCAAAAATTAATAATTGTTTCTTTATTAATTGGTTTCCTTTCGGCCTTTTTAGGAATAACATTGAAAAAGCTAACGGAACATTACGAGGATATTTTTTTCAATCAAGCTAGTTTACATCCTGTTTTTATATTCGTTTTTCCTGTTTTTGGATTGTCTGTTATTTATTTTTTGAGACAATATTTGTTTAACAAAAAAGAAAACAAAGGAATCAATGAAGTTTTTGAAAGCACAAGATCCAAAACTAAAAACATACCTAAATCAAAAATTGCTTCCCATTTCATCAATGGATTATTGACTGTTGTTTTTGGAGGATCTACAGGAGTTGAGGTTTCTACCGTTGTAGCTACTGCAACTATTGGTTCTGTTGCACAGCAAAAAAAAAATGTTTTTAGAGAATACAAAACTGAATTGATTTGTGCTGGAATTGCTGCTGGCATAACAGCATTGTTTAATAGTCCTATTGCTGGACTTTTTTTTGTGCTTGAAGTGATTTCTAGAAAAGTAACCCGTGCATACCTAATTAGTAATTTAATTGCCGTCATAGTAGCTTTTGGGTTGGTTTATTTAATTGATGAAGAACCGCTATTTGCAGTACACATTACGACTTGGTATATTAGAGCAATTCCGTATTTTATTTTGTTAGGGATTATAGCAGGGATTAACTCTGTTTACATGACACGTTGTGTATTGTTTTTTAAAAATAATCTAAAGTTAATAAAGAGTCATTATTACAAAATTTTAATAGGCTCCGTTATATTAAGTACTTCCTTATTTTTCTTTCCTCAATTATATGGAGAAGGATATCATGCCCTCAAAATGATTTTTACAAACCCAAATGAAGCAAAAATATCGGTTCATTTACTTTATACTTTTATCGGAATCATTGTTTTGAAACCTATTGTAACATCGGCGACTTTGTTTTCTGGTGGTGACGGCGGAGTTTTTGCGCCAAGCCTATTTATTGGAGCATTTTTGGGATTGTTTGTAGCATTAATTTTAAATACTTACTTTAATGCAAATGTAATTCCGATAAACTTTATGGTTATTGGGATGGCAGCCGTTTTAAGCGCTAGTATCCACGCCCCTTTTACTGCGTTGTTTTTAATTTGTGGCTTAATCAATGATTACACTTTATTTTTCCCAATCTTACTCGTTTGCCTTATTTCAAAATATACTGCAAAGATGATCTATCCTTATTCTGTTTATTCTTACGCTGCTAGTGTAGCAAAATAATATTATATGGCTACAGAAAAAATTAAAAGAAGTTATCGTAAGGCCAAATACATACTTTATAAAGAAACATTAGTTGACTTTAGAGAGAAATTTTGGTCGTTTGTTGGTTCTTTCATTGGGATTGGGACACTTGCTTATTTGCAATCTCAAACACTTCCAGATGCTGATGTGCTCTTTCTAATTGGTTCTTTTGGCGCTTCCTCTGTTTTGATTTATGGTATTATCCAAAGTCCGTTAGCACAACCACGAAATTTGATTGGAGGTCATGTAATTTCTGCCATTGTTGGAGTTACTGTTGTTAAATTAGTACCCGATATTATGTGGTTAGCAGCAGCATTATCAGTATCTATTTCGATAATTTTAATGCAACTAACTAAAACATTACATCCACCGGGTGGTGCTACTGCGCTTATAGCGGTAACTGGATCCTCACACATTAAAAGCTTAGGGTATTGGTATGCAATTTCACCTGTTCTTAGTGGCGTATTAATTTTATTGATTGTTGCATTAGTTGTCAATAATACAACTTCTAAAAGAAGCTATCCTAGTAATAATCAATTTCATAAAAAATACCACAACTTTAGAAAAAGAATTGTTCAAAAAAAATTGAAGCTGTAGAATAACCTTTTTTGTAAATCTTATTAACAAATCAAGATTCTTAAAATGAATATCTAAAATTAAATTTTACCTTTGACCTTTCAATAAAAACAAAGATTATGGTTTACAAATTCAGAGTAATTCTAGATGCAGAAGAAGATATATTTAGAGATATTGCAATACTTGCTGAAGATACTTTAGAAGATTTACACAACGCAATCTTCAACTCCTTTGGTTTTGATGGTATGGATGTCGCTTCTTTCTACACTTGTGATGAAACTTGGAATCAAGAAGATGAAATTTCGATGTTTGACACAGGTGATGTGTTGGGAGAGCAAAAAATCATGAGTGATTACGTTCTATCAGACTTGCTAGATGATGAAAATACTAAAATTATCTATGTGTATGACTTTATCAATATGTGGACATTTCTTGTTGAACTTGCCGCTATTGAAGAGGAGGAAGCAGGTAATTTATACCCTGAAACATTATTCTCTCACGGAGAAATGCCAGACGAAGCGATGGAGAAAAACTTTGAAGCTGATAACGCCGATGATTATGCTAATGACTACGAAGACGGCCTAGATGAAGATGATCTAGACATGTTTGAAGGAGACGATAGCTTTGAAGATTATGGATCTGAGGATCAGTGGAATTAGTTTCTTTTTAGTCCATAAGTTGCTAAGAATCTAAGTTACTAAGTTTTTCTTTATTGTGATTTTATTTTTTATAACTTGTTTGCTTAAAAACTTACAAATCTATAAATAATGAGCAATTTTAGAAAACTATTAGTTTGGCAAAAATCAATGTCACTGACTACAAAAATTTACACTGGCACAAAAAATTTCCCAAAAGAAGAACTTTTTGGATTAACGTCACAAATAAGACGAAGTACAATTTCTATCCCCAGTAATATTGCCGAAGGACTAGGTAGAGACAGCAACAAAGAACTCATAAGATTTATCAATATTGCGGTAGGTTCACTATTCGAATTACAGACACAGCTAGAAATTGCAAAGAACATTTACTATTTAAACAACGAAGATTTTAACAACCTATATGAGGATAGTCGAGAAGTAGAAAGAATGTTAATTGCGTTCCTTAAAAAATTAAAGGAAAACTAGTAACATAATACAAACTTAGCTACTTAGTCTCTCAGAAACTTTAAAAAAATGATCAACTTATTTAACACGCACATCGAGACGCTTTCTATTCACAGAGTAGGAAACAAAAGTCGTAATGAAGCTATTTTTTTATCAGAGCAACCGTTTACTCTAAATGACGAGATTGTTCCTCTAATGAAAGAATTTTTCTTAAAACCTTTTAGAGAAAAAGAAGAAAACTATTTTCAGTTTGCGCACGAAGTAGATTTAGACTACAACGATATGTATAAATTTGCTACTGAAATTTTTGAAAATCCGTCAAACTTACACGAGACTTCTAAAAAAATTACCAAACATTTATTTGAGCAATCAAATCACCCACACATAAAAAATGGTGAAGTATATGTTACGTATTTAACTAATGTAAATATTGACAATAATCCTGTTGATGCAATTGGAATTTTTAAAAGTGAACTACAAGCTGATTTTTTACAGTTTGAAGAAAAAGGAACACACCTTGAAATGATTTTGCAACAAGGTGTAAACCTGAGTAAATTAGATAAAGGTTGCATCATTTTTAACCATAAAAAAGAAGAAGGATATAAAATTTTAACCGTAGATAGTAACCGTTATGACGCGCGTTATTGGTTAGAACATTTCTTATCTGTAGATGCTTTTGAAGATGAAAATTTCATTACTAAAAAATACTTGAAATTTTGTCAAGGCTTTGCAAAAGACGTAGTTTTTCCTGCAGAAGATAAAAAAGAAGAGGTAATGTTCATGAACCGTTCTGTAAATTACTTTGCAAAAAACGATCAGTTTGAAGAAACAAACTTTTTAAACGAAGTATTAGACAATCCTGATTTGATTCCGGAATTTAAAAATTACAAAGTTGATAAAGGCGAAAAATACAGCATCGAAGATGTAACGTCTTTCCCTATTGCTAATGCAGCAGTATCTGACGCACGTAAATCAATTAAAAACGTTATCAATTTAGATACTAATATCCAGATAAAAATGGACTTTATTAATCCTGAAAGTGCAGAAAAATATGTAGAAAAAGGATGGGACGAAGAGAAGCAAATGTACTACTACCTTGTTTACTTCAATAAAGAACAAAAATCATAATTATTCCTTATAATGTGTAATAATTTTTAAAGTTCCTCATTTACAAGATGTAATTGAGGAACTTTTTTTTCATTTTAAAATTAATCCAGCTTTATACCCTTCAGCCGTCCGTAAATTAGTAATTTTGCAACTTAATACTGTTGCAACATGAACTATAATCTATATACTGAAAGCCCATTTATTACTCAAATTTCTTTTCATCGATTAATTGAATCTATGGAGGAAATCGCTTTAACAGCTATTGATTATCGTGCTAATTATGCAAAAGCCTTACTTAAAGAAATTGCGCCTCTACCACAGTTAAAATCAGGTGTTACTGACTTATCATTTATTAAAGAAAATGAGGTACTTGTCAAAAATTTACTTGTTGACTTATTTCCCACTGCTTTAACGAACAACGAAATAAAAGCAGTTACCATTCCTTTTCAAAATTTAATGTTCAATTACTCGGAGCGTTTTAAAAAAATCATTAAAAATGCAGGTGGTGCTTTTGACATGACTATTCGGGATTTTGACGCAGATCAATATTACATCATGAGCTGTATATTGATATTGAATGTGTACTACAAACAACGTTTTGAAGTAACTAAACCTCTATTTTATGACATTCCTGACGAAAACGGAATTTCGAAACATTATAGAATTTTATACAACGCTGATTTTATCGAAGTGATCCCTACTAAAAATGCTATTGCGTTAACAACTGAAGACATCGACTTGTTAATGGATAATTATAGTAATATCTCCTTATGGAAAGAAAAATTCCCTATTGAGAGTTGGATCCTTAAAGGTTTTGGTATTGTAACTTTATTTGATGCTACCATCGAAAGTGCCATTTCTAACTTAAAAAGTAACCTGCTTAAAAATGAGGAAAATCAACATGATAGTAATCCAAAATTTGAAAAGATATTTCGATCAATATTTAAAATAGCCGATTTGCAAGTAGGTGTTATTCTATACAATGAGGAAGAAAACAAGTTCTCAAAACCTCCTTATAGTAATAATGAAATTGGCAGCTTTATCCTTTTAGAAAAAGAAGACATTGATTGTGAAAAAGCATTATTGAGTTGCTCTATTGATACTATTTTAAATCAAAAAAAACCTTTTGCAATCTCTAATGTTAAACGATTTGCTGAAATACCAGGAAGCGAAAAATTAGGACGCCATTTATTAAAACAAAATATTCAAAGTTGCATACTTGCACCTGTTGTAAAAGACGATAAATTATTAGGGATAATAGAATTAGTTTCCTCTAGTGCGCGAAGTTTAAACACGGTCAATGCTACAAACTTAGACTTAGTACTTCCTTATGTAGTGGACACATTGGAGCGCTATAATAGGGATATTGAAAACCAAATTGAAGCGGTAATTCAGCGTGAATACACTGCCATACATTCTAGCGTGTATTGGAAATTTAAAAAAGAAGTCCAAAAATACTTAAAATCTAACAATAAGAATAAAGACTACATTTTTAAAGAAATTGTATTTAAAGAAGTATATCCTTTATATGGACAAATTGATATTAAAGGCTCCTCTGAACATCGTAATGAAACGGTAAAAGACGATTTAAAAAACCAACTGGAAGCCTTAATCACTATTGTAGACAATTTAACTGCACAGAGTGATTTACCGTTATTAGAGCAACGCAAGTTTGAAATGCAAAGCTATTTTAATGATTTAAAACAAGAGTTAAAAGCAGATACTGAACAGCAAATTCAAGCTTATATTTTGAAGGAAATTCATCCTATATTAACCAATTCAAAAATTAATGAGGAGAATCAAAAACGTATTGCAAATTATTTTGCCGAATTAGATTCAAAGACGGCACTATTTTATCATTCGAGAAAAAACTTTGACAATGCCATGTCTATTATTAATAAAAAAATGGCATCAATTCTTGACAAAGAACAAATCCAAGCACAAAAAATTTTTCCACATTATTTTGAGCGATTTAAAACGGATGGTGTAGAGCACAACTTATATATTGGCGCAAGCATTGCTCCTATGCAAAAATTTGACTTGATGTATTTGAGTAATTTAAGATTATGGCAATTACAAACTTTGTGTAAAATGGAATTAGAGCACCACCGCCTTAAATCGGTTTTGCCATATGAATTAGACGTAACCTCTTTAATTTTGGTTTTTAGTTCCCCAATATCTGTTCGTTTTAGAATGGATGAAAAACGTTTTGACGTTGACGGAACCTACAATGCGCGTTACGAAGTAGTAAAAAAACGCATTGACAAAGCCAATATAAAAGGCACTCAGGAAAGAATCACGCAAAAAGAGAAAATCACCATCGTATATTCTCACGATTATGAAGAAAAAGAATACCTAAAATATATTAAGTTTTTACAATTCAAAAAAATTCTTGAACCTACAATTGAACAATTTGATGTACAAGAGTTACAAGGGGTTTCTGGTTTAAAAGCACTCCGAATTAAAGTATGTAACTCAGATATGCCCGATGATAAATACAGCTACCAAGAGTTATTAGAAGAGTTAAATTAAACATGTATAGAATTGAAAGCGATTACAAAAGCAAGCACTGAAACAATAATCCCGATCATGAATATATTATAGGTAATTCTTAAAAGGTTGTATTTTTTTTCTAAAACAAGTCCCAAATAATACAAATCTTTAATCATCGAGTTGTATAAATAACTGTCGTCTTTCATCATCTCGTTTACCGCCCACTCATACTCATCTAAAGGCATTTTATAAAAATTCCCGAAGAAAAGCAAATTCACTTTTTTATCCTCAATATCTTGTCGCGTAAAAGTTCCGCTAGTTACTTTTGGACGTGTCGAAAGTATTGCAAAAATAATTGAAACTACACTAAACATCAACATAATAAATGTAGGAATGATCAAATAACCATTGCGAACATTATCTAGTTTAGGAATGATAGACGACAATGCAATTGATATAATAATGGCGTTAACTGATAATAATATATTGGCTTTACTATCTGCAATTCCGCTTAAACGAGTGTGATTGCTTAATGTAATTCTGAATAAAGTATCTACTCCTCTACTCGTTTTTCCATTTGTGGGTTTCTTTTTTTTCTTTTTCTTCTTTTTTTCAGTAGGAACAGCACTTTCAAGCTTTTTATTTTCGATATTATTTATATTCTCTTCTATCAATTTTATATTTTTTAATTTAATGGGTTGCCAGTTTTCAAGGGCATATTGTGTGTAATATACATGAAAATTAGAAATTATTTTAAGATTCTCTTGCGCCCATTCTAGGTTCGTGTAAAATTTATGACTCGTAAGCTCCCATTCCTTTCTTAAATTCTCACAAATAGATAGATAATCTTCTCTTCCAAAGTGAGAATAATCAGCATCTCTAATAATTTTTTCGAAAATAGTAACAGGTACATAATTATACGTTGTTGCTTTAATAACTTTAGCAACAGCTATAATAAAAGCTTCGTCTTTATCCTTATCCTTTAAAAAATCTTTTGCAATAGCAATACTCGCATCTTCATGATTATCACAACCTTTAGTATAGCCTGTATCATGAAACCACGCCGCTACTATCATCATTTCTGTCTCTAAAGGCGTTAGATTTTCTCTGTCAGATAGTATGGTAACTGCCGAAACCACATCAAAAGTGTGGTCTAAATTGTGGTAAATAAATGAAATAGAAAGTTTATCTTTGAATAATTTACGGACAAAATCTTCGGCTTGCGCTATAAGGGTCATAAATAATTTTTTATACCACTAAATTATGAAAATGTTTTCGGATAATCGATTTATCAAAAATAAAATATTTCTTTACTTACCAATAGTACTCCTTTTGCTACAATCTTGTGCTACCAAAAAGGCGCAATATGGTAGTAAAGTAGAAACTCCTGTTCCTCAAAACGAAGCTGACACTGCAAAAGTTACGCATACTTTTTTTTTAGTTGGTGATGCTGGAAATGCTGATGAAACTGAACCTCAAAAAATGTTGCAATTGCTTCAGGAACAACTTGTGTTTGCTAATAAAAACAGCACCTTATTATTTCTAGGAGACAATATATACCCTAAAGGATTACCAAGTAAGAAAGACGATGCCAACTATAAAATTGCCGAAGACAAATTATTAGCTCAATTAGCACTTACTAAACAATTTAAAGGGAAAACCGTATTTATTCCTGGAAACCACGATTGGTACAGCGGAATTAAAGGGCTTGAAAAACAAGGAGAATTCATTACTGACTATTTAAATGATAAACACGCTTTTTCACCCAAAAAAACTTGTGCAATAGATGATATAGAAATAAACGATTTAACCACTCTAATTACGATTGATAGTCAATGGTTTTTAGAAGACTGGAATAAATCACCTACAATAAATGATAATTGTGATATTAAAACTCGCGAAGATTTCTTTGCTGAATTAGAAAGTTTACTAAGCAAGAATAAAGACAAAACGGTAATTTTAGCACTTCACCATCCATTATTGAGTAATGGTACGCATGGTGGACAGTTTTCCTTAAAAAAACAACTTTTTCCGCTTGAACAAAAAATTCCGTTGCCTGTAATTGGTTCCGTTATTAATTTTTTAAGAAAAACGTCAGGTATCAGTCCGCAAGACATTCAAAACAAAAAATATAGCGAATTATCAAACCGCATTCAAACCTATGTAAAAGGTTTCACTAATGTAATTGTAGTTTCTGGACACGATCATAATTTACAATATATTGACCATGAAAACATCAAGCAAATCATCAGTGGTGCTGGTTCTAAGTCCGAAGCTGCAAAGGCGGTTTACCCAAATGATTTTTCATACGGAAAAAATGGTTTTGCAACACTATCCCTTTATGATACAGGAAAAGCAATGGTTTCTTTTTACGGAAGAGAAAATGACAAACTCAATTTACTGTTTAAGAAAACCATTTTATTCCCAAAAACAAAAGTAACATTAGATTATCCTACCACTTTTCCAGATACAATAAAAGCATCGGTTTACACTCCAGATATGATCGATAAAAGTAGTGTTCATAATTTTTTATTTGGAAAACATTACAGAGAGTATTTTGGAAAACAAATAGCTGTAAAAACAATAACTCTTGATCAACTTTATGCCGGTGTAACTCCTACAATTGCTGGTGGTGGTCATCAATCTAAATCTTTGCGTCTTGAAGATGCAAACGGAAAGGAATATGTAATGCGTGCAGTAAAGAAAAGCGTTTCTCGTTTCTTACAAAATGTAGCCTTTAAAGACCAATACGTTGAGGAAAGTTTTCAAAATACTATTGCCGAAGATTTTCTATATGATTTTTACACTACTTCCCATCCTTATGCGCCACTATCAGTAGGCAATTTGGCTGAAAAAATTGGCGTAGCACACACTAATCCATTACTTTATTATATTCCAAAACAAAACCAATTAAAAGATTTTAATGAAAATTTTGGTGATGAATTGTATTTAGTAGAAGAGCGTCCGTCTAAAGAACAAAAAAACCTAGCAGGCTTTGGCGATACTCCAATAGATATTATAAGTACCGATGATGTTTTAGAAAATTTACGGAAAGATGAAAAATATGCTGTCGATCAAGATGAGTATATAAAAGCGCGTTTATTTGACATGCTTATAGGCGATTGGGACAGGCATTACGATCAATGGCGCTGGGGCGAATATAAAGTGGGCGATAAAGTGATTTACAAGCCTATTCCTAGAGATCGCGATCAAGCATTCTCTAAATATGATGGGACACTACTTTCTATTTTAATGAATATCCCGGCTTTGAGACACATGCAATCATTTAAAAAAGATATTAAAAATGTAAAATGGTTTAATCGCGAGGCTTACACGCTTGATTTAGCATTTCTAAAAACTGCTACTGAAAAAGACTGGCTGGCACAAGCTAAATACATTCAAGATAACCTATCAGATGATGATATCGCACATGCATTTGATAATTTACCCACTGAAGTCAAAGACCACACAATTGAAGAGATTAAGGCAAATATTAAATCCCGAAGAGCAAAATTAACACAATATGCAGCAAGATATTACCATGTTTTACAAAAAACAGTTTTATTAGTTGGTACCAATAAAAAAGATCGTTTTGTAATTGACCGTACTGCAAAAAAAGAGATTGTAGTAACTGTATCAAGATTAAAAAAAGAGGGAGAACAATTTATGTATAAAAAGACTTTTACTCACAAGTCTACTAAAAACATTTGGGTTTACGGGCTTGATGATGATGATGAATTTGTTGTAAAAGGAACTCACAATAACGGAATTAACATTCGATTAATTGGAGGGCAAAACAATGATATTTACACCATAGAGAAAGGTAAAAACATTGAAATTATTGATTTTAAATCAAAAGACAACACTTACGCGATCGACTCTAAAACGAAGAAATCTTTGACTGATGATTATGAAACTATTCTTTATGATTATCGAAAACCAAAATACAACTTCTTCTCTGGGCTACCTATCTTAGGTTTTAATCCTGATGACGGAGTAAAAATTGGAATCATAGCAAACTATACTGTTAATAGGTTCAAGCAAAATCCGTATACACGCAAGCACCTACTTAAGGCCAATTATTATTTTGCTACGGGTGGTTTTGAATTATTGTATAACTTAAGTGTACCTAAGTTAATTGGTGATTTTGATTTTAATTTAGATACCCAATTTACGAGTCCCAATTTTGCTATTAACTATTTTGGTTATGGTAATAATACCATTAATAATGATGAAGAAGATGGAAAAGACTTCAATCGTGTTCGAATTCGTATTTTAAAAGCTGCTCCACAACTTACCCGAATTGGTAAAAACGGAAGTATCATTAAATTTAAAACTGAAATTGAGAACATTGATGTAGAACGTATAAATGACCGTTTCATTGGATTGTCAAATAGTATCAATCCAGCTGTTTTTGATAATCAGTTATTTGCTGGAGCGAGTATAAAATATAGTTTTGATAATAATGACAACACTGCCTTCCCTACAATAGGAATGGGCTTTTCAATAACGGGTAGCTGGAAAATCAATCTAGAAGACACAAAAAGAAACTTCCCAACGATTGAATCAAAATTGAATTTTAATCATAAAATTGATGCTAACGGTAAATTAGTTTTAGCCACTTTATTAAAAGGAAAAGCAATTTTAAACAATAATTTTGAGTTCTATCAAGCAGCTGCTTTGGGTGGCGATTATGACTTAAGAGGTTTTAGAAACGAACGTTTTATAGGAAACCAATCGTTCTTTCAAAGTAGTGACATTAGATGGAATATAGGTCAAATAAAAAGAAACATCATTCCGATGACTTACGGTATTCTTGGAGGTTTTGATTATGGAAGAGTGTGGCTTAATGGTGAAAACTCATCCAAATGGCATCAATCAGTTGGTGGCGGATTATGGCTTAATGGCTTAGATATCTTAACGGCAAGGATAACTTATTTTAAAAGTGCTGATGATCAAGGTCGTTTAACTTTTGGATTAGGGCTTGGTTTCTAATTTAATTTTATCCAAATTTAATTTATAAACATTACCGCCTGTTTTTTTTACTTTTTCATCAGCAATGAATATTGTACTAGCGTCTTTAAAAGCAATACTTTCTTTTTGGGAGTAATGCTTTAAGTCGCCCATTTTAAGATCTCCTGATAAAAAATTATCTGATTTAAAATCTTTAAAAATCCAAATTTTACTGTGACTTAAAAGAATAACTTTTGAATTATCAGGACTAATTGTTGCACTAGTAATTGCTGCATCATCGTAGTTTTTACCCAGTTTTATACTTCCTAATAATTCTGCTTTATGATGCCCTGCTTTATTGGGAATCTTATATAATGAAGTCATCCCTTTAAAATCTTTACTTCTGTCTTTGGTAAACAAATAGAAATAATTATTAAATTCAAAAAAACCTTCTACATCATAAAATAACTCCTTCTTTTTGGGCGGAAAATCCTTTTGTTCAGGATAATAAAAAGTCACTTTATAGTCTGGTGTAGCCTCTTTGGCGTTAAGCACCTTTTTATTTATCTTGTAAATACACAGGTTTTTTCTATCATTATGATTGTTTCCAAAATCACCAATATATAAATTACCTTGTTTGTCTTTAGCAATATCTTCCCAATCAACATTAGCAGTATTAGCAATTGTAATTTCGTTTACAATCACTCCATCGCTATTTAGGCTGTAAATTTTATTATCGTTTCCGCTATCTTCAAGTGTCCATAACAAGTCAGTTTCTGGCAAGTAAACTACTCCCGAAACTTCTTTTAAGTTATTTGGCAGAGAAAAAAAGGGTTTTAATTTACCTAAATCTTGCTGACAAGAAAGAATTAATAAAGTGAGTGAGTATATCGAAAAGTAATTTTTCATGCGTAATAATATCTTATTTGTAATTTGTTTAATTGATTAAAAACCCGGTTTAAATAAATTAGCATTTTTATAGTTTCGTGTTACAAATCTAAAAGCGGCACTTAAAACATTACCCATACGTTTAGCATTCTTAAAATTCACATCATTCGTATAGCGATACAAGTCCATTTTAAGTTGTGTTATATGCTCTTCTGGGGCAATATTATCTTGTCCCATTATTTTTAAAATACGTTTAATACGTGTTTCCGCAGATAGAATTCTTTTGGCTAATACGGCGCGCTCTTCATTTTTATATTGTTCTATTGAGCTCTCTTGCAATTTCTCTTTTACTAAGCGTACCATAGGGTAGTTTTCTTTAAAAAACTGTGGTCTGTACACTTTAAAATTCCCTTCATAACATTGTTGATCAAAATCAATTGGTCGGATTTTGTATACAACTTGATCAAAATCGTGAATAGGAACAATAACATAATTATATGCCCTCATGTCTCCTAAGAGTCTAATCATGCAACGTTCATTGAACTTCACAAACTCTTTAGCTATTTGTGCTTTTTCAGTTTCGGTACAGTTTTTTAGTAAAGTATCCATAAAAACATCACCTGGGATACCAATAATATGCTCTTCAATCAATGTGTCTTCATAAACCAAAAAATTGATTTTATCAGGTGATAAAATATGCTCTAATTCTAAACCATAAATACGCGAAGCATCAGCTTTTTTCACATAAAAATGCGTGTAGTTATCATTTAAAATATTTCGAACTTTTATTCGAAAAGGTTTTGAATTCCCAAAAGTGCAATAATCAATTGAATCTACATTTAAGAACTTTATAATATCAAGGTTTCCATCAGAATGTAGTAGCGAATAGATTTTTTTTAGATTCAAATCAATTTCATTCCTTTCAAATTCATTATAGAAAACCCTTGCCCACAAGGTATCATTATCCTGTTTATCATAAACATTGATAGAGCCTGAAAAACGCAATAAATCATCATAACATATCTCAACTTTAGATATACGGTCAAAACGTCCTAAATATTCAAATAACGATTTGTTAATTGGGTAGGACGGTTTTTTAAATTGTATGAAGGTATCTTCCATGTATTGCTTGTGTTTTGTACAAATTTACATTAAATTAAAGCTTAAAATAAATATTGAAAATTATTAAAACGCATTTGTATTCAAAAAAACACGTTTTCCTACAATTTAATAAATTTGAAACGATAATCAAAGATAATTGTACTTTATTAACGCTTTATAGCAATTGTTTAACAGCAGATAGTGGCATTAAAAAAAGGTTCACTTTACTTAAAAAGTGAACCTTTATATTTTAATAAACTACTTTAAATAGCACAAAACAATTTTCTAAAATAATATTGCTTGTCCATCTTCATCAAGCTGAACATCAGGATTATCATCATCGCCAGAATTATTTCTAACTGGAACAATTTCCTCCGGAACCTCATAAGGCAATGGATCTAGCATATTAACTTGTTTCAACTTATCAGTTGTCAACTGATTCCCCAGAGCTTTAAAACCTTTTACAGCAATAAAATCCTCGATATCAATTGTTACACTTTCTTTTTGAACTCCTTTAATTTTTGGAAAAACTAATTCTGCCACAGGACGATAGTCTGTTGATATAATTTCTAATTGTGAATTAGGGTGTTCAGTTATAAATATTTCTTCTTTGTTTTCTGTTTCTACTAAAAAACGTTTTAGATAATAACGCTCTTTCTCCCCATCATAATAAATTGCCGAAATTGGTTTTTTAGGGATCCATTTTTCTAGCACAACCATATCTGTTTCAAAATGCGTTGTTAGTTCAGGGACAACAACTTTTAACTTACCTGATTGTTGTACTATTAGAATTTTATCACTCGGTCTAAACTCTCCTAATAAATCTCCTCTGCCGTCAACATTTAAGCGACGAACTGTATCATCATACCACACTTTTCTTGGTAATAATGTAGAGATTCCTTTTTCCTTGATCTCAATCTTTTTTATTGGATATTTACTCGCTAAATTCCCTTTAGAACCACGCCCTTTTATAGCTAGTTTAGCAAAATCAATATCGAATTTCAGTTTTTTAATACTACCTACTTGTCTTAGTATTATTGTTATTACCTCAGCTTCACCATTTGGATTAGAAGTAAAATACAATATTTGAGACCCTTTAGTACCATTAGTTAAATCATATAATTTATCGCGGGTAACTCCAGAGACATTGAAACGTTTTATGTAAGACGGACCTGATTTTCCGTCACGATAAATCACATTATTAATCGTACGCTTATCACTCTTATCAAAAATAGCGATATGGATAATATCTTTCCCTACAAAAGTTTTTGCATCAACTTTAGTAATCATCATATTCCCATCACGTAAAAAAACAATAACATCATCAATATCAGAACAATCAGTTACATATTCGTCCTTTTTAAGACTAGTACCTACAAACCCTTCTTCTCTATTAACGTATAATTTTGTATTTCGCAGCACTACTTTTGTAGCTTCAATATCATCAAAAACACGTAGCTCAGTTTGACGCTCACGCCCTTTACCGTATTTCTCTTTTAATTTTACAAAATAAGCAATTGCAAAATCAATTAAATGCTCTAAATCGTGTTTTACTTGTTCAATACTTCCTTCGAGTGCTTCAATTTTGTCTTGCGCTTTATTACTATCAAACTTAGAAATACGCATGATTCTAATATCTAATAACCTCAGAATATCTTCCTCAGTAATAGCACGTTTTAAATGTTTAATATGTGGTTTTAAACCATCATCAACTGCCTGAATAACATCCTCTCTCGTAGTTTTTTCTTCAATATCGCGGTAGATTTTATTTTCGATAAAAATTCGTTCCAAAGAAAGAAAATGCCATTGCTCTTCTAGTTCACTCAATTGAATTTCGAGTTCGCTTTTAAGCAATTGAACAGTACGCGCTGTCGAAATTTTCAACATATGAGAAACCCCAACAAACAGCGGTTTATTATCTTCAATAACACAACCTAATGGCGCTACAGAAGTCTCACAAGCCGTAAAAGCAAATAAAGCATCAATCGTTTTATCTGGTGAAACACCTGGATACAAATGGATCAATATCTCCACATTTGCTGCCGTGTTATCCTCAATTTTTTTGATTTTTATTTTCCCTTTATCATTCGCTTTCAAAATACTATCAATAAGTGTTGTAGTATTTGTAGAAAACGGAATCTGGGTAATCACTAATGTATTTTTATCGAGCTGCGCAATTTTAGCACGTACACGCACACGACCGCCACGCATTCCATCATTGTAATTAGACACATCGGCAATTCCTTGTGTCATGAAATCCGGATAAATTGTAAAGGGTTTTCCTTTTAATATTTTTACCGAAGCATCAATCAATTCATTAAAATTGTGAGGCAATACTTTGGTCGAAAGACCTACTGCAATCCCTTCTGCACCCGAAGCTAATAATAATGGGAATTTTACTGGAAGATTATTCGGTTCTGCACGACGACCATCATAAGACATTCCCCAATCAGTAATTTTTGGAGAATATAAAACCTCCAAGGCAAACTTAGACAAACGTGCTTCAATGTAACGTGAAGCTGCCGCAGAATCTCCCGTAAGGATATTTCCCCAGTTTCCTTGACAATCAATCAACAATTCTTTTTGACCTATTTGTACCATAGCGTCACCAATACTCGCATCCCCGTGTGGGTGATACTGCATGGTATGTCCTACAACATTAGCTACTTTATTATAACGACCATCATCCAACTCTTTTAGCGAGTGCATAATACGACGTTGCACTGGTTTAAAACCATCTTCAATTGCTGGAACAGCACGCTCTAAAATAACATAAGAGGCATAGTCCAAAAACCAATCCTTGTACATCCCTGTAACCTTAGTTATAGTATCTGCACCATCGTCGTTATTATCGTAAAAATGTCCTCCGTCTGTCGATTTTTCTATTACCTCATCTGATTCTGCTTCTTGATTTTCATCAATAGCATGATCTTCTGAATTAATATTGTCGTTCTCTGGATTTATATTTTCTTCTTCCTCGTCTTTCATATAGTGATTACGAAATTAATTTTATTAAATCTTCTTTACTAGGCAATACCGTTTTGTATTTACTAGCAAAGATTTGTTCGTTATTCTCTGGCAATGTATATTCAACCACTAAATCACTTTTGTTTTGACACAGTACAATTCCGATGGTTTTATTTTCGCCTTCCAAACGTTTTTCTCTATCATAATAGTTTACATACATTTGCATTTGTCCCAAGTCTTGGTGTTTCAATTCGCCAATTTTTAAATCGATCAGTACAAAACATCGCAATACACGATTATAGAAAACTAGGTCAATTCTAAAATGTTTATCGTCAAATGTTATCCGGTCTTGTCGTGCTACAAAAGTAAATCCGTGGCCTAGTTCTAGTAAAAAACTTTCTAATTTGTTGATGATTTCTTCTTCCAAATCCGATTCTGAATATTGATGCAATTCAGGTAATCCTAAAAACTCTAAGATATAAGGGTCTTTAATCAGATCTTTTGGCTTTTCGATTAGCTGTCCTGCTGTAGAAAGTTTCAAAATTCCTTCCTTATCACGACTTAAAGCCAATCTGGTATATAGCGCCGAATCATATTGCCTTTTTAATTCCCTTACACTCCAATTGCATTTCTCAGATTCTATTTCGTAAAAACGTCTTTCTTCTTCATTATCAATACGCAGTAAGAAAGTATAATGAGTCCAAGTTAATTTAAAATAAGACCGAAACAATTCAAAATAAGCATTATTGAATTCCGCAGTCAATGACTGCGGAATTTGATTATACAAAATCGTCGACAGTGATGACGAATTTGAATATGTTTTATAAAACTTTCTTATTTGTTCTAAATTCCTCATTGAAAACCCCTTCCCAAACTCTTTTGTTAAATCTGCAGAGAGTCCTTTTAAAATTTGCTTGCCATACTCCGCTCTTTCTTTTCCGTTCTGCTCTTCTTCAATAATCATTCTACCTATCTCAAAATAAGTATAGGTCATCGTTGCGTTTACCGTACGTAAAACCTGCTGGCGTGCATTTTGCAAAAGCACAACTACCTGTGAAAATAAGATTTTATTTTGAAGACTTTTTGACACTTGTATTTATTCCCAAAAGGTTATTACTCTACTCCTTCTCTACCACATCCAGTTCTACCTTCAAGTTCTTAATAATAAACTCTTGACGGTCCGGTGTGTTTTTACCCATATAAAAAGAAAGCAATTGCTCTACTGATGTGTTTTTATCCATCATCACTGGGTCTAGGCGAATGTCTTCTCCAATAAAAAACTGAAACTCATCTGGCGAAATTTCCCCTAATCCTTTAAATCGAGTGATTTCTGGCTTGGGTTTTAGCTTTTCGATAGCCGCTTTTTTCTCATCATCAGAGTAGCAGTAAATCGTTTCCTTTTTATTTCGAACCCTAAACAAAGGGGTTTGTAAAATATATAAATGTCCTTCTTTGATTAATTCTGGAAAAAACTGCAAAAAGAAAGTAATCAATAACAAACGAATGTGCATTCCATCGACATCGGCATCTGTTGCGATTACAATATTGTTGTAACGCAGGTTTTCCATGTCATCTTCAATATCTAATGCCGCTTGAAGCAAATTAAACTCTTCATTTTCATAAACAATCTTCTTGCTCATTCCGTACGAGTTCAACGGTTTTCCACGTAAACTAAATACCGCTTGTGTATTCACATCACGCGATTTAGTAATCGATCCCGAAGCCGAATCCCCCTCAGTGATAAACAAAGTACTCTCTAGATAGCGCGCATTTTTAATATCGGGTAAATGCACACGGCAATCACGCAATTTTTTATTGTGTAAGTTGGATTTCTTAGCACGATCTTTTGCTAATTTTCTAATACCTGAAAGTTCTTTACGTTCTCTCTCTGCTTGTAGAATTTTACGTAAAAGTAAATCGGCTGTTTCTGGATTTTTATGTAAAAAGTTGTCTAATTTATTTTTTACAAAATCATTTACAAATGTTCGTACCGAAGGCATCCCTTCTTCTGAACCCATGTCAGTAGAACCTAATTTGGTTTTTGTTTGTGATTCAAAAACGGGTTCCATCACTTTTATACTCACGGCACTTACTACCGACTTACGAATATCAGAAGATTCGAAACTTTTATTGTAAAACTCACGTATTGTTTTTACCAGCGCTTCTCTAAAAGCAACTAAGTGTGTCCCTCCTTGCGTAGTATTTTGTCCATTTACAAAAGAGTGGTATTCCTCACTATATTGTGATTTACTGTGTGTAATTGCCAACTCTATATCATCGCCTTTTAAGTGAATGATGGGGTAAACCATATCTTCCTCGGCAATGTTTTCTTCTAATAAATCTTTTAATCCGTTATCCGAAAAGTATTTTTCTCCGTTATAAATTATTGTTAATCCTGTGTTTAAGTAACAATAATTTTTAAGCATTTTAACCACATATTCATTTCTGAATTTATAGTTTTTAAAAATCGCTTCATCTGGAATAAAGGTTACTTTAGTTCCTTTTCGTTTTGTAGTATCAATGATTTCCTCTTCAAGAACTAAATTTCCTGCTGAGAATTCGGCTGCTTTTTGTTTGTCCTCACGAACTGACTCTACTCTAAAATAATTAGACAGTGCATTAACCGCCTTGGTTCCTACACCATTCAAACCCACCGATTTCTTAAATGCTAGCGAGTCATATTTTCCTCCCGTATTCATTTTAGAAACAACATCAATCACTTTTCCAAGTGGAATTCCACGTCCATAATCACGTACAGCTACGGTTTTATCTTTGATCGATACTTCTATCGTTTTACCAGCGCCCATAACAAACTCATCGATACAGTTGTCGAGTACTTCTTTTAATAAAATATAGATACCATCATCAGGTGAAGATCCGTCGCCCAGCTTACCAATGTACATTCCGGGACGCATACGAATGTGCTCTTTCCAGTCGAGTGACCGAATATTATCTTCGGTATATTGATTTTTATCAGACATTGCGGGAGTTTATCGATTTTGTGCTAATATAGCATATCTCGATATATTTTAAAAGCACTACGTCTCAAAATTATTAAAAATAATATTGAGACGTGAATTTTAGTCTAAATAGTAGCGTTTTTTTGATTTTATGAGACCCACTTCTTGACAATCTGCTTCAATTCAGTATCTAAATCGGTGTTTGTAATTTGTCCTTTTTCTATATCAAAATTATCGTCAAAATTAGGTACGGAAAAAGTTGCTTTTATGATTGCTCCATGACGCGGGAAAGCATTTTTAGCTATTTCTAAAACAGTTGCTCCGCCTCTGCCTCCAGGTGAAGTAGCCATTAACAACATTGGTTTTTGTTGAAAAACTTTTCCATTGATTCTAGAACACCAATCCAAAATATTTTTGAAAGTAGCGGAGTAATTCCCGTTGTGTTCTGCCATTGAAACTACCAAAACATCAGCAGATGCAATCTTATCCAAAAAAGCTTGAGCAAGTTTATGTTGACCAATTTTTTCTTCAATATCTACACTAAATATTGGCATTTGGTAATCGTTTAAATCCAATACTTCTACTTGAGCATTTTCAAAAAGCGAAGCGGCATAAGTTGCTAATTTTTTATTGATTGAGTTTTTACTAGGGCTTGCGCCAAAAGCGATTATTTTCATTTTTTTTATAAATGTATAAAAAAAATTCTCAGGCAAATAGTTTCTTACCCGAAATAACTTCACAAAGAGCTAGCTTTAGGATATTTATAATGTACATTACAATTTATTTTTCACTGCAATTCCTATAGCATAAATAATTATCTATAGCACCAAAATTCTCTAACGAAGTTCTGACTCTGTAATTGGATTGTTTTTCTTCTAAGAAATATAAAAAACACAAACCAATAAGTAGTTGTTTTGTTTTGTCAACGTGCAAATTTATAGATGCTTTTTTATTATAGTAGTTTATACAGTAAACAAAAGCTTATTTAGCGCATATTTTGCAGAGAATACAATTTTATTCTCCGCATCTTCTTTGATTTTTTTTTAACAAAAGCCTAAAAAATAACTTTCTAGGCTTTTCTGTTTTCCTGCAAGGTATTTTTTTGACCTTGGAGGTTTTGGTTATGAAATTCTCTTGTATTTAATTAAAACGATTTGTTACTTGAGAAGCCTTTAATAAGGATTTATAAAAGCTAGACATAATATATTTGAGATAGCAATCATTTCGTATTTATAAATAGTTTTATAGTAATTCTCATTGCTATCTCATCCAATTTTCTATTTTCTCTTCTTTAAAATATTTTCTCTTTATCTCGCTTTTTTTTATATCTCCTACTTTATCTATTATATTTGGAATTGAAAGTAATTTCTTTTTAACTTCTTCATCTATTTTATCATTTTCATTAACTAATTTTTCAATTATAAGATAAGAATAAAAAAATCTAAAAGTTTCAAAATCAATGCCATCAATAAAAGTTTCTAAAAACTCAATTCCTGTTTTTTCAATTATTATCTTTGCTGCCAAATCCGGAAAAATGTTTTTATATAAATCATTAAAAATTAAGTCTTTGTCAAAAATATAAAAAATATCCTTTTTATCTGAAGTTTGCTGTAAAACCTCAATTTCATCAGCAATAATATTTATAAATACTTCATATTCATTTCTTTCTTGGTAAGCAAAAATTAAATTTTTCATTATCATCATTGTACCATTAACATTAATTGTACCCTTAGAAATATTATAAACAATTAAATATGTTAAGTAATTTATGTTTTGTGAGTTCAAGCATATTTTTCTCCACAATAAGAAATTATCTGATCTATGCACAAAAATATTACTATGAATAAAATCTTTTATACATATATCAAAAAAGGGTTCAATCTGATAAAATAAAATATAATTTATCATTCTTTTCCAAAAATCCGAAACGTAACTAGGTCTTAAATATTGCAGTTCATAAGGCTTTGCATAAATAATTTTTAAACAATCGTAAATTAATTCCGCAGACATAATTTCAATAACCTTTTGAGGCTTTAAAGAAAATAGATTAACATCTCCTACTATCTTTAACTCAATTTCTCTTGGGACTTCATATTTAGTAAGTAACATAGCCTTAATCCATCTTTGGTCTATTCTATTTGAATTTATGAGCCTTAGTATCAATTTTCTCTCTCTTAAATTTAATACTTCCCAATAACTAGTCATTATCTTTAAATTGTATAAGCAAAAAATTGAATTATTGTTTGATAAAATTCTTTCAATTAAATTCTTTCTTAATTCAACATTCCCTTTTGTAAATTCTATTAAGTCATCAGCGATACCCATTTCATAATCTGAAAATTCAATCTTATTTTTAATTTTCAATTCTATTCTTTTTAACCAGGTATTAAAAACTTCTATACCATTTTCAATAGTCAAATATTTCATCGATGTTTTCATCGTATTTCCAAATCTTCCGTAATTTAAAGAAATATTTGGAGGCAAACTATTTGAAAAAATAGGAAATATTTGTCCCCAAATATTCCAAAGCTCTATAGTTTCTTCTTTAGAAAATATTTTCCAATCAATACACTCTCCCGAATAATCAACTGAAAAGGTTGTCAATAAATTATTTGCTCTAATTGCAATTTCTTGCCTACATAATAATTTTTTAAAAAGGTCAAAAACTATACTTTTCACTTCATCTGTTTGTTTATTCCAACTTAATAAACTGCCCCATATTCCATAAAAAACAACTGTAGGGTGTACATCATTAAAAAATTTTTCTATGAGTAAAACTTCATTTTTATCTATTTTAGATTGAAAAAAAATCTTCGCAACTTGCTTTCTAATAAAAACTTCCTCGTAGGTAAGAAGTGAATTAATTAAATCCTTTTGGAGTTTATAATATACTTTTCCACTAGCTAATAATCTATAGTAATTAACAAAACTCCAAACATCAAACAATTTAACATTTTCGTTATTAAGTAGTTTCATTTTTACTATTTCTACATTTTCTTCAGATATAGTATTTACAAAATAATCCCTAATATTACTCTCTTTACCTATAAATGGAACCTCATGATTGTACCAATTAATTGATCAGTATCCGTGTTCCCTCTATTAATAATGTCAATAATTTTGCTCTTTTCTTTTTCGCTATTGATATCTCCAATTATATTAATTAAATTAATTGAAGAATAATCTTCGACAGATGGGTAAATAGAATTATTAGCTAAAAACATTATTTCTTTAATATTATCTCTAAATCTAATGTCTATTCTATTATAAATTAATGTGAGTTGTTTACAAGAGAATAAAGTTGTGTTCGGACTAATACAAACAATTGATTTTTTTAAATACTTAATATTTTGCATTTGATCATCATAACTTTTCTTGAAAAACAAATTTCGTCCTACTTCAAAATAATTAGGATGAGAAAATAACAATTTGTTATTCTCCATTTTAATAAAACCTCTTTCTTCAAAATAACCTATACTTTTTTTAAACTTCTTTTTTATTTTAGCAATTTTTAAATACTTAGGATATGTAATTTTCTTATTTAAAATTTGAATTATTTTTGTTTGTTTAAATACTGAATACTTCATGTCATCCTCACCTAAAATAAAGCCTAAATCATTAATGCAAATTCCAGTATTATTATCACTACAAGTAGAAAGCACTCCTAATATTTTTGAACACTCATAATTTTCATTTAGTAAGTCATCCGAAATATCCTTCGAATTATGTCGCGCTATGGTAATTAATTCAGCTAATGACTTGGATTTTAATTTATTCGAATCATATCTTGATAAGTAATCTAATTGACCAACTTGTATCTTATGTTGTGTTTCGCTTTTGATATGCTCACTAACAGTTCTAATAATTTCAATATTGATATTTCGTTTACTTGAAAACTTGATCCAAAAATCTAATATCAAATTATTATCATCTTCAGTTAAGCTTATAAAATTTTCAACTATCTTATCCGTAGTAAATACTTCTTCTAAAATTTCGATTTTACTTGTAATGATTAACTTATGATTTAAAGATAAACTATTAGAAATATTAATTATTTTGTTTTTAATATAATTGGACTCACTTTTCGGTTTTATGTGCCCAAAAGGATCTTCAAAAATTATAATTTTATCTTCTTCTTTGTTCTTGTTGAAGAAATTTTCAATTTGAAAAAAATCACTTGAAATAGTTATTGAGTTATATCCTTTATCTATAAAATAATTAGCGGTTTTTTTAGCTAATTCAGTTTTGCCACATTGTGAAATTCCTGTTAACAATAATAAATTTGAGTTTTCTAAAATTTCTATCGCCTGATCTTCTTCTTTTCTATTAATATAATTTTCTGAAAGAGAATATTTACTTACCTTAAATTTTGAAATAAATTTTTTGAAATCTGGAATAATATCAACTTTTAAATCTCTACCTTGTTTTACAATTGTTAATAGCTTTAAATACAAATTATCTGAAAGGGATTGTGGAATAGAAAACTTTTTATTTAAACAATTCAAAATCTCATTATCAATCTTTTTTTCTTCCATTTGTTCCCAAATCAAAGTATTATCTATTAATATTTTAATCTCAGATTTATTTAATTTATTTGAAAAATTATTACAGAATGCTTTTCTTTTGATTCCTAAAGGTGTATCTTTAAATTTCACTACTTTTAATTCCTTTTTAAATTCTGTAGTAACTTCTTGAGAAATAACATTATTATTGGAATTAATTAGAGGAAATTCTTTTAAAAATACCAAAGCTTCATCATTACATCTTGAACGAGTAATAAATAAACATTTGGACTTTTCGTCTTTAATCCTTAATAATAAATTATTAGTACTACTTCTTTCTTGAAAGTGTGATAACCATTCTATAATACTTGATAAACCAATATTATTTTTCTCTCTCTTTATTTGTATCTCAATGAAATTATGATTTTCATCAATGAAAGTAATATCTTCACTTCCTATCTTTTCAACATATAGTTTTGATTTAAAATCATTACAATGTAAGAGCGCAAATAAAACAGTTACTTTATACTGATATTCATAACCTTTAACACCTTCAATAGCTACGCTCATCTTAATTGAATTAAAAACATTAACAAATAAAAACTAAAATTTATTCTGAAATTTTATCATTTTCCCATAAAACAAATTCAACTTCACACTGAACTTCTTCCCACTCCCCAACCCACTAGCATTCCCCTGATTAAACTGCACCATTTCCACCAAAAATTCTGCTATCAAAACCTCTTAAAGATACAAACAGATTTTCCATAATCTAATTTCAAATTTAGTAAATATAAAACCACAAAAATGCATATTTATAAAAAAACAGCGCACGAAAAAACCCGCAAAATCACTTTTGCGGGTTCTCTTTATTTTCTTTATTCTTTTCTCTAAGCTAAGAATTACACGTTAAAACGGAAGTGCATTACATCCCCATCTTTTACGATATATTCTTTTCCTTCTACTTTGAATTTACCGGCTTCTTTACATTTAGCTTCTGAACCGTAATGAACGAAATCTTCATAGGCGATAACTTCAGCACGGATGAATCCTTTTTCGAAATCAGTGTGGATTACTCCTGCTGCTTGTGGCGCAGTTGATCCTATGTTGATTGTCCATGCACGAACTTCTTTTACACCAGCGGTAAAGTAGGTTTGTTGCTTTAATAATTTATAAGCTGCACGAATTAAAACTGATGCTCCTGGCTCAGTTAATCCCATATCTTCAAGAAAAACTTGACGCTCTTCAAAACTTTCTAACTCAGTGATATCAGCCTCTGCTCCTACTGAAAGAATAATAACCTCAGCATCTTCGTCTTTTACTAATTCTTTAACTAGATCAACATATTTGTTTCCGTTTACAGCTGAATTTTCGTCAACATTACATACATACAAAACTGGTTTTGCAGTAATTAATTGAAAAGATTCCATTAGAACCTCTTCATCATTATTTTCAAGTGTAATTGTTCTAGCCGACTTTGCTTGTAAAAGATTTTCTCTAATTCGGTCTAATAGTCCTTTTTCTGTAATTGCCTCTTTGTTTCCTGTTTTTGCAGCACGATTCACTTTTTCTAGACGTTTTTCAACGGTATCTAAATCTTTTAACTGCAATTCAATATCAATCGTTTCTTTGTCACGAATAGGGTTTACATTACCATCAACGTGAACAATGTTATCGTTATCAAAACAACGTAAAACGTGAATAATAGCATTACACTCTCTAATGTTTCCAAGGAATTGATTTCCTAATCCCTCTCCTTTACTTGCTCCTTTTACTAATCCAGCGATATCAACAATATCAACTGTTGCCATTTGTACACGTTCTGGTTTTACTAGTTCCTCTAATTTATTAATACGAGGATCTGGTACGTTTACAACACCTATATTAGGTTCGATAGTACAAAAAGGAAAGTTAGCACTTTGCGCTTTTGCATTTGACAAACAATTAAACAAAGTTGACTTTCCAACATTAGGTAACCCTACAATTCCTGCTTTCATGATATTTATATTTACAAATAGCTTTTACAACTATACGTTTTAGTATTTACTTTAAAATTTTGCAAATATACCATTTAATAAATGCAAGTACTCAAAATCGTTAAATTATTGTTTTGAAAGATTCTATTTCAGGTTTATTTTATTTTAAATTATAAAAAAAAGCAATATTATAAATAGATATCACTTTTTACACCCCATTTAACTAATAAATCTCAAGTTTTTATGAAAAATACTGAATTGCTAAAATTTTGTTAAAAAATTTGTATATTGCAGTCAGAAACGAACCAAAAACCAAATTATTTATGAAAAAAATCACACTACTATTTTTATTACTAAATGTCAGTTTTCTTTTTGCACAAAAAGAAATTACTGGAGTAGTAAAAGACAACTCTGGATCTGGGTTACCCGGGGTAAATGTTGTAGAGAAAGGAACTCAAAATGGCGTTTCGACTGATATGGACGGAGCCTACAAAATAAAAGTAAAAGAGGGAGCTACATTAATTTTTAGCTACATAGGTTTTTCATCTGTAGAGAGAGTGGCGACAAATAACGTCATTAATATCACTCTTAAATCTGAAGGTGGAGAAGTTTTACAAGACATTGTTATTGTAGGGTCTAGGAACGCTAAAAGAACAGTAGTTAATTCTGCTGTGCCAATTGACGTAATTAATGTTAAGGACATCACTACTCAAAGTGGTAAATTAGAAATCAATGAATTGTTACAATATGTTGCACCTTCATTTAATGCTAACAAACAATCTGGTTCTGACGGATCGGATCACGTTGATCCAGCATCTTTAAGAGGACTGGGACCTGACCAGACCTTAGTTTTAATTAACGGAAAAAGAAGACACCAATCATCATTGATTAACCTATTTGGTACTCGTGGTCGTGGAAATACTGGAACGGATTTGAATGCAATTCCTGCTAGCTCAATCAAGCGAATAGAAATTTTGAGAGATGGAGCTGCTGCACAATATGGTTCTGATGCGATTGCTGGAGTTGTAAACATTGTACTGAATGACACTGTGGATGAATTCACTGGATCAGTAACTTATGGCGTGTACAATACTAATGCAAAAGGAGATTTCCCTGCCGGAACAGCTAATACAGATAATAATCGTTTGGACCTGAATGGTAACGGAAATTCTATTGGTAAAAATCAATCCTTTGATGGTGGATCTGTCAAAGTGGGAGCAAATTATGGTGTAGCTATTGGTAACAAAGGTGGTTTTGCCAATTTCACAACAGAATATATAAACAAAAATAAAACATTAAGACCAGGATTTGATTTCAGAAAAGGTTTTGGTGAAGCAGCTATACAAGGATTCAATTTGTTTGCAAACATGATGGTTCCTGTATCTGATAAGACAGAAGTATATGCCTTTGGTGGTCGAAATTTTAGAGATACTGATGCTTATGCTTTTACTCGTAATGACGGGGCGAGAGTTGTAGAATCGATTTATCCAGGCGGATATAGCCCTAGAATCACTTCAAATATACTAGACAATTCAATTGCTGTTGGTTTCAGAACTACAACTACTGGTGGATGGAAACTAGACTTTAGCAACACAAACGGAAAAAATCTTTTTCACTACTACGTAAAAGGAACATTAAATGCTTCCCTAGAGAATGCCTCTCCAACAGAATTTGATGCTGGTGGACATAGCTTAACACAAAATACGACTAATCTTGACATCTCTAAAAATTACGATATTCTAGAAGGATTTAACGTTGCTTTTGGAAGTGAATATAGAACAGAGAAATTCACTATTTTCGCTGGTGAAGAAGGATCTTATGCTACCTATGATACTAATGGGAAAGCAATCATTGATCCAACAACACAAAGCGCTCCTATTGATGCAATCTCTGGTGATGCAAGACCTGGTGGTTCTCAAGGTTTCCCAGGTTATAGCCCTGCAAACACAGTAGACAAAACAAGATCTAATGTTTCTTTGTACTCAGATTTAGAACTGGATGTAACCAAAGCTTTTTTAGTGAGCGGAGCCGTTCGTTATGAAAACTACAGTGATTTTGGAAGTACATTGAACGGAAAGTTGGCTTTACGTATGAAAGTGAACGATAAATTCAACGTAAGAGGATCTGTAAGTACGGGATTTAGAGCACCTTCTTTGGCTCAAGTTTATTACAACTTACGTTTCACAAACTTTAGCGCAAGTGGAGCGTCAGAGGTTTTATTATCTCCAAACAACAGTCCAGTAACTAAAGCTTTTGGTATAAACAAACTAAATGAAGAGCGAGCATTGAATGCTTCTTTGGGATTCACTGCTAATTTTGGTGATTTCACTGCTACCGTTGATGGATATTATATTAAAGTAAAAGACCGTATTGTATTGACTGGATATTTTGATGCAACAGTATTCAATCTAGGAGTTGATAAAGCACAATTTTTTGTAAACGGTGCAGATACTAAAACAAGCGGATTGGATTTAGTTTTTGCATGGAAAAAGAAAATCGGTAGTCAAACTATTGGTGCTACCTTAGTAGGTAACATCAATGACATGAAAATAACCAAAGTAAAAAACGGAACTCTTGACGAGCAAATTTTCTTTGGAGAAAGAGAAAAAGCATTTCTTTTAGCATCTGCTCCCGCAAGTAAATTTGGTTTAAACCTTAGTTATGAAAGAAACAAACTGAACGCTGGACTCGCTTTTACTCGCTTTAGTGAAGTTACATTACTAGATTACCAAGCTATTGAGCCTACTGCAGATTATGCAAGTTTTGATGATAAAATACAACAAGCCGCTGATTTGTATACTGCTAAGATCACAACAGATTTAACAATTGGTTACAAACTATCTAAATCAACAAAATTAAGCCTTGGTGCAAATAATTTATTCAACATCTATCCTGACCAACAAGATGACTGGGTTGAAGGTGGTGGTTATTGGGATGCCGTTCAAATGGGTTTTGGGGGTGCTTACTACTATGCTAGACTTGGTTTTACTTTCTAAAGAAAAGTAAAGCTTTTAAAATAATAAACATCATCCTAATATTATCAATATACTTGTAAAGAAATTGTTTATAATATTAGGATGATTTTTTTATGTCTATCACAATGTACGAGAGCAAATAAACTCTTTATATCTATATCAAAAAAAAAGTAAAGACCAAAAAATCTTCGATAAAACATAACGCTTAGAAGTGGTTGCTAATTACAACAATATAGCAGTAAGAAGATGCAACTTATTACTGAAAAAGGGACTATCTACAATGGCTCTTTAATTATAGTAATTTTACTACTACGCAACTAGGCTATAAATACCATAACCTTTTAACATAAAAACATAATAGATAAATAGCATGATAGTTGTAAATTTGCTTGATACAAATCTTTAAAAACAAAAATTATGAAAACGATATTATTAGGATTGACTGCTTTTTTATTTACAGTAAATATTCAAGCTCAAAATAAAAATGTAAAATCGGAGGTTACTACTAAGATCACTACAATCAAAGATTCTGAAGGTGAAAAAAAATTGATTAAAACACAGGAGATAAATGAAAATCAAGCCATTGAATTAATGGATGCTGACTCCAATGTACTTAATAAAAACACTAAAGAATCTCCTATTAATGTAACCGCTACAACAAAAATCACTGCAGATGGTGTTACTCGATTAATTGATATAGACCGATCAGCTTATTATGATTTAGATGGTCAAAAATACCAAGTAACCACTGATAAAGTAGGATACACAATGACTTTTGCTAATGGAGAGAAAAAAGCTATTCTAAGAAAAACTTCGAATAACAATTATATTTATAAAGCAAAAGATAAAACTTCATATGGTTATTTTAATCAAGAAGGAAATCTAGT
Organism: Flavobacterium gelidicaeli; assembly: GCF_013294005.1. Lineage (GTDB taxonomy): Bacteria > Bacteroidota > Bacteroidia > Flavobacteriales > Flavobacteriaceae > Flavobacterium. Next base: position 221,347 of record NZ_JABSNK010000005.1, read on the forward strand.
ATTAGAAAATTATGACGAAGCTACAGATACTGTTACAGCAACAACTTATATATTAAATAAGGAGTAAAACAATACTTTTTACATAAAACTAAAAAATCCTGAATTTTAAAAATTCAGGATTTTTTAGTTTATCATAAATTGTAATTAATAATACTAAAAAAATTACATTTTGTATTCCAATGTACTTACTATTGATTTCTCCTCTTCGCTAGCTACAAATCCAGATAAATCCCAATAATTAGTTAGTATTTTATTCCTTTTATTAAATAGCGATTTTTCTTTAAAAACATCACTATCATCATATGTAAAAGGCTGTTTATTAAAATGAGTTGTTATAAAGCTATTGCGAACTTCAATGTTTTTTAATTCGTCTTTTACAGTAATATCATAGGCAATCTCCTCATTTGCATTTAACATATAATATCCGTCAACATCTACCTTATAAACAACCTTTACTGAAGATTTAGTAATATTTTTAGAGTCAGCTTTCTTTCTTGTGTTTTTAAGTTCAATATCTTTAAAAGCAATTTTAACAGTGAACTCATTAATAATTTTCATCTCAGGATCGTAAATAATTTCAAAAGTATCTAACATTCCCTTAGATTCATCTACTGGGACTATAGACATTATATAAGACTTGTCATTAGACGCATGGGCTTTAACTATAAATTCATAATCCTTACCCATTTTTGTTTCTAAAATAGGCTCTAAATACTTAAACGTACAATAATTCTCCATGATGTTGTTTAAGTTGTAGCCTAATAAATCAGCTGTAATATCTTCATCTAATAAGCCATAAGATCTGTTTTGCTCCACTAATAAAGTTGTCGTTATTTTTTTCTGCTTTTTAGAAAACTGAAAATTAACTAAACCGTCATTGTAATAAGCGTATTTGTGGTTCAATTTAAAAAACTCTCTAACATAAACTTTTAATCGTGCGGGAACAGTTAATTTTTGAATAGAATTTGATACAATCTTTTGAAGTATTTTTTGCGGACTTTCCCTTGATAAAATAACTTCTTCTAATATATTACTTTTACTTTTTAGATAAATTACAAAGCTTTTCTCTACTAGTATATTCCAACGAATATTTTGAGATTCATAATTACTTTCTGAAATAGCAATATTGGAAGGAGCATTAGATACAAAAGCAACTTTACCGTCTCTATTGCTTAACAAAATTTGATTTGTTTTTAATATAATAACGGTGGCATTCTCGATAGGCAAATGCGTATCACTATCTTTAATCAAAATAGAATAAGTATCTTTCTGACTATAAACACTATAACTACAAATCAAAACGAATAACCAAAGTACTTTTTTCATATCATGAAATAAAATTTAACTATCAAATAACATAAAAATAGTTGCAAATCCCTATTAATTAGCTAAATACCCCTTGAAATGCAATAAAATCAGTTAAAATGCACACTTTATCGATTAACATTAAAAAATTGACATAAAAAAACCTGAATATCACTATTCAGGTTTTTAATATATAGGTAATAAAAATTTATTCGTTATGTAAAAAAGCTTGTCTGTTTAACAAAGTTTCTTCTGTTTCAACATGATTATCATCTGGAATACAACAATCTACAGGACATACTGCAGCACATTGTGGTTCATCATGAAAACCTTTACACTCTGTACATTTTCCAGGAACTATGTAATACACTTCATCAGATATAGGAGTTTGAGCATCATCAGCATCAACCTCAGTACCATCAGCAAGGATTACTTTACCTGTTAATTTTGTTCCGTCTTTGTATCTCCAATCGTCAGCACCTTCATAGATTGCTGTATTTGGACATTCTGGTTCACATGCACCGCAATTGATACATTCGTCAGTTATTATTATTGCCATGTTTCTTGTCTTAAAATTGATGTTCTTAATGCAATTAGTCGCTTACTTTAAAAAGACATTACATCTTTCTAGTTGATGCCTTTTGACTTTCGACTTAAATATGCTTATTTTTGTGCAAAATTACAATCAAAACAATTCATAAACAAACATTATGACATTAGAAGTTAAAAAAAACATTTTCATTGAATTAGGCCATTTTTTAAAGCAATTCAATACTAATGAAACAGTTAAGAACGAAAATGTGCTTAAAAATGATTTGTTTTTTGATGAATTTAACAAATTAATTCATTTATCACAATCTCATAACGGTTGGTATACTCCTGAACAAGTATACTTTTCGATTCAATCATGGGCAGAAGCATTAACCGAAGAGAATCTAAACAAATGGTTGTCTAACTATAATTTTGATGTTGTTGTTCCTAAAAATATCGCTTTAATCTTAGCAGGTAACATACCATTAGTTGGCTTCCATGATTTTTTATCGGTATTGATAACGGGACATAATGTAGTGGTAAAAACCTCTTCAAATGACCAACACCTACTCCCTTTTTTAGCAAAATATTTAATTGCATTAGCACCTGAATTTGCAAATAAAATAACTTTTGTAGAAGGTAAATTAGAAAATTTTGATGCTGTAATAGCTACTGGTAGCAATAATACGGCACGTTATTTTGAATATTATTTTAAAGATAAACCTTCAATAATAAGAAAAAACAGGAATTCAATTGCGGTATTAAATGGTAACGAAAGTAAAGAACAGTTAGCGGCATTGGGAGAAGATATATTTAGGTATTTTGGTTTAGGTTGTCGCAATGTTTCTAAGTTATTTGTCCCTAAAGACTATTCTTTTGTTGCTTTTTTTGAAGCTATTTTTGAATACCAAGACGTTATTCATTATGAGAAATACGCTAATAATTACGATTACAATAAAGCGGTGTTTTTAATGAGTAATTTCAAGTTATTAGACAATGGCTTTTTAACCTTAAAAGAGGATAATAGTCACGCCTCCCCTATTTCAAGTGTATTTTATGAGCGCTACGAAAACCTAACTGATTTACAAGCAAAATTAACTACTGAAGCAGACCAAATACAGTGCATTGTTAGTGATAATTTAATTGAATGCAGTATTGCTTTTGGGCAAACACAGCAACCACAATTATGGGATTATGCAGATAATATAGACACTATATCGTTTTTGTTAATAAGATAGCATAAAATTGGTTAATTATTGCGAATAAATTAACAGATATTCAAGTTGTAATGCCGAAATTTGCGTTTTAAATTTTTGGACATAAACTACACCATGAAAAAACACAACTACAGCGCAGGACCATGCATCTTACCACAAGAAGTTTTTGAAAAATCAGCACAAGCTATTTTAAACTTTAATGATTCTGGATTATCTATTTTAGAAATCTCACACCGTAGCAAAGATTTTGTTGCCGTAATGGATGAAGCGAGAACTCTTGCATTAGAATTATTAGGATTAGAAGGGAAAGGCTACCAAGCTCTTTTTCTTGCTGGCGGAGCCAGTCTTGAATTCCTAATGGTTCCTTATAACTTAATGAAAGAAGGCGGTAAAGCTGCTTATCTTGATTCAGGTACATGGGCAAGCGGAGCAATTAAAGAAGCTAAATTTTTTGGAGAAACTGTTGTCGTAGCCTCTTCAAAAGAAGAAAACTATAACCATATTCCTAAAGGATATACTGTTCCTGCTGATGCAGATTATTTTCACTGCACGAGTAACAACACTATTTTTGGAACACAAATGAAAGAATTCCCATCGCTAGACATGCCAATTGTTTGCGATATGAGTTCGGATATATTTTCTAGAGTATTGGATTTTTCTAAATTTGATATTATTTATGCTGGCGCTCAAAAAAATATGGGCCCTGCAGGAACAACTCTTGTAATTGTTAAGGAAGAAATCCTTGGTAAATCAGGAAGAACGATTCCGAGTATTTTAGATTATGAAAAACATATTAAAGCAGAAAGTATGTACAATACTCCTGCTGTTTTCCCTGTTTACGCTTCGCTACTAACTTTGCAATGGTTAAAAAAATTAGGTGGAGTTGCTGCTGTTGAAAAATTAAACAACGCTAAAGCGGCTTTACTTTATGCTGAAATTGATAGAAACCCGTTATTTAAAGGAGCTGCTGCTGTTGCAGATCGCTCTAATATGAATGCTACTTTTTTATTGAATGACGCTGCTCACACTGAAACATTTGACGCGATGTGGAAAGCTGCTGGAATTTCTGGAATTCCTGGACACCGCTCAGTAGGTGGTTATAGAGCATCTATGTACAATGCATTACCAATAGAAAGTGTTCAAGTTTTAGTAGATGTTATGAAAGACCTAGAGTCTAAGGTAGCATAATAGACAATCAACGTACGGATTCCTAGCCCTGATAGCAGTGGAAATCCTTTTTATTTTTTTCTTTAAAAAATAAAAAGATTGAAACGAATAACAGGAAATAGCTCCTAACAAAATAATAAAAAAGTAATATGAGGACGAGATTGCATCGTTCCTCGCAATGACATAAAAAATGAAAGTATTAGCAAATGACGGAATTTCTAAAAGCGGAATTCTAGCTTTAGAAAAAGGTGGTTTTGAAGTAATCACTGCAAAAGTAGCCCAAGAACAAATAGCAAATTATGTTAATGAGAATAACGTAAGTGTAGTTTTAGTGCGTAGTGCAACTAAAGTTCGTAAAGATATTATTGACGCTTGTCCTGGTCTAAAAATTATAGGCCGTGGTGGTGTAGGAATGGATAACATTGATGTTGATTATGCTAAAAGCAAAGGGATTCATGTTATAAACACACCTGCATCTTCATCAGAATCTGTTGCTGAGTTGGTTTTTGCTCACTTATTTTCAGGTGTTCGTTTCTTGCATGATTCTAACAGAAATATGCCCCTTGAAGGAGATACTAATTTTGACGGTTTGAAAAAAGCATATGCAAATGGTGTTGAATTAAGAGGAAAAACGCTTGGAATTGTAGGTATTGGACGTATTGGTCAAGCTACAGCAAAAATGGCTCTTGGATTAGGTATGAAAGTGATTGCTGCAGACAGTTTTATTCCAGAAGTTGCTGTTAAAGTAGAATTCTTTGACGGACAATCAATCACAACTACAATTGTTTCTCAATCTCTTGAATCTTTATTTAAAGAAGCTGACTTTATTACGTTGCATGTTCCTGCTCAAAAAGGATACATCATTGGTGAAAAAGAAATTGCTACCATGAAAGACGGTGTTGGAATTGTAAATTGTGCTCGTGGTGGTGTTATTGATGAAGTAGCATTAGTAAAAGCTTTAGACAGCGGAAAAGTATTGTTTGCTGGATTAGATGTTTTTGAAAATGAACCAACTCCTGAGATGACTATTTTAATGAATTCTAAAATCTCTTTGACACCCCATATTGGTGCTGCAACTGGAGAGGCACAAGATAGAATTGGTACTGAGTTAGCTTCACAAATAATTAGTTTACTAGGGTAATAAATCCTGATTTACAAATAGTTACAATAGCGATTATTCAATTTATTTGGATAATCGCTATTTTTTTAGTATCTTGTAGATGAAACCTAAAATAAATTAAAATATATGTTTGAACAACTAACTCAATTAGCACAACAATTTGGAGTAGACTCTGTAGTAAATAATGCAGCAGTTCCTAATGAAAAAAATGAAGCCGTAATTAATGAAGCTAGCTCTTCAGTAGTTTCAGGATTACAAAAAATGGTTGCAGATGGAGATCTTTCTCAATTGGCTACTCTTTTTCAAGGAGATAATGCTAAGGATACTTCTAATCCTGCAGTGCAAAAATTAACACAACAACTTACAGGAAATTTAAGCGAAAAATTAGGCATAGACAGCAGTGCTGCAGCAGGAGTTGCGTCTAGCATTATTCCTAAAATATTAGCTTCACTTGTAGGTAAAGCAAAAGACCCTAACGATTCAAGTTTTGAAATCTCAGATATCATTGGCGCTATTTCTGGTGGCGGAGACAATGCAGGAATCATGGATGCTATTACAAAATACGGCGGACAGTTTGGTTTAGACCAAAACGGTGATGGAAAAGTAGACATGAGTGACGCAATGGACGCTGTTACTAAAAAAGGTGGTGGAATAGGCGGAATGATAGGTGGTTTATTTGGAAAATAAGCCGTCATAAAAATATCTATAAAGCACTTACGTTGTAGGTGCTTTTTTTATGTTAAAAGGATTTTTAAAGAGAATAAAAAATTGTATTTTTATTATTAAACTATTGATTATGAAAAGCTTTATATCCTTTATTATAATTTTAATTACTTTAGCAAGTTGTACTGCTTCAAAAAATACCGTGATTAAAAACCAAAATACAGCAGCCACTCTAAACGACACTGTACGCATTGCAAATGATGAATTAGAATATGAGGTTACAATTATCGATCCTGGTTTTAGTACGTGGTTAGCATCTAGAGCTTTTCCTAGAAATTACCATAGTCAAGCTTTTTTAGAAAATAAAAACTTATTATGGATTAATGAATGGAATAACCGTGTTCTCCAACCTTACCGTTATGATCCTAATTTATATGAAATGACTATCTCATACAGTCAAAATATTGATTATGGTTATGAAGTGAATTACCTAATCTATAATTACATGGTTTATTTTCAAAATACCTACAAACAAAAACTATTTGGTTATGTTCCTACAAGATAATCTTACTATATTTGTAATCATTATAAATAAAGATGAGAAAATTAAAAGAACGTTGGGGAATAACGTCTAATATACAACTAAGCATTATATTCATTGTATTTGCCATTACAGGATCAGCATCAGCATGGCTATCAAAACCACTTTGTTATTTATTAGGAATTACTAAGGATGATTTAGGTATGTGGTTTATGCCTGTACGATTGCTACTTATTTTTCCAATTTATCAGGTTCTACTAGTATTTATTGGTTTTATTTTTGGTCAATTCAGTTTTTTCTGGGCTTTTGAAAAAAAGATGTTGAAGCGTTTGGGATTAGGTTTTCTTTTTAGGGCATAAAAAAAAGGCTTAAAAGCCTCTTTTTTAATAAATATTATTTCTCTTTTTTAATGATATAAGTATAAATCCAAGTTAATGTAAATGTAGGTATCACATCAGTAAATGGAAAAGCTTCCTCAAGAAAAGCAATAAAACCTCCTACCTTACCTGTTGTCCCCTTGTACATTTTTGTCATTAAATATCCTGCAATAGGAGCCCAAACAACATCTGTATATTCTAAAACCCACGGTATAGAATAGGACAGCATCCCTATACCATCAAAAAAAATCCCTAGAATTAAGTTTCTATTTTTCACACTCGCCTCCGTTACCTTTTTTTCTAATCCCATAGCATGATTTCATTAAGTTAGTTCTTTAATTAAATCAAAAGTAATGCCATTAGTCTTTTAGCTTATCTTGAAAATATTTTTTGAGTTTCTCAATTTTGGGTGTAATCACATAAGAACAATAGCCTTGTGATTTATTTTGATTGTAATAGTTATTGTGATAATCTTCGGCTTCATAAAAATGAGGCGCTTCAGATATTTTAGTAACAATAGGATTGTCAAAAACAGCTTCAGTAGTCAGTAAGTTAATATAATCTAGTGCTATTTCTTTTTGCCCAGTATTCAAATAGAAAATCTCACTTCTGTACTGCGTTCCAATATCATTCCCTTGTCTGTTTAGTGTAGTGGGATCATGTGTAGCAAAAAATATTTGCAACAATTCGCCATAACTAATTTGACTTTTATCAAACGTGATTTTGATTGCTTCAGCATGCCCTGTAGTTCCAGTACAAATAGCTGCATAAGTTGGATTTTCTACTTGGCCTCCTATATAACCAGGCACTACTTTATCTACTCCTTTTAATTCTAAAAAAACGGCCTCTGTACACCAGAAACATCCTCCGCCAAATATGGCTACTTCATTATTATGTGGCTCTATCATTTACTTAATTTTTAAATTATTCTAACATCATTTTAAATAACAACAATGCTATTATTCCAAAATTAAGCTTTTTACAAATCTTAATTAAATAGTTAACTAAAATTTATAAGTTGTGTTAAGGCAATTATTAAGATTATAATTAAAATCTTTGTTTCTTTGTCAAAACAGATTAAAAATGATACAAGCAAAAAATTTAAATAAATACTACGACAAACTCCACGTTTTAAAAGGAGTTGATTTGCATATTAAAAAAGGAGAAATTGTTTCTATCGTAGGTGCATCTGGAGCCGGAAAAACAACTTTATTACAAATTCTAGGTACTCTTGATAAACCAAACTCTCAGGGTAGCACTTCGTTACTTATCAATGGTGAAGACATCTTGAAAATGAATGATAAGAACCTTTCTAAATTTAGAAATTTAAATCTAGGCTTCATTTTTCAATTTCATCAATTACTCCCTGAATTTACGGCTTTAGAAAACGTGTGTATTCCAGCTTTTATAGCTAATAAAGATAAAAAAACGACAGAAATAGAAGCCGAAAAATTATTGACCTATTTAGGTCTTTCTCACAGAATGAACCACAAACCTAACGAACTCTCTGGCGGAGAACAGCAAAGAGTTGCTGTTGCTAGAGCGTTAATTAACAAGCCTGCAATAATTTTTGCTGATGAGCCTTCAGGAAATTTAGATACCGCTTCCGCAGAAAATTTACACCAGTTATTTTTTAAACTACGAGATGAACTTGGGCAAACATTTGTAATTGTGACCCACAATGAAGAACTCGCAAATATGGCCGACAGAAAATTAATTATGGTTGATGGTTTAATTAGTAATTAGGAGCTATTTCCAGCTATACGTTACAATCTTTTTATCTCGTCTTAAAAACGAGATAAAAAGGATTTCCACTGCTATCTGGGCTAGTAAATCCAGTTTATATTAAACCCTTTAGTAAAAATTACGAAATAACAATAAAGCTAAAAATGAATCAAGCAGAGCTAAAAGATTTTCTTGACGAAAAAGTTATTCAATACAACACCCGCGATTTTATAGAAAGCGATCCTGTTCAAATTCCGCATTTATTTTCCCAAAAAGAAGATATAGAAATTGCAGGTTTTTTAAGTGCTACAATCGCTTGGGGAAACAGAACTATGATCATTAAAAACAGTCATCGCATGATGGATTTAATGGGGAACGCGCCTTATGATTTTGTCATGAATCATTCTGGTAATGACTTAGAGCAATTACAATCTTTTGTTCATAGAACCTTTAACGGCATAGATTTTGAACATTTTATTAAGAGTTTACAAAATATTTATCAAAATCATGGTGGCTTGGAGTCCGTTTTTTCTAAAAATACAGCCACGTTAAGCATGCAGGAAAGCATCTCTGAATTTAAAAAAATATTTTTTGAAATTCCGCATCTTAACCGCACACAAAAACATGTATCTGACCCTAGAAATGGATCAGCTGCAAAACGAATTAACATGTACCTTCGCTGGATGGTAAGACAAGACACAAAAGGTGTAGACCTAGGAATCTGGAAGAGTATTGCTCCAGCGGTACTCTCCTGCCCTTTAGATGTACATTCTGGAAATGTTGCCCGCAAGTTAGGAATGCTTTCGCGAAAGCAAAATGACGGTAAAGCACTTTATGAACTCGATACAAAACTTCGTATTCTAGATCCTTTAGATCCATCAAAATATGACTTTGCTTTATTTGGTTTAGGAGTTTTTGAAGGTTTCTAAAATAATCTATTATTAGCTAGTTATTTTTCAACTATAAACACAACTAATTCATAAGTATTGCGTTGTAGAAATAGTAAGTATTGACATAGCTGATTTTTATGTAAAGAATAAAATATTAATAGATTTTAATTAATTTAAACAACTAATAATTTTCTTAAACAAATACATTATTGCAAATCGAAAATAGTCTATTATCATCCTTTAAATCATTAATTACAAATACGTTAATACCTAAACGTATTAAGATATCTTTGACCAATTTCAACGATTTTTTTCAAGAAATAAAAAATGGTCTGCTTACTATTTACAACACTAATGATATTACAACAATTAGTTATGAATTATTAAAATATATAATCATTCCTATATTTTTATTGATTGTTATATTAACTATACTTTCTTTAATAACGTACCGTTACCGTTATGAAAAAAGAACAATTTTGCTTCAAGAATTAAACACCAAACTAGATGATTTTCTTACAGAACTTGTTTTTTCTAATTACTCAAAAAAAGAATTAGAAACTAAAATTACAAATTACAAAAAACATCCTCTCTTTAAAAAAAATTGGTATAAAGAACTAATTCTAAATAAAATAATCGCTATTAAGCAAAATGTTAATGGTATAGATCCAAACCTACTATTGAAAATTTATAAAATTTTTGGCTTTCATCGCTATAGCAAAAAACTCATCTTAAGTAGAAAATGGAAAGATAAATTATTAGGAATATACCATTACCAGATCCTAGAATATAAAATTAAAACAGGCTATATTAGACCTTATGTAAACAACCACAGCAATAAATACCTAAATTCTAACGCCTTAATTGCTATGATTATTTTGTCAAATGAAAAATTTGAACTAATAGCAAACTATAAAAGAAAGATCTCAAAAACTGATGAACTAAAAATCCTCGATATTATTGCTAAAAAGAAAACGCACTTACCCACCAATATTATTGATTGGTTGTATTCTGACAATTCTTCAATTGTAATTTTAGCGATAAAATTAATGGTACGTTATAGAAAAGATTTTACAATTGAACAAATTCGTTTTTTATTAAATTATAACTCTATTAAAGTTCGAAAAGAAACATTATTAGCCATCAGTTTACTATATCTAATAGACGCCAATGACTATCTAATTGAATATTATAAAAATATAACCAATAAAGAGAATAAAATTTTTTGTTTAAAAACTTTTGCTGTTATTGGAAATGATGTTACCACAAAATTCCTTTGTAACTTTCTAGAAGAAAATGATTTAGATATTAAATTTCAACTTGTCAAAACGATTTACAAACTTGATCCAAATTATTTTAATCAAGAAAATAAACAAGAAAGTAAAGAGCAAAATATTTTAAATAAAATTTTATTACACGTTAAAAACCCCTATCTAAATTGAATACCATAGAAAAAATAATAAATGCTTTTGAGGCCTGTGTCATTTACTACTCACTGAGTTACCTTTTATGCTATTCTATTTTAGCAATATTATCATGGTTTGCAATTAAAAGATACTATAACAAGAAATATTTTTTATTGAAAGATGTATTAGTAAAATCAAATCATACTATTGGCGTTTCCATAATTGCACCGGCTTTTAATGAAGCTACAACTATTGAATACAATGTAAAATCCCTGCTTTCACAAGAGTATCCAAAATTTGAAGTTGTTATTGTTAATGACGGTAGTACTGATAAAACACTCGAAATATTAATCACTAAATTCAATCTGGTTAAAGTAGATTTTTTTTATCAAGAAAAAATACCTACTCAAGAAGTTATTGGTCATTATAAATCGACAAATCCTATTTACTCTAAATTATTAGTTGTAGATAAAATCAATGGAAAAAGTAAAGCCGATGGATCAAATGCAGGAATAAATTCAGCTAAATTCAATCTTTTTATATGTACTGATGTTGATTGTATTTTAAGAAAAGATACCGTTTCCATGTTGGCAAAGCCATTTATAGAGAACACTAAAAGAGTAATAGCAACTGGTGCTGCAATTAGAATATCCAATTCTTGCGAGTTTAAAGACGGTATGCTCTATCGCTCTCATTTTCCGACTAATTTTTTTGCAGGATTTCAGGAATTAGAGTACATACGCTCCTATTTATTTGGTAGAATGGCTTGGACTAGCGTTAACGGTTTATTATTGGTTTCTGGTGGATTGGGTATGTTTGATAAGGAAGTCGCAATTGAAGCGGGTGGTTATTGGCATAAATCTCTTGGAGAAGACATGGAACTTATTACGCGCATGAGAAAGTTAATGCATCATAAAAAAGAACAATTTTCAATAATCTATATTCCCGAATCCCTTTGTTGGACTGAAGTTCCTAGTACTTTAGAAATATTTTTACGTCAACGGGTAAGGTGGGCAAGAGGATTAGTACAAACATTGAATTTACATCGAGACGTTTTTTTAAATCCCAAATACGGAAAAACAGGCTTTTTAATTTTTCCATATTTTGTTTTTTTTGAGTTTTTGGTCCCTATTTTGGAAGTATTTGGATTGACTATCTTACTCTTAGACTTAATATTTTTTAGTGTAAATGTGCAACATCTTATTATAGGCACAAGTTTTGTGTACTTATTTTATATTACTATTACACTTATTTCCGTATTTTCGGATCAAGTCATTTATAAACATTATACTGGATTAAAGGAGGTTTTAATACTAATTTTTATGATTTTCATGGAGCCTTTAGTTTTTCACCCTATAAATGTATTTGCTTCAATTAAAGGATATTGGCACTTTTTTAAGCAAAAAGAACAAAAATGGGGAGTACAAGTGAGACAAGGATTTAATGCACCTAAGAATTAACAAATGAAGAAAACAATATTTATTATCTTATCGATAATACTCATCAATACCAGCGTACGAGCTCAAAAAATTGACACGGATAGTTTATTAGTAAAAGCTTACTATGAATTAAATACTGCCAAAAATAATACTAAAGCTATTGAACTTGGCCGTTTGGGAATAACCGAAGCTGCTGACTATGTTGATTTTTACATGGTTTTAGGAAGAGCATATATGAATACAAAACAAACAGATAGCGCTAGAGTCTATTTCAATCATGTCATTGATAAAAACCCTCAATACCAAGAGGCATTTTCTTATTTAACAAAATTAGAAATTCAAAATAAAAATTTTAAAAACGCAAGCAACACTATTGATAAAGCCCTTCAATTTTATCCTGATGATTTAGACTTTAATTTATTAAAATTAAATATCATCCAACTTAAAAATGAAGACAATGATGACGAGACGTTAAGCTTCCTTAATAGTTTAATCGAAAAATATCCTTCTAATTTAGATCTAAAACAAAGACTGACACAGTTAAAAACCAAAACAAATTCAGACAGAGTAGGCGTAAATTACAGCTTCACAACATTTAGTAGAGAAAGCGTAGGTCCATGGCAATTAACAGGCTTACAATATATTAGAGAAAGAAAAAAGTTTACTCTTATAGGTCGAATAAATTATGCTGATAGGCAATCTTTTGGTAATAGTATTGGTGCTGGATTTCAATATGAAATTGAATCCTACATAAAAAATAATGCTAAGAGCTATTCTTATGTAACTGCTTCCCTTAGTGATGCAATTGTATTTCCAAAATTAAGGCTTGGATATTCCTATTTTCATAATTTTGAAAAAGGATGGGAAGCTGATCTTGGTATGCGTTATACAAAGGCTGCTGATGATAACATATATGCTGCGGTTTTTGGTGTTGGAAAATACATCGGTTCGTACTGGTTAAACCTGAGATCCTATTTACAAATAAGTCAAAACGATGTAAATCCCGCATTTACTGCCACAGCAAGATATTATTTTAATACAAAATACGATTACGCTACCGTATTACTAGGTTATGGGTCTTCACCTGATGAAAGGGTTTCTTTAGTTGATGTTGAAAAAAGAATATCCTTAAGCTCATATAGAATAGGTGCTGGATATTATAAATTAATTAATGAACATTACTTGACCGGAATTCAAACCATATTTAACAATCAAGAATATGTGTCTACCAAGACCCAAAATGAATTCGAAGTCTTCTTAACGTTCCAATATAAATTTTAAGATGTTTCCTAAAAAATTGATTTTAAAAACCATAATAATCCTTTTTATTATAAGCTTCAAAATGATGGCTCAAAATGATCTTGTTATTAAAGACCAAACGATAAACAAAAATGTAATCACTATTGCATCCGAAAGTGAAAAACCTGCAGCAACATTATTAAAAAAGTATTTAGACAAGTCTTTTAAAAGTGCTTTTATTATCCAAAACACTTTTAATCAAGACTCCGAAAACACAACAATTCATCTTGAAATAAAAGCTTTAGAAGACAATACTACCTTTATAATTAAGAGTGATACTAGAGATATATTTCTGATTGCCCCTAATGCAAAACTGCTTCGTTATGCCGTATATACGCTTTTGGAAAAATGGGGTTTTAGAAAATTTACCGCACAAGAAACATACATTCCAAAACTAAACCTTGTTAAATTTCCAAAAAACAACGAAGAAATTAACAAACCCTCTTTTGAATATCGTGCTTTATTATATCCTGATGCATATGACGAAGATTTTAGAGATTGGCATAAATTAGACTGGCATATTGATGATTTTAGCGTTTGGGGACATTCCTTTAATATGCTTCTATCCGCTAAAGAATATTTCAAAACGAATCCTGATTTTTTTGCATTATACGAAGGTAATCGCAACACTGAATCACTTTGTATGACTAATGACACTGTAGTTGATTTAGTTATAAAAAAAATGACACAAGTAATTTCAGAACATCCAAATGCACAATTTTATTCTGTTAGTCAAAATGATGATGTCGTTTATTGTGAATGTACTAAATGTAGTACTATAAACCATAAACATGGAGGTCCGCAAGGCTCGCTTTATTATTTTTTAAACAAAATAGCAGTGCATTTTCCAAAAACAAAAATCACGACTCTTGCTTACTTACATACATTTAAACCACCAACAAATTTAAAGATACAACCAAATATTTATACCCTACTTTGCCCTATTGAGTTGAACAGAGGAAAAGCAATTGCTGACGATAATTATAGTAAACCATTTAGGAAAAATATTCAAGACTGGAACGCTGTCACTTCAAATTTATATTTATGGGATTATACCGTACAATTCTCAAATTACATGTCTCCTTTTCCTAACATCAATACCTTATCTGATAATTATAAATTTTTTAAAAAGAATAATATAAAAGGATTATTTGTGCAAGGATACGCTGATGTACCTGGTGACCTATCAGAATTAAGACAGTATCTTTTAGCTAAATTATTATGGAATACTGAAATCGACATTGATGCCACGACAGATGATTTTTTAAGGGGTTTTTATGGTAAAGCAGCGCCAAATGTTAGAAAGTATTTAAACCTATTAACTGAAAATCAACAAAAATCAAATGCTTATCTTGATATTTATTCAGGTCCTGTTCAAAGTCGCAATACTTTTTTGACACCAGAAGCAATGGATCAATATGACACTATTATTGACGCTGCTGAAATTGCAGTAGCTGATGATTCAATTTTAGCATCAAGAGTTCAAAAAATAAGATTAACGCTAGAATATGCTTTTTTTGAACAATCAAAATTTTATGGACAAGACAAGCACGGTATGTTTATTGTTAATCAAAATGGTACTAAAGAATTAAAAAAAGGGTTAAATGAAAGAGTATTAAATTTTACCAAAAAATGTACTGAATTAGGAATATACGAATTAAGCGAATCAGGAACAACACCTGAAAATTATTATAAAGAGTGGCTAGAGATATCTAATAATATAACCAGACATTTAGGTGAAAATTTAAAAGTGAATTTCTTGACCCAACCCGCTGAAGATTTTATAGGTAAAGGAAGCTACGGACTTGTAGACGGGACAAGAGGTTACAAAGATTTCAATATTAACTGGATTGGTTGGTACGGCAATAATCCCGAGATAGAAATAGAAACTAATAATACCGTTTTTAATCAAATAAAAATGAATTTTCTTGATGATCAAAGACATTGGATTTTTTTACCAAAAAAAATTACAGTTTATGGCTTCAAAAACAACAAATGGACATTTATCAACTCTAAAACAATTGGCGATTTAACTGAAAATTATGAAGTCAATATGTTAAATACGGAACTAAACAATAGTAAATTTAGTATTTTTGCAAAAATAAAAATAATTATTGAAAATCATGAGGATTTACCTATTTGGCGAAAGCGAAAACATAAAAAACCCATGGTCATGATCGATGAAATTGAACTTTACAATAAAACTGAAATAATAAAATGATTCCAAAAAAAATACTGATAATTGAAGACGACAGTCTAATTATAAAGATTTTAGATTTCATTCTAAAAAAAGAAGGGTATGAAACTCATATTTCTATAGACGGGAACGATGGTATTGCACAAATTGAGCTTTTTAAACCTGATCTAATCATAACTGATGTGATGATGCCGTATAAATCTGGTTTAGAAATTACAGCATTTTCTAAAAAAAATTATCCAAAAATACCGGTAATTATTGTTTCGGCACTTGGTAAAGAAGACCTTACTGTAATAGAAGGATTTAAACTAGGTGTCGATGATTTTGTTGCTAAACCATTTAATCCAATAGAATTAACATTGCGAGTAAAACGTTTCTTATTGTAATAAATTTTGGTAAAACACCAATAAACAATATATTACAATCGCCATAAAGTCATAACCCAACTATCCTTATAAAAACGTATCTTTGCAAAAAATATACGTTTTATGAGCACTTTTGAGCAATTTAATCTTCCTAAATCAGTACAAAAAGCAATTGATGATTTAGGCTTTACATCACCTACTCCCATTCAGGAAAAAACTTTTTCTGTAATTATGTCTGGAAGAGATATGATGGGAATTGCCCAAACTGGTACTGGTAAAACATTTGCCTACTTATTACCACTTTTAAAATTATACAAGTTTACGCCTGGCCACACTCCAAAAATTGTAATTCTAGTTCCTACACGTGAATTAGTTGTACAAGTTGTGGACGAAATCGAGAAATTGACTAAATACATGTCGGTTAGAACGATTGGTATTTTTGGAGGTGTAAATATCAACACTCAAAAAACAGCCGTTTATACTGGTTGTGATATTCTTGTAGGTACACCGGGTAGAATAATGGATTTAACATTAGATAATGTTATTCGTTTTGAGGAAATGCAAAAATTAGTTATTGATGAATTTGATGAAATGCTGAACTTAGGTTTCCGTGTGCAACTGACTTCTATCTTGGCTATGATGCCAAAAAAACGTCAGAACATTCTTTTCTCAGCTACAATGACTGAAGAAGTGGATGCTATCTTGAACGATTATTTTGATTACCCGCAAGAAGTTACACTTTCTGCTTCAGGAACACCACTTGAAAACATCAAGCAGATTACCTATAATGTTCCCAACTTTAATACAAAAATCAATTTACTAAAGCATTTATTAGCGACTAACGAAGACATGAGTCGTGTTTTAGTGTTTGTGAATAACAAGAAAATTTCTGATATGGTTCATGAACGAATCGAAGAAGATTTTGATGGTCAATTTGGAGTAATTCACTCTAATAAATCACAAAACTATCGTTTAACAACGATGGCAGAATTTCAAGAAGGAAATTTACGTGGTTTGATCACTACTGATATTATGGCTAGGGGTTTAGACATATCAAATATCACACATGTTGTTAACTTTGAAATGCCTGAAATGCCTGAGCTTTACATGCACCGTATAGGTAGAACTGGTCGTGCAGATAAAACGGGTACTGCATTAAGCTTTGTTACTCCTCGTGAAGAAGAGTTTAAAGTAGAAGTAGAAGTTTTAATGAATATGGAATTAGGCATCGATGCTTTTCCTGAAGAAGTCGAAGTTTCATTAAAATTAATCGAACCTGAGAAAGACAGACAACCGATGAAGTTCATGATGAAAAAAGTGAAACTTGAAGGTGATGGAGCGTTCCAAGAGAAGAGTAAGAAAAACAAAAAGGTAAACTTAGGTGGACCTGGAGTTACCAAGAAAAAAACACATGGTTCTGTAAACAGAAATATGTTAAAAATTCAAGCTCAAAAGAAGAAAAAGAAGAAAAAATAGTTTCTCTAAAATATAAAAAGTCCCGAAATCAACATTTTGATTTCGGGACTTTTTATTTATTACTGTTCTGTGAATACTAAACAAACTGGCGCGCACAACTCAATTCGTTTTCCAGTGTCAGTTAAGGCTCCGGTAATTATATCACGCTTAAAAACCACAACATTATTACTATACTGATGCGCGACTAATAAATAATTTCCAGTGGGGTCAATAGCAAAACTTCTAGGACCGTCACCTAATGTGCTTAGTTCTCCCTTAGATTTTAATTTTCCGTTTTTTAAGATTTCAAAAGTTGAAATTGTATTTGCCTCTCCCCTATTTGTAACATATAAAAATCTTCCATCAGGGGCTATTGCTATCGCCGCAGCAGTAAATTTCCCTTTAAATCCTTTTGTTAAAATAGATGTTGTTTGTATTTTTTTAAGTTGGCCTTCATTGTGACTGTAAACCGTTAAAGAGCCGTCAAGTTCATGCACTAAATACAAATACTTACCGTCATCACTAAATGTTAAATGTCTTGGTCCGCTTCCTGCTGCTACCTTCATGCTATCAACAAATTTCAAAGGAGTTTCTTTTGCATTAGCATCATAAGCGTAAGTAAATACCTGATCAGTTCCCAAATCAGTTGCTAAAACAAACTTTTTATCTGGCGAAAATTGTACCATATGTACATGAGGCCCTTCTTGTCTACTCGTATTTACACCTTTACCATGATGTTGCACTAGTTGTTTTATTTCGCCAATACTTCCATCGTTATTTTTTTCTAAAACGGTAATACTCCCTCCAGAATAATTTGCCGTAATAATATTCTTTTCATCATTAATTAAATAACAAGGATCAGCACCTTTAGTTTCTTGCTTATTTAATGGTGCAACTGTAGCTTTATTAGCTTTGTAACTAAAGGCGCTCACATAACTATCACTCCCATTTTCATTAACACTATAAATAAATTTATTATCAGTTGAAACCGATAAATAACTTGGATTTACAACTGCACTAGAACTGTTTTCATAACTAAAATCTCCCGTTTCTGAATTGAAATTGTAAAGGTAAATTCCGTTACTATCACAACTGTTTGTATAAGTACCTATTACTAAATTGAAATCTTTATTTTGTGCCTGAATAGTCGAAATTAGTAAAATTATAACAAATGTAAAATACTGCCTTTTCATGTTTTTAGCTTTTTTAATAGATAGCTAAAATACATATTATTCTAATAATGACATAGATTAATAAACAAGTTCAAAAAATTACAACAACATCAATTAAAACTGTGTACAAATTTGTATTTTTGAGTCATTAATTCAATGATAGCATTGAAAACAAAACCAGAAGAGATAAAGTACTATTTGAATGCAATTTAAAAATCCTGAAATTTTATATTTTCTGTTCTTATTAGTGGTGCCTATTTTGGTTCATTTATTTCAATTACGCCGTTTTAAAACGCAATATTTCACGAATGTTCGTTTTTTAAAAGCATTATCCATTCAATCTAGAAAGAGTGCTACAATAAAAAAATGGTTGTTACTTGCTTGTCGTTTGCTTTTACTAATTGCTTTACTAATTGCTTTTGCACAACCTTTTTATCTAGCCAAAGATGCTAAAAACGCTTCAAATGAGCTGTATATTATTCTTGATAATTCGTATAGCATGCAGGCTAAAGGTAAAAAAGGAGAACTACTGAAGCGTGCCATTCAAGAATTACTAGAAAACACAGCCGAAAAAACTCATTTCTCGTTACTTACTAATACAGATACTTACTGGAAAACAGATATCAAAGCCATAAAAAACAGTTTACAAAACTTAGATTATAGCGCAATTCCGTTTGAACTTGAAAACCAAATAACTAAAATAAAAGCGCATAAAACCGCATATAATAAAGACATTGTTATTATTACAGATGCTTTAGACTTAAGTAGTAAACAATTAAACGGTATTGATAAAAAAGACAACACTTATTTTATAATTCAAAAATCAGAACAAAAAAACAATACAGCAATTGATAGCGTTTACATCAATAAAACAGTTGATAATTTTTACGAAATAAGCGTTAACCTTTCTCATTACGGAGATAAAGGACAAGCAATTCCTATTGCAATTTACAATCAAAATCAATTAATTGCAAAAACGCAACTTCGCTTTGAAACTGATAAACAAACCGCTCAATTCACTATTCCAAAAACTGCATTTAATGGTTTTGTAAGCATTGAAGATGGTGGATTGACTTATGATAACAAACTTTATTTTTCTATTGCTGATCTTAAAAAAAATAAGGTAACAAGTATTGGAGATCCTCAAAAAAGTAATTTCCTTAAACGAATTTACACTCCTGATGAGTTTAATTTTAAAGCTGTTTCATTAAACACACTCAATTATAATGATTTAGAAAACCAAGATGCCATTGTATTGAATGAATTAGAGGAGATTCCGCAAGCACTGCAAACAACCTTAAAATCTTTTGTCTCTAAAGGAGGAAATCTTATAATTATTCCTGCAACAAATAGCACGATTACGGCTATCAATCCGTTTTTAAAAACTTTTGGCTCCGTACAGTTTCAAAAAAAGGAAACTATTGAAAAACAGCTTACAAAAATCAACTTTAACCACCCTTTATTCAAAGATGTATTTGAAGGTAAGGTCAAGAACTTTCAATATCCTACTACAAAAACTTCTTTTCTACTTACGCCTTCTGGATCAGTGGCATTAGCTAACAACGATCAATCATCGTTTTTGAGTACTATTGCTAGTAATGGAGGGAATGTATCTGTTTTTTCGGCTGCGTTGAATATTGAAAATTCAAATTTCCAACAATCTCCTTTGATTGTGCCTAGCTTTTATAAAATGGCAATTAGCAATCAAAACAATACTATAAAAGCTTTTTCAATTGGTAATTCAAATACTTATTTTGTTACTGCTGCTATTTCAAAAGATGCGATTTTAACGGTGAAAAATAAAGACGAACAATTCATCCCTATTCAACAAGTATTAAATAATAAAGTAAAATTGCTTTTCAATGATTACCCATTACATGCGGGGAATTTTGAAATTTTAAAAGAAAATAAAAATATTGACGCCCTTAGCTTTAATTATTCCCGCACTGAGAGTAATTTGGCTCCAGCCAATTTAAAAATACTAGATAATTATAAAACAATCGATTCAATTGAAGCCGTTTACGATAGCTTGCAAAGCGACAGAACAGATAATCAAATTTGGAAATGGTTTGTTATCTTTGCACTGTTATTTTTGCTTAGCGAAATGGCAATTATCCGATTCATGAAATAAATAAGTTCCTTTTAATTCAGCACTTAACACAACACAGCTATGAAACTAATCATCAGAGAAGCAAAAATTATTGATACAAAAAGTCCCTTTCACAATCAGACTGTAGATATTTTAATTGCCGATGGTTTTATAAAAAAAATAGGCAGCAAACTGGCTAATCCTGATCAATTTGAAGAAATAACACAAGAGAATCTTCACATTTCACAGGGTTGGTTTGACAGCAGTGTTTCATTAGGAGAACCAGGTTTTGAAGATCGCGAAACAATTGCCAACGGATTGAAAGTAGCCGCAAAAAGTGGTTTTACAGGAATTGGTTTGCAACCCAACTCTTTTCCGGTTATTGACAATCAATCACAAGTTTTATTTGTAAAAAACAAAGCATTACAGAGTGCTACGGAGTTATTCCCAATAGGTGCTTTGACCAAAGGAAGTGAAGGAAAAGACATGGCGGAATTATTTGATATGAAAAATGCTGGTGCAGTAGCTTTTGGTGATTATAACAAGAGCCAGGCTAATGCCAATATGCTAAAAATAGCGTTACAATACGTACAGGATTTTGATGGATTGGTTATTGCGTACCCACAAGATGAAATGATAAAAGGCCATGGCGTGGTTAATGAAGGGATTGTTTCGACACGATTAGGATTAAAAGGAATTCCAAATCTAGCTGAAGAGTTACAAATTGCTCGTAATTTATTTTTACTCGAATATACGGGCGGAAAGCTACATATCCCAACTATTTCTACAGCAAAATCTGTTGCATTAATTAGTGAGGCTAAAGCCAAAGGATTAGCAGTAACCTGTAGCGTAAGTGTGCATCATCTTGTACTTACTGACCAAAAATTAGAACAATTTGACACTCGTTATAAAGTGACACCACCTTTAAGAACTGAAACTGATAGAAAAGCATTACTAGAAGGAGTAAACAATGGCACAATAGACATGATAACCTCTGACCACAACCCTATCGATATTGAGCATAAAAAAATGGAATTTGATGCCGCCAAAGATGGAACAATAGGTTTAGAAAGCGCTTTTGCAGCCTTAATGACCGTATTGCCTCTTGAAACTGTAATTAATAAACTAACTGCAGGAAAAAATGTTTTCAAAATTGAATCGAATACTATTCAAGAAGGAAGTAAAGCTAATTTGAGTTTGTTTAATCCTGAAGGAGAGGTCGTTTTTACAAAAAAATCCATAGTATCTAAATCTCTTAATTCGGCTTTCTTAGGATTAACTTTAAAAGGAAAAGCCTACGGAATAATAAATCAAGAACAAATAATATTAGCATAACACTATGAACAATACAATTGAAAAAGGAAAAACAGCTGCAATAACAAGTTACATATTAGGGATTGGCGTTTTTATTGCTATGTCTATGAATGCTGAAGACAAAAATGCGTTCGCTTCTTTTCACATTCGCCAAGGATTAGGATTAACATTAACCTTTATTTCTTTGGGATTAATCATTAGTAATTTTGACAGCTTATTGATCTCTGCTCCTATGTGGATTTGCATTTCTGTCCTATGGTCTTACGGAATTTTTAGCGCTATTAAAGGAGAAACAAAACCACTCCCTTTACTAGGTGATTTATTTCAAAAATGGTTTAAAAGTATCTCTTAAAATATAAAAAATGAAATTATCCTTAGAATATCTCATCAGAGAACCTAAAATAAAATTAGATAAAAACCCGTTATTGCTATTATTGCATGGATACGGTAGTAATGAAGAAGACTTATTCTCTTTTGCAACAGAACTTCCAGAGGAATATTATGTTGTTTCGGCACGTGCCCCTTACAACATGCAGTACGGCAGTTATGCCTGGTACGCAATTAATTTTGACGCAGACGAGAACAAATTCTCAGACAATGAACAAGCAAAATCATCACGAGATTTGATTTTGAAGTTTGTTGATGAATTAATCGCAACCTACCCTATTGATCCTAAAAATGTCATTCTTACTGGCTTTAGCCAAGGTGCTATATTGAGCTATGCTGTAGCATTATCGCATCCTGATAGAATAAGCAAAGTTGTCGCTTTGAGCGGATATGTAAATGACGAAATCATAGCTAATAATTATCAAAATAACGATTTCTCAAAATTAAAAATATTTCATTCTCACGGAACTGTAGATCAAGTTATCCCTGTTGATTGGGCAAGAAAAACAAGTCCGTTTTTAGAAAAATTAAACATCAACGCCACTTACAAGGAGTATCCAATAGGACATGGTGTTTCTCCTCAAAATTTTTACGATTTTAAAAGCTGGTTATTAGCATAAAAAAAAGGTTCTCAATTGAGAACCTTTTTTTAATTTATTTTTGATACAATAAAGACTGATTGACTTCAAATGAAATAGATTGATCATCATTTACAAAGTATTTCAATAAGACCTCTCCCCAGAGATTACCATCACTAAAGTCAGCGATAATCCAACGGTGATTTAATACTTTTACTTTATTAATTATAAACTTATTTGTTCCTATTTGATCTTGACCTGTATACGGATTTCCTTTAGGATTTGCGTTAAGATCTAATAATCGTTCGGTAACAAATGGAATCAATTTTTGATGCTGAATAATTTTCGATCCATCAGCTGATTCAAAATAATTTTGTGCGTTTTCATTTTTTTCTAAAGAAAAGTAATTCGCATCAACTAATTTATTATTTACAGATTTTAAACTGTCTTTTAGTTTTGTAGTAACCTTATCGTATCGTTCTTGTTCAAAAGCTACTTGTTTACTATAAAACATGAACGTAAAAATATTCATGAGTACTAAAAGAATGAATGCGTAAAGTAAAAAAGATTTTTTCATTGGGGTAAATTATAGTGTTATTTCTAAATTATCATAAGCCAAAAAAACATTCTCTGGCAATTTTTTTTGAATCTCTTCATGGAAACCTAATAAATGGCTAATATGTGTTAGATACGCTTTTTTTGGCTTGACCAAAGCTATGAAATCTAAGGCTTCTTCCAAATTAAAATGGGTATTATGTGGCGCCTCCCTTAAAGCGTTTATAACGAGTACTTCTAAACCTATTAATTTATCCGTCTCTTCTTTTTCTATCGTTTTCACATCAGTTAAATAAGCAAAATTATCAAAACGATAGCCAAAAACCTGTAAGCTGCCATGCATTACATTAATAGGAACAACCTTTTTATCTCCTAGAATAAAAGGTTGGTCATTAACAACCTCAATTGTTTTGACAGATGGAGCACCAGGATACCTATTTTCAGTTTCAAAAATGTATTCAAAACGTCTTTTTAAATTATCTATTACTCTTTGATGTGCATAAACAGGCATTTCGCCTTGCATGAAATTAAATGGTCTTATATCATCAAGGCCTGCTGTATGATCTGCATGTTCGTGTGTAAAAAGGATTCCATCAACTTTTTGACATTTAGCGCTAAGCATTTGTTGTCTAAAATCAGGTCCGCAATCGATAACGTAAGAATAAGAATCCCAACTAATCCAGATTGCAACTCGAAGTCTTTTATCCTTACTATCAACACTTTGACAAACGGGATGATTGCTTCCTATGACAGGAATTCCTTGTGATGTACCGGTACCTAAGAAATATACTTTCAATGTGCTTATAATTTTTTACAAAAATAGGATTAATTCTCTTTCATTAGAAACCTATTTAGTTAACTTTGTATCCTATTAGCCATATTTAAAATAAAATGGATACTCAAATAAAACTGAAAGGTGACAAAGTCATCGCACAAATTCCTTCGATAAAAGACAAAGCACTACGTATAAATTTGAATGAAAATATATATGGAACCTTTGCTGAGATAGGTGCTGGACAAGAAACTGTGAGGCATTTTTTTAGATCAGGTGGATCTTCTGGAACTATTGCAAAAGCGATGTCTGCATACGATAAAGACTTCAGTGATGCCATTTATGGTATTGAAGAAGATGGTCGTTATGTAACTGAAAGCCGACTTAAAAGAATGATCACTATGGAAGGTGAGCTAGTTGAAAAGCGTTTAAGTAGGGAAAAGCACCCTAATAAAATGTTTTTTAGCTACGCTAATACTGTAGCAACGATTGATTTTGCAAAACAATTTAAAGGACACGGTTGGGTAGGTATTCGCTATCAAATTGAGCCTGATGAGGATTATAACGAAATCATTCTTCACATTCGTTTTAAAGAAACTGATGCAAGATTGCAACAAGAAACACTTGGGATTTTAGGAGTAAACCTTATATATGGTGCTTTTTACAAATACAATGACCCAAAACGCTTATTACGTTATTTATATGACCATTTAGACAAAGACCAACTTGAGATTGACACAATCAACTTCTCTGGTCCTCGTTTTGCTGATGTAGACAACCGTTTAATGAGTTTACAATTAGTTAAAAACGGAATGACTGATGCCGTAATGTTTGACCCTAACGGAAAAAATATCCTTCCGGCAGCTATTCTTTACAAGAAAAACATCCTTGCATTAAGAGGAAGTTTCCGTCCGGTTACTAAGGTAAACATGGACATGTATGAGAAATCATTAAAAATGTTTATTGAAGAAAATAAAGTAGAAAAAGAAAATACCTTAGTGGTTTTTGAAATTACCCTTTCCAACCTTCGCTCTGACGGAGAGATTGATGAAAGAGATTTCATGGATCGAGCCGAATTACTATGTTCGCTAGGTCAAACCGTAATGATCTCTAATTTTCAAGAATACTATAAGGTAGTTGAATATTTTGCTAATTATACTAAAGCCAGAATGGGATTAGCCATGGGCGTAAATAACTTAGTAGATATTTTTGACGAAAAATATTACCGCCATTTAAGTGGAGGAATACTTGAAGCTTTTGGGAAATTATTTTACCGTGATATGAAAGTATTTTTATATCCAATGTCTGATGAAAATGGAGAAATCATTAATTCTGACAATCTAAAAGTACATCCTAGAATGAAAGAATTGTATAAATTCTTTAAATTCAATGGTAAAGTAATTGATATTGATGATTATGATCCTGAAACTTTAGAGGTTTTTTCTCGCGAAGTACTAAAAATGATTAATGAAGGAAAACCAGGATGGGAACCAATGTTACCTTCAGGAATTGCCGAAATCATTAAGGAGCACTACCTTTTTGGGTATGATCCAAATAAGATTTTAAAAGAAATCAACTAGACTATTTACAAAAAAAAATAATTTAACTATATAATAATCACGCAGATGAACTGTTATATTTTGGGTGTTATTAGTTTATTTTCTCACTTTGATAACTCAAGTGCGAATTTAAGAAAAGAACTTAAATTAAATTCAATAGATAAAAATCACGAAATTGCATCATCACTTGATGATGCAAAAAGTGACTTTCGTTTAAGCAAAAATACATCCCGTAAAATTGTTTTTTTAGAAAAATTAGACAGTACAAAACATAGTACAATAACAATCGGCGAAATTGCCACTAACATCAATACCCTTTCTGATGTTAATAGCGATAAGCCAACTGGAAAAATCAAAACTAAAGGTATTGTAACTTATAGAATTTTTTTTACTGGTAAAATTGAAAAAGAAATCCCTAAAATCATAAAAAAAGGGAATGAAAATAAATACAAATACGTTTACATTGATAAAAAATGTAATGAATTTGATTTAGGTGACTATACGTTCAAGAAAACTCCTGTATATAGAGGTACTAAAGATGAATTTGTAAATCTTATTAATTTAGAAGAAGTACCCAAGTATTTCAAAAAAGGCAACCATCAATACCACTTCAATATCGATTCGGAGCGATCTTATGTGAATGAAAGAACATTAGCTAGTTTTTTTGGCGCGATGCTTGAAGTTAATTATTTAGACATTAGCTGCAATGGTTTTAGCCACGAAGATGGCTCCAGTAGACCTAGCCGAAGTCATATTAATGGCAATAATGGCGATTTTAAATACCTAAGAATTAATAAAACTATGAAATGCGGCTCCGGAACTAGTTTAAATATTAGTAAATCCCCTGATGCACTCGACGTTACACGACAAAACAAATGGATTGATGCCTTATACAAATTTGGCTGGAAACAAATGCTCGGTTGGTCTTATACTATTGATAAAAAAACTGAATATTTACATCACATTACACATAAAACAAAAAATCACCATCATCATTTGCATGTTCAAAGTTACGAACCACAATTTAAAGAAATAAAACTATGAAAAAAGCAGCTTTATTATTACTATTAATAGTCGTTTTTTCATGTAAAAAAGAAGGTGAAAAATCTACCAATACCAAAACAGAAATAGCTAAAACAGATAGTATTGTTTATAATACTAATGATTTTCAGCCACATTTAAAATTAGAAGATGAGTTTAGTGAATTTGAATTAACTGGACTTAAAAATCCTGAAAAGTTCACCGCTGTAGAGCTTACTTATCCGATAAAAGAGAATGAATTTGATTTTAAAAAATCAGCTGACTTTGATTATTTTACCGTTAATGATTTTAATGTAGACAAAACAAAATGTAAAATAATCGCATTTTCATCTTATGGAGAAAATGACTCAAAAATAGTTAATTTGCAATTAAACAGTTATCAATCAGGCGAACAAAAAGATGCTTTATTACTTGATTGTAGGTTCACTTTTGAAACGGAATACTACCGTAATTTTGAAATTAAAAAAGACGGTACTGTTATCATAAAAAAAATTGCTGTTAATGGTTTACTTTACAATAATGAAGGTGATATTACAGGTGAGAAAGCAGTAAATGACACAACCACTGAAGTTGTAAAATATAAAATGAATGCTAATGGTCAGTTTGTAAAGTTTTAATTTTACACTTATTACTCTAGCAACCAAATATAAAAAAGGCTCTAAGTGAAATTTAGAGCCTTTTTTTTGTATTATTTCAAAATTTGCGCAGCGTGCTCTTTTGTTTTTACTTTTTCGATTACTTCATCTATGATTCCGTTTTCATCGATTACAAAAGTGGTTCTGTGAATTCCGTCGTATTCTTTACCCATGAATTTTTTAGGTCCCCAAACTCCAAATGCTTCGATTACTGCTTTATCTTCATCGGCTAATAAAGGAAAAGGAAAATTGTATTTTTCTTTAAACTTAGCTTGTCTTGCAGCAGGATCTGCACTTACTCCTAATAACGCATAATTATTAGCTTCAAAACGTTTAAAGTTATCTCTTAAGTCACATGCTTCTGCAGTACAACCTGGCGTACTTGCTTTTGGGTAGAAAAAAACAACTAGTTTTTTTCCTTTATAATCAGCTAGTTTATGTGCATTTCCGTCTTGATCTACTCCTGAAAAAGCGGGTGCTTTATCTCCTTTTTTTAATGTTGTCATAAGTTTGTATTTTATTTATACGCGTTGTTAACCGCAAGATTTATTATTTTTTAACTTGTTGTATCAAATTTATATACTGCTTTATGCCCCAGATGGTCGTGGAAAGCCCGGACTGAAAAAACCTATTTTTTTCTTGGTAAAAAAGAGCGACCATAGGAAGCTCCTTATTTACCTTAGAAAAAAAGGTTTTTGAAGGAGGACTTGTAACATACAGCTGGATTAGGCACATGATAAAAATTATGCTATTTTTACAAGATATAAAATTACAAAAATGACTAAGCAAGAACGGGTAACATTTGTTATAAATACGTTAAAAGAATTATATCCTACCATCCCAATTCCGTTAGATCATAAAGATCCTTATACGTTGTTGATTGCGGTTTTGCTTTCGGCGCAATGTACTGATGTACGTGTGAACCAAATTACGCCTTTGTTGTTTGCTAAGGCTGATAATCCTTATGATATGATCAAAATGTCTGTAGAGGAAATCAGGGATATTATACGTCCTTGTGGGCTTTCGCCAATGAAATCTAAAGGCATTCATGGCTTGTCACATATTTTAATCGATAAACATAACGGTATTGTTCCCCAGAGTTTTGAATACTTAGAAGAATTACCTGCAGTGGGACATAAAACCGCTAGTGTAGTGATGTCACAAGCCTTTGGAGTTCCTGCTTTTCCTGTAGATACACACATTCACCGATTGATGTATCGCTGGAATTTAACCAATGGTAAAAATGTTGTACAGACTGAAAAAGATGCCAAACGTATTTTCCCAGAGGAGATATGGAACGACCTCCACTTACAAATTATTTGGTATGGAAGGCAATATTCTCCAGCTCGCGGTTGGGATTTAGAAAAGGATATTATTACCAAAACAATAGGTAGAAAAACAGTTATAAACGACTATCATAATAAATAATCAACTCTTTTACACAAGCGTTTGTTTAGAAAAAACTCAGTTTGATCATGATATTTTTTCCAGCTGCTATGGCTGTTTTATTATCTACGAATCTAATAGTGTACAAATTAGGATTAGTTGCTAATTGTTGCCAAGAATCGCCGCTATCATTTGAATAATAAACTCCCGAAGTACCAACACTCACTAAAGATTTACCTTTACTATTAGGTACATATTGTACGCAAGAACTGTAACCAAAACCACTGTTTTCAGCGACTAATTCCCATGTCTTTCCGCCATCACTAGTACGTGCTTTATTCCCGTAATTTTGATCTGGTTTTTCATAATTTCCACCAGCAACAAAACCATTTTTAGCATCATAAAAATCGGCCGTAAAGATGCCTGTCATTGCTTCGCCTTGTACTATAGGCGTGCTGTGTTTTTGCCATGTTTTTCCTTTATCAAGGGAGATAATTACGTTTGCCTTTTTACCTCCACTCACAATCCAAGTAGTGTTGTTTTTTATAACGATATTTGTATTACTAGCTGCAAAAGCGGCTTCGCCTTCATCAACTTTAGGTAATGCATCACAATTCACTTTTTGCCAAGTATTTCCACCATCTCTGGTTATAATAACCGAAAGACAATTTTCAATAGGATCCCCCATTGCGATTCCCTCTTTATCATTCCAGAATTTCATGCTATCGTAAAACACTTTTTCATGCTTTTCTTGATATACTACATTAACCATTAAATCTTTCTTATTTATTTTATACAGCATGGCTGGATTTGCGACATTTAAGATAAATAATGACGTACTATTTTGAGCGATACTTCTAAATTCAAGATTTTCTACTGGAATTATGTTTTCAACTTTATGGGTACTTTTTAAATTGTAATATCCATAACGTGAATTATTAGCTGCGTACCAAACTTTATCTGCATCAATAGCAATTGCTCGAATGCTTATTTTATCTTCAAAAAGCGTGTCTATTTTTACTGCTGTGTATTTTTTTGAAGCGGTAGCTCGGTTTTTAGTATTGGACATTTTGCAACCAGCAAGAACAAAAAGACAACTTAATATTAAAAGATAATTTTTCATTTAGGAATATATTTTGAGCTAATTTACAATTTAAAATAAAACTCGCAATTAAGAGTGAAAAATTTATTGGCACAGTAATTGGGTATTCTGTAATAACAATTATTAATACCTTTGTTATGAAAACTAAAATACTATTATTAAGTCTTGCGACCACCGTTTTTGCATTGCAATCACAGGCGCAAAATAGCACCAGAGTAAATGCAGCTAATTATGAAATAAGTGATAATTTAGATCTTAGAGCAGTTGCTTCTATCTTTGGGGATTCAAGAAACATTCAAGATTTTGAAAGAAAGCTAAATGATCCAGAAATCCAAATTTCGAATTTAGATCTAAATAATGATGACGAGGTAGATTATTTACGTGTTATAGAAACCGTAGAAAACAAAACCCACTTAGTTGTTATTCAAGCAGTACTTGATCGTGATGTTTACCAAGATGTTGCAACTATTGATCTTGAGAGAGATCACAATAATAAAGTACAAATTCAGTTTGTAGGTAACGAGTTCATGTATGGTTCAAACTATATTTATGAGCCAGTTTATTATAGCACACCAGCAATTTATGCTTCATTCTGGACCTCTAATTACCGTCCGTATGTTTCTAGCTACAACTGGAACTACTACCCTACTTATTATAATGCGTGGAATCCTTATCCAGTGTATCGTTATAGAAATAATATTAGTGTAAACATTAACATTAATAACCGATACAACTATGTAAATTCAAGACGAAGCAATCAAGCTGTCGTTATTTATAATTCAAGACGTTCAAATGGTTACGAAAGGCTGCATCCTAATTACGCATTTTCAAGAAGAAATACTACAGTAATTAATCGTTATGAATTAGATCAATCTAGAAGCCCTAGAAGAATAAGTTCAAGAAGCGAAGTAGGATACAATAACAGAAACAGCACTTCAAGAACAGTAAGTACGAGAAGACCTCAAAATGAACGAGTATATTCTCAAAACAGAGTGACTACATCTAGAGAGTCTGCGCCTACGCGAAGAGAATACTCGCAAAGAACTACAACTGACGCTAGACCTGTACGTACAACAACTCAAAGAGACTACTCACAAAGAAGAACTACAGCAACAATACCACAGCGAGAAAGTTCAAACACAAGTAGATCAAGAGAAAGTACGCCTCAAAGAACAGAAACGCGTAGATCAAGTAGTCTAGGAAACGGAAGTTCTACTAGACAAAGTAGTTCACAAAGAACAGAATCTAATAGAGCAACTAACTCTAGAGAATCAAACTCAGTTTCATCAAGATCAGAAAACAGACGTTCTTAGAACCATAATAAACATACATTAAAACACGGTTAAATATAGCCGTGTTTTTTTTTGTCTTTTTTTAAATAAAGCCTCTTAATTTATTTAAAAAGAGTAAATTTGACCCGTTATTTTAATTTTAGCAAATGAGCACCTCGCACAAAAACTTGCATTCCAAATTAACCTTAGGTGGTTTATTAATTACATTAGGAATAATATACGGAGATATTGGTACCTCGCCACTGTATGTAATGAAAGCCATACTTGGCGAAAGTATAATTACAGCCGATGTTGTTTTAGGAGGTATTTCTGCAGTTTTCTGGACACTGACCTTACAAACGACTATAAAATATGTAATTATCACATTAAGCGCTGATAATCATGGAGAAGGCGGAATCTTTGCATTATATGCATTAGTCAAAAAAACAAAAATTAAATGGCTTATTGTCCCCGCCATCATTGGTGGAAGTGCATTACTTGCTGATGGAATTATAACCCCCCCAATATCTGTATCTTCGGCAATAGAAGGAATTAGAACGTACTACCCTAGTATAAATACCGTTCCTATCGTAATAGGGATTTTATTTGTCCTGTTTACAATACAGCAATTTGGAACAAAACTAGTTGGTAAATTTTTTGCACCTATGATGCTTGTTTGGTTTAGTATGCTGGGAGTTCTTGGAGTCATCCAAATTGCAAAATTTCCAGAAGTTTTTAAAGCATTCAACCCTTACTACGCTTACCACTTATTAGCTATTCACCCCGAAGGTTTTTTTGTATTGGGATTTGTATTCCTTTGTACCACTGGTGCTGAGGCATTATATTCTGACATGGGGCATTGTGGTCGAAAAAATATTCGTATCAGTTGGATTTTTGTAAAAACAGCTTTAGTATTAAATTATTTTGGTCAAGCAGCTTACTTAATACAACATGAAGGCGAAACATTACAGTCATTAGGAGGATCAAATGGGAATCCGTTTTATCTTATCATGGCTAGCTGGTTTCAACCTATCGGAATTGTGATTTCTACGCTTGCTGCTGTAATTGCTTCTCAAGCACTTATTAGTGGTTCATTTACTTTAATTAATGAGGCAATGAGATTGAACTTTTGGCCTAAAGTAAGAATTAAATACCCTACTGAAGTAAAGGGACAATTATACATACCATCCATTAACTGGTTATTATTTATTGGTTGTGTGGGTATTGTATTGCATTTTGAAGAATCTAGCAACATGGAACATGCCTATGGTTTAGCAATTATTTTATGCATGATCATGACTACCATTTTACTTAATTTTTATTTAATCATGAAAAGGGTAAAATTATACTTCATCATCCCTTTGATTACGGTTTATCTAGCAATTGAATTGAGTTTCTTAGCAGCCAATATCACCAAATTTGCTGATGGAGGTTATGTAACCTTGATAATAGCATTGATGTTAATTTCAGTTATGACTACCTGGTATCTAGCTAAGAAAATTAGTAAAAACTATACTCGAATCGTTAAGATTGCCGATTATAAAAAAGTACTGATGGAATTAAGTGCTGATTTATCTATACCAAAATACGCTACGCATTTAGTTTACATGACCAATGCTAATCGTGTCGATGAAATTGAGGAAAAAGTAATGTATTCTATTTTACAAAAAAGACCCAAAAGAGCTGACATATATTGGTTTGTTCACGTTAATATTTTAAGTGAGCCTTATAAAACAGAATATAAAGTAACTGAAATTCTTAAAGACGATTTATACCGTGTAGATTTTAATTTAGGATTTAGAGAACCCACTAAAATCAACTTAATGTTCAAGGAAGTAATTAAGGATATGGTTAAAAAAGGAGAAGTAGATATCACGAGTCGTTATGAATCTTTAAATAAAAATAATATTATTGGCGACTTTAAATTTGTACTATCCGAAAAATTCCTTTCAAACGATAGTGATATGAGTTGGCATGAAAAAATCATCATGAATTCTTATTTCTTAATCAAGAAATTCAGTTTATCCGAAGAAAGTGCTTTTGGATTAGACAGTAGTTCTGTAAAAATAGAAAAATTCCCAATGGTGTTACATGCACCTGAAAATATAGGATTAACCCGAATTAAATAGTTCGGTTTTCAATAAATTAAGAAAAACACTGTAATACTACAGTGTTTTTTTTTTGATAATGAAAATATAAAGTCAACATTCATTATTAAAAATTTATCTTTCAATCAATTAATACTACCTTTGCACCTCAATTAATAAAAATGAGATTACACAGAAATTTAGTTTACACTACTATAGATTCCTTAAATGCAATATTTAATGAAGGAGAATATGCCGATAAAGTAGTTGCAAGAGCTTTAAAAAAAGACAAACGTTGGGGAAGTTCTGACAGAAAGTTTGTTGCCGAAACCATTTACGAAGTAGTAAGATGGAAACGTTTATATGCAGAAATTGCAGAAGTAAAAGAGCCATTTGACAGAGACAACATCTGGAGAATGTTCTCTGTATGGGCAGTACTTAGAGGCTACCCTATTCCTGATTGGAGACAATTAGAAGGAACACCTGAAAGAAAAATAAAAGGCCGTTTTGACGAGCTTTCTAAAATAAGAACACTTAAAGAATCTATTCCTGACTGGATGGATGAAGTAGGTGTAAAAGAATTAGGAGAAAAAGTGTGGTCAAAAGAAATCGCTGCACAAAACCAACCTGCAAAAGTTATTTTGAGAGTAAATACTTTAAAAACTACAAAAGCAGAATTAAGAGCAATCTTAATGGATTTAGACATTGATACAGATGTTTTAGAAAACCAACCAGACGCATTAGTACTTAAAGAAAGAGCGAATGTATTTATGACAGATGCCTTTAAACAAGGTTTCTTTGAAGTTCAAGATGCCAACTCACAACTTGTTGCTGCTTACCTTGACGTAAAACCAGGTATGCGTGTAGTAGATACTTGTGCAGGTGCTGGAGGAAAAACACTTCATATTGCTGCTTTGATGGAAAACAAAGGACAGTTAATCGCTATGGATTTATATGAAAGTAAATTAAAGCAATTAAAGATAAGAGCAAAACGTGATGGTGCTTTCAATATTGAATACCGAATTATTGATAGCACAAAAATAATCAAGAAGTTACACCAGAGAGCTGATCGTGTACTTATCGACGCACCTTGTAGTGGCCTTGGAGTTTTAAAAAGAAACCCAGATGCTAAATGGAAGTTACAACCTGAGTTTATTGACAATATTCGTAAAATACAGGCCGAAGTTTTAGAGAGCTATTCTAAAATTGTAAAACCAGGCGGGAAATTAGTTTATGCAACATGTTCAGTATTGCCATCTGAAAATCAAGATCAGATAGCTAAATTTTTAACTACAGATATTGGAAAAGAATTTACTTTTATTAAAGATCAAAAAATTCTTGCTCATGAATCTGGTTTTGATGGATTCTACATGGCACTTTTAGAAAGAAAAGAAGAGGTAATAAAACCTAAAGAAGTGAAAGCTGTAAAAGAAATAAAAAAAGAAGAGTAAGAACATAGCGTTACTACCAAATAGTTAAAAAAAAATCCTCGAAATAGTTTATACTACTTTCGAGGATTTTTTTTGTTAGAAAATAAACGAATCTATGTTCCTTATTCTATTTTATTCTTAATCTAATCGTTCATTGAGATTAAAAACTCTTCATTATTTCTTGTTTTTCTAAAACGATCGTTTATAAAACTCATTGCCTCAACAGGATTCATATCGGCAAGGTATTTTCTCATAATCCACATTCTGTGTAGCGTATTTTCATCTAATAATAAATCATCACGACGCGTACTAGAAGAAGTTAAATCAATAGCTGGAAAAATACGTTTGTTAGCAATTTTTCTATCTAATTGTAACTCCATGTTTCCAGTTCCTTTGAATTCCTCAAAGATAACTTCATCCATTTTAGAACCCGTTTCAGTTAACGCTGTAGCAATAATACTTAACGAACCTCCATTTTCTACATTACGAGCAGCTCCAAAGAAACGTTTAGGTTTTTGCAATGCATTAGCATCTACTCCACCACTTAATACCTTTCCAGACGCTGGCTGTACTGTATTATAAGCTCTAGCTAAACGTGTAATTGAGTCTAATAAAATCACAACATCATGACCACACTCTACTAAACGTTTTGCTTTTTCAAGAACAATGTTTGCAATTTTTACGTGTTCTTGTGGTTCTCTATCAAATGTAGAAGCAATTACCTCACCACGCACACTACGTTGCATATCTGTAACCTCCTCAGGACGCTCATCTATTAATAAAACTAATAAATAAACTTCAGGGTGATTAGCTGCAATTGCGTTTGCAATTTCTTTCAACAACATGGTTTTACCCGTTTTTGGTTGTGCTACAATCATACCACGTTGTCCTTTTCCTATTGGAGAAAACAAATCGATGATACGAGTTGAAATGGTGCTTTGTCTATCAGCAAGATTAAATTTTTCAGAAGGAAAGACAGGTGTTAGGTGTTCAAATGAAACACGATCACGAACAACTTGAGGATCGTGTCCGTTTATTTTCAAAACCTTAACTAAAGGAAAAAACTTCTCCCCTTCTTTTGGAGGACGCACTACACCTTTTACTGTATCCCCTGTTTTCAATCCAAATAAACGAATTTGAGACGTTGATAAATAAATATCATCTGGAGAAGCTAAATAATTATAATCAGAAGAACGTAAGAAACCATAACCATCAGGCATCATTTCAAGAACTCCTTCACTTTCTATTATTCCGTCAAATTCAAAATCAGAATCCCTAAAATTATTCTTTTTGTTCTTGAAGTTTGGGTTTTGATTTTGTTTATTTAACTGATTTGGATTTATTTTTTTGGCAGGAGCAGCAGTTTCAGTTACTACAGTATCAGTAGTTGGTGTATCTATTGCAACTTCTTTCTCATTGGCTGGTTCGTTAGACACCTCTTCTTTATTCTTTTTTAAAGCAATTTTTTTCTCATAAGCCGACTTACTAAATTTTACAATTTTGCCAACTTTTTTCTCAACTACTTTTTCTTCACTAGGTTCTTCAAGATCTAATTTTAGTTCCGTTTCCTTAACAACTTCAATATTATCTTGCCCCGCAGACTCAATAATTTTCTTGGCGCTAACTATTTTCGCTTTCGTTTTAGCCGCTAGAGGTTCATCTGTAGTGGTTATACGAGATCTTTTTGGTTTTTCATCCAAAGCAACATCTTCCTTTTTACTCTCTGATGCTGTTTCAACATTGGTTTTTTGATAGTCTAAAATTTGACCAATTAAGATCTCCTTTTTAACACCATTAAACTTTATTGTTTTAGCTGCTTTAGCTATTTGTTGAAGCTCAGAAAGCTTCATTTCTTTTAATGCAGAAATATCAAACATGAATGTTCTTTGAATTTAATTAATTTGGAAATACTATAAAAGACTTGATAGCATTTTTTTTATTTTGAACTGACCGCAGTATGAAGTGCTTACGGTATTGTTATGCAATAATACGAATAAAATTTAATGATACAATAGTATTTTTAAAAAAGAAAATATATTTTTGTAAAACAAATAAATAAAATGATACAGAGATTACAAACAGTATATTTAATACTTGCTTTTATTGCAACTGGAGTATTGCCCTTCGTTTTTCCTTTATGGAAATTAGACAATGGACATGATTTTTACTTTATGCTTAATCAAGTTTACGCTGTGTTATTTGGTTTTAGTACTGCAATGACTGTGATTAGTATTGTTTCTTATAAAAAAAGACAACATCAATTTGTATTAGGCAGATTGAATATAATATTAAATTTAATTTTATTAGGATTATTTGTATATCGTTCACTAAATATATCTGGAGAAGCAGTTAATGTTTCTGAGAAAGGTATTGGGATGTTTCTACCTATTGTTGCTATCGTGTTATTAGTTTTAGCTAATAAGGCCATCAAAAAGGATGAAGATCTTGTAAAATCTGTGGATAGATTGAGATAAACCTATAAACTTAGTTTATTAGTGCGAAGGAAACCCGAATGTAATTATTCGGGTTTTTTTGTGGACTAAATTCAATTATAATAACTTTTGAGACGCTATTAACATTTTTTTTATAAATTTGGATTCAGTTAACTACAAAAATGGAAGAAAAAATTCGGATTCACCTTGCTGACGATCATCAAGTACTTATTGACGGAATGAAAACACTACTGAATACAGTAGAAAACTTTGAGGTTGTAGGTTTTTCTTTAGATGGTAATACCATTTTTGAAGAAGTAACAAACAACAAATCTCATATTCTAGTTCTAGACATTAGTATGCCCAATAAAGATGGTATTGAAGTCATGAAGGAATTTAGCACTAAAGGCTTTCCTTGTAAAGTAATTGTGTTATCAAGCTATGATGACTTAAAAATCATTAAGGAAGTTATGAAACTCGGTGCTAGTGGTTATCTAACAAAACAGTGCGCAGGTGAAAGTATTGTTGAAGCAATACAATTTGTGAATAACGGACAAGAATATTTTTGTGATACTGTTAGAGAAAAAATATTCAATACCGCTACTAAAGACAACAGCAAACTTAACAAAAATAAGTCTAATGCACTTGCCTTGTTAACAGAACGTGAAATAGAAGTAATCACTTTAATTGCTCTAGAATATAGTGGTAAAGAAATCAGCGAACACTTGTTTATTAGTAGTAATACTGTTGAAACACACCGAAAGAATATTATGAAGAAACTAAAAGCTAAAAACACCATTAGCTTAGTTAAATACGCAATTAAAAATAAATTAATTAAATCCTAAAAGCCTAATTCATTTTTACGCTATCAACTGCCGTTTTTATGTTTCAAAAAAAAAACTTCATACTCTTATTACTTCTACTCTCATTATCATTTAGCAACACTATTGCCTCTCAAGTCCCCGCAGATGCGAATATAGAGATCCGAAAACTAGCCAATCAAGCTACGGAATTGATGATAAACGAGAAATATGAGAAATCATTAGTCGTATCTCGAATAGCTTTAACAAAAGCAATCAACATTAATGATGATTTATTGATTGCTAGATGCTACAACATTATTGCGGCTAACTTTGATGGAATAGCCGAATTTGAAAAAGCGTATTTTTATTATAAAAAAGGACTAATTTATGCTGATAGAACTGATGATGACGAGTTAAAAAACTGGCTTTACAATAACTTAGGAAACATATATTGTTTTGATAAAAAAGAATATGATACCGGAATTTATTATTATAAAAAATCTCTTGAATATAGTACTAAAATAGGAGATTCGGCACAGTTGGTTTTCACCAATTTAAACATTGCTTGGGCATATTTTGATATAGGAAACTACGAAAAAGGATACCCATATCTGCAGTACATCAATAAATACCATAGTAAATATGGAGACCAAACTACCGTTGTAGCTCTAAACATGCTTAACGGAATGTATTACAGCCATCAAAATAATAACCTAAAAGCAACTAACTATTTTGAGAAAGCCATAAAATTAGGTATAGCAGAAGATGAAAAATCAGATCTATCTTTTTCTTATCAAGAATACTCGCGTTTTTTATTAAAAAATGGTGATTATAAAAACGCTTACATCAATTTATGTAAATACAACTCTTTAACCACGGAAATAAACAACGAAGAAAAGGTTAAGAAGGCAAATATTGCTGGTATAAACTTAGAAATAGATGAATATAAGAGAGAGATAGACGACATTGAAGACAAGTACAAAACAAAAGAACAGGTACTGATAGAGAAACAGTCTAAAAACAAACGAATTAGTACAATTATCATTGCCTTACTGCTTTTTATCATTATCATTTTTTACTTTTTTACTCAAAATATTCGACTAAAACAGAAAAACAAACTAAAAGACGTACAAACAAAAATTCAAGAAAACATTTACAACGCCTCTGTAAACGGACAAGAGATTGAAAGAAAAAAAATAGCCGCTTTTTTACATGATGACATAAGTGCAATATTATCATCAGCAGGACTACACTTGAGTGTTTTTACGTCAAAAAATGCAATTACATCCGAAGAGATTACTAAAACCCGAAGTTTACTAAAGGAAGCTCACGATAAAGTACGTGATTTATCACACCAACTTATTCCCTCTCTTTTAGCGCGTTTTGGACTTTACTTTTCACTGAAAGATTTGTGCGAAAAAAACTCAAATTCGGTTATACAGTTTAAGTATTCTAGTTCAGTTGACGACAAAACACGTTATAAAGACGCATTCGAAATGAAAATGTATTTCATTATAGCTGAGCTGTTTAATAATATAATCAAACACAGTGAAGCAACACTCGCACAAATCAATATTGAAGAGAAAGAAGGAAAACTAATTATTCATATTGAAGATAACGGAAAAGGATTTAACAATGTCAAATTTAATTCGAAAGATGGTTTTGGTTTAAACCAAATTCGTGCTCGTATCAATAATATTCACGGAGAAATAAAAATTATCTCTAGTGAAAATAACGGTACTAAAATCAAGATTAAAACGCCTATTATTTACAAATCGTAACTAGGCACGTTTTTCGATTTCGATAATTTCTAATTCTTTTATAGCCTCACCATCAATTACAAACCGAAGCATGGTGCGCACTTGATGAAAACCACTTTTACCACAAGCACCCGGATTCATGTGTAGCAAATTATTTTTTTTATCAAATATCACTTTCAAAATATGAGAATGTCCACAAATAAATAATTTAGGTGGGTTCGATGCTATTTCGTTTTTAATATTAGGACTATACTTGCCTGGATAACCTCCTATATGCGTAATCCACACATCAACACCTTCACACATAAAGCGGTTGTGTAACGGGAATTCTAATCTTGCTTTATCATCATCTATGTTTCCATAAACCCCTCGTAATGGTTTTAGTTTTTTAATAGTATCAGTAACTGATAAATCTCCTATATCACCTGCATGCCAAACCTCGTCAGCTTGTGCTACATACTTTAAAATAGTGTCGTCAATGTGGCTATGCGTATCCGAAAGCAGCAGTATTTTTTTCATTCTAGTAACTTACTATTATAATTTAAAGAACACAAAGGTACTTTGTTTACTTAATAAAAATCAAAACTTGCCATCATAACTTACACATTTAACCTTTTCTCAACATAAAAACTTTGTACCTTTGTTCTTTTAAAAATTTGCGAATCTATTATCTTGAGATATTTTATAAAATTAGCTTACAACGGAACCCTTTATCACGGTTGGCAATACCAGCCTAACGCATCTTCGATTCAGGAAACTTTAAACAAAGCCTTATCTGTATTACTAAATTCTGCCATAGCAATTATGGGAGCAGGCCGTACTGATACTGGTGTTCATGCAAAGTTAATGTATGCTCATTTTGATTTTGAGAGTCCGCTTGATGTTCAAAAATTAGTACACAAGCTTAATGCTTACCTGCCTAAAGACATTGTTATCTATGATTTAATTCATGTTCATGATGCTGCGCATTGTCGTTTTGATGCAATACAACGAACATACGAATACCATATCAATGTTTTTAAAGATGCTTTTTTACAAGAGCAGAGTTGGTATTTTCATCAAAAACTAGATATAGAATTAATGAATGCAGCTGCAAATAAATTATTGAGCCATTCTGATTTTCAGTGTTTTTCAAAAGTTAATACAGATGTTAATACTTTTGATTGTACTATTTATGAAGCTAGCTGGAAACAAGAAAACAACAAATTAATATTTACAATATCAGCAAATCGTTTTTTAAGAAATATGGTACGCGCTATTGTAGGCACACTTGTTAACATAGGTTTACACAAAATTACATTAGATGATTTTGAAGCAATTATTATTAGTAAAAATAGAGACAAAGCGGGATTTTCAGTACCTGCTCATGGTTTGTATCTAACTGAGATTGATTATGATTATATTAATTAGTATTAAAAAGAAGGATATTTAATTATAAATCTTAATATTCTAAAAACAAATACATCCATAGCCCTGATGGCAATGGAAATCCTTAAGCGCCAGTGTTTGGCGGTTAAGATTGTAATGAACAGCAGGATTAAGCTCCTGAAAAAACTGAACTAAATTCAGCCTAAAAAAAATGAAAGCAAAAGCATTTGACACTCGTTTATTTAAACGAATATTACAATATACAAAGCCGTATCAATGGCGTTTTAATGGCGTTATCATATTTGCAATTTCACTATCGATATTTGCAGCACTTCGCCCCTATTTATTAAAGCAAACCGTTGACGGATACATTCAAACAGAGGATGCAAAAGGACTTTTATTTTACATCACCTTGATGGGAATTGTACTTTTATGTGAGGTTTTCTCGCAGTTTTACTTTGTTTATTGGGCAAACTGGCTGGGACAAGATATTGTAAAAGACATCAGAATTAAATTATTCAAACACATTTTGAGTTTTAGAATGAAGTATTTTGATTTAGTTCCCGTAGGGCAACTAGTAACGCGATCAGTGTCTGACATTGAGTCGATTGCACGTATTTTTAGCCAAGGATTATTTATGATCATTAGTGACTTAATGAAAATGCTAGTGGTGCTTATTTTTATGTTCTACATGAACTGGAAACTGACTTGGATTGTTATTGTGGCTATGCCAATATTAGTTTTTATCACTCGAATTTTTCAGCGTAAAATGCAAGTTGCTTTTGAAGAGGTTAGAAACCAAATTGCCAATATGAACTCCTTTGTACAAGAGCGCGTTACGGGAATGAAAATTGTGCAATTGTTTAACCGTGAAAA
Organism: Flavobacterium gelidicaeli; assembly: GCF_013294005.1. Lineage (GTDB taxonomy): Bacteria > Bacteroidota > Bacteroidia > Flavobacteriales > Flavobacteriaceae > Flavobacterium. The sequence continues at coordinate 263,661 of NZ_JABSNK010000005.1, forward strand.
TATCGAAGCCGATAAATTCATGGAAATCAATAACAAACATAAAAAAGCCTGGATAAAAACCATTTTATACAACTCAATATTTTTTCCTATTGCTGACATAATTTCGTCATTAACTTTAGGTTTTATTGTGCTTTATGGCGGAATAAAGATTTTGAATGGTGATACATTTACGACTTTTGGTGATTTGTTTTCATACACCATGTTTATTGGAATGCTGTTTAACCCATTACGCCAAATTGCTGACAAATTTAATGAAATGCAATTGGGAATGATTGCTGCAAATCGCGTATTTGACATTATTGATACTAAAGATCAAACACAAGATACAGGAACTCTAGAAGCACCTATTTTTGACGGAAATATTAGTTTTAAAGATGTTCATTTTAGCTATATTCCAGATGAAGAAGTCATTAAAGGAATCGATTTAGAAGTAAAAGCGGGACAAACGGTAGCAATCGTTGGTTCGACAGGCGCTGGAAAATCGACGATTATCAATTTATTAAATCGCTTTTACGAAATCAATAGCGGAACCATTTTTATTGACGGTCATAATATTGAAAATTATACTTTAGGATCTTTGCGTAAGCAAATTGCTGTAGTCTTGCAAGATGTATTTCTATTCGCTGATACTATTTACAACAATATCACACTCCATAATCCTGAAATTACTAGAGACGATGTTTTGGCTGCTGCCAAAGAAATAGGCGTTCACGATTTTATCATGAATTTGCCTGATAACTATGATTTTGATGTAAAAGAGCGTGGGGTGATGTTATCATCAGGCCAACGCCAATTGATTGCTTTTTTAAGAGCTTATGTAAGTAACCCAAGTATTTTAATTCTAGATGAAGCTACATCGTCAATTGATACCTATTCTGAAGAATTAATTCAACGTGCCACCGAAACTATTACGCAAGGAAGAACCTCTATTGTAATTGCGCATAGATTGGCAACGATCATAAATGCTGATAAAATTGTAGTGATGGATAAAGGTTTAATTGTAGAACAAGGAACACACCAAGAGTTAGTAAATAAAGAATCCGGATACTATAAAAATTTATATGACTCGCAGTTTAGCGTTACGAAGCCGAATTAATTAGAGTCGCTATTTCCTGCAAGGTTTGTTCATTTAATGGCTTAGTTAAGAACTGTACCACTTTGTCGTATTTTTTGGCTGTAGTTTTGTCTTGTTCTAAAAATGAAGAGCTAAGCATCATAATACTGGTATTGTTTTTATTGAATCCGTAGCTATAATATTGGTCTAAAAAATCAAATCCAGTCATTTGAGGCATGTTTACATCTAAAATAATTAAAGACGGTACATTATTATCATCATACAAATAACTCAGGGCTTCACGTCCACATATTTTTGAAGCAACTGAGTCACATATACCGTTTTTCAAAATCATTTTTGAATTAACGAAATTGGCGATATGATCATCATCTACTAGTAAAATTGATTTGGACATTTTTTTATTTTTAGAAACAGCTCTTCCGTATATAATAATGATTTTAAAATTTTATTTGAATTACACAAACAATATAACTCAAATAGAATTTCTTAAAAACCACTCCTCTAAACAAGAATAATACTTAACAACTAAGTATTATAACTTCATTATTGTTAAAAAATTGTAACAGTCCGTTATAATTATAACTTATTTGTGGTAAATAAATAATCACTTAACAAAACTATTTTTAAAACGCAATAAATCTCAAAACACCCCCTTAAAATTGCGCTGTAAGAACTACAACCTCAATCAACTACTGCTATTTATTAAAAAAAAGTAGTATTAACTTTATTTATGTTTTAAGAAAGAGAATAATTCCTTAAATTCGCCAAATCAATTAATTTAGAAAACTTATAAAAATGAAATACGATATCATTGTTTTAGGAAGTGGTCCAGGCGGATACGTTACTGCCATTAGAGCATCGCAATTAGGGTTTAAAGTTGCCATAATTGAAAAAGAGAACTTAGGTGGTGTATGTTTAAACTGGGGTTGTATCCCAACCAAAGCATTATTAAAATCAGCTCAAGTTTTTGATTATCTTAAACATGCTTCTGATTACGGATTGACTGTTTCATCATTTGATAAGGATTTTCCTGCTGTTGTACAACGTAGCCGTGGTGTTGCTGAGGCAATGAGCAAAGGAGTTCAGTTCTTGATGAAAAAAAATAAGATAGACGTTATTGATGGTTTTGGAAAAATAAAACCAGGTAAAAAAATTGACGTTACTGATAAAGATAATAAAGTTACTGAATACAGTGCTGATCATATTATTATTGCAACTGGAGCTCGCTCTCGTGAATTACCTAACTTGCCTCAAGATGGTGTAAAAGTGATTGGGTACAGACAAGCAATGACCTTAGCAAAACAACCAAAATCAATGATCATTGTAGGTTCTGGAGCTATTGGGATTGAGTTTGCACATTTCTATAATTCAATGGGAACAGAAGTTACTATTGTTGAGTTTATGCCTAATGTTGTTCCTGTTGAGGATGAAGACATCTCTAAACAAATGGAGCGTTCTTTGAAAAAAGCAGGTATTAAAATCATGACGAACTCATCTGTAGAAAGAATTGACACTACTGGTAACGGAGTAAAAGCTTTTGTAAAAACGGCTAAAGGTGAAGTTGAATTAGAAGCTGAAATATTATTATCGGCTGTTGGAATTAAAACTAACATCGAAAACATAGGTCTAGAAGAAGTAGGAATTGCTACAGATAGAGATAAAATATTAGTTAACGATTACAACGAAACTAATATTCCAGGTTATTACGCTATTGGTGATATAACTCCAGGACAAGCATTAGCTCACGTAGCTTCGGCTGAAGGTATCAACTGTGTTGAAAAAATTGCAGGATTACATGTAGAGCCTATCGATTATGGAAACGTACCGGGTTGTACTTATGCTACTCCTGAAATTGCTTCAGTTGGTTTAACTGAAAAACAAGCAATCGAAAAAGGATACGAATTAAAAATTGGTAAATTCCCTTTCTCTGCTTCAGGAAAAGCGAAAGCTGCAGGAACTCCTGATGGTTTTGTAAAAGTAATCTTTGATGCTAAATATGGTGAATGGTTAGGATGCCACATGATAGGTGCTGGTGTTACTGATATGATTGCTGAAGCAGTTGTTGCTCGTAAACTAGAAACTACTGGACATGAAATTTTAAAATCAATACACCCTCATCCTACAATGAGTGAAGCGGTTATGGAAGCAGTTGCTGATGCATATGGTGAAGTGATTCACTTGTAAGATTTTTTAACTAAATATAAAAGGCTTCATTTACGACAATCGTTGTAAATGAAGCCTTTTTTATTTATAATAACACCTCAAATAAACCGTTTAACGAAAGACTTTAATTTTTTACTATTAAGTCTAATATTTATTTAATATTTTTGAATATTACTTTTGTAAAAAGTCTAAATATTGTCAACTTTATTTCTTTTAAAATACATTTACTTCTAAAGTCTAAAACACATGCCTACTAGTAAAAATTATAGTTTTCTCAATAATGGTGGAGAAATGGGAGCCTTATTTCGAAATAAAGACTGGAGTAAAACCTCGTTAGGAGATCCTGAATTTTGGCCAAAAAGCTTGCAGGTAATGGTGTCTGTTATGCTTGAAAACCCTTTTCCTATGTATATTGTTTGGGGCGATGAATACATTCAATTATATAATGATGCTTACCGTCCTATTCTAGGAACATTAAAACATCCACAAGCATTAGGGACTAGTAGTAATGTAACATTTTCAGAAATTTGGCACACAATAGAACCCATGTTTCAAGATGTGATCAATGGTAAAACATTTCGTTCTACAGATAGCAACAACATGATGTTTCCTCTTAATCGAAATGGCTTCATTGAAAACTGTTATTTTGATTTTTCACATAGTCCTATTCGCGTTGAAGACGGATCAATAGGCGGAATTCTCGTTACACTAATTGAAACTACTACTAAAAAACTTGCCGAAGATGCTTTAAAAGAAAGTAATGATCAGTTGCAATTTGCTATTGAAGCGACTGAGTTAGGGACTTTTGATCTAAATCCACTAACTAATAAGTTCACTGCTAACAACCGCATGAAAGAATGGTTTGGCCTTCCTAATGATACTGAAATAGAGATTATACAAGCAATATCAGCAATAACTACTCATGATCAACCAAGGGTTATTGAAGCTATAGAAACTGCATTAAAATATGAATCTGGCGGGAAATTCAATATTGATTATACTATTCAAAATTTACTGACAAAAAAAGAACGCATCGTTAGAGTAAAAGGGCGTGTTTGGTTTAACCAAGACAAAGTTGCTATTCGTTTTAATGGAACGTTACAAGACATAACCAAGAAACACCTAGCCGAAAAAGAAAAACAAAAACTTATTGCTATAATTGAAGCAAGCGAGGAATACATAGGATTAACAGCCATAGATTCTAGCATACAATTTATTAATCCAGCTGGACTTAAAATGCTTGGTTGGAATGGCTATGAAGGCCGTACAATTATAGATTGTATATTTCCCTCAGAAAGAGAATTTGCTAAAAAAAATTTCCCTGAATCTCTTAATATAGATAATGAATATGACGAAATACAATTTTGGAATGAAATAACTGGTGAACCATTTTGGGTTCAGTGGAACGGAATTAAAATAAAAGACCAAGTTACAAATCAAGTTATTGGTATTGCAACCGTTAGCCCCAACATTACGGAACGCAAAAAAAATGATGAAAAATTAAAAACAAGCGAGAGGAATTTAAGACAAATGATTGTTCAAGCTCCTATTGCTATTGCAGTTTTACGGGCTGCGAATTATACCGTAGAAATAGTCAATAGCAAAGCATTAGAATTGTGGGGAAGAGAGGAAAACGAGGTTTTAAACAAAGCACTTCTTAACGCAATGCCTGAACTTCTTTCTCAAGGAATAAAAGAGATGTTAGACGGTGTGTACAGTACTGGAAATCCTTTCTCTGCAAAGGAGTTACCACTTCAATTACTTCGCGGCAAGGCTCTAGAAACCATCTATATTGATTTCTCTTATGAGCCGTTATATGATGACGAAGGAAAAGTAAATGGTATCATGGCAATAGGTATTGATGTAAGTGAACAAGTTCATGCACGTCAAATAATTGAAGCTAGTGAAGAAAAACTAAATATTGTTATTGAAGCTAGTGAACTTGGAATCTGGCAATATAATTTAAAAACAAATGCTGCCATTTGTTCTGATCGCTGTGTCGAAATATTAGGATATAATGATCATCGCGATTTAGATCACGATCAGTTATTAAAAAATTTCCATCCAGATGATTTAGAAGTCCGAAAATTAGCCTTCGAGAAATCTTATATTACTGGCGCTCTTTTTTACGTTGCAAGAATTATAAAAGAAAATGGAATAGTTTCTTGGGCTGAACTAAAAGGGAAAGTTTTTTATGACTCAGATAAAAACCCTAATGAAATATTGGGAACAATTAGAGACATTACTGAGGAACGTTTCTTCCAACAACAATTACTTGAAAGAGAACAGAAATTTAGATTATTAGCTGATTCTATGCCACAGCAGGTGTGGACCTCTGATCCAGCAGGGAATATAAATTACTATAACCAGTCAGTATTTGATTTCACCGGGCTATCACTAGAACAAATACTAAATGAAGAAGGATGGGTGGGTATTGTTCATCCTGATGATCGGGATCGAAATATTGAGTTATGGGCTGATGCTATTAAAACTGGTAATAATTTTTTAATAGAACATCGTTTTAGAAAATATGACGGAACTTACCGCTGGCAATTAAGTAGAGCCGTTCCTCAAAAAGATGAAGATGGTAATGTACAAATGTGGGTAGGAACAAGCACGGACATCCAAGATCAAAAAATGTTCGCAAATGAACTTGAGGAACTAGTTTTAGAAAGAACAGCAGAATTAGAACAAAAAAATATTGACTTAGAATATATGAATAAAGAGTTACAGTCTTTTGCCTATATTTCAAGTCATGACTTACAAGAACCATTGCGTAAAATTCAAACATTTGCATCACGAATTATAGATAAAGAAAAAGACAATCTTTCTGATTTTGGAAAAGACTATTTCTATAAAATTCAAACTTCTGCTAATAGAATGCAAACCCTTATTCAAGACTTATTAGCATATTCTAGAACGAATAATAGTGATAAAAAATTTGAGGAAATTAACCTAGCAACTATTATAGCAGAAACTACTGGTGACTTAATGGAAGAGTTACAACAAAGCAATGGGGTTATAACGGTAGGTAAAACCTGTGATTTAAAGATCATTCCTTTTCAGTTTAGACAATTATTACACAATCTAATTAGTAATTCTTTAAAATTTGCAAGAGCTGATTTATATCCGGTAATTACTATTGACTGCACTATTGGAGCGGGAAAGGATTTTGAAAATAAGACATTAGTGGCTGAGAAACAATATTGCTACATCCGTTATACAGACAACGGAATTGGTTTTGAACAACAATACAGTAGTAAAATATTTGAACTTTTTCAACGATTAGGTGGAAAAGAAAAATACAGCGGAACAGGTATTGGCTTAGCCATAGTAAAAAAAATAATCGAAAACCATAACGGTACTATTAGTGTAACATCAGCCATCAATAAAGGAGTAGTTTTCTCTATTTTTATTCCAATACAGTAATAAACAACAACTTGTAGAGCACTATAAAAACATTAAGCTGTTTAGAATATAAATTATAAATATCTTTATAAGCAAATACGGGGTAAACTCGCAATAAATAAATTAAGTACTATGAAAAAAATGATCTTTCCGTTGCTAATTTTGTTCAGTTTTTCGATGAAAGGACAAATGAAAGCAGATGATGTGAAAACATTTACACTAACTAATGGAATGAAAATTCTAGTAGTTGAAGACTTCTCTATACCTAATGCTAACATGTATTTGTTTTACAAAGTTGGTAGTAGAAACGAGCATCAAGGAATCACTGGGCTTTCTCATTTCTTTGAACACATGATGTTTAACGGTGCTAAAAAATACGGACCAAAACTTTTTGACCGCACAATGGAATTCAACGGTGGCTCAAATAATGCTTATACTACTGAAAACGTTACTGTTTACACTGATTGGTTTCCTGCATCAGCTACTGAAACTATTTTTGATTTAGAAAGTGATCGTATTGCCAATCTTAGTATTGACCCTAAAGTTGTTGAAAGCGAAAGAGGTGTTGTGTTAAGCGAAAGAAGTACTGGTCTTGAAAACTCCCCATGGAGACTTTTGTCACAATCAATGCAAGCCACTGCTTTTCAAGAGCATCCTTACCACTGGCCAGTTATTGGTTATGAGGACGATATGAAAAACTGGACCCAACAAGATTTAGAACTATATTTTAAGACTTATTACGCACCTAATAACTGTGTAGTGGTAATTTCGGGAGCCGTTAAATTTGAGGAAATTAAAAAATTAGCAAAACAGTATTTTGAACCTATTCCCGCGCAACCCACTCCGCCAGTAGTTCATATCGTAGAGCCAAAACAAACAGGAGAACGTAGAATAACGGTTCAAAAAGATGTGGCTACACCTTACTTAATGATTGGTTACCATACACCCGAATCCAAAAACGAAGATTATTACGCTTTAAACATTCTTAGTGCGGTACTTTCTAACGGGAATTCTTCCCGTTTATACGCTTCATTGGTTGACAAACAACAATTAGCAACACAAGTTTTTACAGAATATGGTGATAGTTTTGACCCAACACTATTCTCTATTTATGCTGTAGCCAATAAAGATATTAATGAAAGTGATTTAGAAAATGCTATCTACGCTGAGATTGAAAAAATCCAGAAAGACGGAATTACCGAAAATGAATTGCAAAAAATCAAAAACCAGAAATTAATGGAATTTTACGGTCAAGTAGAAACTATTAATGGTAAATCTAGAAATATTGGTACTTACGAAGTATTTTTTGGCGATTACAAAAAAATGTTCAATGCGCCCGCTGATTTCAATAAAATCACTGTCGCAGATGTTCAAAAGGTAGCTCAAAAATATTTTGCAAAAAGCAATAGAACAGTAGGTGTATTAAAAACAAATGTAGAGAACTAATTTTATGAAAAATATAAATCAAAAGCTAATTAGCATCTGTCTGCTACTTTTAGTACTTGCAAATGCATCAGCACAAGGATATAAATTACCCGCATACACTACTTTTAAACTTTCTAACGGTCTTACTGTGAATTTAATGGAACAGCATGACGTTCCTTTAATAAGTGTTTCTACTGTGGTGCCAGCAGGTGCAATTTATGATGGAGAGCAAGCAGGTTTAGCGTCATTGACTGCTACGGCATTAAAACACGGAACAAAAAATTATACTAAAGCACAAATAGATCAAGAACTTGATTTTATAGGTGCGAGTATCGATGCATCGGCTACTAAAGAGTATGCACGACTTTCGGCTAATTTTGCTACGAAGGATCAAAAAAAAGTATTAAATATTGTTAAAGAAATTTTATTAGATCCAGCATTCGATGAAAAAGAATTTGATAAAGAAAAAAGCCGTTTATTAGTTGGTCTTGAACAACAAAAAGAAAGTCCTAGAGCAGTAATTGGTTTTTATTTTGATAAATTCTTATACGGAAACCACGTGTACGGTAACATCATCAACGGAATGAAAGCAACAGTGGAAGGATTGACGGCTAGCGATGTTAAAAAATTCTACCAAGCAAATTACACCCCAAACAATGCTGCAATTACATTAGTGGGCGATTTTTCTACAAAAGAAATGAAAGCCAGTATTACTAAACTTTTCTCAGAGTGGAAAAAAGGAAAAGAGGTAAAAGAAGACCTTTCAACATTAGCGTATAAAAAACCTACTGAAAGCCGTGTTTTATTAATTAATAAAGAAGATGCTAACGAAACAACATTTTTAATAGGTGCTCCTGGAATAAGTAGAAACAATCCTGATTATGTAGCAATAGATGTTGTTAACACGCTTTTTGGTGGTCGCTTTACATCGATGCTTAATGATGAGTTAAGAGTAAATACAGGATTAACTTATGGTGCTAGTAGCCGTTTTAATACTTTGAAAAATGATGGTACTTTTGTTATTAGCACCTTTACAAATATCAAAACTACAGAAGCTGCATTAGACAAAGCGGTTGAAGTCCTTAATAAGTTACATCAAAACGGAATCGATGAAAACGCATTAACATCTGCTAAAAACTATGTTAAAGGACAGTTTCCGCCAGATTATGAGACTTCTGGACAGTTAGCTAGTTTATTATCACAAATGTTCTGGTATAAGTTTGACCGCAGCTTCATTGATAATTTTGAAAAAAATGTAGATAGCCTTGATTTGGCTAGAGCCAATGAAATAATTGCTACCTATTTCCCAAAAGACAAATTGCAATTTATCCTTGTTGGGAAAGCATCTGAAATCAAAAAAATAGCGGAGAAATTTGGTCCTGTTACAGATATAAACATCAACGAAAACCCTGAATTTTAGTGAGCTGATTTTTAAAAAAAAAGTTATAAAAAAAGGATCTGACGAAAATCAGATCCTTTTTTTATTTAATCAACCGCTACTTTATAAGTAGGATCTTCTATTATATTAATGTCGATAACATCATCAGCATTTTTCAATAATTGACGACAATCTGTACTTAGATGTCTTAAATGTACTTTCTTACCTTCTTTAGCATAGCGCTCTGTAATTTTGTTTAAGGCATCAATAGCACTCATATCAGCAATTTTACTTTCTTTAAAGTCAATTACTACTTCATTTGGGTCATTGAAAACATCAAACTTTTCAGCAAAAGCAGTTGTTGATGCAAAAAATAACGGGCCGTATATTTCATAATGTTTTACACCATTGTCATCTACATATTTTTTAGCTCGGATACGCTTAGCGCTTTCCCAAGCAAAAACTAAAGCCGAGATAATCACTCCAATCAGAACAGCAAGCGCTAAATTGTGCAATAAAATAGTAATTACAGCAACTAGGATTCCAACAAAAATATCATGTTTTGGCATTTTATTAATGATACGAATACTGATCCACTCAAAAGTTCCAATGGCAACCATCACCATCACCCCTACTAAAGCAGCCATAGGCAATTGTTCAATTATAGGTGCCCCAAATAAAATGATTACTAATATTGTTAACGCAGCAATTATTCCAGATAATCTCGCTCTAGAACCTGCAGAAAGATTTACCAAAGTTTGTGCAATCATAGGACAACCACCCATCCCGTAGAAAAAGCCATTTAGTACATTTGCACTTCCTTGAGCAATACACTCCCTGTTACCACTTCCTTTTGTACCCGTCATTTCATCGACTAAATTCAATGTTAACAGCCCTTCAGTCAATCCTACTGAAGCCATAATTAATGAATAAGGAAATATTAATTTTAAGGTATCAAATGTCAATGCGATTTCAGGAATATGAAAAGGAGGAAAACCACCACCTACAGAAGCAATGTCAGCAACCGTTTTAGTATCAATTCCTAGTCCTAAGACCAAACCAAAAACAACAATTATTGCAACAAGTGAAGCAGGAACAGCTTTTGTTATTTTTGGAAAAAACAATACAATCCCCACAGTCAACAATACTAGTCCTAGCATTATATATAAGGGACTACCGGTTAACCAAACACTTTCGCCGTTTACAATAGTCTTGAATTGTTCTAGCTGCGACATAAAAATAATAATCGCTAAACCATTAACAAAACCAAACATAACTGGTTGTGGAACCAGTCGTATAAACTTACCCAGTTTAAATACTCCTACAAGAATTTGCAAAATTCCAGCTAAGGCAACCGCTGCAAATACATACTCTAAACCACCAGGGTTCGAATTCATTAAAGCAATTAAAACTATTACTGTAGCTCCAGCACCTCCCGAAACCATTCCTGGTCTCCCTCCAAAGATTGCTGTTACTAAACCCATTATAAAAGCAGCGTATAAACCTACTAAAGGCGGAAAACCTGCTAGAATAGCAAATGATAATGATTCTGGAATCATTGTCATAGCTACGGTTAAACCTGCTAAAATCTCTGTTTTATAATTCACCTTTTGAGTGAAGTCAAATAAATTGAAATACTGTTTCATTCTTTTTCTAAATAATTATAAAATATTATTTTTCCGGATTTTACTTTCCGAAATTGATGCGTAACCAATAAAAATTGGAGGAATTAAGCTGATTAATAAGTCTGAATTAAGACTTAATTTCTTGATAAGAATAAAACTATTCTTAAGAATCAGAATTTGCAAATGTAAATCTTTTTAAAGGATGTTCAAATAGAAAACCAAAATCATTAATTAATCTTAACTTCAAGAATCTCTTTTTAAAGGTAAAAACAAAAAAGCTGTATAAAAATTTCTCGATTAAGAAACCTTTATACAGCTTTGTTATTTGAAACCCATCATAAATGATGATTGACTATTTATCTATTTTTAAATATATTCAGTTCTATTTTTAAGTTCATTAATCGCTTTAAGACAAAGTTCATTTAATTTCACAACTGCTTCGTATCGCAAACTACCACTAGGGTTCGTTTGTAATTCATTTTCAATTATATTTATAGTATCCAAGACTTTTTGAATTCCGAAAATACTTACCGATGATTTAAACTTGTGGACTGCCTTTTTTAAATTATGATTATTTTCATTATTTGCAGCTTCTGTTATTTCGACTAAAGTACCTGGTGCGTCTTCTAAAAACAACTCAATAACTTCTTTTATAAAATAGGCGTCATTCTCCGAAAAATCAATTAAATAATCAAAATTCACTAAACATTCAGAGGTAATTGGTGGTTTTGTAGCTGACTTTACAATAGAAACCTCAGCATCTAAATTTATGTTGCGGTACAATTTTTCTAATAAAATATTAAAATCAAATGGTTTAGACAAGTAATCATTCATTCCATTTGCAATACACCTTTTTTCTTCATCAACCGTTGCGTGAGCTGTCATTGCAATAATTGCAACTTGCGACTTAGGAGCAGCCATTGCTTCTCTTATATATTTAGTCACCTCATTACCGTCCATTTCAGGCATTTGAATGTCCATTAATATAATATCGTAGGTATTGGAATTAATTTTTTCAATGGCAATTGCACCATTTTCTGCTATATCAATTTCTTTATTCCATTTTTTAAATAATTTAACGGTCAATAGCTGATTTAACTCATTGTCTTCTACTAATAATATTTTTATGTCCTTTAAAAAAACAGGATCTAATGTTGTCTTTTTCTCATCAAGCGAAACAGTAAAGTCTTTTTGTGCTTTTTTATATTTAATCATAAAAGAGAAAGTACTTCCTACTGCCACTTCACTCTCTAAAGAAATTATTCCGCCTTGAAGTTCAACCAATTTTTTAGTAATAGTAAGTCCTAAACCTGAACCACCATATTTCCTTGTAGTTTCATTAGAAGCTTGGTTAAAACTATCAAAAATAGAATAAATCATATCCTCAGCGATACCAATACCGGTATCAATTATTGAAAACCGAATACAAGTTTCAATATCACACTCGTCCTCTTCGGTTACGCGCAATAATACACTTCCTGAATTAGTAAATTTTAAAGCATTACCTGCTAAATTAATTAAAATTTGAGTAAGTCGTGTAGGGTCACCAACCAATAAATCACTTATTGTTGGACTAATATCAGCAGTGAAAGTTACTTTTTTATCGCGCGCTGCTGGGGTAAATAATTCTGTGATTGCATTAACGGTTTTTCTAACAGAAAACGGAATAGCTTCAAAAACTATTTTGTCAGCTTCAATTTTGGATAAATCCAAAATATCGTTAATAATAGTCATTAAATTCTCCCCTGCCGTACGAATTGCTTTGACACTTTGGCTTTGATTTTCGTCTAGATTAGTTTCTTCCAGAATTTTTGCAAAACCAATAACCCCATTCATAGGCGTTCTAATTTCATGACTCATATTCGTCAGAAAGCGCTCCTTTAATTTAACAGATTGCTCTGCTAAATTTTTAGCTTCGATTAATTCTTTCTCAATCTCTTTTTGAATACTTACATCTTGAATCGTTCCTAAAATGCGATAGGGTTTATCATTATCATCAGTCAAACATTTTATATATTCATTGATGTATTTAACGGTTCCTTTTCTATCTAAAATGGTATGACTAAACAACGTTTGTTCATAATTAATTTGAACATCTCTTAGTTTCTTTTCAAATAGAATGATATCCTCTGTACTTGTAAAAAAGGATTTCAATAGTGCAATTGAAGGCTCCTCATGTACATCTAATTCTAGAATGTTATACAACTCTTCGGAGAAATAAATAGCGCCATCATTTAAGTTAATTTCCCAGCTACCAATTTTTGCAAGCTTTTGCGCTTCAGAAAGTCGGTTAGAATTTATTTTTAATTCTAATTCGGCGTTTTTCCTTAATTTTTGGTTTTCGTGCAATTTTAATGCCGTTCGAACACTATGGGAAATACCGTCAGAAGTCAATAAAGTTTTTGGCATATAATCAGATGCACCTGCTAATATTGCTTGACTCGCAATTTTTTCATCTCCTTGCGAGGTAATAAAAATAACAGGAGTTTCAATATCTAGACTACGTAGCTTTTTTAAAATGGAAATCCCATCTGAATCAGGCATCATATAATCTAAGAAAATTAAATCATAATGACTATTTTCTAATTTTTGAAAACCTTCTTTAGCAGAATGCGCACTATCAATTTCGGCATCAATATCTGATCTAGTTATTGATCTAACAATTGCAATAGCATCAACTTTGTCATCATCAATAATTAATATTTTTAAGGAGTGGGTCATTTTAATTTTGTTGCTCGTGAAAATTCTAGTATATCCAAATAATCATATAGAATTACAAAAAAATCATTCATTTTTTCTTCATTCAAAGGTTTGTGGATATAGGCAGCTACGTTCAAATTTAATGCCACACTTCTAAAACTTTCATTACCTGATTTTTTTAAAATAAAAATTAACGTAGATTTTAGTACTACATCTTCTCTTATTTTTTTAATTAAATTTATTTCGTCTTCATAATCATCATCACAATCAATTATTAAAATCTTAGGTAATGTAGATTTTTCTCCTAATTCTCGCAACATTGTCCAAGCTTCAATACTATCCTTAGCTACGTCAACAACAGTGTATTGATTTTTATCCAAGAAAAAATCTTGAAACGTTTTAGCATCACCAGTGTTATTTTCGACTAATAATATATTAAATTCTTTCATCTTTATAAGGTATAATACTGGCTACATTTCACATAGCTGCCAGAAATTTTTAAGTGTCGCTACTGAGGTAATGAACTTTTCAAACGATAGTGGTTTTAAAATGTAACCTGCAATATTAAGATTATAGGCATTAATTTTATCACTATCCTCATTAGAAGTTGTCATCACAAATACCGATATGTTCTTGAGTCTTTCGTCAGCACGCAATACTTTTAGAAATTCAATTCCGTTCATTTTAGGCATATTAATATCTAAAATAATTATTTTGGGTAAAGGAATTATTTTGCTTTCTAGCATTTCGAGTGCTTCTACACCGTTTCCTGCAATAAATAGTGGATTTTGAATGTTGTTTTTAGAGAAAGCTCTTTTAACGTTCATTACATCGACTTCGTCATCTTCTACTAATAGAATGTTTACTAATTTTGCACTCATATTTTATATTATTAAATTTAATTGATTGTTTTTTGGCCAACTTATTTTAAATATAGATCCTATAGGACTAGCAGCCTCATAAGTGATTTTTCCTGCCATGGTTTCCATAATTTTTTTACTAATGGCTAAACCTGCGCCGGTGGTGTCTAAATCATCTTTAGAACTAACAGTATAAAAAATATTGAAAATTTTATCCCTAACTTCCTCAACAATTCCGGGTCCGTCATCTTGAACCGAAATTTCATACATTCTATCGGTTTCATTTACTGTAACAAAAATATTCTTTTTTTCCTTATCATGAAACTGAATTGCATTATCAAGAAGTTCAAAAAATACCTTTTGCATCTTCTTAGCTAATATAGCAACATTTAATTCTTTTACATTATAATCTAACTTAATTTTGACACTTGTATTCACCTCAGCCATCACGATACATTCCTTTATCATTTCTAAAAGCGTAGCAGCATCTCCTTTAGTCTCTAATTTATTAACTCGGGATAACTCCAGTAAGGCATTCATCATTTTTTCTAAACGTCCTACTCTATTTTTTAACAGACCAAAATTATCTAGAATGTCTTTGTTTACATTATCGCCCAGATCTTCTTCTATCCAATTCGTTATATTACTTATGGCTCTCATTGGACTTTTTAAATCATGAGAAACTATATATATAAACTCATCATATTCTTTTTTTAAGGCAACAAAATCCTCAAAATATTTATCTTCTGACATTACTCTTATTTGTTTATTTTGGGTAAAGTAAAAACAAAACTGGCTCCTTTATCCTCTTCTGATTCAATATAAATTTGACCTCCTTTTTCTTCAATTATTTTTTGAACAATTGACAATCCTATTCCTGTGCTTTCCTTTTTATCTCGGGCTTCAATAGTTTGAAAAACACCAAATACTTTTTTATGATATTCCTTGCTTATTCCTGGTCCGTTATCAGTTATTTTAAATTGATGAAAACCAGGTAAAGATTCATAAGTACAACTAATTGTACCAATAGGTTTATCATTATATTTCACTGCATTACTAATTATATTACTAAAGACTTGATACAATAATATTTTTGCACTAAAAACTTCGGGCATATCACTTACAGTAACTTCAAAACCTTTAGTAGGCACGATTGTTTCTACAATTTGACTAATCATGAGGTTTAAGTCTATTGTTTCTTTTTCGATTTTTGTTCTTCCTATTCGAGAATAATCTAGAACGCCATTAATTAAGTTTTCCATTCTTAAAATCCTACCTCGCAATAAATTTAGATTGTTACTAACATCTTGAGGCATCTCAGGCATATCTTCAACAATCCATTCAGCTAAATTATTTATAGCACGTAAGGGCGCTTTTAAATCATGTGAAACTACATAAGCAAACTGGTCTAATTCCTTGTTCGTTTTTTGTAAACCTAATAAGGCACTTTGCAAATTTTCTTCAGCTATCTTTTCCTGAGTTATATCAGCACTAATTGCAATATACTGATAAGGCTTACCGTTTTTATCTAAAAATGGAACAATGGTTGTGTGTACCCAGTAATAAGATCCGTCTTTTGCAATTTGTTTTAATTCCCCTTTCCAAATATTACCATTAGCAATAGATAACCAGATTTTTTTTACTAATATGTTAGTGTAATTTCCCGAAGCATCAATATAATGATGTTGCCCTAGAAGTTCCTCTTTTGAAAACTGCGAAATGGAACAAAACTTATCATTAACATAAGTTAATATTCCGTTTTGATCAGTAATGGTAACAATTGCTGACTCGTCAAGTGCTGCTCTTACATCATTTATTTCCTTAGCTTTATCTTTTATTTTGTTTTCAGCAAGTTTAATTTCAGTAACATCTTGAACATTACCTTGCATCCCTACCGTTTTTCCGTTTGCATCTAGAAGCGGACTTGCTATTTCAAGAATATGCTTAATTCTTCCATCTGGAAAAACAATACGGTAATTTACACTAAAATCTGTTCCGTTTTTAACGATTTTTTTTTCTAATATATCTAATTTTATAAGGTCCTCTGGATGAATTCTACTTCTATAAGCTTCATTTAATTTATCTCCTGAAGTTTCTTCAAATTCAAATACCTCATAATGCCCTTTTGACCAAATAAGGTTATTTGTTTTAGTATCAAATTTCCAACTTCCTATTTTTGCAATTCGTTGGGAATCATCCAGTAAAATTTTACTATTAATAAGGTCTTGCTCTGCCTCTTTCTCTTTAGTAACATCTTTGGCAATTCCTAAATAACCTGTGATTTCTCCTAGATCATTTTTTATAGCAGTGACTGACAAAACAATTGGAAAAACAGTACCGTCTTTTTTAACATAACTCCATTCATGAGAATCTGCTAAATCAAATTTTTGTACTTTAATGACAAACACATCAAATCCAGCAGTCACATTTTCAGATAATTCTGCTGATAATGCTGCAGCTCTTTTTTCTACCTCATCTTGAAGATGGAAAATAGAACTATTTTTTTTATCTATTACTTCCTCAGCACTATATCCTAATAATTTCTCTGCTCCTTTATTAAACTGCTTGATATTACCCTCTTTGTCCGTAGCGATAATTGAAAATTCAGCCGAGTTTAATATTGCTGTTAAATCTGTCGTAGTTTGTTTAAGTACTTGTTTCTGTTGGTTTTCAATAGTCATATCGCGAGCAATACAATATAAATTACCCGTTTCAGGATCTGGAGAACTATTCCAACTCAAGGTTACATAACTACCATCTTTACAACGTGACCTGTTTTCAAAACTAATGGTTGTAAAACCTTGACTCAATTTAGCGACCTCTTTATATGTTTTATCAAGATCTTCAGGATGTACAAATTTTATAAACGGCTGCCCTTCTAGTTCCTCTTTTGAATATCCTAAAACAGTCGTAAAAGCAGGATTTACTTTATAATAATTACCATCAACATTAGCAATACATACGAGGTCTTTAGAAAGCGAGATGAAATTTTGAAATTCTTTTTGAGTTTCAATTAATTTTGTATTATTCTTCCTTAGTTTTAACAAACTAACTACCTGATGGCTTAATAATTGTAAAGCCTCTTTTTGTTGCTCACTAAGCGTTCTAGGAACGGTATCAATAACACATAAAGTGCCTAAATTGAACCCTTCTTCATCTTTTATAGGTGCGCCGGCATAAAAGCGAATGTTTGGATCACCCGTAACTAATGGATTTTTAGAAAAATTGTTATCCTCTAAGGCATTACTCACTTCATAAATACCATCACCCATGATTGCGTATTGACAAAACGATATTTCTCTTGCTGTTTCTTTAACATCTATTCCCACTGAAGATTTAAACCACTGGCGTTCTTCATCTAATAAACTTACTAAAGAAATAGGTGTTTCACAGATAAACGAAGCTAGTTTGGTAATGGAATCATACTCATCTTCTGGCAAAGAATCCATGATTGAATATCTTTTTAATGCTTTAATTCGCTCCAGTTCATTAGTAGGTATTGGGATGTTTTTCATTGTAGTTTTAAATTTATTTTACTAAAAAAGTAGGTATTCTTCAGCTTTAGACAGTAATTAAATTTGAATACTAATAAGCAAATTATCGTAAGTCTTATTACAAAAATAAATCAATTTTATGTCTTTTTACCATATATCTTAACAACAATACAATATAATAAACAAATAAAACCGTTCTAGGTTTCCTTATCGAAAAAAAAACTGACAAAAGCACTAATCAAACGCTCTGTTTAGAATTCAAGTAAAATTAATTCACAATTAAATCGCTTAGTAAACACGGGGATTATTCGCTATTTCAGATACCTTACTTACTACAATCAACTTTGCATTTTTTAGAAAATAAAATAAAAAAAGAACATTCCCGTTTAAGAATTATTACCAAATATACATTTTTAACAATTTATTAATATCAATAACCGCTTTTCAATAGAGATAGTTCTAATTTTACCTTTTTTAAAAACAAATAACCATGAAACATTTTTACTTAAAAAAACAGCATTTTTTTGTTGCTGTATTGTCTTTTTTAAGTCTTTTCTCTTTTGGTCAAGTCCCGACCTATTATAACGGAACCAACCTTAACCAATCAGGAACTGAACTAAAATCGAGTCTTGCCACCTTAATTAGTAGTAACACCACTATCTTATCCTATACTCCTGGAGTTTGGGATGCTTTAAAGCAAACAGATATTGATCCTACTGACCCTAGCAAAGTATTACTAATCTATGGCTACAACGATTCTGATTCTGATAGCACAAATGATAGAACGCGCTCAAAAGATGCTAATGGCGGAAATGCTGGTCAATGGAATCGCGAACACGTTTATGCTAAATCTTTAGGAGTGCCTAATCTAGGAACTTCAGGACCTGGAAGCGATGCGCATCATTTAAGAGCTTCTGATATTGCTTTTAACGCCACAAGAAGTAATTATCCTTATGGAGCTGGATCAGGAAATGCAGCACTTATAAATAATGCTTATTTCTATCCTGGTGATGAGTGGAAAGGTGATGTTGCTCGAATGTTAATGTACATGTATTTACGCTATGGCGAACAATGTCTTCCTGCTAATGTAACGGTGGGCGCGCGTACTTTTAATAATGATATTACCGATATTTTACTACTGTGGAATATTGAAGATCCTGTATCTCAATTTGAATTAAATCGAAATACAATTTTAGAGGGCGTGCAAGGTAATCGAAATCCTTTTATTGATAATCCAGCATTTGCAACAACAATTTGGGGTGGTCCTCAAGCCGAAAATCGTTTTACCGGAAATACCACTGCAGATACTCAGGCTCCTACAACGCCTAGTAATCTAGTTGTAAATAGCGTTACGCAAGAATCTGCAATACTAAATTGGACTGCAAGTACAGATGATGTTGCCGTTTTAGGATACCGTATTTTTAACGGAACTAACTTCTTAGCTTCATCGCAAAATAATAGCTATAACTTAACGAGCTTAACTGCTAATACTAGCTACACACTTACTATTAAAGCTTTTGACGCTGCAGGGAACAATTCTCTAGCTAGCAATACTGTTACATTTACAACTGCTGCCGCTACAACAACACCTAATCCTGTTGCTACGGTATTTATTAACGAAATTCATTATGATAATGCTGGAACTGACCTAGGAGAAGGTGTCGAAATCGCTGGTACTGCAGGTACTGATTTAAGCAATTGGTCTATTATTCCATACAACGGTAATGGTGGCGCTAGTTATTCTCCCGTGGGAGTGCTTTCTGGTACAATTCCTAATCAATCAAATGGTTATGGAACTGTTTTTGTCGCTATTAATGGACTTCAAAACGGTGCTCCTGATGGTTTAGCATTAGTTAATAATCTAGGAGAGGCAATTCAGTTTTTAAGCTATGAAGGTAGTTTTATAGCAACAAATGGTCCTGCAAACGGAATGACAAGCACAGACATAGGCGTTTCACAAACAGGAACCGAAGCTGCTGGATTATCATTACAATTAACTGGATCAGGGACTAATTATACTGACTTTACTTGGTTAACAGCTACAGCAAGCACTTATGGAGCAATTAATAATGGACAATCTTTTGCTAATAGCCCTGTTGCTCTTACTGCTCCTACAAACTTACTAGCGAGTAACACAACAAGCACAACCACTAATTTAGTTTGGGATGCTTCCAATGGTGTTTCGTATAGCATCTATAATGGTACTACTGAAATAGCAACTACAACAGCAACCAACTTTTTAATTACTGGTTTAACAGCAAATACATCTTATAATTTTACAGTTAAAGCTGTAGATGTTGATGACAACACATCTGAACCGAGTAACGTTATTGTTGTGACAACTTTAAATAACAACACAACGCCTACTCCTGCTGGAGCTGTTTTTATAAACGAAATTCACTATGATAATGCCGGAACTGATATTGATGAAGGTGTTGAAATCGCGGGACTTGCTGGAACTGATATTACTGGATGGAGAATTATTCCTTACAACGGTAACGGAGGTGCCAGCTATACACCAATAGGAAATTTATCTGGTATTATCCCAAACCAATCAAATGGTTATGGAACAATTTCTATAAGTATTTCTGGTTTACAAAATGGTGCTCCTGATGGATTAGCCTTAGTAGATGCTAATGATAATGTGATTCAGTTTTTAAGTTACGAAGGCAGCTTTACCGCCACAAATGGTCCTGCAAACGGAATGACGAGTACGGATATTGGGGCAGCTGAATCGAGCACTGCGAACGTAGGAACCTCACTACAGTTAGTTGGAAAAGGAACTAAATATACTGATTTCACTTGGGAAGCTGCTATCAGTACTTCTGGAAAAGTGAATGCGGGACAAAAATTTGGTGATTTGGTTTTCATTAACGAAATCCATTATGACAATGTAGGAACTGACATTGATGAAGCAGTAGAAATTGCTGGTTATGCAGGAACCGATTTAACCAATTGGACAATCGTTCCTTACAACGGAAATGGTGGTACTAGTTACACACCTACAGGAACTTTATCCGGAATTATTCCTGATCAAATGAACGGTTACGGAACTGTTTATGTAAGTATTCCTGGTTTACAAAATGGCGCTCCTGATGGTTTAGCATTGGTTAACCCTCAAGGAAATGTGATTCAGTTTTTAAGTTATGAAGGCAGTTTTACCGCTACAGATGGTCCCGCAAATGGAATGACTAGTACTGACATTGGAATAGTTGAAGAAAGTAGCGCTGCAGTAGGAACATCTCTTCAATTAACGGGTGCTGGATTTAATTATACTGATTTCACTTGGCAAGCAGCAATTGCTACTGCTGGAAAAATAAATACAGGACAGTTTTTTGGAGACGCTAGTGACATTGTTACTGTAATTCCAATTGCCGATGCTCGAGCAAAAGCCGATGGCGAAATTGTTACCGTGACTGGTATTTTAACAGTTTCAGATCAATTAGCTGGTTCGGCTTATATTCAAGATACTAGTGGTGCAATTGCTATTTATGATAAAACAGTTTACGGTGCTGGATTGTTTAAAATAGGAGATTCTATTACAGTAACTGGGGCAAGAAGTTCTTATTATGATCAAGTGCAAATAGGTCCTGTTAGCGCTGTGACTTACAACGGAAATGCAAATCAAGTGATCCAACCGCTTACGATTACTTTAGGCGAAATGGCAAATCATCCAGCGGAATTAGTCCGTATAGAAAATACTACTTTTCCTAAACCTGGAGCAATTATGTTTGGGAATTCAAATACTACTATTACTGACGCGAGCGGAACTGCACAATTAAGACTTGATGCTGATGTAACTGAGCTTACAGGTTTTGCACAACCAGAGACTTGCGCTGAAATCATAGGTGTTGTCGCTAATTATTTCACCACGCAACAATTATTACCTAGATTGAGAACTGATTTACCTTGTGCCGAAAAATTCCAACAATCAGGAAGTGATTTGACTATTTCTAAAGATAAAACTCTAGATATCGCAACCTGGAATGTAGCGTGGTTTGGTGATGAAACAAATTCGCCTGCAGCTGGAAAATCCGACTCAGATAATATCCAAAAAGAAGCGGTTAAAGCTGTACTTCAAAATCTAGATGCAGATATTTATGCAGTTGAAGAAGTTTCTGATGACGTTTTATTAGGTCAAATGGTTAGTGAAATGAACGATTATAGTTTTGTTTTATCTAACGCTACTTCATATCCTAATGATACTACAGGTCCCACTCAAAAAGTAGGATTCATCTATAAAAACAAAACTGTAAAAGCAGTGAGTACAAAAGTGTTGTTAAAAACCATTCACCCCTATTATAATGGAGGAGATGCCTCGGCTTTAGCCAATTATCCCGAAGCTGATAAAACACGCTTTTTTGCCAGCGGAAGACTGCCTTTCATGTTAACTGCAAATGTTACCATTGACGGTACCGAAAAACAAATTAATATTATCGATCTTCATGCAAGAGCAAATACAAGTGGTGATGCTCAAGGCAAATACGACATGCGTAAGTTTGATGTGGAAGTTTTAAAAGACAGCTTGGATACACAATATCCTAATGCAAATTTAATTTTGCTTGGCGATTATAATGACGATGTTGATTTTACCGTTTCAGATATTACTACTACAACTGCATCATCCTATGCAGCTTACGTTAAGGACACTGCAAACTATTTTGTCCCAACAAAAACATTAAGTGATGCTGGGTTTAGATCTTATGTAACTTATGAAAACATGATTGATCACATTACACTTTCTAATGAATTAGCTAATTTATACCTTCCTGAATCAGCAAGAGTGCATTATGAGTTTTACACGAGCGATTATACTAAAACAGCTTCTGATCACTTTCCTGTTTCTGTTAGAATCCAAATGAAACCAATGACAGTTGCTAGCTCTAGTAGTACAAATATAACTTGTAATGGAGAAGAAAACGGAACCGCAACCGTTGTGGTAACAGGAGGAATTACACCTTACACTTATCTTTGGAACAACGGCGCAACTACAAATAGTGTTTCTAATCTTTCAGCAGGAAACTATACTGTTACTGTAAAAGATGCTCTTAATAAAGCAATAACTACTGCGTTCATAATTACTGAAGCCGATGCGATTGAAATACCAAATGCAGATGATGTAACCGTTTATTATGGTTACAAGGACAAATCTTGCACAACACTTCAAGCTGGTGAAATCATAGGAGGCGTACAACCTTTTACTTATGAATGGAGTACTGGAGCAAAAACTAATGCTATAAAAGTATGTCCAGAACAAACCACTACTTATACATTAACAGTAACTGATGCAAAGGGCTGTACTGCGGTTACAGAGCGAACTGTAACTGTAGAAAACGTACAATGCGGAAACAATTCTAGACACCCAAAAGTAGCAATTTGCCATAAAGGAAAAACAATTTGTGTTGATGAATATGCCGTAAAATGGCATTTAGCTCATGGAGATGTTCTAGGAAACTGCACTAATGATACAAACCCTACTTGTGCTGTAACTAACATAACCGTTTATCCTAATCCATTTGTGAGTAACGTAAATGTTAGTATAAATAGTTCGGCTTTCGCCAAAGTAGATTTCCTAGTGTACAATATTTATGGACAATTAGTAAGTAGGTCTTCTGAAGAAATTAGTGCAGGGAAATCTGTTTCTAATTTGGAATTATCACAATTGAGAAGAGGGTTTTATTTCTTAAAAACAATAATTAACGGAAGGGTTGTAAATATTAAATACTTGATAAAAAAATAATTCATCAAGTTTCATAATTTTACTTTTCTGTAAAATAATTAAAGCCATCAAATTCAGTTTTGATGGCTTTTTTTTATGACAAAAAAACAACATTCTAAATAGGAATAAGTCTAGCTCCTATTTTCCTGAAATGGTAATGCAAATGTGGTAATAATGCAATACCTAACATGATAAAAAATATCATAATGCTCACATAATAATAGTAATCTCTTGCAAATAGTATATTTGTGTGGTTCGCTACTGCTTTACCAAGCATTTTTTTAGCCATCACTTTTGCTTTAAGCGCTGAAGCTCCTTTTGCAAGAGCAATATTCTCATACAATTGTAAGCGTTTACTTGACTCTACATTTAATGTTGTAACAGTGTTTCCTAATTCATGATAATGTACGCTTGTTTGTCTTAAATTCATATATGATATTAGTGCTAAACTAACTGTAAAAGCAAAAAAACGAAATGAAACCCCACTTAAAGAAGCTGAAAAACTTTTAGATTCTGGAACTGAAGTTATCAAAAACAACACAATAGAAAGCATCAATATTCCGTTTCCCATTCCTTGAAAAAATAAGGGCAACAAAACACTTTGCTCATTGGCCTGCGAGCCAAAAACATAAAACATTTGGATATGATACACTAATAGAAAAGCAAAACCAGTAAGCCAGATTAAGCGCATGTTGCGCTTTGTTAAAATAAATCTTGCGGTTATACTTATTCCTATAATAATACCTAAGGCATTAAAAAACATAATATAAGCGTAATGATAAGAGTCTAAATTCATCTTTTCCAAAAAGAAATTATTAGCAACACTTAAATCTCCTTTGCAAATGTAATACAAAACCAATAAGAGCGCTCCTAGCCGAAAATTCCTAAACTTATAAATAGTTAAATCAATAAATGGTCGTTTACTTCTAAGCTGAATAGTGATAAAAATAGTTAGTAATAAAACAATAGTTGCGAAGCAAGTCCAAATACGTATACTATCAAACCAGTCGTAATATTGACCATACAAAATCACATAAGCAATTAAAATTAACACTGTAGTGTAAATCAAAAAACTCCTCCAATCTAAATTAAATAAAGGCAGTCTTTTAGTAAGCAAACGCATGTTTCTTTTTAGACAAAGAAAAAGCAATAAAACCCCAGGAATTTGAATGTAAATAATCGCTAAATACAGTACATTAAAATCAAAATTTTGAAATATATAAGCATTAAGCAAATAGGTAAAAGCATTTGCAATTAATAATGTTCCGTAAAAAACAGCATAGCCCAAAACTCGCGATCTTTCAGAGTGGTATTGTGCGAAAATTAAATTTAGAGAAACACTAATTAAAGCAACAGTAACGGCTCCTCCTAGATATCTAAAAAGCATAAAAACCATTACATTATCAGTAAAATACAGCGTTAGGTTTATTGCCGTAAACAACAAGACACTCATTAAAAAATACGACTTAGAAGCAAAATAGCTAAAAAAACGCCTTTCTAAAGGAAAAAAACTCGCAATCCCAATGTAATACAAAACAATTGAAAATTGAATATCAGTAGGATCCAAACCATAATAACTCGCAGCACTATTGATTCCGCCAATATATCCTGCCAGCATTGCAACTGCAGGCAAAATTGTCAAAAAAATAATAGCTTTGATGCTCCACCTAGGAACCCAACTTTTAAATATGCTTGAAACTTGATCCATTTATAGTTATAATTTAGGGACCAATACCTCAGCATTCATTCCTGCGCGAAGGTTTTTTGTTTTTGCGACAGCATCAGTCAAAAGTATTCTTACTGGAAATCGCTGAATAATTTTTACAAAATTACCTGTAGCATTATCTGGAGGTAAAAGTGAAAAACGAGATCCTGTAGCGGGAGCAAGCGATTGTATTTTACCATGAAAAGTTTCATTTGAGTATGCATCTACATTAATTTCTACCTCCTGCCCTTCTTTCATATTGGCGATTTGAGTTTCCTTAAAATTAGCTACAATCCATTTTCCTTGATCTTGGTCTACAATAAAGCCTAAAGTTTGTCCTTTTTGAATTAATTGTCCCACTTGTAACGTCTTATCACCCATAATTCCGTCAGCAGGAGCAGTAATTACGGCATATGTTAAATTGAGTTTTATACTGGCTACAATAGCTTCTCTTTGTTGCACGGTGGCTTTGGCTACAGCCAATTGAGAATCGGCGTCATTAATTTTTCCTTTAGCTGTTTTATACGAGTTTTGAACCGCTTTATATTCGGCTTTTGCAATGTCAAAACTGGTTTTTATAGCTTCAAAATGTTGTGGCGTAACTGCTTCCTCAGCTAATAATTTTTTGTAACGATTGTACTCTTGTTCTTGCTGCCATAGTTTTGCTTTGGCACCAGCAATACTTGCTTCACTAACTGATGCGCTACTTGTAGTAGTCACCGTATTACTTTCTAAAACTAGCAAAGATGCTTTTGCGGAACTCAACGTCGCTTCTGCTTCTTGCAATTGCATTAAGGTTTCATTTTTATCAATTACTAATAAGGTATCTCCTTTTTGCACTTTTTGATGGTCTCTAAATTTAATTTCTTGGACAAAACCAGTTGTTCTGCTAAGTATTGGATTAATATACTCTTCTACTTGCGCATCATTTGTTTCTTCATAACGATACATTTTTACCAATGTAAAAGCGCCGTAAACCAATAATAAAAGCAATACTACAGCAGCTACACTGTATGTTATTTTTACCGTTATTCTATCAATGCGTTCGT
Source organism: Flavobacterium gelidicaeli (assembly GCF_013294005.1). Lineage (GTDB taxonomy): Bacteria > Bacteroidota > Bacteroidia > Flavobacteriales > Flavobacteriaceae > Flavobacterium. The sequence goes on from NZ_JABSNK010000005.1 coordinate 290,262, forward strand.
GTCTTTCTGTTTTTGTAGCCATGATTATAGGTTTCCTGTATTTTTTTGTAATTGGTAATAATGTAATTGCTCTGAGATTCTGGCTGAAATAAGTTCAAATTGTGCTTGTAATAATTGCGTATCGGCGTCAAGTAAATCAGTTATCAAGGAAAGTTGATTAAAATAAGTCTGGTTGAGAATGCGGTAATTCTCTGTAGCTTGTTTTATATTCAGCTCTAATTCTTCAATTTTTTCTTGATCTTCCTGATAGCGTTTGTAGGCTTTATTAATGTCTTTTCGCAAATTATCCTGTACATTCTCTTGTGCTAATTTTTGTTCTTCATACAGTATTTTTGCCTCTTCCTCTTTATGGAAATCATGATAAATCGATGAGATATCATACGACAATTTTACCCCTACAACACCTAATAAGTAAGGCGCATTTGCATAAGGATACAGCTTGATTTGCGGATAAGAATAACTATAATCTCCAAACAAACCAATTCTTGGTAATTTATCGGCTTTTAATCCTTCTATATTTAATTTGCTCAAGGTTACTTTTTGCTTTTCTATTTTCTGCAAAGGCGATTTATTTAGTGCATCATCAATAAATTCCTCATAGCTAAGGAGCTTATGGCTGTCTTGAAAACCTATTTCATCAGTAGGCTTCAAGAGTTGCTCATCAGGGTCACCCATAAAAATATTTAATTCCTGCATGGTTAATTGTTCATTATTACAAATAGCGGTCAAAGCCGTTTTTTGTTTAGACAATTGCAGTTGTGCTCTAAGCACATCACTTTTTAAAACTACACCTCCATTATAAAGTTTTTGGATTAGTTTTAAACGTTCTTCGTTTTGATGAATATTCTGCTTTACTAACTTCTCAAATTGTAAGTACAGTTGTAACTTTAAATATGATTCGGCAACCTGATAATGAATAGTCTCTATAGTTTCCTCTTCTATATACTGAGACAGTTCTTGTTTTACAGCTTCTTTTTTAATGTTTGTTTTAAGCTTATGTCCGTTATAAATTTCAAAATAAGCATCTATAGTAGCCCCATAAATAGAATGGTCTTCTAGCGGGATAAAGTCGGCTTTATTTAAAATTCCGTTAGTGAAAACCGGAATATTCGCTAGTTTGCCGTAATTAGCATTAAAACCAATTTCTGGTAACTGCTTGCTTTTTGCATTTTTAATAGCTTCGACACCAGAGGCTGTGTGCAAATGATTGATTTTAATTTCTTTACTATTTGCAGCTGCTTTTTCCCAGACTTCTTTTAAAGTAATAGGAATACTATCCTGAACAACTTCTTGATTTTGGGCTACGGTAGACGATAGCGCAAATAAGAAGGAAGGAACTACCATTTTATAACAACTAAGGTGCATATTTTTCTCTTAAATTAAAAAGCAAAATTGCGATATATTTTTAAGTCTTATTTTACTAAATAAGCCATATATTTGTCAATATGAGCCAGAAACAAAATCATCCAAAATTAGCGCTTCAAGAGTTATCTTTTTTAGAGAAAGTAGATCAATTTCCAAGATCTAGCTATGTATATCACAGTAATGTAGAAGTACGACTAGAAATGCATAGTCACACTAAACATCAATTAACGTATATAGAAGGAGGAGTGGCTTACTTACAAACTAAGGAGAACTCCTATTTCTTGCCTGCACGCCACTTTGTATGGATTCCAGCGGGATTAGAACATTTTATCGAATTACGAACATCGATTACCATGATGCGCAATATTTATATTCCTAATCAGGCTTTGATGCCAAATAATTTTTATTCAAAAATGGGTATTTACCCCGTATCTACTCTAGTTTTAGAGATGATTTCGTTTACCGAAAACTGGAGTGAAAACATCACAAAAAAAGAACCTGAAAAGTATTTGTACATGAAAACCCTAGGTAATGTGATCGCATCAGCTACTAAAACAGCACTAGCAGTTGTGTTACCTACAACTACAAACATTAAGTTGCGTCCTATCCTTAGACATATTTACTTTAATGTAGATCAAACCTTGCAGTTAAAAGATATTGCTGCAAAATTCAGTTTGAGTAGTCGCAGTTTATCACGCCTATTTAGAGAAAATCTAGACATTTCATTTTTACAATACGTCAAGCTTACCCGCATTATATTAAGTATGGAAAAGCTATTGCAAACCGATCTATCAATTAGCGAAATAGCCTATGCCTCTGGATACAATAGTTTAGCCACGTTTAGCAATACTTTCTTCGAAATTGCAAAAGTGCGTCCAAGTGATTTTAGAAAAAAAAACAGAGAAAAGTCAAATTAAGTTGAATAGTTAACTCAAGTATTTTGTCATTAACTGGATTGTAAAAAACAATTATACACTTAAAATAAAACATTTTATTACTACTTGTCTGCTAAAATTTGAGTAAATTTGATAGAGCACATTTCCTTCTAGATGAACATACATTGAGTAGCAAAATATGCAATTAAATAATTATAAAAAAAAATGTAAACATGGCATTTATAGATTATTACAAAGTCCTTGGAGTAGACAAAAAAGCAACAGAGACTGAAATTAAAAAGGCCTACCGCAAAATGGCCCGAAAACACCATCCTGATTTAAACCCAAATGACAAGCAAGCCGAATTAAAGTTTAAAGAACTTAACGAAGCTAATGAAGTATTGAGCAATCCTGAGAATAGAAAAAAGTATGATCAGTATGGTGAAAACTGGGAACATGGCGAAGAATACGAAAAATCAAGACAACAGCAGCAAAGACAACATCAAGGTAATGGCCAACAAGGAGGCTTTAATGGCTTTGGAGGAGGCGATTATTCTGATTTTTTTGAATCAATGTTCAATCAATCTGGTGGTGGAGGTGGTCAACGTCGCAGTCCACAATATAAAGGACAAGATTTTAACGCTGAATTACACCTTGATCTAAAAGACGTATATACTACTCATAAAAGAACACTAACAGTTAATGGTAAAAATATTCGACTTACTATTGCTGCTGGTGTAGAAAACGGACAAGTAATTAAAATTCCAGGACATGGCGCTGAAGGTGCTTCTGGTGGACCAAAAGGAGATTTATACATTACTTTTTCGATTGATAATCATACTGATTTTAAGAGAGACAAAGAAAATCTTTATTCAACAGTTGCTTTAGACTTATATACTGCTGTGCTAGGTGGAGAAATTACTGTAGCTACGTTTGACGGAAAAGTAAAATTAAAAATCGCCGCTGGAACACAAAATGATACCAAAGTAAAATTGAAAGGAAAAGGTTTTCCCGTTTATAAAAAAGAGGGACAATTTGGAGATTTATATATCAGCTATCAAGTATCGATTCCAACCGAGCTATCTGATAAAGAAAAAGAATTATTCACTGAACTTTCTAAACTAAGAACAACATGAATACCGAAAACCTGATAACAGTACATACATTAAGCACTCATTATCAAGTAGAAGTTGCTTTTTTTAATAATTTAGACGAAATAGGACTTATAGAAATTCTAAATATTGATGAGACCCACTACGTACATAACGATGCTATTTATAAAATCGAAAAAATAATACGAATTCATCAAGACTTAGATGTAAATATTGAAGGTGTTGCTATTATTTTAAACTTGCTTCAAAAAATAGATTCCTTAGAACAAGAATTAACAACTGTTAAAAATAGTTTAAGGATCTATGACAATTAATTTTTAGCTATAATGACACTTCATTTAAGTGTCATTATAGCTTTTATTTTTTTTTATATAACACTACAAACATTGTGAAAACAAGTTATTTAAATAGTTTTCATGTTTTAAACCATATAAACTCTTAAAATGTGGTATATTACGCTCATTTACCACACATTAAGCAACATTAGTCGCAATTAAAACTTTAATTAAGGCACGATCTCTTTGCTTTAAACCAAGTTTAAGATTATGAATTACCTAAAAGATGAACTTTACGAATTACTAAAAGAAGATGTTTCAATTTTTGATTTTATTCAAGAATATGCCATTAACGGTATTTCATTTTCTGATTTAGAAAATCCTGAAAAATCATGGATGAATGCCCCCTTTTTTACAATGTTAGGTTATGATTCTAAAAGTTTCGAAAGAAGTCAATTAACACTCCCAAGCTTAATTATATCCGAAAAAAAGTCATCAAATGAAATTGATAAAAATTATATCAATCAAAAAATTATATTTAAAAACAAAGAAGGAAATAACATTATAACCGAATGCAAAGCAATTTATATAAAAAATAAGCTAGGTAACAACAGCCATATTTTAAAAGCATATAAAAAATGTAATATTGTAAGTGAAGCTGCAATATTAAATGAAGAATTAAAAAAGGAATTTGAAAAACTTAAAAAACAAGATGCTTTCTTAGACCAATGCAATCAGGCTGCAAATATTGGATATTGGGAAATTGATTTGGTTAGTCAAAAATTAAATTGGAGTAGTATGACTAAAGTTATTCATGAGACCCCTTTTGACTATATCCCGAATATAGAAACTGCTATTGACTTTTATAAAGAAGGTGAGAATAGAGATCTTATAGAAAAATCTTTTAAAGAAGCTGTTGCAAAAGGGACTCCTTTTAATCATGAACTTCAAATAATAACACTAAAAGGAAATACTAAGTGGGTGAGATCAATAGGTCAAGCCGCATTTTCTGACGGAGTGTGCACACGAGTATATGGAACTTTTCAAGATATAACCGTTGTCAAAGAAGCGAATATCGCTTTAACTACTGAAAAAGAAAAGTTAATAAGTGTTTTAAAGGGAACCAATACAGGAACCTGGGAGTGGAATATTCAAACAGAAGAAACACATCACAGCGAAATTTGGGCTGAAATAATAGGCTATCCCTTAGCTGAATTACAACCAATAAGTTCTAAAAAATGGGAAAAACTAGTACATCCCGATGATTTATTAATTACCAAACAAAAACTAGAAGAATACTTCAATAAAAAAACAGAATATTATAATGCCGAATACCGTATTAGACATAAAAACGGGCATTGGATATGGGTGTTAGATAAAGGAAAAGTAATTAGCTGGACTGAGAACAACAAACCATTAGTGATGTTTGGTACACATTATGACATTACAGAACAGAAGAAAATTAATCAACGGAACATTCATTTTATAGAACAAACACCCACAGCAATCGCTATGTTTGATAATCAAATGAACTATTTAGCTTCCTCAGAAAAATGGAAAAGCGATTACCAATTAAATGATGAAAAAATCATTGGTAAATGTCACTATGATATATTTCCAGAAATAAAACAAGAATGGAAAGCAATTCATCAAAAATGCTTGATGGGTATTCCTGATCATCGTGAAGAAGATGTTTTTATTAGAAAAGATGGAAGTATTCAATGGTTAAAATGGGAAATAAAACCTTGGCATAATGACAATGGATCTATAGGTGGTTTAATTATGTACACTGCTGATATTACGGTAAGGAAACAATTTCAAGAAAAACTTCGTATCAGCGAAGAAGCGTTTAGAGGTAATTTTGAAAATGCCGCTATTGGTATGGGCTTATTAAATACAACCGGACAATGGCTTAAGGTAAATACTAGCCTATGTAAGTTATTGGGATTTCCTGAAGAAGAAATGGTTACCCAAAATTTTCAAAAAATAACGCATCCAGATGATTTACAAGCCGATCTAAACTTATTAGATGAACTTATAAAAGGGAGACGCTCTTTTTATCATCTTGAGAAAAGATTTATATGTAAAAATGAGCGCGTCATAACCACCATCCTTTCAGCTTCACTAGTACGAGATGAGAATCAAGAACCGCTCTATTTTATTGTACAAATCATTGATATCACTGCTCAAAAAAAGGCAGAGTTACAATTAGCCGATACAATTGCAAAAACTCAGGGACTTATTGAAGCTAGTACACGTGTTGCAATTATAGAAACTAGTTTAGATGGAATAATACGGACTTTTAACAAAGGTGCCGAAAATTTATTAGGTTATAAAAAAGAAGAAATTATAGGTATTGCAACTCCTTTATTGATTCATGTAAAAGACGAAATACAAACCCGTACACAAGAATTAACTGTTAAATACAACCAACCTATTGAAGAGTTTCAAGTTTTCACTTTACCCACTGACAAAGGTGATTATGATACTAATGAATGGACCTACATTAGGAAAGACGGCTCTCAATTTCCCGTACAATTAACGATTACAGCAATTAAAAAAAATGAGGTGATTACGGGTTACTTAGGTATAGCAGTTGATATTACTTATATAAAAGAAACTGAAAAAGAAATACAGTCACTACTTACTGTTACTAAAGATCAAAATGAAAGGTTGAAAAACTTTGCTCATATTGTCTCTCATAATTTAAGATCCCATTCTGGTAATATCACGATGATGATGGATTTATTACTTTACGAACAACCTGAAATAGCAGACAATGAAATTGTAAATTTATTAAAAACAGCTTCGGTTAATTTACAAGAAACAATTAAACATCTTAATGAAGTTGTTTTAATGAATAGCGCTATAAATGAAAACCTACAATGTTTAAACTTGCACGATTATGTGGAACTGACAATAGAGAATACTCGTTCCTTAATATTTAACACAAATATTAAAATAATTAATGAGATCCTTACAGAAACGACCATTTTAGCATTACCCGCTTATTTAGAAAGTATTTTACTTAATTTAATTACAAACGCGATAAAATACAAGTCAGAAGAACGAGACAGTATGATTAAAATAAGTAGCACCCAAAAAGAAAAGTTCGTCATTTTAGAAATTGAAGATAACGGAATAGGAATAGACATGAAAAAAAATAGCTCTAAAATTTTTGGAATGTATAAAACATTTCATGATAATAAAGATGCGCGAGGTATAGGACTTTTCATAACTAAAAACCAAGTCGAAGCATTAGAAGGTAAAATTGAAGTAATAAGCAAAGAAAATATAGGAACAACTTTTAAAATATATTTTAAATATGAAAAAAATTGATATAACCTGTATCATAGATGATGATCCAATTTTCATCTTTGGCACCAAAAGAATCATGCAGTCCGTAAATTTTTGCAAAGAATACATGGTTTTTAGTAATGGCAAAGAGGCCTACGACAACCTTAAAAAAATCATACTTAATGATGAGAAACAGCCCGATGTCATTCTTCTTGATTTAAACATGCCTATTTGGGATGGATGGGAGTTTCTAGATGAGTTCATCAAGATACCAAATGAAAAAAAAATTCACATCTACATTATCACAAGTTCAATTGACCCAGCTGACATAGAAAGAGCAAAAGCGTATGATTTTATAAGCAATTATATTGTTAAACCAATTACAATGGATGAACTCAAAAAAATGATGTTCTAATTATACAATCTCAACGTTTTTTTTAAAGTTACCAAAATACACATCTTTTTTAAGCAATTTGATTTTACCCCAAACCAATTTATTTACCTAATCTAAAAATGAGTAGCTATTAAGATAACTCTAGTGACTTTTAATGCTTTATATTTTTATATAATTAAAAGTAAAACAGGTACTTAAAATTAAAGAAACGAAATTCTTTTAATCACGTCTACATTATCAGGATTAAACTTTAATTATAATAAAACTAAAAACTGCAACTTTACTTTTATAAAGCAATTACAATTGCTAAATTTAACGCGGTATAATTCTTTACAAAACAAAAATCTTTTGTATTTTAACAACCAAATGTATTACCTTACATCCCCTACTTTCTAGTAATTCAGTAGAAACAGGAGATAAAATTTTAAAAAAATAAACCATACAATATGACCATCATAATTTCACTTTGTCTACTATTGTTAGTCGCCTATTTGTTTGATCTTACAGCATCAAAGACAAAAATACCTTCTGTAATCTTACTCCTTATATTAGGTTGGTTAGTTAGAGAAGTTACCGTTTTAGTAGATATAGAAATACCTGACTTAACCTCAACACTTCCTATTTTAGGAACTATTGGATTGATTCTTATCGTATTAGAGGGTTCTCTAGAATTAGAACTCAATAAATCTAAAATTGGATTAATTAAAAAATCTTCTATTGGTGCATTTTTACCTCTAATTGTTTTGGCCTTTTCGCTTGCCTATTTATTACATTATTATGGTGGTTATTCTTTTAAAGACAGTCTTACTAACGCTATTCCGTTTTGTGTTATTAGTAGTGCTATTGCCATTCCTAGTGTACGAAATTTAAGCTCAAGCCAAAAAGAATTTATTATCTACGAGAGTAGTTTATCAGATATTTTTGGTGTCGTTTTCTTTAATTTCATTGCTTTTAACACTAGTTTTGGACTTGAAACCTTCGGATATTTCTGTCTTGAAATTTTAATTATTATTGTAATTTCAGTCGTAGCAACCATATTGCTTTCCTTTTTATTGAATAAAATTGACCATCATATTAAATTCGTACCTATCATTTTACTGATTATTTTAATTTATGAAGTGTCTAAAATTTACCATTTACCAGCTTTAATATTCATACTGGTATTTGGATTATCAATTGGGAATTTAGACGAACTAAACCATTTTAAATGGGCGCAAAGATTTAGGTTAGACTTATTGAACAAAGAGGTACATAAATTCAAAGAGCTTATTGTTGAGGCTACATTTTTAGTTCGTGCCTTGTTCTTTATGCTTTTTGGATATTTGATTCAAACCTCCGAAATTATAAACACTGATACTTTAGTATGGGCAGTTGGTATTGTAATTATTTTATTTATTTTACGCTATTTACAGCTCAAATTATCTAAAATCCCAATGTTTCCATTACTTTTTGTTGCACCAAGAGGATTAATTACCATTCTATTATTTTTATCCATAACACCAGAACATACCATTCTTATTGTAAACAAATCGCTCATTATTCAAGTAATTTTATTAACAGCAATAATAATGATGGTGGGACTAATGGTGACAGCAAAACAGCAAGAAGCTATTTTAGAAGAAAAAAGAAAGGCAAAAGAAAAAGCGCTTAAAGAGACGCCAATCACATAATCGACAACTATTTTCACAAAGCACAAAAGCCAGTAGTTACTACAAACTACGGGCTTTTTTTAAATTTAAAAGCTACTTTTTAATTAAATAAAAAAACTCGACTACTTTTTAATTTATAAAGTAGTCGAGTTTGATTCTAAAATTTAATTTGCATTAATCTCATAAGTTTTATGTTCTAAAATAAAAACATGGAGCGCTTTTGAGTAATTTAATAAATAAGAAACGACGTCTTTTTCAGGCTTCATTTCCTTAACAACTAATGATTTTTTAGAGTAAATTTTTGCCATGTTGTATGAATTAATATACCACAATAACGCACTAAACCCTTATATATTGTTAGTTAGTCAAAACAATTTGATGTTTGTCTATTACTTTTCTTAAGTTCAATAAAGCATAACGCATTCTTCCCAAAGATGTATTAATACTAACACCAGTAATTTCTGATATTTCTTTAAAGCTCATATCTTGATACATACGCATAATAAGCACTTCTTTTTGGTCAATAGGTAATTCTTCTAAAAGCTTCCTAATATCAATTTCCACTTGTGCTGAAATCATTTTGCTTTCAATAGTAGGTTCGTTATCTGACATTATAGAAAAAATAGAAAATTCTTCTGTTTCTCTATATAATGGCATTTTTTTGTTACGTCTAAAGTGATCAATAATTAAATTATGAGCAATTCGCATTACCCAAGGTAAAAATTTACCTTCTTCATTATAAGAATTAGATTTTAATGTTTTTATTACTTTGATAAATGTATCTTGAAAAATATCATTAGATACATCTCTATCAGCAACTTTAGAATATATAAATCCATAAATACGAGATTCATGTCTTTTAATCAATATTGCTAAACAATTTTCATTTCCAGCAATGTAGTTTTGTACTAATAAAGCATCTGGGAGTTCTATATTAACCATAGTTATACCTTTTATTTTTGATTAAATTTTGGAGTAATTTTCTCTAAAAAAAGTAATTTTGTGGTATAGGCTAATTGTAATTTATTGTTAATATTGAATTTCAAAAATAGTAAAAAATTTAACTAGCAAGCAAGTAATTTTAACAAAATTTTACAAATAATTTAATTATTCTAAGCAATCCCGCAATTTTAAAGAGCAAACAGCGTTTTAGTAATCTGTAATTTAGGTTCTTTTATGTACTTTATTGGTACACTTTTATATAATCAACAACAAATTCTTGCGGAAAAATTGCATCATTTACATCTGGCCCTCCAAAATTCCCTCCAATAGCCATATTAATTAGAAAATAAAATGGTTGATCAAATGGCCAAACAGCTTCCTTTTTTTCTTCTGGATCAAAACTATATAAAATTTTATTGTCTACATAGAAATCAATTTTTTCATTACTCCAATCAATCCCATAAATATGAAATCCATTTTCTATACCTTCAAGTTCAGTTTTCTTACTATTAATCGTATTTCCATGGCTATCTTCTGTATGTAAAGAGTTATAAACAGTATTTCGTTCTTTCCCTACATATTCTATAATATCAATTTCACCACATTTAGGCCATCCCACTTCATTAATATTAGAGCCTAGCATCCAGAAAGCAGGCCAAACACCTTTACCTATCGGTAATTTAGCTTTAGTCTCAAAATAACCATATTTGAATTCTTTTTTACCTTTTGTACTAATGCGTGTTGATGTATACTTATCACCCTCTTTCTTTGCGGTAATAACTAATTTGCCCTTAATAATTTCATGATTGCCATTCGTATAAAGCTGCCTTTCATTATTGCCCCAACCACAGTTGGGGCAACCATCTCCTAATTGAATGTTCCAAGTTTTCTCGTCAAGTTTTTTTCCAGTAAAGTTTTCTTCCCATACTAATTTTCGTTCTGCTTGTTGTGCAAAACCAAAAGAACTGACTAACAATATTAACATCCATTTTTTCATCTCTTTAATTTTTAGAATATGTAAAATTAGCTTCTAACGTCTTATCAGAACTACCGCCGACAAAAACATTAAAATCACCAGCTTCAGCTTCCCAAACATTATTTGCTGTGTAGTAAGTAAGGGTACTTTTGTCAATATCAAAAAGCACTTCTTTCATTTCATCAGCTTGTAATTCAATCATTTCAAATCCTTTTAGTTCTTTTACAGGACGTGTAACACTACCTATTAAATCCCTAATGTAAAGTTGTACTACTTCTTTACCAGCCACTTTACTATTGTTTTTGACTTGAATGCTTACTGTGATTTTTCCGCTTTTAGTAAAAGTGTCGCTACTTAATTTAAGATTTGAATATTCAAATTTAGAATAGCTTAAGCCAAATCCAAAAGCAAACTGAGGACTATTTTTTTCATCGATATAATGCGACCAAAAAACACTTTCTGGCGCATTCATTGTTGGCCTACCGGTGTTTTTATAATTATAATACATTGGTAACTGCCCTACATTTCTAGGAAAAGTCATAGGCAACTTACCACTAGGGTTGTAATCACCATATAAAACTTGAGCAATTGCATTACCACTTTGTGTACCTAGCTGCCAAGCTTCTACAATTGCTGGGATATTTTCGGCAGCCCATGGGATTGCTAGAGGACGACCATTATTTAAAACTAAAACAATATTTTTATTGAATTTATAAACCTCCTCTAACAATTCTTGCTGTACACCAGGCAAACCAATATCAGTTCTACTTCTACCCTCGCCAGATTGTAGTCCATGCTCACCTAGAACCATTATAACAACATCCGCATCTGTTGCAGCAGCTATAGCAGCAGCAAATTCGCTTTTGTCATTTTTATTAATTTTAGTTTCACTTATAAACTGTGTTTTACCTATTGCCACATCAGCTCCTTTTTTATAAGTAATTTGGTTCCCTACATATTTGTTCATCCCTTCAAGAACTGAAACTGCTGTATTGTCATCAGCTGCTATACGCCAACTGCCTAAAGGGCTTGTTTTATCATTTGCTAATGCACCAATAATGGTAATCTTTTGTCCCGATTTTTTTAAAGGCAGTAAATCATTTTCATTTTTCAATAAAACAATAGATTTTTTTGCCATATCTAAAACAGCCTCTTGAAAGGCTGGCTTACCTACCGCTTCTTTTTCGCGTGCTTCATCACAATATTTGTACGGATTATCAAACAAACCCAATTCAAATTTTACTTTCAAGATGCGTCTTGCAGCATCGTCAATTAAATGCACATCAACCTTTCCTTCTTGCACTAATGCCACTAGATGCGTAACATAAGCACTTGATTCCATATCCATGTCTGATCCAGCATTTATTGCAATTTCAGCGGCATGTTTACTATCTTTTGCAAAACCATGTGACACCATTTCATTGATTGATCCCCAGTCAGAGACGATAAATCCATCAAATTTCCAATCTCTTTTTAAAATATCTCTTTGCAAGTACTTACTTCCAGTTGCAGGAATTCCGTTTAATTCATTGAATGAATTCATGAAGGTACGCACACCCGCATCTGCAGCTGCTTTAAAAGGAGGTAAAATAATATTTTGCAATATTGATTCACTTACATCTACTGTATTGTAGTCTCTCCCTGATTCTGCAAAAGCATAGCCAGCAAAATGTTTTGCGCAAGCCAAAATAGTATTAGTAGCTGATAAATCTTGCCCTTGAAAACCCTGTACTCTTGCTACTGCAATTTTACTTCCTAAAAAGGGATCTTCACCTGCACCTTCCATTACTCTACCCCATCTAGCATCTCTAGCAACGTCAACCATAGGAGCAAAAGTCCAGTTTAAACCTACTGCAGAAGCTTCTTCTGCAGCTACTGCAGCTGATTTTTTAATGGCCACTAAGTCCCAACTTGCCGCTTCTGCTAGAGGTATAGGACTTATCGTTTTAAAGCCATGAATAACATCAAAGCCAAAGATTAACGGAATTCCAAGACGCGTTTCTTCAACAGCTATTTTCTGTAGTGCTTTCACGTCCTTTACCCCTTTTACATTTAGCATAGATCCTACTAAACCTTTTTTCAGGTCCTCATATTTTTTAGCCGCTTGTCCTTCCTTTGGTACGGGTCCAGTAATTTCCCAAAAACCATTGTATTGATTTAACTGACCTACTTTTTCTTCTAATGTCATTAATTTTAAAACCGAATCTACCTTTTTGTCCAGCATACTCGTAGTAGAAATTGAAGTCATAGGTGCAATTATCTTTTGGCTGCAGCCAATAAAAAGCACAACAGACATTGTTAATGACGTAAATAAAATTTTATTTCTCATTTGCTCCATTTATATTTAATAAGTAAAAGGCCGGATAAACCGACCTTTACTATATGATTTATTTATTGATACACTCTAATGTAATCGACCTCCATAGAAGACTGTGTAAAGCCACTATCAATTGCTCCTCCAAACGTTCCACCCATTGCTACATTCATAATCAAGAAAAAATCTTTATTGAATGGTAACGAGCTAGTGTTTGTAACAGTATGAAACAACACATCATCAACATATAGTTTTACTGATGCAGGACTCCATATTGCTTTATAAACATGAAATTCAGTTGCAGCATTAGCAATTGTAGTAGACCCACCGTTACCATTACCACCTGAATTTCCAGGATAATGTAACGTACCGTAAATGGTTGTAGGTTGGCTACCCTTGTATTCCATAATATCAATCTCACCACAACCTGGCCAAGTATTCGTAGCATAATCTTCTCCTAGCATCCACAAGGCTGGCCAAGTTCCTGCACCGGTAGTAAGCTTTGCTTTGATTTCAATTTTACCATAAGTAAATTCAAATTTATTTTCTGATTTCAGTCTAGCAGAAGTATAACCTGAGCCTACTTTTTTAGCAATAATTTTTAAGCTTCCGCCAGAAACAATCACATTATCTGAAGTATTAGTATAAATTTGCTCCTCAGAATTTCCCCAACCATTGTCACCAGTTCCTAAATCGTATCCCCACTTTGTAGCATCTGGAGCTCCATCAGTGTTGAACTCATCTGAGAAAACTAAATTTGTATAATCAGCAGTTGTACTTGATTGAACTGGTTTAGTAGTTGTAAACACGTGGTACCAAGCAGCACCGGCATCATTACCCATAACAGCCCTTACGACCATTCTGTTTTCAGTAAGCGATAAAATTTCATAAGTGCTCTGACCTATATAATAGCCCATAAAACCACCTTCAGAAAAAGTCATCAAAGTACTCCTTGTTTGCGTTGCTGCATTAGTATTTTTTGTTATCACAGATTCTGACAGACTCAATGAAACTGATTTTGTTCCAGTAGCCACATAATCTAAACAAGAATCATCACTCCCTGAACCGCCACCAACACTTAAGTAAGTCGCATTAAAGAACGTTTTTCCTCCATTATCTAAATTAAATTTTAGCTCCCCTGCCACTTCTGAGAAAGTCAATACGTTATCATACAAACAACTACTGCTTGCAGCTCCAGCTTTTTCAAAAGCAACTGCTTGATACCAATAACCAAAATAGTTTTGTTCAGGATTATCATTATTTGGACCAACAGCTAAATGTCCTTTTTCTGAAGCAGAAAAGTACCATTTTTTAGAACTTCCTCCTGATAATAGTTCTTTAGCTTGGTCATCATTAAAAGTACTTAATACGGTAACATCAACAGTAGTATTTGTAGCCAGACCTCCTTTACCAGATGCAATAACAGTCACTGTATAAGTATGAACTCCTACTTTAGTAAAAAGTTTTTGGTATTCACCACTAGGAGAGTTTTCAGAAGTTCCGTCAGGAAAAATGAATTTATACGAGATAGCGTCATCAGCTTTTACGGCAAATTTCACTTTTCCAGATCCATCACCATCTGGCAAATCTGCCGTTTTACCAATTAACTCATACTGTACTTCAAAATTAGAAGGAGCTGTTAACGCCCCAAAAGAGTAATCATCTTTAGAACAATTTACCATCAATAGCAAAGTAAAAATGGTAATTGTATTAAATAGTTTCTTTTTCATCTTGTATATTTTTAGTTAGATTGTTTTATATCATCAAAATAGTAGGTCGTTCCATTACCACCGACATTAAAATCAGGAAATAAAATCACATTATCATAAGCGTTACTCGCACTATAAACACCTCTAGTTGGGTTTGAAAGATCAAACGTAAGTACTTCCCATGAATTGGCAACTGTTGTAGTAGCTTCTACTTCTGCAAAAATACTTGGGTTTCCGTTAACTATTGGTGAAGTAGATACTTCTGTCTTAAATAAAATTTTCGCTCCTACTTTTGGAGACCAAACAGTAACTTTTATAGTTGTACCTTTAGTAAGATCAATATTTCCGTCTAAAGCTAAACTTGCTCCCGCCCATACTTGTGCTCCAGATGGTTTTTCTATTTTCACCACATTGTTCGATACATTACTTCCTGTTTTATCAGGATTTGTAACTACAGAAACTGGTATAGCGCCAAAATCTGATGTGCCAAAACCAACCCAAGGGTATGTTAATGCGGAAGACTCAAAATCAAGAGGCATTTCTATTAAAGCAGTAGGAGTTTTATAAAAATAGATGTTATCAATAAAAACACTTCCTGTAGCCCATGGAGTACCAACAAATTTTAATTGTATAAGATCAGCAACTGTTAAACCTTGGCTTGTAAATGCCGAAATTGGAATATCAATACTATTCCATTGATTGGCAATTAAGCTTTTTACTACTGGTTTTTCGCCATTAGTTTTATTGATTAACGAAGTTTCAATTTGTTCTAAATCTGCAGTCCACACATCCATGTGAATGAATTCCATTCCAGATACATCAATTGTAGTATTTTCAGCTAACGCAATTCCTTGATAACTAAGTTTGATATAGTTTAGCATTTTATCGCCATTTAAATCAAATTCAGTCCAACTGCTTCCTTGTCCCCCTTGTGACCAGTCTGGAAAGTAATTGGTACCAGCAACATTAGTATATTTAGATCCATAAATAGAAATAACATCTGATGCTTGTCTATTAGGTGGTGTCGCGGCAGATGTAAAAGGCTTGCTCACAACAGTTACTGTAAACTCTTTACTATATTCAGTTGTTTTAATAGCAGCACTTTTTGAAACTACTCTAATGGTATACACACCAGGATTTGCATAAGTGTAGGATAATGTTTCTCCATTATTGGCTGCAATAGGGTCCGGTTTTCCTATTTCTCCAAAATAAACCTCATAAAACAATGCATAATCAGCAGTTGCTGTGACATTTACCTGTTTTGATACAGCCAAATCATTTACAATTGTCACTACTAAGTTTTCAGGTGCCTTGAATGAAACTTCTACATTTTGAATCACTTCAGTTGTTTTTCCGTTAAGTGTAGTTCCTATAATTTTGGCATCATAGATTCCTTCTTTATAAACATGCGTTACAGTTCCTCCAGGAGCCACGTATGCAGGTTCAGTCGTTTCATCACCAAAATAAATTTCGTACTGTGTCACGCCTTCTCCACGAGGCAAAAAAGTCACATTTCCAGTATTGTCTTGGGTTACGGTGGTCAATGCAGAAATATTAGTAGGTGCTCCAAGTGTATCTATATCAACTAGATCATTCTCAGATGAGCAACTAAAAACTAACGCTGCCACGATAAGGCTTGTTATGTATTTTATATTTTTCATAATATTTTTTTTTAGTATCCAGGGTTTTGTGTCCAGTTGCCGCTTGCAAATTGAATTTCTTCAATAGGAATAGGGAACAATTCATTTTTATTTGGATTAAATCCTGGAATTTCATTTGTTTTACCTGTACGAACTAAATCAAAGAAACGAATCCCTTCTCCTGCTAATTCTACTCTTCTTTCTTCTAGAATTTTATCATATAATGCCGCTCCAGAAGCCGTAATATCGTGGTTATTATCTCCAAAAGCTCTTGCTCTTACTTCATTTAAATATGTTCTAGCAATACCGTCGTTAGGAGTTGTGCTCTTATTATGTGCCTCGGCGGCCATTAAAAGCACATCAGCATAACGAATTGCTCTATAATTATTTGGACTGGTTAACTTAACATCACCTGCAGCTTCTGATCTTCTTGTTCTAGGAATGTATTTTCTATTAAAATAACCTGTATCTTGATTTTGTTTAGTATACTTAGTTCCTGGGTTTTGAGCAATCCAAGCCACCATGTCTAAAATAGTTACTGCTTTCCTACTATCTCCAGCTTCAAATGCACTAACAATTTTAGGAGTTGGTAGATTAAAGTTGTTTCCATCGGCAAAAACAGGACCTTCGTAACCAAAGGGTCCTGAAAAACCTACAGCCACATTCCCTTCTATTCCTTGCATATAACCATAAGATCCTCCTTCTACATCAGTATATTGAATTTCAAAAACAGATTCTGGACCATTTTCTCCTTCTGCTTCAAAGATGCTTCCAAAAGGAGATAATCCCGCAGTTATTTGTTGAGCAGTTAAATCACTACTTTTAATCAAATGATAATTTCCTGTTTGTATTAATTTATCAAATGTACTAGCTGCTTTATCAAACTTTTTATCATATAAATACGCTTTTCCTAATAATGCTAAAGCTGAACCGCTAGTTGCTCTCCCTTGTTGAGAAGCTGTAGCTGATAAATTTTGTGAAGCATAAATTAAATCTTCTTGAATAGCTGCATAAACTTCAGCAACAGAAGAACGTGGAATTGATTTCTCGTCACCTGTAGAGAATCTAACATCTCCTTTCATGGGAATCCCACCAAACCATTTTACTAATTCAAACTGGTAATAAGCTCTTAAAAAACGTGTTTCAGCGAGTACTTGCGTTTTACCTTCAAAGTCGGTTTTATCTTTAAATTCAAGTATGTAATTGCACCTTTGCACACCCGCAAACATCCAATCCCACAATTTCTTTGTCTCAGCATTCACGGGCGAGTGTGTCATTTGATCCACTTGCTGATATCCAATTACATCTGTAGGGTTATTTCCTCCTGCAAAAGTATTATCAGAAGCGATCTCTCCCATTAAAACATTAACAAATGTAGTTTGTAAAAGGTCATACGCCCCAATTAAAGCATCGTCATAATCCGATTTAGAATTAAAATAATTCTCAGAATCAATTGAATAAGCTACAGGACGATCTACAAAATCATCGCTACAAGAAGTAGCAAATAAAGTAAAGAGTGCTGCACTAGCTATCGTAACAAATATATATTTTTTCATGTTAGTTCAATTTAAAAGTTAATGTTTAAACCTAATAAGTATGTTCTAGGATTAGGATAGAAACCATCATCAATTCCTGACCCAATAACCGATTGAGAAACATTATCGGCATTTGTAGGACCGTAAGATGCACCGGGGTCAAAACCTTTATATTTTGTAAAAGTGTATAAATTATTTACCCCTACATAAAGACGAAGCTTAGTTATCTTAGCTAGTTCAGAAATCTTAGGATTTATAGTGTACCCTAATTGAATGTTTTGAATTCTCAAATACGAAGCATCTTCAACAAAATAATCAGAGAATAATTTATTTGTTGTCGCTGCCGTTGTTACTCTTGGAACCGAATTACTAGTTCCTTCACCTGTCCATCTATCAAGCACATAAGTCAAACGATTGGCATCTGGTGAAACACTTTCATAGTTACGTACCATATTGTTTCCAACAGAAGCAAATGTGTACATAGAGAAATCTAAGTTTTTATAATTTAACTGAACATTAAAACCCATTGTAGCTTCAGGAATTGGATCTCCAATATTAGTACGGTCATTAAAATCAATTTTACCATCACCATTTACATCCACAAAACGAATATCTCCAGGTGATGCTTTTGTTCCTAAAATGGATTGATCAGGTGCATCAGCAACTTCTACTTGATTTTGAAAAACGCCATCTGTTTTTAATCCGTAAAAATAACCAATTGGATTTCCTACTTGCATTCTTGATGGTGCGAGTTGTCCTATTCCAAAGGAACCTCCTTCAATAAAATCAGCCCCATTTATTGCTGTAACTTCATTTTTCAAAAAAGTAACGTTGTATCCAAGACTCATACTGAAATTATCTGAGAATTTATTTTTGTAGTTTACAGCAAACTCAAATCCTGTATTCCTTACTGTTCCTGCATTTATAGTAGGATTAGAAGCTCCTGGAGCTTGACCTCCAAATATACCCGATACAGGAATACTCGGAATTAATAAGTCACTTCTTGTATCTATAAAATAATCAGCAACGATAGTTATTTTATTATTGAATAGATTCATATCTAAACCAACGTCAAATTTCTTAGCCTCTTCCCATTTAAGTAAAGGATTAGGGATTTGTCCAATGGCACGACCATTGGTCAACTCATTATCAAACACGTAGGTAGCTTCTCCTGTTAATTGAGAAATATAACCGTTATTAGGTATTTTATCATTTCCAACTATTCCATAACTTCCTCTTAATTTCAAGAAGTTTATTACTGAGGATTCTCCAAAAAAACCTTCATCTGAAACAATCCAACCAGCTGTTATAGAGGGGAAATACCCTACTTTATTCCCAGGTCCAAATTTTGTAGAAGCATCACGACGAATCATTCCTGAAAACAGGTATTTCCCTTTAAAGTCATATTGAACTCTTCCAAAATAAGACAGTCTTCTCTCGTCATAATTATAATTTGCAACAGGAATTGTTCCTGCTGCAGGAGCTCCATTTGCTAGAGAAATATCTGCAAAATCCCATGAATTATTAGGAACATCAAAACCTGTTGCAGTCAGGCCGTTGCCATATTCTTTAAAAATAGTATTACCAATTACCCCAACAAACTTATGGTCTTTAGCAATTGTTTTAGTATAAGTACCATAAATATCAAAAGAGTAATTATTATCATTTATAGCCCTTTGAGTAACTGAACTTCTAGTGGTATTAAATACTTTTCCGCTACCGTAATCAAGTATTTTTGCAAAAGATCTAGATTCACTATTAGCCGATTTAAAACCAATAGAACTGGTTATAACAAATGCTGCTGTTAATTTATAATCCAAACCAAAATTCCCGCTTATTTGCTTAAAATTAAAATCATTGTATGTATTTTGAGTTTGAGCCAATGGATTAATCATTTCATTACCCAAAGAACCTCCTGGAAACAAGGTATAATTTCCATCAGCATCATAAGTACTAAGTGTAGATGGCGCATTTACCGCATTTAAAAGCACAGAGGCATTACCATTTTCTGGTAATGTTTTTCTATCAAAATAAGTATAAATTACATTTGTTTTTAATTTCAACTTATCTGAGACATCAGCGCCTAAAGATACTCTAGCTGTATTTCTTAAAAATCCAGATTTTGACTCTCCTACGATTCCTTCTTGATCCAAGTGTGAACCACTAACAGAATACGTAATTTTATCAGATCCTCCTGAAAAATTCAAATCGTGACTAATAATTGGAACCCCTTTACTAATGACTTCCTTTTGCCAGTCTGTTCCTTTTCCTAATCCGTTTACAATTGTATAAGGAATAGCGTTGCCGTTATTAGCATAACTTTCATTTAACAGTAAGGCATATTCAGTAGCATTTAATGTGGGTAAAGTTTTTGAGGCTTCTTGAAAACCAAGATATGAATTAAAAGAGACTCTAGTTTTAGAATTCTTTTTTCCCATTTTTGTTGTCACTAAAATAACTCCATTTGCTGCAGCAGAACCATAAATAGCCGCTTGAGCATCTTTTAAAACAGTAATCGTTTCAACATCGTTCGGATTAAGTAACCCTAACTCACCTATGTAACCATCTATTATAGTAAGAGGTGAACTATCTCCATTTGTAGCAATACCACGTATTTTAATATCTAATGCTGCTCCTGGAGAACCTGACTGTGTAGTAACATTCACACCAGATACAGTTCCTTGAAGGGCTTGTTCAATTTTAAGTGGTTTTAAAATTTCAAGTGTTTTACTATCAACTACAGCTACTGAACCTGTTATTTCCTTTTTTTTCTGACCTCCATATCCAATCACAACAACTTCATCTAACGTTTTCGCATCTTCAACAAGCGCAATGTTAATGTTGCTATTTGCACCAGTTACTTTATATTCAAAATTTTTATAACCTATATAAGAGAATATGAGCGTAGTCCCTGAAGTTACTTTCTTTAGAGAAAAAGCACCATCAAAATCAGTGATTGTAGCAATGTTCGAATTCTTAATTTGAATATTCGCTCCTGGTATTGGTAAACCTGAACCTTTCTCCTTTACAAACCCTCCAACATCATAACTTTGGGCAAAACCAAAAGTCGAGAAAAAAAGGAAAATAATTAATAGATAATTTGATTTCATAATTTGTGTTTTTTGTGAATTATAAAATTACAGCACTCACACTAAAGATTCACTAAAAAGAACCTTTACAAAAAACATACAATGCAAAAAAAAGCATCATTAATTCACAATATTATAATAAAACTAAGAAAACAGCTTGTTAAATATGCAGATAAATATTAGCAGTAAACAAAAAAACCACAACAATAACGTTAATGTTGTGGTAATGTATAGGTAATACATCGTAATTGTTACAATACTATACAGACAGAATGTACTCAACAAGTCCTTGTTCGTGCACTAATTCCATTTTTTTACGCAAGCGATACCTTTTAATCTCTACACTTCGTATTGATATATTTAACATAGGTGCAATCTCTTTTGAACTAAGATTAAGCCTTAAATAGGCACATAATCTTAAATCATTAGAAGTCAAAGAGGGGTGCAATACTTTCAATTTTTTAAAGAAGTCTTTATCTGTACTTTCAAAAGCTTCTTTAAAAACACTCCAAGAATCATTTCCTGTAATGTTTTTATTTATGGTAGAAATAACCGATTTGATACTTCTATTTTCATCATTGTTTGTCTTTTTTAAATCTTCTCTTATAAATTCAAGTAATTCATTTTTACTATTTAAATTCATGGTTGATGCCGCTAATTCTCTACTTTTTATATCTACGTCATGGGAGAGTTGTTCGTTTGTTAAACGCATTAATTGTTGCTCATTTTCTAGTTCTTTTATTTCTAATAAAAGGTTATTTTCCTCTATTAGTTTCGCATTTTGTTTTTGATAATACTTTTTATACTCCTTATGAATAATACTAGCTATTATTAAAATAAGAATAAAGTAAATCAATAATGCTAGATTAGTTTTGTACCATGGTTTTTCAATTATAAAATTATATAACACAATTTTTTCGAGTGCTGTATTTGCAAATCTAGCTCTCACTTTAAAATTGTAATCACCAGAAGGAAGATTTTTAAAATTCACTGTTGGTTTTGCACTCCAATCACTCCAATCCTCTTCAAAACCTGTTAATAAATACTGATATTCGGCATTAATATATTTATTGTATTCTGGCACCGAGTAACTAAAAGTGATATTATTTTCATTATAATTAAAAAAACCCTCAGTTGTTATTGCAACATTTTTAGGCTGTTCATTTAATTCATTGATGGTAATACTGAATAAAGAAACCCCATAATCACTAAAGCTTAGCTCATTAATATTCATAATATAATAGCCATCTGTAGTACCAAAAAGATAATCAGAATTTGACATTTGAGCAATATTTTCATAACCCAACATAGAATTTGTCAAAGAAACAGGTATAGGAATACTATTTTTCTTGAGCTGGCTACTCAATTTACTAGAAGAAAAGTAGCTAATATAATTTTTAGAAAATAACCAAATTTTATTAGTTTCATCAACAATCATTTTTCCTGATGTATAGTCATCATTTTCAAAAACGGAGCTTAGTAACGTATCTTTTACAAATTGTTTTGTTTTATTATTCAACTTAAAAACGCCCTCCTTATAAGCGTAATAAATGGCGTTATTGAACTTTATCAAGCATGCATTTTTTCCTTTTTTAGGATCTGCATATCTTTTAATTGCCTTTATATTCTTCAATTTTTGATCACAAACTAAGCGATATACCCCTTTATATTCATGGCTAACATATATTTCATTGCCTTTACTTATTTCAAAATATTTTGAGGAATAATCAAACCCTTTTATTTTATTCTTAAAAACCCACTGATTATTCACTTTCTGCAACACTGAAATTCCGTAATAATTCCCTTGAAGCAATAACGATTTGTCTCCTGGAACTGTTTCAAATTTCCAAGTTCCTGATTTAGAAAAAACAGACTTGGCAGTACCATTTTCGATAATAAAAGTACCTGTATCGTGGCCGCAAAACAAGGTTTTTTCATATTCAAATAACGACCAAACTTGTCCTTTAGTCCCTTTTACAATAGTAAAATTCTCATGAGAATTGTATTTTTTATAAAACAATCCTTGATTTGTACCTACATATATTTTTCCGTTAAAAAGCTTCGCCGAATATACTGTTCCTAATACGCCGGTATCATCTACATAACTCTGTATTGGCGACTGCATGTTGATGCAGTTAATTCCGTTATCTAAACCTACCCATAAATTTTTCTCGGCATCTTCAAATAAAGAAAGTGCGGTATTATTACTCAGTCCTTGATTTTGCGAAATATGATATTTTATTTTTCCTTTATTTGATAAAACAAAAATCCCATTAGAAACAGTTCCTATCGCATAACTACCATCCGATAGCAACTGACTACTATACACGCTACTATTGGCTAGTTGTGCATCAGCCTCAGTAATAAACTTAATAAGTTTAGTTCCTAATATTTTATAAAACCCTTCTGTTTGAGTCTGAATTAAAAGCCCGTCATCTGAAGAAAAAACATTTACTATTCTGTTATTTTTTAAAATTAAACTATTCGAAATCAACTTACTCTTGCCACCTTCTATTTCGAATAAATCCCCAGTAACGGTTTGGAAATAAATAGCATTTTTAGTCCTAAAAGATCTAAATATTCCTGAATCAGGTGTAATAATCTTAAAGGAATTTGTTTGCAGGTCGTAAATATAAATTCGATTTAAGGATTGAAATAAAACCCAATTTTCGTAATTTAATATATTCCAAAACTGTTCATCATCTAGAATTTTATTTTTTATTTTTTGACTCAGTGAATAGTAGTTTAACCTGCCATCAGTATTTCTTTTCCAAAAACCAAACTCCATATAGCAGCCCGTAAAAACTTTTCCTTCAATTACCTTAACTGACCTAATAATGGTTTCGTTTGAAGAAGGGTAAAGTTGCCAGCTAGCACCGTTATATTCTAAAAGTCCTTCATTATTAGCAAAAAAAACATATTGACTGTCATCCTGAGAGATCATCCAATTTTGATTTCCAGCATTATAATTTGTTGGTGTATATTTTACTATTGGCGGCAACTCTTGAGCAAATACAAAAGCAGTCATTAATAGTAATAAGTAGGTTATTTTTGTTTTCAAATGAACTATTTTTTTTTTTAGAATGTGGTAAAAATAAAACTAAAAAGACATAGCTAAAAACAAATTGGAATATAATAAGTATACAAACATAATTTTACAACTATTATCTTAATAAAATGTAAGTATATAACTTAAATTTGTGATTTGTTGAATCCTTTTTCTCTGCGTAAAATTCATTACTTTTGTAGAAATACAATTTTTTATGCAAGTTGAGTTTTCAAAATTAGATCCAAAGAAAAATATCATTATAAAAGGCGCAGAAGTACACAATTTAAAGAGTATAGATGTTGCTATTCCAAGAAATAAACTTGTTGTTATTACAGGACTTTCGGGTTCTGGTAAATCCAGTTTGGCTTTTGACACCCTTTACGCTGAGGGGCAACGTCGTTATGTAGAAAGTTTATCTTCTTATGCAAGACAATTCCTTGGAAGATTAGATAAACCAAAAGTAGAATACATTAAAGGTATCGCTCCCGCAATAGCAATTGAGCAAAAAGTAAATACCACAAATGCCCGTTCAACGGTAGGAACATCTACTGAAATTTACGATTACATCAAGCTTCTATATGCCCGTATTGGAAGAACTTTTTCTCCTGTTTCAGGAAAAGAAGTAAAGAAAAATACCGTAACCGATGTAGTTGCTGATGTTAAAAAATTAGAACTAGACAGCAAATGGCTACTCTTAGCTCCTATTCATCTTGAAAAAGGCCGAAAATTAGAAGACAAACTTAAAGTATTATTACAACAAGGTTTTGCAAGAATTCTTGTTGATAATGAAATGATTCGTTTAGATGATTTGCCAACTGGATTGAATAAAAAAGAACTATTTTTAATCGTGGACCGAATTGTTGTTAAAGAGGAAGAGGAGTTTTATAACAGACTTGCTGATGCTGTACAAACTGCTTTTTTTGAAGGAAAAGGCATTTGCTATTTACAAGAAATAAAAGCTAATGAAAGACACAGTTATTCGAATAACTTTGAGTTGGACGGAATCACTTTTTTAGAGCCCAATGTCCATTTATTTAGTTTCAACAACCCGTACGGAGCCTGTCCAGTTTGTGAAGGGTATGGAAACATAATAGGTATCGATGCTGAATTAGTTGTCCCTAACACTACACTATCTGTTTTTGAAAACGCTATTTATCCTTGGCGTGGAGAAAGCATGAGTTGGTTTCGCGATCAATTAGTTAATAGTGCTTATAAATTTGATTTCCCTATTCACAAACCTTATTTTGAATTAACAGAAGCGCAAAAAGAATTAATTTGGACAGGAAACAGTTATTTTCAAGGTCTGAATGATTTCTTTAAAGAATTAGAAGAAAAAAATTATAAAATACAAAACAGAGTCATGCTTTCTCGTTACCGAGGAAAAACCAAATGCTATTCCTGCAAAGGAAAACGTTTGCGAGTAGAAGCCTCTTATGTGAAAATAAATTCAAAAACAGTCTCTGAATTAGTTGATTTACCTATCAAACACTTAGTTGATTTTTTCAAAAACATAACATTAGATGTTTATGAAAAGCAAATTGCAAAACGTTTGCTAATTGAAATCAATAACCGTCTCTCTTTTTTAACAGAAGTTGGTTTAGATTATCTAACACTAAACCGGAATTCTGCAACTCTCTCTGGTGGTGAGTCACAACGTATAAATCTTGCTACATCATTAGGAAGCAGCCTCGTGGGTTCAATGTATATTTTAGATGAACCAAGTATTGGCTTACATCCCAAAGATACTGAGCGCTTAATTAAAGTATTGCTCTCCTTACGAGATTTAGGAAATACGGTAATTGTAGTAGAACACGATGAAGATATCATGAAAGCAGCCGATATGATTATTGATATTGGCCCAGAAGCAGGTACTTTTGGTGGAGAATTAGTAGCACAAGGAACTTATGATGAAATATTAAAATCGACCTCGCTTACTGCTCAATATTTAAATGGTGATTTAGAAATTGCTGTTCCTAAAAAACGTCGTCCTTTTAAAAACTTCATTGAAATAAAAGGCGCGAGAGAAAACAATCTACAGAACATTGATGTTGTTTTCCCATTAGATGTTTTGACCGTAATCACAGGTGTTTCAGGAAGTGGAAAAAGTACCTTAGTAAAGAAAATTCTTTTTCCAGCCATGCAAAAAAAGTTAGAAAATGCTGGGGAAAAAGCAGGGCAATTTAGCGAATTAACAGGTTCTTTTTCGCAAATAAAACACATTGAATATGTAGATCAAAATCCTATTGGTAGGAGTTCTCGCTCTAACCCAGTAACCTATATCAAAGCGTATGATGATATTAGAGATTTATTTTCTAAAGAAAAACTATCTAAATTAAGAGGGTACTTACCCAAACATTTTTCTTTTAATGTAGATGGAGGAAGGTGCGAAACTTGCAAAGGGGAAGGTACAATTAATGTTGAAATGGTTTTCATGGCCGATGTTCAGCTACCATGTGAAACTTGCAACGGAAAACGATTTAAAAAAGAAATTTTAGAAGTAACGTTTGAAGGTAAAAACATTCATGATATTCTTACGCTAACAATTGATGATGCACTTACTTTTTTTGATAAAAACAAACAAGCTAAAATTACTCAAAAATTAAAACCATTACAAGATGTAGGTTTAGGATATGTACAGTTAGGACAATCTTCATCAACATTATCTGGTGGTGAAGCACAAAGGATTAAACTAGCCTCTTTCTTGGTAAAAGGCGCTACTAAAGACAAAGCATTATTTGTTTTTGATGAACCTACCACAGGATTGCACTTTCACGATATTAAAAAATTATTAGCTTCCTTTGAAGCTTTAATCGAAAAAGGTCATTCTATTTTAGTTATTGAACACAATCTAGACCTAATAAAATGTGCCGATTGGATTATTGAATTAGGTCCTGAAGGTGGCGAAAATGGTGGTAAATTATTAGCTGCAGGAACACCTGAAGCCATTGTAAAAGACAAAAAATCAATCACAGGTTACTATTTAAAAGACAAACTATAATAATATTAATCAACAAGTAAAAAAAAATAGCCTAATACATATTTGTATTAGGCTATTTTTTTTACTTAAAACAGTAAGTATTAGTTGTAACATTTATCTTCAAAGGCGTTTCCGTCTTCATCAAGACCAACTAATATTCTTATTTCTCTTGAAGAAATAAAACTTTTGTAAATCCAAGCAATAGAACCTATTCCTAGGGTAACACATGAAAATACAAAATAGATATTATGATTAATTTTTTGCTTTTTCTTTGACAAAACAGCAAAAGGCAATTTATCATTCCTCTCCTCAATTACAAAACCCTTACTTATTTTATCCCTTAGGATCTTAGAAAATTTCACTGAACTTTCCTCGTTAATAATTAGTTGGCTACTCATAATAATTTGTATTATTTAGTTTCAACATTGTTCTATCTAGTCAAACAGTATTGATATTACAAAATTAAGTTCTTAGTTGGTCTCCCACAATACCCACTTTTAGTGATATTTTAAAAAAAACACTAAATATTTATGAGTAGAAGCTAATTTTCTCAACAAAAATATTAATATACCTTATTATAAGTCTTACACTTTACTATTATAAGTTTATAAAATTACAACTTATGGACTTCTTTAATTAAACTATTACCATAGCTATTTATAAAATAATTATTAATAATAAGTTGTCAATGATTATACTATTTTATTCCAAATTTCTTTATCAGGCCATTTAGAACACCGTTAATTTCCTTAGACACTTTGAACTTATAATTCAAATAAATATAAGCTATAGTTACTAGTATGGATTTAAGACCAATGGCTATTATGGGATACAATGGAAACTCCCAGAAATAGAATGCTAAAAACAAGATAAAAGTGACTATTAAAGAGGTTACAGTCTGTTTTGTAAAAGGATATAAATGCATCCTTTTAACCACAAAAAGCAATTTAGCTAAACTATATAATGTTATAGACAATAATGTCGCAAAAGCTGACCCTAGTATTCCGTACAATGGTATAAAGATCATATTTAAAACTATTGTAATAAACACTAAGAATAGTCCCAAAAACAGCACCATACGATAGTATTTAGAGTTGAATATAATCGCATTATTATTCCCTAAAATTAAATCAAAATACTTAGACATACCAATTAAAAAAACAACTACTATTCCTCCACTATATTCTTTTGGAACTAATTCATATAACTGATTAATATTTACAAAAATGCAAAGCATTACAAAACCACCTACAACTTGAAGATTAATGGATGTCTTTTTATACAAATCATTCAATTCTTCATACTTATTTTCATGCATTAATTTGGCTGTAATTGGGTAGACAATTTGGTGCATGGCACGACTTGGAACCGAAATCACTAGTGCAATATAGGTTGCAACTGAATAATAGGCTATATTCTCAATTACCATGTATTGATTAAGCATTAACTTGTCTCCATCCAAAAGTAAATTAGCCACACTACCTGAAAGGATGATATAAAAAGTATATTCTAAAATTGCTTTTACATTAGACGGAATCGTAAATTGAAATTTAGGTTTCTTGATTTTGAAAGCATAAAACATAGTAATCACTAAGGCTAAGAAATAAATTCCAGATGTTACATAAACAAAATCAATAACAGTCATCCATTTAAAATAAACCCCGATTAAGGCAAACAATGAAAACAAACGCAAACCTACCTCTTTTATAAAATTTCCAAAAACGGAATGCATGTGTACTCTTGCCCAAGCATAAAATATTTCAAAATAGGCCATACACAATCCTGTAAACGGAATCAACCAAATAAATGTCTTTACTATTGGATTTTTTTTAGATACAAAAAAAACCAAATCATCAAAGAAAAAAAGTCCGATAAAAGCTAACGGAATACATAATAATAATGGAAATAACACTGTAAAAGACAAAAACCGTTCTCGATCTTCTTCAGTATTATATTGGGAATAAAATTTAACCAGTGTATTCTGCATACCAATAGCAAAAAGAGGCATGATAACATTAGCCGCAGATAATATATAATTTGTTACAGCGTAATAAGTAGCACCAAGAAAAATTGGATATAAATAAAGTGTATTTATAGCTCCTACACCAAAACCGATGTAAGTTATTATTGTGTTTTTTAAGGACTGATTTAATACTATTCCCATTAGTAATTAGAGTGAGATAAATATCTCTTTATGTTATTTATTAAGCAGTTTAACCAATTCCATAGTTAAGTTTTTTCTAGAATATTGTTGTAATCCTACACCGTTAGACCGTAGCTTACCTTCTAAAAACAGATTGTAATATTCTAGAATCACCTTTTTAAGTTTTTCTTTCTCTGTGTAATCAAAAAACACCCCAGTATTGGTTTGTGTAATAATTTCGGAAAAATCAGAATCTTTAGGTCCTATTGCTACTATTGGTCGGTTAGACACCATGTATTCAAATAATTTTCCAGGAATAATACTTTTTGTATCTCGAGAGTCAATTTCGATAAGTAATAAAACTTGTGATTTTTTTTGGTGTTCAATCGCTTCTGAATGGGAAACATATCCTAAATTATTTAGATAATTATTCAATCCAAACTGCGCTATCGTTGTTAATACTTCCTGACTGATCGCCCCTATTAACTTTATTTGTAAATCATCTTTAAAAGTGGGTATTTCTGCAAGTAATTCTTGAATAGACTCCCATAAAATTATTGGATTTCTATCAGATAAAAAAGACCCAATATGCGCTAGCGAAAACTTAGTATCTAAAGCTTTACTTATCACTGGCTCCACATCATAACCATTAGTAATCACCGTTATTGGTTTAGTAGTAATCGCCTGGAATTCAGTTTTTGTAGTTTTACTCGTTACAATAATCTCATCGGCAGTATTCATTACTTGCTTTTCTAATTGCTTGTGTTTTTTAGCTGCATACTTTGACAACCGCAAAGACTTATGGTATCCAATGGTAGTCCATGGATCCCGAAAATCAGCAAACCACTTAACACCTGTTTTTTGTTTTAATTTAAGTCCAATAAGGTGTAAACTATGTGGTGGTCCTGATGTTATAATGGTATCAATATTATTATCGACAATGTATTTTTCTAAATAAACAACAGATGGTTTTACCCAAAATATCCGAGCATCTGGAATAAACAAATTTCCTCGAATCCAGAGAAAAACTTTGTCTAAAAAGGATTGTTTCTTCTGATTTGGAATTATTCCTGAGCTTATTTTCTTGGTTTTATTTTTCGAAAAAAAAGAAGCCAACTGATACGGCTCGAAAATTTTATGTTTAAGAACAATCGCTTTTTCCGAAACTTGATTCAGCAAATCATTATCTATAATAGGATAAGTAGGGTTTTCAGGAATGTAAACAATGGGTTGGAAATTAAAATCTGGCAAATATTTGACAAATTTCAACCACCGTTGTACACCTGGACCACCTGCTGGCGGCCAATAATAGGTAATTATTAAAATTTTTTTATTTTCAGGTTCCAATTGGGATAATTTATAATGTCAACCACGCACTACTGTGCTTGGTTAACATCCAGTATGATCTATATTTTTTTTTCCTTTCTTTCGAAATAAATACCTCCAACTAAAAGTAATAACATCATTATAGAACTAATTAATGTAATTGTACTTCCTGTTTTTACAACATCTGGCTCAAATTTAAATTCGATTGTATGCTCACCTGCAGGAACCATCATTGCTCTCAATACATAATCTACCGGAAAGTGTGATGTTTTAACACCATCAACATAAGCATTCCAACCATCTTCATAATATATCTCAGAAAAAACGGCTAAACCTTCTTTTTTATTAGTTGAATTGTATTTTATATAATTGGGTTTATAAACCTTTAAAGAAATTGTTCCGCTGTCATCCAAATTTCTTTTTAAACGTGCATTCTTAAATTTATAACCATAAAGATGAATATTAAAAATAGCGGCACGTTTAGTGTCAAATTTATTCAAAAGCTTCATCTCATCATTGGCCTTATTAACCAACTTAACATCTCTTACAAACCAAGCATTTCCATTTGCATCTGGATTTATTACGGGAAAATCTTTTCCTTCTTTATCTTTTTGGATTACGTATTTAACATTCAACATGTTAAGCACTTCTAAGTTATTTTTAGCTAATTGATAATCAAACAATTGCTGTACTCTACGAGGTCTCACAGCGCTATACCCTCCTATTGATTTATGAAAGTAAGATGTTCTTGCTCCCATCAAGTTTTGTACTTCAAAAACCCTGTAAACGGTAGTATCTTGCAAAATTTGATTATCAGCCGGGGTTTCTTGAAAAGGCACTTCTACTTGGCGACTTGAAACAAAATCTTTATCAGAAACATATTTTTTATCCACAAAAAATAAATCTGATACCATAAATAAACCTACCAAGATAATTGCGGTATTTTGGGCAATTTTATTTTTGATAAACAACCACAAAACTCCTGCTACTAATAAAATAAAGAAAGCAGAACGCAATAAATCAGCACTAAACAAACTTTTTCTATCACTTTTTAATGCATCAACAAATTCTGACCCATAGCTCTCCATGTAATAACCATCACTAGATCCTGAGAAGCTAAACATCCCTTTACTTAAAAATAAAATAACGATAATCCCTAAACCTATTGCGCCAGATTGCCACAAAGGTTTCCATTGTTTGTCTTTTTCGAGCTTAAAAAAAGATTGCAAACCCATTACTGCTAGTACTGGGAAACATAATTCTAAAATAACCTGTATTGAGGATACTGCTCTAAACTTATCGTACATAGGAATGTAATCGATAAAAAAATCAGTTAATGCTGGGAAGTTTTTCCCCCACGATAGTAACAATGATGCTATCGCTCCAGAAAGGAACACATATTTAATTTTTCTTTCATCTATGAACAAAGCCAAAATCCCTAAGAAGAAAACTACCACACCAATGTATGCTGGAGCTGCAACAATAGGTTGATCGCCCCAATAAGTTGGCATGCCAGAAACAAAATCAGCTGCTTGGGCTTCAGGAACACCTTTACCCAACATCAGTTCATACATTTCACTGTCTTTCCCTACATTTTCATTGTTAGAACCTCCAAAAATTCTTGGTGCAATCAAATTAAAACTTTCCATCACACCATAACTATATTCGGTAATATAATCTCTGGTCATGGCACTATTTGTAGTATTGGCTGTACCGTCAGGATTGTAAGTTAATTCACTTTTTGATCGAATACTAAAACCCGTATATTCAGCGGTTGCTAATAAGCTAGTTGCATTAGCACCAATGGCTAAAATTCCAGCGATAGCAAGAAAACCAAATGATTTTAAAAGTGATTTATATTGTTTATCCTTAACATTTTTATATATAAAATAAGCTGAAAGTAATAATAAGAAAAGCAACAGATAATAGGTCATCTGAAAGTGGTTTGCATTAATTTCTAATGCAGCTGCAAACATTGTTAGTAATCCCCCAAGTACATACTTCTTTTGAAAAACCAATATAACACCTGCAATTACAAGCGGCATATAAGCAATTGCATGTGCTTTTGCATTGTGTCCTACTCCTAAAATTATAATCATATAAGTAGAAAAACCAAAAGCCAAAGCACCAAAAAAGGCTTTCAAAGGATCTATTTTTAATACTAAAAGCAAACCATAAAAACCTAGAAAATAAAGAAATAAATAATCAGCAGGACGGGGTAAAAATCGCAATGCATCATCAATTGCTCCCACGTAATCATGAGGGTATTTAGCCCCTAATTGATAGGTAGGCATTCCTCCAAAGGAACTATTTGTCCAATAAGGTTCTACATGATCAGATGCTCTAAAGTCATTTTGCTCTTTAGCCATACCTGTATATTGAACAATATCCGACTGAAAAATCTGTTTACCTTGTAGAACAGGATAAAAATAAATTAAAGAAATGATTACAAAACCTAAAACTGCCAGTGCGTGCGGGTAAAACTTATTTAATATTTTCAATTTTAAAGCGTTTTTTAAGAGTATTAATATGTAAACTACGGCAAATTTAATCTATTTCTTCGTAATCTACATAGTCACCTACTTTTTTGGTTTCTTTATAATTTTTAGACGTAGGTGGCTTATAAAAAACCTCCTGCTCAGCTTGAGATTTATTCCAAGAATTGTCCTGAGTATTTTGATGTTGTTGTTTAAAATTAGTTTCCGCTTTTTGCACCACTTTTTTTAACAAAAGAGGTAGAAATAACTTAGCCAAAAACTTAAAAATATAGTAGAAAGCTATGATATAGAATAAGGTTCTTATAAAACCATAAAACGAAGCAGTTTGCATAATCACTTTTTTTTTACAAATTTAACAAATCCAAAGTTCAAAATTAAACTATCATTCTTAAATAAATAATAAAATATAGTACATTTGAAAAGCAATATCACTTTTAACCTTAAAAAACACATGGCAAAACTTAAATTAAAACACCTTCTTGCACTACTAATTTTACCATCAGTACAATATGCACAGCACACTGATATCATCAATTCTAACCGACCTGGAGAAACGATGTCAGCTTACGCAGTAGGAAAATCAGTTATCCAAGCAGAAGTAGGTATTTACGGTATAAAACAACACCATGATTTATTAGATTATGATGCAAATGGTTTTGGCTTAGACGCAACCGTGAGATGGGGTGTATTCAAGGAAAACTTAGAGGTAATTGCTACTTTACAATATCAAAACGAGCAAGTTAGCGCACCGTTTTTTAACACCAATAGATCGGCATTAAAACAAACCATTCTTGGAGCTAAATATTTAATCTACGACCCTTTTAAAAACTATAAAGAAAAAGCAAACATCTACAGCTGGAAAGCCAATCACAGTTTTAAATGGCGTCAATTTATTCCTGCTGTATCAGTATTTGCAGGAGCTAACATTACTTCAAGCAATAACCCTTACGCCTACTCAAACAAAAATCCCTACACTAGTAATTTAAAAGGTGGGCTTTCGCCAAAAATCATGTTGATTACCCAAAATCATTTAGGTAACGGAAGTTGGGTATTTGTAACTAACTTTATCGCTGATTATGTCACTACTGATTATCCTAGTTATGGTTATGTATTAACTCTAACGAAAGGAATTAATAAAAAATGGTCTGGATTTGTAGAAAATCAAGGTTTTAAAAGTGACCTTTACAGCGATGCAATTGTACGTGGTGGGGCGGCTTATTTACTGAGTGACGACATGCAAGTTGATGCGTCACTAAGTTCAAGTTTAAAAAACACGCCTTCTGTTGTTTATGGCGGAATTGGTTTTTCTTGGCGTTACGACGCAAATCATAAAGATGTTATTGTACGTCTTGATAGCGGTAAAAAGAAAGATAAAAAACAAGACAAAGCCGTTGATAAATTAAAGAAAGCCAAAAAGAAAAACAAAAAAAATAAAAAAGAAACCGAGGTCAAAATATAATAAATACCATGATTACAATTAAGGAAGCGAAAACAAAAAAGGAATTAACGACATTCATAAAATTCCCTTTTTCGTTATATAAAGACAATGAATTCTGGGTACCACCTATTATTGCTGATGAATTAGAATCATTTGATAAAACAAAAAACCCTGCTTTTGAAAATGCCGAGGCTTATTTTTACATCGCCTATAGAAATGATGAAATAGTGGGTAGAATTACTGCAATCATCAACTGGAACGAAGTAAATGATCAACAAAAAAAGAAAGTCCGCTTTGGATGGTTTGATGTTATTGATGATATCGAAGTAACTAAAGCATTACTTGATAAAGTTTATGAATTAGGACGTAAAAACAACTTGGAACATGTAGAAGGTCCAATGGGTTTTTCTAACTTAGATAAAGTTGGAGTACTTACTGAAGG
Organism: Flavobacterium gelidicaeli; assembly: GCF_013294005.1. Lineage (GTDB taxonomy): Bacteria > Bacteroidota > Bacteroidia > Flavobacteriales > Flavobacteriaceae > Flavobacterium. Next base: position 325,307 of record NZ_JABSNK010000005.1, read on the forward strand.
GTTTGACCAATTAGGAACCATGATAACTTGGTACAATCCTCCTTATTATGCTACTCATTTTGAAAAACTGGGCTACGTAACCGAAAAGGAATATATCGAAAGTAAATTTCCTTTTAGTAATGTAAAACTTGAAACTTTTGATAAAGCGCAAGAAATAATTAAAAGAAGGTACCAACTTAAACCGTTAAATTTCAAGAAAACTAAAGACGTAATGCCTTACGTAGATAAGATGTTTGATTTATTCAATACCTCTTACGCAAGCTTGTCCTCTTTTGTACCCATTACTAATGTTCAAAAAGAATATTTCAAGAAAAAATACATTAGTTTCATCAATCCTGAATACATCAAATTTGTAGAAGACAAGGACCAGAATTTAGTTGCTTTTGCCATCGTAATGCCTAGTTTTTCTAAGGCATTACAAAAAGCAAATGGTAAACTTTTCCCTTTTGGATTCTACCATTTATTAAATGCCAGAAAAAACAGCAAAGACGTTTGTTTTTACCTTATTGGAGTACATCCTGATTACCAGAGTAAAGGAGCTCACGCAATAATCTTTAAAGAATACCATACTACTTTTACAGAGAAAGGAATAGAAAACTGCATTAGAACACCTGAATTAGCCGATAATCATGCCATTCATGCAATATGGAAAAACTTTGATCCAAAAATTATTTGCCGTAGAAAAACATTTAGAAAAGAGTTGAATTAGATTAAAAACTATTAATTTAAAACATAAAAAGAGATCCATTAGCACAAACTAATGGATCTCTTTTATTTATATTTTTATCAAAAATTATTCTTTACAATCAATTTTATTGTAAACAACATTTCCGTCAAATTTAATTTTGCTTTTATCTTTAAACGTCATTTTCCCGTTAGTTTCTATAATTTCACCGTAGCCTTCTAAATAAGTATTAGCATCTTTTTTAAGAAAAACCAGTTCTCTTACAGCTGTTTTCCCTTCGGACTGAAAAGTATAATCAGCAAAAATAGTATCGCCTGCTACATTTCCTAAAAGCGTACCAAAGCTTTTGTCTTTTTGATAATAAGAATAATCCAACTCCCCTTCAAATTGATTAACCTTATTAACATCAACCGTTAGCGTGATGGTATCCTTTTCAATTATGGCTTGATAGCATTCTTTAGCGGTAGTTTCCAGTGGCGCTTCAACTTGTAATTGAGGAACACTCATAGACTCTTTTTGATTGTCCTTACAAGCAGTAGACAAAGCTACTATTATAATGGTCGAAAATAAATATGCCTTTTTCATAGTTGCTATTATTTATGGTTAATATAAAGGTAAATTTAGCCATAAACACAAAAAACCATTCATATAATGAATGGTTTTTGTTATAACATTCCCATAAAGGAAATTTAAAAAGTAGAATATTTAAGCGTCTAAGTCAACTTTAGTTGTAGAAGCAATCTCTTTATAAGTACCGTTTTCTAATTTCTCACGAATAGCTTCAAATGCTACTAATGTCTCATCAATGTCAGACAAAGTATGAGAAGCAGTAGGAATTACACGCAATAAAATCATTCCTTTTGGAATAACAGGATAAATCACAATAGATAAGAAAATTCCGTAATTCTCTCTCAAATCATTTACCATCACCATCGCTTCAGGTACACTTCCTTCAAGATATACTGGTGTAACACAAGTATTTGTATCACCAATATTAAATCCTTTATTTCTTAAACCACTTTGCAATGCATTTACATTTTCCCAAAGTTTACCTTTCAATTCTGGATGATTACGCAATAACTCTAAACGTTTCAACGAACCTACAGTTTGAATCATAGGCAATGATTTTGCAAACATTTGAGAACGTAAATTGTATTTCAAATAATCAATAATATCTTTATCAGCAGCTACAAATGCACCAATATTAGCCATTGATTTAGCAAAAGTAGAAAAGTAAACATCAATTTCGTCTTGTACACCTTGCTCCTCACCTGCTCCAGCTCCTGTTTTACCAAGCGTACCAAAACCGTGTGCATCATCTACAAGTAAACGAAAATTGTATTTCTTTTTCATTGCTACAATTTCTTTCAACTTACCTTGTTGACCACGCATTCCAAAAACACCTTCAGTTATAAAAAGAATCCCTCCTCCAGTAACTTCAGCTATTTTAGTTGCACGTTGCAGGTTTTTCTCCATGCTTTCAATGTCGTTATGTCTGTATGTAAAACGTTTTCCACTATGTAAACGAACCCCGTCAATAATACAAGCGTGCCCATCAACATCATATACAATTACATCGTTTCTAGTAACCAAAGCATCAATAATAGATACCATCCCTTGGTAACCAAAATTCAATAAATATGCCGATTCTTTCATTACAAAAGCAGCTAACTCATTCTCTAATTGTTCATGGTATTTAGTGTGACCACTCATCATACGTGCTCCCATTGGGGCAGCCGCACCATATTTTAATGCCGCATCAGCATCGGCTTTTCTCACCTCTGGGTGATTCGCTAATCCTAAATAGTCATTCAAACTCCAGTTCAAAACGTCTTTTCCTTGAAATTTCATTCTAGGACCTAATTCTCCTTCTAGTTTTGGAAAAACAAAATAACCTTCAGCTTGTGAAGCCCATTTTCCTAACGGTCCTTTATTGTTTTGAATTCTTTCGAATAAATCCTTTACCATAATATATTTAAGTAATAATTTTAATTTTAAGAGGTTGCAAAAATAATTATTTATATTTTATAAAGGTCTTGAAATTAAAATTATTTTTTCGTAGCTATTCCTGCTATCCACTATATCTTTTACTTTTATAAAAAAAAAGTAAAAGGATGCCGTTCCTATCAGGGCTAAGAGTTCTGTACAACTCCAAATAATTAATTCCTAAAAGAAAGAAAAAACTTTAAATAACGCATTACAACCAACCAAAAGTAATACAAACTTGTCTACTTTTACTAACTATGTACGTTTTAAATACAAAACAACAAATGCAAAACACTTTTATTTAATCTCTAAATAAAGTAAAAGATATCTTTGCAATAAATACTAATTTACTTTAGTAAGAAGTAAATCCTAAACAAAAAACTACAAATATTCCTATATATAATTCTTGTTTTTAACAATATATAAAACTAAAAAGCCGTCAAAACCTTAAACTAAACAATTTGAAAAACATATTATTTGTATGCAGTAGAAATAAATGGAGAAGCTTAACCGCCGAAACTATTTATAAAAACAGCGCTGACTTTTGCGTTAAATCGGCTGGTATCGAAAATTCCGCTCGTATTAAAATCAACTCTAAATTAATCACTTGGGCTGATCAAATTTTTGTTATGGAAAAACACCACAAGCAAAAACTACTACAAAATTTCCCTGTAGAAACAGAAAATACTACTATCCTAATTTTAGAAATTCAAGACAATTATAAATTCATGGACAAGGAACTCATCGAAGAAATAAAAATATCCGTTTCACCTTATTTATAACCTAACCAACATTAACCCACAACAATTAGAGCAGCAATCAATATTATTTCATTCCTCGCAATAATCAAACTTAAAAAAGCTTTGCAAAACAAAATTTTCAATCAATAAAATATTGCTGTATCTTTGAAAAATCACACAATGCAAACAATTATATGTCACAAAATACCCGAGAACTAAAATTAGCAGTCTTAATTGACGCAGACAACGTACCTTATAGCAATGTAAAAGGAATGATGGAGGAAATTACCAAATACGGAACTCCTACCACCAAACGTATTTACGCAGACTGGACGCGTCCTAACGCTAATGGATGGAAAGGGGTTTTATTAGAACATGCCATTACTCCTATCCAACAATACAGTTACACCTCTGGAAAAAACTCTTCGGATTCTGCTTTGATTATTGACGCAATGGATTTGTTATATTCAGGTAAGCTAGATGGTTTTTGTATTGTTTCCAGTGATAGTGATTTTACACGTTTAGCCATTCGGTTGCGTGAATCAGGTATGAAAGTAATTGGAATTGGAGAACAAAAAACACCCAAACCATTTATAAGCGCTTGTGATAGATTTGTGTTTATTGAAGTTTTAGACGGCGCTATTAAGAAAAATGCACCTAAAAGAAATTCAAACACTGAGAACAAGAAAACTGTAGGTAAAACCACTGGCAAAGTTGTAGAAAAAAATATTGCAAAACCATTGAATAAAATCGACGAACCTACAATAGATCTTATTGAAGACTCCATTGACGATATTGCTGATGATAGTGGCTGGGCATTCCTAGGTGATGTAGGAAACTTAATTGTAAAGAAAAAACCCGAATTTGACCCTAGAAATTACGGTTTTGCTAAATTAACTCCTATGCTTAAATCCCTAACTGATATTTTAGAAATTGACGAAAGAGATTCTGATAAAAAAGGGATAAAACACGTTTATGTGAGGTTGCGTTTTAATTAAAAAACCAACTCTTTTACCATTTCATACAACTCTTGCTTCTTAATAGGTTTGGATATATAATTATTCATTCCTATTTGCTCAATTTGTTTTTTTGTCACTTCCATAACATCAGCAGTGACTGCAATAATTGGGATAGCTACATTCTCTAAACCAGCAGCACCGCTACGTATTGCTTGAGTTGCATCATAACCATCCATGACTGGCATTTGCAAGTCCATCAAAACAATATCAATTTTATTCGTTTTAATAACTTCAATACCTTCTTGACCATTATTGGCATAAATAACCGTTGTATTCAACCATTTCTTAGTTATCATTTTAATCACCATTTGATTAATCGAGTTGTCTTCAACCACTAAAATTGTTTTTCCGCCTAAGTCATAAACATCAGGTAAAATATTGTTAGTTGTATTTATTTGCCTCTTGTCAACACCACAATCAACAACTGCTTCATTATCCATTTTTATATTTATTTCTTGCATATTTATTTACTTTTTTTAACATAAATCCCTAACTCATTAAATTAAAGCTTGTTTTTTATTCCTATTATTTTTTAAAAAATCAAATATACATTCTTTTACCTTTTGAAACCTTCTACTGAATTTCAAATTTCTAGTAGCATAAATAATTCCATAGAAAACTAAAATTCAAACTACATGTTATAAAAACAATACAACTAAAACAAAAGAAGCTAAAGCATTATAATGAGTTTTCACGTAGTCAATATTTAAATCACACTATCCTATCAACAATTGTCGTATAATTGTGTAGTGATACTGCGCTAGTAAATCTTTCTAAATTAAAGATAAATTGAGAATATGAATTAATAAAAACTAATAACATCACTATCTTTATTAAATATTTACTTTTGATTTGTATTTTTACAGTTCCTATTTTCTTGGTAAAAATTCACATAACTAACCTAGTGCTAATTGGCTTTATACAAATAGTGTTTAAAATACACTAAATTAAGTATTAACGCTTTGTAAATCAAATTAGTAATTACATTAAAAACAAAATAAACAAGATGAGAAACAAATTTTTTACTTTTGGAATTATAGCTTTAATAATTAGCGTACTCATAAATATATTTTTTCAACACGCTTTCTTTCTAACCATAATTCTAGCTCTTCTTTTATTCATTGGAGTAATAAACACTACGCAACACAAGCACGCAATTTTAAGAAATTTTCCTGTTTTAGGTTATTTCAGGTATTTATTTGAGATGATTGCTCCAGAAATCCAGCAATATTTCATTGAAAGAACCACAGACGGAAAACCATTTTCTAGAAACGAACGCACTATCGTGTACCAAAGAGCAAAAAATATTGATGCTACAACTCCTTTTGGGACACAATTAAACATCAATCAATCAAATTACGAAGGAATAAAACATTCTATTTTTCCAGCAAAAGTAAATGAGGAATTGCCACGTATTATTGTGGGAGGACCTGATTGCAAACAACCCTATTCTGCTTCATTATTGAATATCTCAGCAATGAGTTTTGGCTCACTGAGCGAAAACGCGATTAAAGCATTAAACATTGGAGCAAAAAAAGGAGGATTTTATCACAATACTGGAGAAGGAGGATTAACTGAATTCCATTTACAAGGAGGAGACATTACTTGGCAAATAGGAACGGGTTACTTTGGATGCCGAAATGCCGAAGGGAATTTTGATGCCGCTAAATTCTCTGATAAGTCGAATAATCCTTCGGTAAAAATGATCGAAATTAAACTATCCCAAGGAGCAAAACCTGGGCATGGAGGCGTTTTACCCGCTAGTAAAAACACAGAACAAATAGCAAAAATACGTGGTGTAGAACCACACACAACCATATTATCCCCTCCAAGTCACACCGCTTTTAGTGACGCGCCTGGATTAATTAAATTCATAGCACAACTACGTGAATTATCTAATGGAAAACCGATTGGTTTTAAACTTTGCATTGGTAAAACCAGTGAATTTGAATTAATCTGCCAAGAGATGATTAACCAAAATTGTTACCCAGATTTCATCACAGTAGATGGTGCAGAAGGTGGTACAGGAGCAGCTCCACTAGAATTTTCTGATGGTGTAGGAATGCCTTTTGAACCTGCGTTAATTTTTGTAAATAAAACATTAATTAGTTTGAACATAAGAGATAAAATTCGTGTAATCTCTAGCGGTAAAATAATTTCAGGCTATTCTATTTTAAGAGCTATAGCCATGGGAGCTGATATTTGCAATAGTGCTAGAGGATTCATGTTCTCCCTAGGATGTATCCAAGCCTTGAGATGCAATAATAACAGTTGCCCCACAGGAGTGGCAACCCAAGACAAAATGCTAATGAAAGGACTGGTAGTAACTGATAAATCTGATCGAGTATATTATTTTCATAAAAACACCTTACATTCGGCTAACGAACTTTTGGCAGCAGCCGGAAAATCAAGCTATAATGAAGTTGATATCAGCGTTTTTATGCGTGGAGATGAGTTTACGAACTTATCAGACCTTTACTTCCCAGACAACTTGACCAATGTTTCTAGACTTTAAACTGAAATAATCAAAATATTTCTTCTAATTATATATTAAGGAGTATTATTCTAAAAAATACAAAATGAAAATAGTTTTTGCTTCAAATAACAAAAATAAGATACAAGAAATTCAGCAATTATTACCAGAAACAATTCAGTTAATGAGCTTAGAAGACATAGGTTGCCATGAAGAAATTCCAGAAACAGCAGCTACAATTGAAGGAAACGCAATTTTAAAAGCAAACTATGTTACTCAAAAATACGGTTACGACTGTTTTGCTGACGATACAGGTCTGGAAATAACAGCGCTCAATGGTGAACCAGGTGTCTATTCGGCGAGATACGCAGGAGAACAACGCAGCTCCGAAGACAATATGAATAAGGTCTTAACAGGATTAGCCACAAAAAACAACAGGCAAGCACAATTTAAAACCGTAATTACATTAAATTACAAAGGAAAACAACATTTATTTACTGGCATCGCTAGAGGAAGTATTACAACCAATAAATCAGGAGACAAAGGTTTTGGTTATGATCCTATTTTTCAACCAGATGGCTACAACCAAACCTTTGCCGAATTACCAATTGAAACAAAAAACAAAATAAGTCACAGAGGTATTGCAGTACAAAAATTAATAGGTTTTTTTAAAAACGACAAATAACTGTTCCTAAAGAAACATTTTTAGTTCATAAATTTGTTAAATCGAGACCTGTTTTGTTGTTGAAAACAAAAAAATAAACTATCGATAATTTTACAAAATCATAACATTCTGATTATCAAACGGTACTAAATCATCAAAACTTAAAATAGCATTAGTTTATCTCAATAATTTAGAGTAATTTTGCACCCTATTTTAAAAATACATATGAATAAATTTGAACAATTAGGATTGAGTGAATCGTTACTGAAGGCGATTTTAGATCTAGGATTTGAAAATCCGACGGACGTACAGGAGAAAGCGATTCCCCTATTATTGGAAAAAGACACAGATATGGTTGCGTTGGCTCAGACAGGGACAGGGAAAACGGCAGCATTTGGATTTCCAGTTATTCAGAAAATTGATGCCAACAACAGAAATACACAAGCATTAATTTTATCTCCAACACGCGAATTGTGTTTGCAGATTACCAACGAGCTTAAAAACTACTCTAAATACGAAAAAGGTATTAATGTGGTAGCAGTTTACGGTGGAGCTAGCATTACAGAACAAGCAAGAGACATTAAAAGAGGAGCACAAATTATTGTGGCTACTCCAGGAAGAATGCAAGACATGATCAATAGAGGATTGGTAAACATTTCTCAAATTAACTTTTGTATTCTAGACGAAGCGGATGAGATGTTGAACATGGGTTTCTACGAAGATATCGTAAACATCCTTTCAACTACACCAGACGAAAAAAACACATGGTTGTTCTCTGCAACAATGCCTGCTGAAGTAGCACGTATTGGAAAACAATTCATGAAAGACCCTATTGAAATTACAGTTGGTACAAAGAACTCTGGTTCTTCAACAGTATCTCATGAGTTTTACTTAGTAAATGCACGTGATCGCTACGAAGCATTAAAACGTTTAGCTGATGCTAACCCTGATATTTTCTCAGTAGTTTTTTGTAGAACAAAACGTGATACACAAGCTGTTGCTGAGAAACTAGTTGAAGATGGATATAGTGCTGCTGCATTGCATGGAGATTTATCTCAAGCGCAACGTGATGGTGTTATGAAATCTTTTAGAGGAAGACAAATTCAAATGCTTGTAGCTACTGATGTTGCTGCACGTGGAATTGATGTTGATAATATTACTCACGTAGTAAACTACCAACTTCCTGACGAAATAGAAACTTACAATCACCGTTCAGGTCGTACTGGTCGTGCTGGTAAATTAGGTACTTCTATCGTTATTGTAACTAAAAGTGAATTGCGTAAGATTTCTTCTATCGAAAGAATCATCAAACAAAAATTTGAAGAGAAAACAATTCCTTCTGGAATTGAGATCTGTGAAATCCAATTATTACACTTAGCTAATAAAATTAAAGATACAGAAGTTGATCACGAAATTGACAACTATTTACCAGCTATCAACAATGTTCTTGAAGATTTATCTAAAGAAGAATTGATTAAGAAAATGGTATCTGTAGAATTTAACCGTTTTATTGCTTACTACAAGAAAAACAGAGACATTTCTAGCCAATCAGGTGAGCGTCGCGAGCGTGATGATAACAGAGAAGGTGCTTCAAGAGGTAATAGTAGTGATGGTGCAACAAGATACTTTGTAAACATTGGTTCTAGAGATAACTTCGATTGGATGTCATTAAAAGATTACTTAAAAGAAACACTAGACCTAGGTCGTGATGATGTCTTTAAAGTAGATGTAAAAGAAGGATTCTCTTTCTTTAACACTGACCCTGAGCACACTGACAAAGTTATGGAAGTATTGAACAACGTACAATTAGAAGGACGTCGTATCAATGTTGAAATTTCTAAAAATGACGGTGGTGGAAGACGTGATCACAACGGAAGAAGTGGTGGCGGTTTCGGCGGAAGAAGTTCTGGCGGTGGCGGAAGAAGAGAAGGAAGCTTTGCTCCAAGGAGAGAAGGTTCTGGAGGTTTCAGAAGCGATAGAAACTCAGCTCCTAGAGAAGGTGGTTTCGGCGGAAGAAGTTCTGCTCCAAGAGAAGGCGGATTTGGCCCAAGAAGTTCATCAAGAAGTGAAGGTTCTTCTGACAGAGCACCAAGACGCTCAGAAAACTCTGGTGATGCACCAAGACCAAGAAGACCAAGAAGAGACTAACAATTAGTTAATTTTCTGATAATAATACTAAGAAACTACAAAATATTTAATCCTGATTTACTACTTTTAAAGTCTTAAACCAGTTTATGAAATATTTTGTAGTTTTCTTTTTTTTAACACTATCCTTAATTACTAAAGCACAGACGGTTAACCCATCTGAAAAAGTATCCGGTTACATCTATAATGACAATACTAAATTGCCGTTGATAAATGTAAACATCATCAATATCAATAAAGTTCGTGGTGCCAGAACAGACTCTAGCGGTTATTTTGAAATTGATGTACAGCCTACTGACACATTACACTTGTCTCTTTTAGGATTTCAATCTTTAAGAGTAAAGGTTACTAATGACTGGATAAAAAATAAAATGGCAAAAATCTACCTTACAGAAAAAGCCATTGCACTTGAAGAAGTGGTCATCAGACCATTTAACCTAACTGGTTACTTAGAAGTCGACTCTAAAACCATCCCTGTTAATGAAAACTTTAGATACAGTATATCTGGACTAACCCATGGTTATGAAGCAGGAGAATATTCCCCTGATGCGTTTGGAAAAGTTCTTGGTTCCATATTTAATCCAGCCGATATGCTCTATAATTTCTTTGGGAAAAATGGAAAAGATCTCAAAAAGCTTAAGGAAATGAAAAAAGACGATACCGTGCGCAATCTTTTGGAATCCAAATTTGACAGAGAAACTATTTCAGTGCTTTTAGGCGTAGATAAAAAAGAAATCGCCGAAATATTACAACGTTGTAATTACTCGGAATCTTTTATACAAACTGCTAATGATTTACAAATTATGGATGCCATAAGCGGTTGTTATGAAGAATACAAAATATTAAAGAAAGGATAAAGTAACTTATTCGTTTCTTATAAAATACAAAGAAGATCATTAATCCTCATGTACAAGTGTATATTGAGGATTTTTATTGCATAAAAAAGCAGTAACATCATAATATTAATTACATTTACTCACACACAATTAACTAATCAAACAATAAATACCTATATCATGGCAAAAAGTCAAGACGCGAAGAAAACCGCAAAGAAAGAGCCTCTTAAAACGGCTAAAGAAAAAAAGGACGAGAAAAGAGAAAAGAAGAACGCTCCTAAAAGAGACTAGTTTCTTTTAAATAAAAAACCCTCGTTTAATAATAAACGAGGGTATTAATTTTTATATACAACTCCGGAACTACTTAACAGGTATATTAGCCAAAATCTCAACTAAGAACTTCCAGAATTTTTGTGAAGATGAAATACTTGCTCTCTCATCTGGCGAGTGCGCTCCGTGAATTGTAGGACCAAACGAAATCATATCCATATCAGGATAATTTGTTCCTAGAATCCCACATTCTAATCCAGCGTGACAAGCCACAACGCGAGGCTTCTCTCCTACTTGTTTCTCATAAATAGGTATCAAAACATCCATAATTTCCGATTCTGAATTTGGAGTCCATCCTGGATAAGAACCCGAAAGCTCTACCTCACAACCCATCAATTCAAAAGCAGAACGCAAACTGTTAGCCAAATCAAATTTAGCCGTTTCAACAGACGAACGCGTTAAACATTGCACCGAAAGATTACCCGCACCCAAAACTACCTTAGCGATGTTGTTAGATGTCTCTACAAGATTATCAAAGTCGGCGCTCATAGCATAAACGCCATTGTGAGCAGCATACATAGCGCGTACAAAATAAAACTGAGCTATTGAAGGCATTACTTTGGCCGGAGCAGCTTCTAGTTTTTCAAAAACAACTTCAAGTTTTGGTTCCGTTGTTTTTAATTCGGTTTTGATCTCGTTTACAATTTGTTGCATGTCATAAACAAACGCCTCATCATAAACGGCTGCAATAACTACTTGCGCCACACTTTCTCTCGGAATCGCGTTACGCAAACTTCCTCCTTGAATTTCAGAAATTTGCAAACCAAAATTATCAAAACCATCAAATAATAAGCGGTTCATAATCTTATTTGCATTCCCTAAACCTTTATGAATATCCATTCCTGAATGTCCACCTTTCAATCCTTTAACGGTAATTTTATATCCTACAGAACCCTCTGGAGCTTCCTCTTCATCATACTCTGCCGTTGCCGTAACATCAATTCCACCTGCACAACCAATGTCGATTTCGTCATCCTCTTCGGTGTCCAAATTCAACAAAATTTGTCCTTGTAGAATTCCGCCTTTCAAGTTCAAAGCACCTGTCATTCCAGTTTCTTCATCAATGGTAAACAACGCTTCAATAGCAGGATGCGCGATATCTGTACTCTCTAAAACTGCCATAATCGCGGCAACACCTAATCCATTATCTGCACCAAGAGTAGTTCCTCTGGCACGAACCCAGTCCTGATCAACATACATATCGATCCCTTGTGTATCAAAATCAAAAACGGTATCTCCATTTTTTTGATGCACCATATCTAGATGTCCTTGCATCACAATCGCCTTACGATTTTCCATTCCTGGAGTCGCAGGTTTGCGAATAATCACATTGCGAATATCATCTTCAAAAGTCTCTAATCCAAGGCTTTTACCAAAGTTTTTCATAAATTCAATTACACGCTCTTCTTTTTTTGAAGGACGAGGAACGGCATTCAAATCGGCAAACTTATTCCAAAGTACTTTTGGTTCTAAATTTCTTATCTCTTGACTCATTTATTATTGTTTGAAGTTTAACATTTTTAAAGCTCAAAGTTACAAAGTTTAAATTCGTTTTCCCCTTTATAAAATAATTTCTCGCTTAAAATTAGTACAATCTTTTGGGCGTGCCACCACTATAAAAAGGGGCATATTCATTTTGCGCTCACAAAGCCCCTTTCTATAGCGCTGTCGGGCTTTCGGCGCTACTTCGGTAGCTTGCCTCAATCCCTCACGCAAGCAACTACAAGTCTAGTCATTGCGATTAACGAAGCAATCCCGCAAACTAAAGCTCGAAAAGGACTTTTATAAACGGTTGCAATAACCATGATTATTTCATTGCCTTCAACGCATCTCACATTGGATTTAATAACAGCCGAGGATTAAATCAATAAAAGCTGTTGGCACCAAATTTAATAAAAGCAACGTCCATAGAATTTGAAACAGCGCTTACTAACAGATAATCATCAAGAGAATAAAGAAACCTTCGGAAAAATGAGATTATATCTTTTCAAATTAATCTAAAATTGCTACTAAAATGTTTTATCACCTTCTTTACATCTCATTTAAAAAAAAAAAACGGGATGTTATGAAAAAATCAAGATATTTTAATCTGTAAAATTATTCTTAAATTAAGTTAAATCAGAATAATTGTAATAGAAATTTAAACAATAAAAATAAGAATCATTTTTTTAAGCTAAGAAACACCGTAACTCACTAAATTTTCTTGCACCACTTGATGACAATATAGGTATTCGTAAATTTGAGAAAAACAATAAACATTCATTTTCTACCTAATATCTAAAGGTGGTTTTGAATTTTGGAATTCAAATTATGCAATCAAATACAACTTCCTATACTAAAAATCCCTACTTACTAGCTTGGTTTTTTGGTTTGATCTTTTACTTTTTAGAATATGCTGTCCGCTCAGCACCAAGCGTCATGATTCCAGAACTTTCACACGCTTTTACAACCTCAACAAAGGGAGTAAGCACTGTTATAGGAATGTATTACTTGACCTATTCTATTACGAGTTTAATTGCTGGAATTGCTCTGGATAAACTTGGAGCAAAATACCCCTTATCAATTGGAACCATCATTGTAGGTCTGGGATGTATTTTATTTGCCGCATCCAGTATTTATGATGGCTATATTGGTAGACTTTTACAAGGGGCAGGTTCAGCAATGGCTTTTCCTGCTTGTGTATATTTAGCTTCTAAAGCTTTTTCACCCCGCAAACTAGCAACTGCTATTGGAGCAACACAATCACTAGGAATGCTTGGCGGCTCAGCTGGACAATTCATCATAGGACCCGCTATTAAAAACGGCTATAGCTTGCTTTTTATATGGATTGGTATGGGAATCTTGATTATTGCAGTTGGTATTTTTATACTTTACATCACACCACAAGACAAAACTGAATTAGCTATTAAAAAAGCTCAAAAAGGCGGACTATTATCACCTTATAAAATTGTTTTTAGTAATTCACAAAGTTATTTATCTGGCGCAATTTCAGGACTCTTGTTTGCCCCTACCACTATTTTTGCAATGACTTGGGGAGTTGCCTTCTTTCAAAAAGACCGTATGATGGATTTTGAATCGGCCACACTCGTGAGCGCTTGTGTCGCCTTAGGATGGGCTGTAGGTTGTCCTTTAATGGGATGGATAGCAGACCAAATAGGCCGAAGAAAGCCTGTTTTAATAACAGGAGCGTTACTGATGATTGCTAATTTATTGCAATTACTTTATTTTCCAGAAATCTACCCTGCCTATATCAGTACATTTCTTTTAGGTGTAGCCTCTGGTGCAGCTATGATTCCGTATTCCATAATCAAAGAAAGTAATCCCGACAGTGTTAAAGGAAGCGCAACTGGAGCTATTAATTTCTTAACCTTTGGTGTCACCTCTTTATTGGGACCATTATTTGGTAATTTGTATGGAAATACTTTGGCGACAGCTGTAGACAAGGAAAGCCATTTTCAATGTGCAGGATTATTTTGGGTAATTGGTATTGGAATTGCGATTGTTTTTGCTTTGCTATTAAAAGAAACCGGTAAGAAAAAACAAGAACTTGTTGCATAAAGCAGCCTTGCTTGAATTTTAAAAGAAGGTCATATTGCAAGGTAGTATAATTTTTAGAGCATGACAACGCTGTTTCACGGAATGACTGCGCTTGAATTGATTTCAAAAAAAGCAGCTTTTAATTAACTGCAAAAGTACTTATATTTACCATTCACAAATCAATAAAATCCTTCTTCGTGAAATCTAAATACCTACTGCCTCTATTTCTTGTTATTCAAATAATTGCTTTACAAATTCTTGCTTATTTTCCAGAAAGTATTGAGGAACATTACAGCAACGGAATCTACCCGATTATCACCTATTTTTCGAGAATTTTATTTGGCTTATTTCCCTTTTCTGTAGGAGATTGTATTTATATTATATTGATTTTCTTTATTTTAAGATGGTTTTGGAACAAAAGAAAATCATGGAAGTTACAATGGAAAAACAACCTACTTACGGTATTGAGTTTCTTCTCGGTTTTTTACTTTCTATTTCATCTCCTTTGGGCTTTGAATTATTACCGCGAGCCGCTATTTGAAAAAATGGAAATCCAAAAAGAATATACTGATGTCGAGTTAATCGGTTTCACTAAAAAACTGATTGCAAAAACAAATGCAATCCACAGTCAAATAACGAAAAACGATAGTCTGAAAGTGGTTTTTCCTTACACGGAAGCTGCGGTTTTTAAAATGAATTTGAATGGCTATGAAAATCTAGCCAAAGAACATGATTATTTTACCTTCACGAACTTGAGCACAAAGAAATCTTTAATTAGCTTGCCTTTATCTTATATGGGATTTAGCGGGTATTTGAATCCGTTTACCAATGAAGCACAGGTAAATAGCTTAATACCTTTGTATGGGTTTCCTACCACAGTAAACCACGAAATGGCACATCAAATGGGTTATGCCAGCGAAAGTGAATGTAATTTTATTGGGTTTATGGCTTCAATAAAAAATGACAATTTATATTTTAAATACTCAGGATATAGTTTTGCCTTGAGCTATTGCTTGAGCAGTATTAGGACACAAAACGAGCAAGTTTTCAAAGAAATTATAAAAACTGTCCATCCAGGAATTCTTAAAAACTATAAAGAAAGTGATCAATTTTGGATCGATTATCAATCTCCAATTGAAAAAGGATTTCACCTCTTTTATGATACTTTTTTAAAAATAAACCAGCAAAAAGAAGGCATTAACAGCTACAGCAAATTTGTCGACTTGATGGTTAATTATTATCACAAAAGGGAATTATAGTCTTAAATAAAACTAAATTCCCAAACCAGTAAAGCTCTTTTCATTTGTTTCTCCCTTATAAAACTTAGCAACTTTGACACTTTAAAAAAAACAAAGCTAAACCTCATCAGTTGTAAAAGTTGTAAAGCTTTTCTTTTTATATGGCCTTATAATTAATCTTCCTTCACGGTCAAAACGAATGTAATTGTACACCCAGTTTAAGAATACAACAGCTTTGTTTTTAAATCCAATTAAAGAAAACAAGTGTACAAACATCCATACAAACCAAGCAAAAACACCGCTAAAATGGTAATGAGGCAAATCAACCACGGCTTTATTACGGCCTATAGTTGCCATAGAACCTTTGTCATTGTATTTAAAAGC
Source organism: Flavobacterium gelidicaeli (assembly GCF_013294005.1). Classification (GTDB taxonomy): domain Bacteria; phylum Bacteroidota; class Bacteroidia; order Flavobacteriales; family Flavobacteriaceae; genus Flavobacterium. The sequence goes on from NZ_JABSNK010000005.1 coordinate 341,344, forward strand.
TTTCATTGGTTTTTTATTGATCAACCTCACTAGGTTCTCCCCTAGCGCTTTACCCTGCTGCAAAGCAGGCTGGGCCATCATAGGATGTCCTTGCGGATATTCATCTGACTCCATTGAAGCAATATCGCCCACGGCAAAAATATCATCATAACCCTTAACCTGGCTGAATTCATTCACTCTTACGCGCTCAACTCTTTCTACAAGCGAGTCTGCAGTAAGCCCTGCTATCAAAGCACCTTGAACACCTGCTGTCCAAATTAAAGTAGCCGTTTCAAAAGTTAAGTCGGAATTTGTTGTTGCAGTACGTCCGTCATAATTAGTTACCCGAACGTTTTTCCAGATGGTAACTCCTAGGCTTTCTAAAAATTTTTCGGCAGCTAAGGAAGACTTTTCACTCATTGTATTTAAAATTCGGTCTCCACTTTGAATCAGGTTGATTTGCATTCTAGCAATATCTAAGTCGGGGTAATCTTTTTGTAAAATGGCCTTTTTCATTTCGGCTAAAGCTCCTGCAAGCTCTACCCCTGTAGGTCCGCCACCTACAAGTACAAAATTAATCAAGCTGTTTTGCTCAACAGTATCTTTGGTTAGTACTGCTTGCTCAAAATTTTCGAGAATAAGACTTCTAATATTTAGTGACTGCGGTATGGTTTTCATGGCCATACTGTATCGTTTTATATCTCTATTACCAAAATAATTTGTTTTGGATCCTGTAGCAATAACTAGGTAGTCATAAGTAAGATTCCCTATTTCGGTAACGATCTGTTTGTTTTTAGTATCAATTTCCTGAACTGAAGTTAGTCTAAAATAACAGTCGTCATATTCTTGAATTACTTTGCGAATAGGATAAGCAATTGACCCAGCCTCAAGTCCGCCAGTAGCTACTTGATATAGCAGAGGTTGAAATGTATGGTAATTGTGCTTGTCTAAAAGCACGACTTGCACCGCTTGGTTTTTAAGTTGTTTTGCCAATGCGATTCCGGCGAAACCGCCTCCTATAATAACAATTCTTGGTAAAGACGAATCAGGTATGTTCATGTTTGTGTTGCTTCAATATTGCTGCGTTTCAAATATACAATCTTCTTGTTTTATTTGCGCACTCTCTTACATATTAAATATAATTTTTCGTTTTTAAAACTACTCATTGAACCTTTATTTTATAGGAAGTTATAGGAAATAGACGCCGTTAAATAGCCCCGATGGCAATGAAAATCCTCCCGCTTTTTTCGGGAGATTGTAATGTACAGCGGGACAACTGTTCCTATAAATTTTAAATGTGGTGCTCCAAAAAATTAAAAGCGATTTTTTACTCAAAAAAGTAGTTTACCTTGTAACAAAATCAAGCTTTAGGTAACTAACGTATATATGACTGAAAATCTAGAACATTCTTTTGTACAGCAGCTGCAGGAAAATCAGAATATAATCCACAAGATATGTAGGCTATATACTGATTGTGAGGACTCGCACAAAGATTTGTTTCAAGAAGTTACGATTCAGTTATGGAAAGCTTTTCCGAAGTTTAGAGGGGACAGCAAATTTTCTACGTGGGCATATCGTGTTGCGCTAAACACTGCAATTACTTTATACCGAAAAAACAAGCGCTCGATTGCGACAGTTGAATATGAAAGCAGGCAACATTTTACTAAGGAAATTGAATATAATTACGAAGAAGAGGAGCAAATAAAGCTCATGTATAAAGCAGTTTACCAATTAAATGACATTGAAAAAGCGTTGATCTTTATGTATTTAGAAGATAAAGATTATCGTGAAATTGCAGAAACGTTAGGTATTAGCGAGGTTAATGCAAGGGTAAAAATGAATAGAATAAAAGGAAAACTAAAGAAAATATTAAATCCTTAAAGAATTATGAAAGAGCTGGATTTACTAAAAAAAGACTGGAAAAAGAATGAGAATTCTTTTGAGCAGGTATCAGAGATTGACATTTATAAAATGATTCATAAAAAGTCATCTTCTATCGTGAAGTGGATTTTAATAATAAGCATATTAGAGATTTTGTTGTGGACGGCGGTAAACATTTGTTTTGACACAGATCATTATACAAAACCAATAAATGCTCCTGGATTAATGTTTCTATCAAAAAGTTTAAATTATTGTGGGTATGCAATAACATTAGTTTTTGTCTATTTATTTTATAGAAATTATATTAAAATTTCTGCTACAGTATCTACAAAATACTTAATGAAAGATATTTTAAGAACAAGAAAGACTGTACAATATTATGTTATCTATAATTTAGCAATGATCATTATTAACTTTATAATAGCCTTTATTATAAGCTTAAAATATGTACCCGAAATTACGTTGTTAAGTGAAAAAATAGCAAATAATAGTAAGGTTATGTTAATAACAGTAGTGGTAGCAATAATGACTATCGCAGTATTTTTTGGATTTTTCTGGTTGTTCTATAGGTTATTGTATGGAATTTTACTTAGAAGATTGCTTACCAATTATAAAGAATTGAAGAAGATAGACTTGTAGTAGTGGTATTTATTTTTTTCAAATAAAAAACCCAGCAATTTTAATTAGTTGCTGGGTTTGTTTTTTTTTTTATAAAGAATCTAGTTTTTCTTTTCTTTATAACTGTATCTTCTGCGTGAGTTTAATTTTTCTTCTTCCTCTAAAATCTCCTCAGGAATTACTTTTAAAAACGAAGGATGCTGTTCAATAGCATACTCTACTTTCTCTACAATTTCATCAATTGTATCGTTATCATAATCAATTACCAAGGGTTCTTTTATGATGAAAGACTGCAAAATTCCTTTCTTTTTCATGCGTAATCCTTTTTTATCGAATGAGCGTCTAAATCCATCAATAACAATAGGTACAACAATAGGACGGTGTTCTTTTATAATATGAGCCGTTCCTTTACGAACCGGTTTGAATGCTTTTGTAGTTCCTTGCGGAAAAGTGATCACCCAGCCATCATCAAGTGCTAATTTTATACTTTCAGTATCATTAGGATTGACATCTTTTTTATCAACTACATCAACTCCTTTTTCTCTCCACGTTCGCTCTACCGAAATGGCTCCTGCATAAGCCATAATTCTAGGCAATAAACCGGCTTGCATAGTTTCCTTTGCTGCAACGTAGTAAAAATTCATTTTAGGATTCCATAAATAACCCACGTTTATTATGTTGTTTTCTCTCCCTTTTAAACTGGCATTAAAAACATGAAACATAGCCACTACATCAGCAAAATAGGTTTGATGATTGGATATAAAAAGTACATTTCTATCGGGCAAACTTCTGATTATTTCAGAACCTTCAATTTTCAATTCATTAAAACCTCTATAGCGCCTATGAGTTGCTGCACCAAAAATTCTGATCAACCACTTTTTTAAGAACAGGATATGACCAAAAGGATTTCGCTTAAATAATCCCATAAAATTGTGTATTAATTTTCTAAATTAGAGCTACAAACTTACGGAATTTATTTTTATGCTAATTTCCATTTGTGCTCTGAGACTGTTAAAATACGAGAAATAAACTAGTATTAATTACTAAATTACTACTCATTTTAAAACTATTTTCAAAACCTCTTTTAACTCACTCAACATCATTGCTGTAGCTCCCCAAACAATATTTCCGTCAATATCAAATGCAGGAACTTTTATATTATTAGCATACGATGTCGTTAAATTTGTCTCTACCACAATGTTCTCACTAAGAAAAACGGACAACGGTAGTTCAATTATCGCAGCAACTTCGCTAGGTTCTGGAATGAACAAAATTTCCTCAGTACAGATGCCTAGAAAAGGATGTACCATAAAATTACTTGGCGGAATATACATTGGGGTAAATGGTTTTATGATTTGCATTTTATCGGGATGCACTCCAACCTCTTCGTGTGTTTCCCTCAAAGCCGTATTGGTAAAAACCACGTCTTCATCTTCGTATTTCCCTCCCGGAAAAGCAACCTGCGCAGAGTGTACGCCCTTATAGGTATTCCTGACAATTAAAACTAAATGCGTTAGGTCCTCTTTTGGGTAAAACAACATCATTACAGCAGCCACTTTTGGTGCAATTTTAGGCTCTAATTGTTTCAAACTTTCTAACCGTTCAACTGGCGCCATAATAGCATGTGCTGCAGCAGCGGGTAATTGAGCTTGAACCAAATTAGGAACATATTTTAAAAAAGATTGAAAATCCATAATCAAAGTCTATTTTTGCAATTAAAACAACATATAAATATAGTTCAGAAAATAGTCGTGCGCAAATTTTCTACAATCTAAATCAAACTCACCAATGTACAGCAAAGAAGAAACTCAAAAATTAAAAAGAGAATTCTGGGTAACATTCGCAGACAAGTATCCAAGAAAATGGATGCTATACGACACTAAAATTAAAGATTTTTCTTTTAAATTTTACGTCGACAATAAAAAAGCCCAAGTTATCATTGATATAGAACCTCGTAATGACGAAACCCGAAATGCCTACTTTGATAAACTAGTCGCATTAAAAAATATCTTGAACGATGAATTTATAAAAGACCTCGTTTACGAACAAAACTACACCTTAGAAAGCGGAAAAACAATCAGCCGAATTTGGGTTGAAAAACTAGGCGTAGGTGTTAGTAATAGAAATTATTGGGATACAATATTTGAGTTTTTCAATGAAAAGATGAATGCTTTAGAACTTTTTTATCTAGAATATGATGACTTTATCAAAGACATCAATTAATTTTTAAAGAAACATTTTCATTTGTTTTATAAATCAAAAAGAAGCTACCAGAGTATTTACTGACAGCTTCTTTTTTTGGTTTAAACCAATTTTTTTTTACCTTAACACAACAGTCAAAACTACATCGCGCCTTAGTTCTTCATTGATCATTTTTACAATCTTTGCTTTTCCATGGCTTAACTCTTCTCTTAAAACTGATGATGTTAGCTCTACATACAATGTACTCCCTTTTAAAACTACATTTCGGGTATAACTATTTACACCGTTTCCCATCAAGTTGGTCCAAGCATCCTTAACGTCAATTTGATCCATGCCAGGCTGCAATTTATTTACTTTAATAATCTGCTGTAAAACATCCCCCACCGTACTCTGATTATTTAGTCTCTTTGCCATTTCCTGTTAAGTTTATTGGTCCTGCTTTTTTATAATGATATTCTTTTTTCTCTTCGTTTCTAAAAACTAATTCCTTGTCTGAAACTGCTATTAATTCCTCTGTCCATTTTGCATAATCAGTAACATAATCTAAATATACTTTTTCTTTATCAAAACGAACAACAAATTTCTCGTAGGTATCATTCACTAAAAAAGTTCCATCTAATTGTGGCATTACTTTTTTTCTGATTCCTTTGTTATCCGTGATTTTAAAATAATCATAGGATTCATTCATCTTGTAATCCTTATCTTCTCCTTTATCAAAAACGACCTTCTCAATCTCCCAATATCCATTCATTTTACTGATATCAGTAGGTTCGATTTTTTGGTTACAACCTACAAAAAATAGGGAGATTATCAGAATTTTAAACGCGTTTTTCATGGCTATAATTATTTATTCATTAAAATTTAAAAGATAAAGTAAAAAGTAAATTTTCAACAGCAGAATCCTATTTTTTATTCGATTATTCTCCAGATAACTACCGAAGTTTTGAGAGAATCAGAATTAGGAGACTTCGTATTTTATCACTTTCTTTAAGCGCTACAAAGTTAGTTTATAAAAACACAAACCAAACAAAAAAAGCAAATCTCTTAAAGTATTTTCACCTCCTTTAAGCATTAACTTCAACCTGCATAAAAAGATCAAAAAAACCTTATGGTTTATTACTGATTGATAATGCGTTAAACGTAGTAAAAGTAAACCAAAGATGATCTCAACAATTACTTACTTCTTTAAAACTATGGAAAACTAATGGACAACCAAACTAAATAGAAATAAAACAACCAGTAAACAATTATTAGTAAAAGAGTAGATACCAATGCATAGAGTAGTTTAATACTAGCTACATTTGATTATATTATGGTAAAAAAGTAGTGTTTTGCACCAATAAAAAAACACATTTAAAGTGGATTAAATGTGTTCAAAATCTAAATATATTAAAGAAAACAAACGTTACATCTTTTCTTCTAAGCAACTGTCAAAAAACAGAATAACATTAATTTTATAATACCTATAGGCTGAAAAATGACTTTCAATATCAGCTCTAAACTTGGTATGATTGTTTAAATAAAAAGTCTCGCATTGTACGTCTTCACATTCTTTAATCATCTCTAACTTATTGATAAACGAAGTTAAATTAGCGTAATAGGTTTCATTAATATCATTTACATTATTTAAATCCTTAAGCAAATCAACTTTCTTTTGTCGGTCACAATTAAAAATTTTAAAAACTGAGGACGTTAGTATTCGTTTAAAAAAAAGAATTTCAATTCGGATAATCGATACTTCTTCTTTCCAAAATTCAATATCTCTATCCATAAATTTCATCTGGATGTCATCAATCGTTTCATGTTCGTAAATTAGCTCTTTCATACACTTTCTTTTTTAAGTAAACTGTTTTGCTGCTTAACTGCAATTATTTCTATTGTATTCAACCCAGATGGAAATTCCCAAATAATTTTATCTCCTTTGGCATAGCCAAAAAGTGCTAAAGCCATTGGTGATAAAATAGAAATCTTGTTTTGTAGAATATCACTCTTTTCAGGAGCAACAATTTGATAACTTCGTTCTACATTGTAGGGCGTACTGATACTTACTATTGAATTAAATCGTATTACATCATCAGGCATGATTTCATCCTCGATTACTTTTGCGGTAAGCAGTTCTAATTTTAACTTTTTTAGTGATTCTCGATAGATTTTATCTTCCTGACTTCTAGAATCGGCTATACTTCGCATTAGTAAGCTGTATTCCTTTTTATCTACTATTAGTTGGCCGTATTTCATAATTTAGATATAAAATATTAATTATAAACCTTTATAGTAATGGGTATTAACTATAAAGGTTTTTTAAATTAAAAAAAAAAAATGGATCATGGAAAAATACCACGTTGGATATAAGCAGTTTCAATTCTAGTTATGGCTAAAATATAAGCCGCTGTTCTCCAATCAAGCTTACCTTCTATTACAACTCCTTCTACTTTACGAAAAACCTCTGTAATTTTTTTATCAATTTTGATCATGACCTCATCCAGTTGCCAAAGTTCTCCGTTTCTGTTTTGTAACCATTCAAAATAGCTTCCAATCACACCTCCTGAATTACATAAAATATCAGGTATGATGGTAATTCCGTTTTGCAATAAAATTTCTTCTCCCTCAGTATCTATAGGACCATTTGCACCTTCAGCAATGACATTTGCTTTTACTAAATATGCATTTTCAGCTGTTATTTGGTTACCCAAAGCGGCAGGAATAAGAATATCGCAAGCCAAGCCAAAAAAGGCATTAGGATCCATCTCACTAGCTCCTTCAAATCCTTGAATAGAACCTTTTCTTGGTTTAGAATGCTCAAATAGCTCCTCTACTGCTATTCCGTTTTCGTTGATGATGGTAGCGTGAGCATCTTGAACAGCAAGAAGAATTGCACCATCATTTGTTAAAAAATGTGAAGTCCAATACCCTACATTTCCAAAACCTTGTACTATAAATCGCTTACCCGCTAAGCTCTCTCCTTTACTTTTATACAACAATTTAATCGTTAAATACACTCCATAACCTGTAGAACGATTTCTACCTTCTAAACCACCTGAACCGACTGGCTTTCCTGTTACTACATGCTGATTACGAGAGCGCTCTGATGATGATTTTGTAGACATAAAGGTATCAGCCATCCATGCCATTGTTTGTTCATTTGTATTAACATCTGGCGCTGGAATGTCATGCTCAGGTCCTATATTTTCGCCTAAAGCATAAGTAAAACGTCTTGTAATACGCTCCAACTCACCTATTGAATATTCTCTAGGATCGATTTGTATCCCTCCCTTAGCACCTCCATAAGGCAAACCCGCTAAAGAAGTTTTCCAAGTCATCCACATTGCTAATGCCTTAGCATCTTCGACATCTACGGTAGGATGGTAACGCAATCCCCCTTTATAAGGTCCTAATGCATTATTATGTTGCACTCTATAACCCGTAAAAATCTTAACTTCTCCCGTGTCCATTTTTACTGGAAAATGAAGAATAATTTCATTATTAGTTATTGATAAAATATTTCTAATATTTGGATTCAAGTTAATTGCATCTGCCGTTTTATTAAACTGCTGCATTACATTGTCCAACATACTTTTTTTAGTCTCTTCTTTTATAGCTATCATTTTCTTTTATTGATACAGTTCACAAAACATTTTATTACTACGTTGCAACACACAGTGGGTATTGTTATCACAATTAACACACAAACTACCGTTAGATTCATTAACGGAAATCACCTCTCTATTAGTAACCGTCGAGGAATCGTAGTTGACTATCCTTGTTTGCTCCATCACTTTAGTGTTAATTACTATAGGTACATACCCTGGTCCTTGTTTATTTAATACATTCATCTCATATATATTTTATCACTGTTTAAAAAAACAGCTATTTCCTCTCTAATAGACAAATGGTATGCCATTAGCACATTTGACCATACAGCAAAACACAAACCCCTTATAAATAAGGGGTTTTAAATAAAATAGTAGTTATTGTATAAAAAAAACACTGGGGAGATATTCCCCGCAAAGGGCATTATTCCCCAGTTTAAAAAATTTAATTATCAATTTTTAAACGAAGCGTTTTTCGATCTATTTGAAGAATTTCGGCAGCACGGGTTTTATTATTATCTACAGCTGCTAGCACTTTAAGGATGTGTGCTTTTTCAATATCTTTTAAAGATTTAAGTTCCTCTTTTTCAAATGGCATGGGATATTTTAAATATTCGGGCACATCGCTAACCTCAATTTGTTCCCCACTCATGATAATCATTCGCTGGATCACATTTTCAAGTTCTCTAACATTACCTGGCCATGAATGACGCATCAAAACAGTGATTACCTTATCGGAGATAGTTATATTTGGTTTATTATACTCCACTCCATATTTAGCTAAAAAAGTAGTTATAAGTAGTTTTATATCGCTTTTTCTTTGTCGCAAAGGGGGTGTTTCTATATTAACAACATTTAGTCTATAATAAAGATCTTCTCTAAAAGTACCTTTATTAGCCATCTCATAGAGATCATTGTTTGTAGCAGCAATAATTCTCAATTCTATTTTTTGGGTCTTTTGAGAACCCACCATACTCACTTCTTTTTCTTGCAATACACGCAGTAATCGCGTTTGCACAGTAAGTGGCGCTGTGCCTATTTCATCTAAAAAAATAGTTCCTCCTTCGGCTGCTTGAAAAAAGCCCCCTCTAGTTTCATTAGCACCAGTAAAAGCGCCTTTCATATATCCAAAAAGTTCTGATTCCATTAAGTTTTCAGGAATCGCACCACAGTTTACCGCAATAAAAGGTTTTGATGCAAATGCACCTTTGTAATGAATGGCTCTAGCAACTAATTCTTTTCCGGTACCACTTTCTCCTTGAATCAATATTGTAGCTCGATTATCTTTTACACGTTCAATTAAATCAATCAATTGAACCATTTGCTCAGACTGCCCTACAATACCAGCGTATTGAGATATTGTTTCACTAGTTTTAGTTATAACCTCAGTACTTGTAGAGGCTAATTTTTCTTTACTTTCAATTAAATTATGTACCGCTTTTTTAAGTTCTTCATTTGTAAAAGGTTTCGCTAAATAATCTAACGCACCTGATTTTACAGCTTCTATCGCACTGTCTACAGAAGGAAACCCTGTAATAACCAATTTAGGTATGGCAGGAAAGTGCTCCTGAACATATTTTATCAATTCGATTCCGTTGATACCCGGCATCTGCAAGTCGGTTATTAATAAATCAATCTTGCTTAATTTTAAAATTTCAATAGCCTCCACTACTGAAGACGCTTTATAGGTATGAAAATTTTGAGCTTTTAAATTGCGATGTAGCAACTCTAGCATGTCATAATTATCATCTACAATTAAAATATTTTCTTTCTTTAATTTCATCAGGAAGTACTTAGAGGTAATCGAACTTGAAAAACAGTTCCTTTGGGATTATTATCAAAGGTAGTAATATCTCCTTTATGACTTTTTACAATACCGTGTACCACACTTAAGCCTAATCCAGAACCTTCGCCTATTGCTTTTGTAGTGAAAAATGGTTCGAAAATTTTTGATTTAATAGCAGCGTCAATACCGGTACCTTGATCGCTAATTTCGATAAAAAAACTATTCTCAATACAGTATATTTTTAATTTAATAACGCTGTTTTGAGGAGATGCATAAATAGAATTTATCAAAATATTGAATAAAACCTGTGTCAATTGTATGGTATCAAGTTGCGCTTCTAACGCTACATCCTCAAAATCTAATTCATAGCTGAGGCTTGCTTTTTTAAAATTAGGACCTAATAAACTCAAAGCTTCAGATACTATTGGTATGATTTTCACAAACCTCATGTGCTGGGGCATTTCACAGGAAAAGAACATTAATTTTTTAACCACCTCTCTAGAATAAATAGCTGCTTTGATAATTTTAGCACTGTCCATTTGAGATTGTTTTTCCTCAGAACGTTCATTGATAAATTCAGCAAAACCTAAAATATTTCCTAAAGGAGTGTTTAATTCATGCGCAATTCCAGCGGTTATTTCGCCAAGAATCGAAAGTCTATCAACACGCTCAGCACTTCTTTTTAAAAGCTCTTGTTTTCCTTTATTCAAATGTCTTTCATAAAAAACACTTATATCCGAAGAAACTTTGTTTAGTAATTTCTCTTCATCCTCTAAAAAGTGTTTTTCCGTAAATTGGACCGATGGGTAATGCACTTTGACATATCCAAATTCTTCATTAAAAACAGTAATAATTGATTTTTGAAAAACAGTATGCTCGGGAAGTTCAGCTGTACAATGGTAATAAGAATCTAATTTCAACTCTATAATTGAATCATCAGAAAATCGCCAGGCATTTTTTAGAATCGAACAAATTTTATTTAATGTGTCTAAAACAGCACCTTCATGCTGAACGATTACCGTAGAAACATCATATAGACATGATAATTCTTTAATTCGTTCTTGAAGTATTTCTTCTGTAGATATGATTAAACTCATCAATAGTAACTATTAAAAAACTATTTCTCTAGTAAAATAAGCCGCTTTTTTATGTCAATAAATTACTTAGCGCTAATTTTCTTATAGACTCCTAGTAAAAAAATCACTATACCAGCACCTAAAAAAAAACCATAAGCAAAATCAACTTTATCTCTAAGTACATTTGCTAAAACAAAACAAACTAGACTTATAAAATACAAGTATAAAGGGCTAATCTTTTTCATTATTTTTATTCTATTTAAAAAAGCTGTCTACAAATTCGTGTTTATTGAATACTTGTAAATCTTCAATCCCTTCTCCTACTCCAATATACTTTACTGGAATTTTAAATTGATCTGAAATACCAATTACAACACCACCTTTAGCAGTACCGTCTAGTTTTGTTACTGCAAGTGAAGTAACCTCTGTAGCTGCTGTAAATTGTTTTGCTTGTTCAAAAGCATTTTGACCTGTTGAACCATCAAGAACTAACAGTACATCATGTGGTGCATCAATAATTACTTTTTGCATTACACGCTTTACTTTAGTCAATTCATTCATCAAGTTAATCTTGTTGTGCAAACGTCCCGCTGTATCTATAATTACAATATCAGCATCTTGAGCAACTGCTGACTGTAAAGTATCAAAAGCAACCGATGCAGGATCACTCCCCATATTTTGCCTTACAATAGGAACACCTACTCTATCTGCCCAAATTTGTAATTGGTCAATTGCAGCAGCACGAAAAGTATCTGCAGCACCTAGAACAACACTGTATCCTTGTTTTTTAAATTGGTACGCAAGCTTTCCTATAGTCGTAGTTTTCCCAACACCGTTGACACCCACAACCATTAAAACATAAGGTTTGGTATTAATTGGAATTACAAATTCAGTAGCTTCACCAGTATTCGTTTCTGATAATAAACTAGCTATTTCTTCTTGTAGAATAGTATTAAGTTCGTCTGTACCTAAGTATTTATCTTCAGCAACACGAGCCTCAATTCTTTTAATAACCTTTAGAGTAGTATTCACTCCTACATCAGAAGAAATAAGTATTTCTTCTAAATTATCCAGAACGTCATCATCAACTTTTGACTTTCCGGCAACAGCTTTACTTAATTTAGTAAAGAAAGTTGTTTTTGATTTTTCAAGACCTTTATCTAGGGATTCTTTTTTTTCTGATGAAAATATTCTTTTGAAAAAACTCATAGTGTAAACAGTGTTAATTGGAGTATTAGACACAATGAACTAATACCATCTCTAATCGGTAAAGATAGAAAATAAAAAAGCTACTTCCGAATGAAAGTAGCTTTTCTATATAATGCTTGTGTTAATTATTTCTTTTTCAAGAATTCATCAACAGCTTCAGGAGCCATAATAGATTCTACGAATGTATATGCACCAGTTTTTGGAGATTTCACCATTTTGATGGCTTTTGATAATCTCTTAGAAGAAGTCTGTAACGTTGCTACTGTTTTCTTTGCCATGATTTAAATGTTATATGTATTTTAATAAAAACTCTAAATATTGCTATTTGAGAATGTATTTAAATCTCTAATTATTATTTAATTTCTTTGTGAAGAGTCACACGTTTCAAAACTGGATTAAATTTCTTAATCTCTAATCTATCAGGAGTGTTTTTCTTGTTCTTTGTTGTAATGTATCTTGAAGTTCCAGCAACACCAGTTGTTTTGTGTTCTGTACATTCTAAAATTACTTGGATTCTATTACCTTTCTTTGCCATCTTGCTATTTTTTTATATTGGAAAAAGCTTATTTAATAAACCCTTGCGTTTGCGCTTTTTTCAAAACAGCTGCAATTCCATTTTTGTTAATTGTTTTTATCGTAGATGCTGCTACTCTAAGAGTAATCCATCTATCTTCTTCTGGAAGATAAAAACGCTTTTTCACTAAGTTAACAGAAAATTTTCTCTTAGTTTTATTCATAGCGTGAGAAACGTTATTTCCTACCATCGCTCTTTTACCTGTAAGGTCACAAACTCTAGACATTATACTTATTTTTATCGTTATTCAAAATCAGGGTGCAAAGAAAAGAAAAATAAACCTATTACGCAAAATATTTATAGGACATTTTTAAAAATTTCTTTCTGAAGCATTTCTAAACTCTTATACACGGCTCTATCTATCACTTTTTCACGTGGTTGGCCAAAATTAAATTCTTCAACAATTACTTCGCTCGGTGTAGCCAATGCGATAAAAACTGTCCCAATTTCAGCATTTGAAGCTCCTTTTTGCGGTCCAGCGTTTCCAGTAGTCGCAATTGCATAGTCGGTTTTCATCAATCGTTTTACACTCAAAGCCATAGCAGAAGCTACCTCAGCACTAACTACCGTAAATTCGTTGATTAACTCCTCAGAAATTCCCAAAACATCCGTTTTTACTGCCGTCGCGTAGGAAACTATACTTCCTTTGAAATAATTTGATGCTCCAGGAACTGATGCTAACAAGGAAGCAATTGTTCCTCCAGTACAACTTTCGGCAGTTGCAATTGTTTTTTGTTGCTTTTTAAGCATCTCACCTAGCACTACTTCAATCGTTTCGTCTTCTTCAAAGCCCACGATAATATCGTGAATTATAGCATCTAACAAAACTACCTGCTCTTCAATTGCCTTTTCTAGAATTTCCTTATCTGTCCCTCGTGCTGAAATTCGCAAACGCACTCTTCCAGGACTGGGCAAATAAGCTAATTTTAAAAACTCTGGCAAATTGTCTTCCCAAGCTTCTATTCGCTCCGCGACCATACTCTCTCCTTGACCGTAAGTCAAAATCGTTTTGTGAATAATATACGGTCTGCTATATTCTCGAACAACCTTTGGAATAATCTCTTTTTCAACTAAATATTTCATTTCGTAAGGCACTCCTGGCAAAGAAATAAAAACGGTACCTTCCTTTTTCACCCACATTCCTGGAGCCGTCCCTACGGCGTTATGAAGTACCGTACATTTTGAAGGAACTAGTGCTTGATCAATATTCATTTGCGTGATAGGTCTTTTATAAAACCCTTCAATTAACTCGGTAACATGCGCCAATACTTTTTGATCAACAACCAGCTCATCTTCAAAGTAATCACAAAAAGTTTTCTTTGTAACATCATCTTTTGTAGGCCCAAGTCCTCCCGTAACAATCACTAAATCGACTTTGTCTTGAAGCTTTTTAAACGTATCTAAAATATGGTTTTTATCATCGCTTATCGAAATCATCTCACTAATTTCAACACCAATTTTATCTAATGATTTTGCTATAAAACCCGAATTTGTATCAACAATCTGTCCTATTAAAATCTCATCTCCTATGGTAATTATCGTTGCTTTCATTGTGCAATTTTAAATTTAGATTTTTGTTATATAAAGAAAATTCAACCCTCAAAATAATCATGAGCGCTGAATTTTAGCATTTTTTATAACTGTTTTTCTTTATAGATTACTACAAATCGAAGTCTTTTTTAATTTCTTTGATTGCTTCTTTCACTTGTAGTTTTATACTTTTAAAAGTCTCTTCTATGTCTTTCTTTTTTCCCTCTACTTTTGTCCATGCTTCTACCTGAAGAATCTCTTCAAAAGCAACATTAAGACCTAATAAATCAAGCGTTGGTTTTATTTTATGCGCGTAAGCATAAGCATGTTTGTGATCCCTTTTTTTTATCCCTTCTTTGATTTGAGTCAAATCATCCGGTACTTCGGTTACAAATAATGTTAGAATTTCATTTACAAATTCTGGATCGTTGTCTGAAAGTGCGTACACTTTTGAAAGGTTGTAGTTTAAAGCCATTATTTCACTTGTATTCTAAATAGTTTATGTTCTTCTAAAAACCCCTCTAATACATCATCTGGCTTCACAGCAGCTACTCCCGCAGGAGTTCCTGTAAAAATAAGGTCACCAATCTTTAAAGTAAAATATTGAGAAACGTAAGCAATTAGCTCATCTATTTTCCAAAGCATTAAGCTAGAATTCCCTTTTTGAACTGATTTATTATTATTGGTTAATTCAAAAGTAAGATTTTCTAGGGAACTAAATTGCTCTTTTGATAAAAAATCTCCAATTACTGCAGATCCATCAAATGCTTTTGCTTTTTCCCAAGGCAATCCTTTTTCTTTTAATTTTGCTTGTAAATCACGAGCAGTAAAGTCAATCCCTACACTAATTTCCTCATAATATTTATGCGCAAATTTAGGTTCGATGTACTTCCCTACTTTGTTTATTTTTACAACAATTTCAATTTCGTGATGAATATCATTCGAAAACTCTGGAATCACAAAAGGGTGTTGTTTCAATAAAATTGCCGAATCTGGCTTCATAAAAACAACAGGCTCTGTTGGCCTTTCGTTTTGCAACTCAGCTATATGCTCGACATAATTCCTACCAATACAAATTATTTTCATTTTCTTTATAGTGAATAGTAAAAAGTAATTAGTAAGTAGTCTTTTTCACTATTCACCAATCGCTAATTACTTAGTTTTTAGTATTCATTTTTCTCAGCTTAATCGCTGTTAAAACCTTCTTGGTATATAAAGGGAAATCAGCATTTTGAATCCAACTAAAATATCCCGGCTCAGCATCTAAAACCGTTTCAACTTTTGTTCCTTTATGTTTACCAAAAGAAAAAACCTCATTTCCATCTTTATCAAAAGAAATCATTCCTGCAAAATCAGCATTTTTCTTTCTCGTTGAAAATTCAGACAACAACTTCATGTCATTTTCTAAATCAGGGTAACGCTCTAATTGTGCTTTTAAAATCTCATAAGTAGCCATCGTATCTGCTTCTGCAGAATGAGCGTTTTCTAAACTCTTGCCACAGTAAAACTTTAAAGCAGCACTCAAAGTACGTTCTTCTTTTTTATGAAAAATTGTCTGTACATCTACCGAAACTTTATTTTTCATATCAAAATCTACTCCCGCACGAAGCAGCTCCTCTGCAAGTAAAGGGATATCAAAACGATCAGAGTTGAATCCAGCCAAATCACTGTCTTTAATCATGTTATAAACTTGCGAAGCCAACTCATTAAAAGTAGGTTCGTTTGCCACTTTCTCATCAGTAATTCCATGTACAGCAGTTGTTTCAGCTGGAATAGGAATAGTAGGATTTACAAGCCAAGTCTTACTTTCTTTATTTCCGTTAGGAAAAACTTTAAATATTGATATTTCCACAATTCTATCTTTTCCAATATCGATTCCAGTAGTTTCAAGGTCGAAAAAGCAAATTGGTTTACTAAGTTTTAATTCCATTAATTTTATTTTTAAACCAGTAGATGAGTATTATTTCTGCCAGTATCAAGTTAAAAGTCCACCCCAACCACGATACTATTCTATAAGTATCCATTGGCAAGGGATGAAACAAAAATACAATAATGTATTTAAAAAGGCGTAAAGAAATTGCAGATAATGTAAGCGCAAAACTTCTAACCGCATATTTTTTATGTTTAACAAAATCTCCTTTTCTAGCATAATAATAAGCCCCATAAGTCATTACAATCCATAAAACCGATAGTATGATAAAGGATATTTTAGCCACAAGCCCCCCATTTGCATAATAACTCATTATTAAACCCGAAGGACCTGATAAAAAAAGTATCGTTAAAACATAAAACTTACCTATATTTCTATGCAACTGTTTATAATGAGTCCTTAAATAAGTCGAAAACTGCATCCACCCCACAGCAATTAAAAAAATACTAGTATAAACATGGATGAAGAAAGCCCACCTATAATGCAACAACCCTATTTCATCTTGTTTAATCCTTAAGAAAGCAACATCAAAATTTAAAGGGATATATTGAATTGTAATCAAGAATAGCAAATAAGCAAAATAGCCGTAAATCAGTAAGAGCAAAATTTTTAAACATTTTACAATCATTATCTTCCAAATGTATCATAATACTCTTCAGCATTTTTTTCATAACGCAGTAATAGTGCAACATTACTTTTTTCGAGCTTGGACAAATCCTCTTTTACATCTCCAAAAACAGGCATATACCAATCAAAATATTCAAAATAAACACGCAATTGCCTATCTCTAAAAGCATAACCGTGTCTTGCGAAAATAGAATTTCGTAAAATATAAATATCTGCTTTCGTCAAATTAGAAACAAACGCTTTAGTAAGCAATGTTGTTGAGGCATTTTTATCAAATACTTTTTCAGTAGTAGAGTAAAAAGTAGTATCATCATATTCTTCTGGCTCTCCATCAATAGTATCCCTAAAAACTACTAATTTTGATTTATCCTTGTCTCTAAAAGTATATTCTATTTTATTATCTGGATTGTACTCAAATTTCACTTTGTGCAATTCATATTTTCTATGAGGAATTTTAAGTTCTCTAGGAGAGTATCCGCTCCATGTTCCTTTTACAAGTGTATCATTTTTAACAACATTCATCATAAAAAAACCATCATTTTTAGACTTGTTCGGTTCTTTTACTTTTATTTCAAAAGCGTTTTCTTCAAAAATGATCGTTCCTTTAAAAGCGGTAATATTTCCAGAAACTATTGTATGCCCAAAAATAGAATCTGCTTTGATTTTATCAAATGAAAAAGTTACTTTTTTACTTATATCATTATAAAATCTATCTCCAAATTTCTTATATAGTGAGTCGCGTTGCTCATCATTCATATCTGCTTCAAAAACACCCACCCAATACCCCAATAAATCGTTCTCAGAGTTTACTTCTTTTGAGTCGGTAATCTGCGGTTCAGCAAATTGAATTGAATCTAGTTCCTTATTATCTAAATTGCTTGCTTCATTTTTAATTGCCTTTTTACAACTAAAAAGAGAGATCAAAACACCGAGTAGTATAATTTTTTTCATAAAAAAAGTCCAATAGAATTATTGGACTAATTTAACATATTATTTAATATAATTCTTATAAATCTCTATTTACATCAAATGCTTCAAGATATTCTGCTACTCTTTTCACAAAACTTCCTCCTAATGCACCATCTACAACACGGTGGTCATAACTGTGTGATAAGAACATTTTTTGACGAATTCCAATAAAATCTCCATCTGGAGTTTCTATAACTGCAGGCACTTTACGGATGGCTCCAAGAGCTAAAATCCCTACTTGCGGCTGATTGATAATTGGCGTTCCAAAAACGCTTCCAAAAGTACCCACGTTTGTTACCGTATACGTTCCGCCTTGAGTATCGTCTGGTTTTAATTTACCCATTTTAGCGCGGTTTCCTAAATCGTTAACTGCTTTTGCCATTCCTACAAGGTTTAACTGATCTGCGTTTTTAATAACAGGAACAATTAAGTTTCCGTTAGGTAAAGCAGCGGCCATTCCTAGGTTAATATTTTTCTTTTTGATGATATAATCCCCATCCACAGCAATATTAATTCCAGGGAAATCTTTTATTGCTTTTGCAACAGCTTCCATAAAGATTGGTGTGTAAGTCAGCTTCTCCCCTTCTCTTTTTTCGAAAATAGTTTTATTTTTCTCTCTCCATTTTACAATATTGGTCACATCAACCTCTATAAAAGATTGTACGTGTGCCGATGTTTGAATAGAAGCGGTCATGTATCCAGAAATAAGCTTGCGCATTCTATCCATTTCTATAACCTCATCACCACCATTTACAGATATCGGAGCTGCTTTTTGCGCCACTGCTGGTGCTGGAGCCACTCTTGGAGTTTCAACAGCTTTCACCGGAGTAGCCACTGTTTTAGTATCTTTATTTTTTACGTATTCTAAAATATCATTCTTAGTAACGCGACCTTCTTTCCCTGTACCCTCAATTTGTTCTAATTCATTTACAGATACACCTTCTTCCTTAGCAATATTTTTTACTAATGGAGAGAAAAATTTATCGGAATTAGAAAAATCAGCTGGTCCTGAAGATACTGCAGCGACACTTTCTTTAGCAGTTGCTACTGTTTTTGTAACCTCAGCAATAGCCTCAACTGTTGCAGTTTCTTGCGCTGATGTTGTTGCACCATCACCTTCTGTTTCAATAATTGCAATGGTTTGTCCTACCTGAACTAGGTCGTCTTTACCAAATAATTGCTCTACTAATATACCCGAAACTTCACTAGGCACTTCGCTATCCACTTTATCAGTAGCGATTTCAAGTACTGTCTCATCAGCTTCAATCTTGTCACCTACTTCTTTCAACCAGTTTGTAATGGTTGCTTCTGCGACGCTTTCTCCCATTTTTGGAAGTTTTAATTCAAATCTTGCCATATTGTTAACCTAAAAGGTGGTTTTAGTTTTCAGTTTGCGAAATTACTAAATATTTTGAACATAAATTACGTTTACCATAATTTTTCATTCAATTTCCAAAACCTCGCCTCGATCTTTAGAATCATTACTTCCTATGAGAAAGTGACTATTTTTTGGAATAATTTTAAAACTTAACCCCTTGTTTTTCAAAGTGGCTATGCTAGAAATAATTTCTTTAAAAGTAATAGAATGATTATCAAACACTATTTCTGTTTGTTTTTCATACTTATTCGTTGACGAAATTACCGTTTTTTCTGTTTCAAAATCACGAAATAAAACTTTTTTTTGCAGTTTTAACGCTAATTTATGCCTAAAATCAACACTTGTGGCGTATAATACATATTGTTCAGGTATTTTTGAGAATTTATTTGCACGACCTTGGAATATTTTTGCAAAAGAAAATAAGAATGATCCTATTTTCATAAATACTAAAAACAACAAGGGAGTTTTAAAATGTTTTTTGTAAAAATAAAGCATTGCTTCTTCAAAACGTTTTCTATAGACCGTGTCCTTAATTGTACTTTCTCCTTTATAATGTATCACGGTAGTACCTGCAAAATAAAAATTTTCTTTATCCAGTTGCAACGCTCGATATGACAAATCAATATCATCAGCATACATGAAACAATCCTCGTCAAAACCACCTAGCTCTTGATATAAATCTCTTTTAAGCACCATAAAAGCACCTACTAAAATAGCTACTTTAGCTGTTTTATCTTCAGGTACATCTTGTGCGTAATAGCGATTAAACCATTTTGACTTTGGGAAAACTTTATACAAACCTACAATTTTAGTAAAAGCAACCCAAGGAGTTGGAACACCACGCTTACTTTCGGGCAGGAAATTACCCGAACCATCGATTAGCTTTACTCCTAGTATTCCTAAATTGTTTTGCCTTTCGGCGAAAGCCAAAACTGTCTCAAAAGTATCCTCTGCAACAACGGTGTCAGGGTTTAAAATACAAATGTATTTTCCTTTGGCTTGGTCTACACCAATATTATTTCCTTTGGGAAAACCTACATTTTCATTATTTTGAATGAATTTAACGGTTGGGAAACGCACTGTCATCATCGCAGCACTGTCATCAGCAGAGTTATTATCGACAACTATGATCTCGCTTTCGATATTTATAAGCGCACTTTGCACACTTAAAACACAGAGTTCTAAAAAATAGCGAACATTATAATTGAGAATAATAACAGAGAGTTGCATTGAGCAAACTTAATTAGAAAATTTTAATTTATAGCTAATAGATTAGCTACTTAATATTTAATCTTACTGATTTGGATTTTGTTTGTTATTCGAAAAAACAGCAGATCAAACTGAAGCTCTTTTAAAATTGGAAATATAAAAGCAAACCCATTATTGAAGTGATTATATACAAATAGGATACTTAATCATTATTCTCAAATCTTTAAAATAAATCTTCAAAAAAAAGTACTTTTGAATATATGAAAATCATTGCCCTACTCCTATTCCTTTTCTCAATACCAACCTACGCTCAAATAGCTGGTTGCACTGACCCATCATCTAAAAATTACAATCCCTTAGCTACTATCAATAATGGTAGTTGTAAATACCGATCCATTAAATTAAAAGCTTTGTATTCCAACTTACTTCCAGAAAACTTAAAAGAAAGTTCGGGTTTACTATTTTACAATTCTTTGTTATGGACATTCAACGACAATAGTGACAAGGCACTTTATGCGATAGACAGCATTGGAAATAACAAACAAAAAATAAAACTAGAAAAGGTAGTAAATAAAGACTGGGAAGAAATTTCGCAAGACAGCTCCTTTATATACATTGGTGATTTTGGGAACAATGTCTCTGGAAACCGTCAAGATTTACATATTTTAAGAATTAAGAAAAATACGTTCGAATCTACGAGTCCGAAAATAGATACGATTTCGTTTAAATATTCAAATCAAACAGATTTTACAGCTTTAAAACCCAACAAAACCCAATTTGATTGTGAGGCTTTTATTGTCATGAAGGACAGTATTTACCTATTTACAAAACAATGGAAAGACAGCAAAACCAGCGTTTATGTTTTACCTAAAACACCTGGAAAGTATATTGCACAATTCAAAGAAACCTATAATCTCAAAGGATTAATTACTGGTGCAACTTATAGTCCAGAACAACAAACTATTGCTTTATGTGGCTATAGTAAAACCTTGCAGCCTTTTATTTATTTACTCTACGATTATAAAGGATCTAACTTCTTTAGTGGAAATAAAAGAAAAATAAAACTTAAACTTCCTTTTCATCAAGTCGAAGGAATTGCTTCCCAAGATGGTTTGCATTATTACCTCACGAATGAAAAATTTACTAGAAAACCATTTATTGATACCCCACAAAAACTACATCAATTTAACTTGACTTCTTTTCTGTCGCAGTAGCATCATCAATAGTTTTAATATTAATTCTATTATAAAAAAACGGTTCGTTTATCAACTATTCCACAATAATTACTTACATTTCTACTACTTAAAAAGTCTTTTTAAAAATATAACAAAACATGAAAAACAATCTCGGATCGATCTCTTTGCTTATTGCCTTTGGAGGTCTTGTATTTTTTGAGGTACTATTGCGTTTACACATTCTAAACCACCAAGCATGGAAAATTGTTACTGCTGGTTTTGAAGCGGCAACTATAGGCGGGTTTGCAGATTGGTTTGCTGTGAGTGCTCTTTTTCATGAAATCCCGATTCCCTTTGTACGCAAACACACGAATATCATTGCCAAAAACCGAGAAAAACTTACCGAAGGAATTGTGGATTTGGTAACCAATAAATGGCTTTCTCCAGATGTAATTGCCGAAAAATTAAATGAAGTGGATTTAGCTAAAACCATTTTAGACTTCATGCAACAACCTAAAAATCAACAAAACGCGATTATTTTCATTCAAAATATAGTTTCCAAGTTCACTACTGAATTAGATAATCCAAAATTTGCAGCTGCTTTGCAAAAAATACTTCGAGAACAAATTGCCACGATTGATCTAGCTACTCCACTCGGCAAATGGCTAGAAAAATCCATTAAAAACGGCGATCATCATCAAATTTGGGAGTTAATTATTGACGAAAGTTCAAAATCGATTACTAATCCAGAGACAAAAAAATTATTAATATCAAAACTTAAAGACGCAGCAGACGAATACTCTGATAAAGGATTTTTCAAAAAAGCGACCTTATTTATAGCGGAAAAAAGCGGTGGAATTGATTTAAATTTAATTGCAGATGAACTTCTTGACAAAGCAAAAGAATTAATCTCAGAAGCAAAACTGGATGTCAATCATCCCATTCGAACCAAATTTGACAACTGGATTCTTGAATTTGCTAAAGAATTAAGTACGGGTGATGAGCAATCAACTTCTATGATCCAGAATCTAAAAGAACGTGTAATGCAACATGTAGAAGACGAAAAATTAATAGCTACTTTATTGCTTCGCGCCAAAGAAGCTCTTTCGACCCAGTTAGAAAACAATGACACTTCATTAATGCAATTCTTGATTTCTAACCTAAACAGGATGTTAACCGATTTGCAAGAAGATGTAGCGGCACAAAAAAAAATAAACAGTTGGATACGAGAAACCATTTCAGAAATGTTAGTGAAATTCCATAGCGAAATAGGAAATATGGTTCGCTCCAGCATGATGAAACTCAATAATAAAGAGCTAGTGGAGCAAATTGAGGACAAAGTGGGTAATGATTTGCAATACATTCGTTTGAATGGTGCAGTTGTAGGTGGCTTAGTGGGTATTGTACTTGCTTTACTAAAACTGCTTTAATTTAACATTAAAATGGATTTATTAAAGTTGCTTTTTCTTCTAGAATTTGATCATAGTAACCTAAAAGTCGCTGAATTAGAGAAAGTTCTTCTTTGCAAATAATTTTAACCTAAAAATAATAAACTACCTTTGCACGGTGGTTTTTTTTATGGCGGTATTTAATTAGAAATCTAGTTATAAATCGCTACGTAAAAACCCACCTAATCATAACAAATACAATTAGTTACACGAATGAATTATTTATCAGTTGAAAATATCTCGAAATCATTTGGTGAGAGAACGCTTTTTGAAAACATCTCTTTTGGAATTAGTAAGGACCAAAAAATTGCCTTTATAGCCAAAAATGGCTCGGGAAAAACCACCATAATGAGTATCATTAATGGCTTGGACGAATCGGATACTGGGCAAGTAGTTTTGAGAAAAGGAATCAAAATGGCTTTCTTATCTCAAAACAACAATCTACAGGACGAGCTAACCATTGAGGAAAGTATTTTTGCCTCAGATAATGAAACGTTGAAAGTAATTCAAGCTTACGAAAAAGCATTGGAACACCCAGAAGACGAAGAAGCGTATCAAAAAGCTTTTGACGGAATGGACCAGCACAATGCATGGGATTTTGAAACCCAATACAAGCAAATTTTGTTCAAATTGAAGTTGGAAGATTTCAAATTAAAAGTAAAAAACCTTTCGGGTGGACAACAAAAACGTTTGTCTCTAGCTATTATTTTGATCAACCGTCCAGACTTATTGATTCTGGATGAACCTACGAATCACTTGGATTTAGAGATGATCGAATGGTTAGAAGCTTATTTTGCTAAAGAAAACATTACGCTATTCATGGTAACACACGACCGTTTCTTTTTGGAGCGCGTTTGTAACGAAATCATCGAACTAGACAATGGAAAATTATATTCCTACAAAGGAAACTACTCTTACTATTTAGAGAAAAAAGAAGAACGCATTGCCTCTGAAAATTCAAGTGTTGATAAAGCTCAAAACTTATTTGTAAAAGAATTGGCATGGATGCGCCGTCAACCAAAAGCGAGAACGACGAAATCAAAATCGCGTCAGGATGATTTTTACGACATTAAAGAAAAAGCACAAAGTCGCCGTAAAGAAAACAAGGTCGAACTAGAAATCAACATGGAGCGTATGGGAAGCAAGATTATCGAGCTTCACAAAATCTCTAAGAAATTCAAGGATCATGTGATCATGGATAATTTTAGTTACGACTTTCAACCAGGAGAACGTATTGGAATCATTGGGAAAAACGGAACAGGAAAATCAACTTTTTTGAACCTATTGACTGGAGCGCTTCCGCTTGATGGTGGAAAAGTGGTGATTGGAGAAACCATAAAAGTGGGTTATTATACGCAAAGCGGAATCAATCCAAAACCAGGACAACGCGTTATTGATGTCATTAAAGAATACGGAGAATTTATTCCGTTGATGAAAGGAAGAATGATATCTGCGTCACAATTATTAGAGCGTTTCTTGTTTGACGCTAAAAAACAGTACGACTTTGTGGACCGCTTAAGCGGTGGAGAATTAAAACGTTTGTATTTGTGTACAGTTTTGATTCAAAATCCTAACTTCTTGATTCTGGATGAGCCTACTAATGATTTGGATATTGTTACGCTAAATGTATTAGAAAGTTTCTTATTAGATTACCCAGGTTGTTTATTAGTGGTTTCGCACGATAGGTATTTCATGGATAAAATTGTAGATCACTTGTTCATCTTTAGAGGTGATGGTGCTGTCGAAGATTTCCCTGGAAACTACTCTGACTTTAGAGCGTATGAAGATAGTGCTGATGTTGCTCAAAAAGAAGAAAACAAAGCCGAAAAGAAAGACTGGAAACAAAGCAACCCAACAGGAAATTTAACTTTTAACGAGCAAAAAGAATTTCAAAAACTGGAACGCGAAATAAAAGACTTGGAAGAACAAAAAGCGAAAATTGAGCTTTTATTCTCCGAAGGAAAAGTAGCAGAGGCTGATATTGAGAAAAAAGGAAAGGAATTGCAAAACCTCATCAATAAAATGGAATCTAAAGAAGAACGCTGGTTTGAATTAAGTGCCAAAATGGAAGGATAATTTTTATTTCATAAAGTGGCTTCAACATAAGATACCGAAATTTAAAGCTATTCTTACTTTTAGTTAACTTTAGCTAATAAAATAACAACCCCAACACTTTTAGCAGCAATGCTCGAAATGTTGGGGTTTCTTTTTTTTGTTAAGTAAAACTACTTTGATTCCTATGAAAACTTACAACGAATTAATAAATAATATCACTAAAAGTGGGTATTGCAGTCTTAGTTTATAAAGTGTTTATTTACAAGCACGTAAATAATATCCTAAAACACGAATGTTTTTGCTGTTATTTGCGAGTTAGCTGTAATGTCGCCCGAAAAAAAACGAAAATGGATAAAACCGAATTAAGAAAAGAATGCTCCCGTTTATTTTATTGTAATACAATTAGCGATTGTCAAGAATTATTAAATATTTACGCTGAATTTTTTTTTCAAATAGTTAATAATCATAATCCTGAAATAAAATCTAGAAGTGAATTTGACTCTACAATGGTTTTACAAATGATGATGACTAAAGCACTTCATTTAAGAAATGCAATTTCTGGTATTTCATATGAATCTAATGATGGTAGAAGATTAAATAACATAATTGACCCAACAGTTGTAGCTTCATTAATTAGAAATATTTATGAAACCACAGGAATGTTTAATCTAATTTATAGAACCACTTCAGATCCAGAAGAAAGAAAAATAATTTATCTATTGTGGGTTCACGCGGGATTATCTTATAGACAAAGGTTTAACACAGAAATTACAACAGAAGATAATGCACAAAAAGCTCAAGAAGAGAAAGAGCAAATGTTGACAATCGTAAATAATATTGAAAATAATTCTCTTTACAAAAAATTAGATGAGACTAACCAAAAAAGAATAAAACACCAATTAAAAACAAAAGACTATTTAATAAAGTTTGATGATCTTGAAGTTAAAATTTTAAATTGGAGACAATTAACTGAAACAATGGACATAAAAAATGGAAAACTTGATCACGCTTATGGGTATTTTTCTTTATATTCTCATCCATCAAACGTTTCTGTTTTTCAATTTGCAGATATGTTTGCAAAAGAAAATGAGAGTTTTAGAATGTTGACATTATATAATCTAAAAATTGCATTTTTTATGTTTAGTATATTCATCGCTGATTACATTAATTTATTTCCAGAAACTTTAAAAACATATGAATCACTAGGTTTAGTAGAACAAATTGTAATAAACTTTCATAACAGATCTGCAAGAGGTGTTGAATATTCAATTAACAATTCATATGAAGCAACTCAATAAAGACACTACAGCTAACAGCCGTTACAAGATATTTGGGTATCTGGCTAAATTTAAAGATGGTTTTGTACTTGGAAAACTTGTCATAATGGAAAAATCTCGCATCTTTAATCCCAAACATCTTGTAGCGGCAAGACGTTAACTGCAATCTTAACTCACATAACTATTAAATGAATTTTACTATGGAAAGTAAGACTATAATTAGTCTGATAATGTCAGGATTGTTCGGTATTTATAAAATTTTTAATGCGTCAAAAAATAGATCGTATGCAGAAATTAGCCTGATTGAAAGAAATTGGATACCACTTATTACAACAAATTTTAATGAACTTAGTCAAGCTAATATTGAGCATAAATTACCCTTTGATTCTAACCAATATTATTATCGTGGAACTATCATTAATTCAGGAACAATAGATATTTACAAAACTTTAATATTGAAACCTGTTAAAATTGAATTTGAAAAGGAAATTAAAGTATTGAGTTTTAAATTCTCAGAAAAACACAATGAAATTGAATTAGACTATAAATTAGAGGAAAATAAGGTTGAGATTAATTGGGATATTTTAAAACCTTTAGAAAAATTTTCGTTTGAATTAATTATAGAATCAAAAAATAATTTGAAAATATATGAGTTTAATCAAATTCTTAAGATTAATTGCAGAATAGCAGGAATTGAAAAAATAGAAAAAACGTCATCTTGGTCATTAAAAAATTCTAAAAAACAATTTTTAACAGAAAGTATCCCAACATATTTTTTTCTTTTATTAATGTATGGAATATTTTCTTTCTTAATTTATTCTGGAATAAAATCCTACTATAACCCGACACCAATAATTTCTTATAACGTAATTTCAAAAAACTTAAATGAAAAAATTGAAAATATTAAATACTATGATTCAGCAAAAGTGAAAATTGAAGGTTCCAGCAAAAATAAAATAATTGCTAATTCAGAACTTAAAAATGATTTACAAGTAAAAATTTCAATCAAAAAATATGAAAAAAAATATTGGTTGGTAATCATAGGTGTGTTAGCATTTTTATTAATATCAATAAGAACTGTAAGTTTAATAAGAGAAGACATTCACGATTTTAAGTTAAAAAGAATTTATAAAGCATTAGAATAGTACAAAGACAACCACTAACAGCCATTTTGAACTAGCTGGGATTTAGTGGAATTATCGTTCCGCATCAAGTTTTCGTTCAGCCGAAAATTAAGCGGTTACGAACTTCCAGCCATCTCAAAGTGACATAACGTTGGTAGCAAGCGCCGAGCAGAACGGAAAATTAAACTTGTAACAAATTCTAAAAACATACGTCTATTATTAAAAATAAAATATGAAACCAAAAAATATTTGTCTAGTTGGATTGTCTTTTTTTATAATAAGTTATATAATGTTTTCTCAAAGTTCTAAATTAGAATATTTTAAAAAACCTGTAGATTTTGCACATTGGTTTAACTTAATTGGAGCAGTGTTATTAATTTCATTCAACAAAGTTTTTCCTAAGAATAATCTTAATACTATAGCGTCTTTTTTAACAATTTTAGGTGTTATTGCCCATATAGGTCTTTGTACTATTGACTTCATAATGTGGAGTTTTGGAAATAATGAAATTGCAAAAGCTGAATTAAGCAATCAAATAAGTAATACCCCAGCTATTTTATATCCTTTTGTTATTATTGGTCCATCATTGCTCTTCGTAGGCTTGTCTGCCCACGCATTAAATTTTATCAAAACTAATACAGTAAGTTCTTTAATGGTGATTATTGGAGCCCCTTTAGTAGGTATTTCTTTTTTCATATTAAAGAATGGAAATCTAATGCTTATAAGTTGTGCTGTTTTCGCTTTAGGCTTAGTTTTACTGCTTAATGCAAATGAAAACAGAAAAATAATAATGGAATAAATACCAGCTACCAACAGTCTTTGGCGAGATTGGGGTTTTAGTGGAATTGCCGTTTCGCATCAATTTTTCGTTTTGGCAGAAAATACTTTGCTATAAAGTCCCCAAACTGGCCAAGCGTCAAGACGTTGTGCAACATTATAAACCGAAACGGAGAATTCAAAAAACTAATATAAACAGCTAAAGTTAAAACTACAAAACAAAATTATGCAAGACGAAATAATAAAACATACAAAAAACATACATGGAGCTATGAGTAATAAAAACAAAATGAAAAACATTTTTTTAGGATTAGTAGCTTTAATATTATTATCTAGTTGCGCAGTAAGTCGAAAAGTAAAATATGATGGGTTAAAACTAGACTTATTTGATATAAAAACTAAAAATATTGATTTAGCACTTCTAGATCATAGAGAAGCTGTTATTGATGGTTCAAGAAAACCTGATTTTGTAGGTTATATGAGAAGTAACGTTGGGATAGCTTTTCCTATGGGAACACAAAGCAAAAATAACTTTATGTATGATTTGTCAAATAACATTGTTAATTCATTGAAAAGATTTGACATAGTAGTTACAAATTTAGATACAAAATGGCAAGATGAAGAACAATCTGTAAAAACACAGCTTTTAAGCTTAAATGGAGATAAAAAAGTACTTCTAGTTTTTGATCAATTAAATACTGATGGCTATATGATACAATTTTTATATTATAAAATCAATATGTATGTATACGACAAAAATGGCGTTCTCTTGAAATATAAAGCAATTGACGGTAAAGAGAAATTAGGTGGAAATGTTGCATTTGGAGCAGGTTCATATAAAACTTATATGCCAGATGCAATTTCTAAATTATTTGAAGATATTTTTAAAGATCAAGAAATACTAGAATTAATCAACAAAAATTAAAACATACACGAACCAACACATATCTCCCTAACCCCCTTCGTTAATCGTCTTCACTATAAAACACTGTTCATTTATGAAAACAAAGGTATTCAGTACACTTTTTACCCTTTTGATGGTTCAATTTGGGATTGCTCAAAACATTCGTGCCAAAATTGTTGATGAAGCCACAGGCGATGCGGTTCCGTATGCAAATATAAGAGTCAATGAGTCGGAGAACTTGGTTTCTAATGGTGAAGGCTATTTTTCACTTTCGGAGAATAACAGTCAAGATGAGACGCTACTTACCATCTCTTATCTAGGTTACGTCAATCAGCAATTGACGGTTAATGCATTAAAAAAATCAAATTTCACCATTACACTTACGCCTGGTATTTTTGAACTTAGTGATGTTAATGTATCGAACGAAAAACCAAATCCTTATGAAATCATGGCTAATGTAAAGGCAAATTTGAGTCAGAATTACACCACTGGTGAAAAAGGATCTAAAGACATGATTTTTTATAGAACCTCAGATTATTTTACACCAACGATCATGGATATCGAAATTGATAAATCAACAGGTTTTAGTAAAGAAGGATTAAATAAAGTAAACAAGGATGTGCAAAAATTTGCAAAAAAAATAATTACTAACCCACTAATATCTTTTACAGACGTGCTTTGTAACTATTATTCGGTTAAGACTAAGAAAGAGAATAAGTTTGTTTTTAACTCCAAACTCGATGTTTTAAAAGCAACTATTTTAAAGAGTGAAGGCCAATCGACATCTTTAGACGATCTCGAAAAAAAAGCCAAAGAACTAATGGTACAACATCTTGATACCACTAAATTTTACCGCATAAAAAGCGGTCTTATAGGATCACGGGATACCATCTCGTTTAGTAAAGAGTATAATAAAAAAAATGCTGTGCATACTAATGCAAAAAATGAATTAACGACAACAAAAAGCGAACTTGATGATTTTATGTATCGTAATAATTTTTTAAGTAAAAATAAATTTGATTTTATACAAAAACCGGAGCTATATGACTATACTTTTGAAGGTACGACTTACACTAAACAAAATGAATTTGCTTATGTACTCACATTCAAACCTCGTAAAAGCAAAGCAATGTATGTGGGTAAACTGTATGTCTCAGAAAATGATTATGCAGTTTTACGTGCTGAATATGTACTTGATGAAGGCGAAAAGGTGCATAATATAAACTTGAAATTCTTACTAGGCATTAAAATGTCTGAAAACGTGAGCAAAGGAACCATCATTTACAACAAAAGAGCTGAGGACGATAATTACTACTTACAATATGCCGCAACAGAAAATGGTCATTATATGTATGTAAAGCGTCCTTTAAAATTGATAGAATTGGCTAAAGGTGAGAAAGATGTACTGGCTCTTGATTTTAAAGTAGAAGCCACTACCCGTAAAAAAATAGAATTCCTAAACATGTCTCGTTCGGCTACTACAGTTGCCGCTATTGATAAAATTAAGGAAGAAAACTTTAAATACCTAACGATTAAAGCGTACGACCCAAAAATCTGGAAGGATTATAACGCCATAGAACCTTTGCAAGAAATGAAGCAGTTTAAGGCGGTGAATTAATTTTTTTATCTTTTTCATACCACAGATTTTAAAAATTAGTAACGATTATTTATAAAAACTATTAATACTAATTATCACTGTTTAGAAAATTATTTAGATTATTCGTCTTTACAATTATTAATTGAATCTAATATTAATTTCCGTAGATTTATTAAATATTTTAAATTTGACTAATACGTCGCTAACAAATTAATAGAATAATAGATATAAATTGACTAAAACCCATAACCTATGAAAACTACTTTACCATTTTTAATTGTTTTCATTCTTACGAACATTTTTACAGTACAAAGCCAAAAAAAAGAGTTTTACGCAAATGATAATTTAGAACAAATCAGTAAAACAGAATTCGAAAATAATACAGGCGATGACTATTTAAAATTGAAATTTGACGTTGATTCAGTGTTTGTAAATATTAGCACTAAAAGAATTAAAAAAGGAAAAATTAATGAAATTCAATTAGAAGCTATAAAATCTACTTTAGCATTAAAAGCTACCAATTTTAATGAAAATGATAAAATAGTAATCTATTACTATCCAGGTAAAGATGTTTGTAATAGTGGTGGTGATAAAGAAATGACAAGACAAAACTTTCAATCTTACTTAAAAAAGCTAAAGAAGCATCCCAAAATCAAACAATTCTTTATTTACAAATCAAAAGATGGAACTGAAGAGTATGGCGATATTAAGTGGATAGAAGATGCTAATAAATTAATAGAATCGCTATTTCTTAAGATACATTACCCTTGTAATAGTATTGTTATAATTGATAATAATGGTAACTATTACGCACATCGTGGTGAAAGCAACATTGACGAAGTTTTTGAAGTTTTGAAAAAGAACTTTAAAAACTAGAGTAACACATTTTTCATCATCACTTGTTGATAGCATCAATATCGTTTAAACATAATTCAACAATTTCTTTTTGATTAAACCTTCATAAACCTTTTTAATGCAAATGATCTATAGTCATAAATTTCACCACTTTATTTAATACAACACCGTTTTTACTATCCTTAGGTCTTTTATATGTAAGTAATTTTATATTAATTATTTTTTTGTTTCAAAAAAAAAGTTACTTTTATCCCCTTATAATTAACAAAGCTGTTTTATATGCAATTAAAAAAAACATTACTAATTGTCTCTAAAGTGATATTGGGTTTCTTGGTTTTCATTGCTTTTTATCTTGCGGCTGGCTATTGCTTATCGAGAATTACGGTTGATGCTGAACCTGATACTAAAAAGGAAGTTGCGATATATATATTGACAAATGGAGTGCATACTGACTTAGTTTTCCCTATAAAAAACGAACAGTACAATTGGAGCGAGCAAGTAAAATTCTCAAATGCTACTGCCGTAGATTCAAGTTTTAATTATTTAGCAATGGGTTGGGGAGATAAAGGATTTTATCTGGAAACTCCTGAGTGGTCTGACTTAAAATTCTCTGTTGCTTTCAAAGCTGCTTTTGGTTTAAGTACCACCGCGGTTCACGCCACTTATTACAAAATAATGAAAGAGAGTAGTAGTTGTAAAAAAATTATGATCAGCCAGGAACAGTACACACGTCTGGTAAACTACACGGTTAATAGCTTTAAAAAAGACAAAGACGGATTTTTTATGCACATAAAAACAAATGCAAATTATGGCAAAACCGATGCTTTTTATGAAGCTAACGGAAGCTATAGTATGTTGCACACTTGTAACACATGGGCAAATGAAGCCTTAAAAAAAAGTGGCCAAAGAGCGTGCTTATGGACGCCGTTTGACACCGGAATTTTCTTAAAATACAAATAACTAACAAACTAAAAAGATTAAAAAATGGTTCAAAAAACATCAAATGCATTTGTAGCTGCTTCATGGATAGCACTAGCCGCTGGGATTGTAGGTTACTTAGTAGGACTAGCTAGAGCCGAAATGTTATTAAACGAAAAAGGGTATTATTTTACCGTACTTATGTTTGGGCTTTTTGCGGTGATTTCATTACAAAAAAGTGTTCGCGATAGATTAGAAGGGTATCCTGTAACTGATATCTACTATGGAATTTGCTGGTTTGGAACAATTTTATCAATTGCTCTATTAACTGTTGGATTAGTAAATGCAACTATTTTACCTAGTGAAAAAGGATATTATGCTTTTGCTTTTCTACTGGCTATTTTTGGTGCTATTGCGGTACAAAAAAATACCAGAGACAACCTAGCTCCAGCAACACCTAATTCAAATTAGGAAAAACTACGCTATCATTTTTTTACATTCTCTACTTTTCATGAGAGTATAAATTCCCCAAATAAAGCCATAATAACGCATCATGTTATTGTGGCTTTTATTTTTATCTAAAAATTCAAATTTAGGTTGTTTAAAATATCCTATAATCACTGCAAAATTTAAGACTCAAAAACTAACTTTGAATTTTAACAACGCCATCCTTAATTATGCCTACCGAAAAAACCGTTATAGATTTACTACCAAAGCAATTGAAAGTAATAAAAGAAGCTTTCTACGATAGTAATAAATTGAAAATTACTCAACTTACAATTAATGCTGAAAGTAAGGAATACGAAGCTTGTGCATTTTTACTGAACAACAAAAAGGTTGTTTACCGTCAAGCGAAAATTACGCCAACTAAATCAGGCCAATTCGTTACCATCTGGAAGAGAAACTCGGCTGGAATTACAGCTCCTTTTGACGAAGAAGACAATTTTGATTATTTTGTAATTACCGTTATAAACAATGAAAAAATAGGACAATTTATTTTCCCAAAAACAGTGCTTAACGCCAAAGGAATTATAAGTCATAATAGTAAAACAGGAAAAAGAGGGATGCGTGTTTACGTCCCATCGGATGCTATTTTTAGCAAACAAGCAATACAAACTCAAAAATGGCAAGCTGATTACTTTTATGTATTAACAGAGGAGAATAGCGCAGTTATGAAATCTTTTCGAGAATTATTTTGAGTTATCCTATTTTATCTTTTTGTGAATTCCATTACAATAATACTATTGTAAAATATTATTACTAGACTAGAATTTAGGTCTAAATCTATTTTCAACTTATCTACTCCATTTAATAGCACTCCTTATTATAATTGACGTTTTTTAATAAATTATTACTGATTGCTCAACAACTAAATAATACCCAACTCCCCTGCCCCTGATTGCAGCGTAAAACCCGCAGTATTGCTGGCTTTTGTAACCCTTGCTTGTAAAGAGCGACCGTAGGAAGCTCCTTTATAAGTTTAGGGTTACTGCCAGTAATGCGAGGATTTGTAGCGTAAAGCAGGATGAGGCTCAAATAAAAAACACTTCTTTTTGAAAATATTTCCTAATTTGAATTTATAAAAGTTTACAAACGCTTATTTTTGCGCTATGGGAAGAAAAAATACAGACAAGGTTGTCTTTCATCAAATAAAAGTCCTTGATGCAGGTGCAAAAGGCGTTTCGGTAGCAAAGGCGCCGGATGGTAAGGTAGTGTTCATACCAAATGTGGTACCAGGTGATGTGGTAGATGTGCAAACTTTTAAGAAACGCAAGTCGTTTTATGAAGGAAAAGCAGTGCATTTTCATGAATTATCTGAGCATCGTGTGGAACCAGTTTGCGAGCACTTTGGTGTTTGTGGTGGTTGCAAATGGCAAAACATGAACTACACGCAGCAATTGTATTACAAGCAAAATGAGGTTTTGAACCACTTGCAACGCATTGGAAAAATTGAACTTCCTGATTTTGAACCAATTTTAGGATCAGAGAAAAAGTTTTTTTATAGAAACAAAATGGAATTTTCATTTTCTAACAGCCGCTGGTTGACTGAAGCTGAAATTGCGAGTACCGAAGATTTAGGAAATAGAAACGCATTGGGATTTCATATTCCGAAAATGTGGGATAAAATCTTGGACATTAATAAATGTCATTTACAAGAAGACCCTTCAAACGCAATAAGAAATGAAGTTCGTGATTTTGCTAATGCAAACGGACTAACTTTCTTTAACCCTAGAGAGCATTCTGGATTGTTGCGTACTTTAATGTTGCGTACAGCATCGACTGGAGAAATCATGGTATTGGTTCAGTTCTTTGAAAATGACAAAGCAAATAGAGAATTATTATTAGATCATTTATATGAAAAATTCCCTCAAATTACTTCATTGCAATATGTAGTGAACAGTAAGGCAAACGATACATTATATGATACTGATATTAAACTATACAAAGGTCGTGACTATATCTTGGAAGAGATGGAAGGATTAAAATTCAGCATTAATGCCAAATCTTTTTACCAAACCAACTCAGATCAAGCTTACGAATTATACAAAATCACTAGAGATTTCGCTGGTTTAACCGGAGAAGAAATCGTTTATGATTTATATACAGGAACGGGTACTATTGCTCAGTTTGTTTCTAAAAAAGCAAAAAAAGTTATTGGTGTCGAAAGTGTTCCTGATGCAATTAAAGATGCTAAAGCAAATGCAGTGCGTAATGAAATTACAAATTGTGAGTTCTTTGTAGGAGACATGAAAGTTGTTTTTAATGACAGCTTCATCGCACAACACGGACAGCCAGATGTGATTATTACAGATCCACCAAGAGACGGAATGCATAAAGATGTGATTGAACAAATCATGAAAATTGCTCCTGCAAAAGTGGTTTATGTAAGTTGTAACTCAGCTACGCAAGCGCGTGACCTAGCCTTGATGGA
Source organism: Flavobacterium gelidicaeli (assembly GCF_013294005.1). Classification (GTDB taxonomy): domain Bacteria; phylum Bacteroidota; class Bacteroidia; order Flavobacteriales; family Flavobacteriaceae; genus Flavobacterium. The sequence continues at coordinate 376,964 of NZ_JABSNK010000005.1, forward strand.
TGAGAAATACAAAGTAACACGTGTGCGTCCTGTGGATATGTTTCCGCAAACACATCATGTTGAAAATGTAGTGCTTTTAGAAAGAAGATAGCTAGTAATTAGTAAAAAGTAATTAGTTTCAAATTTGTGCTAATTACTTTTTACTGATTACTATCACTAAAAAACAGATATGAAAAAAACAATTCTTTTAGTACTGGCAATGGCTTTTACTTTCTCTAGTTGTGAGAAAGATGACATTTGTGATGCTGATACAATTACTACGCCTAGATTAGTGATTTCGTTTTATGACTTTGCTAATTCCTCTACTTTGAAGGTGGTTAATAATTTAGCTATTATAAGCGAAGGAAGAACAGACCTAGTGACTTTTAGCGGAAGTACTTCTATTAACGGTAGTACCGTTTCGGTGCCTTTAAAAACCGATGCCGATGTAACTTCTTATCGTTTTATATTGAATTATGGAAGTACTGTTACACCAGTTGAAAACGAAGATGTCATTACATTTAATTATACTCGTGATAATGTTTTTGTTTCTAGAGCTTGTGGTTATAAAACAGAGTTTATTTTAGATCCTGTTACTCCGTTTGTTCATACTGATGTTGCTACGACTGATGGTAAGTGGATTAAATATATTTACGTAAAAAAGAGTACTATAACTAACGAAAATGAAACACACCTTGAAATATATTTTTAGTATTTACCTTGTTTTTTCGATCTTGGTTATGTCAGCACAGGAGACTACTGCTAATAAACCCATTCAGGTGCAAGCCCAAGCAGATACTACTGTAGTTCCAAATAAGAAATACAAAGACATTCGTGAATTACCTGAAGCCGTTAGTAAAGACACTGTAACTACTTTTCAAAAAACAAATAGGTACGGATTGCGCGTAGGTATTGATTTATTTAAAGTAACTCGTGCTTTATATGACAAAGATTATAAAGGAATTGAGTTCACAGGAGATTACCGACTGACGAAGAAATACTTCTTAGCTGCTGAATTAGGGAACGAAAATAAAACTACGGATGATGACCGAGTAAATTTTACCACTAAAGGAAGTTACTTAAAAGCTGGTTTTGACTACAACGCGTATGAAAACTGGCTGGATATGGAAAATATTATCTCCATAGGTTTACGTTATGGCTTTAGCTCTTTTAGTCAACAGCTTAACTCTTATAAAATATACAATTCGACTCCATATTTTGATGAAATTCCTGAAATTGCTTCTGGACAAAAATATAACGGACTAAGTGCTAGTTGGGTTGAAGTCGTTGCTGGAATAAAAGCAAAAGTATTTAATAATGTTTTTGTAGGTTTCAGTTTAAGACTAAATACTTTAGTTACTAATAAAAAACCTGACAACTTTGACAATTTATACATTCCAGGTTTCAACAGAACCTACAATGGAAGTTTTGGCGTTGGTTTCAATTACACCGTTTCTTATTTTATTCCTATTTATAAAAAGAAAGTCTTTCCTGTTTTTGATCCAAAGAAACCAAAACCACCTACTCCCAAAAGATAATTTTAAGTAAGCACAAATTATTAAAGACTTAAACTGCTATTATAAATCCTACTATTTTTAGAAATCAAATACTAGACTAGTTAAAGAAGCTATGTTAAAACACAAAAAAAGGAGCTAATTATAAAATTATAATTATCTCCTTTTTTATTTTTAGTTCAAAAACAGTTACCCTATTTCTTTCACGTCTTTGATTAAAATCCATTTCATAAACAATTTCTCGCCATCATTGGTTTTAACCGCTTTAAACTTAGGTGATAAAAGCGTTCCTACCACAAATGCAGTAAACGGAATCCAGAATCCCGTTAAATGCGTATAACGTTCTACTAAATAACGAACCGATATAAATAATATCGCAAAACAACCTAGTTGGTATAAAAAAGCTCTAATTTGTAATTTTGTCATTGTATAAGTATATTTTAAAAGTTGCTGAATTACTAATTGCTGAGTTGCTAAGTTAAAAAACAATGATTTGTTTATTTATACTAGACATTACCCTACTTCGTCAATCATCCTCTTTGATTTTAATATAAAATAATCTTTTTTCTATATTCTATTATCTCTAAGCTATTCTTTATTTCCGTCCCCTTCAGTTACTTGAAACTTGGTTCTTTTACTTCCTTCATACATTTCGTATTTCACTAAACGTGCTTCGATGCTAGCATTAAAAAGTTTGATTTTCCTAGAAGGTTTTAATCCTACAAATTTCAAAGCATCAAGGTTACCCGTAATAAACCATGCATTTGTACCTGGATAATTTTTCTTTAAAGTATCGCCTATATTTTTATAGAATTCTTCCATATGAATATCTAACCTTTCATCATAAGGTGGATTAAATACCATTTGTAATTTTCCTTCTGTCGTTTTTTCTGTATCAAAAAAGTTTTGCTCTTCTATGGTAATGTACTCCTCAAGATTTGCATTTTTGATATTGTCTTTGGCTTTTTGCACAGCAGATGGCGCTTTATCATATCCTTTAATAGTATGATGAAACTCCCTAACTCTCTTTAGTAAACTATCAACAATATTATCAAATAAATCATTATCCCAGTCTTTCCATTTTTCGAAAGCAAATTCTTTACGATTAATATTCGCAGGAATATTACACGCAATCATAGCCGCCTCAGCAAGGAAAGTCCCAGAACCACACATAGGATCTAGAAAATCAGTTTCACCATCCCAACCAGCAAGTAATAAAACTCCTGCCGCTAGAACCTCATTAATAGGTGCAATATTAGTCGCAGTTCTATACCCACGTTGATGCAATGAATTTCCTGAAGTATCTAATGCTACTGAAACCTGGTCTCTATCAATATGAATATTGATTCTTAAATCTGGATGTGCTTTATCAATGCTTGGGCGCTGTCCAGTACGTTCTCTAAATTGATCCACAATAGCATCTTTACACTTTTGTGAAACAAACTCTGAGTGGTTAAAGTATTCTGAGTGCACTGTAGCATCAATTACAAATGTTTGATTTGCATTAATAAACTTAGACCAGTTCACTCCCGCAACTCCTTTATATAAAGTTTGTTCATTATTTGCTTTAAAAGCATAAATGGGTTTTAAGATTTTTAAAGCCGTACGCAAAGACAAATTAGCCTTATACATAAATCCTTTATCTCCCTTAAAGCTCACCATTCGCACACCTTGCTCTACATTTTGAGCTCCTAGTTGTTGCAATTCCTTTGCCAATATCTCTTCAAAACCAAAAAAGGTTTTGGCTACCATCTTAAAATTATCTTCCATTTTTACGTATCATTTAATATAAGGTTACTTAAAAATAAAGCATGTACTTATAATAAAAATTATATCAATCCGCTTGTATCGTTACGGATTCGTTATTTTTCAGCAAAAATACACTAAATTTGCGGGATAGAATAAATTGAAAAAGAATAAATGTCTGAAGAACAAAAACCCACTACCGTAAATCAAGACCAACCAACTGAAACTTGGTTCAGTTCTTGGTTCGATACACCTTACTATCACATCCTTTACAAGGATAGAAATTATAGAGAAGCGCAGGTTTTCATGGATAATCTTACCCATTATTTAAACCTACCTGAAAAAGCAAAAGTACTTGATCTAGCCTGTGGTAAAGGCCGCCATTCTATTTACTTGAATCAATTAGGATTTAATGTATTAGGAGCCGACTTATCCGAAAACAGTATTGAGCAAGCCAGCAAAAACACTAATGACAGCTTACACTTTGAGGTACACGACATGCGCGAGCCTTTTGAAGAAAAATACGATGCTATTTTTAATTTGTTTACGAGTTTTGGTTATTTCGAAAATGACGAAGACAACCTAACCACACTTAAAGCAATTAAAGAAAGCTTATCAGAGTATGGTTTTGCTGTAATCGACTTCATGAACGTTACACAAGTTATCAATACACTTGTTCCCGAAGAAACGAAAACTGTAGACGGAATTGATTTTCATCTAAAAAGATATTTAAAAGAAGGTCATATTTATAAAGAAATTGATTTTGAAGATCAAGGTCGTAAATTTCATTACATCGAAAAAGTTAGAGCACTGACACTAAATGACTTTGAAGAATTAATGGAAGAAGCAGGGATTTTTCTATTGGATATCTTTGGTGATTATAAATTGAAGAAATTCCATAAAACGGAAAGCGAACGCTTGATTATGATTTTTAAATAGTAATAATCAAACTATAGAACTCCCCTTAAAAGATAACCCAACAACGGTTAAATAAGAAGATGAATTACCTTTTACCCCTATTTTCTGTACTATTAGGATATGTAATTGCTTTGGTTTTAAAACCAAAAAACAAGACAAACCTAAAATTATTATTGGCCTTTAGTGGTTCTTTTTTACTATCACTAACCGTTATGCACCTGTTGCCGGACGTGTATGAAACACATAATCCCAAGATCGGGGTTTTTATCATGGTCGGAATTTTATTCCAAATCATTTTAGAATTCTTCTCTAAAGGTGCTGAGCACGGACACGTACACGGCCAACCTAACATGGCCCACATTCCATGGTTGTTGTTTATAAGTTTGTGTATTCATGCATTTTTAGAAGGCTTTCCTGTAAGTCACCACCATGATTTAGCCGTAGGAATTGCAATACACCACTTACCTATCGCAATTATTTTAACAACTTTTTTCATTAATGCACATCTTAATAAAAAAGCCATCTTTGCGTTCATGATCACCTTTGCTGCAATGACTCCGCTAGGAACCATAGCAGCTGATTTCTTACCACTCTTAAACAATTATCACACTGAGTTAACTGCTGTAGTCATTGGAATATTATTTCATATTTCATCAACCATCATTTTTGAAAGCAGCGAAGGACACAAATTCAACATCGCTAAAGTTTCTATGATTGTTTTAGGAATTGCTTTGGCCTATTTTTTATAACTTTGGGCGTGACCCGTAAAATAAAAAAATACGAACAAACATCACACAATTTACTCCCTCAAAAAACTAGAAAATGACATTTACTAAAACTACAGAACAGTCTTCAAAATACGATCATCTTGAAAAAATGTCAGTACAAGAATTATTGACAAACATAAATCAGGAAGACAAAACAGTTCCTCTAGCTGTAGAAAAAGCATTGCCACAAATTGAAAATTTAGTCACTGTAATAGTGCAAAAAATGAAATTAGGTGGTCGTTTATTTTACATAGGCGCTGGAACTTCTGGACGATTAGGAGTTGTGGATGCTTCAGAGTGTCCGCCTACTTTTGGAGTGCCCTTTGATATGGTTGTAGGGATTATTGCTGGTGGAGATGCTGCAATTCGTCGTGCCGTAGAAAATGCCGAAGACAACACCACACAAGCTTGGAGAGACTTACAAGAGTTTACTATTACCGCTAATGATGTTGTAATAGGAATTGCTGCCTCAGGTACTACTCCTTATGTAATTAATGGTTTAGAAAAATGCAACGCTCATAATATCACAACAGGAAGCATATCCTGCAATGCTGATAGTCCGCTCTCTAAAACTGCTCAATTCCCAATTGATGTTGTTGTAGGACCTGAATTTGTTACCGGTAGCTCTAGAATGAAAGCGGGAACAGCTCAAAAATTAGTGTTGAATATGATTTCAACAACCACAATGATTCAGTTAGGAAAAGTAAAAGGCAACAAGATGGTAGATATGCAACTAAGCAATAGCAAACTTGTAGGCCGCGGAATCAAAATGATCATGGACGAAATTCCAGTAAGTCAAGAAACAGCCGCTACTTTATTAACCCAGCATGGTAGCGTTAGAAAAGCAGTAAACGCTTTTTTAGAAAACAAATAGCAACAATCCTTTTTAGCTTTTCAAGTAATTGATTAACTTTAAAACTTCAAATTAAAATAGCTTACTTATGGCAACTAACAAAGTACTGTTATCCAAAGGAATAAAATATTTAGCTTGGGCATTGCCGTTGCTTTTTATTGGTCCATCCATAATATACAATGCCTTTATAAACAAGCAATCGCTATGGCATTATCTTGTTTTAGCAGTAGGTATTATTGCTTGTATTGGCGCAGTATACCTTATGTTTAAAGGTTTAAAAACAATGGTTAGCGGTTTATTTAACGACTAATGGAAGCACTTATACACATTCAAAAAACTTTTGATAAAATTAATTTTATTGAAAAAAGAGTAAGCAATAGAGAGTTTGAAGATTGCGTTTTTAAAAACTGTGATTTCTCAAATAGCGATTTTTCAAACAATACTTTCATGGACTGCCAATTTATAGATTGCAATCTATCGTTAACAAAGCTTATTGGAACAAATCTAAAAACTGTAGAATTCATTAATAGTAAGTTGATGGGAATTGAATTTCATACCTGTAATGACTTTTTATTTAATGTTAACTTTCAAGATTGCGTAATAGACTATTCGTCCTTTACAAATAAAAAAATGCCAAAAACTAAATTCACCAACTGTTCTTTAAAAGACGTGAACTTTACTGGCTGTAATTTAACCAATACCGTTTTTGATAACTGTAATTTAGAAAACGCTATTTTTAACGAAACTGAACTCAAAGAAGTTAATTTCATTACCGCTTACAACTATAAAATTGATCCTGAATTCAACCCAATGAGAAAGGCGAAATTTTCAACACAAGGAATTCCAGGTCTATTAGAAAAATACGATATAAAAATTCAGTAATACTATGGAAGCAACAACATCCTACCTGATTAGTGTAAACAAACAGTTTTCTTATTATAAAACTTTGGGCGAAAAAGCCCTAGAACAATTGCAACCCGAACAACTTTTTGTTAGTGCTAATGAGGATACAAACAGCATCGCTATCATTATAAAACATATGTCAGGAAACATGCTTTCTCGCTGGACAGATTTCCTTACTACAGATGGAGAAAAAGAATGGCGCAATCGTGATGAAGAATTTGAAAACGACTTAATAACTAAAGAAGATGTTTTAATTGCTTGGAACAAAGGGTGGAATTGTTTGCTTAATGCTTTAGAAAATTTACAGCCTGAACAACTTTCAACTATTATTTATATTAGAAACGAAGGCCACACTGTCATAGAAGCAATTAATAGACAATTAGCCCATTATGCATATCATGTGGGCCAAATTGTTTTTTATGCAAAACTATTAAAAAACACAAACTGGAATAGTTTAACTATTCCTCGAAATAACTCCCATAGTTATAACGAAATGAAATTTGCCAAAGAAAAGAGCGTCCAAAATTTCACAGATGAAGAAATCCGAAGATTAAAATAAAATAGTTATGAAAAAATTGCTTGCACTCCCTTTATTACTTTTAATTGTTTCTTGCTATAATGTAGAACGCGATTGTAAAAGTTTTAAAACAGGAAAATTTAGATTCGATTATGAAATAGATGGCGTAAAGAAAACTACATTTTTTGAACGTAATGACAGTATCGAAATCGAAACCTTTGAAGGAAAAACAGATACCGCATCAGTGAGATGGGTAAACGATTGTGAATATGTATTGAAAAAACTACATCCTAAAAACATGGCAGAAAAAAAATCAATTGACATGAAAATATTAACGACAAAAGACAATACCTATACATTTGAATTTGGTATGGTTGGAGTTCCCCAAAAGCAAAAAGGAACAGTAACCAAACTATCTGATTTATAATTCATTTGAACTAAACACACTATAACTCTTAATTAACTAAAATGGAAGTATTCTTAAACCCCGATGCTTGGATTGCTTTAATAACATTGATTTTTTTAGAAATCGTATTGGGTATTGATAATATTATTTTTATCTCCATTGCCACAGGAAAATTGCCTGCTGAAGATCGCAAAAAAGCAACAAAGTTGGGCATGTTTTTAGCAATGTTCATGAGAATAGGTTTGCTATTAGGTATTTCCTATTTAATTTCATTAGAAGAACCGTGGTTTACTTTAAATTTTAGCTGGATAAGCGCACAAGTTTCTGGACAAAGTATTATTCTTTTATTAGGTGGCTTATTCTTAATCTACAAAAGCACTAATGAGATTAGAGAAAAAGTAGATGAAAAAGGGCATGAAGAAAAAGAATTAGGTAAAGCAGCTACAAAAACATTTAGCAGCGTAATCTTGCAGATAATTTTGATTGATTTAGTTTTTTCATTTGACAGTATATTAACTGCAGTAGGAATGACAAATGGTGTTGATGGTGCGATATACATTATGATAACTGCCGTGGTTATTTCAGTTTTTATTATGATGCAGTTTGCAGTACCTGTAGGTAATTTTGTTAATACACATCCTTCAATACAAATTCTTGGACTTTCATTCTTAATCCTTATCGGATTCATGTTGATCACTGAAAGTGCACATTTAGCTAATGCAGTAATTTTTGGTAGTCACGTAACGGCAGTCCCTAAAGGATATTTATATTTTGCCATCTCTTTTTCACTATTAGTTGAAGTCTTAAATATGAAAGCTACAAAAAAGAAGTAATTTATTAAGGTATCACTATGTTTAAAAAAAAATTATAATACCTGTTTTATTAAGTCATATAAAGTCCAATCATATCAATTGATTGGACTTTATACATTTTAGGAAACTCAGATTCTGAAAATTAATAAATTCGAATTACGTTTAAAAAACTTCCAAGTTCAAAATCCACTTCAATTATCTTAAATTATTTAGATATATAACGATCAAAAGCTAGATAAAAATGCGTTTTTCATTACAAACGCAATCTTTTTTTTTCTATTTTTAACAAATGAAAAAAACTTTATTGATCTTATTTACTTTTTTATCTATAAGTTGTTTTGCACAATTTAGTAAAACGCATTATATCCCACCTTTGACCGCACAAACAAGCATGGCTGAAGATCAATATATTTATATTTCAACACCTAATACTACAGATGTTAATTTCAAAATCATTGAAAACGGTGGAAACATTATTTCTAATGTTGTAAATAAAAACAATCCTTATATTTATTATGTTGGTAATGGGAATTCAACACAACTTTTTACCCCTAAAACAAGTATTCAAAAGGTAATTAATAAAGGTTACGTAATCGAAGCCGAAGATTTAGTTTACGTAAGCGTACGAGTGAGTTCTAGCCGAAATTCTGATGGTACTTATAATCATGCTGGAGGTTTAGTCTCAAAAGGGAATAGCGCTTTAGGTAAAGAGTTTAGACTTGGAGCCATGCTTAACCCAATGTATGATTTTACGGTGTTAAATTTCGCATCTATTTTGTCCACTGAAAACGGTACAAACATAACCATTTCTAATATTCCTATTGGTACAATTCTTTCTGACGGAACAATTATTAATGGTCCAATAAATATTAGCTTAAATAAAAATGAAAGCTATATTCTCGCCCTAGAAAACACCGATTATGCCATTCAGTCAAATAGTTCTAAAATGATTGGGGCCTTGGTAATGTCTGATAAAGCAGTGGTAGTTAACTCAGGGTCTTTTTGCGGAAGCAATAGCACAGTTCAATACTTGCAAACTAATGGTGTTTTGTTTCCTACAGGAAGAGATGTAGGTTTTGACCAAATTGTTCCTGTAGAAAAAACAGGGAAGGAATACATTTTCGTAAAAGGAAATATTGCTTCAATTAGTCCTGAACTAGAGCGCGTTTTATTGATTGCACATAAACCCAATACACTTATCTATATAAATGGAAACTCTTCACCTTACAGTACCCTTATAAATTCCGGAGATTACATCGATATTGATGGAAGTAACTTTGTCAATGGAAATTTATACGTCACGACATCTGAAAATGTTTTTGCCTACCAATCCACATCTGGATCCGATGAACCAGCAAATCAAAACCTATTTTTTGTACCACCATTAAATTGTTCTACTCCAAATACGGTAGATAATATACCTCAAATACAATCAATAGGAAGCATCACTTATAGCGGTGGTTTAAATATTGTTACTGAGACAGGGGCTAGCGTATTAATTAACAATATCCCTATAAGTTCTTCTCCAGTTGCTATCACTGGAAACCCTAATTTTGTTAGATATTCTGTAAATACGCTTTCTGGAAATATTGCTGTAAAATCTACTAGACAAGTTTATGTTTCTTATTATGGAACAAATGGAGCCGCAACTTACGGTGGCTACTACTCCGGTTTTGATACTAAACCTGAAATTGTAATGGATAAAATAGCCGTTTCTAGTTCCACTTGCATACCTAACGTAATATTAAAAATCAATACATTATCCTCATATGATGCTTTTCAGTGGTATGTAAATGACGTAAAAATACCTGGCGAAACTACCAATTCCTATCGTCCTACAACTCCCGGTTATTATCAAGTAAAAGGCAGCATTACTAATTGTCCAAGTACCGTTCCTCTCTTTTCAGATAAAATACCGGTAAGCTATTGCCCTACCAATATTGATAACGATTTGGTGAATGACAATATTGACATTGATACCGATAACGATGGTATTACAAATTGTACCGAATCGTATGGAAATCAAGACATAAACCTCTCCAATTTAAATTCGGGTACGATTTCAATAGGTACTTATTCCAATAACTTTACTGGATCACAATTAAATGCTACTACAACAAGTACAACTCCTTTCACAGGAAATAGTGATGGGAGCTTTATATCAGATGTTCCTGCTGGAAAAAGTAATTATGTGTCATATCTAATGACATTTGCAACACCTATAAGTTTAGGAATGGAATACATAACAACTGCCAATGCAGCAGACCTGCTAAACGCAAATGCGGAATACATAATAAATTCAGATGTAGACAAAACAATTACCGTTTTAAACCCGACGGATCAATTATTAATCGATACTAATTATGATGGGATTTATGAAAGCGGAATAACTGAATTCTCTTCATTTGAAATTCATTTTAGATTAAAAAGCGCTACATCATTAGCTGCAGGAACTGGAGATTTTAAATTTTTATCTCACCTTACAAGTACTATCCGCTTCACTCATAAAAACCTATCAGATGACAGTCCAAGTAAATCTTCTTTAAAGTTTTTTGCTGTCTGTGTACCTAAAGATAGCGATCAAGACGGAATTCCCGACCAACTAGATCTAGATAGTGACAATGATGGCATTCCTGATACTATAGAGGCTCAAGGAGCAATGGTTATTGCATATACTGCTATTGATGTAAACAAAGACGGACTTAGTGATGCTTTTGGCTCAGGTTTAACTCCAATAGATACCGATGGAGATGTAACCATTGGTGGTGTTCCAGATTATTTAGACTTAGACAGTGACAACGACGGAATATATGATGCTTACGAATCCGGAAGTAGCGCAATAGACGTTAACAATGATGGTTATATAGACGGTGCCAAAAATACTTTTGGAAATAATGGACTTTCTTCTTCAGTAGAAACTGCTATCGACTCTGGCGTTATAAACTATTCCCTTCGTGACACAGACACAGATGGCCGACCAAATTATATTGAATTAGACAGTGATAATGATTTATGTCTAGATGTCATAGAAGCTGGATTTACAGACAATAATAACGATGGAATATTAGGGAACAATCCAGTTACCGTAAATTCAGCGGGAATTGTAACTAGTGGAACAAATGGCTATACCGCACCAAACAACAACTACCTCATTGCTGCACCAATTGTTATTACTAACCAACCACAAAATCAAGCACAATGTGAATTGCAAACAACTTCATTTTCAGTTCAAACAAATGCAGTAAACGCATACCAATGGCAGGTATCTATTGATGGAATGATCTGGAATGACATATCAAACAATACAACTTATTCTGGTGCAACTACAAATAAAATAACTATAAACAGCATTACTACTAGCATGAATGGTTATAACTACAGGGTTCTTTTAACTAAAATAGGTAATACATGCGGACTACTTTCCAATTCAGCAACGCTAACTGTTTATTCATTGCCAGTGGTAGCTACACCAATTGAATTAAAACAATGTGATGATGACTTAGATGGCTTCTCTATTTTTAATATTACCAAAAAAAACAGTTTTATTTTAGCTAATTATTCGAATGAAACCTTTACTTATTTCACCACTTTCAATGGTGCTAATACAAATGACGCTTCTGTACAAATAAACAATCCTGTCAGCTATAGAAGCAACAATTCTACTATTTGGGCGAGGATAGAAAATGCAAATGGTTGCTTTAGTGTATCACAGTTGAATTTAGTTGTTTCATCTACACAAATACCATCCACTTTTAGTCGCTCATTTGAAACTTGTGACGACTACATTGATGTTATTCAAAGTGATACCGATGGAATAACTACCTTTGACTTTAGCTCAGCAACCACTGACATAATCGCTTTGCTACCTTCTTCAGGTTCAGTATACGCCATAAAATATTACGAGACTGAAACTGACGCATTATCGGAAATTAACGAAATATCAAATACAGCCAATTTTAGAAACACAGCTTCTCCATTTTATCAAGAAATTTGGGTTCGCGTAGAAAACACATTAGATAATGCCTGCTATGGTCTTGGTCCACACGTAAAACTTACAGTAAATACTAAGCCTGCTATAAATACAAATGAAGATCATAGTGAGGACAAGTTAGTATGCACTAATCTTCCTGACTACTTTGTACAATTAAACGCAGGACTATTAGAAGGTTCACCTACGTCAAACTACACTTATATTTGGCTAAAAGACGATCAAATTATAAACGGAAGTACTGCATATACATTAAATGTTAACGCGATAGGCATGTATACTGTAATAGTAACAAATACTTCAGGATGTAGTAGAACAAGAAAAATTAATGTAACAGCATCAGATATTGCTCTTATTGAAATGATCGATATCGTAGACCTTAATGACTCTAACACTATTACCATCACAGTTTCTGGAACAGGAAATTATGAATACAGCTTGGACGAAAACACAGGGCCATTTCAAACATCAAATATATTTGAGAACATTGCTGCAGGAATTCATGACGTTTTTATAAATGATCAAAACGGATGCGGGCTCGTTCAAAAAACAGTTGCAGTTATAGGAGTACCTAAGTTTTTTACTCCAAACGGGGATGGTTATAACGATTATTGGAATTTAAAAGGTGTTAACAACACTTTGAATTCAAAGTCCATCATTTATATTTTTGATCGATATGGTAAACTACTGAAGGAATTAAATCCTAATAGTTCAGGTTGGAATGGCACGTTTAACGGAAAACCATTGCAATCTGATGATTATTGGTACACCATAAAACTCGAAGACAACAGAGAAGTAAAAGGACATTTTAGTCTAAAGAGATAGCTGTTATTTTGGGCACAATCCGAATGAAAATCAGATCGCACTAAAATTCAAACCAGGTCCATCATTAAAACTGCCATGAAAATATATAATAAGTCAAGAAAACCATCAACTCACAATTAGAATATTCTAAAAAAAGTACTAAAATCACTAATGTTGCTTGACTACTTTTAAATTCAAATACACTAAAAAATAAAAACTAATTTAAAAACTTTAATGCTATTATATTAAACAAAAAAAGCCATTTCTTACGAAATGGCTTTTTTGATATACTTGTGATAGTATTAGATTTTAAATCTTTTTCTATCAGTTTCAGTCAAATAGATTTTTCTCAAACGAATAGATTTTGGAGTAACCTCTACATACTCATCTTTTTGAATATATTCTAATGCTTCTTCTAAAGAGAAAATGATTGGAGGAATAATTCTTGCTTTCTCATCATTTCCTGAAGAACGAACGTTAGATTGTTTTTTCTCTTTTGTTACGTTTACACACATATCATCTGCACGTGAATTTTCTCCAATTACCTGACCTTCGTAAATTTCAGTATTTGGTTCAACAAAAAACTTACCACGATCTTGTAATTTATCAATAGAGTAAGGAATTGCTTTTCCTTTTTCCATAGAAATTAATGAACCTTTGTTACGTCCAGCAATTTCTCCTTTGTAAGGCTCATATCCAATAAAACGGTGTGCCATAATGGCCTCACCAGCTGTTGCAGTAAGAAGTTGATTACGCAATCCAATAATTCCACGAGATGGAATATTAAATTTCACAATCATACGTTCTCCTTTAGTTTCCATGCTTAACATTTCACCTTTACGCATAGTAACAAATTCTACCGCTCTTCCAGAAAGTGTTTCTGGTAAATCGATTGTCAATTCTTCAATTGGCTCACATTTTTTACCATCAATTTCTTTAATGATAACTTGTGGTTGACCGATTTGTAACTCATACCCTTCTCTTCTCATTGTTTCAATAAGAACAGACAAGTGAAGTACACCACGACCGAAAACCATGAATTTATCAGCAGAGTCTGTTTCACCCATTTTCATGGCTAAATTTTTCTCTAATTCTTTTGTTAATCTTTCACGAATATGACGAGAAGTTACAAATTTACCCTCTTTTCCAAAGAAAGGAGAATCGTTAATTGTAAACAACATACTCATTGTTGGCTCATCAATAGCGATAGATTTTAATCCTTCTGGATTTTCAGCATCAGCGATTGTATCACCAATTTCAAAACCTTCAACACCAATGATTGCACAAATATCTCCAGCAATTACTTCAGTTACTTTTTTACGACCAAGACCTTCAAAAGTATGTAGTTCCTTGATACGTGATTTAGATATTGTACCATCTCTTTTGACTAATGAGATAGGCATTCCTTCTTTCAATACTCCTCTTTCAAGACGTCCAATAGCTATACGACCTGTAAAAGCTGAAAAATCTAAAGATGTAATTAACATTTGTGGAGTTCCTTCAGAAACTTTAGGAGCTGGTACATTTTCGATTACCATATCTAATAATGCTTCCACATTATCAGTTACGTTTTCCCAATGGTCAGACATCCAGTTATTTTTAGCTGAACCATAAACTGTTGGGAAATCCAACTGCCATTCTTCAGCACCTAATTCAAACATTAAGTCAAAAACTTTTTCATGAACTTCTTCAGGAGTACAGTTTTCTTTATCAACTTTATTGATTACAACACATGGCTTTAGCCCTAAGTCAATCGCTTTCTGTAATACAAAACGCGTTTGTGGCATTGGCCCTTCAAAAGCATCTACCAGTAAACAAACACCATCAGCCATATTCAATACACGTTCTACCTCACCACCGAAATCGGCGTGACCAGGAGTATCGATAATGTTGATTTTTGTTCCTTTATACTGAACCGAAACATTCTTTGAAGTAATAGTAATACCTCTTTCACGCTCTAAGTCGTTATTATCAAGGATTAAGTCACCTGTGTTTTCGTTGTCACGAAATAACTGACAGTGATACATGATTTTATCAACCAAAGTTGTTTTACCGTGATCGACGTGGGCAATAATTGCAATATTTCTAATAGATTCCATCTGTGATTTTTAATGAGTGCAAAGGTACACTTTATTTTGATAAAACAAATATTTATCCAATACTTTACATACACTTAACTAATTAGGAACATTTAATCCTAAAAACACTATGCAAATAAAAATTAAAGCATATTTTATTATTGATAATATTTAATTACATTTGAGTAATGAAAAACAAATCTAACCAAATAGCACTAATATACCTCCTCATCGCGATGTTTGCTGCTATAGTTTTTCATAAAATATCACTAAGATACTTATACAGTAGCAATTATCAATTATATAATTTTACCAAAGATATTTTTTTGGTTTTCTTTACAGCTATTTCCTTACGATTTGTTTTGTCTAAAAATGATGGGCGAAATGGCTCTTATTACAATAGACTTCAAAAAATAAACGAAGAAATAAAAGAATCGAAAGAAAAATATGACATTGTAGCCAAAGCAACAAGTGACACCATAAGAGATTGGAAAATACAAGATGACAATCTAATATGGAGCAAAGGGCTTGAAACAATATTTGGTTATAATGAAAATCAAGTTGGTAAAACATCCAAATGGTGGTTTGATAATATCCACCCTGAGGATAGCATAAAAATGTCTATTAAATTGTACTCTTTCTTAGAAGAAAAAACAGATAAATGGCAAGATGAATACCGTTTCAAATGCGCTGATAATACTTATAAATACGTTCTAGATAGGGGATTCATATTGAAAGATCAAAAAGGCAAACCTGTTAGGATGATAAGTGCAATACAAGATATCACAAAACAAAAAGAAGAAGAACTTAGGCTTAGATTACTCGAAACTGTTATTTTACAAACAAAGGATTCTATTGTAATCACTGAAGCCGACTTCAACAGCAACCAACTCCCAAAGATTGTCTATGTAAATCCAGCCTTCACAAAAATGACGGGATATGAATCTCAGAATATAATAGGCCAATCACCAGATATTTTTAATGGCGAAAACACCGATCCAAAAATCATAAAAAAAATCATCTCTTCGATCAAAAAAAGAGAAGAAAATGTACTTGAAATTCTTTGTTATAAAAAAAACAAAGAATCCTTTTGGCTTCGTTTTACAATGATCCCAATTCATAGTTATGAAAATGAAGTTTCACATTGGGTTTCTATACAAAGAGACGTAACCGAAGAAAAAAGACAAGAAAGAGAAAAAGAACACTTAATAAGAGAACTTACCCAAACAAATAAAGATTTAAAACAATTCTCATATATAACCTCTCACAACTTAAGAGCACCATTATCCAATTTAATTGGACTTCTTAATTTAGTAGATGACATAGAAATTCAAGACACCGAACTTAAGGAAATCCTTAATGGACTCGATAAATCAACGCATCTTTTAAACGACACAATAAACGATCTTACAAAAATAATGGTCATTAAAGATAGCCCCTCAATTCAAAAAGAATCTGTATCATTGAATGAAGTATTTCAAAATGTATCCAACCAAATAACTTTTCAAATTGAAAAGTACAAACCCTTAATAAACACGGATTTCAATAAAGCTCCTAACTTATTAATAAATAAATCTTACATTGAAAGCATTCTTCTCAATTTATTAACAAATTCAATAAAATATCGATCGCCAGACAAAACCTTAGAAATATCAATGACATCGCATCGGATTGACAACAATGTGATATTAACATTTAAAGACAACGGTATCGGAATTGATTTAATAAGAAATAAAGAAAAAATATTTGGTTTATACCAAAGGTTTCACGATCATCCTGAAAGTAAAGGGTTAGGACTGTATTTGGTTAAATCTCAAGTTGAAGCAATGGGAGGCAATATAACAATAGAAAGTCAAGTCAACAAGGGAACCACCTTTGTTATAACATTTAAATTATAATCTAAATGCTAGACAAAATCCTCTTTATTGATGACGACCCTATAACACTAATGTTATGTGAAAAAGTAATCGCTCGTGCATCATTTTCTAAAACTATCATTACTGCTAAAAACGGACAAGAAGCATTGTCACTATTTAACGAATTAAGAAACAATCATAACCTAGACGATATTCCTCAATTAATATTTTTAGATTTAAATATGCCCGTAATGGGTGGATGGGAATTTTTAGAAAGTTTCAGCACTCCATATTATGAAACATTTCATACTATAAAAGTCGTAGTATTATCTTCAACAATTGACCCCGAAGACTTAGAAAAAGCAAAAAAATATCCAATGGTAATTGATTTTTTACCAAAACCAATTAATCTATCCATGTTAAACTATTTAATTAAGAAAGTATAAAAAAAACTTGAATTAACTTTTAACCGTATAGCTTCTTTTGAACAATATTAAACACTTTTTAATAAAATTAATTACAACATAATAACTATTTATAAAAAATATGGCGTGACCCAAAAAGGTCGAGCTAACAATTATATCTTTTATGTAATACCAATAGCTATCGGGACAAAATAAAAGGATGCCTTTACTATCTCTCACGCAATTAAATCTTATTAAGACATTAATCAAAATAAGACTATCATATTCAATTGATGGTAAAGTAATAGAATTTCGATAACAAAGAACCTCAATAGATTATACAATCTTGATTGAAATATTGTAGCATAAGGAATTTGTATGACGCAAGAATTTGACACTTTTTTTTAAAAAAATTAATTGATAAAACACTCATTAATTGTCATGTAATTGGAGTTTTATTTGGTGTTGATGGTAAAAAAGATTCAAAGACAATATAAAAAAGCATCTTAGTCCTTTTAGCGCTTGGGAACCTAGGGAGCATGCACATCAATGGATTATTTACCCCGAAAATACAGGAACTCATTTGGCTACAGATGAAGTAGTCTTATCTCAAGGATAACTTCAAAGTATTGTCACTAATAAAAACGCTAAATGAAAAAATTTTCCATAGTATCAATTGTTGCTGGCACTAATACATAACAAGTAATTAAACACCTGAGTAAAATTTACTTTAAAAAAAGGCAAACAGTTATAGAAATTACATTAGATATGGCTAATTCTATGAAGTTGATAGCTAAAAAATATTTTCAAAGGCTATACAGTTAACAGATCGTTTCCATGTACAAAAACTAGTTTAAAGCTTTTCAAGAAATTAGAATCAAGTACCAATGGGAAGCAATGGGAAGCAAAGGACAGAGAAAATCAGGCGATAGCACAAGCTAAATCAGAAAACAAAACATATACTTCCCAACTTTTAAATAATGGAGCTAATGCAAAACAATTATTAGTCCGAAGTCGCTACTTACTTTATAAATCCCGCGACAAATGGAGGAACAACCAAAAAGAGAGAAAGCTGCTATTATTCGAATTGTATCCTGACCTAAAAAAGTATATACTTTATCACAGCAATTACGAATTATCTACAACAATAATAATGGTAAAATATCGCTATTTTGAAATTAGCACACTAGTATAGAAAAATGGTAGAATCGGGCTTTGAAAACTTCAATATCATACTTAATACAATAACGGTCAATTATAATTCAACACTAAGCCACTTCGATAACCGTAGCACAAATGCTTCGGCAGAATCTTTTAATGCTAAAATAAAAGCATTCAGAAATCAATTTAGAGGAGTAGGAAAAGTGGATTTCTTTCTCTTTAGATTAACTAAATTATTTGCCTAATCCCCAACTTTTGTTCTTGATCCAACTTTTGCGCTTGATTCTATAATCCTCAAATTATATTATTGATCAAAGAAAAAGCTCCATTTAGAATTAACTAAATGAAGCTTACTGTACTCAGAGCGGGACTTGAACCCGCACGAACATTGCTGTTCACTGGATTTTAAGTCCAGCGTGTCTACCAATTTCACCATCCGAGCATTATAGTGGTACCTCCAGGGATCGAACCAGGGACACATGGATTTTCAGTCCATTGCTCTACCATCTGAGCTAAGGTACCATTAATTTTACTAAAGTAAAATTATTATCTAATAAAATAGAATATCAATATGCTATCTTTATTAAAAAGAAAGGCGACGACATACTCTCCCACATAACTGCAGTACCATCTGCGCAGGCGGGCTTAACTACTCTGTTCGGGATGGGAAGAGGTGAGCCCCGCCGCAATAACCACCTTAAGGTCTTGCTTAGGGACTAGCAATTAGCCATAAGGCATTAGCTAGCATCTAATTTAGTAAGTAGTTTTAGACTTTGCCTAATCACTAATTAACTAATAATATCTTAACATACTGAGATAAAGAAAAAAGTATTAATCTTGACTTGCACTGAGCGAAGTCGAAGGGAGAAAGTTTCCCCAGTGCGCCTTAGCGCACTGGAAAGGGTGTACATAAGCTTACGGATTATTAGTACTACTCGACTATGACATTACTGCCTTTACATCTATAGCCTATCAACGTGGTCATC
>NZ_JABSNK010000006.1 GCF_013294005.1 Flavobacterium gelidicaeli
TGTGGTAAATTCACGTTTATCTTTCGCAAGAAATTTTATCTTAGCCGAAAATAATCGGTTACGAAGTTCGCCACTTCTGCAAGCCACGACACGTTGGCAGATATATTATGAAAAAACTACGAAGAACATTAATTTTACTGATATTAACACAATTCAGTTTTGGTCAAAATTTTAACATCATAAACAATGAAGCAATATTATTTAGTTTAAAAGAAAAAAAAGACACAATAAACTTCATAGTAATTGATACAAAACTTGATGAAAAAAAACCAATTTTTTTATTTTGTCAAGGGTCATTACCAATGCCTTTATTTATTAAACCTGAAAAAGAGCAAATGTGGATGTTTGGAGGCGGAATTACAAATTTTGATATAAATGAAATACGCAGAAACTATCATTTAATCGTAATTTCTATGCCAAAAACACCAGTAATAGTAGACGAAAAAAACTTAAATAAATCATATTGCTTTATTCCAAACCCAAATGAAACTAATAAATTTTCAAAAGAATATG
This sequence comes from Flavobacterium gelidicaeli, assembly GCF_013294005.1. Taxonomy (GTDB): domain Bacteria; phylum Bacteroidota; class Bacteroidia; order Flavobacteriales; family Flavobacteriaceae; genus Flavobacterium. Next base: position 514 of record NZ_JABSNK010000006.1, read on the forward strand.
TAAAAGCTGATTATTTAGAAAATTATAAAGATAGAGCTAACAAAGTATTAAGCTTTTTAAGAAACCAAAAATGGGTTGACAATTCAAAACTCATTGTTGCAGGACATTCTCAAGGTTCAAAAGTAGCGACATTAATTTCATTAAAAAATAAAAACGTTACTCACTTAGGTCTATTTGGTTCAAATCCTTTTGGTAGAATTGACCAATTAATTCGTGAAGATAGAAAGTCCGCAGAAAACAAAAAAATTACTTGGATAGAAGCCGATAAAAGTATGGAAGATACATATCAAATGTATAGAGATTCTTATAATGAAGATACTTTAAAGAAAAACCCAAATTTATTAGCTTGGAAATCATTTTCAAGACCTTTAATAAACGATTGGTTGAAAATTAAAATACCAACATATTTAGCCTATGGGACAAATGACATTGCTTCTGATTTATGTGATTTAGTTCCTCTATTTTATATTCAAAATGCAAAAAATAATTTGACATATAAAAGATACTTAAATTTAGAACATAATTTTTACGAGGTAAATGAAGACGGAAGAGCTGATTATGAAAAAGAACATTGGACAGAAGTAATGAATGAATTTATAAAATGGACGTTGAAATAAATACATCTGCCAACAGCGGTTTGCAAAAATGGCGAAATTTGTGGTGAATTCACGTTTATCTTTCGCAAGAACTTTTATCTTACCCGAAAATAATCGGTCACGAAGTTCGCCACTTCTGCAAGCCGCGACACGTTGGGCGACAGCTAAAAAGAAAAAGGAGAAATCATAAGGCAAAATTGTGATTATGAATTGCGAAGCTGTTAAAACAATTTAAAAAGTTGAAGGTTTTAATTTGCCAACAGAAACGTGAAAGTTGAAATCGAAAAGTGAAAACCTGAAAAGTATAAACTTGAATATTGGAAGTGATAAGTAAGCCATAAAAATTAGAAGTAATTAAAAAAAAATAAAATATGAAACAAAAATTATTATTAGCATTTTTATTGATCTTATCAATAAAATCTTTTTCTCAGGATTCAAAAATTAGTATTGAAATGCATTACCCAATTCCAATTGGCCAAAATTTTATTGAAAAAAGTTACAATGGAATTATTGATATTGGAGCTAAATATAGATTTACGGAAATAAAAAACATCAATATTGGAGCATCAATCAATGGTGGGATTTTAGTAAATAACACTAATGATAGCAACGTAGATCAAAACTTTAAAGTTAAATCATACCTTATTCAACCAAAAATCTTTGCAGAACTAAAAATAGAATCAATTTCTAAATTACACCCATTTGTAGGATTTGGTTATACTTTTATGATTTTTGATGTATCAGGAACAAATAATGGATTTGATGTTTCAAGTTCAGGCAAAACCGAAAGTGGAATTAATGCAAATTTTGGAGTTTCTTATGATATAACTAATAAAATATTCATAGATATTCAATATGACTATGTGAAATTGCAAGTTGACAAAGAAACCCCAAATACTACATTTAATACAAATGTAAATTTATTAAAAATTGGATTAGGTTTCCGAATATAATAAACAGTAAAAATTTAAAAAGTGAAAACCAAAAAAATAGCCGATCGCCCAACAGCGGTTTGCATAAATGGCGAGATATGTGGTAAATTCACGTTTATCTTTCGCAATAAATTTTATCTTAGCCGAAAATAATCGGTCACGAAGTTCGCCACTTCTGCAAGCCGCGACACGTTGTGCGTAATTTTACCGAAAATGAGAAAAATCACATTATTTATGCTTTTTAGCCTTTCAATTTCATATTCACAAACTGCTGAATATGGAAAGTTGACTAATAAGTCCGAGTACCAAATTTATCTATCGAAAACTAACGATACGTTGAAAGTTGGAGACACTTTGACAATTGGAATACCAACATCTGATTTAGGTTTTACTTATATTTCACAAAACGGTCAAAGAGTATCTAATACATTATCTGACAAGAAAGTGATTGTGGATAAATTAAAAACATATGGAACTAAAGGTAGTGGATACAAAATGTATGCACAATTTAAAGGTTATGGATTAATGCCTGTTTTAATTGATTACGATACAGCTCTCGAACTTGGTGAAATTAAAAATATAAAAAGTAAACTTACTAAAGAACAAGCAATTACAAAACTAAAAGAAGCTAAAGAATTATTTGATTTAGGTGTAATTACTCAAGCCGGTTATGAAAAATTGAAAGTTGAATTAACTCCTTTTATATTGAAATAAATAAAAAAACTACGCACAACAGCCGTTACAAGATATTTGGGCATTTGGCTAAATTTAAAAATGGTTTTGTACTTGTAAAATTTGTGCATATTGGAAAAAACTCGCATCTTTAACCCCAAACATCTTGTAGCGCCAAGACGTTACCTGCTATTTTGCCGCAGAATCGAAGAACTCAGTAATTTAATAAAAAATCAAATAATGAAAACATTTTTTATAATAATTCTGGCATTTAGTTTACAAATTACATTTTCTCAAAAGACAGACCCTTGTGTAGAATATATTCCTTGTAACATACAAAATCCAGATAAATATATATTCATTGGAAAAAAGATAGATATTAATCGTCTTAGCCAACCAAATTATTGTAACGATTATATACCTCATTCAAAATATAAATCAAAGTATGAAATATTAAAAAAAATTTCTAAAAATATAGATTTTGAAATTGCTGATTGTGTATTATATGACCATAGTATAAAAGTAAAATATTATGAATTTGAAAATCTTCTTTTATTTGTTGCCAAAGGTTGTGATGAACTTAATACATATCGATATGAACCAGTTTACAGAATGAAAAATGGAAATTGGGCATCCCCCATTTTTTATGAACATAGTAATACCATAAGAAAAAGTAACAAAGAACCTCACAAAGTTGATATGGCGGAACCAATCATCATTTCTCGCTATCAATCTGGCGGAAAATTAGAAGATACTTTTCCAGAACCCTATTTCGAAATCAAGCAAGGAAAAGTATATATGAAATATGGATTTTATCCAGAAGACTTAATAACCAATTGAAAACAAAAAAACAGCAGGTAACAGCGGTTTGCAAAAATGGCGAAATATGTGGTAAATTCACGTTTATCTTTCGCAATAAATTTTATCTTAGCCGAAAATAATCGGTCACGAAGTTCGCCACTTCTGCAAGCCGCGACACGTTGTGCGTCAGTTTAGAGGAACGGAAATGTGAAAGATAAATCTCTTATAAAACATAAATAAATAATGGAATCTGAAATAGAAAACATCTTTGAAAACCGTAAAGAATTTATGATTCATTTGCTTGAATTTTTGAATGATAAACCTAAAGGTGTTGAATTAGGAGAATTTTTCTTTTCAATAATGCCATCACACGGAATGGAGAATTTCCAAGAAATTTTGGTCGAAATGAAAAAACAAAAGTGGATTAACATATTAGAAAGCCCAAGCGTTGCAAATGTTGGTGGACTACGAATTCCGACAAAAGATGTGAAATATACAATTGCAATTGGCGGAATTGAATATTTAGATAAGTTAAAAATCATTGTGGATAAATTTAAAGTTGTCGATAAGAGAAATGAAATAAATATTGTTGGAAATGTAATTGGATCGAACATAATTCAAGATTCATCAGATTTAGAAAACATTTTGTCTAAACAGGCAAAGGCAAAAAAACCAGTCGCAAAACCAACTAAAAATAAGGACCAAGGGTTTTGGGAAAAAGCCAAGTCTGTGTCAGTTATTTTGGGATTTGTAGCAGCATTAATTGGATTAATAACTAAGCTGATGGATGTATGGTAAAAACTGAATGAAATACAAACTATTTTTGATAACATAATAAATATTTTAAAAATGGTTCCGACTTAAACGGTGCGGAAACTAGACCGAAAATAGATATAAATAAAAAACCGAACGCACAACAGCTGTTTTGAGATAGCTGGAGTTTAGTGGAATTACCGTTTCGCATCATTTTTTCGTTAAGCCGAAAAATTAGCGGTTACGATTTTCCAGCCATCTCAAAGCAGCGACACGTTGTAGATAATTTAAAAATTAAAATATGAAACAAAAATTACTATTAGCATTATTATTGATTTTATCAATAAAATCTTTTTCGCAGGATTCAAAACTTAGTGTTGAAATGCATTACCCAATACCAATTGATCAAAATTTTATTGGAAAAAATTACAATGGTATTATTGATTTTGGTGCTAAATATAGATTTTCGGAAATAACAAATATCAATATTGGAGCATCAATCAATGGTGGAATTTTAGTAAATAACACTAATGATAATAGCGGAAATCAAGACTTTACAATTAAATCATATCTCATTCAACCAAGATTTTTTGCTGAACTTAAAATAGAATCAATTTCTAAATTGCGCCCATTTGTTGGATTTGGGTATAGTTTTATGATTTTTGATGCTTCAGGAACAAATAACGGATTTGATGTATCGGGTTCAAATGATACAGAAGGTGGAATTAATGCAAATTTTGGAATCTCTTATGATATAACTAAAAAGATATTCATAGATATTCAATATGACTATGTGAAATTGAAAGTTGACAAAGAAACTCCAAATACTACATTTAATACAAACGTAAATTTATTAAAAGTTGGATTAGGTTTCCGAATATAAAAAACTATCTACAACAACCATTTTGAGCTAGCTAGAATTTAGTGGAATTGCCGTTTCGCATCAAGTTATCGTTAAGCCGAAAATTAGGAGATTACGAACTTCTAGCCATCTCAAAGTGGCATAACGTTAGCATAAATACCCAAAATTAGCCCAAAAGAACTTGAACTAATAGATAATCGAAATGAACAATTATGGAATGATTTAAATAAAACTCATTCTATTACAATCGACTTAATTGATTATCCAAATTATGCTTGTGATTCTGAAAACAACAATTCAAGAATTATAGTTCCGAAAAATGACATTAATATAGATTCATTTACTCACGAGTTATTACACGTTTTAATTCGACAAAAAGAACTTTTCTTCGGTTCGAGTTTTCAAATGCTAGTAAGCGGAAATCAAATACTATCTGAAATAATAAGCGGAGAGTTAATCGAACATTTTGGAAATTGTATTGACCATATTAAAATGTTACCAATATATTTAGAACTCGGATTTGATAAGAAAAAATTTATTACAGATTATGATGTTAATAAATGTACGAAATCAGAAATCCAACAATTAAAAGATAATTTCAAGATTAGAGGCTCATATAATAGTGAAGCAGTTGATTTTTATATTGGGAAATATATAGCAATAAAAGCTGACCCAAAACAACATATAAACTATCCGAAATCATTAGCTGAATTAAAAGCTCTTGACTCAAATCTTTTCGGAATTTTAGAAAAGTGTATTGACGATTGGAAAAAAATGCCAATTGAGAAAGAAAATATTTGGGATGACGATTATAACTCTATCTCATTTGAATTCTATCAGAGTTTATCTGATTGGACAGAAGGAAAAACATTTGAATAAAGTACTTATGCTAACAATGTATAAAAAACATAGGGCGTTTGTGCTAAACCGAAAGGTCTGTGCTTATTAATGAAGTCCGCTAAATATAAAATTTGGCATTTAAGAGATAAAATAAAAGCAAAATATTTATATTTAGCTAAGTAATAAACCGAAACGAAAGTGCTTATCACCTGCCCTACGTTTCTTATACTGAACGTTATGGGCAATGTGGCTAAATGACAATTCCTGAAATAGGTTGACAAAAAATTAAACACTTTTAGCAACTTATGGCACTAACAAAAAAACAACCCTGTCCAAAAAAAGAGTATCAAAAAATTGGTTTTGATCTCAAACTTTCCATCATTGACCAAATTACAAACGGTCAGATTTCGGTAAATCACGCTTCCAAATTACATGGAATTTCTCGCTCCTCAATTACCTATTGGATGAAAAAATTGCGTTCCTTTGAACAAAATTCTAAAACAATGAGTAAAAATCAAGAACTTAAGAAACTCAAAGAACGTATCAAAGAACGTATCAAAGAACTCGAGTTCGTTAAAGACTTCCAACAAATAATAATCGCTGATTTTGAGGTTAGTACCAATCTTGGATTCGCAAAAAAGTCATTGCCCGAAGCACTGTACAAAGAAGTGGAGAAAAAAATGAAAGACCTTTCAAAGAGAAATGGATACACCAATGCTTCGGAATAAGCAGACAAGCTTATTACAAAAGAATTAAAAAACAAGAATTGGAACAAAAACAAGCACTTATAATCTTTGAGCTAATAAGACCTATTAGGCATTTACAAGCTCAATATGGCTGTACAAAAGTATATTTGGATATCAAGGATGATTTAATCAAAAACGGTATTAAAATGGGACGTGACAAGTTTTACGCTTTTATGAGAAACTATGGCTTATTGATTAAGAAAACCAAGAGATATCATATTACAACCGACTCTAATCATGGATTTTACAAATCAGAAGATTTAACTGTTAACCTTGAAATTAAGCAGGCTGAACAACTTTTTGTAAGCGATATAACTTACATCAAATTAGCATCACAACATGCCTATTTAGCACTGGTGACTGATGCCTATTCTAAAAAAGTAATGGGGTATAAAATAGATACCAATATGAAAGTCCAACTAGTAAAGGATGCATTGCAAATGGCTGACAATAAACGAATTTACAAACATCAAGATACAATTCATCATTCTGACAGAGGTATACAATATTGTTGCCCTGATTTTGCAGAATTTGCCAAATCAAAAAATATGACTTTAAGTACAAATCAAAACTCAATCCCATACGAAAATGCTGTGGCTGAAAGAATTAACGGGATTTTAAAACAAGAATTTGGATTAGGAAAAACGATTCCAAATCTTAAAACAGCTCAAAAAATGGTAAAACAGGCAATTGAAATTTATAACAATCATAGAAGACACTATTCATTAGAAATGAAAATACCAGAGTTTGCACACAAAAACCAACAACACAAATACAAATCCTATAGAAAAATAAAAAAAACAACTTTAACTACGTAAGGAATGTTGGTAACTTTTTTAAAACCCGGAGGGAATTTTTTAAAAAAAGTTATCAATATTCCGATTACAAATAACTATTTTTGAATATCATTTTGACAACAAAAGTTGTCAACCTATATCAGGAAAAGACACTTTTTTAAGATGGTTATTTTTTTATTTCTCTATTGCGATAGCTATCTGTACTAAACTATTGATTTGTTAGTGTGTTTCGGTTTTGATGACCGATAAATTCTTCGTGCCATCTTATGAGCCACTTTTATAATAACGCTTTTTACGTTTTTACCTTGATTTTTTTGGTAAGAGTTTTGCATCTCAACATCTTTTCTAATAGCCACCCAAGCTGCTTCTACTAAATAACTGCGCAATTGTAAATGATTTCTTGGCGTAATTCCTAAGCATTTTTCTGATCCTCCACTATTGTAGATTCCTGGAACCAATCCAACGAATGAACTAAATTGTCCTTCATTATTAAAACGACGTAAATCTCCACATTTGGCTAAAATAACACTCGGCAAATAACCTCCTATTCCAAGAATATTTTTTAATAGAATATAATCTTTCTTGTTAGTTTTTCTATAATGAGCTCGCATTTGAAGGCATCTAATAGATCTTGTAAAAAGATAGATCTGTTTGGATATAAACTGTCCAACTTTTTTTGAATGTCTAAACCAATGAATATCTTTAGATTAGAAAAAGTGTTTTGTATTTACATATCTTCGTTTTTAGTATTCTCAAAGTTATGCTTTTACATAAATGCTTGGCAAGATAGGTGTTTTAAGAGAATTAGCATTTTTTATCCTATCTTCGTATTGTTACAAATATTCTTTGAATAAAAATTAGCGATATAAAAGTTGTTAACAGTAAAATATAGCCCTAAATAGTTATAAAATATACGTTTATTAGAATTTTGGATCTCTTATTTAGATGATTTATGTAAATTGGTTTACGACATCTTCAAATGTAGTATATATGAAATATCCATTAGTAATTATTCTTTTATTATTCTCTAATTTTTTGTTTTCTCAAACAAGGATTGATAGTTTAGAAGGGCTGCTGCCTCATAAACTAGATCTTGAAAAAGTGATATTATTAAATGAATTATCCTTTGCATACTGGAATGTATCTCCAGACAAAGGCCTTCAATATGCAAATATGGCTTATTCACTAGCTATAAAAGAAAACAGCAAAAAAGATATTGCAAGATCACTACAAAATAAAGGAGTAAATTACTGGGCTAAAAGCGAATTTAAACTTGCTCTTGATAACTATCAAAAATCATTAAATATATTTGAAGAAATCAATGATTTAGAAGGTATAAGCGCACTATGTAGTAATCTAGGAGCTGTCTATCTCGATATAAATGATTATGAGAATGCATTAAAATATAATTATAGATCTTTAAAAATTTCTGAAGAGAAAGGATTTACTGAAATTTATATCATAGCAATAAGTAATATCAGTTCTATTTATTTGGCACAAAAAAATTACCCTAAAGCCTTAGAATATGTGCAGAAATCTATTGCTGTTTCTAAGAAACAATCTAAGACAAGTAATTTAGCTTCTCAACTAAATACTTTGGGTGAGATTTATAAATTTAAAAAAGAGTATAAAAAAGCGAAAGATAGTTATAAAAATGCCCTAAAACTGTTTAAGAAAACTAAAAACAGCTATGGAACTGCTATTTGTTTATACAATATTGGAAACACAGAGTACCAACTTAAAAATTATGCTAGCGCTAGTGCATATTTAGAAGAATCTCTCAATATAAGTAACACTATTAATGATCAAATTGGGATGTTACTTGCTAATCAAAGCATAGGGCTTGTTCATAAAGAACAACAACAGTATGATAAAGCCCTATCCTACTACTATAATGCGTTTCAATTGGCAATTAAATTAGGCGCTAAAGAAGAAAAGTTAGAACTCTATAAGAACTATGCCGACCTTTATAAAACTACTGGTAAATTTGATAAATCGGTGGTTTTTTTAGAAAATTATATTTCGCTAAAAGATAGCATCAATAATGAAAATAGCTCAAAGCAAATTGCTGAAATGCAAACTAAATACGGTAGTGAACAAAAAGAGAAAGAAAATGAATTATTACGAAAAAACAGTGAAATTCAAAATTTAGCTATTGCAAAACAAACCAACTTAAGAAATTCATTTATTGGGGTGTCATTATTAGTCATACTTATGATTATAATTCTTTTAAATAGGTTTACTATTAAGAAAAAGGCGAACCAATTATTAATTATTAAAAATGAAGTCATTTCAAATCAACGTGATGAACTTAAAGAAATAAATTTGACTAAGGATAAATTCTTTAGTATTATTTCCCATGATCTCAAGAGCCCATTTAGTAATATTCTAGGTTTTAGTAATTTGTTAGTCGAAGATTACGATAGTTTTGATGATGATCAAAAAAAAGAAATTATAATTGCATTAAATAAATCATCCCAATCAGCTTTTGATTTATTAGCAAACTTACTTACTTGGGCACAATCGCAAACAGGAAGAATTAAAATTAATAAAAAACTACTGAACTTAAAAGAGTTGGTTGAAACTAGTATAGCTCCTTATAAATATAATGCTTCCGCAAAAAATATAGAGGTTACAACAACTATTCCATCTGAGGTAAATGTTTTAATTGATCTAAATTCGGCTGTAATTGCTATTGGGAATTTGGTGAACAATGCAATCAAATTCACACCTAATGGTGGAAAAATAACAATTAAATATCATGCTAATAAAAATACGATAATGCTACATATTATTGATACAGGTATTGGTATGACAACAGAAGTCATCGAAAAATTATTCAAAATTGATGAAAATATATCAACTAAAGGAACTAATGATGAAGAAGGTACTGGATTAGGTCTTATTCTTTCTAAGGAATTTATTAATAAGAATGGCGGAGATATTACTGTAAAAAGTGAATTAGGAAAAGGCAGCGAATTTATCATTAGCCTTCCCAAGTAAAATAAAAAAAATGAAAAATGAAGTAACTGGCTGGACTACTTGTCAGGAATGTAAAGGACGCGGTAAAAAAAGTCGAAGAATCAATAAAAAAGAACGCATTAGGTACCAAGTAGCATTCGAACAATATGAAAAATCTAATAATCAAGGAGTACCTCCTATTCGCCCTAAAGCACACTTAGACCACTGTATAAAATGCTTTGGATCTGGATTAATACCATCTGATAATTTTCCAATAGCAGATGTTGAAAATTACCCGCACGTTGCCATTATTGGCGGTGGTATTGGTGGTGTTGCTCTAGCAGTTGCTTGCTTACATCGCGGAATTCCCTTTACAATTTATGAACGTGATAACGGTTTTGATACACGTTCTCAAGGTTATGGCCTTACTTTACAACAAGCGAGCAAAGCCATTGAGGGATTAGGAATTTTTAAATTAGAGAAAGGAGTTGTTTCTACTAGACATTTGGTTCATACTACAGATGGAAAGGTAATTGGGGAATGGGGAATGAGAAAATGGATGGATTCTGATTCAAAAATAGCTCCCAAACGTACAAACATACATATCGCACGCCAATCATTACGATTAGCACTTCTAGAGCAACTTGGGGGACATAATAAAGTACAATGGGGTCACCAGCTTATTGATTTTAAAGAAGTTGATGGTGAAACTGTTGAACTCAAATTCCAAGTAAACGGTGAGATTAAATATACTAAATCCAATCTTGTTGTAGGTGCTGATGGCATACGTAGTTCGGTGCGTAAATTATTAATTGGCGACAAAATAACTCCTTTACGTTACCTAGATTGTATAGTAATATTAGGCATTTGTCCCTTGAGTGAACTAGATGGCCTTGAAAATCCTTTATTAGATTCGGCTACAGTATTTCAAACCGCTAATGGCAAGGAACGAATTTATATTATGCCTTATGATTCTGATTCGGTGATGTGGCAATTAAGTTTTCCAATGCTTGAAGCAGATGCTAAAGCGCTAAGTACTAAAGGACCTATAGCATTAAAAGAAGAAGCTTGCCGTAGAACGCAATGGCATGCTCCTATTCCTCAAATTCTGTCTGCGACTCAATCAAATCAAGTTTCTGGTTATCCCGTATATGATAGAGAATTACTTGATGCTGCACTATTAGAAAAAGGAAAACAAATAACGTTAATTGGGGATGCCGCTCATCCTATGAGTCCGTTTAAAGGCCAGGGAGCAAATCAAGCTTTATTAGATGCATTGGCATTGGCACGTGGAATCACAAGAGAATGCCGACCTTTATCTAAATGGAGGGAAGCTGGAATAAGACAAAGTGTTTTAAATGAGTTTGAATCCGAGATGTTACAACGTAGCGCCATAAAAGTAAAACATTCAGCCGAAGCGGCACAGTTCCTACATTCTAAAATTGTACTACATGAAGGCAATGAACCTAGAGGACGTTGCCTAACTAGAAAAGATGATTAGCCTAATTTAAAGCTTTTATTATAATAAAAGCTTTAAATTACAATACTATGAACTGATAGGTAATCGATTTGGTTAGACAGTTTTAAAGTCTGCAATATTCAATTAACTCAAAAAAAAAAACTTGTCACTGATTAAATTATATTAATATTTAACAATAAAGTTTTTAAAACCAAAGTGGCATCTCTAAATTCAATAACATTAGACTCTATTTAAGACTAATAATAGCAATAACTAGTAAATTACAACAACAATACCTAAGTAGTCGCAAACAATTTGCCAATATGCTTATTATAGCGTTTTTATTTGTATTTTCGTTTAATCTAATGTTCTATTTCTCATATAATTAATTATAATTTGAACATTACATACGGTAATACATTGCAACAAATAATCATAATCTAATTTCAGTATGCAAAACGAATTGTCGAAAATTAAAGATGAAGTTGTCAATAAAATAGTTGTAATGAGCGCTATTTTTTTTATACCTCCATATATTTTTTCATTACTAAGATGGTTTGAAATAGGATGGCAAGATATCTACGTATTTCATTCTTTACTCTATTTTTCTGTACTTGCGTTAGCTATTTTTCGCAAAAAATTAAATTATTTTCAAAAAACAGTTTTAATCTCTCTTTTATATTTAACGATATCCTTGATTGGGTTGGTTAAATTTGCCTTAAATGGCGGATTCTATTATTCGATCATTGCTATGGCAATATTAGCCATACTCACAAAACGAAAATTTGCTATATATGTAAACATTATAATAATTATCCTTTTTAGTTTTGTAGCAATTGGTTACTCAAATTATACTTTAAACCCCTCATTAGATCTCAATTTATTAGCTCGCTCTCCTTCACATTGGTTTTTAACCTTGTCTTCAATTTTTTCAATTACAATTATTTTTATTTATGGTTTTGGGGATTTTTATAGAAACTTAACTGAGACAATCATCCAAAAAGAAGAAACAACTACTAAATTACTTCTTCAAAATGAGCTACTTGAAACTAGTGAGAAAAAATACCAATTGATTTTTGATGGCGCAAATGATGCTATATTCCTTTTATTAGAAAACAGAGTTTTTGATTGTAATCAAACAGCATGTGATTACTTTAAAATCAATAAAGCAACATTAATTGGCATGGAGCTAGATAAATTAAGCCCTGATTTTCAATATGATGGTCAAAATTCTACCATAAAAGCACAACAAATAATTAAACAAGTGCTTAATAATCATTCTCAAAAAATACAATGGCAAAACATAAAATCAAATGGTGTACTTTTTGACACATCAATATCTTTGAATAAAATTACTATTAAAGGTAAAGATTATGTACAGGGAATATTACGAGACATCACAGACAAGAAACGAAACGAGGAAGCGCTAAAGGCAAGCGAAAATAAATTTAAAAGTTTGTTCGAAAACTCCGCTGATGGAATTCTTGTACTGAATGAAAAAAGCGAGATATTAGAACTAAACAACCAAATTTGTGAAATATTAGGTTATGATTGTGAAGAACTTCTATTATTAAAAGTAAATGATATTATACATACTGAAGACATGATCCGTAAAGACCATAATGCTTCATTACAAGAGTTACTACAAGGAAAAACTGTAATTAGTCAGTACCGCTTATGCAAAAAAAACGGAGACTACATTTATACTGAACTAAGTACAAAAAAAATAGCCGAAGGACAGTACCTAAATATTGTTAGAGACATTACGGAGAAAAAGAAGATAATTGATGAACTCATAATTGCTAAAGAAAAGGCAGAAGAAAGTGACCGACTTAAATCAGCATTTTTAGCAAATATATCTCATGAAATTCGCACCCCTATGAATGGTATTTTAGGTTTTTCGGAATTGCTTAAAGAACCCAATCTTACTGGAGGAGAGCAACGAAAATATATTAAGATTATAGAAAAAAGTGGGAATCGAATGCTCAATATTATTAATAATATTGTGGATCTTTCTAAAATTGAAGCAGGCTTAGTCGAGTTGACAATTTCAGAGACAAATATTAATGCTCAAATAGAATATGCTTGTACATTTTTTAAGCCAGAAGCTGATAAAAAAGGAATTCAACTTATTCAAAATACAACCTTGTCAAATCAAGCTGCAACTATAAATACAGACCGAGAAAAATTATACTCTATTCTTCTCAATTTAATAAAAAATGCCATAAAATATTCTGATACAGGCACCATTGAAGTTGGATACAACTTAAAAAACTCCGCTACAACTGATTACATCGAGTTTTACGTATCAGATACTGGTATAGGAGTTCCAATTGATCAACAAGAGTCCATTTTTAAACGTTTTATTCAAGCCGATATTTCCGATAGAGAAGCGAGACATGGTGCTGGTTTGGGACTTTCTATTTCTAAAGCATTTGTTGAAATAATGGGAGGAAAAATTCGCGTTGAAAGTAAAGAAGACAAAGGTTCTATTTTTTACTTCACTATGCCCTATTCCCCTACTAATGAAATTAAAAAGCGAAAATCTGGAGAAACTTTAGATTTTGTGATTCCTGAAAAATTAAAAATTCTTATTGCTGAGGACGATGAGATCTCTAAAAAACTATTGACTTTTCTATTGGCTCCCATCGCAACCGAATTACTCGTTGCTAAAAATGGCGAAGAAGCCGTAGAAATCTATAAAACAAATCAAGATATTGACATTATTTTAATGGACATACAAATGCCCGTACTAGACGGTTTTGAAGCCACAAAACAAATTAGACTTTTAAATAAAGAGGTTAAGATTATTGCACAAACGGCTTTTGCTTTATCTGGTGATGAAGAAAAAATTAAAAATGCGGGCTGCAACACCTATATTTATAAGCCCATTAAAAAAGAAAATCTTTTCTTAGCGCTAAAAGAAAATATTTAATGAGTTCTTTTTTCAAACAAATCTTTCTGAGCATTGTAGTCAAAATACAGTTTTTTTTTATTAAAATAATTTAACTATTTTTGAATATAATAGAAACCGATTTTAAAAAACAGATAACTTTAATAATAGTAAAACAAATAACATGAGGATTCTAACGCTTTTAGTTTTATTTATAACCACTTTTAGTTTTGCACAAACGGAACTAATAGACAACACTAGTGTTCAAATTGATACGGTAAGGTATAAAGGAATTCGAAACAGAATTAAAGACCAAACTTATTTCATAAATATGAATCCTTCAGCAGAGAAATATTTTAAAAGAGCACAGCTAAAAACACAAATTGATGATTACAAAGGTGCGATAGAAGATTATGATCTAGCTGCTAAAATGGCTCCCAATGAAATAACCATTTATTATAATAGGGCTGCTGCCAAAGAAAGAATAAACGATTTAGAGGGTGCTTACAATGATTTTACAAAAACAATTGAGTCAATGTCTAATAATGAATGGGGCTGGCATGATAGGGCATTAATTGAGATTAAACAAAAAAAATACAACGAAGCCGAAAAAGATTTAGAGAAAGCATTATCGTTAAAACCAAACTGGGAAATAGCAGTATTCAGTAAAGGATTGTTGTATCAAGAGCAACAAGATTTTGATAAAGCAATAATATTCTACACACAAAGTTTAGCTCTTAATCCAAACAATTACTTAGCATTAAACAACTTGGGTTTTATTTATTTCAGCCAAAAAAAATACGATTTGGCTATTTCAAAATATTCAGAAGCAATAGTACTTAATTTAAACTATTTTAATGCTTATAGAAACAGAGCAGATGCTAAAATTGCCAAAAAAGATTTTCAAGGTGCCTGTCAAGATTTGAATATTGCATCAGGACTAGGAGATAAAAAAGCAGAAAAAATTTTAAATGATGTTTGCAAGAAAAGTAATTGATTGTTTTAACCTCTAATGTGATTAAATAGAAATCATTACCTTGATTTTTAATAAAAGTATTTAATAATAAAAAACATCGCTTAGAAGTCATACCAATACCGTTAAAAACACCCAAAACAGAATTACTTTTAAAATAAATTCAAACTAAAATAATTAATAATGTAAGTGTTTTTCAGGTAATAAATTTGAGTACTTAAAAAATAAAAGGGAAAACTATTTCTTGAATATATTATTTAGATATAACTACAAAATGTTTTTGTAATACATTTATTTTCAGTAAGTTTATAGATCAATTTTCATACGTTATATTTATGAATCGCAGCTATATCTCTCCTCCAAGTTTGTCAAATGAAAAGTCCTTAAAAACTTTAGTTGAAAATAGAACGGTTTATAATTTAAACCACTGTGAATTAAATATTTTTGAGACTTATAAAGATGCTACTTTAGTTCCATTACAATTTAATGATTTAGTGGTGACGAGCATGTTAAGAGGTAAAAAAATAATGCACCTATTTGACGATCCTTGTTTTGAGTATTTACCAGGCGAAACAGTGGTGATTCCGTCAAACGTAGAAATGAAAATTGATTTTCCTGAAGCAACTAAAAGTAATCCTACGCAATGCTTGGCTTTGGCGATAGACCAACAAAAAATCACAGCAACTTTACACTTTTTAAACGAGCGCTATCCTAAAGAAGGCAACAATCAGTTTTGGCATTTAGACTACCACAATTATTATTTTTATAACAATATAGAATTAGCAACTACCATCAATAAATTAGTAAAGGAATGTATGGGTACGTCCATAACAAAAGACATTTTAGCTGATTTGACCTTACAAGAATTATTGATTAGAATAATACAAACACAAACAGCAAAATCAATTGATGATGGAGTAATAACAGACTCTAATGCTCCAATAACTCAGGTAATAGAATACATTCGTTTAAATTTACGTGAAAATATCAGTTTGAAAAATCTTAGCGAAAAAGCATGTATGAGCACAACTTCATTTTATCGTTTCTTTAAAAGAGAATTAGGAATGACTCCTATAGAATTTGTAATTAAAGAAAAAATTAAATGTGCAAAAAAACTGCTTAAAAACCCTACGATACAAATAAATGAAGTTTGCCATTTATCAGGATTTGAAGACAGTAATTACTTTATTAGATTGTTTAAAAAGCATGAAGGCATTACCCCTAAACAATACCAATTATTGTATGTAAACTGAATTATTCAATGTAGTGAATAGGTGTTAAATTTTGTTCTTCTTCTGGTGTGAAAATTCGGTATTCAATTTGGAACGTTTTCTTTAATGGCGTTTCTAAAGAGAATCCGCCAACACCAAAAGCATCAATAACTTTTAAGGTAAAATGAGCATGTTTCCAGTATTCAAATAAGTCTTTATCCACCCAAAACGCTACTTCTTCGATAGTTCCAATGCATACATCACCCATTCGTTGGTAAAAACCTCCCTTTTCAAAACACTGTGGCTGCGATCCCTCACAACAACCTCCTGCTTGATAAAACATCAATTCCCCATGTTTTTCTTTAAGAATAGCTATTAGTTCAATAGCTTCTTTTGTAGCATCAATTCTTCTAATCATTTGTTTATTTTAAATTATATTTTAAGATAAAAGGCAAGCTTACACCTGCCTTTTTTGAATCATTTACTAAAAGAAACCTAATTTCTTTTTGTCGTAAGAAATCAACATGTTTTTAGTTTGCTGGTAATGTGCAAGCATCATTTTATGATTTTCGCGACCTATACCAGATTGTTTGTACCCACCAAAAGGAGCACCCGCAGGGTAAGAATGGTATTGATTAACCCAAACGCGACCTGCTTGAATTGCTCTTGGAACTTGATAGATTTCGTGTGCATCTCGAGTCCATAAACCCGCGCCTAAACCATACATAGTATCATTTGCAATAGCGATAGCTTCCTCAGTAGTTTTAAAAGTTGTAACTGCTAGAACAGGACCAAAAATTTCTTCTTGAAAAATACGCATTTTATTATTCCCTTTGAAAATCGTAGGTTGGATATAATATCCTCCTGCAAGATCTCCATCCATTTTATATTGATCGCCACCAGTCAACAGCTCAGCTCCTTCTTCCTTACCTAATTTTAGATAAGACATAATTTTTTCTTTTTGTACCAATGAAGCTTGGGCTCCCATCATTGTAGTTCTATCCAATGGATTCCCCATTTTTATAGCCTTAGTTCTTTCAATTACACGTGCCATAAATTTTTCATAGATATCCTCATGAACTAATAAACGGGAAGGACTAGTACAAATTTCTCCTTGATTTAAAGCAAATAAAACAGCTCCTTCAATGGCTTTATCAAAGAAGTCATCATCAGCATCTCCAACAGATTTCATAAAAACATTAGGAGACTTCCCTCCTAGTTCCAGCGTCACCGGAATAATATTTTCAGTGGCATATTGCATCACTAAACGTCCTGTAGTGGTAGAACCTGTAAAAGCTGCTTTAGAAACTTTTTTATTAGTTACCAAGGCGCGTCCTAATTCTGCACCAAAACCATTTACAATATTCAATACTCCTGGAGGCAAAATATCACCTATTAATTCCATTAAAACTAAGATGGAAATGGGTGTACTTTCTGCTGGTTTTAATACTACAGTATTTCCTGCAGCTAATGCAGGTGCAATTTTCCAAACGGCCATTAATATGGGAAAATTCCAAGGAATAATTTGTGCAATAACGCCAAGAGGTTCACTCAAAGCAATTGAAATACTTTGTGAATCTAGTTCTACAATTGAACTTTCCTCAGCTCTAATCACTCCTGCAAAATATCTAAAATGGTCAATTGCCAACGGAATATCAGCAGCTAGCGTTTCACGAATCGCTTTTCCGTTATCGACCGTTTCTACCGTAGCGATGTATTCTAAGTTATCTTCTATTTTTTGCGCAATCTTATTCAATAAATTACTTCTCTCTGTGGCTGATGTTTTTCCCCAAGTTTCAAATGCTTTATGTGCAGTATCTACTGCTAGTTCTAGGTCCTCTATATTAGAATGTGCTGCTTGAGTGAATACTTTTCCGTCAATTGGAGAAACTACATCAAAGTAATTTCCTTTTATAGGAGCTACGAATTTACCTCCTATGTAATTGTCATACTTTGCCTTAAATTCAGGTCTTTGTGCTATATTGCTCATACTTCTCTATTTTAATTTACCCAAATTTACTTTGAATAATAATACATCTATAGCATTATCTATTCACTTAATAGCATAAAATTTCCATATTCGTTTTTTTAACCTTATTTTATTATTTAATTAGTAAAATAAATACTTAAAGTATAAGATATTATTTTTGTAGAAAGTTTTTTAATACTACAAAATTGACATAAAAAACAAAAAAAATAGTTTCTTACTACAAACTGCAATCCTTATATTTGCAATCTTATTAAAAATGACAGATGAAAATATCTTATAACTGGTTAAAACAATTTATTAAAACAGACTGGAATTCTGAAGAGACAGCAGCTTTACTAACCGACTTAGGTTTAGAAGTAGAAATGGTTGAAAAATATCAATCTATAAAAGGTGGATTAGAAGGAATTGTAGTAGGACATGTGCTTACTTGCGTTCCTCATCCTGATGCTGACCGACTAAAATTGACGACTGTAGATATAGGAACCGGTACTCCTATTCAAGTAGTATGTGGAGCTGCCAATGTTGATGCGGGACAAAATGTACCAGTGGCAACAATAGGAACTGTTTTATACGATAAAGAAGGTACTGCTTTTACTATCAAAAAAGGTAAAATTCGCGGTCAGGAAAGTCACGGTATGATTTGTGCTGAGGATGAGCTAGGTTTAGGAGAAAGTCATGATGGAATTATGATTCTTGACGCAGCACTAGTTCCTGGGACAAAAGCTGCCGAAGTTTTTAAAGTAGAGAATGACGAAGTATTTGAAATAGGCTTAACGCCAAATCGTGCAGATGCCATGAGTCATTTAGGTACTGCTCGTGATTTAAGAGCGGGCTTACTGCAAAGTGGTATTAATGTAGAGTTAATTACGCCATCTGTAAGTAATTTTAGAATAGACATGCGTACCCTTAAAATAGATACTGTAATCGAGGACACACAATTAGCGCCAAGATATTGCGGAGTTACTATATCAGGGATTACAGTAAAACCTTCTCCACAATGGCTACAAGATAGATTAAAAGCTATTGGATTAAATCCAAAAAACAATATAGTAGACGTTACAAATTACGTTTTACATGAACTAGGACAACCATTACATGCTTTTGACGCTGCGAAAGTAAACGGGAAAATCATTGTAAAAACATTAGAAGCAGGAACAAAGTTCACTACTCTTGATGATGTAGAACGCACATTACATGAAGAGGATTTAATGATATGTGATGAAAAAGGCCCATTGTGTATCGCAGGAGTTTTTGGTGGTAAAAACTCTGGGGTTTCTGAGCATACTAATGCAATATTTTTAGAAAGTGCTTATTTCAATCCTGTAAGTATTCGTAAAACTGCAAAAAGACACCAATTAAGCACTGACGCTTCATTTAGATTTGAAAGAGGTATCGACCCAACAATCACTGCTTATGCTTTGAAACGTGCAGCTTTATTAATTCAAGAGGTTGCCGGTGGAGAAATCACATCTGATGTTAGTGATGTTTACCAAAAGAAAATTGAAGACTTTGCTGTATTCTTAAACTTTTGTAATGTTAAGAAAATCATTGGTCAAGAAATCCCAAAAGATACTATCAAGCAAATCTTAGTATCCTTAGATATTAAAGTTAATAGCGTATCTGAAACTGGATTGGGGCTTACAATTCCTTCATACCGTGTGGATGTACAAAGAGAAATTGATGTTATCGAAGAAATATTAAGAGTTTACGGATACAACAACATTAGTTTTTCAAAAAAATTCAATGCTACCGTTGCTAACTCCCCTCGTAATGAGGACTATAAATTGCAAAATATTATTGCAACGCAGTTAAACTCACAAGGTTTTCACGAAATGATGGCTAACTCGCTAACTACGGCTAGTTATGTACAACTTTCGGATACTTTAAAAGAAGAGCACAATGTTACTATGTTGAATCCTTTGAGTAACGACCTAGCAACAATGCGTCAGTCATTATTATTCTCAGGATTAGAAGCTATCTCTTATAATATAAACCGAAAAAATAGTGATTTAAAATTATTTGAATTCGGTAAAACATATCATAAGTTTTTATCAGGATTTGAAGAACACAAACATTTGTCTGCTTTTATCACTGGAAATAGAAATCAAGAAAGCTGGACCAACACTCAAAAACCAACAGATTTCTTTTTATTGAAAGGATACGTTGATGCTGTATTAGCACGTTTTGGAATACAAAAAACGCAAAATAGCCCAGTTACCTCTGATGTGTTTTCAGAAGGAATCGCAATTGGAACTGGTCACAATGCTTTGGTAGAATTTGGTTTAGTAAAAAAATCAATTTTGAAACATTTTGGAATAAAACAAGAAGTTTATTATGCTGATTTTAATTGGGACATCCTTTTGAAAGCTGCTGCCAGCAAAATAAAATTTACTGATATTCCGAAATACCCAGAAGTACGTAGAGATTTAGCGTTGCTAGTTGATCAAAGTGTAAATTACGATGCAATATTCGCTTTAGCAAAACAAACAGAGAAAAACCTATTGAAAGACATTAATTTATTTGATGTTTACGAAGGAAATAATTTACCTGAAGGAAAAAAATCTTACGCATTAAGTTTTACAATTCAAGATACTTCTAAAACATTAACCGACGCTCAAATCGATAAAATTATGGGTAAGTTGCAAAAAGTTTTTGAAACTGAATTAGGAGCTACGTTGAGATAAAGGCATTCGTTCTAAATATAAAAATCCCAATTCTATTAATTTAGAATTGGGATTTTATTTTTTAAAATAAAGAGCCTTGAATAATTATCAAGACTCTTTATTATTTGCAATAACCTTTAACTAATTCTTAGTTTTTAGGTAATAAAACAGCATTTACTACGTGAATAACACCGTTTGATTGATTAACATCAGCGATAGTTACTTCAGCCATCCCCCCTTTTTCATCTGTGATGTATAGTTTTTTTCCTTTCATCCAAGCTGTTAAAGTTCCGTCACTTACTGTTTTAAGCATTGCTTTTCCATTTCCTTCTTTTATTGCTTTTGCAATATCAACTGCGTTCATTTTTCCAGAAACTACGTGGTAAGTAAGTATTGTTTGTAACATTTTTTTATTCTCAGGCTTCAATAGTGTTTCTACTGTTCCTGCAGCTAACATATCAAAAGCTGCATTAGTAGGAGCAAAAACTGTAAACGGTCCCATTCCTTGTAAAGTTTCAACTAAATCTGCCGCTTTTACTGCTGCAACTAATGTAGTGTGGTCTTTAGAGTTTACAGCATTTTCGATAATGTTTTTAGAAGGATACATTTCTGCCCCACCTACCATTACTGTTTTTTGTGCGAATGAAGTTGCTCCGAATGCTAATGTTAAAAATGCTACTGATAAAAATTTTCTTGTTTTCATGATTGTAATTATTAAGTTATATAAAAGCATTTACGCCAAAACTTAACTTATGGTTTTAAATCAGTGAAAAAAAATAATATAATACCAAAACCAATGTAATATAGCCTAACTTAATTTCTACCAAATCGAGCAAAGACAAAATGCAATAGTGGTTCACTAAATCGCTTGAACTAACAATTAAATTATTTAAAAATAGTATCATGAAAAAGCTGACTTTGAAACCCAAAAAAAGGTAGTAGGATTATACAATCCAGCTACCTTTTTTTTAGGAATAATAAACTATTTTTTTGCTTTAGATTATTACAAGTTTAAAATTACAAACTCACTTCGTCTATTTAACTCATGTTGTTCTTCAGTACAAGAATCACTTGGCTCACATTTTTCAATTTGAACCGTTTCACCATAACCTTTTGCAATGACTCTTTTATCAGCTATTCCTTGATCAATAAAATACTCCTTAGTCGCATTTGCACGTTGCTCAGAAAGGTTCATATTGTAATTAGCATTTCCTCTATTATCAGTATGTGAGCCTATTTCTATAACCATCTCAGGGTATTTCTTCATCAGTTCAATCACACGGTTTAAAATAACTTTAGAATCCCTACGAATGTACCATAAATTGTAATCAAAGTAAATAGGATCTGTTTTTATAACCATACGGTCTTTAACTTTAACAACATCTTTCTCTTTAGAAACAAGTGCTTCAAGTTTTTCTTTTTTCTGAATTATTGCTTTTTCAACTTCGCGTTTATCAGCTAGTACTTTATCTTTCTTTTGTTGTAAAAGTGCTATTTCGTCTTCTTTTTTCTTTTTTTCCAGTACCACTAAAGCTGCTTTGTCTTTAGCTTCTTGAGCCAGTTTAGCTTCTTTTTCTTTTTGCTCAAGTGCTACTAATTCTTCATTTTTAATAATCTCAAGAGAACGTAAAATCATTGAGCCATCGTTTTCTTTGTCTCTTATATTATCAATACGCAGTATCATAGACTTATTAGTAAACTCCTCTTTGCTTGCATGGATTGTATAACTAGTTTCGCATGGCGAAAGCAAATTAAATTTTCCATCTGCAGCAGTAACAAAACGTTGAATTTCTTCATCTTTATCATTTTTCAATACGACTAACGCATTATCTAATGGTTTTTTTGAATCAAAATCAGTGATTACACCTGCAATATATTGCTTGCAATTTTCAATAAGCAAAGGCAGCGTCTCTATTAATTGATAAATATCATCACTTCCTTTACCACCTTTTCTATTTGATGAAAAATAACCTTCTTTGGTTTTTGAGTCAATTGTAAAGGCAAAATCATCGTAACCAGAGTTTAATGGAAGTCCTACATTTTGAGGTTTCTTAAAATCGTTGTTTTCAAATTCACTTACAAATACATCCAGAGAACCGTATCCTTCATGTCCATCTGAAGAGAAATATAATTTACCGTCTTGAGCAAAAAAAGGAAATTGTTCTTTTTTTGGCGTATTTATAGTTGTTCCTAGATTTTTTGGTGTACCAAAAGTTTTTCCGTTAATACTCACGCTATATAAATCGAAGGAACCTAATGTTCCCGGCATATCAGAAGCAAAATACAATGTCTTTTCATCAACACTTAAAGCGGGATGTTCTACAGAATAATCTTCGCTATTGAATGGTAAAGCAACCGCTTTAGTCCATTTATCGTCTACTAATTCTGATCTAAAAATTTGTAATGTAGAAACTTTTTTATCGTTTTTAGCTTTCCCCCAATTAGTGAAATTATTTCTCGTGAAATACATTGTTTTACCATCTTTTGTAAAGATAGCATTAGCCTCATGTACTGGAGTATTTATTTTTTTAGAGAAAAAATTTGCAGCAGAATCAGCAGCGTTTTGATTCTTAATTGCAATTGTAACTAAATTCAAATACGACTCATTATTCCATTTGAAGGTTTTACCAAATAAAGGAATATTTTTTCTCACCGCAGAGAAAACTAATTTATCACCAAGTTTAATAGCTCCAAATTCAGACTTCTCGGTATTAAAAGCTAAATTCTTAATTTCGAATCGGTTTCCAATTGCTGATACATTCTCTAAAATTTTAGCTTCTTTATTGAATTTTGCTAAAGCATCAGAATCCTTATTAGAAACTAAATAATCATGAATTAATGTATTAGCAGCTTCATATTTCCCTAGACCTTTTAAAACTTGAGAATATTTAAAATAATCAGCTTCGTCAAGATCTTTATTTGAGCGATCAAATAGCAAACTGTAATAACGTTGCGCTTTGTCAAAGTTAGCTATGTAGTAATAACATTCTGCTAAATTTTTAATTACTGTATCGGCGTTATTATAAGTAACTATTTTTTCATATCTAGGAATGGCTTCGCTATACGATGTCTTTTCAAAAAAACGATTTGCTCTTTGTAAATTTCGATCTTGGGCATTTATAGATTGTATTAAAAACACAATTATTAGGAGTAATATTCTTTTCATATTTTTCATTTTAGAAGAATCGTGGTGATTTATCATATCCTTTACTTAATAAATCTAAATCAAACAGTAAAAAAATCTCGTGTGTTCCAGAGTTGAACTGTCCAAGATTAGAAATAGTATAATCATAAGCATATCCCACACGCAAATTAGGTAATACTTTTACATTCATTAATCCGCTCACGGCATCACCTACTCTATAAGATAATCCTAATTCAAACTTTTCATTATACAAAACATTTGCAGAAACATCTAAGTTGGCTGGGGATCCTTTTACAAATTTGGTCATCAAGGCAGGCTTAAACTTAAACGATTCTGATAACGTAAAAACATATCCTCCAGTTAAAAAAACATGTAGATTTTCGGAGCCATAATTACTTATACCGGACTTTTGTTCAATATGTTTTGAATTAAAAATATTAGGAGTTGATAAACCAATGTAATATTTATCAGTAAAATAATACCCTCCAACACCTACATTTGGCTTTAGAATAGAAACGTCTTCAAAAGCAAAATCTGGCGAAGTACTCTCAAATCTAAATCCATTAAAATTTGTTTGTAAAGAAGTTACTCCTGCTTTTAAACCTAATGAAAGTTTGTGACTATTATTAAATGATAACACGTAAGCAAAATCAGCGTAGAAGTTATTTTCTTTTTTAGCACCGTCCCCAATATCATCAGAAATCATTGAAAATCCAACTTCAACTTTATCGTTTACTGGCATATGTGCAAATACAGTTAATGTTTTAGGAGCACCAACGGCACCAACCCATTGTGTTCTATACAAAGAACCTAAATTAAGTACGGATTCATCACTAGTGGCGTAAGCAGGATTTACAATATTCATGTTATACATGTATTGTGTGTACTGTGGATCTTGTTGCGCTGCTATTTTATTAATAAATAAGAAAAAACTTACTAAAAGTATTGTTTTTTTCATGAAGTCAAGTTTAGAGAAATTGTTAAATTATCGATTTAAGTACAAACGGCCTTGTTTAGGTTTGGTATTATCTTTATTAAAATTAATTACATAAAAATAAACCCCATTTGGTGCTATACCATCAATAGTACTGTGATCAGAATTCTTACCGTCCCAAGAAGGTTTGCTCTTGTTACCACTGAACATTAAGTTTCCGTAACGATTATAAATTTCTAAAGTAAAATTAGGGAAGATTAAATCAATATTTGGAATATTGAAAGTGTCATTGACCATATCGCCGTTTGGAGAAAAACCATCAGGAATAAAGAAATCGTATTTTACCGCATCACAGTCATATAAAGAAACTTCAACAGCAAGTGCATTGCTGGAATAACAACCTGTAGTGCTCAAAAAAGTAAAAGCATAATACGTTTTTTTATCTTCTAATGGATCCAATAAACTCAATTCACTACCGCCATTTAAGGCATCGAAATAAACTAAAGTTGTTACTCCTATGGCAGACTTATCAATATTATTATCAAGGTCTTGTAGCGTTGGTTTGTCTAAACCACAAAATAAACCGCTACGCTCATCTAATAAAATTGGTGCATTAGAATCATTTATTGTAACCTCCACAACTGCTCTATCAGAAACACAGCCTGAACTACTAGTCTCGCTTACATAGTAGTTATTAGATACTAAAACAACATCATTACTTAAAGCAGTAGTACTAGTTGCTGAAATAAACCATTTATAACTTGGACCATTTGGTAGTAAATCAGCAACTGTTTTATTTTCATCTTTACAATAGCTAACTTCATCCATAACGGTTGGAAGCAACGGAATTTCATTTACATTAAAATTAGTATCATTTGATAAAATTAATTCGCAACCAGTTACAACATCAGTAAACTTAGTTATATGTAAAGTATTCGCTCCTGTAGTAGCCAAGCTAGTTGCTGGAATAACAATAGTAACAGCACCGTCAACAACTGTAAATACCACGGATTGATTTGCAATTGTATTAGCTCCAGTAACATCATAATCTAAAGTAATTTGAGAAAAACTATTTAGTCCTTTTAGATTAACCTGAACATCATTACCTAAACAAACATCAGTAACAGTTACAACCATAGCTGATAAATCTATCGCTGGTTTTACAATAAAATTTTTAGTAATGTTTGAAGTATTTGTGCAGTTAGTTGCAACATTAGTAATATTAGTAATCGAAATTAGCGTATTCCCACTATTTTGTATTAATCCTGCAGCAATAGGAAAAAAACCAGTTCCTCCAACTATTGTAACGTTTACATTCTGAGCACTTATAGAATTCGCACCCGACAAATTGTACTTAATTTTATAATCCCCGTCTAAAAGATTACTTGATCCAGAAAATTTGACTAATGCATCAAAACCTTTACAAACAGGATCGATTGTCAAAGTTGCGTTATTTATATTGGGAGTAGTGAAAATATTTACTTCATCATTCAGTATACCTATATTATTACATGCCCCGAGGCTTGTTGTTTTTGCAATCTCAGTTATAGTAACATTATATTTACCAACTTGCTGAAAATTACTACGATCTATTGAAAAACTTAATACTCCATTAACAAAATTTGCAACTATACTATATACTGTAGACACTCCAGTAATACTATATTTAACATTGTAGCTTCCATTAGGTATGTTTTGTGCCCCTTGTGTTATAATAGCATTGTATTGAGCAGTTGCTATTTCATTTTCACAAATATCAGAACTTACATTTAAACTAGCTCCTGTAAAATCCAATTGTTTTTCTATAATTATATTTACACTGGATGATTTTACTATACAAATGGGATTTGTTGGAGAAACACGATAAGAAAAACTATAAGTCCCCTCTCCAAAATTATTGTAAATATTTTCAATATTTACAAAATTATCAGCACTACTTGATAATTCTGATGTCCCGTAATTATCAATCCAACTACCACCTGCATCTTCATCAATTAGCAAACTGTTTAAATCAAAATTTGTATTCAAATTACTAGAACTACAGAGCAATAAATCAGTTGGTATTCCTGAATTTGCTGCTGGAAACACTCTTACTTGTACAGTAGATTTTTGTTCGATACAAGTTCCTATTGCGGGAATAGTATAGGTGAAAGCATACGTTCCTACACCTGCTTTGTTAGCATTAAAATAATTAGCTGTTAAGGAGTTAGTCCCACTATCATCTGACCACACTCCATTTTGATGAGGACTAGGAAAATTGACCGTATTGAATGCTTGAAATAAATTATATGCCGCATCATCACTACATGCAGAGGTGATTAAAGCTTCTCCAGTATAACCACCAACAGTCACTGTAATTTTTGCAGAATTAATAGCACAACCACTCACACCAGTCACTGTATACGTATAACTGTACACTCCACTATTTTTAATGCTCTGAGCATTTAAATAACCTGTAGTTGTATTTAACCCTCCACTTAAATTGTCGTCTTTCCAAATTCCGCCAATAGTAGGAATGCCTCCTAATTGTGAGAAGAGATCAATTGTTTTACTGCTTGGGTCTGTAATATCACAAACTTCAAAATCATTATCAACACCAGCGCATTGGGCATTAGTATTGGTAGAATTTAGAAACGCATAAAAAAAGAAAAGAAAAAATATAGTTCTAAACTTTATTAAAGAAGGTAGTTTTGAGATCATAGATATTAATTGAGATGCAGTAAAAATAATCTTTTAAATGACTACATATTAAAAAAAAGTTAAATATTTTGTTAAACATCTAATTAAATCAAAATTTACATGTTAACATTTAATAAACATAAAAAGATTTAGATATATCAATCAATATCATCATATAACACTGATTACTAAAATTTAATAAATAAGCAAAGCCTCAAGTTAACTTGAGGCTTTATAAACTATAGTTTCAAAATTTTTAAAATTGATTTTACATTGCTGAACTTATTCCAAATACTATAAAAACAATAAAAATTAATGCATAAAATGAGATAAAAACTAAAGAAGTAATCCCCACAAATTTAAAATGTGACTTCATAAACTTAAAGGCATCTTTCAATTTTAAATTATCATTTGTTTTAAGAGCAGCTTTAAGCTTAGTAGAAAATTTAAACATGTAGTAAACTGGAAAGAAGTATATGACCGCCATCACAATGTAGAATGTGCCAATAAAACCACCACTCATTTGATTACCCATCATACCACCAAACATACTTCCCAATTTAGAAAATAATGATTGCACGAAGAGTCCTATCATAAAAAAAATCCCCACACCTACAAAACCAAGGATCGACAAGAAATATGTCCATTTTGCAGTTTCTTTTAAAAACCCTTTTGATTCAAAATCAATTATTAAATCTTGATTCTCTTTTGGAGTAAATTCATTCATAAATTTTAGTTTAGTTATTAAGTGATAAATATATACATTTTATCAGAAATTACAACATAAAAAAAAGCCTCACATCACTGTGAGGCTTTAAACATATAGATTGTCTGAGAATTATTTTTTCTCTGATTTTTCCATTTTAGCTTTCAATGCAGCTAATACATCATTGCTATCTCCTAAAGTAGATGCAGGTGCATTAGATGAATTTGAAGCTGAAGAATTATTTTCAGTGTTAGCTTTCACATTTTTCTCTTCTTCTTCACGGAAGATAGCAGTGTGAGATGCAACAACTCTTTTAAATTCTTTGTTGAATTCGATTACTTTGAAATCAGCAGATTCACCTTTTTTCAATTTCTTACCATCTTCTTTTTCAAGGTGACGAGTAGGAATGAAAGCAACTATATCATCTCCAAATTCTACAGTAGCTCCTTTATCAACGATCTCAGAGATCTCTCCGTTGTGGATAGTTCCAACAGCGAATGAATCTTCGTACTGATCCCATGGATTAGGAGTAGTTTGTTTGTGACCTAAAGATAATTTACGACCATCAACATCTAATTCTAATACAACAACGTCAAGTTTTTCACCAACGTTAACGAATTCAGATGGGTGTTTGATTTTCTTAGTCCAAGATAAGTCAGAGATGTAAATTAATCCATCAATTCCTTCTTCAAGTTCTACGAAGATACCAAAGTTTGTAAAATTTCTAACGATACCTGAATGTTTAGAACCTACAGGGTATTTAGAAGTAATATCAGTCCAAGGATCTTGAGATAATTGTTTGATACCTAATGACATTTTACGGTCATCTCTATCTAATGTTAAGATAACAGCTTCAACAACATCACCTACTTTTACGAAATCTTGAGCAGAACGTAAATGAGTAGACCAAGACATTTCAGAAACGTGGATTAAACCTTCAACACCTTCAGCAACTTCGATGAAAGCTCCGTAATCAGCAATAACAACTACTTTTCCTTTAACTTTATCTCCAATAGCCAAGTTAGCATCTAATGCATCCCATGGGTGAGCGTTTAATTGTTTCAATCCTAATTGAATTCTTGTTTTCTCATCATCGAAATCAAGGATTACAACATTTAATTTTTGATCTAATTCAAGAACTTCAGATGGGTGGTTGATTCTAGACCAAGAAAGGTCAGTAATGTGAATCAATCCATCAACTCCACCTAAGTCAATAAAGACACCATAAGAAGTAATGTTTTTAACAACACCTTCTAATACTTGTCCTTTTTGTAATTGACCAATGATTTCTTTTTTCTGTACTTCAATATCCGCTTCAATAAGCGCTTTGTGAGATACAACAACGTTTTTAAATTCGTGGTTGATTTTCACAACTTTGAATTCCATTGTTTTATTTACGTAAACATCGTAATCTCTAATTGGTTTAACATCAATTTGAGATCCTGGTAAGAACGCTTCAATTCCGAAAACGTCAACGATCATACCACCTTTAGTTCTGCATTTTACAAAACCATTAACGATTTCTCCTGTTTCGTTTGCAGCAATAACTCTATCCCATGATTTGATAGTACGTGCTTTTCTGTGAGATAAAACTAGTTGTCCAGTTTTGTCTTCACGGATATCGATTAATACTTCAACAGTATCACCTACTTTTAAATTTGGGTTGTAACGGAATTCGTTTAATGAAATAACACCTTCCGATTTTGCGTTGATATCAACGATAACGTCTCTATCTGTAATTCTAACAACTGTTCCATCAACTACTTCTTCTTGGTCAGTAGCGATAAAAGTTTTAGTTACTAATTCTTCGAATTCTTTTAAGTGCTGATCATCAACTGGATCGATACCTTCTTCAAAGTTATGCCAGTTAAAGTTTGCTAAAAATTCTTCTTGAGATTGGATTTGTTCAGACATGCTGATTAAAATTTGTATTCTGCATTCTCTCGAGTTTCATAAAGCAGTAGAAAACAACAGAAGTTGTTTGTATAATTAATTGATACCTAATGGAAACTCTTATCCACCAAAAGGTGTGCAAAAGTAATACTTTTATTTGAAACAACAAAAATATTCAGTAAAAGATAACTTACTGAAAATCAGAAGCGAAACAATAGGCTTTTTTTACCAGCATGGTTTCCCGCTCTCCCCTTTATCTCTCCGTCCCAAAAAAAGGGACTACGAGGATACCGGCTCCATCGGGGCTAAGCAGCTTACACCCTTCATTTTCAGCCACAAAAAAACCCGATATCTATCAACATCGGGTTTCTATATATAAAGGTATAAATCTTAATGATTTAATTTTTCAACTATTTTAGGATCATGCTTGTGCTTAAACAATATCGCAAATGCAATTGCAATAATCAAAGCATACAATGCAAATGAAAGCCAAATTGTATGCCAGTCTTTCATAAATATCTCACGACTAAAAACCCCATTAGACGCTACCTCTACTCCTTGTCCCTTTATAAAATCTCCCATTAAAGGATTATTAGGTTCTGTTTTTAAAAAAGTAGAAAGCGTTTCAGTCGAATTAAAAGATTTTGTAAAAAAATGATCAATTGCCCAACCCGAAGTAAAACTTCCAAGAATAGCTCCAAAACCATTAGTCATCATCATAAACATCCCTTGAGCCGAAGAACGGTTTTTAGGATCCGTATTCGTTTCTACAAATAATGAACCTGAGATATTAAAGAAATCAAATGCCATTCCGTAAACAACACAAGACATAATAATCATCCATAAACCATCTACTGGATCACCGTACGCAAAAAAGCCAAAACGCAATACCCAAGCCAACATACTGATCAACATTACTCTCTTAATCCCGTATCGTTTCAAGAAAAACGGAATCGCTAATATAAATAAGGTTTCTGAAACCTGAGAAATTGACATAATAATTGTAGAATACTTCACTACAAATGAGTCGGCATATCTAGGAAAATGTTTAAATTCATCTAAAAAAACATCGCCATACGCATTAGTCAACTGTAAAGCGCCTCCTAAAAACATAGAAAAAACAAAGAACAGCGCCATTTTATAATTAGCAAATAACTTAAATGACTCTAAACCCAACATTTCCATTGTAGAAGCATTCTCCTTAATCAAACGTTGTGGTTTGCTTTTAGGTAATGTAAAAGCATAAATACCTAAAATCAATGCCGCAATTCCTGCAATATAAAATTGATATGAAGTTGATTTATTTCCAGTAAGGTTTGTAATCCACATGGCAACAATAAAACCTATAGTACCGAAAACACGAATAGGCGGGAAATCCTTTACAATGTCATTCTTATTTAATAGTAAAGCATTATAAGAAATCGAGTTACTTAGTGAAATAGTAGGCATATAGAAACACATTGCTACTAGAATTACATAAATAAAAGTAGTAGGCTCGGTTACCATTGGTAAATAAAACAACACTGCTGCATAAAGTATGTGCAAAACTCCGTATAGTTTTTCAGCATTTACCCATCTATCGGCAATGATACCGGTTAATGTTGGCATAAATAAAGAGGCAATTCCCATGGTACTAAAAACCAAACCAAATTGCGTACCATCCCAATTTTTTGTCCCAAACCAGTAGTTTGCAATTGTAATCAACCAAGCTCCCCAAACAAAAAATTGAAGAAAACTCATTAAAATCAATCTGTATTTAATTCCCATTGTGATGAATTGTATTTATTTCGAAAATTTACAAGGCGTAAATCTAGTATTAAAAATGATATCTACAAAAAATTATAACGTTTTAGTAACTTCATTTATTAATGCAATCACTAAATCAAACTGCTCGTCTCTGCTTAAATTTGAATTATCAATTTCTGTAGCATCCTCAGCAACGATTAAAGGAGAATCAGCTCTGTGCGTATCAATATAATCGCGTTCTTCAACGTTTTTTAGCACCGCTTCATAAGTTACTTGATCACCTTTAGCTTGCAGCTCATCATAACGTCTTTGTGCTCTAGTACTTGCAGTTGCATTCATGAATATTTTAAGTTCTGCTTCTGGAAAAACTACGGTCCCAATATCTCTTCCGTCCATTACGATTCCTTTATTTTTCCCCATTTCTTGCTGTTGTTCTACTAATTTAGAACGCACTTCTGAAATTTCAGCAACTTTACTTACAAAACCAGAAACTTCAATTTTTCTAATTTGCTTTTCTACATTACTATCATTCAAAAACATTTCACCAAAACCTAAATCAGAATTGAATATAAATTGTAATTTTATTTTTGGCAACGCCTTAATTAAAGCTTCTTTATTAAAAAATTCAGCAGAAATATACTCCTTTTGCATCGCATACAAAGTAACCGCACGGTACATAGCACCAGTATCTACGTAGACATATCCTAATTTATTAGCCAATTGTTTTGCTAAAGTCGATTTTCCAGTTGATGAAAATCCGTCTATTGCAATTGTAATTTTTTTACTCAAAATATTATTATTGAAAATTAATAGTTAATCCAAACAAACTCGAATTTCCGGCTAAAGTATACCTAGAATACGAATAGTTAAATTTTAATTTGTTAAATCTTAATCCAAAACCTAACGAAGCTCCTGAAAAGTTACGCTGGTCTACTATTTTTAATTCTTCTCCTCTTCTAAAGTTATATCCTAATCGCAAATTAAATGCTTTTTTAGGAAACAGCTCAACTCCTACTATTACATGTCGCAAAGCATTATTTACAAATGACACTTTCTCCTCAGTTACCGTACCATCTATAGCTGTTGTCGCTCTTTCTGGATTTGCAAAAGCAATATTCCACTGTTGTAGATTTTCAAGCGTTAAATGCCATCGCAAAGGTACGTGCTCTAATTCCTGTGAAACCCCAGCAATTATTTCTAAAGGCAATTTTTCTCTAAATTCATTATAAGCAGTGAATTGTGTCCCTATATTTTTAATCACTAAAGCCCAATTAACATCATTCCGTTCGTCTATGAATATACCTCCTAGGTCAATTGCTCCCCCTTGTGAATTATAACTCTCTAAAGTAGACGATATCAATTTAGCATTAGCTCCTAAATAGATCGTAGTAAACGGGATATTGTAAGCATAACCAACAGATAAAGCTATTTCGCTCCCTGTAAATGAAGATGTTGCTTGACCGTTTTCATCATATCCTTCAAATGATCCGTAATTTACATAATTTACAGCTGCATGAAAGGTATTTAAATGTTTATCATAGGTGTAAGCGTAAGATGCATTTCCATAAGTTACCTCCCCGTAATAACTTCCATAATTCAAAGCCAAATGATTGTGCATTTCATCATTGATAACCGCAGGGTTAAAGTTGGCTTGATTGACATCATCGTCATAAATTGTAATCGTTTTACCTCCTAAAGCAGCTTGCCTAGGGGAGGAAATTAAATTCAAAAATTGGTAGGTACTCTTTCCTCCTATCTGGCCATACGAGTAGGCAGATACAAATAATAAAAAGTACAAAATACATTTTTTGAAAACGCTCATAATATTGTTTTGTGCAAACGAAGATAAAATTATAATGCTATAAAAAGCTGTTTTTCTATCGCAAAATTCCAAACAAACAAAATTCCAAAATCCTCGTTTGTGTTTTAAACTTGGATTTTGGAATAAAATTTCATTTTTAGAAGTGTCTAACTACAACTTCTTAGCATTTTTAACATCTTGATCTGTTAAGGCAAATTTTAAAACTTCACTCATTTCTTTTACAAAATGAAAAGTTAATCCCTCAACATAGTCTGGTTTTATCTCATCAATATCACTTTTATTCTCGTGACATAATATGATTTCTTTAATATTTGCTCTTTTAGCAGCTAAGATTTTCTCTTTGATTCCACCTACTGGCAATACTTTTCCTCTAAGTGTAATTTCACCTGTCATAGCAATATTTTTCTTCACTCTCTTTTGTGTAAACAAAGAAACTAATGAAGTCAACATAGCGATACCAGCACTTGGGCCATCTTTAGGAGTAGCTCCTTCTGGAACGTGTAAATGAATGTTGTACTTAGAGATTATATCAGGATTAACACCTAAATGTGCCGCATTTGCTTTAATATATTCTAAAGCAATGGTAGCTGATTCTTTCATTACGGTACCTAAATTTCCAGTGATAGTCATGGTTCCTTTTCCTGGTGAAATTAGCGATTCAATAAATAAAATATCACCTCCTACACTAGTCCAAGCAAGCCCCGTAACAACTCCCGCCACATCATTACTTTCGTACTTATCTCTAATTAATCTAGGAGTACCTAAAACTTTTATGATATCTTCGTCAGTAACTTTTTTATTGTACTCTTCCTCCATAGCTACAGATTTTGCTGCATTACGGATTACTTGAGCAATTTTAGCCTCTAGTCCACGTACCCCAGATTCACGCGTATAACCCTCAACAATTTTTTCTAATTGTTTTTTTCCAATGGTTAAGTCCTTGGTTGTTAATCCGTGTTCTTTTAATTGTCTTGGAAATAAATGTTGCTTGGCAATTTCTACTTTTTCTTCAATAGTATAGCCAGTCATTTTTATAATCTCCATTCTGTCACGCAATGCGGGCTGTATTGTGCTCATATTGTTGGACGTAGCAATAAACATCACTTTTGATAAATCATAACCCATTTCTAGGAAATTATCATAAAAAGAATTGTTCTGCTCTGGATCTAAAACTTCTAATAATGCCGATGATGGATCTCCTTGATTGCTGTTTGACAACTTATCAATTTCGTCTAAAACAAAGACTGGATTAGATGTTCCTGCTTTTTTCAAACTCTGAATAATCCTTCCTGGCATTGCTCCTATATAGGTCTTTCTATGTCCTCTAATTTCAGACTCATCACGTAATCCTCCTAAAGAAATACGTACATATTCTCTACCTAAAGCTTCTGCAACAGAGCGCCCAATTGATGTTTTACCAACTCCAGGAGGTCCTGTCAAGCATATTATAGGTGATTTCATATCATTACGCAGTTTTAAAACCGCCAGATGCTCAATCATTCTTTTCTTAACTTCTTCTAGACCAAAATGATCTCTATCAAGAATTTTCTGTGCTCTTTTTAAATCAAAATTATCTTTAGAATATTCACCCCAAGGCAAGTCTAGAAACAACTCTAAATAATTTCTTTGAATACCAAAGTCTGGTGCTTGCGGATTCATACGACGCATTTTTGACAATTCTTTATCAAAATGCTTTTGCGTTTTTTCATCCCACTTCTTAGTTTTTGACTTTTGAAGCATCTCATCCATTTCTTCCTCTTGCGACACACCACCTAGTTCTTCCTGGATAGTTTTCATTTGCTGATGCAAAAAGTATTCGCGCTGTTGCTGGTCTAAGTCAAAACGAACCTTAGATTGAATATCATTTTTAAGCTCTAGTTTTTGCAATTCAATATTCATATATCGAAGCGTCTCTAGTGCTCTATCTTTCAAATTACTAATCGCTAATAAATCTTGTTTCTCTTTAACAGTTAAGTTCATGTTTGAGGTAACAAAATTGATCAAAAAAGACTGACTCTCAATATTTTTTATAGCAAAAGTAGCTTCACTAGGAATGTTTGGACTTTCTTTAATGATCTGGATAGCCAACTCTTTAACTGATTCTAAAATCGCTAAAAATTCGGTATCAGTTTGATCTGGACGACTTTCTTCAAACTCTTTAATAGTCGCTGTTAGATAAGGATCTTCGGCTACAACTGTATCAATTTCAAAACGTTTTTTTCCTTGTAGAATTACCGTAGTATTTCCGTCAGGCATTTTTAAAACACGTAAAATTCTAGCAACGGTTCCTATAGTATGAATATCGTCTTTAGTAGGATCTTCATCTTCTTCATTTTTTTGAGCTACGACTCCTATTATTTTTCCTGCAGCATTTGCATCGTCGATCAATTTTATTGATTTGTCACGACCCGCTGTAATGGGGATTACAACTCCTGGAAATAAAACCATGTTTCGCAACGGTAAAATTGGTAATGATTCCGGCAATTGCTCGTTAATCATTTCCTCTTCGTCTTCTGGTGTTAATAAAGGGATTAATTCGGCTTCAGAATCAAATTCTTGAAGTGACAAATTGTCAATAGTAAGTATTTTATGGTTTGACATAGTATATTTAAGTCTTTTTGTCATTAAAAATTTCATGGAATGAACAAATATAAGCTAAGCTTTATATAAATATAGCTATAAATCCATATTATTCATTAGATGTTATAAAAAGGCAATCACTATGCCATTTTAACAATTTCGCTTTACGCAAAAGGCAATTAGTATTAATAACGATCAATATCTAAACCTTTAATTCATTGGTTTAAACCAAAAAAAACAGACCATTTTGAAATATTAATTAAATTATTATTTACAAAAGTGTAACAGTTCTAAAAATAATCAGTCTCTTTATAAAACCTTAACTAACTATTTGAAATTAGCCAGCAAACATATTGACGAACTAATTGCGCTTTGTAAAAAAAACGATCAAAAAGCACAATTTGAAATTTATAATCGCTACAGCAAAGCGATGTATAATGTGGCTTTTCGTATTGTAAAAGACTACCATTTTGCCGAAGATATTATGCAAGAGGGTTTTTTAAAGGCTTTCATCAAAATTGATTCTTATAAAAATGAAGTCGCTTTTGGTGCATGGCTAAAAAGAATTATTGTTAACTGCAGTATTGATTTCTACAAACAACAGAATAAATATTACAAAGAAGATTTTGATAATCTTGCAGTAACACTAGTCGAAAACGATAATGACTTTATCGATAGCGCTAGTTTTAATGAGTTAAAAGTGCAACAAATCTTGGCAACATTACAAACCATGAAAGAGAGTTATAGTATGGTGCTTACTTTATTTTATATTGAAGGCTACGACCAAGAAGAAATTAGCGAAATACTGAATATTAGTTACGCTAATTGCCGAACCACATTGTGTAGAGCAAAAGAGAATTTACGATCCAAATTGATGAAATTATGAGAAATGAAAATGAAAAATTAGATCAAATGTTTGATGAACACAGATACCAGTGGGATACCGAACATTTAGAATTGAACCACGAACAGCGATTTTTAAAAAAATTAAAAAAGCAAAATCCTATACAGAAATACTTTTTCCAGATAACTGTTGCTGCTACAATTTTAATATTATTGGGAATTTGTACCTTTTATAAAGCAGAAGAAAAGTCAAACACCTTTGAATTTGCATCTAAAGAAACAAAGCAAACCGATTCTATTTTTACTGTTTTAATAGCGAATCAGTTAAATAAAATTCAAGAAAAAAAATCACCTGAAAATGAAAAAATAATTTCGGATGCATTGAAACAAATGAAGCAGCTAGACAATGATTACAATAAAATTATTATTGAATTGCAAAAAAACGGAGAGAATAAAGTGATCATAAATGCTTTGATTAGCAACTTACAAATAAGAATTTCTTTTCTGCAAAATGTATTGCAACATATTGAAACTAATGAGAAATTAATTAGCTTAAAAGATGAAAAAACAACGTAAATACCTTTTTATTTTATTTTTAATTCCTTTTTTGATGTTTTCGAATGGGGAGAAATTTACACATACCAAACAGAAAAACATAAAAAAAACCTATCTCGTTAATACTGATGCCAGTTTAGCCATTACTAACTCCTACGGAAGCATTACAGTGATACCTTGGGATGAAGACAAGATTGACCTAGATATTACTATCAAAGTGAGTAGTAACAACGAGAAATGGATCAACGAGCGCCTGAATGACATCACAGTTGATATTAGCGCATTAAAAGGACTGGTGAGTGCTAAGACGATAATTGGTAACTCAAGTTCAAGAAACAATGGGTCTAACAATAATTTTGAAATAAACTACATTATAAAAATCCCAAGAAATAGCAATAATGTCAACCTCAACAATAAATATGGAAGTATTATTTGTACTGATTTGTTATCGAGTACTATGATTTATTGTAAATATGGAAAATTAACATTGGGCAAATTAAGTAGTAATAACAATGACATCCAAATAGAATATTGCGATAATTCAAGTATCAACTATTTGAATAATGGAACTATTATAGCAAAATATTCCGACTTAAATATCCAGCAAATAAACAAACTTGATTTAACCTCAGATTATACTGATATCGATATTCAAGACGCAAACGAGGTAAAATATACCTGTAAATATGGGGATTTGAATTTTCAAAATATTAAAAACTTAGACGGATTAGGTAATTATTTAAAAATAAAGGTGGGCAACCTCAACGGAAATTTAAAAATAAATACCAAGTACAGCGATATTTTAATTCATACCATCACTGCTAAAGCTTCGGCTGTAGCTATTGTTTCAAATTATAGCAACTCAACTATTGGATTTGATGAAAATTTTGATTTTAATTTTGATGTT
Source organism: Flavobacterium gelidicaeli (assembly GCF_013294005.1). Taxonomy (GTDB): domain Bacteria; phylum Bacteroidota; class Bacteroidia; order Flavobacteriales; family Flavobacteriaceae; genus Flavobacterium. The sequence goes on from NZ_JABSNK010000006.1 coordinate 39,473, forward strand.
ATTCTGAGTTACGCTAATTTAAAATACTCAGGAGATTTGACATTTATAAATAAAGAAGAAACAAATAACACTAAAAAGTATAGTGGTTATTATAAGAAAAAAGGAAGTAATTTAATTAAGATTTCTTCTGATTATGGAAATGTATCATTAATCAAAAAACAATAAAACAATCATGAAAAATCTATTAAATTCAATGTTGTTAAGCGGATTGCTTTTTACAACTATGGCAAACGCTCAGTGGTTTTCTAAAAACACAATCAAAGGCAACGGTAAAATTATAACTGAAAAACGAAGTACAGCTAATTATGATCAAATAAGAGTTGGAGGCTTTTTTGATGTAGAATTAGTTTCAGGTAAAGAAGGTGCTATTACTATTGTAGGGGAAGAAAATATTCTTCCTTTAGTAAAAATAGAAGTCGAAAATGGAGTTCTACTTATCTATACTGAAAAGAATAAAAGCATAAAAACAAGTAAAAAATTACTCATTACGGTCCCTTTTGAAAGCATATCAGATGTTTCTCTCGGAGGATCAGGAAGCATAACTACTAAAAGCACGATAAAAACAACTAAATTTTCAGTAAAATTATCAGGTTCAGGAGATATCAACCTTACTCTTGACGTAAACGATGCAGAGGTTAATATTAGTGGCTCTGGTGATGTAAATCTAAAAGGCAAAGCAACAAACTATGACGGTAAACTATCTGGATCAGGAGATCTTAACACGTATGAGTTAAACGCTGAAAATGCAAATGCTGTTATTTCTGGTTCAGGAAACATACAACTATTCTGTTCTAATAATTTAATTGCAAGAATATCTGGTTCTGGTAGTATCAATTACAAAGGTAATCCTAAAACAAAAGATACTAAAGTTAGTGGATCAGGTAGCATTTCTGCAAAATAAACGCATTGTTAAAGCATAAAAAAGCTGTTTTTAAGAATTCTTAAAAACAGCTTTTTCAATTTAATTACATCACTATTCTTTTTCTTCTTTCATAAAACTTAAAACGATAAAACCAAGCAGAAAGAAAACAGCTAGAATGAAAAAAGAATTTCGCATCGAGTCGGTTATTGCTCCTACGAATCCAAAAATAAAGGTACCTACTACAATGGCAATTTTCTCAGTCACATCAAAGAAACTAAAATAAGTAGCATGATCTTGAGTATGGGGTAAAATTTTAGAATATGTTGAACGTGATAAGGTTTGAATTGCTCCTAATACCAGCCCTATAGTTCCTCCAAGCGCATAAAATTGTAAGTCAATAAATTCACTTTTAGCATCTAATAAATAAGCGGCTATACAAATTCCACCCCAAATAATAATAGTTATTTTTAAGGTTTTAATATTTCCAATTTTTTCTGATATTCTTGAAAATATATAGGCTCCTAAGATCGCAACTAGGTTAATCAATAAAATGATTATAATTAATTTACTGGTGTCTATACCTAATTCCTTTTTACCATAAAGGCCCGCTAACAAAATGACTGTTTGCACTCCAATACTATATAGAAAGAAAGCTGTTAAAAATTGTTTTAGCGCTTTTAACTCATTCAAACTCTTTAAAACTCCTTTAAGTTCTCTTAATCCTTTAAAAATATAATCTTTCTCCGGTTTTTTATGAAACACATTATTAGGTAAATAATAGAATGTCACTTGTGCAAAACCAATCCACCAGATTCCTACCGCTAGAAAGGAAATACGAGCAGGTAGTGACCCATCTGTAATACCAAACCATTCTGGTTTCATTACCATTGTTAAACTAAAAGTAAGTAATACTAGCGAACCTAAATAACCAAACATAAACCCTTTAGCACTAACTCTATCATGTTGTTCCGGATAAGCAATTTCAGGCAAATACGAATTGTAAAAAACGATACTTCCCCAGAAACCAATACTCGCCAAGATGGTTCCTAAAATCCCTATCCATAAAGTGTCTTGTCCTGTAAATAAAAACAAGCTCATCACTGATAGTGAACCTAAGTAGCAAAAGAATTTTAAAAACTTTTTCTTGTTACCCGTATAATCTGCTATTCCAGATAATATAGGCGACATTAAGGCTACAATTAAAAACGATAACGATAATGAGTAAGACAGTAGAGATGAATTATTAAATTCGGTTCCTAGAAATTGCACCTTACCATTGTTATCACTTGTAACTGTCTCGTAGTAAATAGGAAAAACAGCCGTTGCAATAACCAAACTATAAACAGAATTTGCCCAATCGTAAAAAGCCCAAGCATTAATTAATTTCTTATCTCCTTTTTGTAATGATTTCATAGGAATCTTTTTTATACGAATTTATTTATTTTATGGAGTAAATATATAAAATCTACTTTAACATTAAGGATAAAAATTTTAACAAAAAAAGCCAACTCGTGAGAGTTGGCTTTACAGATTACAGATAATCTTAATTTATTTTATTATTTGAATTTTACTCCAAATTTTGCTGCTGTCGCTTTAGCTTCTGGAACCATTGCTTTTAAATTTGCAATTCTTGTAGCATCAGAAGGATGCGTACTCATAAATTCAGGTTGTGCAGCTCCACTAGAGTTAGCTGACATTCTTGTCCAGAAAGCAATTGCTTCCTCTGGGTTGTATCCTGCAATAGCCATTAATGTTAATCCTATTTTATCAGCTTCACTCTCATTACTTCTACTAAAAGGTAACATTACACCGTACTGTGATCCTAAACCATAAGCAGTACCAAATGCCTGTTGTGTACTTTCACTTTTACCTGATGTAGCAACAGCAACTCCCATACCTATATATTCTTGTAGTTGAGCATAACCCATACGTTGAGCACCGTGATTAGCTAACGCATGTGAAACCTCATGTCCCATTACAGTTGCTAAACCAGCATCATCTTTAGTAATAGGTAAAATTCCAGAATAGACTACAATTTTCCCTCCTGGCATACACCAAGCATTTACATCAGGACTTTCAACTAATTTATATTCCCACTCATATCCTTTTAGATATTCTGTTTGACCTAGAGAAGCTAAATATTTTTCGGCCGCTGCTTTAATTTTTAACCCTACAGACTCTACTTTTTTAGCATCTGCTGTTCCTGTTATCACTTTATTTTCTTTTAAGAAAGTACCGTATTGTTGAAATGAACTTGGAAATAATTGATCGTTAGAAACAAGATTTAAAGTTTTTTTACCCGTTAATGGATTTGTACCACAAGAGATCAATAGCGCTAAAACACCTAATCCTACTAATATTGTATGCTTTTTCATAATAGTTTTTTTAATATTTAACAAAAATACAATTATAATTGAGTAATCATTTATAAAATCATCCTCAATTGTATCATTTTAAAACTATTTTAAGCTCCCATGATGTGTAAAACATGGAATTCCTTAGCTACTTTTAAAAAACCATCTTTTAAGAAAGCTTCCTTATCAAAGGCTACTTTTTCATTATTGATTTGGATATCATTAATTTCAAAAGGCAATCCTATTAGGTTAATTTTATAATAATCGTAATTCGTTTCAAACTTACCTTCTTTGTGCAATTGTATAATAACCTCTTTATCGCGCCCAGTTACTTGAAACGTCAAAAAGCTAAACCTACCTTTTTTATAATCATATCCGTCTTGTGCATCTTCATAGACTACTGACTTTTCGTTTCCTTCTTTGTAATACACGTCTAATGTCAATTCATCAAAATCCAACTCTTCTACATATTGTTGAACAGGGTATTTTGGAATCACCGCTCCTGCTTTTATAAACACCGGAATCTCATCAAATTTAGTATCTACCCACATCTCTTTTCCTCCAATAACGAGGTTGTTTGTCCAGTAGTTGTACCATTCACCGCGAGGCAAATACATTCTTCTTCCTACCGCATTAGGTTCTAATATAGGGCAAACTAGGATTTGGTTTCCAAAAATAAACTCATCATTACGATAATGTGTTTGGATGTCGTCTTGATCATAATATACTAAGGGTTTTAACATAGGAACTCCCTCTTCTATATATTGCCAAAACATCGTGTACAAGTAGGGTAGTAATTGGTAACGCAGGTTAATAAACTTACGAGTAATATCAATTACCTCAACATCAAATGCCCATGGTTCTTGATTCCCATGATCACCAGATGAGTGCGTTCTACAAAAAGGATGAAAAACCCCTAACTGAATCCATCTAGCGTATAATTCGCCGGAAGGCTGTTCAGCAAAACCACCAATATCAGAGCCTGTGAAACCCATTCCGGAAATAGACATGCGTTGCACTTGTATATTTGCAATCCATAAATGCTCCCAGGTAGCTACATTGTCGCCCGTCCATGAAGAACTGTAACGCTGCGTCCCAGAGTATGCGGATCTTGTAATAATAAAGGGCCTTTTAGGATAGGTATATTTCTTAACTCCGTGATAGGTTGCACGAGCCATTTGCATTCCATAGATGTTATGGGCTTTTCTATGACTACAAGGGTTTCCGTCGTAATCATGGCGCACGTCCATAGGGAAAGTTTTATTAGGTACTTCCATAACTGCGGGTTCGTTCATATCGTTCCACACGCCTTTTACACCTACCTCAGCAATTAATTCTTTGAATAATCCGGCCCACCATTCTCTCACTTCGGGATTCGTGTAATCAGGAAAATTACATTCTCCAGGCCATACCTTTCCCTTCATATAGGGACCATCGGCTCTTTTACAGAAATAATCATTCTTTAATGCCTCATTATAAACGTCATAATCTTTATCAATCTTAATTCCTGGATCAATAATTACCACCGTTTTAAACCCATCATCAGCGAGTTCTTTCACCATTCTTTTTGGATCCGGAAAATAGTCTTTATTCCAAGTAAAACATCTAAAACCATCCATGTAATCAATATCTAAATAAATAGCATCGCAAGGAATTTTTAACGCTCTAAATTTGGCTGTAATTTCTTTTACATTACTCTCCGGATAATAACTCCATTTACATTGATGATACCCTAGAGCCCATAATGGCGGTAGTTCCGGTTTACCAGTAAGATCAGTATAAGTAGTAACAACGTCCTCCATTTGTGGGCCGAAGATAAAGTAGTAATTCATCTCTCCTCCCTCTGACCAAAAGCTAGTAACATTTCTACGTTCTTGGCAGAAATCAAAAAAGGTTCTGAAGGTATTATCAAAGAAAATCCCGTAAGCTTGTTTATTTTGTAGTCCAATATAAAACGGAACTACTTTGTATAACGGTTCCTGATCTTTTTGAAAAGCATATTGATCTGTAGCAAAGTTTTCAATTCGTTTGCCTTTTAAGTTCATTTGAGTCGCTTTATCGCCTAAACCATAAAAGCTCTCTCCCTCCTTTGAAGCTTTACTCATTTTAACAATGTTGCCACCAAATTCATAACTCTCCTCCCAATGAAACCCCAATTCATCCTCAAGCAAAACCAAATCATTAAGATCGTAGATAGAGACTCTTAAGTCGGCTTTTTGAATTTTACATTTAACTTTGCTAGTTTTTATTTGATAAAAAGTTTCCTCATCCGTCACTTCCAGAAAATTGTACCCGTGAGAATGGCTTTGATCAATAGCATACGAAAAGTCATTACTAAAATAACCCTTGGTAGTGAAACGAAACCGAATCAAACTATCTCTTAATACGGTGACTTTTAATATTACATTATTGTCAGTATGAAAGTAAAAAGAATCAACATTTTGTTCAAAAGAAACTATTTTTGAAGGATATAAATCTCCTTTATATTCTAATTCAGTATTTGTAATCATAAGGTATGTTATTAATTTTTAAGCCTTTATTCCTAGGTAAAATTACAAAAAAACTTGATTTCTACTTGGTAATAAAAACAATATTAACGAAAACGTTATAATGAAATAACGGCATCCAGAAGCACTAAATTATTGATTATTTATATTTTATGATTAGAAAAAAAGCATTCAATAATTAGCCGTTATTCTAAGCTAACTAAATTATGAAATTTTAAAAACGTTAACACTTAATGGTCCTAACAATAATGCTGCTGAATAGTCTCTACCATCGTATGGAGAGGACTCAATTGTTACTTTTTCGTTATTTTTCACATCGCTACCGCCATATATTTTAGCATCAGAGTTAAAAATTGATATCAGTTCTCCTTTTTTAGGAATTCCTATTCGATAATTATCACGAACAACCTCTGTAAAATTGCAGACTATTATAAGATCGTCTTTAGGATTATTTCCTTTGCGGATGAAAGAGAAAACTGCATTTTGATGATCATAATAATTAATCCATTCAAAACCTTCTTGACTAAATTGTTTTTCATACAAAGCGGCTTCCTTTTTATACAAGCTATTCAAATCAGTGACTAGTTTTTTTATGCCACTATGGTAAGGATATTGTAATAAATGCCAATCTAAACTTCCTTCAAAATTCCACTCATCACTTTGTCCAAACTCACACCCCATGAATAATAGCTTGGTTCCAGGATGGGTAAACATATAACCGTATAACAAACGTAAATTTGCAAATTTTTGCCATTCGTCACCAGGCATTCTTCCAGCAATAGATTTTTTACCATGCACTACTTCATCATGCGATAGTGGCAACATAAAATTCTCAGAAAAAGCGTAGGTCATTGAGAAAGTCAATTCGTTTTGATGGTACTTTCTATAAACGGTTTCTTTTTTAAAATAATCAAGCGTATCATGCATCCAGCCCATCATCCATTTCATACCAAAGCCCAAGCCTCCCATTGAAGTAGGCTTAGATACCATAGGAAAAGAAGTACTTTCCTCTGCAATGGTTTGAACTCCCTCATAATTAGCATAAACTGCCTCATTGAATTCTTTTAGAAAGCTAATTGTGTCTAAATTTTCATTTCCTCCATATATATTTGGCTCCCACTCGCCTTCTTTTCGAGAATAATCTAAATACAACATTGATGCTACTGCGTCAACACGCAATCCATCAACATGATAATGTTGCAACCAGAATAATGCATTACTTATTAAAAAAGAACGCACTTCATTGCGGCCATAATTAAACACTAAACTTTTCCAGTCCGGATGATAGCCTTTTCTTCGATCTGGATGTTCATAGAGATTAGAACCATCAAAAAATCCCAAACCGTGGGCATCATCTGGAAAATGAGAAGGAACCCAGTCAAGAATCACAGCTATTCCCGCTTGATGTAATTTATCAATCAAGAACATAAAATCTTGTGGTTTTCCAAAACGTGAAGTAGGTGCAAAATACCCTGTTAATTGATAGCCCCATGACGGATCATAAGGATACTCCATTACGGGCATAAATTCTACATGAGTAAAACCTGTTTCTTTTACATAATTCACTAAATCATCAGCAAATTCTATATAAGTCAAAAAACGTTTTCCATTATTATGTCTTTTCCATGAACCAAGATGAACTTCATAAACAGAGTAGGGTTTGTCTAATCCATTGTGATTTTGACGCACATTCATCCAGTTCTTATCTTTCCATTTATAGTCTAAGTCCCAAACTACTGAGGCCGTATGAGGTGGCTTTTCACAATAAAAAGCAAATGGATCTGCTTTCTCTGTTACAATATCATTATTAGTTGATTGAATTTTATATTTATAAATAGCACCTTGTTGTACATTTGGAATAAAACCTTCCCAAATACCTGATGAATCCCAGCGTACTTCTAATAAATGCGCTCCTTGTGTCCAGTAATTAAAATCACCTACAACAGAGACTGTCTTTGCAGTAGGTGCCCAAACGGCAAAATAAACGCCTTGTACCCCCTCTTTTTCTATTAAATGTGCTCCTAACTTTTCATATAAACGAAAATGCTTGCCAGCTTTAAACAAATCAATATCAAAATCAGTAAAAAGAGAATGTGATAATACGTTACTCATATAAGCGTGTATAATGCTAACTATAAATTAGACTATTAGTATAAAAATAATTTTTGATTGCTATTCTATTCTATAATTATCTGGTATAATTGCACCTTTTTTAATGACTACAATACCTTCTTTAATAGCATATAAATCATTATTAAAATCTGCAAGATGTTGTCCACCATTGATATAAATATCATTCCCTAGTCTGCAATTTTTATCTACAAGAGCATTATTTATAAAACACCTTTCTCCTATTCCTATTAATGTTTTATTATTGGCTTTATCTTTATCCATATCTTCTAGGCTTTGATAAAAATCATTACCCATTACATAAGTATTTTGAATTACACTTCCTTCTCCTATTCGAGAACGAATCCCAATAACCGACTTCTTTATCTCCTTAGCACTAATAATACACCCTTCAGATATTAAGGATTTTTCAATTAGCGAATTATTAAATTTAGATGGTGGTAATAAACGCGGTCTCGTATATATTTTATTGTCATTATCGAATAAGTTAAATTTTGGAATGTCATCGGTTAAACCAATGTTAGCCTCAAAAAACGAATCTATATTACCAATATCAGTCCAATAACCCTCATATTGATAACTTAATAACTTGCGTTTCCCTACAGCTTGCGGAATAATTTCTTTTCCGAAATCTTTAGTGTCTGGGTCAGCCATTAACTCAATCAACAACTCTCTATTAAAAATATAGATTCCCATAGAAGCCAAGTATAATTTACCCTCGCTTTTCATTTGATCACTCACCTCCGACTCCCAGTCAACTAATAATTCCTTAACTGGTTTTTCTATAAACGATTCAATACCGTTCTCATGGTTTGTTTTTAATATTCCAAAATCAGGTGCATCTTTAGCATTTACTGGTAAAGTAGCCACAGTGATTTCGGCACCAGAATTTATGTGGGCTTCAATCATATCGTTAAAATCCATTTGATACAACTGATCTCCGGATAAAATTAAAGCGTAATCAAAATCATGATTTAAAAAATGCGGCATGCATTGTCTTACAGCATCTGCTGTGCCTTGAAACCACGTAGGATTGTCTGGAGTTTGCTCCGCAGCTAGAACATCTACAAATGCTTGACTAAAAGCATTAAAAGTGTAGGTGTTTTTAATGTGCGCATTTAAGGAAGCTGAGTTAAATTGGGTTAAAACAAACATTCTCTTAATGTCTGAGTTCATACAATTTGAAATAGGAATATCAACTAATCTATATTTCCCAGCAATAGGCACTGCAGGTTTTGACCGTGTAGCAGTTAAGGGATATAATCTTGAACCTTGACCTCCACCTAGAATAATCGAAACAACATTTTTCTTTTTGACTCTCATACTTTTGCTATTAATAATTTGTACATTTCTAAATACTCTTGACAAACTCGCTCCCAGGAATGGTCTGTGTTCATTCCTAATTTTATTATTTTATTTAAATGATCTTTATCTTGGTATAAATTTATTGCTCTTTGAATAGAATAAAAAATGTCTCCTACTGAAGCCTGATCATGACATATACCATTTCCTCCATCTCCAAAATCGATTACGGTATCTTTTAAACCGCCCGTTCTCCTAACAATAGGCACCGTTCCATAGCGCATAGCGTACATTTGGTTCAAACCACAAGGTTCTACTCGTGACGGCATCATTAAGAAATCAGCACCACCGTAAATTAAATGGGCTAACTCTTCATTATACCCTATGTAGGTATTGTAATTGCCTTTATAATCAATTAGCAAACTATTGAGGTCTTTTTCTATTTCAGTATTCCCAGAGCCTAGAATTAGAATATTAATTTCTTTATAATTTTGTGATAATGCTAGTGCAGCAGCTTGTGGCAATAAATCACCTCCTTTTTCTTCCAGTAATCTCCCTATAAATGAAAATAATGGTTTGCTTGGATCCAAATTGAATAATTTACACAAGACTTTTTTATTGTCGCTCTTTCCTGTTTCAAATGCTGTAATGTCATAATTATTTTCTAGCATTTTATCCGTTTCGGGATTCCAAACGTCAGTATCTATTCCGTTTAAAATGCCTATTGATTTATAACGCACCATGTTAAATAACGGTTCAAGACCATTTGCAAACTCATTAATTTCATCTAGATAACTAGGAGAAACAGTCGTTACCTGCCAAGCACACTTTACCCCTACAGCAAGAGAGTTAATACAATTGCCCCATTCTAATAAATTAGCATGCTCTAAATTAAATTCAGCTAAGTAATTTAGTTTATCAAAACCAAATTGTCCTTGATACAAACCATTATGTATGGTAATAATAGAAGGGACTCTTCTTAATTTCTCGTATTTATAGCTATACAACATCATAAACGGAATCAATCCTGTATGATGATCGTGACAATTTATAATATCCGGCATACACTCTCGAGAAACAATCCAGTCTAACGTTGCAATTTGAAAGGACACAAAACGCTCTATGTCATCTTCGTAACTATATACATTAGGTCGGTCAAATAATTCTGGTATGTCAACGAGGTACAATTCAAAACCCAATATATCTGTGGCTTCTTTAAGTATGTTAAAACAAAAATCAAACTTACCTAGCTTAACACTACCTGAATAAACGCTCTCAAAAACATTCTCTTTTTTAAACTTGGTGTCATAACACGGTATTATAACTTTTACATCTTGGTTGGCTGCTTTTTGATACTTAGGTAATGCACCTACTACGTCAGCTAAACCTCCTACTTTTGCAACTGGGTAACATTCTGCACTAATGTGAAATATTTCCATTCGTTAATTTTGAAATGCTGTTAATTATCTGGTTTTTAAAAGATAGCCTTATTTCTAACACAACAACCGTCATGTAAGTCATAATAAAGGCAGTAATTATTTATAAAATACAGTACATTTATCTTTTTCTAAAATTAGTGAAAAATAAATAAAATAAAAGAGCTCTTAAAAATTTATTGATATGTCAAAAAAGAAACCTAATACTACACAATCCACAAAAATTCCCGCCATAATTACGGGAACAAGCAAACTAATCTCATATATTTCTCCAAAATTAACCACACTTTTTGCTTCTAAATTATTTACAACGCCTATAAAACACAAAACTCCTAAGCGAGAATTTGAAATGATTGCTAATAGTATTCAAAAAAAAATTCTTATCCCTGAAATAAAAAAGGAAGTTGTAGTCTATGAATATGGTATTAGTGACAAAAAAGTTTTACTCGTTCATGGATGGTCTGGTCGCGGGACGCAATTAGTAAAAATTGCAGACGAATTTATAAAAGCAGGCTTTTCAATAATAAGCTTTGACGCGCCTGGACACGGTAAATCTCCTGGAAACAATAGCATCATGGTCGATTTTATTGCCACAATTCATGAAATAGACAAACTATATGGTCCGTTTGAAGCTGCCATTGGACACTCACTTGGTGGCATGTCAGTAATTAATGCCATTAAAGAAGGGCTTAAAGTAAAAAACGCTACGATTATAGGTAGTGGCGATGTAGTTCAGGATATTATTGATGATTTTATATCTAAATTAAAATTACCAGCAAAATATGCAGTATTACTTAGAGAGTTTTTCGAAAAAAAATACGGCGGAAAAATGAGTGACTATTCTGTTTTCAAAGCAGCTCAGAGCCTCACAATTCCCGTTTTAGTAATTCATGACAATCAAGACTATGAAGTTCCTGTATCTGCAGGTCTTAATATATACAAGCATTTAGCTAACGGCGAACTAATGCTAACTGAAAATCTAGGACACCGAAAAATATTAGGCGACACCCAAGTTATCGAAAAAGTCGTTAACTTTACACGTACTCATCTATAAAAAATCACAAAATGGAATATCCTTTAAATAAAACTGAAGAACAATGGAAAGAAGAATTAGGTGAAGAAAGATACCAAATTCTACGCCAAAAAGGAACTGAAAGAGCACACACTGGAGCATATAATCTAAATTACGAAAAAGGGACTTATTGCTGCGGTGCTTGCAAGGAACCGCTTTTTGCAAGTGACTCTAAGTTTGATGCTCACTGCGGTTGGCCCTCTTTTGACGATGCCATTCCCGGAAAAGTAAAAAATGTACTTGATAAATCACACGGCATGATTCGTACCGAAATTGTTTGTGCAAATTGTGGAAGTCATTTAGGACACGTTTTCAATGATGGCCCCACACAAACAGGACAACGTTTTTGTGTAAACTCCCTTTCTGTGGATTTCGAGAAATAGTAAAATAAGATTAGCTTGGAGGTGCCCTTCCTAAAAAAGTCAGGTCGCGCTATCCGCTACAAGTCTGCGCTCTTCCTGCGTCAGGCTGTGGGCTTTTCGCTACTATCCCTCACCCATAAAAGTGTATAAATCACTCATAAAAATAAAAAAGCTATTATATCACAACCGGATATAATAGCTTTTTTTTATAGGATATTTGTCAAAACAAACATTGTAATATTAAGAACAAATTCGGTCAACAATTTTAGAAACAGTACTTATTTCAGTCGTGTTTTCAATTGTAGGACCAGCAACCCAAACCGTTTTATACGTAACCTCAGTTGCCGCTTTTGTCACTGCATTAGAACCTATCATATAACGGATCATTTTAACCCATTTTTTTAAGGTTTTATTCTTGTTTAAGGTTCTTTCTATCCAAGATTGTCGGGTACCTACTTTTTGAACATAAGGCGTGTTAATTACGGTACAAGGCGTTCCTGAAATTTTCTCAGTCAATACAATGTCTTTTGCACTATAATCTACACAAGCTTGTTTGTATTCTTCTGAAACTCCCGACTCTATTGTCGCAATAAACGGACTACCAACTGATACCCCTACTGCACCATACGACATCATTAAATCCAATTCTTTCTTAGTACTCACACCACCTGCTGAAATTACAGGTAACATAGTATTTTCGTTTAATTCTTTGATTAATTTCTCTGGCGAAAGATTTCCGCGGTGCCCTCCTGCTTGATTGTTTACTGCTATTAAAGCATCTCCTCCAAGACTCTCTACTTTTTTGGCGAAAGCCAAATCAGTTACGTCACAAAAAACTTTAATTCCAACTTTATGAGCTGCATTAATCGTTTCTTCAGGCGAGCCTAAAGAGGTAATTATAAAGTCTACTTTTTCCTCACATAAAACCGCTAGTTGGTCTTTATATTTGATATTCGATTTATTCACAATTAAATTATAACCAAAACTTCCACCAGGAACTTTAGCCGCTTTCAATTCTTGAATTGAAGCACGCAACTCTTCTAGCGTACGGTAATTCAATGCTGGAATGCATCCAGCAACACCCGCTTTCATTCCTTCGATTACCATTTTAGTATTCGAAACAAGAAACATAGGCGCCATAATTAACGGACGATTAATTTGCAATAGTGATGTAAGCGTAGGTTTTATCATTTTTGGGATTTTTTAATCTAACAAATATATACAAATTTACTATGCGTGCCTAGTATATTTGTCTCAAACCAAATTATAGGAATTCCTTTTAATCACTTTTATGCCATACAATATCAAAAAATACAAATGTAAATTACGTTACTTTAAAATCAATAAATCGTAACTACTTAATAAATAGTGTTTTAATTTTTAAATTATTTTAATTTAAAATATCATTTATCACAACAAGAAAATTTAAACACTTTTTCTTTTATTATTTGAAATAAATTATAACTTTGCAATTCAAAGTACTTTAATTATGAGTCAAAAACACCAAGAAGATTTAATGCACATTCGTTCTATGATGGAACGCTCTTCCCGTTTTATATCCTTAAGTGGATTGTCTGGCGTATTTGCAGGACTATCTGCCTTAATTGGTGGTTGCTATGTGTACTTTAGATTAAAAAACATAGGAGTTGATTATCTAAATAATGAAAATAAGTATTATGATCGTGCCTTGGTCAATGAGTTCTTTATTGTGGCACTGATTGTTTTGTTTTTTGCTTTGACTTTTGGGATATTTTTCACTTTACAAAAAAGTAAAAAAAATAAGCTCCCTATATGGACATCAACTACTAAGAAATTATTAGTAAATCTAGCGATTCCTTTGTTTGTAGGTGGTTTATTTTGCTTATCACTATTATTACACGATTTGTTTGTTTATATAGCGCCCACAATGTTACTCTTTTATGGTTTGGCGTTAATCAATGCTGAGAAATATACTTTTTCTGATGTGAAATACCTTGGATACCTTGAGCTACTTTTAGGCTGCGTATCGTTATTTTTTCTAGGAAAAGGACTTTTATTTTGGATTGCTGGTTTCGGGATATTACACCTACTTTATGGAATTATTCTGTATAAAAAATACAAATAACCATGAGTATTATAGGCAAACTAAATAAGGATTTTGAAAGCAGAGTAAGATTGGGCATTATGTCTATCTTACTGGTGAATGATTGGGTAGACTTTAGCGAAATGAAAGCCTTACTTGAAGTAACTGATGGAAACCTAGCCAGCCATTCTGCTGGATTAGAGAAAATGAATTACATAGAAGTAAAAAAAGAGTTTGTAGGTAAAAAACCGAGAACTTCATACAGAGTAACCAATATTGGGCGCATTGCTTTTAAAGAGCATTTAAACTTTCTTGAAAAATTAATAAAATCAAAATAACCCTTTTTTTAACTTTTTACTTTGAAAAACAAAGTACTTTTAAATAATTAATTATGAAAAAACACCAATTAATCCTCGTTTCTACAGCTATCTTCACGTTACTATTTTACAAAGAAGGTATCGGTCTTAATTTAGCGCTCTTTTCTTTACTCCTAATTGGTTTGATTGTTTATCAAACGACTAATAAAAGTTTATTATTTAAACTCTTAACTGGTACGGCATTATTATCAGCATGCTCATTTGCTTGGTATGGAGATATAGCTTCTTTTATTGCCGTTTTTTTATCATTAGTTTTTTTACAATTTCAAAATAAAGACAGTCAAATAAAACTTATTCAATCAATTCCTATTGTTATCCTTAATGCCATCACATCAATTGGAAGACCGTTTATCTTTAGCCAATGGTTTCCAAAAACAAAAATAGGTAACGATACTGCCAAAAAAATAATAGCGTATTTCTTGATTCCTACCCTTTTTATTGTGGTGTTTTTTGTAGCTTACTCTTTTGGTAGTGATACTTTTTCATCCCTTTTTATATATGAATTAGACTTAGATTTATGGCAACTAATTTTAATTTCACTATTAGGCTTTTATATTTCATTCAGTTTTTGGAATTACTTTGTTCCTGAATATTCTAATAAAATAAATGTCAAATTAGAAAATGATTTTTCATCAGAATCGAAAGATAAAAATAACCGAAGCTTTTCTTTTTTAGATTTAGAATTTGAACGAAAAAGCGGGGAAATTTCACTGATCTTACTTAATATTATGTTACTCGTTTTTATTGTAACTTATAATTACGAGCAATTTTTTAAAGTAGAAACGGTTACTAATCTTAGTGCCGCAATTCATGATCGCGTAAATGCTGTAATCATTTCGATAATTATGGCTGTAGGAGTTATTCTATTTTACTTTAAAGGAGGTTTCAATTTTGATACTAAAGCAACATTACTAAAGCTTTTAGCAAAAATATGGATTGGCTTAAACGGAATATTGATTATTAGCTCAGCTATAAAAAATTCAGAATACATTATGCAATATGGACTAACCTATAAACGACTTGGTGTTTATGCTTTTTTAGGAATCACACTAAGCGGTTTAATTTTTACTTATTTCAAAATCAAAAAACAAAAAACAAATGCTTATTTATTTAACCACATGGTTTTATGTTTGTATGGTTTGGTTTTACTATGTGCTTTTTTTAATTGGGGAAATTTAATAACAACATATAATATTAAAACAAATAAAGGAGTAGATGCAGAGTTCTTAAGCAATTTAAATTTTAATGATGAAGTTCGAAGAGCATATTTTATAGATCAAAACTTAAATGGTGATTATAATGAGGTGTATAGAGAAAAAAACATTTATCGCAATCAGAATGAGCATTTTCTATCTAAAACACTTTATTATGAATCAATTCCAAAAATAAAAGTCGTACCAATACAGAAAATAAATAGATAATAAAAAAAGCTGACAGAAATTAGATTCTGTCAGCTTTTCTATTAATTAACCAACCAAGTAATTATCTATTATACATACTACTTTTCGGTTATGTTTATAGTAGATTTAGGGCGAAATCTTAACTATTGTATTGTTGTAATTCTCTTCAAATATATGCTTTATTCAGACAAAAGACGAAATAAACCCGACGAAATACATCTTATAATTATATATTACAGAAAAACATTACATCAAGGAGATAGTCTTTCAATTTTCCAAGTGTAATCTTCTCCGCTAGTATAACGTATTCTATCATGCAATCGATTGGGTCTTCCTTGCCAGAATTCAACTTCTACAGGAACCACTAAATAACCGCCCCAATGTTTGGGTCTCGGAATTACAATACTATCATAATCCTTTTCTAATTGCAATAAATTTTCTTCTAAATAAGCACGAGAAGGAACCACCTCACTTTGGTTTGAAACAATTGCACCAAGTTTGCTTCCGTCAGGACGTGATTGAAAATAATTATCAGAAACATGCTCGGATACTTTTTGAGCTATTCCTTTTATAATCACTTGTCGTTCCATACTGTGCCAAAAAAATGACAAACAAATATGAGCATTTTCGGCTATAGCCTTTCCTTTTTCAGAATTATAATTGGTGTAAAAAATAAAACCTTCTTCAGTAAATTTCTTTAATAACACCACCCTAGCCTTTGGAAAACCATCAATTCCTATTGTAGAAACAGTCATAGCATTTACTTCTTCGGTACCCCCAAAATCTTCTATTTCATGAAACCATTTGTTAAAAAGATTAATTGGATCTTCAGGAACATTTGTTTCTAATAGCTCACTCTTTTCATATGATTTTCTGTAATTACTTAAGTCGTTCATATTGTTTATTTTTGGATAATAATAAAATTAAAAATTGTCAAACTTTAAAATTCAAAGCTTTTACCATCATCAGCTAACAAAACATTTGGAAAAATAGTAATAGCTTGCTCTTTGAATAATTCAATATTGTCATAACGCGTTGAATAATGCCCTAAAATTAACTGTTTCACATTTGCTTTAAGCGCTATTGTTGCCGCTTCTTTAGCTGTAGAATGCATAGTTTTTCCTGCTAATTTCTCTTCTGATTCTAAAAAAGTACTTTCATGATACAATACATCTACGTTTGCAATCAACGGAATAATAGCTTCATTATAAACCGTATCAGAACAAAAAGCATAACGCATAGGTAAAGGTGGATCTAGTGATAATTTAGCATTATCAATCACCTGACCATCATCTAGAGTAATGTCTTTTCCGTTTTTTATATTTTGATAATAACACTTATCTATTTCATAGCTTTGAACAGCCTGAATATTTAATTTACGTGTTTCTGTTTTTTCTTCAAATAAATAACCATTAGTATAAATACGGTGTTTTAACGGAATAGTGCGCACTAAAACCTTGTCATCTTCAAAAACTACCACACTTTCTTTAGCTTCTAGTTCGTTAAAATGAAGATTGAATGTTGGCCAAGAATTCGATAATTTCAATTGCAATTTAATAATCTCTTTAATTCCCTTAGGTCCGTGAATATATAAGTCGGTTTTCCGTCCCAATAACATAAAGGTCGAAATTAACCCAATAAGTCCAAAAAAATGATCGCCATGTAAATGCGAAATAAAAATATGGTTAATCTTTGAGAATTTAATTTTGTTTTTGCGAAGTTGCACTTGTGTTCCTTCACCACAATCAATAAGAAATAATCGGTTTTTAATTTCTAAAATTTGAGCTGTAGGATTGGTAAATGTACGTGGTGTGGCTGCATAGCAACCAAGTATAGTTAAATTCAATTGTAAAGTTTATTCGGTTAATCCTAATTGGCATTCGATTAAACAATCTAAGAAATAGTTTTTTTTTTTAAAACCCTAAATCGCGTTCAATCTCTTCCATTTCTATAATATCATGTGCTTCTAAAAGTGACGGAACAACCGTAAGTTTATCAGAAACAGCATTAAAATCAATGTCATTAGCAACAATTACAAAAGATTTTTTAGCTTTTTTATGTTGTGTAGCAAGCGGTAAAAACAATTCAATATCTTTTGCAGTTAAATCACTGTGGTACGAGAGGTCAATCGTAATATTTTGTTTTTCGAATGTTTTATATTGATGAGTAACTTTCATTAAAAAAGAAGTAAAATCACCTTGAGTATCTTTAATTATAACAGTATGTGCTTTTTGATCTACTTTCATTATCGTTTATTTTAAAGAATTTATAGGAGCTAAGGTAATACCCTTTTTTTAAATTATTGAATTTTTGAAGCCAAAAGATAAATTACCGCCATTCTAATTGCTACGCCGTTTTCTACTTGATTTAAAATTACAGATTGGCTAGAATCAGCCACGTCAGATGTGATTTCGACTCCTCTATTTATAGGTCCTGGATGCATTACTACGATTTCTTTATTTAAAGAATCTAATAAGGCTTTATCTAAACCATATTGTTGTGCATATTCTCTTGTTGAAGGAAAAAAATTCACATCCATACGTTCGTTTTGCACGCGAAGCATGTTAGCAACATCACACCATTCTAAGGCTTTTCTAAGATTAGGTTCTACAGTAACACCTAATGATTCAATGTATCTAGGAATTAAAGTTTTAGGACCACAAACTTTAACTTCTGCTCCTTGCATTTGCAATGCGTAAATATTAGAAAGAGCTACTCTAGAATGCAGAATATCACCAACAATAACCACTTTTTTTCCTGCTACGTCTCCTAATTTTTCTCTAATAGAATAACTATCTAATAGCGCTTGAGTAGGATGCTCATGTGCTCCATCACCAGCGTTTACGATACTCGCTTTAACATTATTAGATAAAAAATGGGCTGCTCCAGGAGTAGCATGACGCATGACCACCATATCTACTTTCATGGAAAGAATGTTGTTGACAGTATCAATTAAAGTTTCTCCTTTTTTTACAGATGATTGTGCTGCCGAAAAACTAATTACATCGGCTGAAAGTCTTTTTTGAGCTAATTCAAAAGAAAGCTTGGTACGGGTACTATTTTCGAAAAAGATATTGGCAATAGTAATATCACGCAAAGAAGGTACTTTCTTTATAGGTCGGTTAATAACTTCTTTAAAATGATCTGCTGTTTCAAAAATAAGGTCAATATCATTCTTGTTAATGTATTTGATACCTAATAAATGATTTACGCTTAATTCTTTCATTCTTTTTCGATTAAATATTTTATAAGATTAACTCTTGAATGGTCTAATTTGTAATTAAATAAACGCCGTCTTCACCATCTTTCTCTTTCCAGTTTACCTTCACTTTTTCATCATTAATAGCATCGACTTGTCTGCCTCTATAGTCTGGTTGAATAGGTAAATTGCGACTAAAACGTCTGTCAATTAAAACGAGTAATTCAATTTCTGATGGTCTCCCAAAAGATTGAATCGCTGTCAACGCAGCACGAATACTTCTCCCTGTAAACAAAACATCATCAATAAAAATGACTTTTTTGTTTTCGACAATAAAATTGATTTTAGTTTTATTTGCTTCTAAAGGCTTATCGGTTCTACGAAAATCATCTCTAAAAAAGGTGATGTCTAAATAACCCAACATGATTTCAGGCGTATTGTATTCCTTTTCTAGAATTTCCTTTAAACGTTCAGCCATAAAAGTTCCTCTAGGCTGAATCCCTACTATAATTGTATCCTTAAAATCGAGATGTTTTTCAACTAATTGACAAGCCAAACGGTGTAGAATGATGTTGACTTCTTTTGAATTAAGTAAAACTTTTTGAGTCATAGTAAGATATAATGTTTGGTTATGCAAATATACAAATTCAAATGTATGATTTCTAAAATAAAGACGGAGAAAATGCATCTCATAATTTCACAACTCTTTAATATAATTATATAATTGGGTCCACACACTAACTTTGTAATTTTACTTTATCAAAATTTAACACTTAAAATCAAAATCATGAGAAATAAATTAACTCGATTATTAATGCTAAGCATAGTATTATTTTCATTCACAAGTTGCGAAGTTGTAGGCGGAATATTTAAAGCAGGAATGGGTGTAGGTATCTTTATTGTGATTGCAATTATTGCCTTAGTTATTTTTGTAGGCGCAAAAATGTTTGGAAAAAAATAAAATCATAAAAAACTCCTGTAAATTTAATTACAGGAGTTACTATTTTAGTATATCAATAAACAATTGTTTATTTAGCGTACATTTTTGTTCTTAATTCTTGTGTTTTCTCGTCATCTAGATACTCATCAAAAGTCATATAGCTATCAATTGCGCCGTTAGGTGTCAACTCTACTACTCTGTTACCAACCGTTTGTGCAAATTCGTGGTCATGAGTGGTAAAAATAACCGATCCTTTAAAGTTTTTTAAAGAGTTGTTAAATGCGGTAATCGACTCTAAGTCCAAGTGATTTGTAGGTTCATCAATCATCAAAACGTTAGCTCTTTCCATCATCATTCGGGACATCATACAACGTACTTTTTCTCCTCCTGATAACACTCTACATGTTTTTAATGCTTCTTCTCCAGAGAAAATCATTTTCCCTAAAAAGCTACGAATATTTACTTCATCACGTTCTTCCTCTGTTTTAACCCATTGACGTAACCAGTCTACAAGAGATAAATCATTTTCAAAAAAAGCGTGATTTTCAACTGGTAAATAGGCTTGATTAGTTGTTACACCCCAATCATAGTTACCAGTGTCTGCTTTTCTATTTCCATTTAATATTTCATAAAAAGCAGTTGTAGCTCGAGAATCTTTAGAAAATAATACAATCTTATCTCCTTTTGCCATATTCAAATCTACACCTTTAAATAAAAGTTCACCATCAATAGAAGCGCTTAGATTTTGGATGTTTAAAATTTGATCTCCCGCTTCACGTTCTTGGTCAAATATAATTGCCGGATAACGACGACTTGAGGGTTTAATCTCTGAAATATTCAATTTCGAAATCATTTTTTTACGAGAAGTAGCTTGCTTAGATTTGGCAACATTGGCACTAAAACGACGAATAAACTCTTCCAGCTCTTGTTTCTTTTCTTCGGCTTTCTTGTTTTGTTGTGCGCGTTGCTTAGCTGCTAATTGACTAGACTCATACCAGAAAGTATAATTACCTGAATAATGATTTATTTTACTAAAATCAATATCCGAAATATGCGTACAAACTGAATCTAAAAAGTGACGGTCATGCGATACAACAATTACCGTGTTTTCATAATTTGCTAAAAAGTTTTCTAACCAAGCAATGGTTTCAAAATCCAAATCATTGGTAGGCTCATCCATGATCAATAAATCCGGGTTTCCAAATAAAGCTTGCGCCAAAAGGACACGAACTTTTATTTTCCCCTCAAGATCTCCCATCAAGGTATAATGATGTTCCTCACCTATACCTAAATTAGATAACATTGAAGCAGCATCTGAGTCGGCATTCCAACCATTCATCTCTTCAAACTGTACTTGTAACTCCCCTATTCTATCCGCATTCTTATCGTTATAGTCTAAGTAAAGTTCGTCCATTTCTTTCTTGACAGCATACAAAACTTTGTTTCCCATTATTATGGTTTCCAAAACAGTGTGCTCATCAAACATATTGTGGTTTTGGTTTAAAACCGACATACGTTTACCTGGTTCAAGATGGATATGTCCTGAAGTAGGATCCATCTCACCTGAAATTATTTTAAGAAATGTTGATTTTCCAGCACCATTGGCTCCAATAACCCCATAAATATTACCGTGTGTAAAGGTGGTATTTACTTCGTCAAATAGGATTCTTTTTCCAAATTGTACTGATAAATTATTAACTGTTAACATGAATGTCTTTTTATAAATTTGTGCAAAATTACAAAAAAAATACGGATTCTAAGAATTGCTTTACGCTTTAAATACACCCCTCAAATTTCTTAATTTTATAAGTTTACCAATCGTTATAAATAGATATAAATCAATCAAATACTTCAAAAAATATACATTGAATAATTTTATCAATTTTTTTTAAAATATATTTTTTTTTGATAGCCTTTAAATATACATTTACGTTCGAACTAATAAGCTATTTTAAATCTAATCACTAACTATTATGAATTCAGAAAATGTACAAACCAAATGGGGACAATTCATCTCGCTGATCATTGTTTTCTTTTTTTGGGGTTTTGTTGGGTCTGCTAATGACATACTAATACCCGTATTCAAAAAAGTATTTACCTTGTCTCAAGTTCAGTCTCAACTGGTGGCCTGGGCATTTTATGTAGCCTACTTTGTAGGATCAATTATCTTTTTCCTGATTTCATTAAAAGTAGATGTTTTACAAAAATTTGGATACAAAAAAACATTATCAGCAGGTTTGTTGCTGTCAGCAGTTGGATCATTCTTATTTGTACCCGCAGCTACAATGCAAAGTTTTCCTTTTTTCTTGACTGCCTTATTTACAGTAGGTCTTGGATTTTCTATTCAGCAAATTGTAGCGAATCCACTAGCAATTAAAATGGGAAGTCCCTCTACTGGCGCACACCGATTGACTTTAGCTGGTGGAATCAATTCATTTGGAACTACAATTGGTGCCATTTTATTAGGAATAGCATTATTTGGAATGGGGAATGATAAAAAAACAACCCTTTCTCTTGAAGATATAAAATTACCCTTCATCATTTTAGGGATAGCTTTTATTGTGGTTGCCATTTTTATGAATTTTTCTAAAATTGAAAATCCTACAAAAATTGAAAAAACAATTATAACTGAAGGTACAGATAAATTCCGAATTCTAGATTACCCACAATTATACTTAGGAATGTTAGGGATCTTTATATATGTAGGAACTGAGGTAACTATAATTAGCAACCTACCGGCATTGTTACATACTGCCGAGTTTGGCAGAATTCTAGAAGATGCCATTTCTCCTTTTATTGCTTTATATTGGGGAAGTTTAATGATTGGCCGCTGGAATGGTGGTGTGAATGTTTTTAATACTTCAAACCTTGTCAACACAGCGCTTAAATTTATCGTACCCGCAATAGCATTTGGAGTTATTATTGGAGCCAACGTTTTTGCACAACATGATGTTTCTTCCTTTTATATTTACCCAATCTGGATTTTACTATTTATTGGAGTAAGTTTTGTAGGAGGTAAAAATGCTGGAAAAACATTGATGCTTTTTGGTCTTTCTGGATTATTAATGATGTTTGCAGGTCTCGTTTGTACCGATACTGAAATTGCTAAATTCTTCTTTATATCTGGAGGGCTATTCTTATCAATTATGTGGCCTTCTATTTTTGATTTAGCTATAGCGGGATTAGGAAAAAATACTGGTAAAGCATCTTCTTTCTTAATCATGATGATTCTTGGAGGGGGAGTTATTCCGCTAATTCAAGGAAGTATTTGCGATATCGATCTTACTAGTCCTAATGGAATATTTGGTATTTCATGGACGCATTTCTCTTATGTAATTCCGTTACTTGGTTTTGCATATTTAGGATGGTACGGTTTTTACTGCCCTAAAATTTTAAAAAGACAAGGAATTAACCATGTCGAAACCGAAGGCGGAGGGCATTAATGATAAACTAATACATCAAAACCATCAAATCTACTTTGATGGTTTTTTTATGGCATCAATTTTGAAATCATAGCTTATATAAAATATATTTGTCTAAAATTAGCATTATGAAAAAAACAATACTCTTATTCACTTTTATACTATTTATCGCTTCTTGTGGGGTTAAAAAAACTCAAAACTTATTAAGTGAAGGTGATTATGATGCCGCTATTGATCGCGCTGTAGAAGGGTTACGTTCCAATAAAAATGCTAAAGGAAAACAAGATTATGTTTATTTACTTGAAGAGGCTTTCGCCAAAGCTAAAGAACGTGACTTACGCAATTTAGACTTACTTGCTAAAGATGGGAATCCGCGTAACTATGAAGTGATTTACAAAACGTACTTACAATTAAACAACCGTCAAGATAGAATCAGACCCATACTTCCTTTGCCATTATTGAATAAAGGTAGAAATGCTTATTTTCCTTTCGACAATTATAATGACAAGATTATCTCTAGTAGAAATACTTTATCTAAATATTTATACGATAATTCAAAAGCATTAATGCTTACCAATGACAAATTAATATTTCGTCGTGCTTACGATGATTTGAATTATTTGAACCAAATTAACCCCAACTATAAGGACGTTGTTAAATTAATGGATGAAGCGCAATTCAAAGGAACTGATTTTGTTAATATTGCTTTAAAGAATGAAACAAATATGGTTATTCCAACACGTTTGCAGCAAGATTTACTTGATTTTAGCACTTACGGAATGAATGAAAAATGGACAGTCTACCATAATGTGAAACAAAAAGGCGTTAACTATGATTATGGACTAATTATAAATTTCACCAACATTATGATTAGCCCTGAACAAGTTAAAGAGAATGTTTTTTACAAAGAAAAACAAATTAAGGACGGCCTTAAAACACTACTTGATAATAGAGGAAAAGTGGTAAAAGACAGCCTAGGAAATGCAATAAAAATTGATAATTTTAAAACTGTAAAAGCACGAATTTATGAGTCTAACCAGTTTAAAGCTTGCCAGGTCACGGCCAACGTTGATTATGTAAACCTGAAAACTAACCAGCTATTACAATCGTTTCCTATAAACAGTGAGTTTATTTTTCAAAATAGTTATGCAACTTTTAAAGGAGATAGAAGAGCTTCTGATGAGGAGTATAACGCGTATTTTGACCGTGACTACTTACCATTCCCTACAAATGAGCAGATGGTTTTTGATACTGGTGAAGACTTAAAAAATAAAGTGAAAAATATTATCCGAAACAACCGACTCGGAAATTAATTTTAAAACTCACTAATAAGCAGCTCTTTAAGACTACAATCTTAAAGAGCTATTTTGTTTTTAATAACATCCTACTTTAATTTTGTGATAATTTTTTTTTTTAATCAATGTATTATATTAATATGTACTTTTGCAGTAATGAAAAATAAAAGTTTACATATAACTTCTATCTCACGGATAAAATTGACTCCTGCTTCGCCCGAAGTACGGACACTATTACTATAGTGTTTATTTAAGTCATTCGATTTTATTCATTTTTTCATTTTCCTGTTTTGAAATTCCAACTGTATTCCATTGGATTTACATATCCAAAAACCTATATTACAACTGTATTGATACCATTTTTAACTAAATGTTATTCAATTACTTATACTCGTTTATTAAATAATAAATCGGTAACTTTCAGTCGTATTTCTGCTACTATCAAACAATCATTTTTAACTCAAAAATTCATCTTTTAAAATGAATATCTCCATTATTATAGCACAGGAAGAACATTTTAAGTACGCACAAGTTATATGCGATACCATAGAATCATCTGCCCTATTGAGAGGAACCGGAATAGCAAAACGTACTCCGGAATACATCCAGAAAAAGATGGAAAATCAAGATGCCGTAATTGCACTAGTTGATGGTGTTTTTGCAGGTTTTTGTTATATCGAAAGCTGGCAAGAAAGCAACTATGTCGCGCACTCTGGATTGATTGTACATCCTGATTTTAGAAACCTTGGCTTAGCCAAAAAGATTAAATCCAAGGTATTTGAATATTCATTGAAGAAGTATCCCAATGCAAAGGTATTTGGAATCACCACTGGTTTAGCAGTAATGAAAATCAACTCTGACTTAGGCTACAAACCAGTACCGTTTTCGGAGTTAACCACCGATCCTAGTTTCTGGAAAGGCTGCCAAACCTGTACTAATTACGAAATCCTAAAAAGCAAAGACAATAAAATGTGCTTGTGTACTGGAATGCTGTATGATCCAAAAGAGAAACCAAAAGTACCACCAAAACATACGTTCAATACCCGGATTTGGAACCGATTGAAAAAAATAAAGCAAGCGCTTTTCTTAGAAGATTAATTCCTAGTCCTCCCAGAAAAATAGGGAGATATAACAGGGAAATACCGAGAAGCATAGAAGAATTAATTAAAATAGTAACCCAATAAACGTCCCTTCCTTCAGAAAGGTCGTTGGGAATAAAAATAAAATCAAAATGAAAAAAGTTGTATTAGCATATAGTGGCGGTTTAGACACATCTTATTGCCTTAAATATTTAAAAAACGAAAAAGGATACGAAGTTCACACTGTTTTAATCAATACCGGTGGATTTGATGACGAAGAATTAAAAGCAATCGAAGAGAGAGCCTACGAGTTAGGAAGCGCCAAACACGCCAATCTAACCATCGTGGACAAATACTACGACAAAGCCATTAAATATTTAATTTATGGGAATGTATTAAAGAACAATACCTACCCATTATCAGTAAGTGCTGAGAGAGTTTTTCAAGCGATTGAAGCTATTAAATACGCCAAATCTGTTGGTGCAGAGGCAATCGCACACGGTAGCACAGGTGCAGGAAACGACCAAATCCGTTTTGATTTAATTTTCCACACCATCGCTCCAGAAATCGAAATCATCACGCCTATTCGTGACTTGAAATTGTCAAGACAAGAAGAAGTAGATTATTTATCAAAAAACGGTGTGCATTACTCTTGGGAAAAAGCGCAATATTCGATCAATAAAGGACTTTGGGGAACAAGTGTGGGCGGTAAAGAAACGTTGACTTCGCACCAAGCGCTACCTAGTGAGGCTTACCCTTCTCAATTAATTAAAGAAGGAGAAGAAAAAGTAACGCTTGAATTTAAAGAAGGAGAAATTATTGCTGTAAATGGTAAAAAAGACAAACCTTCTAATAACATCGTAACCTTAGAAAAATTGGCTAATGCCTACGCCATAGGTCGTGATACTCACGTAGGTGATACCATTATTGGGATTAAAGGAAGAGTTGGTTTTGAAGCCGCTGCTCCACTAATTATCATCAAAGCGCATCATTTATTGGAGAAACACACGCTTGGTAAATGGCAACAATATTGGAAAGAGCAACTAGGGAACTGGTACGGAATGTTATTTCACGAAGGACAATTTCTTGATCCTGTAATGCGTAACATCGAGGCCTTTCTTGAAGACACTCAAAAAACAGTAAACGGAACCGTGACGGTTTCCTTAAAACCGTATCATTTTTCGCTTGATGGAATCAAATCGGATAATGACTTGATGACAAATAGTTTTGGTCAGTATGGCGAAATGAACAATGCCTGGACGTCTGATGATGCCAAAGGATTTATCAAAATTTTAGGTAACGCCCAAAACATTTATTCAGCAGTAAACAACGAAACTTACGAATAAGATAAAGTATATTTTTTTGGAGCAGAAACATTTTGTTCCTCAAGAAATCCAGTCCCGCTTTCCGTTACAATCTTTTCCTTTTTCAAAAAAAAGGAAAAGGATTTTCACTACAATCGGGGCTAATGAAGAACATTTTGATTTATCAAGATGTTTCTCAAAATAAAAAAGTTGAAGCTATAAAATATAGACTTTGAAAAAATTATAACCATTAAGAAATTAAGTTTCATTAAGCTTAATTTACCTTAATTCCTTAATGGTTAAAAAATAAAAATGTTTTAAAATTTAGATTGCGTTTTTTATAAACAAACAATCTTAAAAATAAAAATTATGATTAACATAGGAATAATAGGCGGATCAGGATACACAGCAGGAGAATTAATAAGAATCTTGATGTTTCACCCTAATGCAAAAATTGATTTTGTTTACAGCACCACAAATGCTGAAAAACCCTTATCTGTTGCGCATCAAGATCTAATGGGAGATATCGAAATGAATTTCACCGATACTGTGAACCCCAATGTTAATGTACTTTTTCTTTGTTTGGGACACGGCAAGTCGATTTCATTTTTAAAAGAAAATCCGTTTGCAAGTCACACAAAAATTATCGACTTAGGGAATGATTTCCGTCTAATCAACGACAAAGATTTCGACGGGAAATCTTTTGTTTACGGATTACCGGAACTAAATAAAACCAGCATTAAAAACGCCAACTATATCGCCAATCCAGGTTGTTTTGCAACCGCAATCCAACTAGCATTATTGCCACTAGCTGCTGACGGATTGTTGAGCGAAGATGTACATATCAATGCCACAACAGGAAGTACTGGAGCAGGTGTAAGTTTATCAACTACTTCGCATTTTAGTTGGAGAAACAACAATTTCTCGCATTACAAAGCTTTCGAACACCAACATCTAGGCGAAATAAACCAAAGCATCAATCAATTGCAAGCATCGTATGCCAACGAATTGATTTTTGTACCCAACAGAGGAGATTTCCCCAGAGGTATTTTTGCTACGTTGTACACAAAATCAGACGAAAGTTTAGAAGAACTGCTTACAAAATACCAAGCGTTTTATAAAGACCAACCCTTTGTAACTGTTACCACAGAAAACATCAACATGAAGCAAGTAGTACAAACCAACAAATGCATTATCAGTTTAATGAAAAAAGGAAACCGGGTTTTGATCACCTCAGTGATTGATAATTTACTAAAAGGCGCCTCTGGACAAGCCGTTCAAAACATGAACCTCATGTTTGGACTGAACGAAACTACAGGGTTGCATTTGAAACCATCAGGATTCTAAAAATTTGTTTCAAGTTTAAAGTTTCATGTTTTACGCGAACTTGAAACTTTAAACCTTAAACTAAAAAAACAAAAAACCATGAACTTATTTGACGTTTACCCATTATACCCTATCACTCCTGTAAAAGCATTAGATTGCACCATTACAGATGAGAACGGAATCGAATATTTAGATTTATACTCTGGTCACGGAGTTATATCCATCGGACATACGCAACCGTATTACGTTGCTAAAGTAACCGAACAATTGAATAAATTGAGTTTTTACTCGAATGCGATCCAGAATCCATTGCAAGTGGAACTAGCCGACAAACTAGGAAAACTTTCTGGCTATACCGATTACAGTTTGTTTTTATGTTCATCTGGTGCCGAAGCAAATGAAAATGCTTTGAAAATGGCCTCTTTTCATACTAATAAAGCAAGAGTAGTCTCTTTTGAAAACGCTTTTCACGGACGTACGTCTGCAGCTGTGGCAACTACAGATAACAAAAAAATTGTTGCGCCGATTAATGCGCAACAAGTAGTTACTTTTTTACCCTTGAACCAAATCGATTTGGTAGAAGCCGAATTAAAAAAAGGCGATGTGGCTTGCGTAATCATTGAGCCTATTCAAGGTGTAGGTGGTTTAGACCAAGGAACAACCGAATTTTTTCAAGCACTTGAAAAAGTTTGCAAAGCTCATGATGTGGTTTTGATTATGGATGAGGTACAATCTGGTTTTGGAAGAAGCGGGAAGTTTTTTGCACACCAATTTCATGGCATCACACCAGATATTATTTGCATGGCCAAAGGTATGGGGAATGGTTTCCCTATTGGTGGTATTTTAATTGCTCCGCACTTTAAAGCGAGCTACGGATTGCTTGGGACTACTTTTGGTGGTAGCCATTTGGCTTGTGCTGCAAGTATTGCCGTTCTTGAAGTGATCGAAAAAGAAAACTTGATGGCAAACGCTATCCAAGTTGAAGCTTACTTTTTGGAAGCCATTAAAGTGATTCCAGAAATCATTAAAGTAAAAGGAAGAGGATTGATGCTAGGAGTCGAATTTGATTTTGACGTGAGCGCTTTGAGAAAGAAAATGATCATCGAAAAACATATTTTCACCGGTGGAGCAAACAATAAAAACTTATTGAGAATTCTACCTCCTTTGACGATTACTACTGATGCTATTGATACTTTTATAGTGGCTTTGCAGGAATCGTTGGCAGAGTTGAAATAATTATTAAAAGTAGCTAAGCGACTAAGTCACTGAGTTGCTAAGTTTTAGACATAAAGTAAAATCTGAGAAAAAATAATTGCACGCAAATATTGCAGATTTTAAAAATTTTTAAATATTTACTGAAATACACTCCGATCAAATAGGTGTAATTTAAGGAATATAATCAAAGATAGTGTGCGTGAGGGATAGCAGTGAAGCTCTTTTTTTATCAATTGCCACGGGTTTTAACCCGTGGTAATTGATAAAAAAAAGCGGAAACGAATAGCCCGACCCGATAGGGACACGCCCAAAAAAATATAAATAAAATGAGCAAAATACTTCCAATCGAAAAGAGAAATGCTGTTTTAAGTACCATGGCAGTACTTTTAGAGCAAGAAAGAGCGAACCTTAAAGCAGTAAATCAACAAGACTTAAGCAATTATTCTGGGGATGATTTGGCTATGGAAAAGCGTCTACTTGTTGATGACGAGAAGATTGACGGAATGATTTTGTCATTGCAACAATTAACGAGTCAGGAAGATCCGGTGGGAAAAGTTCTTTTTGATTTTACACACGAAAACGGAATGAAAATCAGCAATAAAACAGCTGCTTTTGGAACTATTTTGATCATTTATGAATCGCGTCCTGACGTAACAGTGGAAGCGGGTGGAATTGCTTTTAAGTCGGGAAACAAAATTTTATTGAAAGGCGGAAAAGAATCATTGCTGTCTAATTTAAAGATTGTGAGTCTTTGGCATCAAGCGCTAAAAGATAATGATGTTGCTACTTCATGGGTGGAATATTTGAATTATGACCGCACCAAAACACAGGCTTTTTTAGAAAATCCAACACAAAAAGTGGACTTGATTGTACCGCGTGGTGGCGAACAACTAATAGCTTTCACAAAGAAGCACGCTACTTGTCCCGTTATTGTAAGTGGTCGCGGAAACAACTTTGTATACGTAAATAAGGAGGCCGATTTAGAAAAAGCAATAGCAATAATAATTAACGGAAAGACCTCAAATATATCCGTTTGCAATGCTTTGGATAAAGTATTAATTGATACCAACGTTCCAAACTGGGAAGTTTTTGCAAAACAATTAGTGACAGAATTACAACTCTTTAATGTAACCGTTTTAGGAGATGCAGCTGTTGCAAAAGCGACTGGAGTAAAAGCAATAGAGGCCGATTTGATTTGGTACGAAGAGTTTTTAGATCATAAAATTGTAATTGGCGCGACCAATTCTGATCAAGAAGCGATTGACAAAATCAATAAATATTGTGGCGGACATTCGGCTTCTATAATTACAGAAAATAACGAAATCGCGCAGGAGTTTATGGATAACGTAGACACGGCAGCCGTTTATCAAAATGCCTCTACCCGATTTACCGATGGAGGACAATTTGGACTTGGCGGCGAACTCGCAATAAGCACCGATAAACTGCACCAACGTGGACCAATCGGTTTGCAACATTTGGTAACCAATAAATGGTATGTTTACGGAGAAGGACAGATAAGGTAGTTCCAAAATAGGCTTTCGGCTATGAGCCGTGGGCTATGTAAAAAGGTGTTGATAAAATCGATTCCTTTAAAAAATTAATTTATTTACAAAGCTAAAAGCCCATTGCTGATAGCTGTATGCCCAAAGCTCAAAATTATGGCTAAAAAAAGAATATTACTAAAAATAGGCACCAATACCTTAACAAGAGAAACCAATCATATTTCGAGAGGAAAGATTGAGGATATTGGAATGCAAATTGCAGCCTTGAACGAAGAATATGAGTTTATCATTGTAAGTTCTGGCGCTATTGCTGCTGCAAAACAATTTGTGAAATTGGAGAGCAAAGGAAAAGAAATAGTGGTTAAACAAGCTTTGGCTTCTATTGGACAACCACATTTAATGCGGATCTTCCATGAAAATTTTAGTGATTTAGGATTGCTGACTTCGCAGTGTCTACTCTCCTATTCCGACTTTGAAAAAGACCAGTCAAAAGTAAATATTGTCAATACGATTAATGTTTTAGTGGAGAACAATTACATTCCGATTATTAATGAAAATGATACTGTTGCAACGGATGAAATTCGGTTTGGTGACAACGATAAATTAGCGGCATTAGCGGCAGTTTTATTAAAAGTAGACATCTTAATCATAGCTACTAATACAAATGGAATATATACAAAATCGTCTATTCATGACGCTGTACCGGAAACGATTTCTTTGGTTACAGACCTACAACTTCTAGACAAAGAAGTAGGCGACGCTAAATCATCACAAGGAACCGGTGGCATGCAATCTAAGATAGAAGCGGCTGCAATTGCAAAAGCAGCTAATATTGAGACTTGGGTTGTGAATGGTTTAAATGATAATTTCATTTTGAATGCCTTGCAAAACAAAATACCTTTTACTAAAATTAAATAAAGATGAATTATACTTCAATAAAAGATATCGACTCCCTCTCTAAATGGGTGAAGTCGGCAATTAAAATTAAGAGCAACCCGCTTAAAAACAAAAAATTAGGTAAAAACAAAACATTAGGAATGTTGTTTTTTAATCCAAGTTTGAGAACGCGTTTGAGCACACAAAAGGCAGCTTTGAACCTTGGGATGAACGTCATGGTGATGAATTTTACCAATGAAGGTTGGACTTTAGAGTTTGAAGACGGAGCGGTAATGAACCAAGGTGCTTCGGAGCATATCAAAGAAGCTGCAGAGGTTGTATCTCAATATTGTGATATCATTGCGGTAAGGGCTTTTGCTGGCCTAGTCGACAAGGAAAAAGACAATGCCGAAACGGTAATGGCTGGATTCCTAAAATACGCGACTGTACCTATTGTGAATATGGAAGGTTGCACGGGTCACCCTCTGCAGGCACTTGCTGACGCCATCACAATGGAAGAACATAAGACCGCACACAAACCAAAAGTAGTATTATCATGGGCGCCACATCCTAAAGCTTTACCGCAGGCTGTAGCCAATTCCTTTGTAGAAATGATGCAGTTGCAAGACGCTGATTTTGTCATTACACATCCAGAAGGCTACGAATTAAATCCTGAAATCACGAAGGATTCAATAATAGAATACGATCAGAATAAAGCATTCGAAAATGCCGATTTTATTTACACTAAAAACTGGAGTAATTACAACGACTACGGCAAAATCACCAACAGTGATCCAAGTTGGACGGTAACCGCGGAAAAGATGGCATTGACTAACAACGCCAAATTCATGCATTGCTTGCCGGTAAGACGTAACGTAATCGTTGCCGATGAAGTGATTGACAGCGAGAATTCGATTGTAATCGAACAGGCTAACAATAGAACCTATGCAGCGCAATTGGTGTTGCAAAAAATACTAATCCCCCTAGCCCCCAAAGGGGGAATAAAAACAAAAAAGTCTAAAAAGAAAAAGTAATGACTATACCGTTAGAAAACTCCAATATTTCAAATTCGGCTCCCTCTTCTGTGGAGAGTCCCGAACTTTCGGGAGGGCTACGTAAATTAGTAACCCTTGTGAAAATTGGCGGAAACATTATTGATGATGCCAACGAACTACAACAGTTTCTGAACGATTTCTCTAAAATTGAAGGCTATAAAGTACTGGTGCATGGTGGTGGAAAATCGGCAACCAAAATGGCACAAAGCATTGGTCTGGTTCCTCAAATGATTGACGGTCGCCGTATTACTGATGCCGCAATGCTAGAGGTTGTAGTCATGATTTATGCAGGGCAAATAAATAAAAATATTGTGGCTCAATTGCAAGGACATAATACAAATGCGATGGGGTTTTCTGGAGCGGATGGAAATTTAATTCAGTCCGATAAAAGAAACCATCCTACGATAGATTACGGTTTTGTTGGTGATGTGAAGTCAGTCAACACTCCGCTACTATCAACGTTATTAGAGAACAGTATCATTCCTGTTTTTTGCGCGATTACCCACGATAAACAAGGACAATTATTAAACACTAATGCCGATACGATTGCAAGTGAATTAGCCATTGCCTTATCCGAGGTCTATGATGTAACTTTGAATTATTGCTTTGAGAAACCAGGCGTTTTATTCGATTCAGAAGATGATTCGTCTGTAATATTAAAGATGAATGCCGACTTATATTCGAAATTAAAAGAAGAAAAAGCCATTCATTCCGGGATGATTCCTAAATTGGATAACTGCTTCAATAGCTTGTCTAAAGGAGTTAAGAAAATACGAATTGGTCACCACAGCATGTTACAAAATAACGATGTTATTTGCACAACAATTGCTTTATAGAAACAAACCTTGAAAATCACCATTAAGAGATTAAGGTCTTTAAGCTTAATGAACTAAATATCTTAATGGTAAGTTTATAACTGAAAATTTCAGTTTTAAGATTCGACATACAAAAAATATGAAAAACAAAGAAACACTTACTCAAGAAGCGATTGCCTTATTAAAAAACCTGATTGAAACTCAGTCTTTTTCTAGTGAAGAAGAAAATACTGCAGCTTTGATCGAAAAATGGTTTGAAGTAAATGCCATTCCGTTTGAGAGAGAAAACAACAATATTTGGGCATACAATAAGACATTTGATAAAAGCAAACCAACGCTTTTACTGAACTCACACCACGACACCGTGAGACCTAATCAGGCGTACACTAAAGACCCATTGAAAGCCATTGTAGAAGATGGAAAACTATACGGTTTAGGGAGTAATGATGCTGGTGGTTGCTTGGTTTCGCTATTGGCAACTTTCGTACATTTATATGCCGCGGAAAATTTGCCTTATAATATTGTGATCGTAGCTTCGGCTGAAGAAGAAAGCAGCGGTAAAAATGGTTTGAACAGTGTTTTAAAACATTTACCCGAGTTAGAGTGTGCTATCGTAGGCGAACCTACTTTAATGCAATTGGCTATAGCCGAAAAAGGTTTATTGGTGCTGGATGTAAAAATCAAAGGAACACCCAGTCATGCAGCACATCAAAATGAAGACAATGCTTTGTACAAAACAATTCCCGTAATGGAATGGTTTAAGAATTATACATTCGACAAATTATCGGAACAGTTAGGACCAGTAAAAATGACCGTTACACAAATCAATGCAGGAAAACAACATAACGTAGTTCCTTCAGAATGTGATATCGTTGTTGATATTCGGGTAAACGATTGTTATACCAATCACGAAGTTCTGGCGATTGTACAAGAACACGTAAATGCCGAGGTAACACCACGCTCTATGAATCTAAGCTCGTCCTCAATTCCAGAAAACCATGGATTGGTACAAGCCGGAATTGCTTTAGGTCGCACGACTTATGGCTCTCCTACTCTTTCTGACCAATCAGTTTTGAGCTGTAAATCATTGAAATTAGGCCCTGGAGACACACTGCGATCACACTCAGCAGATGAATTTATATATGTAAACGAAATTGAAGAAGGAATCGACTTGTACATCAAAATATTGAGTGATTTCTTGAAAAAAAAGTAAAATGGATAATAATAAAGATTATACAAGGGAACTAATAACATTTAACTTAGTTAAAGCTAACCTATATGCAATATTTTCAATTATACCTATTTTAATAATTTACTTAATTCCATATTATCTCATTTGGAATAAAAATATAAATAAAGAAAACATCAAAAAATCTATAATTTATTTTAAAAATAATGGTTATTTAAATCCTATTTTAATTTTCACAATTATAATATCTACTTTGACAATTGGGATAATTTTACATGAATTAATTCATGGTATAACATGGGCAAAATTTACAAAAGACGGTTTTAAATCAATTAAATTTGGTGTTCTTTGGAGATTTTTAACTCCATATTGTCATTGTAAAGAGCCTTTATTAGTAAAACATTATATAATTGGTGGTATTATGCCCACTATAATTTTAGGAGTTCTACCAGTAATAATATCATTTATAACTGGAAATATACTTTTTCTGATTTTTGGAATCTTTTTTACAATGGCTGCATTTGGAGATTTTATAATTCTCTTTCGACTTATAAAAGAAAATAAAAACAATCTCGTATTAGATCATCCTTCAGAAGTTGGTTGTTATATTTATAGATACAATAAGCTTTAAGGTTTTAACTTCAAGTTATTAAAATTAATAAACTACGTAAATCTCTGATTTACCTGTGAGTATCTTTACAAAATAAAAAACAATGCGAAAACCAATTCTACTTTATAAACAAGCGCCAATAACATTAGAGTTAAAATTACTTATATTGAGGAGGTTTTTTGTTTAAAACAAAAGGCTATTGTGTCTCTATTTGGATTAGAATCTCATACCATAACTATCATTTAAAAGAAATATACCAGAATGGTGAGTTGGAAGAAATTTCAACTACTCGAAAAATTCGAGCAGTTCAAAATAAAAATGCAACTAACCGGAAAATCCGGATAGTTCAAAAAATAAACTTTGCAAATCTCTGAGACAACTCTGAGTATCTTTGCGAAACAAAAAACACAACTATGAAACTTTGGGAAAAAGGAATACCTACTGATAAACAAATCGAACAATTCACCGTTGGTAACGACCGTGAATTGGATTTAGTACTAGCAAAATACGATGCTTTGGGTTCTATAGCTCATGCCAAAATGCTAGGAAACATCGGTTTATTAACTACTACTGAAACTGATTCATTAGTAGCTGCTCTAAACGAAATCATTGCTGATGTAGCCGCTGGAAATTTCGAAATCGAAGATTCATTTGAAGATGTACATTCCAAAATAGAATACTTATTGACGGTAAAACTAGGCGACGCTGGAAAAAAAATACATACCGCACGTTCTCGTAACGATCAAGTTTTAGTGGATGTCAATTTGTATTTGAAAGATGTTGTTATCGAAATGAAAGCGCAAGTAAAATCACTTTTTGATTTACTAATGGAATCGGCTGAGAAATACCAAAACGTTTTATTACCTGGCTATACGCACCTGCAAATCGCGATGCCGTCCTCGTTCGGGATGTGGTTTTCTGCCTATGCGGAGACTTTGATTGACGATATCACCATGTTGAACGCTGCTTTAAAAGTAGTTGATCAAAATCCGTTGGGTTCTGCTGCAGGATATGGTAGCTCCTTCCCTATTGATCGTACTTTTACGACAAAGGAATTAGGTTTCGAAACCTTAAAATACAACTCTGTAGCCGCTCAAATGAGCCGTGGAAAATCAGAGAAAACACTGGCTTTTGCCATGAGTAGCGTAGCTGCAACTTTAGCGAAGTTTTCTATGGATGTTTGTTTGTACATGAGTCAGAATTTTGATTTTATCGGTTTACCCGCCCATTTAACTACTGGTTCGAGTATTATGCCGCACAAGAAAAATCCAGATGTATTCGAATTAATTCGTGGGAAATGCAACAAAATTCAAGCCTTGCCTTATGAAATTACTTTGATTACTAATAACCTTCCTAGTGGTTACCACAGAGACTTGCAGCTATTAAAAGAAGGCTTATTTCCAGCCATTCAAAACTTGCAAGCTTGTTTGGACATTGCTATTTTTTCAATCAAAGACATTAAAGTAAAAGACAATATCTTAGCCGATAAAAAATACAATTATTTGTTTACAGTAGACACTTTAAACGAAATGGTGGTTGCAGGAATGCCTTTTAGAGACGCCTACAAAGCCGTTGCCGAACAATTAGAAAATGGAACCTACGCATCTCCAAAAGAAACTAAACATACGCATGAAGGAAGTATAAACAACCTTTGTTTAGCAGAGATAAAAGAGAAAATGACAAAAGCTTTATAAACTACTAAAATCCATTCCAAACCGAATGGATTTTTTTTTTAAATTAAATGATTACAAACAATAAAAACGAATATAATTTATACATATATTTGATCTTAGCTAACTAAAAAACCATTTATGAACCGCTTTGAAGAACAAAATACTCAGAAACTTTTTGACCAAAATTTTCTGACAGAAAACCAACTTACCCAAGTTAAAGCATATCGGAACCTAGGGATTTTTTCTCTACATGGAGAGTTAAAACTATTTCTATATCTTTCAGTTTTGTCATTTACAACAGGAATCGGAATCTTAATTTACCAAAATATTGATACGATTGGTCATGTCGCTATTTTAGCTATTTTATTAGTAGTGACCGTTGTTTGCTATTATTTCAGTTTCAAGAATGCAAATGGATTTCAAAAGGGAGAAACCAGTTTTGAAAATCCCATTTATGATTATATTATACTAGCGGCATTGCTACTCAGTTGTATTTTTATAGGCTATTTACAATTTCAATACACGGCTTTTGGTACGCACTACGGATTAGCAACTTTAATTCCTACTGCAATTGGGCTCTTTTGCGCTTATTACTTTGACAACAAAAGTATTTTATCCATTGCAATCACTGGTCTTGCGGCTTATATTGGTTTATCTGTTAGTCCACAATCCCTACTTGATAATGATTTTTACGATACAAACACTTTAAGCTACTCGGCTATTGGACTTGGAGTGGTACTTATTCTGTGGTCAATTTATAGCAACCAAATTGCCTTAAAAAAGCATTTCACGCTCGTTTACCTTACTTTTGGACTGCATCTAATTAGCATTTCGTGCATCAATAATTTGTTTCAACCTTATTGGTTTGTATTTGCACTCATTTTGGCCGGTACTCTATTTTACTATTATAAAGTTAGTTATCAGTTTCAAGCTATTTCGCTTTTAATATTCACTGTATTATACGCCTATATTGGCGCTAACATACTGTTTTTCAAAGTTATTGTATTACTTAATTTTGATGACTTCTATATTTTAATATTCTTTATAATTCCTTTTTACTTTATAGGTTCCATCGTTTTATTTATAAAATTAATAAAGCATTTTAACAAACAAAAAAACAATGATAGTTTACGATAAAATAGAATTACAAAATTTGAGCTTACTAGAAGAAGCGGGTTCGCTGCAAAAAGCGGGATTTTTTGATAAAGAGCAATACGGAGCTATTGAAAAAACATTTGTCGTTCCTAAAACTAACAATAACTTAGTTATTAGAATCCTTTTTTTTATTTTAGGTGTGTTTTTATATTCCTCAATCTGTGGTTTTCTTGCTTTAATTGCAATTGATTCAATTCATAATAGTTCTGAATATTTAGTTTTTTCCTTTGCCATCATTGGAATTATTGGATCTGAAATATTAAGTAGATCAACATATTATGGTCATGGGCTTGACGACGCCTTCATTTTAGGATCCCAACTCGCTTTGGCTATAGGCATAGGAATCACATCTGATTTTAACGAAT
Source organism: Flavobacterium gelidicaeli (assembly GCF_013294005.1). Classification (GTDB taxonomy): domain Bacteria; phylum Bacteroidota; class Bacteroidia; order Flavobacteriales; family Flavobacteriaceae; genus Flavobacterium. The sequence continues at coordinate 78,357 of NZ_JABSNK010000006.1, forward strand.
TAGTAATGGCAGCATTTATAACAGGAACTGCATTATTGAGCTACCTCCGTTACTTACATTTATCAATGGCGTTGCTGTTTTCTTTAGCATTAACCTACACCATCGTTTTGGGTATATTTGAATTGAATGAGTCAATACAAGCCTTCTTACCATTCATCATGATGGCTTTTGCTTTAGCTATATATTTTAGTAGCAAAACAGCACTACAAAAATTAGCTACTCCTTTTTATTACAATGGGCTTTTATTAGCCAAGAATTTCGCTTTAATCCTTTTTTACTTTTCAGGAAACTACCTAATAGTGCGCGAACTTTCTATCGATTTGCTAGGGCAAGATGTTGCACCTGGAAGCGATATTCCCTTTGCTTATCTATTTTATGCTTTTACCTTTATTGTGCCTGCGAGTTATTTATATTTTGGTTTGGTAAAAAAAGACCGAATCTTACTATGGATTGGTTTGTTAAGCTTGTGTTTCTCAGTTTTCACAATCCGATATTACTATTCCGTTTTACCCGTTGAGATTGCCTTAACCATTGGAGGAGCCGTACTATTTGCAACAACGCTTTTTACGATTCTAAAATTAAAAAATAAAGAAACCGGAATCACTTTCCAACCCGATCGTTTTACAAAGACAAATGCTTTTTTGAATGCTGATATACTTATCACATCGCAAATAGGCGGATTAAAACCCGAAGTAACAACCCAATCCCCAATGGAATTTGGAGGTGGTGATTTTAGCGGTGGCGGTTCTGGCGGTAGTTTTTAAAATAATTAAAGCCACAAATTCATAAAAATAATAGGTGAATTCGTGGCTTTAATTTTATCCCTTTTTAGATAAAAACTATACTTTAGTCTTCAATGCTACAGCATCAATATCACTATGTGAAGTATTGTAAACTGCTTTTCCGTTTTTGATTAAAATCAATTGTGGTGACTGATGTTGTACCCCAAAACGACTAGCAATATCATTAGAAATATCACGAAAAGCAATCAAATCAAGAAAATAGGGCGTTACCTTTTCTGGAAAATCAAATTCATTTTCGAATTGTTTCAAAGCCATACGGCTGATACTGCAACGCGTACTGTGTTTAAAGATAGCAACCGGCTTCTCTTTTGACAAAGTAACAATCTCGTCTAATTGTGTAATATGATTCAATGGTTCCCAATCCATTTTTATATTGGATTCGTTTTGGTTTTCAGAACTACCAAAAATATTTTTAAAAAAACTCATAATTTGTCGGTATTTAAGTCAAAATGACCGCTTTATATGATATAAATCATTTTTAATAAGCCATTTTGTCTGTAATTTTACTATGGAATATAAATTGAACATCCATTTACAAAGATAAAATAAATTAATAATAAAACCCATTAAAGTATTTTACAAATTAACAAGCGCAGGCTTGTTGTTAAAAACCAAATAAATCATGAATATAAATAAATTTACTATTAAATCTCAGGAGGCTATTCAGCACTCGCAACAACTGGCTCAAGAATATGGGCAACAACAAATAGAAAACGAGCATATTTTCAAGTCAATTTTTGAAGTTGATGAAAATGTAGCCCCTTTTATTCTGAAAAAATTAAATGTCAATGTGCCGTTGTTCATTCAAGTATTAGACAGCACAATTCAGAGCTTTCCTAAAGTTTCTGGAGGAGAAGTAATGCTTTCGAGAACAGCAAACAGTACCTTAAATGATGCCGAAACGATTGCTAAAAAAATGAATGATGAATTTGTTTCTATTGAACATTTAATGTTAGCCATTTTTGCCTCAAAAAGTAAAGTTTCTCAAATATTAAAAGACCAAGGCGTAACCGAAAAAGGACTAAAAGCAGCCATTGACGAACTCCGAAAAGGAGAACGAGTAACCTCGGCATCAGCCGAAGAAACTTATAATTCTTTAAATAAATATGCTAAAAACCTAAACGAATTAGCCAAAGCCGGAAAACTAGACCCTGTAATTGGTCGTGATGAGGAAATCCGTCGTGTATTGCAAATATTAACGCGTCGTACAAAAAACAACCCCATGCTTGTGGGAGAACCTGGTGTGGGTAAAACCGCTATCGCTGAGGGATTAGCACACCGAATTGTAGATGGTGATGTACCTGATAATTTGAAAGACAAAATTGTTTTCTCTCTAGATATGGGAGCGCTTATTGCAGGAGCCAAATTCAAAGGAGAGTTTGAAGAGCGCTTGAAAGCAGTAGTGAAAGAAGTAACCGCTGCCGAGGGAGATATTGTGCTTTTCATTGATGAGATTCACACCCTTGTAGGCGCTGGTGGTGGCGAAGGTGCTATGGATGCTGCTAATATTCTAAAACCGGCATTGGCTCGTGGAGAACTCCGTGCTATTGGAGCAACGACTTTGGACGAATATCAAAAATATTTCGAAAAAGACAAAGCCTTAGAACGTCGTTTCCAGAAAATCATCATCGAAGAACCAGATACCGAAAGTGCGATTTCTATTTTACGTGGTATCAAAGAAAAATACGAAACACACCATAAAGTCCAAATCAAAGATGAGGCAATTATCGCTGCTGTAGAATTATCTGAGCGTTATATTACCAACCGTTTTCTTCCAGACAAAGCCATCGATTTAATGGACGAAGCGGCATCAAAAATCCGAATGGAGATTAACTCCAAACCCGAAGAGTTGGATGTTTTAGATAGAAAAGTAATGCAACTCGAAATCGAAATTGAAGCCATCAAGCGCGAAAAAGATGAGAGCAAACTCAAAGTTTTAGGCATGGAGTTGGCTAATTTAAAAGAAGACCGTAATAAAATTTATGCTAAATGGAAATCAGAGAAAGATGTTGTTGATAATGTACAAGCCATAAAAACGGAGATTGAAGATTATAAATATGAAGCAGAACGTGCAGAGCGTGATGGCGATTACGGAAAAGTAGCCGAAATTCGTTACGGAAAAATCAAAGAAGCCCAAGAACGCCTAGACGTTTTACATAAAGAATTGCTTGAAAATCAATCTGGCGGCAGTTCCTTAATTAAAGAAGAGGTTACTAAGGAAGATATTGCCGAAGTAGTAGCCAAATGGACTGGAATTCCGGTTATGAAAATGCTACAAGGCGAGCGTGAAAAACTATTGCATCTAGAGGAAGAATTGCACCGCCGCGTGGTAGGTCAAGAGGAAGCGATCGAAGCTGTGAGTGATGCCGTACGTCGTTCTCGTGCAGGATTGCAAGACATGCGTAAACCCGTGGGAACCTTCCTTTTTCTAGGAACAACTGGTGTGGGTAAAACCGAATTGGCCAAAGCCCTAGCCGAGTACCTTTTTGACGATGAAAACGCCATGACGCGCATCGATATGAGTGAATACCAAGAGCGCCACAGTGTGAGCCGTTTAGTAGGTGCGCCTCCAGGATACGTAGGCTATGACGAAGGCGGACAATTGACCGAAGCAGTGCGAAGAAAACCGTATTCAGTGATTTTACTTGATGAGATCGAAAAAGCACATCCAGACACCTTCAATATCTTGTTGCAAGTACTAGACGAAGGGCGATTAACCGATAATAAAGGACGCCTAGCCGATTTCAAGAACACTATAATTATCATGACCTCCAATATGGGAAGTCAGATCATTCAGGATAAATTTGATAATATCAAAGGCACTGTAGAAGAAGTAACAGAGTCAGCAAAAGCTGATGTCCTTAACTTATTAAAACAAACCGTACGTCCAGAATTCATCAACCGTATTGACGAGATTGTGATGTTCACCCCATTAACAAGTGAGAACATTGCCAAAATTGTAGGACTCCAACTCAAATCAGTGACTAAAATGCTGGCGCTTCAAGGCATCACCATGGACGCAACACCGCAAGCAGTTGCTTATCTAGCCAAAAAAGGCTACGACCCACAGTTTGGAGCCAGACCCGTAAAACGTGTCGTACAAAGAGAAGTATTAAACAAGTTGTCTAAGGAAATTCTGTCTGGTGCCATCACCACAGACAGCATCATTTTGCTAGACGCTTTTGATGACGAATTAGTTTTCAGAAACCAATCTGAACTAGTAGCAGAATAATTTATTTGTTGTAGTAAGAAAACACCAGTCGAGAGGCTGGTGTTTTTTTATGCCTTTTTTTTGGAGCAGAAGCAGCTATTTTCTAAAGACCTTCCCTCCTGCTCTCGGCTATATCTCTCCGTTGCACTACGAGGATACCGCCTCGATCAGGGCTATTTATAACGAGTTATTTTTATAATTACGTTTTTTAAATCAGTACTATAGTTAGGACGTTGTTTCAAAATAACAAATACCTTAAAAGAGAGAAATAGTTTAATAAAGCAGAATAATATGTTGAAAAGAAGAGTATATTTGATTTTATATAAAAAGTTAGGCGATATTGACCCGCAGAGTCGCAGAATCAACAACAATACTCAATATGAAAAAACAAAATTCGATAGATTTACTTGTTGAAACATTATCCACAGAATTTTCGAAAATTAAAAATTTTGAATTAACACAAGAAGACCCATTAGGGAATAAAATTTTCACTTTTATTGTTAAACATTCTTCTGAACTTAATTCTTTTAAAAATTTATTTGTTCACTATTATTTACCTGCTTCAATAAAATCATCTCAAGATTTTACTAGAGAACTTAAATTTTCAAAATACAAACACTTAATAAATATTGATAACGAAGAACTCAAAGAAAACTATTTTGAGACAATACGACTTGGATATGTCGGTGCATTTCATAAATACGAAAGTTATATCAAAAATATTACTGTTTTAATGAATGAATTTTTCAGTAACTTATTTGAAAACGAAAAATATTTAGATATTGAAACTTATCTAAAAACAAACTTTCAAATCGAGTTAAAAAAAACCATAACCAAATTTCACACTACAGAAAAAATAAACTGGATTTCTAATTGTGTAAAACATTATGATGGATATCCAATAAAAGAACCAATCTTGAAATGTTTTTTACATAACGATAAAAATAAAAAAATTCAAATTGAAGCTAAAGAGTTTCGTGAAGATTTGGAAGATTTAATGAAACAGAATCAGTTAATATTATCGGTTTTGTTTTTAATTGGATTTCATCAATATATGGGATTAAATTACTCTAAAATTGAAGATCAACTTACGAAAGATAAAAATGAACAAGATGTTATAGAAATTAGAGCTAAATTAGGAAAAAGTATAATAAATACCTTTAACATCGCCTAACAGCCGTTACAAGATATTTGTGCATTTGGCTGAATTTAAAAAGGGTTTTGTACTTGGAAAACTTGTGCATAACGGAAAAATCTTGCATCTTTAATCCCAAACATCTTGTAGCGCCAGAACGTTAGGTGTAAGCTTCCCAAAAATCTAGAGAAAATAAGTATAAATATGGAAATATCGTTTGAAAAAATAAATTCTGAAATTGAAAAATCTAGTAAAACAATACTTCTAACAACTAATGATTTTAAAAGACAACTAAATTCGACTATATATTTTGTAGCAAATAAAGAACTAAACCATTGGAGTATTTCTAAAGAAATTGCGTGCTATGTTTTTAATATACCAAATGTTGTTGATGCAAAAACATTTTTCTACGACAATGGCTTTATTGACGCTCTTAATCTTGAAGATGCGGAATTGGAAAAATTTGTAACAACTAAATTTTTAAACTGGGCAGAACCTTTTACAAATACTGTTGATATTTTTTCAAAACTAAAAAAAGATAGAGAAGAAAATAATAGAATTCAACTTCTAATTCCTATTGAATCATTGAAAGGTAAATTTCTAAATTCAAAGTCAACAAAACCAAATTTTACAGTCGCTATTGAAGGAAAAGAAAAATTCATAAAAGAATACAAATATAATTCACGACATAAGAAATTAGTTAAAGATGCAAAACTTAAATGGAAAACTAATTGTTGGGTTTGTGGATTTAATTTTACTGAAATGTATGGAGATTTAGGATTAGATTTCATCGAAATTCATCATCTCATTCCTATAAGCGAAGGCGAAAGAGAATCCAAAGTTGAAGATGTTAGACCAGTATGTTCTAATTGTCATCGAATGATTCATAAGCGAGCTAAAATGTTAACAATTCAAGAACTGAAAAATATAATTGAGATAGTAAAACGTAATAAAGCCAGCACCTAACAGCGGTGGCTGTTGCACAACTCAAAATAAGTAATATTAGTCAAAAAATGTAAAATTAAAAATTATATTAAATTGATTTACAATGCTTTACAAACTAACCATTTATTAAAAGTAATAAAAACTAAACAAAAAACCAGTTGTGCAACAAGCACAGCGGTTTTGCGAGATTGCGAAATATGTGGTAAATTCACGTTTATCTTTCGCAAGAAATTTTATCTTAGCCGAAAACAATCGGTTACGAAATTCGCCACTTCTGCAAGCCGCGACACGTTAGTGGCTATTCTGACATAAAACATTAAAAACAAGATATTTATGAGATTATTTTATACATTAATTTTAACTTTTTTATGTGTATTCTTTTCAAACGCACAAAAAATAGGATTGCAACAACTTGAATACACTTGTCAACTAAAATCAATTGAAACTAAATCTGATTTTTTTATGAGCAAACAATTTGCCAAAATTAGTAATAGTCAAGACTCAATTGTTAGATTTTCTAAAAAAATATATATAAACAGAATTCAAGACTTCGATGAAGAAACCATTTCAATATTAAAAGAAAGTATAATTTATTCATTAGAAGATCCAAAGAAATATGCCAACTTTAAAAAAATGGTTGAAAGAGCATATGTTCGATTGCAAAATGTGGAAAATAACAGTGAAAATATAATTATATACAAAAAGAAAAAATATACTTTAATTTTAACTGAAACAGTGGTTAAACAAAACTCAAAATTGACTACAATATATAATTTTACAATTTACAATAATTAAAAGAACAGCCGTTTTGCGAGATTGGGGCATTTGGCTTATGGAAAGATGGTTTTGTACTTGGAAAATTTGTCTTTAATGGAAAAAACTCGCATCTTTATTCCCCAACCTCCGCAAAACGCCAACACGTTAGTGGCTATTTTACCGCAACAGAATACTAATCAACATTTTAAATGATTAATGAACAAACTTTCTTTTAACATATTACCAAATCCTGAATCTAATGATAGTGAAGTTAGAATACTTATTGATGAAATAGATTTTTTAGGATTTGACTATTTAGGAATTGATCCGCCAACTTTTTTTGACCAAAATAATTTTGACAAAAATGGAGAATTAATGATTGGAAGATGCACTTGTGGTTGCGAAGGTTGTGCTGATTATCCAATAACTGTGAAAGTTGACGAAAACTTAATTATTTGGACAAGTGAAAATGAACTTAAGTTAACTTTTGAAAAAGAAGACTATTTAAATGTCATAAATTTAGGAAGAGTAGACTTTAGTTGGGAAGATTTAAATAGAAAAGTAGAACGTTTAACAAAAAACATTCTTAAAAACTCAATAACAGAAAAAGGCTATAAATTTGATTGGGCTTCAGCAAGAATAAAACTGAATACAATTACATTAAGTTATAGCAAAAATGGACAACAAAAATTATTTGAAATTACTTGGGACGGAAAATCAGAAGATGAGATTGAAACAAAAGTTAAATTATTTTTGAATAACGAAATCAAAAAAAACAGCCACTAACAGCGGTTTTGCGAGATTGCGAAATAAGTGCAAAAATCAAGTTTATCTTTCGCAAGAAATTTTATCTTAGCAGAAAAATCTCGGTTACGAAGTTCGCCACTTCTTGAAGCCGCGAAACGTTAGCTGACATTATTTGCCGAAACTGCAAAAAGACACATTTTGAAACAACTAAAGAAATATACTGTTCTAATTTTAATCGCATTTGTTTGCAATTTTTTGTTATCAAAATTTGCAGACAATTTCAGGTTTAACAGAGAATTTCGTTGGATTTATTCTTATGGAAAAACTTCAAGTCTTTTTATATTTTTCATATTAATGGGTTTGTCAATCGTTAATGGAATTTTAATACTGAAAGAAAATAGAATCGCAATGAAAACAAGATTGTTGTGGACAATTTTGTGTTTATCGTTCTTTATATATTTTTCAATTGCAATGATAATTGTAATGATTGAAAATTAAAATAGTGAATGTGGAATGTGGAATATAGAAAGTGGAATTGGAAAGTGGAAAATGGAAAAGTAAAAAAAATAACGACGGCTAACAGCTGTGCTTATTGCACAACTGGTTTTTTGTTTAGTTTTTATTACTTTTAATAAATAGTTAATTTATAAAATGTTGTAAATCAATTTAATATGGTTTTTTAATTTTACATTTTTTGACTAATATTACTTATTTTTGAGTTGTGCAACAGCCACAGCTGTTTCTCGCAATTGCGAATTTTGTTGTAAGTTCACGTTAACGTTTCGTAAGAATTTTTATCTTAGCAGAAAAATCTCGGTTCTGTGGTTCGCAACCACGCAAAGCCGCGACACGTTATCTACAAGCAATAAAAAAAAGAACGTAAACAAAACATAATCAGATTTTTAAAAAAGTAAAACTAAAAACAGAAAAATAGAAACTTGAAAAATTTAGCGCATAAAAACAGAACTTTGAAAATATTAACTTGAAAATAAAATGAACAATGCAAAAAAAACAAAATGAAATCATAACTAAAAAAGAAGGTTACGAAGCAATGTTGTATGTATTGAAAGCATATTGGGAAAATAGCGGTTCTAATGATTTAACAGACATTCTAAGTGGCGGAGAATATTGGATTGGAACTGAAAAACCAGCAGATTCTGCATTTTGGGAATATTGGATTGAGGCAATTGAGAAGGTGAAAAAAGATGGACCGATGTTTAAAATTATTACAAGAAACTAAATATTGAGCCAGCGGTCAACAACTGTTTGAAAAAATTGCGAAATATGTGCACAATGCACGTTTATCTTTCGCAAGAGCTTTTATCTTAGCCGAAAGATTACGGTTACGAAGTTCGCCACTTCTGTAAGCCGCGACACGTTAACTGATACTTTACGAAAAATAGTAGTAAAATGAACATTCAAGTAGAAAAAACAGTAAATAGAATCCTAAGAAATGTAAATAAAAACAAAACTGAAAAATTTATACATTTTGAAAATGAAATTCTAATTATAAATTACGGCGAAAATGAAATTTGGGGAACTTTATTCTATTTTATCTTTCTAATTTTATGTCCAATTATACTTGTAATTTATCAAATATTAAAAGATAAAGATTTATTAGTAACTGGACTTTTAATTTTATCAATTTTAATTTTGAGCCGAACCTTGTATAAAATTATTAAAGGTGGAACTAGATTTACAATAGATTTTAATGCCGAATTGATAACCGCTGAAAATAAACACAAATTATTTAAGCTAATTTTAAAAAATAAAAATTTAAAATTTATTGAAGTCTTTAAAATAGAACTGAAAAATAAATCAATTGCTCACAAACACGGAAGGTCAAGTAAATGGCAACAATTAGTTGTGGAAAACGAAATTGGAAATATTGTTCTTTTTACAGATTTTGAAAGTAAATATCCAAACGATCATTTAGCATATGACGTAAAAAACATAATAGAAACAATAAGAAAAGAATACAAAAAAAATAAAAGCATCAGTTAACAGCGGTTTTGCGAGATTGCGAAATATGTGGTAAATTCACGTTTATCTTTCGCAAGAAATTTTATATTAGTAGAAAGGGCTTAGTTACAATCCCGATAGCTACTGGGACGTAACTTATTGAAGCCGAACGTAGTTAACACCCCGCTAGAAAAATACAGAAATAGAAAAATGACGCAACATAGAAAAAGAAACAAAAATTTAGGATTAGCAGAATTGATTGCCATTGCTTTGGGTGGAATGGTAGGTGGAGGAATTTTTACCATTCTTGGTATTTCCGTATCAATGATAGGGAATTTAACACCAATTGCAATTGTAATTGGTGGATTAATTGCTGCTTTGGCTGCATATTCATATGTTAAATTAGGTTTATACTATCGAGACGAAGGAGCAACTTATTCCTTTTTTAAAAAAACCTATCCAAAATCACATTTTTCAGCATCTGCAATTGGTTGGTTTATTATTTTTGGATACATCAGTACATTGGCACTATATGCTTACACATTTTCATCCTACGCAATTAGTAGTACCGATTTTGCAAATAATATTTGGATAAGAAAAGGAATTGCTATTGGTGTAATTGGTCTTTTTACATTCATAAACATCTGGAGCGTTAATGGAATGGGGAAAATCGAAGATTTGATGGTTTATACTAAATTAGTAGTTCTAACTATTATTTCAGTTGTATTAATGCAACACGGAACAACTGATTTTGGAACATTTATAGAAAATATGGCATTAGATGCCGAAAATTCAAGTATTTTTTCAATTTTAATAGTTGCCTCATTAACGTTTGTTTCTTATGAAGGCTTTCAATTGATTATCAATGCAGTAAATGAAATGACTAATCCCGAAAAGAATATTCCAAGGGCTATTTATTCGGCAATTAGTTTAGCAATTCTAATATATGTTGTGATTTCATTAGGTGCTTTATTTGCTATACCAACAGAAGAAATTATAAAAAACAAGGAATATGCACTTGCCGCGGGAGCAGGAAATTTGCTTGGAAAAACGGGAACAAACCTTGTCATTCTAGGCGCAATATTAGCGACAAGTAGTGCCATAAGCGGAACCGTTTTTGGCGCATCAAGACAAATGTCAGTAATTGCAAATGATGGTTATTTTCCAAATTGGTTAGCAATTAGGAGGAATAATAGTCCACAAAATGCAATTATAGGAATGGCAGTTATGGCAAGTATTTTAATCCTAATTGGCGGACTTGAATTGATACTTGAATTTGGAAGTATCACTTTTCTTTTAGTTTCATTATTGATGGCTGTAGCAAACTTTAAAATTAGAGATAAAACAGCATCGTCTACATTTCTAACAGGATTATCTATTTTTGGATTAGGAATTGGCGGAATACTTATCTTATACTATGAATTTACCACCAAATGGGAACAGATGATGGCCATTATAATACTTTATATAATACTGGCAATTGGTGCATGGATATATTCAAAAAAGAAAGAAACGAAAGAAAAAAGGACGTAACAAAATTTATAAATTAATGGATAACAGGTGATTAATTCAAATTTGGTGTTTTTTAATTAAGTTCGAATAAACCGAAAGTGAATTGCTTTTAAAATACAAACAATTCATTAACAGAGTTTTTAGATATATTTTTGCCGATAAATAGCATTAGAACAAAACTATTTTAAAATTGTAGATGGAATTTAATAAAGAAATTGAAATTATTATTAAAGATTACAGAAGTTTGGCAATAGAACTAGGTTCTGACCATTTATCATCGTATCATTTTATTTTAGCTTTGTTAAAAACGGATAACTATCCAAATGTAATTTTCACAAACAAGAAATGGGAGTTTATAGCGTTGCAAAAATCTATGGTGGAAATTGAAAAAAAATATTGTGAAAATTATTTTCTGACTAAAGAATTTGAAAAAGCATTAAAAAACTCAAAATATTATGCCTGGATTTACAATCAGAATGAGATAAAATCAGAACATATAATTTTTGCATTATTATCTGACAAGAAAAGTTACGCGTGTAAATATTTAAATTCAGTTGGAATGAATTATTTAGATTTTAAAACTGAATATGAAAAAACAGCAGAATTTGAACCAAATATTTTTTTAGAAATCATTGTAAATAATACATTTTTGAAAAGAATTAAGACACCAAATTTAGTTTATAAAGTACTAAAATAATGTGGAGTAACAGCTCCATTTAACCTAAAAATAAATGGAGTGTTATAAACAGTAATTGGAACTATAAAAAGCAATACAATTCTTGAAATAATTAATAATGAAAAAAATAATATTAGAAAGAAACTTAGATTTTAATCAGTTTAAAAATGTTTTTATTTTGAATTTTATTTGCTTTTTTATTTTACTAATGCTTATAAAATCTGATGCAAATCCCTCAATAATAAATTTGTTGATTTTCACACTATTCATTCTAGTTGGCTTATTACTATTACGAAAAGGATTAGTAATTGAAAAAAACGAACAAATAAGAACAGCTTACTTCTTATTTGGAATGCTATTAAAAACGAATATTATTGAAACCAAAAAGATGAATATCGTTTCGGTATTAACTTTTAGGAAAAGACCAAATTATAAATATCCAAAACGGTGGAATGCTTTCAATCGTTGGGAACCAAATTTAGAATATAGCGCTACTTCATATCAATTATATTTACTAAATGAAAATCATAGTATCAAAAGAAAATTAATTAGCTTTATGAAAGAGGAAAATTCTATAAAAGCATTAAATTTTTTATTGCAAAATGCAGAGATGAAAATAGCAGTTTATAATCCAAATAACAGTAAAAAGACGAGTTATTAACTGCATTTATACATTAAAGATGTTTCTTACTTTGAAAAAAACTATAAAATGCGATTCAAAATTTGCAATAAAAAAACGGATTGAAATTTAAAATTCCAATCCGTTTTTTTATCGTTATTTGAGTAAGCGATGTCTATTTTATAAAATCAATTCAGCAGTAGGTATTAAAACCTACTTTTAAGATATCTTTAAAATTCTATTAATTGGGATTCCTACTCCTTTTTTTAACACGACACTTTCATCAGTAACTGCCCAAACGGTAGTTTCAACCATTTTTTTGGAAAAATCATCTTCAAAATAAATTTGGATTTTTGAATGTTCTAGATTTCCTAGAGACATTGCGCGTTCTAATTCGGTTCTTCTTTGATTGATAGCATTATCGTCTTTTAATACTTCAGTATGTGGGAATTTTAAAGTTTCTATATTTTCTTTCTCAATAGATTCAAAATTTATAGTCATAATCTTTTAATTTATTTTAATAAATAGTTTCAGTGATTTGGTACACTAACTGTTCTTAAATACAGATAGTCTAACAAATATAATTACATTTCTGTTGCTCTATCCTCGCATTATTATTATTTTAACATACCATGATATTAGGAATCAATAGTTGGATTATGAACTCTCAATTAAGCTGTTTATGGCAATTCAGATATTAACGACATTGATGTATTTCTTGCAACAGCTATATTATTAAGATTACTTAATACGCTACAATTATTAAGCTTATACTAATTTTATAGAAGATTTTTTGATAATTAAATAAATGAAAACTATTGCCTAGATTATTGTAATGAAATTTTATTTTTTTATTGTATTTTAGTTTTGAAGGACCTATTAACCTTCAAATATGCTAATATCAGTAACTCTAGAACATTTTAATTCCTGCTTTTAAACATTGCTACTTTTTAAAATTTATCAACTATGAAAAGGTATTACAAACTAATTTTAAGCCTATTATTACTATTTATATTTGTTGTGATTGAGCCAATAGTACGTTGGTTTGCAAACTATACAAATATTGATTTTTCTTTTTTGATTCGGCATAAAACTAATTTATTAATTGTTGGTTTTTCATGGCTCATAATTATTTTATTACGCCGCATTAAATTTAACATTCTAAAGAGATACGATATCACGAAGGAAGATAATTTAGTATCTAGAAAACTACACACACAGATTAATATCCTTGAAAAAGTAGTGATTTTTATAATTGTACTTATTGCTACAGGTTTAATTTTACTTTCATTTGATGGTATCCGACAAATTGGAATTGGGATATTTGCTTCGGCGGGAGTTGCTGGAATTATAATAGGTCTATCAGCTCAAAAAGTTGTAGGTGCATTGTTAGCGGGGATTCAAATTGCGATTACACAACCTTTTCGTATTGATGATGCCGTTCTTGTAGAAAATGAATGGGGCTGGATTGAGGAAATAAATTTGACTTATGTTGTGGTTCGGATTTGGGATAAGAGACGACTAGTACTACCCTCAACTTATTTTTTAGAGAAACCATTTCAAAACTGGACACGCAACAGCGCTGACATCATTGGGACTATTTTTTTATATACCGATTATATGATTCCGTTTGATGAATTAAGAAAGGAGTTGACCAGGCTGTTAAATACTACGGAATTATGGGATAAAAAAGTAGATGTGCTCCAAGTAACCGACTCAAAGGAAACTACTATTGAGATCAGAATTCTTGTTAGTGCTAAAAATTCGCCAACAGCATGGGATTTAAGAGTGTATATTAGGGAGAAAATGATTGAGTTCATCCAAAAGAATTATCCCGAAAGTTTACCAAAAACACGAATTACCTTAAATCAAGAAATAAACACTAAAATGTTATGATAAATAAAGGACTTAAAAATTTTGCTCGAAAGCTTTACTTATAAATTAAACAAATAGCTGTTCACCATTTTACGCTCCGACCCAGACCGCAGCGACAGCCCCGAGAATTTGATGGCTATTTTTTACAGACAATAGAGAGCGACTAAAAGAAGCTCCTCTATTGTCTAGAAAAAAAAGACAGCGAATGGAGGGCTAAAGCGAAGTGCTGGAATAGGCGCATAAAAAATCAGATTTATTAAAATGGAATTTAGAAGCTATATATTTCTTAATTAAATCTTAAAAACTTTAAAAACTACTTATTTAACTACTGTTTTATTATATTTGGTTACTAATCTAAAAGTGGCTTGCTATAAGTCTTTGTAGCGCTAATATTGCCCGAAAACAAAACAATTTACGGTTATGAAAATTAAATTATTGACAAGTGTATTACTAGGTCTTTCGCTGGTGGCTTGCAAAAATGACAAGCAAACAGCAACAAGTGAAACCCAAACAGATTCTGTTAAAATAGTTGCACCAAAATTTGAAAATAAAGGACAGGAGTTAGTTTATACCATGGTTCAAAAAGTGGGTGATTTAAGCCAACTTTACGATAAGAAAGATGTTGTGTACACTTATACATACCAAACTCCTGACGGTAAAACGGATATCACAACTGAAAAATATATTTTTGACGGTCAACTATCCTACGGTGCATATAAAAAACACGAGCGCACTTTGCCAGATCTTAGCGGATTAATAGAGCAAGGATATGATGGTAATGAATTTTGGCTTAAAAATGACGGTAAAAGTCTCACAGATGAAAAACTCTTGAAAATGGTTGCTTTTAATAGACCAACTAATTTTTATTGGTTTACTATGATGCAAAAATTGCTTGATCCTGGCATTAATTATGAATACTTAAATGAGAAAACTATTGATAGCGTAAATTACGATGTGGTTAAAATTACATTTGAAAGCACAGATGGAAAACCAAAGGATATTTATCAATTATACCTTAATAAAGAGACTCATTTAGTGGATCAATTTCTTTTTACTGTAGCTGATTTTGGTAAAATTGATCCTTTGCTGATGAAGTTAGAATATGAAACAATTGATGGTTTAATGATCCCTACAAAGCGTAAATATAAAGCGTCTAACTGGGATGCCAAAGTAACTGACGAACCGTGGATACAAGTTAATTGGACCGATATTAAATTTAATAACGGATTGAAAAAATCAGATTTTAAGAAATAGATAATTCAAAATCTTAATCTCAATAGAAAACCCAACAATATGCTATAAAAGCGGTACTGTTGGGTTTGTTGGTTTCTAATAAATTAGCTTGTTAACAAATTCATCTTTAATTCTTAATGAGAATTAGAAACTTAACTAATAGCTGTTGCATATAATACTATACCGTTTTTATAAATCTAATTGTTACATTTAGAAACATCACTAGTAAATGTTTTGTGTATCAGAATTATTTCACTATTTTTATTATCACAACCTACAACCATCTCATTTAACTATTTCATGGATAAAAATAAGCCCCAAAATAGTCTTAGAAGCATCTCTAAATTCGGTAAAATTGATAATTTAAGTTTTTATATTTTCACTATGCAATTTTTTATTGTGATGGTGGTACTTGGTTATTTAGGTCTCACAGATGGTGCTTGGGCAACAATTCCAGTGATTGCTACTTTCCTTTATTTTTCTATTTCAAAAAAATACAGTTTTCTTCAAAAATCCATTATTGCCATATCGGTTATTACTGCGTACTACACCTTTGTGTTTTTATGCTACGGAAAATCAATTCCTATAGTAGTGATAACTTACGTGACACCACTTATATTATTAATTACAATACGCTTTAACAAATTACTTGCTTTCTTTAGTTTATTGATATTTGCTATTGTTTCTATTATTCTTTATAACGATTTTTTTGGTTTTGACTTGGGTAACATTAGGTATTATGAGCATGATGTACACATGCAGGTATTTTATTTTGTAGTCTTAATGATTACCATATATTTGGTCGTGCTCATCTATGCTAGGACAAAAATTGTTACTGGTATTATCAATGAATTGAAACATAAAAACATAGAATTAGAAGAGTCTCGAGCTGAGTTAAAAAAATTACAAATTAATAAAGAATCCTTTTTTGCTATAATGAGCCATGAAATTAGAACACCTCTTAATGCTATAAAAGGGATTTCGGATATCTTAAAAAATAATTCCGATTGTCAAGAAGATCAAAATCTTTTAGAATTGATGGATTATTCTACCAATCATTTATTAGCTTTAGTAAACAATATTCTAGACTTCACAAAACTCAATGATGGTGCATTCTCATTGCAATACTCTGAATTTGATTTATCCAAATCCTTAAATTCATTGTTTAAAATGAATGAAAGATTAGCTATAGAAAAAGGATTAGCATTTAAAATTGAAACTTCTAAAAACATCCCTAATATTGTTTATGGTGACAAAAATAGAATCAATCAAATTGTTTTGAATCTATTAAATAATGCCATTGAATACACTAGCACAGGAGGAGTCTCTATGATTGTGGATGGAGAATATTCTGAAGATAGTAAGCATGAATTTGAACTCCAAATTACAATTTCTGATACAGGAAAAGGAATTGATAAGCATTTAGGTGAAAAACTTTTTCAAAAATACGCCTCATCAAACACATCAAAAAATAGCGTTGGTTTAGGGTTAACTATTTCAAAGGGACTTATTGATTTAATGAACGGAAGTATTTCTTATCAATCTAAACTAAATCAAGGAACTACTTTTAATATTACGATACCATTACCTATAGTCGAAAAGAGTACTACAAATACAAATGATATTGAAACCAATTTTCATAATGCTGCCCTAAAAATATTGCTAGTTGATGATAATAAAATTAATTTATTGATTCTAGAAAAGCAGCTGAAAAACAAATTAAAAAACAGCCAAACTACAGTTGCCTATAACGGTCTAGAAGCATTGAATATGATTAAATCAAATGAATATGACATTGTATTAATGGATATCGTTATGCCAGTTATGGACGGAATTACCGCCACAATACACGTAAGAAAACTGGAAGACGAAAAAATAAAAAACATACCTATAATTGCGCTTACAGCAAATGTAGGTGAAAAAGAATTGAATGAATGTTTACATGCTGGAATGAATGATTTTGTAACAAAACCATTTGAAATTAATGCCTTATTAAAAATAATTTGTGACCAAACACAAACTTGTAAAAAATAGTATTAATTTGACATAATCCTACTGATGTATCTCTACAAAGCCATTATTGAAACTATTTTACTCTTTACAGAAAAAAATATCTTAGCCACAATCTACAATATTACGCTACTTTCACTCTTGTCATAAATTAAGGAAATCATTAACATTTGAGAGTGGTTTTTCACATAATTTTAAAATAGTTTTTCACTAACTTAGCTCATACAAAACAAGTTATAATAGCAACAATTTATTTTCGATATATTAATGTTTACTCCTATTCAAATATCTACACCGAATAGAAAAAAATAATATACTACTGATTCTAAAACCTTTTATGTTTTAGATTCATCGACCATTTTTACGAAAATAAATTTGGCAGAAATGCCTACTATTATCAATACTAATAAAGAGGAGTTTTTACTAACAATGCTCTTAAAATAAAACAGTAAATTATGTCAAAAAAAGTAGCCGATCAAATAGTAGAAATGCTGGTTAGTAATAATGTAAAAAGGATTTATGCAGTAACAGGCGATAGTCTAAATGAACTTAATGATGCCGTTAGAAGAGATGGAAGAATTAAATGGATTCACGTTCGCCATGAAGAAGTTGGTGCTTATGCTGCTGCTGCAGAAGCAGAATTAGATGGACTTGCTTGTTGTGCAGGAAGTAGCGGTCCTGGTCATGTACATTTAATCAATGGTTTGTATGATGCTAATCGCTCTGGCGTTCCTATTATTGCAATTGCATCTACTATAAATACACCTGAATTTGGGGTTGATTATTTTCAGTCAACAAACACGTACAAGTTATTTGATGACTGTAGTGTTTATAATGAAATTGCGACTACACCAACGCAAGTACCTAGAATGTTACAAACAGCTATTCAAAATGCTATTCATAAAAAAGGAGTTGCCGTTTTTGGTTTACCTGGTGATGTATCGGCTATGCCAGCTATACAAAGTACTACTTCAATGTACAATTATAATAGTGAAACAGTCTTTAGACCATCAGATAATGAAATGCAAAAATTAGCTGATTTAGTAAATAAACATCCAAAAATTTCAATATTTTGCGGAATAGGTGCTAGAGAAGCGCATGATGACATTGTAAAACTAGCTGGTCTTTTAAAAGCGCCAATCGGGTATTCATTTAGAGGAAAAATGGGAATGCAGCACAATAATCCTTATGAAGTAGGAATGACTGGTTTGCTAGGTGTACCATCAGCTTACCACGCTATGCACGAATCGGATGTGGTAATCTTATTAGGAACCGACTTTCCTTATGAACATTTTATGCCTGTAAAAAACAAAATTGTGCAGGTCGATGAAAAACCAGAACGATTAGGAAGACGTGCAAAATTAGAGATCGGTTTAACCGGAAAAATAACCGATACTATTGCCGCATTAATACCCTTAATTAAACTAAAAGAGGACGATAGTTTCTTAAAAGTGCAATTAGAATTTTATAAAAAAGTAAAAGAAAATCTGAATATTTATGTTGCCGACTCAGGTTCTGAAAATCACATAAGTCCGGAATACGTTGCTGCAACAATAGATGAAATGGCAAATGACGATACCATCTTCACTGTAGACACAGGTATGTGCTGCGTTTGGGGAGCAAGATATATTCGCGGTACAGGTAAGCGAATGATGTTGGGTTCATTCAATCATGGATCTATGGCTAATGCAATGCCAATGGCTATAGGAGCACAGTTAGCCTATCCTGATAGACAAGTTATTGCGTTTTGCGGTGATGGTGGTCTATCTATGTTATTGGGTGATTTAGCTACTATTAAACAATACAATCTTCCTATAAAATTAATTGTATTCAATAACCGCTCTTTGGGTATGGTACAATTAGAAATGCAAGTAGAAGGGTTGCCCAATAATGAAACGAATATGGTAAATCCTGATTTCGAATTAGTAGCTCAAGCCATGGGATTTAAAGGAATTACAGTTAATCATCCTGATGGTGTTAAGAAAGCATTAGAAGATGCTCTTTCACACGATGGTCCCGTTTTAGTTAGTGTATTTACTAATCCACAAGCCTTAGCGATGCCTCCAAAAATGGAATTCGATCAAATGAAAGGGTATGCTTTATCAATGAGTAAAATGATTTTAGGTGGAAATATGGATGAAGTTTTAGAGATGGTAAAAACCAATTATAAGCATCTAAAAGAGGTATTGTAATTTTAATAGTTTTCAAAAAAATCCATAAACTTGTTCTCTTTACTCATAAAGATCCTCTTGTTTATGGATTTTAATTTTAATATAAGGTCATCTTATGTTTGTATAAGTGTTAAATTAGACAAGTAACCAAGAAAAGTAAAACACCTAGAAACACAAGGTATTCAATTATAAATGGCTACCATATCATTCTATTTATTGAAAATATTACTCAATCTCAATAGTGCTATAACCTGCTCCTGTGCGAACTAATTTAATTTTGGTTCCAATACGGTCTTTTAATTCCCCAACGTGAGAGATAATCCCGATAGATTTGTTGCTTTCGTTTTGCATATTTTCAAGAATACTAATTGCCTGATCTAAAGATTCTGGGTCTAAAGAACCAAATCCTTCATCTATAAATAGTGATTCAATTGAGACATTGCGAGCTGCTAAATCAGATAAACCAAAAGCGAGAGCCAAACTCAGTTTAAACGTTTCACCACCGGACAAAGAGCTAACAGAGCGTTTTGTATTCCCCATGTAAGTATCAATGACTTTTAATCCATCAGAGTCATTTGCAGTATCCAATAAATAACGATCTGAAAAACCTATTAGTCGCTGGTTACCATACTCTAACAACTTTTTTAACGTTAAGTCCTGAACAAAATTAGAGAATTTTTTACCTGTAGCATCGCCAATTAATAAGTTCATTTTACTCCAAAGAGCTAAGTCTTTTTGTAAACCATCCATTATTTTCTGACTATCTTTTAGCTTTTCTCTATTCTTAATATCAATTTCAATTTTGTTTTCTTGATCCCAAATATGTTTATTCAATACCGTTATTTCTTCAAATATTTTTGGTAAAGAAACCGTTATTTGTTCTAACGTAATTGACGCATCATCTAAAATTTTATCGTCTTCTAATGCTTTGTCAATAGTTTTTTTATCTGTTTTTAAACGAACTTCGTTTTCAATCAATTGTTGTAAAGTTTTACGAATTTGGCTAGCGGTGTTTTCGTCTAAAATTTTAGCTTTTAATTCTTTTAATGAAGCTATTCCTTTTTCCTCAAGTCGAGGCAAAAGATTGGCTAGTAACTCTTCCTTTTCTTTTATTGTTTCAGTTTTATTCTTTTGTAAGTCAGTTAATTGTTCTTTTAAACTCTTTATCGTAGAATGGCAAGAGCTAAAATCATTGCTTAATTTACTAATTTCATTCGTTATATCTTTTCGGTCATAAACTAACAATAAGGTTTGTTTGGCCTCATTATATCCCTTTTTAAGTTCCAAATAATCAGTAAATAATTGTTGCATTTCCTTAAAAACGACTTTGGCTTTTATGTGATTTTCAAGTTTGTCCAGTTCTTTTAACTCTCGCTGAAAATCATTTGCATCTAGTTGCCATTTTTCAAGACTATCTTTTGTAGTCCATTTTAACTGGGTACATAATTCGGTTATCTTATTTTCTAAAATTTTGAATTCTGCTATCCTATAATCTAAGGTTACAGTTTCAGTTGCATTTATATTCTGCAAACTTTGAAGCTTTACTTCATTTTCAAGTAATACTTTTTGCAAACCTTCTAATTGTTTCGTCAAAGATTGAAAATTCTCTTCCAATGAATTGACCAATGTTGTTGCAATCTCCTGAGCAAATGGATGCGTTTCAGACCCACATAATGGACACGGTTTTCCATCTTTTAATTCCTGGCGGTGTTCGTCTAAACTTTTACGTTGTTTCCAGTCATCAAGTGCATCTTTAGCTAATTCAACCTTTGGTGACAGCTTTTCTAATGTCTCTTGTTGTGATTTTTCTAAACTAATTAACACTACTATTTCATCTTGTTGCTTTTTAATTTTAAGCTGCAACTCCCCTATTCCTTTATTTTTTTCATCAAATAACTTCCTATCACCAATTAACTGATTTGCCGGAATCATCAATCGTGTTAAGTCTTCTTTTTTAGATCTAACTGCATCAACAGAAGTAATTCCTTTTTGACTAATTTCAGCATCAATTGTTGTTAATTCAGCCTGAATTTGTTGAGATAAAGTATCATCTATAGTCAACGTTATTCCATAACCAATAAGCTCCTTACGTTTGTCTTCTATACGTTGTGATTGTTGTTTGGCATGAGATAAGCTATTTTTTTCAGCTTCTTGTAAAGCTAGAACACGAGTTCTAAAATCAGTTATCTCGGCTTCAAATTTTTCAGCAGTAACTTCTTTTTTGGTTAATGAGTTTGCTATCAAAATCAACTCCGCTTTCACTTTTTCTTGTTGGGAAAGCTTATTATTTGCTACAGTGCTACTTTCTAAAAGTTCCTCTACTTTTTTTTCAGCGTTAGTTATAAATAGCATTTGATCTTTAAAAACAACTAAGCTATCATGCGTTTTCAGTTCGTTTTCTTGAGTTACAAATGCCGCTTTATCTTTTGCAAAAGCGGTCCATTCAATTTCATTAGCCTCTTTTAATTTAGCGTTTTTAAGAATATTTTCTTTTACTATTTTCTTCTTTGCTAAAACATCATGATTATTTTGTTGTGCAGCTAACAAAGGTTTTTGCAATAAAACATCCTCCTGAATTTCTGTAACCATTTCAGTCGTTAATAAAATGGTTTCTCCCATTTTAATATTTTGTGTTTTCACAGCATCTTCTACTCCACGAAATCTTTGAAAAACGGATCTCCCAATTTTTCGATAAATAGAAGAACCTGTAATCTCTTCTAACAACGCGTTTCGATCATCTTTTTTAGCCAAAAGCAATTTAGAAAACTGCCCTTGAGCCAATATCATTGACTGCACGAACTGATTGTAATTCAGACCAATAATGCGTTCGTTCTCACTAACTACTTCTTGTACTCCTGAAACTAAAATCGCCCCTGTACTTAGTTTTATTAATTCTTGTTTTCGTTTATCTAGTGAGCCTGTTCTTGTCCTTCTAATCGACCATGAAGAGAGGTATCTTTCGCCTTTAATTTCATATTCCACTTCGGCATAACAGTCTGGAGCATTTTTAGTCAAAATCACTCCTTCATCCTCAATAACTTTCTCTGAAATAGCTTTATCAATTCTAGGAATCTTGTTGTATAACGCTAAAGTAATTACATCGAGCAGTGTAGATTTACCAGTTCCTGTAGCGCCGGTAATCACAAAAAGACCTGCTTCTCCCAGAATACCATTTTCAAAATCAATAGTATGTTCGCCTTTTAAAGCGTGTATATTTTTAAATTTTATCTTGCAAATTTTCATAGTAAAGTAGTCATTGTAGGCTATTATTCCGTTGTTTCAGAGCTTTGTAATCCTTCTAATATTTCTCTAAAAGCATGGATTAATTCCTCTGTATTTTCTAGTGAATCGTCTTGTTGTAATCTTTTTTCGAATAATTGAACTGCAGAAAAATCCTTAATATCTTCCCCTTTAGAAAGTAATTTTGAAGTACCTGAAACTCCCGTTTTAAAGTTGATACTTCCTTTTAATATCTGCAATCCATTTTCTGGTTCTGAAGTCAATAAATCGTTTAAAGCTTTAATGTGTGCAATATTTTCATTGTCCTCTTCAACTATAATTTCAGCAAGGTCAGTAAGAAGCGAATCCGACTGATAATCAGTTATTTGTTTAGTTACTTCTTCAACCGTTCCTTTAATAGTTAATAGCTTTCTAAATTTGGGAATTGGCAGTGAATTTACAGTAAAATTATTATCCTCTAAAGTAAGCATAACCACTTCTTTTATATCTTTTTTTTCACTAAAACTCAATGCAATTGGAGAACCGCTATAGCGAATATTTGGCTTCCCTACCATTTGTGGTCTGTGAATATGTCCCAAAGCAACATAATGTGGTTCCTCTCCAAAAACTGCCGAAACAACACCAGCTTGGTTTCCTATTTGTATCTCGCGTTCACTATCAGAAACTGAAGCCCCTTGCGCAAACAAATGAGCCATTACAATGAAGGGAGTATTATCATAATTTGCTTTATAATATTGGTTCACATTAGCAAAGTAAGTTGCAATTCCGTCTTTTATCAATTCGATTTTATCACTGTACGATTCTCCTGGAACGGCATTCCTAATATCTTTATCCCGTAAAAAAGGAACAGCAGCCACCACTACTTTTTCATTACCTAGAGTAACTTCTACAAATAGATCAGCTAAATTTTCAGGAATACCTCCTACTACCTTTATTTCAAGAATCTCTAATAACTCCTTAGGCGCATTAATAACGTGTGGAGAATCATGATTACCCCCCGTTAGGATTACTTTGCATTTAAGTGGCAATAATCGTTTTAAAAAGCCATAATACTGTGTCATTGCCGCTTGCGAAGGGTTTGCTTGATCAAATAAATCACCAGACATCAATAAAACATTGATATCGTTTTCTTGGATACATGTAATTAACCAATCAAAAAAAAGATCCATGTCTTTTGCAAAATCGATTTTTAGTAATTGTTTTCCAATGTGCCAATCAGAAGTATGCAAAATCTTTATGCTCATAATTTATGACTTTTATTATTTAAAATTTCAGAAAAAGTAGGATTCTGAAGTAATTTTTGACAGTACTATCTCAAAATAAAAAAGATTATCCTTCTATTTTTTAAGCAAACAAATTTAACTTTTAAAAATTAAAACTTGAGCAAATCTAAACTTAAAAAAGATGCCCTCTTTACGGAAAACCATAAAAAAGACACCTTTTTTTATTTGTTAGAATACTAACTACATGATAGTATTTGTATTGTTTATTTACGCTCTAAAATATAATTTGCAAAATACTTCTTACTGTCTGTTATTCTATCAATAATTTCAAAGTCGGTTTTACTCAAAATTTTGTTTAGAATTTCATCATTGTATTTTCTAGATATTTCCATCAATATTTTTTCTCCTTCATCAAAGTGAAATGTTTTATTAAGTTCAGCGATGTAAACTTTTTGGACCTTGGTACTAACCAAATAACTTTTAGCAATTCCATCCTTTTCATCATACTCTGGTAAATGTTTAAAGTCATCTACTTTAAAATCTGCTTCTAATTCCCTATTTATTCTATAAAGTAAATTTAGATTAAAAGCAGCAGTCACTCCTTGATTATCATTATAAGCAGGAAGAACTACCGAAGCTGGTTTTATCAAATCGACACCTAAAAATAATTTGTCCCCTCCTTGTAAATTAGCACTTAATTTCGAAATAAAATCGGTGGCAACTTCATCAGACATGTTTCCTATATTGGACCCTAAAAACAAAATCACTTTGGGATGTTTATTTTCTTTCAATGATTCTAAAACTTCAAAATAATCACCTTGTTTTTTCTTAATCGATAAATTGGGTAGTTGAATATTTAAGTCAGCTTCGAGGCTATCTAATGCGTTTTGAGAAATATCCACTGGCAGGTAATCAAAGGTGTAGTTTTCACGATTGAGTTCTTTTAAAAGTTCTTTAGTTTTTAAACCATCTCCAGCACCAAGCTCAATTAATTCAAAATAGGTGTCTGGTTTAAGTTGCAAAGCAGTGATGATTCCGTTGCTTTGTTGCTTGAAAATTTCATGCTCAGATCGGGTAACATAATACTCTGGTAAATGCATGATTTTAACAAAAAGAGCATCTCCCGTTTTATCGTAAAAATATTTAGATGGTAATGACTTTTCTGAATTGCTCAATCCTTCATCAACCTCTTTTTTAAGTTGGTCAATCATAATATTAGTGGGATCTATTTTATTTAAAGTGTTTGTTTCTTTCATCTTGTTAAGATATAAATTATTTAAAATTAAAAAAGCTTAAATACTAGCTTAAGACTCTTGTGTAGCAATAGGTTCTTGTTTTTTTAAAATTGTATTTTTAAAAAATAAAAAGATAATATAGCCGTATAAAAAACTAAAAGGTAAGGCCATAATGACTAGTAAATTACTTATTCCGTTGAGTAATTCACTGGTACCAATGGCTGTTAATCCAAGTGCTGTTGCTGTTATAATAAATCCCCAACCTAATTTATGCTTTTTAGAGGGGTTTTCGTTTCCTTTATCGCTGAACATTCCTAAAACAAAAATCGCCGAATCAACTGAGTTGATTATCGAAATAAGCACTAACAATCCTGCTATAAAAAAGGTTATACTGTGTAACGGAAAATGTTCTAAAAATACAAATAAGGAAGTAAAAACGTCATTAAATTGTGTTTTGTCTCCTTTACTAATAATTTCAAAAGCCGAATTAGCAAAAATAGAAAACCAAATAACGGTTGCTAGTGTCGGTATCAAAATTGTTGTAATTAAAAACTCTTTTATTGTTCTACCCTTAGATATTCTAGCAATGAATATTCCGGTAAAAGGCACCCAAGCCAACCAAAAAGCCCAATAAAAAACCGTCCAGTCTTTTGTAAAACTTTCGGAGGTTTTGTAACTTCCTATCGATAAACTCATTTCAAAAAAATGAATTACATAATTATAAAAAGCGATTGCTGTATGATAAATAAAATCATTAAAATTTAAAAACAACGCAATAAATAACATTAGAATTATTGAAAAAGTAAAATCTAAGTCGGCTAAAAACTTAATTACTTTATTCAATCCCGTAAGCGCAGAATAGGTAGCAATTACTCCAATAAGTACAACCATTGCTAATAGAAAATTATTACCATAATCAACTTTAAAAGCATAGTTGATGCCGTTTACTACTTGTGCGGTTCCCAATCCTAAGGAGGCAATTACTCCTGTAATGGTAATCAAAACAATAAATAGCGTGGCAATATATTTTACAACTTTACTTTTAGTATAAGGTACAATAGCGTCTAATAAATTTGTTGTTTTGTTGACATATAGATTGTAAGCAACAATTAAACCGAACAAGCTATACATAGCCCACGGCGTAAACCCCCAGTGGAAAAAAGTATATTGTAAAGCTGTTATTTTATTATTAGTAGTTGCAACGGGAGCATTACTAAAATAATAAACAGGCTCTTGAACTGCACGCAATAATAAACCTGAACCCATTCCTGTACTATACAATAGAGCAACCCAACTAAAATACGAGTACGCCGGTTTTTCATCACCTAATCGTTGCTTTCGCAAAGGTAAAACCAAAATAATTAAAGCTGCAACAACTGTAATTAAACCTACCCATAAATAATAAGTGCTAAAAACCGATAATAATTTCTGGTTTATTTCATTTAAACCTTGCGTTAATAAATCAGGAGCTAATAAACCCGTAAAGAAGAAAAATACACCAAACATTGCTCCATAAAACAGTAAGCTATTTGACCGTAGATGACCGTATAATTTTGTAATCAAAGCGCTATTGTTTTGTTATTGGTTTTAAGTTTTCTAACATTGTAGGAATCAGTTCAGTCACTGTAGGATGAATGTGAACTGCATCTCTAAAAACGGTGTACGGTTGTTTAGCATACATTAGATTTGTGATACTGCTAATAATTTCATCACCACCAACTCCTAAGATGCTCGCTCCTAAAAACTGATTTGTTTTAGCATCAATTATTGCTTCCATAAATCCTTTAGTTTCTCCTTTTTCTTTAGCACGACCTATTTTATCCATTGGTCTGTGTGCAATTAAAATATCAAAACCTTTCTCTTCTGCTTCTTTTTTTGTCATTCCTACTCTACCTAAAGGTGGATCAATAAATAAACCATAGGTAGTAATTCTATCACTTATTTTTCTGTTTTTGTTCCCTAAAATGTACTCTTCTACAATTTGAAAATCATTATAAGAAGTATGTGTAAACCCCCCTTTTCCGTTACAATCTCCTATCGCAAAAATTCCATCAACGTTAGTCTTACAGTAATCATCTACGATTATAGTTCCTTTTTCACTCACGTTTATTGTAGTATTTTCTAAATGCAACGTATCTGAATTTGGTACACGCCCAATAGCTAATAAAACATGTGATACTTTGATCTCCTTATCCTCATCATTTAATTTTATCGAAATTCCGTTACTATCTTGAGACAATTTGATCTCTTTCGCATTAAATTTAATTTCTATTTCCTCAGATTGCATAATTCCTGCAACCGCTTCACTTACATTTATATCTTCTCTACTAATCAATCGATCACCGCGTTCAATAATGGTTACTTTACTACCAAAACGCTTGAACATTTGACCAAATTCTAACCCAATGTAGCTTCCGCCAATAATCAATAAATGCTCTGGTATTTTGGTTAAACCTAAAATATCAATATTAGTTAAATAATCAACATGGGCATATTCATTTGGGATTACAGCCCTACCCCCTACATTTATAAAAATTTGTTTCGCCGTAATTTTGTCTTCGTTAACCGCAATTTCATAATTTGATAAAAAATGTGCTTCTCCTCTGTAGAGTGTAATATTATCATTATTGGCAATACTTTTTTCAATCCCTTCTCGGGAACCATTTACTAAAGTATCTTTTCTGGCTTTAATTTTTTCCATATTAGCTTTTGCGCCAGCAGGAATTTCGATTCCCATTTCTTCACCATGCATGCTATCCCACATTCTACGTGCGCTAGCTACATAAGCTTTAGTAGGAACGCAACCATTATTAACACAAGTTCCGCCTACTAAACTTTTTTCAATGAGTGCTACTGTAGC
Organism: Flavobacterium gelidicaeli; assembly: GCF_013294005.1. Classification (GTDB taxonomy): domain Bacteria; phylum Bacteroidota; class Bacteroidia; order Flavobacteriales; family Flavobacteriaceae; genus Flavobacterium. Next base: position 106,570 of record NZ_JABSNK010000006.1, read on the forward strand.
TTTTTTAGATAGGCTAAATGCCAAAGGTATTCCTGCTTGTCCACTACCTATTATTATAAAATCAAATATTTTCATGACAGTATTTTAAGTTAACGACTTATTCTTCAACCGAAACATTTTTCCAAAATGCTACATAATTTTTTATTTCCTTAGCGGCATCTTTTGGATCTTTGTAAAACCAAGCTGCGTTTTCGCTACTATCGTCATCTACATTGATCGTATAATAGGAAGCCTTCCCTTTCCAAGGGCAAGTGGTATGGTGTGTCGTTTCAGTAAAATAATCACGATGAATACTTTCTACCGGGAAATAATGATTTCCTTCTATTACAATTGTTTTGTCACTTTGAGCAACAACTTTATTATTAAATATTGCTTTCATACTATTTGTTTAAAATTATTTAGCTAATCGTATTCCGTTAAATTGCCAGCGCAGATTTGGATGGAAAAAATTACGGTATGTTTTTCGGCTGTGTCCATCTGGAGTAGCAACAGATCCTCCTCTAAGAACCATTTGATTAATCATGAACTTACCATTGTATTCTCCTAATGCTCCAGGGGATTTATTAAAGCCCGGATAAGCAAGATAGGCGCTATTTGTCCATTCCCAGAGTTGTCCCCATTGCAATTGATCACTGGCTATTTCCCACTCAAATTCAGTAGGTAATCGGCAGCCTTTCCATTCACTATATGCAAAAGCTTCATAGAAACTAACATGCATTACGGGTAAATCAAGAGCGACTTTTTCTAAACCGTTTAAGGTATAATTCCACCACTCATTATCGATTTTGTACCAATATAACGGAGCTTCAATTTTACTACTGTTAACCCAGCTCCATCCTTCGTCATGCCAATAATTAAAATCTTGATATCCACCAGCGGTAATAAATTCTAAGTATTCTCTATTAGTCACCAGTTTATTACTGATTTCAAAATCACTAACATATACTTTATGTTTCCCTAATTCATTGTCAAAACAAAAAGTGTTTTCTTGATGTCCTATTTCATAAAGTCCTTCTTTGATTTTGATAAAACTTCCTTCTTGAGTTTCGGGTTTAGTTCTATAACTATTTTCATAAACAGGAAAGGTGGGCTGGTTTCCTAAAATATATTTAATGTCATATACTAAAAGTTCTTGATGTTGCTCCTCATGATTGAGGCCAATTTCAATAATTGCTAAAATTTGCTCGTTTGGGTTTGATGCCAAGAATGCTTCCATTGCCTCAGTGACATATTCACGATATTTATACACTTCATCAACAGCAGGTCTGGTCATTAAACCTCTTGAAGGACGCAAAACACGTTTACCTACGTTATTATAATAACTATTAAAAAGAAATGAAAAATCTTCATTATACACCTTATAACCCACGGCATATTTTGTCAATACAAATTCTTCCCAAAACCAAGTAGCATGAGCCAAATGCCATTTAGGAGGAGATACAAACTCACTGGCTTGAACCGAATAATCCTCGGTAATTAAGGGTTTACAAAGCTGTTCTGAATTTTTTCTGACTTTTAAAAAACGATTAATCATAAATTGGTTGTTCTAATAATCATAAGAGGACGTAAGTTACTAAATTATTTTTTGTCGAAAATTACATTTAAAAATGCTTTTATTATGGAATTAAGCTATTTTTTAAGATTTTTAAAATCTGAAATTTCATTAAATACTTACTCCTTTTTACTTGTGGCAAATATTAACCCAATAACCATCCAAGATTGATGCAATTGAATATCTTATTGCCTCTAAAAATTAATGAATTAAACATTTATAAACGCAAAAAAACCCTTCAAGAAAAGGGTTTGTTTTAAATAATAGATAAACATCTTTCAATGTATCTTTAATAAAAAAGGTTGAGGCTTTTGCACAAAGATTTTAGATAAACTACAATAAACCATATTAAAATAATTTATAAACTCAAAAAAATCCAAAACAAAACCACCACGTTACTTTATGAAAAGCCTAACCTTTTTAAATCCTTGCTACGTAAAATAGCTCTATTTTTTTAATGAAACCAAGCAGCCACTTTTAGTTTTCTATTTTTAATGGTAATATTCATAATGGTAGCTAGAGAATTACTTGCCTTGTCCTAGATTACATTGCTGGCGTGAATACTGATTTCTTTTACAAGAAAAATTTATTCTATCAACTCAAATAGTACAGCTTAATTAACAACAACTTAATTATGTATTTCCTTAACTACACAAGTCCCTATTCGTCATTGATAATCTAGTATTAAGAGTGCTGATAAGCCATAATTCGATAAGGAAACAGCTCCATTAAAACAAAACCAAAATAATTAGTATTATAAATATCCGCTTGAGAGTTTCTCAAATTCTTTCTGTAAAAAGACGGAATAAAAATTAACTAAAAATGGCTACTATATTCATCATTATATATATCGTATTATATTCCTAAAGCTTGACCTCCTCCAATTTGGATTGTCTCTGCTGTTATGAATGAAGCATCAGTACTAGCTAAGAAAGAAACAACCGAAGCCACTTCTTCAGGTTCACCTAATCTTCCTAATAAAATACTGTTTTTCCAAGAAGCAAAAACTTCTGGCTTAGTCGCTTTAATTTGAGCATGAAAAGGAGTGTCAATTGTTCCCGGAGAAACTGCATTCACTCTAATTCCGTATTCAGCTAAATCTTTAGCCAAAGCTCTAGTAATTGCATTAACACCCGCCTTAGATGTTCCGTAGATTCCTGCTCCAGGTCCACCTGCGTTCCAAGCTGCATTTGAAGTATAATTAATTATAGATGCATTTTCTCCTTTTTTAAGGTAAGGAATCGCTGCTCTTGAAGCAAAAAATACTGAGTCAAGGTTCAAAGCCATAACTGATCTGTAAAATTCAGTTGTCATGTCTTCAAATCGAGATCTTCCGCCTAAACCACCTGCATTATTAACTAGCACATCAATTCTACCATATTTATCACCAATTTTTTTGATGTTTGCAGTTACTTCTTCGTCACTAGTAACGTCAAACCCGTAGTATTCTGCTTTTATTCCGTCAGCTGTAAGTTCTGCCACTTTTTCTGCTCCTTTTTCATCTTCGATACCGTTTAAAATTACCGTATATCCATCTTTACCTAATCTTTTAGCTACTGCAAAACCTATTCCTCCAGTTGCACCCGTAATCACGGCAACTTTTCCTGTTTCTTTACTCATCTTAATTTATTTTATATTTACTATTTTATTTTTCTACTGGTTCTATTTTCTTAATCAGTACCATTATTGACACTATTGATAATGGTGCTAAAACTGCAATAATTATAAATGCAGGAGTGTACGAAACAGTTGTTATTTTTGGAATCAACCAGTTCATAATAATTACTGATAACGCTCCTATACTTCCTGCTAGACCCGCTAAAGTTCCCACAGATGGTCCTTTAAATAAATCACTTGATAGTGTTTGTAAGTTTCCAATAGAAAATTGGAATCCAAAAAGTACTAATCCTACGATATAAATAAATGTCATTGGACTATCACCATCTACTAGAAATATAATTCCCAATAATCCTATGAAAATTAATCCACAACCTATTGCTATTGCTATTTTTCTAGCCGCATCTACAGTTTTAGTTTCAATAAGTTTACCGCAATACCATCCTCCTACTATACTTCCAGCCATTCCGCCTAAGTAAGAAATCCAGATTGTAGAACCAATTTCTACAATGCTAAATCCGAATTTAGAATGTAAGTACAACGGCATCCAACCTACAAATAACCACCAAATAGGCTCTATGAAAAAACTTGCTGTTAATACACCCCAAGCCTCTTTGTATTTCAATATATTTAGAACACTAAGCCCTTTTTCATTTGGATTTTTACTATGACTTGCATCCGCGCTTGAAACAATTAAATCTAATTCTTCTTTAGTGATCCAAGGATGTTTATCCGGTGTAGATTTATTAATAAATAACCATGGAATAACCCATAAAACACCTATTGCTCCAATAATTATATATGTTGATCTCCATCCAAAACTGCCATACAAAAAAGCAATTAAAACGGGTGCAATTACACTACCTAAAGAAGCACCTGCATTAAAAATACCTTGTGCAATTGCTCTTTGCTTTACTGGAAACCATTCTCCGTTACTTTTTACAGCACCGGGCCAATTTCCTGCTTCTCCTAATCCTAACAATCCTCTAAAAAGTGTTAATGAAAATAATCCTCGAGCAAAGGCATGAAAAATAGAAGCTACAGACCATAAAATAATGGATACCGTAAACCCTAATCTTGTTCCTATTATATCATATAGCTTTCCTGATAAAAATTTTCCCGCAGCATAAGTAATCATAAAAATGTTTAACATGATGGCGTAATCAGCCTCATCCATTCCTAGATCTTTCCCCATTTCTGGCCACATAATTCCAAAAGCTGTTCTGTCAATGTAATTAATTACAGTTGCAATACATATCATTGTAATAATCCACCATCTCAATCCTTTTACTTTCATGTGTCTGTTTTTTTGTTCTATTTTCACTTAAAAAAAAGCGTAAGAATATCTGCATCACTGTTTTTAAAACAGGATGAAGTTGTTTTTTAATAATCTAAATTGTTAATTTAAAAAGCTTATCGTATCAAGATAACAATAAATAAAATCATTTTATTTAAGTTCTCTTATCACAAAGATAATTGCGCAATTACCTATGATCCCTACTTATACATTATAGCAATACTGATATAATGCTTTAAAATGCTCTTTCATTTTTTGTTTTGCTAATTGCGGATTTTGTTCTTTAATCGCTTCGTAAATAGCAACATGCTCTTGAATACCTTTCATGGCTTGATTTTCATCACAAACATGGTGTTTTTCAAAATTGGTAATAATTTCTGGTGTGATAATCAACATCAAAGTATTGATTGTACTATTTCCACTAGCTTTGGCTATAGCCAAATGAAAAAGCAAATCTTCTTGAACTGCTTCTTTACCGTTTTCTACTTTATCAGTGTAAGCATCGAGAGCGTCTTTCATTTTAATAAGATCCGCTTCAGTTCTTCTAGTAGCAGCTAATCGTACTGTTTTTAACTCTAATAAAATTCTGGTTTCTACCAAAGACTTAAAGTCTGATTCTTCTAGTCTCAAAATATCTTCGATAATTCCGTTCATTGCAATTACACCAATATTTGCAACAAAAGTTCCACTTTGAGGAATCGAATTTAGAATCCCATAAAACTCTAGCTTTTGAATCGCTTCTCTAACCGAATTCCTACTTACTTCAAATCGTTCAGAGAGCATTCTCTCAGAAGGTAGTTTATCACCAGGTTCTAAATTTTTAAAATTCATATAATCTCTAATCTTAGCAATTATATTATTTACAACCTCTTTATTATCTTTTTTAGTAAGTGCCTCTAAATTCATATATCCAATTTTAAATTAATATCTGGTTAACCAGATTGGTCTGTTAAAATTATAAAAAAAAAACCTAAAAAAAAATAAAACAACTACTTTTTTAATAGCGGTTAACTAATTATTAATGAGAAACTTTGAGTGAATAATATTTAACTTTGGCGAAAGCCCCATAATCATTCGTTTGTAAATAGTTACCCGCTTTAAAATAATTTTCAAAAACCCCCCATCTTTTTATATCCCAAGAACGGTAAACCACAGTTTCTTTATTGTTTAAAATTACTTCTAGACGTCCTTTTTGAACTTTTACCTCGAGTGTGAATTTGTTAAAACCAACCTTTTCTTTAAACTTATATCCTTTATCATCTTTCCATGCTTTGGTATTTAATACCTCTAAATCAGAAGCATCAGAATCCTTCATAATTTTAGTCTTGACACGTATTTTTCCATTATCCCAATAAATTTTTAAAATAGGAGGTGCATTATTATCATCCTCCTCAATTAGATCTTTTTGAGAATCAGTTAATCTACCATGAATTTGCATGATTATGACCTTATGATACTTCCCTTTTAAATCTTTAGAAACATCACCCATTGCGAGTGTCCCTTTTAAATTGCCACCATCGCTAAATGTCCAATTTGGTTTATCCTTACCAGATACGATTTGTTCTCTTAACTCTGTACGCGAATAATGCGTATTTGTAGTAGTGACTCCGGATGGATATGCGTAAAACACAATCGAACCATCAGGATCATTGTACATGTATTTATTAATTTCAGGATTGGTGGCGTAATCCATAATTTCAGGAAAACCAACAGATGTTGGCTTTCCCTCTGGTATGGTAACTTTCCAATGACTTAAATCAAAAGGAGCAGCTGTTTTTTCAACCGTTTCCTGTGCATAACAAAAACTTGTAAGAAGCAACGCTCCTACTGTAATTTTTGCAATTCTATTTTGTTTTAAAATCATAGTATTTGTTTCAATTAATTTATTGTGGCGTGATAACAAAATCATCAATTCTAGCCTCAACAGATTCATTAGTTACTAAAATCGATATTGAAGAATTATCTCCCGAATTAAAATTCACTACCCCTTGTACATAAGCGTTAGCATCAGTTTGATCAGTAAGATTAGTTGAAGCTAAAGTAGCACCAGCTACTGCTGCTAAAGTATTTACTTCTCCTGCTAACACAGCAACATTTAAACTTCCTGCAGGCGATGTTTTTAAAGTATAATAAAAAGATAAACTATAAATTTTATTTTTTTCAACTGTAATTGTTTGATAAGCTATCCTACTTCCATCAGATGGAAATTTACCTGCTTGAGTTCCTACAAAAACTGGACTACCTGTAATTTGTGGCGCACCACCTAGCGCGGAATTTAACCAACTATCAGTTCCTGATTCAAAACCAGCATTTAAAATCGTTGGCTTAAAAATATCTAATGGTTTTTCTACCAATACTTCTTTTGTAACAATATTTTGAACACCTAACTTATCTGAAGCGGTTAAACTAACTGTATAAGTACCAAAATCAGCATAATCGTGAGACGGATTTGCATCAATACTTGCTGCACCATCACCAAAATCCCAAGCATAAGTAGTAGCACTGGTCGAAGCGTTAGTAAAATCTACTGTTTTATTATTTGCAATATTAACCTTCGCTATAAAATCAGCTTTTGGTGGAGTTACATCAGCAATTGAAGCTTCATCAGGCCACTCAGACCCATAACTATCGCAAGCCTGTAAACTACATGCAACTATTATTGTTAATATTATTAATCTTACACTTGAAAAAGTGTGCTTATTTTTATATTTTTTCATAGTATTACTATTTTATTTTATTTTGATTGCTACTAGTAACCAGGATTTTGAAGTAATAAACCACTACTTACATTGATCTCAGCTTGTGGAATAGGTAATATTAAATCTGTAGCTGAAAATGTTACACCTGTGCTTGTTGCATAAACAGATAAAACATTTTGAGCTTCACCAAAACGAATTAAATCATACAAACGGTGATTTTCAAAAGCAAGTTCAATTCTTCTTTCATCCATTAGCATTTGCTTTGTTAGTTTAGCAGTTCCATCTTCTGCAAGTGTGCTCATTCCTGATCTTGCACGTACCCTATTGTAACTCTTAATTGCCGCAACACTTGCTGTTTCAGCCTGTCCTGCCATAATAGCTTCCGAATTTAATAATAATACATCTGCTAAACGCAATACAATCCAGTCATTTCCACATAAACGTGCATTAGACGAAGTAGTTAGAAACTTACCATTTGCTTTAGTATCTAATTGATTGATTAAAACTGGTATTCTTTCTGTATCCAATGGGTTGATTGCACCTGCCAAATTATCAGTAACAAAATCAAGTCCGCTTACTTGACCACCTTGTGTCATTTCAAAAGAAAAATCTTGTGATTCGTTAACATCATCGTTTGTATAAGGTATAGCAAACATAATTTCACTATTCTTTTCTGAATAAAAAACATCACTATAATTAGCTTGTAATGCATATTGCGAATCTCCCACTAATTGAGCTAAAATAGGTTGGGCAGCAGTATAATTTCCTTGAGTCATATATACTTTAGCAAGAATTCCTTTAGCAGCACCACTGGTAGCTCTTCCAAAAGAAGTATTAGCTTGAGATGGCAAATTTGCAGCAGCAATTTCTAAATCATTTTGAATAAAACTTAACACATCGCTTACCGAATTTTTATCTAAATAATCTTGATAATCAGCATCTGTAGGGGTAACCACTTTATCTAAAATAGGTACTTCACCATAAGCTCTAACCAAATTGAAATGAGCTAATGCTCTTGTAAAACGTGCTTCTGCATCAAATTGAGCTTTTTTAGTAGCATCTACTACAGCACCAATATTTTTCAATACTACATTTGCTCTAAAAATTACATTGTAATTTGCTCTCCAGTAAGTAACAATAGCCACATTGGTACTTTTAACATTAAAAGTTTCAAATTGTGCCCAATCTCCTTCTTGCGATTTTGATTTTGCGTTATCTGACCTCATTTCTGTCAAAGCAAATTCACGTAAAGGTACCTCTTGTAATCCATCATAAATGGCGATAACTCCTCCTTCAACTTCGTCATCATTTGTATAAAAACCATTGTCTCCTATTTGTGATATCGGTGCTAAATCTAAATCATCTTTACCACAAGAATAAGTTCCTGCGACTAGAAGCAATACTCCTAAAATTTTATATATATTTTTCATATTATTTATGCTTTTAAAATTCAACATTTAAACCAAATGACACTGTTTTATAGATTGGTGCCGCACCTTTTTGATACCCGTAAGTCAATGGATTATCAGAACCATCAGTGATTCCCTCTGGGTTATATCCTGTATAATCTTTAGACATAATATACATTAAGTTTTGACCAGCTACATACAAACGCATTTTGTTAATACCAAATTTTTTCACCATGTCTTTAGAAAAAGTATATCCTAAATTTACATTTCTAAGTGCAACATAAGAAGCATCTTGAACATCATCACTAGTAAAAATTCTTTGAGTCGTAAACTCTGGATTAGGAAGATCAGAAGTTGAATCTTGATTAGATGCAAACTCATTATTGATGTATTGTGAGTTAATGTTTCTAACCTCAGCACCAAAAGAGCCTTGCAACATAAAACTTAAATCAATATTTTTATACTTGAAGTTATTAGAAAAACTCCAAACTAAATCTGGGTAAGGCGTTCCTAAAATTGTTCTATCATCAGTATCAATTACACCGTCACCATTAATATCTTTTACATAAACATCTTGTGCTTGTGCATTGATTGGGTAAAATGGGTTTTTGATAAATTCTTTGTCAATTTGACTGCTTACCACATAACCGTAGAAAGATGAAATTGGATGCCCTTCTAATGAAATCCATTCTGATGGACGTTTGTCATCAATAATACTAATTAATCCACTTGAACCAGCAAAATCAACTAATGTGTTTTTATTTCGAGTAAACAAAGCTGAAGATGTCCAAGAGAAATTTTTAGTTTTAATATTTTTTGAACGTAATTCTAATTCGAATCCTTCATTTTTAACCTCTCCTCTATTCACTAAAGCTGTTTCAAAACCAGTGATAGCTGCAACAGGTAAATCAATTAATAAATCTTTACTCGTTCTAGTATAATAATCAAAAGAGAAGCTAAAAACACCTCCAAATATACTTGCATCAATTCCTGGATTGAATTCTACTAATTGTTCCCAACCTAAATTAGGATTGGAGATATTAGTGGTATTAAAACCATTAGATACTCCGTCAAGACCTGTTCCTACTGGCTGTACTAAACCAATGTAATCGTACTCACCAATTCCAGAATTACTTCCTGTTACCCCATAACTTGCTCTTAATTTTAAATCTCTAACAAAATTACTTCCTGCTAAAAACTTTTCATTAGATATTCTCCATCCTATAGAAGCTGCTGGAAAGAAACCGAATTTTTTATCTGGTCCAAATTTTGAACTACCATCAGTTCTAAAACTTACTGCTAATAAATACCTATCATCATAAGAATAATTTACTCTCGATAAGTAAGAAATTAATTTTTCTTTATATTCACTTGTTGAACCACCTGTTAAATTTGCAGCTGGAATAGTTTGAATATAATCATTAGTATAACCCGCAGCAGACAATCCTACGTTTTCAGTAGACCAATGCTCTGTTGTAAAACCAGCAATTGCACTTAAGTTGTGTTTTCCAAAGTCGTTACTATAACTAAATAAACTCTCTGTTACAATATGTGTTTGCTCACTTGAATTATAAAAAGATCCAGAATCTGCAGCACCATTACGTGTTGCTTGAACTCCTCTAAATTCTTCTGATTTTACAAATCGATAATCACCACCCAAAGTTTGTTTGAAATTGAAATGATCTGTAATGTTGTATTTGAAATACGCATTTGCAAAAAATTTAGTTTGGAATTTTTCCTCATTAATTTCATTCACTTTTGCATAAGAGTTTTGATTAGAAGTAGCGCTAATACTAGTTCCTCCTGAAGCAAGTGGAACACCGTTTACTAAATCATAGTTATCAAACATTCGCTCCATAGCATAATCACCAACTTGTGCATTTGCCCATCTTCCGTTTTCTCTTAATCGGTTTACGTATTGAATAGAATTTTCATCTAAATAAACTGGCAACCAAGGACTTTGACGAATGGCATCTACTAAGTTTATAGGAAACCTACGCTGTTTAGTAAATGAAGGATTAATCATTACACCAAATTCTAGGTTATCAGCTTTAGAGTCTAAGTTCAAACGTAAGTTCAATTTTTTGTAATTGTCATTAAGTAAAACACCTTCATCACTATTGTAACCTATAGAGGTTCTAAATTTTGTATTTGCTGAACCACCACTAATAGATAGGTTATGATCTGTTATGATTCCACCATCCATAATTTCTTTTTCCCAATTAGTATATGTACCTAATTTTTGTATGTATTTCATTTGGTCAGTTAACTCGCCACCATTATTATCAGATACATATTGTGCCCATTTATCAGGAGTAGATAAAATATTTGTTCTAGGCACAAATTTATATCCAGTATACGTATTGTAGGAAAATTTAGTTGGTCCTTCTTTCCCTTTTTTGGTTGTAACCATAACAACCCCATTTGCTCCTCTTGAACCATATATAGAAGATGAAGAGGCATCTTTTAAGATCTCAACAGACTCTACATCATTCATATCTAAACTCGATAAGAAATCAGCATCAGTTCCTACTACTATTCCGTCAACTACAATTAAAGGATTAGATGAAAACGATATCGAACCTTGTCCCCTTACCTTAATTGTAGGTGCTTCACCAGCTCCAGGATTTGTTTGTTGAATATTTACACCAGCTACCTGACCTATTAAAGCATCATCAACACGGGAAACCGGAATTTGATCAAGATCTGTATTTGTTACTTTAGAAATAGATCCAGTCACGTTAGCTCTTTTTTGAGTTCCATAACCTATTACTACTACTTGTTCTAATTGATTACCTGCTTCTGTCAAACTTACGTTTAGAACAGTTTGGTTGGTAATAACAATTGTTTTCGTTTCATACCCCAAGTAACTAAACTGTAGTTTGTCTCCTGAAGTAACTGAAATAGAAAAGGCTCCATCAAAGTCAGTTACTGTTCCTGCTTTAGAATTTGTTACTATTAGATTAGCACCCGGAATAGGAAGCTTATCTGAACTAGCGGTTACCTTACCTGTTACGGTGTATTTCTTTTGGGCAAATACTGCAACATTAAAAAGTAAAATAACCAATAATGAAAGTTTAATCTTTAAATTCATAATTTACTTTGTTTGGTTTAATGTGTTTTGTTTTTTAATTCAATTAAGTTTTAGCTTAATCATTAATAGCTCACTACATATAATTTTCAAAGTGACAAGGGACTAATCAAGTCTAAAAATTTAGCGAATCTGGTTTTCCAAACTGGTTTTCCAGTTTAGTTTACCAAATATAGTAATTAATATAAGAAAAACATAAAAATCATAAAATTTTATTAAAAAAAATGAATAATGCTTTTTTAGAGACTTTAAAAAGAGAATTAAATAAGTAATAAACAGCAAACAGATATTGAGTTATTCTAAGCAATAAAGAATTCATAAAAAAAAAGACTGAAATCCCTTTGTCAATTTATTTAAAAATAAAAGAACACAAACAAGTAATAATAAGTACCCTTATTAATAGTATATATATTAAGGTATAAAAAAGCTATTATTTTTTATCGATAACGGATTTCTAAAAACTAGGATGTAGGAGTTATTAAGAAAATAGTACCTTTGAATATTAAAGCAATATTAAGCCTATGGGTTTATTATTAGAACTAAAAAATAAAGAAAACAATAATGACTTTAGAAGAAAAAATTTTAAAAGCTGAGACACGAATATTTAAAGCTGTTTTTCCTAGTACCACAAACCACTATGACACTTTGTTTGGAGGTACCGCATTATACCATATGGATGAAGTGGCTTTTATTGCTGCTACGCGTTTTAGCCGACAAAAAATGGTTACTGTAAGTAGTGATAAAATTGATTTTAAAAAACCTATTCCGGCAGGAACTATCATTGAACTTGTAGGAAGCGTTACGCACGTAGGTAATACTAGTTTAAAAGTAAAAGTCGAAATTTTTATTGAACAAATGTATTCTGACAATAGAGAAAAAGCCATTACCGGCGAATTTACTTTTGTTGCTATCGATGATGACAAACAACCTGTTTCTATTATAAAAGATTAAGCAGCTGCTTTTCGTAATAAATTGAAATAAGAAAGCCCAACTCCTAGCAACTAAGAGTTGGGCTTTAATTTTATCAAAAAGGTTTAAAAAGCTATTGGTGCTGCCAAACAAGAATCTGGAATAGCAAAAGCATCTACCAGCGCCACAGCCGATGGACGGATATCCCAACATAGTTGATTGACCATTTTACGAATTGCTTTTGTTTTTACTGCTTCCATATAACCATCTTCCAAATACCACGATTTATTTTTCTCTAATTGAGAAAGCGCATACAACTGATTCAATTTTATCAAAATAGCTTTTGTGTTTTCATCTCCAACATTTGCAATTGCTAACTGAAACTGTTCTAAAACAACGCGTTCTAAATAGGCTTGTGCTACATCAATCATTTGGTGCTGTACAACATTAAAAGCATCATAAGGTTCTAAGCCATTATCTATAAGTTTTTTTAATCTTTTAGCTGCCGATGCTAGTATTGTTTTTTCTCTATGTTCAAAAGCTTGCAAATGAAATTGACTATCTAATAAATGCTCCGTATCTGTATTGCGGGTTGTAATGGGATTTTTTTCAGTAATAGCTGTTTTAGCATTTTCAAAAACATAATTAATTATCCCTAGAGAGCCCATTTCTCCAAACGCTTTTCTAAATTCTGACAGCCTATTTTTTGCTACTAATTGCATTAAAACAGTATTATCGCCTTCAAAAGTGGTGTAGATTTCCGTATCGTTTTTTAAAGCATCAATTCTGTTTTCTGATAAATATCCTTTTCCGCCGCAAGCTTCTCTACATTCTTGTAAAATTGCAGTTGTGTTCCAGGTAGAATATGCTTTCATACCTGCTGCTAGCGCTTCAATTTCTTGCATCTCAGATTCTTTTTTATTTAAAAACCGCTTTGTTACATATTGTAAGGCAAAATGCACGGCATAGGTTTTAGCTAATGGCGGTAACAACCTTCTTTGATGCATGCGGTAATTTAAAATAGGAACTTCGGAACCGCCTTCGGGACCAAATTGCCTGCGTTGGTCGCTATATTTTATGGTTATTGCTAATCCACTTTTGGCTGCAGCCAAAGCAGAACGCGGAATCCCAATTCTCCCTCCTACTAATGTCCCCAGCATTGTAAAGAAACGCCTGTTATCACTAGGAATTGGACTTTCGAATTTGCCTTCTTCATTCACCGAAGCAAATCGATCCAACATATTTTCTTTAGGAATCACCACTTGATTGAACTGAATTGTTCCATTATCCACTCCGTTTAAACCCATTTTATGTCCGCAATCCCCTATTTTTATTCCTTTTAAGGTTTTTCCACTTGTATCTCGTAACGGTACAATAAAAGCGTTTACGCCATAATCGTGATCGTCTATAATAAGTTTGGCAAATACAGTCGCCATTTGGCCATGAACTGCAGCATTACCTATATATTCTTTTTGCGCTTTTTCGTGAGGCGTATGTATTGTAAATGTTTTATCATTATGATTGTAAGTAGCTGTAGTCTCAAGTCCTTTTACATTAGAACCATGATGTGTTTCAGTCATTGCAAAACATCCTGGTATTTTAAGCGAACCAATGTCTTGAAGGTATTTACTGTAATGTTTTTCAGTCCCTAAAGATTGTACGCTCATTCCCCAAAGACCAAACTGTACACCAAATTTAATTACCAAACTCAAATCATGATAACTTAAGGTTTCCATGATAGCAAAATAATCGGTTATATTTTCTCCCCCGCCATATCTTGCTGGGTAAGCCATGTTTCCAAAGTTTTCTTTTGCCAAAATTTGACACCATTCATACACTTTTTCTCTATAAATCGCAGTATCTATAGTGGTGCAATAAGCAAATTCAGGTCTTGAAATAACTGATTTTACTTTGTTTATAATTGCTGCTTGCTCTCCATCTAAAAGAGCAGTGATGGTAGAGATATCAAAATTGGTAGCCGTTTGATAATTTGAAGTGAAGGAATTGGCGACTGTTTTAAAGTTGCTAATCACTTCCTCGGTTAAAATCCCTAAGTCCGATTCTAATTTTGTAAACTCCGTTTTTAAATCTACGATGGCGCTATTATCATTAGAGAGTACTAAAGCCAAATCAAAAACTGATTTTATTGCAGGATTAGCTTGAACTGTCCTCTGAATTTCATAATACCATTCCGTGATTGTTTCTCGTGATGGCGGGTTTGTTATTGCTATTTTAGACAACACCTCTTCTTTTTCCTTTGGCGAAAGCCAAGACTGATTTGTAACAAAATGTTGTAGTGTAACAAACTCCTTTTGCGTTAACAAATCATCAGACCAAATCAGGTAAAAAAAGGGAATAAAGGCTTGAATTTTATCGTTTTTCATAATCAATGTAGTACTAGCGTTGAAAATTGTATTTATAATGCTTACTAATGGTAAAAAAAGCAGCAATGAAAAATAATCAATACTATTGATATATGTTGTTAAGATTCTGGTAATTTATTATATAAAAAAAGAGCCAGACAATATTGCTGGCTCTTTCGGTTTTTGAATGAGTTAATTCCATCCACCACCCAAATCTCTGTACACATGTACAAAAGCGTTTAGTTGGTCTTTTTTTGTTTCGATTAATTCTAATTTAGAATCAAGTGCGTCACGTTGCGTCATTAAAACTTCAAAATAATCTGCCCTTGCTGATTTGAATAAATCACCAGCAATACTTATGGATTGATTCATTGCTGCTACTTGTTGTGATTTTAAATTATAGCTTTTTTCTAAATTATTGATATTAGCCATTTGGTTCGAAACCTCCAAGTACGCGTTCAAAACAGTACGTTCATAATTGTATAACGCCTGAAGCTGTCTCGCATTTGCCGAAGCAAACTCTGCTTTTATAGCGTTTCTATTAATTAGCGGTGCCGTAATATCCCCTATCAAGTTATACAATAAAGACTCTGGAAATTTCACTAAATAAGATGTTTTGAAAGCTTGTAAACCAAAAGCTGCCGAAATATCTAACGATGGATAAAACTCAGCACGAGCTACCTTAACATCCAGTTTTGCTGCTGTTAACGCTAACTCTGCTGCCTTAATATCAGGGCGATTCGCTAATAATTGAGAAGGAATACCTGTACGAAATGCAGTGGGTAATACATTCAAAAAATTACTGCTCTCGCGTTTGATTTTCTCAGGGTAACGCCCTAGCAAAAAATTGATTCGGTTTTCAGTCTCTACAATCTTTTGATTAATATCAAATTCCATGCTTTTAGACGAGAAAACTTCGGCTTGAAATTTTTGAACAGCAAGTTCAGTTGTTCTAGCCGCTTCCTTTTGAACCTTTACAATTTCAAGTGCATTTTGTTGCAAGTCGATATTTTGTTTTACAATTTCGAGTTGGTTGTCTAAAGCTAATAATTCATAATACGAATCAGCAACCTCAGCAATCAAGTTAGTCACTACAAAATTCTTCCCTTCAACAGTTGCTAAATACCTACTAACAGCCGATTTTTTAGCATTGCGTAGTTTTTTCCAAATATCCACTTCCCAATTAGCGTAAGCACTAACATTGAAATCAGTTAAAGCCTCTGGAAACTCTTTGCCTGGAGCAATATCAGTAGAAGCATCACCCGCACCTTGACTTGTGTAGCGTCCTACTTTTTCGACACCTGAACCTGCTCTAAGCCCTACAGAAGGTAACAAAGCGCCTTTACGAACGCGAATATCATTCTTTGCGATTTCTATTTCTTGCAAAGTAATCATCAATTCTTGATTGTTTTGTAAGGCAACTTCAATAAGCGCAGTTAAATTAGGATCTTTAAAGTAATTCTCCCAAGTAATTTTTACTGTATTGGTAGTGTCTTTGCTAGTCCCAAAACTTTGAGGAATAGCTTTATTTTCGGGCATAATCACTGATGAAGGTGCCTTACAACTTACTGCTGTAAGGCCAATCATCATTACTATACCATAGCGATAAAATTTTGTTTTATACATTATGATTAATTTCTTCAGTTAATGGATTTTCATCTTCGTCTTTAGAGAGCTTGTGTTTTTCGGATATTTTAGCAAAAATTAAATACAATCCCGGAATTAATATAACCCCACATACAGTACCTATAAACATTCCTCCCGCTGCAGCTGTACCTAAAGTTCTATTACCAATTTTACCTGGATCAGACGCTAAAGAAAGTGGAATCAAACCAGCGATAAATGCAAAAGAAGTCATTAAAATTGGTCTGAAACGCACCATGGCTCCTTCCATGGCTGCATCAATAACAGAGACTCCCTGACTGTGCTTCTGGGCAGCAAACTCTACGATCAATACGGCATTCTTACCTAATAATCCAATCAGCATTATTAGCGAAACCTGAGCATAGATGTTGTTTTCTAAACCAAATAATTTTAAGAATAAAAAGGCTCCAAAAATACCCGCCGGAAGTGAAAATATCACGATCAATGGCAATACAAAACTTTCGTACTGAGCAGCAAGAACCAAATACACAAATCCAAGGCAAATCATGAAGATATAAATAGCCTCGTTTCCTCTAGCCACCTCATCAGCAGAGATACCAGCCCAATCAATACCAAATCCTCTAGGAAGTGTTTTTGCAGCTACTTCATTCACAACTTGAATTGCAGTTCCACTACTATATCCTATAGCCGGAGCACCACTAATTTCGGCTGCATTATACATATTATGTCTAGTAATCTCTGATAAACCGTATACTTTTTTCATTTTCATAAAAGCAGAAAAAGGTACCATCTCGTCTCTATTATTTTTAACATACAATTTCAAGATATCCTCTGGCAAGGCTCTATATTGTGGTAATGCTTGAACAATTACTTTGTATTGACGGTCGTATTTAATGAAACTCGTTTCATAATTACTACCTACAAGAGTGGATAACGTATTCATGGCATTCTCAATACTTACTCCTTTTTGTTGTGCAATATCATTATCAATATCTAACATGTACTGTGGGAAACTCGCACTATAAAACGTAAATACCGACGTTAATTCAGGACGTTTTTTTAATGCAGCCACAAAGTCCCTACTTACTGTTTCCATTTTTTTGTAATCGCCTGAACCTGCTTTATCAAGTAAACGCAATTCAAATCCACCTGCAGCTCCATATCCTGGTACCGCTGGAGGTTGGAAATATTCAATGGTAGCACCCGAAATATTTTTAGTCTCTTCCTCTAATTTCTTGATAATTTCTTCCACATTTTCATGACGATCTTCCCAACTTTTTAAGTTGATCAAACAAGTACCTGTATTGGCTCCTGTTCCCTCAGTTAAGATTTCATATCCTGCTAAGGCAGAAACCGATTTTACTCCATCAATTTTCTCTGCTACTTTTTGAAGTTGTTCCGCAATTTGATTGGTTCTTTCTAATGATGATCCTGGAGGCGTTTGGATAATAGCATAGAACATTCCTTGATCCTCATTTGGAATAAACCCAGAAGGCAAACTGTTGTTGATGAAAAAGATACCCACACAAAAAGCAAGTAAAATACCTACTGAAACTGATCTTCTATTGATGAATATCGTAAGGACTTTTCTATATCCTTCAGACAAATGGTCAAACTTTTTATTAAAACCATCTAAAAACTTATTGATTAAATTTTTAGGACGTGGTTTACCGTGATTGTTTTTTAACATCAATGCGCATAATGCCGGTGTTAATGTCAATGCCACAATTCCTGATAAGATAATTGCTGTAGCCATTGTGATCGAAAACTGACGGTAAAAAATCCCTACTGGACCAGACATAAATGCTACGGGGATAAATACAGCCGCCATCAGGAAGGTAATCGCTATAATTGCCCCACCAATCTCTGACATCGCTTTTTTAGTCGCTTTTCTAGCAGAGAGATGTTCTTCTTCCATTTTAGCATGGACCGCTTCAATTACAACAATTGCATCATCGACCACAACACCAATTGCTAATACTAATGCAAATAAAGTGATCAAATTTATAGTGATCCCAAAAAGTTGCATGAAAGCAAACGTACCAATCAATGAAACCGGAACCGCAATTGCAGGAATAACTGTAGAACGCCAGTCACCAAGAAATAAGAAAACAACTAATCCTACTAATATAAAAGCTTCAACAAGTGTGTGAATTACTTTTTCGATAGAAGCATCTAAAAATTTAGAAACATCATAACTAATTTCGTAATCCATTCCTTTGGGAAATGATTTTTTTAAATCTTCTAATTTTGCTTTAACATCTTTAATAACCTGACTTGCATTACTACCATACGATTGTTTGATTGTAATTGCCGCAGAAGGTTTTCCGTTGATACTAGAATAAATATCATACATTGAACTACCAAATTCTACGTCAGCAACATCTTTTAATCGAAGTAATTCTCCATCAGCGCTAGAACGCACTACGATATTTTCATACCCTTCTTTAGTAGTATAACGTCCTTTGTATTTTAAAACATATTCAAATGCCTGTGATCTCTTACCTGAACTTTCCCCAGTTTTACCTGGTGATGCTTCTAAACTTTGATCACTTAAAGACTCCATAACTTCATCAGAAGAGATTTTATGAGCTAACATTCGGTCTGGTTTTAACCAAATACGCATCGCATAATCACGATTTCCTAAAATATCTGCAACTCCTACTCCATTGATACGTTTAATATCCGAAAGGATATTAATATCGGCATAGTTGTAAAGGAATTTTTGATTGGTATTAGGGTCTTTACTGAATAAGTTGACATACAAAAGCATGTTAGGCTCTTCACGAGTAATTTTTAAACCTTCTCTAACAACCAATGGCGGCAATTTATTAATTACAGATGCCACACGGTTTTGAACATTAATAGCAGCTTGATTAGGATCAGTTCCTAAGTTAAAAACTACTTGAACAGAAGCTTCTCCATCATTACCTGCATCTGATGTAATGTATTTCATTCCAGGAACTCCATTGATAGCTCTTTCTAACGGAATTACTACCGCTTTAACCATCAACTCACCATTTGCTCCAGGATAATCAGCAGTAATATTTACCTTAGGCGGCGAAATAGCAGGGAACTGCGTAACAGGTAGTCCTGTCATAGCCAGAACTCCTAAAAAGACAATTACCAACGATATCACTATCGATAATACCGGTCTTTGTATAAATTTATCAAACATCTTTATATTTTTTATATAGTTAAACCAACTATTCTGCTCTTAGTCTCAAACTTGATAACACCTTTTTTGGACTTAAATAATCAAATTTGATTTTGTCGTTTTCATTCGCTTTTTGAATTCCGTCAAAAACAATTTTATCACCAACAGTAATACCAGAGTCAATAACATATAAATCAGGCATGTCCCCTTTTATCGTGATTTCTCTTGATTTAATCACATTGTTTTTGTCTACTACAAATACGTATTTTTTATCTTGAATTTCATAAGTCGCTTTTTGAGGAATTACAAGCGCTTGTTTTAAAGGAACGGTCATCATAACGGAACCCGTTTCACCGTTTCTTAGCAGTTTTTCGGAATTAGGGAAACGCGCTCTAAAAGCGATATTACCTGTTTCATTATCAAACTCTCCCTCAACTAACTCCACTTTTCCTTTGTCTTTGAATACATCACCATTTGCAAGTAATAAGTTTACTTTATTATCAGCGCGGTCTTTTACATGCGTTTGATAATTCAAATATTCAGGTTCTGACACATTAAAATAGGCAAAAATCTCACTATTGTCAGAAAGGCTTGTAAGCAATTCTCCTTCATCAATTAAACTTCCCAGTTTTTTAGGAATTCTGTCAATTGTACCTGAAAAAGGCGCTCTAATTTCTGTAAATGATAAATGTAATTTAGCTAGAGAAACCTCGGCTCTTGCTTGTTGCAATCTTGCTACGGCAACCGCTTGTTCATTTTTAGAAACAATATTTTTGTCGGCTAGTGTTTTTGCGTTTTGTAATTCAATTTCAGCAGCTTTAGCTTCTCCTTGTGCCTTTAATAATTCGGCTTCATACATTTTTGGCATAATTCTGAACAACAGTTGTCCTGCCTTTACGTACTGTCCTTCGTCTACATAGATGTTTTGTAGAAAACCCTTTTCTTGAGCGCGGATTTCAATATTTCGAACTGATTTAATTTGAGATACATACTGTTTTGTGAATGATGTATCAATAACCACTGGATTTGTAACCGTAAACTTGGTTGATTCTTCCTTTTCTTCTTTTTTTGAGTTACAGCTAACAAGGAACAACGTGGCCATAAAGCCCGTAATCATGATAATTTTTTTCATGGCGTAAAATAGAAATTAAGCAATTGATTGATTGAGATTTAGGTATCTCGTTTGGTAGTAAAAAAACATCAGTTGCTTCAAATTATTCCATACAAGAAGTTAACGTAAGCTACGTTATCAGTAAAGTCAGTCTAAAATTTGGCAACTAAATTATTTATTGCTCAAATCCTTAGTACTCGTAGTCTAGTAAAAATTGGAGATGAATAACCACTAAATTGTGGAATAACTTTTAAAATATTGTAGTTAAAATCTACAAGGGTAAGACCCGAAATATCTTGATACCAAACTTTAGGTAACAAGTAATTATTGACTGCTAATTTCTTAGCAAAATTATCCTTATTATCAGTACCAATATGAAAATCATCTTCTACATCAGTATCAGCATCTTCAATTAAGTCGCTGTCTTGATCTTTATGAAAAAATTTAACTTGGTGGTTTTTTGCAAGAGTAGTTGTTATGGTATAGCCAATGTGACTATCATTTGTAGTAGCATGTAGATTATTACCTCCGCTAAGCAGAAGAATACAGAAATATGTAAAATATAAAGCTACTCTCATTAGGTGCTCAAAATTAAAATGAAATTTGAGTAAAAAATCTGAATTTAAATGGATAAAAGTAGCGAAAACGTTTTCTCTTTACCGCTCTAAATTCGGGTCAAAAGTATAATGAAATTTTGAATAAATTATGCGTTTTAATACTATTTTAAGAATTATATTTTAAATGCTTTAAAATTCTTAATTCAATAAATAATCCTGACAAAAATTCTTAATTTAAAAGATTTATAATGTGAATAGTATGATAAAAAAGCAATTATCATCACTCTTAGTTTATCTTAATTATAATATATGAAAATTGGTCTCAAAATGTGCTTCTAAATCTAAAACTACTGTTAAATAACTAAATTTTAATACTTGTCATCCTATTAATCATTGTGATTACCTCTTGTAAACGGTACCTTTGCCTCTTTACTATTCACAATAAAAATATTCAAAAATGAGTTTTATAAATGCAATGAAAAGTCGTTACACTACTAAAAAGTATGATGACACTAAAAGTATAGATTCCAAAAAAATTGAAGAGCTAAAAGAAATACTTTTACTAAGTCCTTCTTCTATAAACAGCCAGCCTTGGCAATTTTATTTTGTATCTGATAAAAAAGTAAAAGAACAATTAGCTGCTGCTTCCTTATTTAATGCCGAAAAAATAAACAACTGTGATACTCTTGTCATTTTTAACGCTATCGATGATGTAGCTTTATTTGAAAAACAAGTAAATGAGAATTTACCTGAGTCAGCGGTTAATTATTTTAATACCTACTTAAAACAATTATCAGATCAGGATCTTAAAATATGGTTTGACAAGCAAGTCTATTTATCCCTTGGTATTTTTCTAGCCGCTTGTGCACAAATGGAAATTGATGCAACTCCAATGGAAGGAATCGAACCCGATAAATATAAAACAATACTTAAACTTGAAGGTTATAGAAGCCTTTTTGCAGTAGCAATAGGATATAGAGCTGCTGATGATACAAACCAACCTAGTGTTAAACCTAAATCGAGATTAGCACACCCAACAATAATTAAAACAATTTAAAATGAAAAAAATAGTCATATTATTACTTTCAATCCTCAGCTTCACAAGTTGTAAGAAAGAAGTAAAAAAAACTCAAGTTAAAACGGAGGAAGTAGTTCCTAAACCCATAATTAAAGAAGTTGCTGTATTTAAAGGTCAACAAGTTACTGGAGTTACCGTAACTCAGGAAGGCCGTATTTTTGTAAACTTTCCGCGCTGGAGAACTGGAGTAGAAAACGCTGTTGCCGAAGTCGTGAATGGTAAAACTACTGCTTATCCTAATGCTAAATGGAATAAATGGGAAATAGGTCAAGACGTAAATGATTCGGTTTTTGTCGCAGTACAATCTGTTGTGGCTTTTAATAATGATTTGTATGTACTTGACACCCGTAGTCCACAATTTAAAGGTGTGATTGGTGCGCCAAAGTTATTTGTATTTGACCTTACTACAAATGCATTAAAAAGAACCTATACCTTCCCTAAAGAAAGTTTTCATAAAGACTCCTATATAAATGACTTGCGAGTGGATCCAGAAAATGGAAGCGTATACCTAACAGATTCAGGTCATGCTGGGCTAATTATTCTAAATATTGAAACAGGAAATGCAAAGCGTGTTCTTGATAATAATGTTGTCACAAAAGCTGAAGTAGATCATTTAACTTTTGAAGGAAAAGAATGGAAAAACAAAGTAAACTCTGATGGAATAGCAATAAACCCTATTAATAAAAAATTGTATTTCCATGCGTTATCTGGTTATACCTTATACGCTATTGATGTACAAACATTAATAAATGGCACGGAAGCTGAGATTGAAAAAGGTGTTGAAAAGATAGCTAAAACATCGGCTCCAGACGGAATGGTGTTTGATACAAATGGAAATTTATATTATGCCGATTTAGAGCATAATGCCATTATGAAAATGGATGCAAAAGGCGTTATTAGTATTTTTGTTGAAGGAGATCAAGTTCGCTGGGCAGATACTTTTAGTATTTATAACAATACGTTATATTATACTAACTCTAGAATTAATGAAGTAACAGGTCCTATTGAAAAAATGACTTTCAGCCTTAATTCAATCAAGTTGTAATTGTGAGCTAACTTATTAAGTTCCTAAATCTTTTTTTAAACCCAACCGTACTTTTAGTATTGTTGGGTTTTTCACTTTAAGGACACTTTGCATATGATTATACCAAAAACCAATATAAAAGAGTACAACTTAATGTTTGTTACATCTAGCGCAGTCAAGATGCTATAGTCATTCTCGACTCTGCACGAACTGACAATTGGACGGTTTTATAAATAGTACTGGTAGTATCATTAATAAGAGTTCATTCCGTATTTTTATATGTATTAAATGCGATTGAGTTAATTTTTTGATTTTTAGAGTTAAATAGTTGCAGGAATATATGCCAATTTTGTTCCAACAAACAAACAATATATTTATTAACTAAAAAACAAACATTATGTTAAGATGGACAGTCATTTTTATAATTCTAGCTATAGTAGCAGGAATTTTTGGATTCGGAGGAATAGCTGCTGGTGCTGCTGGTATCGCTAAAATATTATTCTTCATATTTATTGTACTATTTATTCTTTCGCTTATAAGCGGTAGAAAAAAACTATAAAGTCACACAATCACATTCTGTTTTATCATTAAACAGAATGTGATTTTTTTTTTAAAAATTCTAAATAAGAGCTATCATGGAAGAATATGCAAAACACGAAATAGGATACATTAAAAGGTATCAAGAAAAAGGGTATGGAGCTAATTTTCTTTTTCAAGGAAACAGCTTAATTGATACTGAAACTAAATACAAATACCAACCAGAGGAAATTTATATTGTTGCACAACACAGGTATGAAGGAATGAGCAATCCTGATGATATGTCTATATTATATGTGATTGAAACAGCAAATGCAGTAATGGGAACTTACCTTTTAGGTTACGGCCCTTCTGCTGATTTAGAAGCTGCTGAATTTTTTAATAAAGTTCCCAAGGAAAACTGCTCTAACAATGCTGCTATTGAATAAAAAATATAAAACACTGTTAATCAATAACTAAACCTTTACTATTAACAGTTATTTTTATTTAAATAATCGAAAAGTATAATTACGAAACATTACATAATAATTTTATAATAGCCAGCAATTACTTTATTACGAAATTTGAATTAATAAAAACAACGAAACATATTTACTAAAATAGGGATCGAGTTTTAAACTTTAATAGCAAGCGTAATGAAAAACATAACCATTCAGTCTGGAACATTAAAAGATTTTGTATTTGATCTTAAAAGCAATTTCAACGGCTCATTAGATTGTAATGCTAATGAATACAAATTAACGCTTGACAACGCTTTAATTAAAGGCAGTATTGAAGCAATTGCTTACCAAGAGGAAATGAAGTTCTTTGACTTTGACATTGTTTTTTTAGAAGATGTACAACTAACTATTAATTCTATTAGTTCCTCACCTACCTATTTTGCGTATTGTTCAGAGGGAACTTTAGAGCACAGTTTTGGTATATCCAAAAATACACACAGTATAAAAGCGCAGCAAAATGCGGTAATAAATACTGTAGGAGTAGTATCTAATGTATTCCATTTTAAAAAGAATATAGCCATTAAATTAGCATTAATTGGTGTAGTTACAGCTGCTATAGACGACAAAGATTCTTTAAATTCGAAAATAAAAAACACCTTTATCAATCAACAAGAAAGCTTTGTTCACATAGGAATTCAACATATAAATATCAGTCAAAAATTAGAACAATTAAGAAAAATTGATCAAAAAGGTATTGTTCGAAATTTACTTAAAAAGGGAATCTTACAAATTATTTTAGCAATGGAAATTGAGCATCACTCTAATAAGTACAATGCTACTGAGACAATTATAAATTGTTTAACGCTAAAGCAAATTGACCAAATTAAATTATTATCTAGTGTAATTCAAAAAGAGCCCGCTGAGTCTTATTCTATAAAATCATTAGCCAAACAAACAGGATTATCACCTAATAAATTACAAGAAGGATTCAAGTTAATTCACAATACAACTGTAAATGATTTTATAACATTAATTCGTATTGAAAAGGCGGAAAGCTTAATTAGAAACACGGATTTAAATATTTCAGAAATAGTGTATTCAATAGGATTCACAAGCAGAAGTTATTTTTCGAAAATATTCAAACAAAAATACAATTGCAGTCCTAAAGAATACAAATACAGTCAAAACTCGTTAGCTATTACAGCTTAATATATACTTTTTTTCAAGGATTAGAGTAGGTCTAGTCCTTGAAAAGATTAAAACACGTTAGCTATTAAAGCACTAAATACCATTACTACTAAAAAAACAGCTTTTGGACAAAAGCTGTTTTTTTGTATAACCATTTTAAAAAGTTAAATTAGTTTTACTAATGAATATTGGATAATAATACAGCCAATAGCTATTGTAAATTATTTAAAAAATCAATAATTTCTTCAATGGTGAAAACACAATCAGGATTTGCGTTTACTAAGGCGCTTTGAGGCATAAAAGGCATTTCGGCAGTGGTTGGATTTTGTACAATTGTAGTTCCTCCTGCTAGGTTTATTGCTTGTAAACCTTTAGTTCCATCAGCATTTGCTCCAGATAGTACAATTCCTAAAACTCTTGACCCGTAACTCTCCGCAGCCGATTCAAAGGAAACATCAATACTGGGCCGACTATAATTAATTTTTTCAGAAGCGTCAAGTGAAATAATGGCCTCTTTTTCGAATAATAAATGATAATCCGAAGGCGCTACATAAATACATCCAGGTAAAATCGCCACTTTATCCTCTACTTCCTTCACATTCATAACTGATTTTAAATCAATTAACTCTTCTAAAGTTTTGTCTTCAGTATTTTTTCGGTGCAAAACAATAACTAAAGCATAGGGAGAAGCTGCTTTTAATTGCGGTAAGATTTTCATAAGTACTTGTAAACTTCCCGCAGATCCACCTATAATGACAATGTCAAACTGATTTTCTACTTTATCTTTCTCCATACTTTCTCATTATTCAATTGCTTGAAATTATCGCTAATGGGAGCAAATTTCATCGTCTCTTTACTTCCTAGGGCAAGATAGCCCAAAGTAGATAAACTAGAATCAAAAAGATTCAACGCTCTTTCTTGTAAATCCTTATCAAAATAAATCAATACATTTCTACATAAAATTAAGTCAAACTCGTTAAAAGAACCATCAGAAACCAAATTATGTTGGGAGAAAACCATCTTAACCGAAAATTCATCATTAAACTTTGCTAGACCATAATTTGCAGTGTAATAATCTGAAAAATCATTACTACCTCCTGAATTTCTATAATTCTCAGCAAATTGTTTTATTGTTTGTAGTCCAAAAACACCTTTGCGAGCTTTTTCTAATACTTTCGCATTTATATCTGTAGCATAAATCAATGATTTGCTTAATAAATTAGCTTCTTTAAGTAAGATTGCCATTGAAAAAACTTCCTCTCCAGTCGAGCATCCTGCATGCCATATTCGTATGAACGGTTTGGCGGCAAGATTGGGCAAAACTTCGGTTCTAAGGCATTCGTAAAACGAAGGATCTCTAAACATTTCAGTAACGTTCACAGTGATCTCTTCGACTAATCGTTTGTAATACTCCGGTTCCGACCTGATTTTCGATAAAAAGTCTGAAAATCGCGTAAAGCCATCGAGTTGATAAATTCTATCTACTCGTCGTTTTAATGAAGCTCTGGAATAACTTCCAAAATCAAAACCGTAGTATTCATATACAACATTAATTAATGTTTCTAATTGTAAATCCTCAATCATAAATATCTCATTATATATTTCGCAGCGAGTCGAGTAATTTATCTACATCAACTGGTTTAGAAATATAATCATCTGCACCCGCTTCTAAACATTTCTCTCTATCTCCCATCATGGCTTGCGCGGTAACCGATACGATATAAGTTTGTTCCCGTAACGGAATTTTTTTTATCATAGGTATTGCTTCATAACCATCAATATCAGGCATCATCATATCAATAAGAATGGCATCAATGGCATCCTCAGTGCTTAAGATTTTCAAAGCTTCTTCAGCACTTAAACAAGACACACATTCAAACGAACGTGCTCGTAATGTAGCCGAAAGGGCAAATATATTTCGAGCATCGTCATCAATAATTAAAACTCTCTTTTTAGCCATATCTAAAGACATTATATTTTAAAAATTATCATAAAGCCACACACGTAATAATGATAGCAACTGGTCAATATCTACTGGTTTAGTAATATAGTCAGATGCGCCTGCTTGAATGCATTTTTCTCTATCCCCAGTCATTGCTTTTGCGGTTACAGCAATTACGGGTAGGTTTTTTAGTTTTTCGTTTTTACGAATGATACCCGCCGTTTCATAACCATCCATATTAGGCATCATCATGTCTAATAAAACTATATCAGTTTGTGGATTTTCGTCTAAAACTTTCAATGCTTCTTTCCCGTCAATGGCAGTGATTACATTCATTTTAAATACTTCTAGCGCTTTTGTAAGCGAATAGATATTTCGAACATCATCATCAACGACTAAAACCGTTTTATCTTTTAGGATATTATTTAAAAGATTCATTTTTTTATACACGTCTTTCTTACTACTTTCATCTTTATTCTCTTCTACAAGATGTAAAAATAAAGAAACCTCATCCAACATTCGTTGATAAGAATGTGCGGTTTTTACAACAATAGAATCAGCGTATTTTTTGATTTTCAGCTCCTCTTTCATTGATAAACTCTTCCCTGTAAAAACAATTACTGGTAGTTTTTCTAAACCGTGATTCTTTTTAACTTCTTCTAGGATTTCATATGCTTTAGCATCAGGAATTCCCATATCTAGAATAACGCAATCAATTTCGTTATTACTTAAAGTTTGTACCCCATCATGAACTTCACTTTTAATTTCCGACTTAATATTATATGTCTCTAAAAAATAAGAAAGCGCTTCAGCATGTTTGGGATTATCCTCTATGATAAGTACTTTTTGAGACTCTTTATTGATGATTTGCTCAATGTGTTTAAAAATATCAGGCATTTTTTCAAATGCGACTGGTTTATTCAAGAAGTTAACCGCTCCTTTCAACAAACTTTCTTGTTTTAATTGATGCGAAGACATAATGTGAACCGGAATGTGTTTTGTTTTCCAATTTCCTTTTAACTCTTCCATCACTTGCCATCCATTTTTAATAGGCAATTGAATATCTAATAAAATACCAACTGGGTTGTATTGTAAAGCATACGTCAAAGCATAATCTCCCCTAACAGAGACAACGCCTTTATACCCACGTTGACGACTAAAAGACAATAGCGATTTAGCAAAATTCACATCATCTTCAACAATTAAAATAACTTTATCTAACGGGGTGATTGTATCACGATCATCAGCTACGTCATCAGGTATCGTTAAGCTTAAATACTTGTTTGCTTCTTGTTCTTTTACAATAGTTACTATTTTTTCTAATTCAGGAACAACTTTCTCTTCTTCAATTATTCTATCTATTGTAGAACCTACAATGGGAACAAGTAAAGTAAACTCACTTCCCTCGCCCATTTCACTCTTTAGTTTTATCTCTCCTTGTAGTAACTTAGCCAGTTCTCTACTAATTGACAAACCTAATCCAGTACCACCATATTTCCTTTTAGTAGATCCATCAGCTTGCTGAAAAGCTTCAAAAACAAGCGGTTGTTTTTCTAATGAAATTCCAATTCCAGTGTCTTTTACTCCAAACGAAATCATTTGCGGATCCTTAGTATCTTTCTTTATTTCTAAAGTTACGCTTCCTTTTGAGGTAAACTTTATCGCATTAGAAATCAAATTTTTAAGAATTTGTTCTAATCGCATTTTATCAGTCTTAATGACTAAAGGAGCAGCATGAGCGTCAATTTCGAAAATTATTTTTTTATCTCTGGCTACTTCGGTAAATAAATCTTTTAGGCCATCAGTAACTTCTTTAGTTGTTACTTCAGTCAGTTCTAATTCCATTTTTCCAGCCTCAATTTTTGATAAATCTAAGATTTCATCAATCAAACCTAACAGTCCGTTTCCAGAACTTTGAATCACTTTAGCAAACTCGATTTGCTCTCCATTCATATTATTATCATTATTCTCTGAAAGCAGTCGACTCAATAATAAAATAGAGTTTAATGGCGTGCGCAATTCATGAGACATATTTGCTAAAAACTCCGACTTGTATCTCGTAGTTAACTCTAAATCTTCTGATTTTTTTTGAATCTCCGAATTTTTTTCCTCTAATAAAACACTTCTTTCAGCCAGTTCTTCATTAGTTTGCTGTAACTCTTCTTGTTGCACTCTTAATTCTTCTTCAGAAGCTTGCAATTTTTCTGTTTGCGTTTCTAATTCGGCATTAATTGCCTCCATTTCGCTGTGTTGCAAACGCAATTCTTCTGATTGTGATTGCGTTTCTTCAAGTAATTCGTTTAAGCGTTTTCGGTTTTGAGTAGCTTTTATTGCTATTCCTATATTACTAGCAACTGCATTTAAAAACTCAAATTCAATTTCTGAAAAACCTTTAACGCTCGCTAATTCAATAACACCTTCTACTTTATTATCCTGTAAAGGGATAGCAATAATATGAGAAGGCTTCACCTCTCCTAAACCATAAGAAATTTTAATATCATCATCTGTAAAAGTTTTAATTTCAATTAGCTTTCGCGAAATTGCTGCTTGTCCAGTAATTCCCTGACCTATTTTAAAGCGCTCTTTGTCTTTATTAGGAATATAGCTGTAACCAGCAGCTCTATACAATTCATCTCCTTCAGTAATATAAATAAGTCCAGCACTACTGTTAGAGTAAACTGCTACAAATTCTATAATATCCTTACTTAAAACGGTTAATTTTTTTTCACCAAGCATAATTTCATTAAGCTGAGCAATACCAGTTTGTAACCATTCTTTTTCAGACAATGATTGAAAAGATTTCCCTAATGCTATTCCCATATTATTTAGAGAAACCCCTACATTACCTAGTGCATCACTCTGGTTGTCGTCTACTCTAATATCATAATGCCCCTCAGATAATTGAACCGCGATGCTACTAATGGCTTTTATACGTTCAGCAGTTTCAAAATCCTTACGTTCTAACTCTTTTTGAAGTGCTGTTCTTTCTTTAAAATCTTTCAAGATTCTAAATAGCATTAGTACACTAATTAATATCGCTATTAAAAAAGCTACTACTATTAAAACAGAACTATAGTTACCAAAACGTTCTGAAGTAGCATTGCGTTTTACTAATAATGCTTGTTCATTTTTTTCGATACGTTTAACGATAACTTTAATTTGCTCCATTAAAATTTTACCCGTGTCTAAGTCGTAATTTTGAACATTTACCCCTATTCTTTTGTCACTTACGCGGTACCTTAAAAACTTAAACAGCTTATTTCTAATAGGTTTTAACTCCTTTAGACTGCTTTGTTGTATAGGATTATCAACTGTTAATTGTTCAATTTTTTCAAAGGCAGCATTTGCTTTTTCTTCTGATTCATCAAAATGACTTAAAAAATCTTCTCGACCTGTAATCAAGAAACCGCGCATGCTTGTTTGTGCTTCTACTAAATTATTAGTTCCTTCATTAACATTGTAGATTATTTCCTGAGTATGATTAACAAGTGCCATACTATCAAGAAGGCTTCTTATACTCATAAAAGAAGCTAATGAACTCACCATTAACACCACTATCGATATTCCCGAACTAATGTATAGATTACGCTTAAAATTATTTCCCATACTATTTATAAACCTATTATTATATTAACTATTAAAGTCTAATGGCAACACTATTATAAAATTTGCCCCTTCTCCTTCTTTACTTATAGCGGTAATTAAACCGTTGTGTTTCTCTATTATTTTTTTGGCTATAGCCAATCCAATACCAGTTCCTTCATATACTTTGCGGTCACTAAGACTCTGAAAAATCATGAAAATTTTATTCAAGTATTGATCATCAAAACCTATTCCGTTGTCTTTTATCGAAATTCGGCAAAACTTTCCTGACTCAGAAACGTTACTATCAAAACTTCTTTCTTCAATTAATTCCGATGTAATATCTATAACTGGTAACACATCTTTTTTAGCAAATTTTAATGAGTTCCCAATCAAGTTTTGAAATACTTGTCGCAATTGTGTTGGAATTCCATTAATTGTGGGGAGTTTATTAATATTGACTACCGCTTTTTTATCCTCTATTAAATAATCTAAATCGTTAACAACCTCAATTGCTAATTCTTCTAAAGGTGCTTTTTCAGGATTTACTTTTGCTGACAAGCGAGAATACTCTAATAAATCAGTAATTAAATTCTGCATCCTTTCTGCGGCTTTCACCGTGCGGTTTACATAATCAATAGCTTTTTCATCTTCTAAAAGGTATTTGTCTTTAATGATATTGATAAAAATTTGAATCTTACGAAGTGGTTCTTTAAGATCGTGAGATACAACCCAAGAAAATTGCTGTAACTCGTGATTTTTAAGCTCTAATTCCTCATTTTTAGTAACCAACTCTTTCGTTCTTTCGGCAATTTTTACTTCTAAGTTCTCTTGCGCCTCTTTTCTAACTTCAACCTCTTTAGATAATAAATCTCTTATATCTATGAGCTCTTTTTGTTGTTGATAGATTTTTAAGAATGTTTTTACTTTTAAAATTAGTAAATCAGAGTCCACTGGTTTTGTGATATAATCAACTCCACCTGTTTCATATCCTTTTGAAATAAATTTCTTTTGTTTATTTACCGCTGATAAAAAGATAACCGGAATATCCTTAGTACGATTATTGCCCGCTAATATCTCAGCAACTTCAAATCCATCCATTCCTGGCATTTGAACGTCCATTATGATAAGTGCATAATCATTCTTTAGAATTTTCTTCAGCGCTTCTTCACCAGACTCAGCCGAATCAACATCTAAATTATGAAGCTCCAATATTTTTTTTAAAGCGATTATATTGGCTTTAATATCATCAACAATTAGTATCATAAATTTGTATTTCTTTCACTTTTGTTTTAAACAAAAATCATGCATTAAGTAACTTTACATTATAAAATAATTACCGTTCTAAAAGGCAAATTTTCGAGTTAACGAAAATAGTTTTTTTCTTATAAAAGAAACAACTTTATTTTAAACATTATTTATTTAAAAAAACTTTCATAAATAAATCTACTAAAATATATTTTTCAGTGATTCAAAATTAAATAAAAGAACTTAAAAACCGTTATAAATACAATTGAATTTTAATTATTTATGTAAAAAAAAGCATACTAAAAAAAAGTACATTATAATCTTATAACTTTATCATAAAATCCTATAATTAATATCTTTAAAAAAACATAAACCCTCTAATAACCTAGTATTTAGAAGCTTTTAATATTTTACTTACTACCTAATTAAAAACTATAAAAAGTGAATATCAACGTCTAAAAAATCATCTTTATTATCATTTTTTTTACCACTAAATACTTTTAAAAAATCTTTCTTTTTAACCTTGAAAATCATTAATAAACAGCACGATATTTATATTAAAATAGGTTTTAATACTGCATTATTTTTTGTTAATTTGTAATTCCTATCCATTATTACTAAACGGATTTTTACACACTTGAATGACAGCCTATTTACTCGATAAAAACTATACAAAAATCCATTATAATGTGGATGATTTAAACCATCAAGAATTTGAATCTTGTGTTTTTGAATCTTGTGATTTTTCTGACTGTAACTTTATTGCAGTAACTTTTATAGACTGTACTTTCAACCACTGTACTTTTGATAATTCGCAAATAAATCATGTTGCCCTTAGAACTGTTTATTTTAATCATTGTAAAATAAGCGCAGTTAATTTTGCCATGTGCGACAAGCTTATTTTTGAAATACACTTTAAAAATTGCGTTTTAGATTTCTCAAAATTTTATACTTTAAAAATGAAAGCTACTACATTTAAAGACTGTAGTTTAGTTGCCGTAGATTTTATGAGCACCGATTTAACAGATGTCATATTTGAAAATTGTGATTTATACCGAACTGAATTTGCTGGAGCAAAAGCTAACAAAACAGACTTTAGAAGCAGTTATAATTATACCATTGATCCTGAAAAGACAAAATTAAAGAAAGCTTTTTTCTCACTCGAAGGTGTAAAAGGCTTATTAGCAAAACATAATATAACGGTAGTATAAATATTTCTTAAATCAAATAGGTGATTTTCTACTCTTTATAAAATTCACTATTTTTGTACTCTAAAAATTAATAAGATGCCAAATAAAAAATATAAAATAGCGGTTATTCAACTCAATCTTAATGATGTTGCCGAAAACAACCTCAAGAAATGTTTGAGTTGGGTACGCGATGCTGCTAGCCAAGGCGCTGAGGTTATCTCTTTGCCCGAATTATACAGTAGCCACTACTTTTGTCAAAGTGAAGATGTTGACAATTTTGCTATTGCAGAACCTTTATACAGTACTTCTTTTATAGCTTTTAGCGCTTTAGCAAAAGAGTTAGGTGTAGTGATTATTGTCCCTTTTTTCGAAAAAAGAATGGCTGGAATATATCACAACAGTGCATATATTATTGATACTGATGGCTCAGAAGCTGGTTTGTACCGCAAAATGCACATTCCAGATGATCCTCATTTCTATGAAAAATTCTATTTTACTCCTGGAGATTTAGGTTTTAAAACAATCCCGACACAAAAAGGAAAAATTGGAACACTGATTTGTTGGGATCAGTGGTATCCAGAAGCTGCTCGTTTAACGGCTCTTAAAGGTGCTGAGGTATTATTTTACCCTACAGCAATTGGATGGCATCCTGGTGAAAAAGAACAGTACGGAACTAACCAATACGGAGCTTGGATGAACGTAATGAAAGGTCATGCTGTAGCAAATGGTGTTTATGTTGCTGCTGCAAATAGAATTGGGCTAGAAAAATATTTACCTAATACTGACGGAATCGAATTTTGGGGTGCTTCATTTATTGCTGGGCCACAAGGTGAAATTTTGGCGCAAGCCTCACACGACAAAGAAGAAATCTTAATTGCCGAAGTTGATTTAGACTTACAAGAAAACGTACGTCAAAACTGGCCGTTTTTTAGAGACCGACGTATCGATGCTTTTGGAGATATCACTAAAAGAGCAATTGACTAATTATGACTGAAAATAAAAGAAGGTTTCCTGCTGAATGGGAAAAACAACAAGGTGTTTTACTTTGCTTTCCTCATAACGGAAATGACTGGCCAGGAAAATACGAAGCCATTAAATGGGCTTTTGTTGAATATATTAAAAAAGTAGCAACTTACGAAACTGTTTTTTTAGTAGTAGCCGATGAAAAATTAAAAGAAAAAGTAACTGAAATGCTAGAAATGGCAAAGGTTAATCTTGATACTATTTCGTTTATTATTCAAAAAACAAATAGAAGTTGGATGCGCGACTCTGGCCCTATTGTAATAAAAAATGGAGAAAATAGAGAAGCTTTAAATTTCAATTTTAATGGATGGGCAAAATATAAAAACCACCAACTAGACAGGAACATTCCTACTACAGTGGCTAATTTTCTAAACATACCGCTTACCCAAGTAAGGTACAAAGGAAAACCAGTAATTGTTGAAGGTGGCGCCATTGATACTAACGGAAGAGGAACTTTACTAACCTCTGAAGAGTGCTTAATGCATCCTAATATTCAGGTTAGAAACCCTGGTTTTACAAAAGCAGATTACGAAGCCGTTTTTAAAGAATATCTTGGAATTACTAATGTGATCTGGCTAGGTAATGGAGTTGAAGGTGATGATACGCATGGACATATTGATGATTTATGTCGTTTTATCAATGAAGATACTATTGTAACCATTATTGAAACAGATGTAAATGACGCTAACTACGCCCCATTGCAAGACAATTTAAAACGTTTGCAAAATGCCAAATTAGAAAATGGAAAAGCACCAATTGTAGTGGCTTTACCAATGCCAAAACGGGTTGATTTTGAAGATTTAAGATTACCAGCGAGTTATGCTAACTTTTTGATTTTAAATAAATGTGTATTGGTCCCTACTTTTAACGATGCTAATGATCGTGTAGCGCTAAATATTATTGCAGCATGTTTTCCTGATAGAGAAGTTATTGGGATTAGTGCTATTGATTTAATTTGGGGTTTGGGTACTTTACATTGCTTAAGCCAGCAAATACCAGAATAAAACGCTTTAATATTGTTATAATAAAAAACACCAGCAAATTTGCTGGTGTTTTTATATGCTATAAATTGGTTCAATTTATTTGTCCTTCGTAAAAGGAATTTTTTGATTATCACTAATGATCATATCAAAACCGTTTTTATCTTCATTAAATTGGAATTTTAATCCCGCTCTTTTAGATTCGAATAAATCTTTTCCAACTGGCTCCACTGAAAATTCAGGATAGTCAGTAATCGCAACATTCAAAACACTATTTTTTTCTGAAAAGGTAATTTTAATAGGCGCTTTAGTATTAGAATATGTACCTAAATAACCATCTAAAATAATGTCTTTTTCAATAACACCTGTTCCTGAAGACCAAACGTTATTTGCTTCGTTATTATCAGGTAAAACATGTTCTGGATCTAAAGTGATGCTTTCTATTTCTTCGGTAGAATCATGTTTAAATGACCATGAAGTATTTCTTTGCCATATTTCAACAGGTAATTGCACTCTATCGACTTTACCACTTTTAGTTTTTACATCTAAAATAACAGGCATAGGCATTTTTTCAAAATTCTCAATAGTAATAACCACCCCTTGTTTTGGATCGTTTTTTACATATTTGATTCCGTTAATTCCTTGGTCAAATTTCCAGTTGTATTGAAACCAACCTCTCCAAAACCAGCTTAAATCCTCACCTGCAACGTTTTCCATTGTTCTAAAAAAGTCATCTGGAGTAGGGTGTTTAAAAGCCCAACGTTGTACATATGTTTTAAAAGCCATATCAAAACGTTCTTCACCTAAAACTTGTTCTCTTAAAATTACAAGTCCTGAACTAGGTTTAGCATAACATAAAAGCCCAATATTTCCTTCCTGCATGTTATCAGGAGAGCTCATTACAGTTTCTAATTCAGCGTTAGTATATCTATCTGCTAATTTATGTAAGTCTGAAGCTGGCGTTTTATATTCTCCATTATTGAAATCAACAGAGCTTAATGAGTTGATAAAAGTATTAAAACCTTCATCCATCCAACCAAATAAACGTTCGTTAGAACCTACAATCATAGGAAACCAGTTGTGACCAAATTCATGATCTGTAACTCCCCATAAATCTTCTCCTTTAGATTCCCATCCACAAAAAACGATTCCTGGATATTCCATTCCTCCTTCATTTCCTGCAACATTTGTTGCTACTGGATAAGTATATTCTAACCATCTTTTAGAATAGTTTTCGATAGAAGCTTTAGTAAATTCTGTAGAGCGTCCCCAAGCTTCGTTTCCAGCACTTTCTGAAGGATAAGCTGATAATGCTAATGATTTTTTGCCACTTGGAAGATTGATTTTAGCACCGTCTAAAATAAAAGCTGGAGAAGATGCCCAAGATAAATCTCTAGCATTCTTCAATTTATAATGCCATGTTTTGGTAGCTGTAGTAGTTGTATTTGCTAGAGCAACAACTTCGTCCTCAGTACGAATCATAACTGTTTTATCACTTTGTTTCGCTTGTGCTAATCTACTTTGTTCAACTGTGCTATAAACCGCTGTTGGGTTTAACAACTCGCCTGAACAAACTACAATGTGATTTGCTGGTGCGGTGATATTTACATCAAAATCTCCGTATTCTAAATAAAATTCTGACGCTCCTAAATAAGGATTGGTATTCCATCCTCTTACATCATCATAAACACACATACGCGGATACCATTGTGCAATAGTAAAAATTTTTCCATTTTTTGTATCTAAAACTCCTGTACGATCAGATCCTTCTTTTGGAGAAATATATGAGAAGTCAATTTTTATTTTTACTGATCCCCCTTTAGCTTTTAATTCCTCTGGTAGAAAAACTTGCATTCTAGTATCAGTGATTAAAAATTTAGCTGCAATTTCAGTAGACTTGCCTTTTACAGTAGTAACAACCTTAACCGATTTGATATTATGACCTCCTTCAAAAACTTCTCCTTGAGCTCCATTGCGACTACCAGTTAAAGGCACTACAGCATTACCGCGAGAATCCGCTTTGAATAAATTTTGATCAATATTCATCCAAACAAAATTCATCTTATCTGGACTATTATTAGTGTAAGTAATCACATCTGTACCTACAATTTCATTATTTTGAGCATTTAATTTTGCGGTAAGTACATAATCAGCTCTGTTTTGCCAATATTCTGCTCCCGGTTGCCCACTTGCTGACCTTGTACTCGTTCCGTTTTTTGTATAAAAAAAGGGAGCAAAAGCATCATGATAATTGTAATTTGAAGTTGGCGTTGTAGCCTTACTTTCAGGTGTTTGTTGTGCCCAGAGCGACGAAACTCCTAATACTAAAGCCAATTGAAGTATGGCTTTGAACCTAATATTTTTCATGTGTTATTATTTTACAACCAAATTAGCAAAAAAAAACAGATTGGTAAATAAAAAATAGTAATAGCTTTAAATTTTAAGTAAAATTTATATAACTCCACATATTTTGCTCTGCAAGTATTAATTAATTGAAATTATAAAATATATTTACAGTATCAAATTAACTACTAAAACCTACTACTTTGACTACAACAATAATTACAAATAGTTTTTTATCAGCTGAAATTAAACATGCAGGTGCCGAGTTATGTTCTTTAAAAAAAATCAGTAATAATAAAGAATATATCTGGGAAGGGAATTCTAAATTTTGGGGCAAACACTCCCCAATTCTCTTTCCTATAGTAGGAACTTTAAAAGACAATAAATACACTTACAATAACCAACAATATACTTTATCTAGACATGGTTTTGCTAGGGATATGGTTTTTGATTTAATCGAAAAAAAAGAAGACAGGGTTACATTTTCTCTTAAATCAACTGAGGAAACATTAAAAGTATACCCCTTTGAATTTGAACTCCAAATTTGCTATCAACTAATCGAAAATGAAATTGTAATAAAATATCAAGTAATCAATAAAGGGGATCTAGAAATGGGCTTTTCTATTGGAG
This sequence comes from Flavobacterium gelidicaeli, assembly GCF_013294005.1. GTDB lineage: Bacteria > Bacteroidota > Bacteroidia > Flavobacteriales > Flavobacteriaceae > Flavobacterium. The sequence continues at coordinate 145,142 of NZ_JABSNK010000006.1, forward strand.
CACATCCTGCTTTTGCATTGCCTTCTCAATTTGAAAATTATACTTTAGAATTTGAAAAAGAAGAACCTTTAATTTACACACTTCTAGAAAATAATTTACTTTCTGATGAAACTAAAAGATTAGATACTGAGGTAAATAGTGTACCTTTAAATTATTCTTTATTCGAGAAAGATGCCTTAATTTTTAAATTATTAGCTTCTAAATCGGTTACTATTTTAGAAAACAAAACCCCTATGCTAAACATCCGTTTTGATGATTTTCCGCATTTGGGAATTTGGACCTTAAATAATGCTCCATTTATATGTATAGAACCCTGGTTTGGGTATTCTGACACCAATAATAATACTGGAAATATTATGGAAAAAGAAGGCATCCAATTATTAGCTCCTAAAAATACTTTTGATTCACATCTCACTATCGCAATTCTATAACTTTATTATTAAACAAATGTTAGCACTTAATTTTAGTCCTTTCCCAAATTTAGAAACCGAACGATTATCACTACGTAGAGTGGTTAATGATGACGTAAACGAGATATTTTATTTACGCTCAAACCGAGAAGTAATGAAATATATCCCAAGACCTTTAGCAATAACTCCTGAAGATGCTTTGGCACATATTGCAACAATTGATGCTACAATTGACAGGAATGAAGGGATTAATTGGGCTATAACTTTAAAGAACAGCGATAAACTTATTGGAATCATTGGTCATTACCGAATCCAACCGCAAAATTACCGTTCCGAAGTGGGTTATATTCTTCATCCAGATTATCATGGTAAAGGCTTTATTCCTGAAGCTTTAAAAAAAGTAATCGCTTTTGGTTTTAACGAAATGAAATTACACACTATTGAGGCAGTTATTGACCCAAATAATACTGCGTCAGAAAAAGTTTTATTAAAAAGCGGTTTTTCCAAAGAAGCTCATTTTATTGAAAATCAGTTTTATGAAGGACGCTTTTTAGATACCGTCATCTATTCATTGTTAAATAAATCATAACAAGAAGTATTTTACAATCTCGGCATACTAAATCATTTACTTTTGTGTTTATTATATATTAAACAATTACTAATTTAAAACCAATTAGCTCCCCAAATAATTGGTTGAAACTTTACCTATGAAAAAAACAATCTTTTTGGCAATTGTACTTTTTACATTACAATCTCAAAGTCAAACTTATGTAAAAGTAAATGCTTTTACAACACTTTTAACTGTTCCTAACGTAGCAATAGAGACTACAATTGGAGAAAAATCAACATTAAATTTTGATGTATTAGCTTCTTTTTGGAAATCCGTTAATGGGAAACCACGTGAATTTTACACTTTCACACCTGAATACAGGTATCACTTTAAAGCAATCGACAATGGCTTTTACTTAGGTGGACATATTGGAGCTAGTTTGTATAATTTTCAAAAATGGAACTACTTAAATACTGATTTATACGAAAAAGGATTTGGTTACTTTGCAGGAGTAACTGTAGGTTATAAAGCAAAAATAAATGATAAGTTTTACTTGGATTGTTTTCTGGGTGGCGGTTGGCATCAAGGATTTTATAAGGGGTACCGTATAAGTGACGGTAGCCGTTATGAAAATGTAAGGCACTGGAATAAAAGCGGTGAATGGCTACCTTATAGAGGAGGAGTAATGATCTCTTATAAATTAAATTAGGTTTACGAAGTAAATTTTTTGTGATTTTTCACATACAAATCTTCAACTTGTTTTCTTGCCCATTCCGTTTTTCTTAAAAAAGTAAGACTTGATTTTATACTTGGGTTATCGTTGAAGCATTTAACTTTTATTAATTCACCTAAGGTATCAAATCCATAATGCGCTTCTAATTGCTCTAAAATAGTTTTTAAAGTGATTCCGTGTAAAGGATCTTTTGATTGTTGTTTTTCCATTTGGCAAATTTATACCATTTTTTCAAAAAAGATTGCTGATTCATACATTTGTTGCTACATTTGTCATCCTATGCTAAAAACTGTCAACATACTAAATAAAAGAGCTCGATTTGATTACGAAATAATCGAGAAATTCACTGCTGGAATTGTTTTGGCAGGGACCGAAATAAAATCTATCCGTTTAGGAAAAGCTAATATTACTGAAAGCTTTTGCGAGTTTAGTAATAGCGAACTTTTTGCTATCAATACGTACATAGAAGAATATACTTTTGGTAATCAGTTTAATCATAAAGCGAGAAGCGAAAGAAAATTACTTTTAAACAAACGAGAATTAAAAAGTTTAGAACGAAGTGTACAAGCCAAAGGACTTACTATTGTTCCTTTAAAATTATTCACCAACGAAAAAGGAATGGCAAAACTTGAAATTGGGCTTTGTCGAGGTAAAAAAACCTATGATAAACGAGAATCTTTGAAAGAACAAGACACTAAACGAGATTTAGATCGAATAAAAAAAATATACAAATAATAAAGAAGAAGGTTAAGCAATTAACCTTCTTCTTTGTTTTATCTCAGTAATAACTAGATTTAGTGTTTTATTAAAATTTTAGTACGCAATCTCCCAAAACTATCACACAAATACTCTCAAAGAAAAAACAGTAAATAAAAAAACATAAATAAATTACATTGCAACTCTCAGAAAAATAAAAGAATCGTTTTAATTTTTATCTTCTAATAAAGGAACAAATCGGAATTCACCTAACTCATGTTTCTCAAATTGAGTTTCGTTTTTTCTAATTAACAACGTCATTACTTGCACATCATCTCCAAGCGGAATAACCAGCCTACCCCCTATTTTTAGCTGTGCCATCAAGGGTTGCGGAATAAAAGGTGCTCCCGCTGTTACAATTATACTGTCAAAAGGGCCAAAATTAGGCAACCCTTTATAACCATCTCCAAAAGTAAGATGCTTGGGTCTGATACCCAATTTAGGAAGTAAGGCTGATGTTTGCTTAAACAATTCATTTTGGCGTTCTACGCTATAAACTTTAGCTCCCATTAAATACAAAACTGCAGTTTGATACCCTGAACCCGTTCCTATTTCTAAAACTTTATGGTCTTTTTTTATTTCTAATAACTGAGACTGAAAAGCAACAGTATATGGCTGCGAAATGGTTTGCCCTGCACCAATAGGGAAAGCCTTATCTTGATAAGCATAATCTTCGAAGCTAGAATTTAAAAACAGGTGTCTAGGGATCTTTTTAATTGCATCCAAAACATTTCTATCTGTAATTCCTTTTTCTTGTAAAACGCTTACTAATTGGTTTCGAAGCCCTTGGTGTTTTGCAGTATCTTTCAATGGTGGTATATTATATTTCTGTAAAATTAAGTAAAGAATTCTCATTTGCAACATAAAGTAGACTGGCAAACCCATAAAATTTAAAAGTGGGTGAAATTCACTAGAAACTCATCTTTAATATCCTCATTTAAAAGGAGGAACAATCAAGTCCTAAAATTTTAGAATCTTTAAAATTAAAAAACAAATAAAGTCTTAAAAAAACATATTTAAAGGAAACATACCCAAAATCAACATACTATAATCCAATCAAATTTTCGTCACATCAACAAGAATCATGAGGTGCAACAGCAGTTCTCGAGTTCGCTCGAACTGAGAATTTGATTATTGCATAGGCAATATTGAATTAGTAATTTTTATGACAATCTAAATATTTTAAATAGCACTAAAAGTGGCTATTGCAATAACACTTTTAATTGTGTCAATTTACATATCTTAAAAATTGGTTAAGAATTACTTTCTTACTTACATTCTTGAAGATAATAAACGGCAATTTATTATAAAACAAATAGAATACTATTTCGATAAATAATAAACAACCAAAAAAAAGCCCCTTTTTACTTAAAAAGGGGCTTTATGAATTTATTATTATAACGTAAGTTTACGCTTCTTCATCTGTTAAATGTGATTTAGAGTAACCTCTCCATTTTTCAATACAATCTTGAAAATCTTTTGGCAATTCGGTGTCAAAACGTTTCATTTCCTTGGTTGTAGGATGTATAAAACCTAATGTTTTAGCGTGTAATGCTTGTCTAGGTAATATTTTAAAACAATTATCTATAAACTGTTTGTATTTTGTAAACGTAGTCCCTTTTAAAATTAAATGACCACCATAACGTTCGTCATTGAATAAAGGATGCCCTATGTGTTTTAAATGCGCTCTAATCTGATGTGTTCTTCCTGTTTCCAGTTGGCACGATATCAAAGTAACATACCCAAAACGTTCTAAAACTTTATAATGTGTAATAGCAGGTTTCCCTATTTCCGGATCAGCAAAAACAGCCATTTGCATGCGGTCTTTTAAGTGACGTGCTAGGTTACCTTCTATAGTTCCACTTTCTTCTGCTACATTTCCCCAAACAAGTGCCACATACTCCCTTTCAGAAGTTTTAGCTTCAAACTGTTTAGCTAGATGCGTCATAGCAGCTTCTGTTTTAGCAATAACTAACAAACCTGAAGTATCTTTATCAATACGATGTACTAATCCAGGACGCTCACTACTGTTCATAGGCAAATTATCAAAGTGATGTGCTAAAGCATGCACAAGCGTCCCTGTATAATTACCATGACCAGGATGTACTACCATTCCTGGTTCTTTATTGATTAACAATAAAGTATCGTCTTCATAAACAATGTTTAACGGAATATCTTCTGGTATGATATGGTTTTCGTAAGGAGGATGCGTTAACATCACTCGAACCACATCAAATGCTTTTACTTTATAATTAGATTTTACAGGAACATCATTTACAAAAATATTTCCTTCTGTAGCTGCAATCTGTAATTTATTACGTGTAGCATTTTGTATTAACCCCATCAAATATTTATCGATTCTTAAAGGTGTTGTCCCTTTAGTAACTTCAAATTTAAAATGTTCGTACAATTCTTGTTCTAGGTCTTCTGACTCTATATTATTGTTCATTTGGTATTTCTTCTGCTGGTTCTACTATAGAATCCGTTCTTATATCTTCTTCATAACTCGCTTTTCCATCTCCTAAAACTAAATCAATTTTAGACGATTTCAAAACCCTATCTCCTGGTTTAATACTTCTACCTCTGTAACGCATATCCAGCACCATATCTTTTGCCAAATTAGGAATATAAGTAATTGTTCCTTCCTCTAGCCCTAAAGCTTTTAAAGTAGGTACTGCTTCACGATAGGTTTTTTCGATCAAATTAGGAACTTTAACTGATGAAAAGCCCGAAGCATTAATTTTAATATATATCTTTCTTCCCTCTTTTACTTTTGCACCTGGCAAAGGATCTTGCTGCACAACGCTAGATTTTGGGTAGTCACTTCTATAATCTAAACTGTCTAGCAATACATAAGTAAGGTCTAAACCATCTAACTTATCTTCTACTTGCTCTTCAGTAAGCTTACTTAAATTGGGAACTACAATTACGTTACCATGATTTGTGGTAAATGTCAACCAATGCATAAACAAATAGCCTAAAACGGCAATAATCAAAGCAGCAAGAAAAACCTGTAAAAGAAAAACTCGGCTAATAAGATAGTTACGTAAACTCATAAATTTATTTTTATTTCTCGCAAAGATAAACCTATTTCGTTCCAAAAAAAATGATAATTTTGTTTAATGGAATTTAGTGCTGCTATTATAATCATTAGGAGCTATTCCCGCTATCCGCTGTATCCACACAAAAAAGTGTGGGATGCCGCTACTATCGGGGCTAAAACACGTTAAAGTAATCAATAAAACTAGTGGTATGTTACTACCATACAAGCCTACTAGAAACATTAAACAAACAAAAATGAAAAACATTGCCATAATCATGGGCGGTTATTCCAGCGAATACAAAATCTCTCTTATTAGCGGAAACGTCGTTTATAAATTTCTAGATAAAACAAAATACAACGGGTACTGTGTGCATATCTTTAAAGAAAAATGGGTATATGTTGATGCTGATAATAATGAATTCCCAATCGATAAAAATGATTTTTCTATCAATGTAAATGGTACTAAAATAGTATTCGACTGCGTTTTTAACGCTATTCACGGTACACCTGGGGAAGATGGATTAATGCAAGCGTATTTTGAATTGCTCGAAATTCCACAAACTTCATGCAATTATTACCAAGCAGCACTAACCTTCAATAAAAGAGATTTCTTATCTGTTTTAAAACCATACGGAATTAAAAGTGCAACATCATATTATTTAAATAAAGGCGACGTTATAAAAACAAGCGAAATTGTAAATACTGTAGGTTTACCTTGTTTTGTAAAACCTAATAAAGGGGGTTCTAGTTTTGGAATATCGAAAGTAAAAACAGAAGCCGAATTACCTATTGCCATAGAATTTGCGTATCAAGAGGACAACGAAATCATTATTGAAAGTTTCCTTGACGGAATGGAAGTTACTGTAGGAGTGATCAATTATAAAGGGGAGATTATCGTACTTCCTATTACTGAAATCGTATCAGAAAATGACTTTTTTGATTACGAAGCAAAATACCAAGGAAAATCCCAAGAGATTACTCCAGCTAGAATCTCTGATGAAATGACCAAAAAAGTAGGCGAAATTGCAAAACGCGCTTACGAATTATTAAAAATGAAAGGATTTTCAAGAACAGAATTTATTATCGTTAATGATGAGCCGTTCATGTTAGAAATGAATACCGTTCCTGGATTAACACCAGAGAGCTTAATACCGCAACAAGCCGAAGCAGCTGGAATTTCATTGACGGACTTATTTTCAAATTCAATAGAACTGGCTTTTTAATAATTCTAAAAGACAATGTCACTTTGCTTGCTGCAAAAATAAAGAATGTGAAGCAGCAATTAAAACCATTCGGATTACATAAACCGTATTGCTATTAAAATTTAATTCATTAATCATAATTGAAATGAGAAAAGCCATATTTCCAGGATCTTTTGATCCCATTACTTTAGGACATGAAGATATTATCAAAAGAGCAATTCCACTATTTGATGAAATCGTAATTGCCATTGGGATAAATGCCGAGAAAAAATACATGTTTACTCTAGAGGAAAGAAAAAGATTCATTGAAGAAACTTTTAAAAATGAACCTAAAATTTCGGTGATTACTTATGAAGGTTTAACTATCGACTTATGCAAAAAAGTAAAAGCTAATTTTATTTTACGTGGTTTACGTAATCCAGCCGATTTTGAATTCGAAAAAGCCATTGCACATACTAACAGGTACCTTTCTAAAATAGAAACGGTTTTCCTACTAACAGCTGCAAAAACTTCATACATAAGTTCTAGCATTGTTAGAGACGTATTAAGAAACGGTGGAGAATACCAAAAACTCGTTCCGCCAGCGGTTCGTGTAAAATAAAATTAATAATAAAGTGACCTTGTAATAATTTGGCAAAAAAGTCAATAAACCTTACTTTCGCAAAAAAACAAACAGCCTTATAATGAGTATAGATAGAGAATTGAACAAACGTAGTGGATCAAAATGTGAACTTTGTGGAAATACTGAAAACCTAAAAGTATATCAAGTTTTACCAACTCAAAAAGGCGGAATTGACGAAGCTATTATGGCCTGTGCTACTTGTATTGACCAAATTGAGACTCCTGGTAACGAAGATTTAAACCACTGGAGATGCCTTAACGATAGCATGTGGAGTGAGCATACTGCCGTTCAAGTTGTTTCTTGGAGAATGTTAAGCCGTTTGCGTGCTGCAGGATGGCCACAAGAATTAATTGACCAAATGTATTTTGACGAAGATACTTTAGCTTGGGCGCAAGCTACTGGCGAAGGTGCTGAAGAAGAGAATAAAATCGTTCATAGAGACAGTAATGGAGTCATTCTAGAAGTAGGAGATTCTGTTGTATTGATTAAAGATCTAAAAGTAAAAGGTTCTAGCATGGTTGCAAAACAAGGAACTGCTGTTCGTAACATTAGATTAGATCATGAAAATGCTGAATATATCGAAGGAAAAGTAGATGGACAAACCATTGTCATCATTACTCAGTACGTGAAAAAATTGTAAGTTAACAATCATCAAAGTATAAAAAGGGACTCATCTACTTAAAAGTTGAGTCCCTTTTTCCTTTTAAAACGAATGCCTTTTTTGATCGAAAAATTAAAAAAGTATTTTTAATTAAACCACAAGTACTGCTTTAGAAATCGTATCTATATCTATAGTCGTGAATACAATAGAACCGTTAGAATTAGAGTATAACAATATATTTACTGATTACTTTATTTGAACTAATTTAGAGCTGTTGTTATAAAATTAAAAAAAGCCTTCAATAGATGAGTTGGTCTCTTCAAGGGTTTTTATCATTTTAATTCTAGTTACAACTTAGTAAAAAAGTCTGGACCATAATCTTTGTTAGCTATAACATTTGTTGGTCCTACCTTTTCATTCATTCGATCATAAGAAAAAAGAACTCCAGCGATCTTTTTATAATCACTCCATGGTTTTAAGAAAGCAGGAGCTTCGTCGTTAAAATTGTTATAGTACGCCCATTGCTTAATTAGGTGAGTATCGTTTTCTACATAAATCCAATATTTATTTTCTGGAGTAACTCCTACTCCATCAAAAGTCATTTGCAATATAGTAGCCTCTTTCCCATCTGCTAATTTATCCTCTTTTACATAGGTTAAGGTTACGCCCTTGTCTTGTAATTTCCAAGGCATAACTAACCAATAAGAGTCGTTAATCCACCATTCTTTGGCACTTTGTAAAAGAGCTGCAGATTTAGTTGCATCTGTTACTAATGTTCCATTTTCAAAAGCTTGTCCTTTCATCGTATTGACATTTACTAATACTACTTGGTTGTCTTTAGGGTTTTCAACACGTACATCAGCAGTCCATTTATTCCAATACAGTTTTCTACCTACAAAACTCCATTCTAAAGTTTTGATGGCGTCATAAGCTTTTTTTCCACCCATAGCAGTTTCTATATCGCCTACAATTTTATCAACCGCTTTATCATCGTGTTTTTTTTCAGCACAACCTGAAGTTGCAATAGTCACTATAGCAAGAAATACTAATGCGATTTGATTTATTTTTTTCATAATCTAATTATTAAGTACAGTTTGTAAATTTACATTTTTAAACAACTGCATTTTAAAATTAGACATAAATTTATAACTAATTATATAAAATTATGAATGGGAAAATTAAAACTTAAAACCATAATAATACAATAGATTCCACTATTAGCTTTGTAACTTAGCATGCAAATTAGGGATCTAAAAAACAATATAACATGCAAACGATACTAGGCGCAAACGGAATTATAGGCGAAGAATTAGCTCGTGAATTGCGTAAAAAATATACATCAAAAATAAAATTAGTAGGTAGAAATCCAGAGAAAGTAAATCTCGATGACGAACTTTTTAAAGCCAATTTACTTGATCCCAAAAGCGTCATTGAAGCGCTCCAAGATACTGATATTGCGTATCTGACTGTAGGCTTAACCTATGATTCTGAAATTTGGCTTCGTGATTGGCAAATTGTATTGAGAAACGTAATTGCTGCTTGCAAGATCAATAAATGTAAATTGGTTTACTTTGACAATACCTATGCTTATCCACAGGATAGTAGTATTCAAATAGAAACAACGCCATTAACTTCTAAAGGAAAAAAAGGAAGAGGAAAAAAACTAGCCGCCAATTTACTATTGCATGCGATAGCTAATAAAGAAATCGAAGCTGTTATTTGTAGAGCACCTGAATTCTACGGTCCTGGAAAAACAAAAGGCTTGACTAATACAATGGTTTTTGAAAATTTAAGAAAACATAAAGAACCCAAAGTATTCTTAAAAGACAATGTATTACGAACGTTAATTTTCACACCCGATGCAAGCAAAGCTATGGCCTTGATAGGAAATACTCCAGATGCCTACGGACAAACTTGGCACTTGCCTTGCGATGATAACAGACTTACATACAAACAATTTTTTTTAGAAATTGAAAAACAACTTGGTCGTCCAGTTGCATACACTGTGTTAAGTTCTTTTGTTTTAAAAATCGGGGCTTTTTTCAATAAAAATCTAAAAGAAACACAAGAATTACTACCTCGATATAAAATTGAAAACATCTTTGATTCAGCAAAATTTAAAAATCGATTCCCTGATTTTAAAGTAACAACCTATCAAGAAGGAATTAAGATCATTTTAAAGGATTTCGATATAAAATAAAAAAACTCCTGATTTCTAAATCGTTGATCGATTAGAAATCAGGAGTTTTTTTAATAGCATTATTACTGCGACTATTGTCTTCAAAAATTAGATCTAATCTTTAAGAGATTATTCTACCATCTTCCATAGTAATAATTCGATCCGTTTTATGAGCAAAATCGGGATCATGGGTAACAATTAGGATTGTTTGATTGAAATCGGTAGCTAATTTTTTGAAGATATCAAATACAACATCCCCGCTTTTTCGATCCAAGTTCCCCGTAGGTTCATCGCCCATGATAATCAAAGGATCGTTTATTAAGGCACGGGCAATAGCAACGCGCTGTTTTTCTCCACCGCTCAATTGATTGGGCATTTTTAAAGCATGCTGCTCAATCTCTAACGTTTTTAAATGGGTCAGCGCTCTTTGTTCTAACTCTTTCTTAGAATACTTTCCTAGTTTTAACCCCGGAAGCATCACATTGTTGAGCACATTATATTCGGGTAATAGGTAGTGAAATTGAAATACAAAACCGATTTTCTCATTTCTGATTTTCGCTAAGTTTTGATCTGATTGTCCAGTGATTAGTTGATTATGAATGAATAATTGCCCTTCATAATCGGTATCCATGGTCGATAATAAATACAATAAAGTCGATTTACCGCAACCCGATTTCCCAACAATCGAAACAAACTCTCCTTGCTGAATCTTTAAATCAACACTTTTAATCACCTGAAATTTGCTGGGATTATAGAAATATTTAATTAAGCCTTTGGTTTCTAATATCGTTTCTTTCATCTTATTTTCCTCTAATAATTTCAACTGGATCTACTCTACTCGCTTTCATGGCTGGAAAAAAACCAGAGATGAGGGTTGTAAAAAGCGCAAATACAAGTCCGATAACGTAGTAACTACTATTATAATCAATGGGATAAGTGGTTACCGAAGGGACTGATGGCGATGAAAAAGGAATCACATCAATTATACTCGAAAAAATAAAACCAAAAATCAACCCAAATACACCTCCTGTAACACCAATAATTATAGAAAGGGATATAAAAATCCATTTTACATCACTGCCTGAGAATCCTGTTGCTTTGAGAATTGCAATGCTATCCATTTTTTCGTAAATCATCATGTTCAAAATATTATAAATCCCAAAACCAGCCACGATCAATAACACAATCCCAACTGCGTACGAAATAATGCTTCGAACCGTACTTCCGGTTTCAAATTGCACATTTGCCGTTAAATAATCTATAGTATCGACATCAAAAACGGTATGAAATTCATGGGCAATTGCCACTGCGTTTTCTTTTTTATACAAATTAACTTGTATATCGGTGATATAATTTTTAGGCTGACCAACTATTTTTTGGGCTGTAGCCAAAGAAGTATAACTCGCCATATTATCGATATCGGCGATGCCAGTTTCAGATATTCCGACAATTTTCAAAGAGGATAAAGTACCGTTGGAAGTAGAAACTTTGATTATATCTCCAACCGAAAGTAACATTTTGTCCGACAATCCCTTACCTATAATGATACTATTATTCTGAAATAAATCTGATAATTTACCTTCTTTGATATAATCGCTAATCTTAAAAAGAGTATTCTCTGCCACCACATCGATTCCGTTTACAATACCAGAAATCTCAATAGTTCCCGAATTATATAAAACCGAAGCCGTTACCTTTGGCGCAACATCAATTACGCGTTTGTCTTGCTTCAAAGCACTAATAATCGACATGCTGTTGTAGATCGATTTTCCTCTATCTTTTGGTTTTATCGAATGAATGAAAACAGTATTCCCTTTGTAATCTTTCGATAAAGACAAAGGTTGATTATCCGATGGTTTTACTTCATTAAACATTCGGATATGCGGTGTTCTATTGAGCATCAAGCCATCAAGTAAGCCATTCAAGCCGCTCATAAAACTGACCAAAGAAATAAACATAGCAATACTAAAAGTAACCCCAACTGCGGCAACAATAGTTTGTTTCAGTCTGGCTCTAAGCAAGTGAACAGCGATATCTAAAATTAGTTTGTAATTCACTTTTTGGGAGTATAAATAGTTTCTTCTTTTTTCAATCCCGCAAGTATCTCTACTTTTTCGTAATCGCTCAATCCTATTTTTACTTTTCTTTTTTCATCTTCATTTAACAGTACATATTGGTTATCTATCAAATAACTTCTCGGAATCGTTATCGCGTTCTTCTTGGTTTTGATAACGATATTGGCTTCGGCCGTGAGGTTTGGATATAATTTTTGAGGTGGATTTATAAAGTGCGCTTCGACTTTGAACGTACGGGAACGCTCGTCCATGATGGGATAAATTTTATCTACCGTAGCGTCAAAAGTTTGTCCTTTGTAACTGTCCATCGTTACCACCACTTTTTGACCAATTGCCACTCGAACCATATCATTTTCATCCACTTCTAATTCCAATAAAAACGAATCTGATTTACCGATAATGGCAAGCGGAGTCTGATTGGTCACCAAGCTTCCTTCTTTGACCAAAACATCAAATAAACGTCCTGTAAAAGCACTTTTTATACTGTAATCACTCTGTGAATTTTGTGAATATTTTAGTCGATTACTATTGCGGTTTTGATCATTTTCTAATTGTGCCTTAAGTTGTGCCAATTGTTTTTTGGTGCTTTCGTAATTGATTTTAGAACTTTTATAGGTCAGTTCGATTTTTTCAAAATCAACCTCAGAAATTCCTTCGAGAGCCCTCACTTTTTTATTTCTATTCAAAATAGATTCGTCAAGAGTCAGTTTGTCTTTTGCAGCCTGCACCTTCATTTCTATTTCCGCAATTCGATCCTGAATATATCGACTATTCTCAGTGCTCAATTGGTATGTCAATTGCGCGTTTTGGGTATCAAGATCGGCTTTTTTACTTTCTATTTCGAATAATAACTGCCCTTGACTAATTGATTGTCCTGCTGTGACTTTTATAGTTTGTAGAATACCATTTACGGTAGAAAAAACGGTGTATTGATCGTCCGCCTTAATGACTCCCGATGCATAGACACTTTCGGTTACATCACTAACGGTGGGTTGTATTCCTTCTGCTTTTTTCGAACAAGAAAACACCACAAACAAAATGGTAAAATAAGAGCAATATCTGAATTTCATTCTCATGTATTTAATAAAAATCAATAACTAATGATACTATAAATTTACCGCTTTTTTCTGTTTTAGGAAGCAGAATAAGAGATTATATTTTATACTATTCAACTGAATTTTATTAAAATCAACCCCCAATCTTGATCATACTTCTATTTTGAGAAAACAGTTTTGGGTTTTGAAATTTTGCATCATCATCCATGCCACCACGCATGGCGTGTTTCGATTTTATATTCTGAAAAATAAGAGGCTCAATAGCTCCTCCAGAACGCAGCGTTTGTAATAAATCCGTTTCAGAATTGGAGAAAAGACAGTTTTTAAGTTTGCCATCGGCGGTCAAACGGATGCGATTACAGCTGCTACAAAAAGGATTTGTTACGGAACTAATCACCGAAAAACTCCCTTTGTAAGATGCTATTTTATGATTCTTGGCGGTATCGTGTGGCTTATCTATCAAGCGTTCCACTTTTTCAACAGTGTATCTATCATTGACTTGCGAAAGGATTTCGGCATAGGAAACCAGCTTCTCCTTGTTCCATTGATTGCCATCAAAAGGCATAAATTCGATAAACCGAATTTGGATGTTTCGGTTTTTGGTCAATTCGATAAAATCAATGATTTCATTGTCGTTAAAACCTTTCATCACCACTACATTCAGTTTCAACTGAAAACCATTGGCGTCAAGCAACTCCAAGTTTTCATTGAATTTATCAAAATAATTCCTGCGGGTAATCTGATTGAACTTTTCTTTTTGTAAACTATCAATACTCAGGTTTAAGGTGTGAACACCTGCTTCTTTGAATGTATCTATAAAATCATGAACCAGAATTCCATTAGTCGTCAGTGTGAGTTCTACTCCTAATTTCCCAAGACGTTTAATGATATCTTTGGCATCTTTTCGAACCAAAGGCTCTCCACCAGTCAGCCTGATTTTATTTACACCTTGATTGACAAAGGTTTGTGCAATAGTAACAATTTCATCTGCAGTCATCAGATGGGCTTTTGGCGTAAGCGAAATCCCTTCGGCCGGCATACAATACGTACATCTCAAATTACAATTTTCTGTAATTGAAATGCGTAAATAGCTGTGTCCGCGACCATGAGTATCCTGCATTTGAATGTTATTTTCCATGGTTGAATCCTTTTAAAATTTTGAATAAATGCAAAACCGAAGGAAAAACGGCGTCCATGGATTCCCCAGCTCCTGCGGTAGAACCAGGTAAAGCCATAATTAAAGTATCTCCTTTAAAACCAACAACGCTTCTGGACAACATAGCATAAGGCGTGCGATCCTGACCGTACGCACGAATCGCTTCCTCGATGCCTGGAATGCGGCGATCTAACAACGGAATCACCGCTTCGGGCGTGACATCTCGATCAGACAATCCTGTTCCGCCAGTCAAGATAACCAAGTCCATATTCTTAGCACATAGTTTATTAATGGTGTCCTGAATGTCTAAAACCTCATCCGGAATAACGATATAATTAGAAACACTTAATCCTAAATTCTTGATTTTATCCGAGATTACTTTTCCGGCTCTATCTTCTTTTTTCCCACTTGAAACACTATCCGAACAGACCATTACCGCTACCGATAAATCCTGAACTTCTTTGTTGCCATAATCTGATTTTCCGCCTTTTTTATGCAATAATTTAATGGTCGAAATTTCTACTTGTTTGTCAATGGGTTTCAGCATATCGTACATCGTTAATGCCACAATCGAAGCACCGTGCATGGCTTCAACCTCAACACCAGTCCTGTAAATTGCTTTTACGGTAACTTTAATCAAAACCGAATCCTCCAAAAATTCATAGTCGATTCCCGTATATTCGATCGGCATAGGATGGCAATCCGGAATAGAATTAGAGGTGTTTTTTACTGCAAAAAGTCCTGCAGTTCTAGCTACTTCTAGCACATCGCCTTTAGGAACTGTTTTATCCAAAATCGCTTTCATCGTTTCTGCCGAGCCTACTTTTACAATAGCCTGTGCCGTTGCGGTGCGAAGCGTAATTATTTTATGTGTAATATCTACCATTTTATAGCTTTTGGCTGTGTTTATATTATTCTTTATGGCACGCAGATTTTTGCTGATTTTTGCTGATTTACTATTATAAATCATTAATCAAAATAATCTTTCTAAAACTAAAAGAAAGATCAGTTTTAAATCCGTTAAATCAGTGTCATCTGTGTTCCATTTCCAAACCTATTAACTGTTTTGCTTCCAAGTATAGGATTCGTCTTCCATTATTTCTTTACCAAAAACAGCGGTCTTTTCTTTGATTTCTTCCACCAAAAACTCCAAGGCTTCATAAACCACTTTTCGCCTTGGTGCCGAGACAAAAACAAAAAGGCAAATCTCCCCCGTTTTTACCGTTCCTAGACTATGATAAATATGCAGACATGAAAGCTCATATTTGGCAAAAGCCGCTTCGCGAATTTCATAAAAAGTCTGTTCAGCCATTTCCTCGTAAGCCGAATATTCGATAGCTACAACCGTTTTCCCATCAATAACATCGGCACGAACTTGCCCTAAAAAAATATTATGAGCCCCGATAGATGTTTTACTTTGATGCTTAGCAATAGAATTCCCAATGAAATCTGATGTTATCGCTCCTTGAATAAAAGAACTTTTTTTAGGTTTTGTTGTTGACATTTTTTTATTTTATTATTTGCTATTAAAAATCACATCGTTATTGCCATTGACATTGATATTGCCATTGACATTGATATTGACATTGACATTTTTTTTCATGGATTCAATTCCTTTTTCAAGATGAGAAAGCTTTGTAAATCCTTCTTTTTTTAAATAGTCCAAAGCCAATTGACTTCGTTGTCCGCTTTGACAGAATAAAACAATCTCTTGCGATTTATCAAGCTTACCGCAATAGTTTTCCAACTCAGCAAGTGGTACGTTCACCACATTTTGCTCGTTGAATTTCGGTTCTTCGTAAGCTTCCCTAATGTCAATGACTACGCAATGGTCATGACGACACTTTTCTAAAAAAGTTTCTTGTTCTAAATTTTCAACTGGTATAAAACGCTGTCCCCTTTTTTCGGTTTCGCCTCCCCTTTCCTTCGGAGAGGGGTTGGGGGTGAGGATATTTATTCCGCTTTTAAGTCCTTTTTCAATTTCTCTAGGATTTTTGGTAAAATCAATTATTTGCGTGTGATACTGTAATGCATCATAAATCAGCAATTTACCTGACAGTACACTTCCTATTTCCAGAATAATCTTTAGCACTTCGGTAGCTTGAAATGCACCAAGTGTATTGGGTAAAACTCCCAAAACTCCCGAACTAACGCAATTTGGAACAGCATTCAAACCCTCCTTTTTAGGAAATAAACAACGGTAACTCGGCCCATTTTTATAATTAAAAACCGAAACCTGCCCTTCAAATTTGTAAATTGATGCGTACACAACAGGAACTTTTTTGATCAGTGAAACATCATTAATCAAATAACGAACACTGATCGTATCGGTACAATCTACGATAATCTGATAATCGGCAACAATTTCAAAGGCATTTTGAGTATTAAAAAACTCAGGAAACACCCTAACTTCAACATCGGGATTCAGTTCTTTAATCACGGTAGCGGCTGTTGCTGCTTTGCTTTTTCCGCAATCTTTTAAAGTGTATAATAATTGTCGATGCAAATTGGTTTCTTCAACGATATCACCATCTACAATTCCGATGAAACCTACTCCAGCGGCAGCCAAATTCTGCAAAACGGGACAACCCAAACCACCCGCACCAATTACTAGAACATGAGCGTTCTGTAATTTTTGCTGGCCTAACTCTCCTATTTCGGGTAGTGCCATTTGCCTGGTATATCTCCCGCTATCCCCCGAAGGGGGAACTGCCACTGCTACTCTATCTAAATTATCTTTTTTCATTTTAGAATTTTATTCCCCATTAGGGATTCAGGGATTATCCTCCCGCAAATGGTGGCAAAAATGCAATTACGTCCTGATCTTTTATCTTGGAATCCATGCCCACCATTGCCTGATTCACAGCAACTGAATAATTGGTATTTTGTAATTCTTGATACGCTGATTCCATTTTAGATTTTAAAAAAGCAACCGAAAAATTGGATTCATCCAATACCATTTGCTCTTCTTTTTTCTTGGTGATATCAGCCAGTAAACCAAAATATTTGATATTTATAATCATGATTTTATTTTTTGATATTCTTCTTGTGTATTTATATTTTGCACTTGATCATTCCATTTTTCGGGAACTACAATGGTTTGGTGCGCCACCTCATCTCGTACGCTTCGCAATCTTAATTGGTCGTTTCTCAGGTTTTTTTCAAAAACAGTCACCAGCGATTGGTCGTATATCGCAATCAAAGGATAGCTTTTGTCATTGGCCTGCACTTGCGTCATTAAAAAGGATTCCGAGTGATTTTCGAGAATCCATAGCAACAATTCGGTGGTGACCAGAGGCGCGTCCACGCTTAGGACAAAGTTTAATTTTGTTTTGGACTGTTGCAAAGCAGTATAAATTCCGCCCACAGGTCCTTTGTCTTCTATTATATCTTCAATTCGGGTATAACCCAAAAAATCATAGTCAGTATTAGAGGAAACAATAACAATATTCTCGCCCACAATACGGCTTACAGCTTCACAAATATGGCTGACAAATGGTTTTCCGTTCAAAGGCAGCAAACCTTTATCGGTTCCCATGCGTTGGCTTTTACCGCCTGCTAGTATAAATGCTGTTATTGTTTTTTCCATTTTTTTTCTATGTAAAACTTATTTTGTTCTTTCTCCCCCTTTTGGGGGCTGGGGGCTATGCGGTTACATATAATTTATAAATCGCTATGGAAAGTACTACGGCCAATACATTTCGTAAAACCAGTGTGTTGAATTTTTTGCTTCCGTAATAAGCTCCAAAAAAACCACCTATAAAAATAATGGCTATCAATGGCAACGACGATTCTGGAAGTAATCCACCTTGGAGCAAGAAACCAGAAATTCCGGATATTGAGTTAACGAAAATAAACAAGGCCGAAACCGCTGCCGTTTCTTTCATTGTCCCCCAACCTAAAAGAAGGATTACAGGACTCAATATAATACCGCCGCCAATACCTATCAAACCAGACAAAAGTCCGATGACAGCTCCCACAAATAAGGCTACATATATATTTACGGGCTTTATCTCCTCCTTCGTTTTTCCTAATAAACCCAACAACCGCATCACCGCAAAAATTAAGGCTGTCGCCAAAATTATTTTATAATAAAAAGTGGAAACCGTAAGATATCCGCCCAAAAATGAAAAAGGAACCGAGGTTATTGCAAAAGGATAAAATAAGTTCCATTTGAACTTTTTTTCTTTATAATAAAAGTAAAAGGCAATTCCCGAAACCAGAATATTAAGCACTAAAGCAGTTGGTTTCATAAACGTTACTGGAAAAGCAAAGGCACTCATTAATGCCAAATACCCGCTTGCTCCTCCGTGGCCTACGCTAGCATACAAAAAAGCAACGATAGGTAACAAAAGCAACAACAAAGGGGTGTCAAATAAATGGACTGCAGTCATAGGGAATGTTTTTTGAGCTGTTCGTCAAGAAACTCCCAACAGGCTGCATTAATAGATTCGAAAGAAGTTATAAGTGATTCGCCATAGGGAGTTAGTATAGTACCTCCGCCTTTGCTTCCACCCACTTGGGTTTCTATCAAAGGGCTGCTTGCCGCTTTATTAGAAACGTCTACTAATTTCCAGGCTTTTTGGTAGGATAGATTCATCGCTTTGGCTGCTTTATTGAGCGAACCCGTTTCGGCAATCAATTTCAATAATTGAACACGGCCTTCACTAATGAGAATGCCTTCCTCTGTTTCTATCCAAATTTTACTCTTTATCTTCAAAACTAAAAATCGTTCGTTATACTTTTACAAATATAACGAAAAGAACTATCAATTATATATGATAAACAGCAACTTGTGAACCTTTAACGATTTCGTAGTTACCATCAGACACAAAAACGAGACTATTGGCAACCGAAAAAGAGTTCAACATCGAGGAAGCTTGATGCGACAAGATCGTAACAGTATCACCGTCAACATTGGCTTTTAGAAATTGACAACGGCTGTTATTTACGCTAAAATCGTGGCTGATTGTTTTGCGAACGGTTTGATTGTAGTTTGTTGCTTTTCCCGAAAGAATGGTTAGTGTAGGCAACACATACACATAAAAACAAGTCAAACAAGCTCCTGGATTGCCTGGTAAAGCAAATACCATTTTATCTTTTAGCCTACCAGCAAATAAAGGTTTCCCTGGTTTTTGATTTACTTTATAAAATAAGGTTTCCACCTCTAGTTCTTTTAAGGCCTGCGCTACAAAATCATAATCTCCTACTGATATTCCGCCGGAAACTAGCACCACATCATTTTCGGACAAGGCTTGTTGTATTTTGTTTTTAGTATTTTCGAAATTATCATTTACTTCATAAAGGGTAACAGCATCGTAAAACGCATCTTTTAAAGCTGATTCTAGCATGACACCATTACTTTCATATACTTTTCCGTATTCTAATGGATTTCCGGGTTTCACCAATTCGTTTCCTGTAATCAGAATTCCAATAGCGGGTTTTTGATATACTTTTACTTTGGTAAATCCCAAACCTGCTAGAAACCCAATGGCTGCGGCATTAAGTACCGAACCTTTTTCAAGCGCCAGATCGCCTATGGCAGTTTGTTCGCCAATTGGTCGGATATTTAAACTTAGTTTTAGTTGTTCTTCTAGTTTTAAAACAGTCTCATTAACCGAAACTTTTTCGATTTGGATCACTGCTGAAGCCGAATCAGGAACTGCTGCGCCTGTAAATATTTTGACTGCTTGACCGGGTAGTAATTTAACTTGGTGGCTGTCTCCTGCTTTTATTTCACCAATAATTTCATAATTCAAACTATTGTGAAAGTTGACTGCAAATCCATCCATAGCCGATTGTCGGAACGGGGGCATGTTTATGGGAGAATACAAAGATTGTGATACTACATGTTTACGCGCTTTTGACAAAAGATATTCTACTTCCTTTAGTTCGGGTAGCTTATTTTTTAGTATCGAAAATGCCTCTTGTACTGAAACCATGTTTTAATGTTTTAATGTTTTAATTGAATTCAAAAATACGATTCGGAATTGACTTATCAATCGGGTTCTATTTATTAATTGTGATTTTCAGCAATTTTGTAAAAGCGTGCCTGATCATTATTAAAAATGAAAAGCAGCTACAGTCAAGCGTTATATTTCGTTATACGACAACTTATTCGCGTAGAGGACATTCAAACATATTTTTAAAAAACAAAACATTTATTTAATATGTTTATTTTTACTTTATTTGCATTATAACTATACAAACAAAAATGACAAAGGAAGAAAAGTATCTGGGTAGAATTTTACTAAAAAATAAATTTTATGAGGTTGACAAGCAAACCTATGAAGATTTGTTTACTAAAATAATGCAAAATCAAGATTCTAACTTCAAACAAATTAAACCACAAGGACGCCTTGGAGATGGTAAGTGTGATGGTTTTAATACAAAAACGGGTGAATATTATCAAGTGTATGCTCCCGAAGAATTAACGGGAAATGAAGCTGTATTACTATCAAAAATGGAAGCTTCAATTATTGGATTACTCAGTTTTTGGAAAGAGAAGGGATTTGAAGTTAAACGATTTAATTATGTAGTAAAAGATAATTACAAAAATGTTTATGCTTTAACATATACAAACGCAAAATTAATTGCAAAAAAATACCAAATTGAATGCGAAGTAATAACCTGTAAAGATTTAGAAGATATTTTTATGGAGTTTGATTTAGAAGAAATGGAATCTATTTTAGGTGGTATGATTCCAAATCCTGATAATATATCAAATTTTGAATATGATGTAATGAATGAAGTAGTAAATCATTTAAAAGAACGAAAATCGAGAAATATTTTAGAGAAAATACCTTCGAATCCTAACTTTGACAATAAAATTACATTCAATTCATTAAGTGAAGTTATAAGTGAAATTCTAAATATTTCACAAAGACAAAATTATGCAATAAATGACTTCTTTCAATTGAACAGTAAATTTATTAAGGAAGATTTAAGAGAAATATTCACTACATTATATGAAGAAGGAAAAGAATTAATTCCTGAAAGCGAAACTAAAAATGATGAGATTTTTCTTTATATTGTTGAAAAATCTATACCAAATGACAAACATAACACCCAAGATGCTATCTTTGTACTTATGGCTTATTATTTTGAATATTGTGATATATTTGAAACACCAACTAATAATTAATTTATGATTTTACCATCAAAACATATTAGATTTTCAGAATCATTACTTGGTTTAGGAGGAGTATTACTAAGTTTTATTAATGAACCTAAAACAGTTGATGATATTTGGTTCAAGTATTCTGAAATAAATAATTCTAAAAAAGGATTTCCTGCATATCACAATTTTGACAATGTAATCCTAGCTTTAAACTATCTTTATCTTATTGGAGCAATATTAATAGACAATAACGGAAAAATTCACAATGCGGCTAATTGAATTAAGAGCAAATAAAAAATCCTTTCATACTGTAACATTTAACCCCAATGGGATAACTGTTATTGCTGCTATTAAAGAAACAGAAGATCAAAAAAAAACGTATAATAGTGTTGGTAAATCACTTACTATTGCACTTATACATTTTTGTTTGGGGTCAAATTCTAACAAAGAATTTTTAAAATTAGAAGATTGGATATTCACTCTTGATTTTAAAATTGGAAATGAAGATTTTACTTCAATTCGTTCAACAATTAATCAAAAAGAAATTGAGCTAAATGGTAAAAAACATTCCTTAAAAGAATTTAATAAAATTTTAGAAGAAAAACTTTTTAGAATAAAAGATAATACTAAATATATTACTTTCAGGAGTTTAATGCCACGTTTTATTAGATATGGGGAGGATGGTTATATTTCAAATGATAGATATATTAAAAAAGAAAATCCTTTATCTACACTTTTAAACAACGCTTTTTTATTAGGCCTAGACACAGATCTAATTTTAAAAAAAGCTGATTTAAGAGAGAAAGAATTAAATATAGGTAAACTAAAAGCTCAATTAAATAATCCTGAATTTAAAGCAATTTTTGGAACAGAAAATAAAAAAGATTTAGAAATCAAGATTGTTGAGCTTGAAATAGTAATTAGAAGATACAAAAAAAGTATTAATGAATTTATCATTGCTGAAGATTATGATTCAATAAGAAAAGAAGCTGATAAGATTTCTTACACCTTAAAAAATATAAAGAATAAAGCATCTAAATTACAAATCGCAATTTCTAATATTGATAAAAGTTTAGAAATTCAACCTGACATTTCAAAAGAACAAATAATAAAATTATACGAAAATGCAAGGTTTGAACTTGGTGAAATGGTAATCAAAAAATTGACAGAGTTAGAACAATTTAATAGTCAAATTTTAGATAATAGAAAAAGAAAATTAATTCAAGAAAAAAGAGATTTTGAAATTCAATTATTAGAAATTAGTAAAACAATTTCTGAACTTGGTCGTCAAGAAGATGAAAAGTTACAATATCTCAACTCAACTGGTGCTTTAGATGATTACACTAAATTAAATCAAGCTTTAAATGACAATGAAAAGAGATTACATTCATTATTACAATATAAAAAACTAGAATCAGATTATAAATTGTTTGTAGAAGAAAACAAAAAAGATTTTACAAATGAAAATATAATAACGGCTAAATATATTGAACAAGCAGATGATTTAATAAAAGAAAATATAATCCTTTTTAAATATTTTGTTGAAAGATTTTATTCAGAAAAAAATTCTGGAATAACAATTTTAAATAATGAGGGTAAAAATGCAACTAGATTCGATATAAAAGCTAAAATTCAGGATGATGCTGGAAATGCTGTTAAAGAAGTGAAAATTTTCTGTTATGATTGGACTATATTAAAAGGTAAGCACAATCACAATGTAAATTTTTTATTTCACGACAGTAAAATTACTGGAGATATGGATACTCGGCAAGTTAAAACTATGTTTGAAGTGGCAAATAATGAATGTAAATTAAATGACTTTCAATATATTATTTCATTAAATCAAAATGTAATTGAAAACTTAAAAACTGAAATGACTAGTGAACAACATCAAGAATTAGTTATGGATAGAATTAAGCTTACATTAAGTGATAAATCTCCTGAAGAAAAATTACTTGGAATACAAATAGATTTGAATTACGAATAGTAATCTAAATAAAAACAGCATTTAGCGAGATTCTCGTTTGAGTAGCATTAACGCTTTTATCATACCATTGGTTCTGTAGAAAATATTTTGCTTAAAAGTCCTCAACCTCTCCAAGCGTTATATTTCGGAAATTTATTGTCGTTACTATTGGTTTTGCGTGAGGGATAGTAGTGAAAAGCCCACAGACAAGTGTAGCGATAGCGGAACTTGTTGAGGACTTGTAACGGATAGCCCGACCCGATTTTTTGGAGGGTCACGCCCAAAATATTTTTTGAATCTTTAGTTATTAAAAATGAAAAAGACTGTGAAACCAACGCACAGTCTTTTTCGAATTAATAAACCTAAACTTAACTATTTTGTTGCGAATATTCTAGGACTAAATGAAACCATAACCCAAACCCAGTTGTTTGTATTGCTTGCGTTTCCTCCTTTTAGTCGCTCTAATGTTGTTGAACCAAACATTTGAGAATATCCTGCCGAAGCTGTAATGTCTTTTTGTAACGCGTAACTTGTTGTAAAGTCAAGTTCTGTCCCTAAATAGCTGTCCATTTTTGCATTGGAAGCATCCAAAACTGTGTTTGGAGCCGAGAATACATGCGGAATTAAATTAAACTGCCATTTGTTTTGGGTGTAATTTAGTTTTAAATAGGCATCTTGTAATCCAACGCTATTTATGTGATTGCCTACATAGAAATAATCCATCAAACCATTGAAACCGTGATTAGTTCCAAAAAGGGGTGTGAATGATTTAAAATCAGTGCTGCTGTCATTTTGATCTTTTCCAGAAAGAAATTCATATCCCAAGGCTGCTTTAAACTTAGCTGTAACAGCATATCCTAAATAAGCACCCGCATTAAAAGCGCTTACCTCTTGACCACTGCTTTTACCTGTTTGTGCATATAAACCTAGGTTTGTATCCCATTTATTTTCTTTGTAAGAAAGATAAGTTCCAAAGGTTTGTTTGTAATCTACTTTTAAGTCGGTTAGTGTTTTTGCATACTCGTAACCCGTATTTAACAATAATAAACTCATGTTTAATTTACTAAATGCAATATGATACCAGGCGTATTGCATGGATTTGTAATTGGTTGTGTACGGCGTAGTTGGCGCTACTAGATTTTCTTTATCTGCATTTAATGCAAACCCTAAATCCAGCTGATTATTTTTTGGATGGAAAGAGATTACTGCGGCATCATGGCTTTGTCCTTGTTGTGCCCAGTCAATTTCGCCTAAAATACGCTGGTTGTCGTACGAAATCACCTGACGTCCTAAACGTGCGCTCCAGTTGGTATCAAAATCGTATTGTGCCCAAGCTTCGAAAACCGCAATTGCATTTTTATCAGCGGTGGTTGTGGTAGCCACATCACCCCAAGTACGTATGTTTTGTAGGCTTAATTTGGTTTTTAACTTGTCTTGTTTGAAGTTCAAAATTAAACGAGAACGTTGAGATACAAATGAGGTCGCGTCTTCTGAATCTTTAATTAAGCTTTTAAATCCGTTTCGATACTCAAAACGAGGTCTAAGTTGTAGACTTGCGTCAAATTCTTGAGCGTAAGAACCTATGCTTATCAATCCAAAGAATGATAAACCAATTATTTTTAATGATTTCATGAGTTGTTTAATTTAGCTTATTCGCCTCTTCCGTAATTTTTTTAATCGTTTCATCCGAGTTTACACCAATGCCTTCTTGTTGAAAAGCCAGTTCGCCTTCGGCATTAAAAACACTAATAATGTTTGAATGTGAAAAATCCATCGGTGATATTTTTTTGTAATTTACTGCTAATACTGCAGCAAATTCACGTGTATTTTCTTCCGTTGAGCGCAAGAATAACCATTGATCGCCTTCCATTTTATTTTCGATAGAGAACGCTTTTAATTTTTTTGAAGTGTCAACCTCTGGGTCGATACTCACTAAAACAAGCTTGACATTTTTTTTAATATTATCTGGTAAATGAGCTTCTATATTTCGCATATCAGCTACTAATCTTGGGCAAGCCGACTTACAAGAAGTGTAGATCATTACCATTACAAGAACTTTTCCTTTTAAATCTACCATCTCGATATTCTTGTTATCTTGAGTAGTCCATTTTGACGGTAAATTATAGATTGATAAATCCGAAATAGGTTTAGCAGCTGGTTTTTCAGTTGCATTCTCTCCGGATTTGTTTTCTTCCTTTTTCTTATTGCACGATTGAAGTGACAACAGCATTATTGCTACTCCTAAAACGAGCTTTAAACTACTAGTTAAGGTACTAGTTAATGTACTAATTGATTTCATTTCTTTAATTTTTGAATTGTTTTCGGAACGGTTATTTATCCCTAGCGCAACGGAAACCTAGGTTTTTAGTGGTGTAACTTGCTTTTAAACTTCCTCGAAAAGCATAACGCATAAAAGCGGCATAATTCATCAAATCAGTGGCATTGATAGAGGCGCTTCCGCAAAATAGATTCTTGTCGGTATCCTTATCTTTTCTAGATTCACCAGAAAGAAAAATACTATTGAAGTCGCCAGTCCATTCCCAAACTAATCCATGCATATCATAAACACCCCAATAATTTTTGAATGTTTCCCCTACATGATTAGCATAAGTATTTGGCTTTTCATACCAAGACATAATGTATTTATTGAAGCTTTCTTTGGTACGCGCATCGATTCTTTTTTCATCGGCCATAGCCACATATTCCCATTCGTCCATAGTAGGCAATCGTTCTCCTTGACATTCGCAATATTTCTTTGCAGTAAACCAAGAAACATTTGTCACTGGCGCATTGCTTAAATTAGCTTTTCCGTAATTATAATCACTTGCCCAATGTGATAGATAGCTTTTATCAGCAAATAGTCCTTTTATTTTAGAACGTGTATTTTCTGGATATTTTTTTAGAAATGCTAAATATTGCGCATTTGTAACAGGGTAAACATCAAGATAAAACGCTTTTACTTCTACCGGTTTTTTATCTGCGGCACCATAAAGGGGAACAAATGTTCCCCTTTCTATAGCAACCATTTTAGTTTGTTGAGCCCATAGCGATGTTGCTATTAGTAATAGAAATAATGACAAAACTATTTTTCGTTTTAACATGGCTATTGTTTTTTATGCTTTTGTATTTATTATTTCCTTTGGGCTTTTACCATTGCTGTTGTAACCACTGTTTTATTATTACCCCAACTTGAGTACACATAAGTCATTACATCTGCTATTTGTTGGTCACTTAAAGCTTGAGCCGGCATGGCACTGTTAAACTTTTTACCATTTACGATAATTGCACCCGTAAGTCCTTTTACTACACCTTTAATCGCTCGATTTGCATCTTTATTCAAGTAATCTGATTTAGCCAATGGAGGGAAAGCACCAGGAATTCCTAACGCAGTCGCTTGATGGCAAGCCACGCAAACCTTATCATAAACTACTTTTCCTTTGGCTGCATTTTGGCTGAATCCTTGTAAAGCCAATGTCAACATTGCGATTGTAAAAACATACTTTTTCATCTTGTTCTTAATTTATTGTTGTAACTATTTTTGTTTATTATTCATGAATATCTTTAGTCTTTGGAGCGGGTGTCGCTCTAATTGCTTTTACTCTTGCTGGAGTTATCACTGTTTTATTATTTCCCCAACTGCTGTACACATAGGTTAAAACATCGGCAACTTCATCATCAGTCAAGTTTTGACTCGTCATCACATTATTGAATTTTTTTCCGTTTACCGTAACTTCTCCACTCAAACCGCGTAATACCGCACCAATAGCTCTATCCGGATTGGCATTCAAGAAATCTGATTTGGCTAACGGTGGGAAAGCATTTGGAACTCCTTGTCCTTCTTGTTGGTGACAAGCAAAACAAGTTCTTCCGTACAATTCCTTACCAGAGCTAACTTGTTGTGCAACTGTTTTAGCAACCGTAGGTTTTTCTTTTCCAGCAACTTTTGGCATATTTTGTACCGTTCCACCTTCAGGTAAATAAATTCCTTCTTGTATTGTTCCAGAATATACTTTTTTATTGTCTTCGCCTTCTACTTTCAACATCCCTAAAGCTCCTTTGTTAAAGGCTCTAAAAATAGAGTGATCTACTAGAATGAATGTTCCAGGAACCTCTACTTTAAGTTCAACTATAACGGCTCCACCAGCAGGAATCAAAGTGGTTTGTACATTTTTATTAATCAAATCTCCACCTTCAATATGCACTTTATCAAAGATTTCACCAATGGCGTGAAAAGAAGACACTAAGTTAGGTCCACCATTACCCATAAAAATACGTACTGTTTCGCCTTTTTTAGCTGTTAATGCTTTTTCGCCAGTCAAGGCTCCTACTTTACCATTAAACACTACATAATCTGGAGTTTCTTTAATCGCTTTATCCATATCAAAAGCTTGGTGCCCTTGTTCTCCATAAGCACCTTTAGTATAGAAATCCCCTTGCATGATGTAGTACTCTTTGTCTACTGGAGGTAAACCACCTTCTGGTTCCACCAAAATCAAACCATACATTCCGTTTGCGATGTGCATTCCTACAGGTGCTGTTGCACAATGGTACACATACAAACCAGGAAGTAATGTTTTGAAATTAAATACTTTTTCGTGTCCTGGCGCTACAAGCGATGAAGTTGCTCCTCCACCTGGACCTGTTACCGCATGTAAATCGATATTGTGCGGCATCTTGTTGTCTGGATGGTTTTTCAAATGAAATTCTACCTCATCTCCTACTCTAGTTCTAATAAAACTACCCGGAACTGATCCCCCAAATGTCCAATAGGTATATTTCACCCCATCAACCATTTCTCCTTCTTGTTCCTTGATTTCCATGTTCACGATCAGCTTTTTTGCCGCTCGATCTCCTACTGGTTTAGGAACAAATGGTGGTGCTGTAAGTTCAGCAACTTGCTGCCCTTCTACTTTTATACTTTCGTAATATTTAGCATCTTTCTCTTCTGTTTTACCACAAGAAAAAAGTCCTAAAGCCAGAGCTACTACTACAATAGCATTTTTTGTTTGTTGTTTAATGTTATTCATAATATGAATGGTTTTGGTTTTATATTCGCTTTCTATTCTTATTCAAAATTAAGAGATAAAAAGGTCTTTTATTATGATAAAAGTCATGTTTTTAACTTTATTTTAAGGATTTTAAAAAATTAATAAAATCAGTGAAATGATCAGTGTTAAAACAATAATTAAGGTGTATTTCCAAGCTGAATTTGCCTTTTTTAATTCCATAAATTGAAATGCAACCAACAAGAATTTAATGCCTGAAAGTCCCATTATCAAAGCGACAGCTATATTCGAAAATGAAGTTGAATTTGAAATTAAAGCAGTAGTAATCGTCAATACAATTAATAATCCGTAAGTAACTAATAGTGATTTTTTCATTTCTTAAAAGATTAAATAAAGTGTTGGAAAAAGTAGGAGCCAAATCAAATCACACATATGCCAAAAAGCGCCACAGGCTTCAATGTCTTCAACAGCGGTATCCGAATTTTTCTTGGTCATTCCGTCGTTTGTCCAAATCAAAATTACCAATCCCATAATGACATGAATCAAGTGAAAAGCGGTAAGCAACCAATAAAAACTAAAGAAAACATTTGTTTCTAATGTAATTCCAGATTCAATTTTGTGATAATATTCTACACTTTTTACGATCAAAAATAACAAACCACCAAGCATCGTTAGCTTGAAATAAAAGGATGATTTTGCTATATTTTTTTCCTTAAATTGGTGCACGGCGGTAGCCATAAAAAAACCACTAGTCAATAAGAAAATAGTATTAATAGCTCCAAAAGTACTATTGAGTTGCAAACGGGATTGATGAAATACTTCTGGCTCTTGGTGTCCATAATAAACAAAGGCAATTAATGCCATTCCGAAAGTTATTAATTCCAAATAAATGATAATCCACATCAAAATCCCTCCGGGCGGGTAAAAGATGTTTTTGTAGTCGATTTTTAATGTGCTCATTTTAGTTTTTATTTTCAGATTTGGTTTCAGCAGCTATTCGGGTTGACGTTTTTATTTCATGAAAATTGGTCTTAGCTTTATTATTTGCAAAAAAAACAAAACCGAAAAACATCATGATAAAAAACGGAAACAAGACAAACAATAGTTGCTTGATTTTAACTTTTATTTTGACTTTTGGGTACATACAATTGATTTTATATTATGCTGTTTTTATAAACCTCCCCTTCACCTATTAGAAGTTGGAATCCATTTGAAGCAGAGAGGAGGTCAGGAAAAATGGCTCTTTTATTATTTAAACTATTCCCAGTCTAGTAGTCGTTTTTCACCTTCAATTTTCTTGATATCGGTGATATCCTGCGACATTTCTATGACTCCTTTGTAATTTTTATCGGCGTCCCTAACTGCAAAATAACGTATGTAGATTAAGCGATCTTTGAAGTTAATCCAAAACGAGGATTCGCTTTTGGTTCCTTTTCTAAATTCTTCCAAAATTTTGAGAACGGTTCCTACGCTTTTGGGCGGATGACAAAATTTTACTTCTCGACCGATAATTCCGGCACTTCGAGGAAAAACACGTTCTTCACCTCTATTATAGAAAATAACTTTATCATTTTCATCCACATAAGTAAGATCTAGAGGCAGGGTTCGAAAAAGCAAGTTCACTTGTTCTACCGTCATATGCCCTTCGTCATAATGAGAAGTGTTTTCTAAAGAGAAAGGCATTTCCCTTACCGTAAAATCTTCACTTGGGTGAACATAAGCAATCGCAGGATATGGAGCTGGTGGTTGTGAAAGCATCCATCCAATTTCTTCTTCGCCTTCACGCATGGTGATCCAATCTTTTTCGGTCAATATGTCTAAGGCATTTGGAAACAAAACAGTTTCTTCAACATCCAATAATCGGTAAATTCCATTAATTAAATATGGAGCATTCTCCTTTATTTTTCCGAAATCCCTTGCGTCGATATGCTGACGCAAAATTTTAAATTGTTCTCTCAAATTGTCATGAAACGACCACATTCCTTGAGACGGTCCTACCCAACCTTTTAGCTCCAAAAACGGAAAAAGTTGATTTTCTTTGCGTGCAAATCGTTTCTCAATTGTGTGTAATTGATTGAAAATATTAGTGTATTTCTGTAATTCGTCCTCTGGATTTACTTCAGCTAATTCTGTTAACAGTGTGTTTATAATTTCCTTTTCCTGAAAGTAAACCGAAACTGGGTGTCCTTCTGGAAGTGCTGTGGTATTTGATACTTCATTCATATCATTACTTATTTTTGATGTTTAATTTTTTCGTACAATTTCACTAAGGATTGTAACAACTCGACGGGAGTCGTCAAAATTTGGTAATGATTTTGTCCGAACATTTGCGGCAGATAATATTTAGCCTGAGCTTCAATGGCTAAAGCATAAGAATTAATATTCCTGCGGTTGAGCTCTCGAAGTGCTTGCTTCACATCATTAATACCGTATTTACCTTCGTATTTATCGTAATCATTGGGTTTTCCGTCAGAAATTAGAATAACCCATTTGTTTTTGGTGCTTCTGCTGTCTAATCGTGCGCCTGCATGTCGCAAAGCAGCACCAATTCGAGTATAACCGTTTGGTTCTATAGCTCCAATTTTATGCTTGGCTACGTCCCATTTTTCGTCAAAATCCTTAACCGTTAAGTAGGTCGAATAGTTGCGCGTTTTAGAATAAAAACTATCAATCGAAAAATCAATATTGAATTCATTCAACATTTCTCCAAAGAGAATAGAAACTTCTTTTTCGACATCAATCACCCTATTTCCTGCCGCGTAGCTGTCGCTGGAAAGACTGATATCCAAAAGCAAAAGAATCGATAAATCTTTGTCTTTTTTTCTATTCGAAATATAAACATTCTCAGACGGCGTGCGTTTAGAATGAACATCTACATATAAATCTGTTAACGCATCGAGGTCAAACTCTTCTCCTTGATTTTGACGTTTTTGTTGTTGCATTTTATTGTTAACGCTCGTCAACATTTTTCGCAAACCCATTAAGGTTGCCGCGTTCTTTGTAATTGTATTTTTATAATAATTGGAATCTATTTTAAGCTGTGACTTGGGGTAGACTTTACAGAAATCGTCTTTATAATTGCGTTTGTCAAAATCCCATTCGTCATACTTAATGTGAAAACCTTTGGCATCCACTTCGGCACTTTCGGAGATCGTAGTATTTTCTACAAAGTCTGCTTGATAAACAGAATGTGCAGTATCATCAACTCTCACGGTGAATTTCATGCTCAACTCTTCTAACGCATCTTGATGCTCCTCTAATTCGTCTGAACCATCAAAATCACGCCAAACACCATTGAACTCTTCGGCGGTTTCTACTTTTTCAAAATTATGCAGCATCACATAATCTTCTTGTTGTTTTTTGTCTAATTCAACCGTAATTACTTCTTCTACAGCAGTTGCTTTCAAAGTTGTTGTAGGTTGCGGCTCATTGGCTTTTTTGATTTTATCCGAAAAATTCTCCAGCTTTTTATCGCTGTTTACTTCAATTTCATTCTGCATCCATTTTCCGTACAACCACGAATAATCGGCGGCAATCTTATCGGTTGCTTTTTGAGTGAAATGATTTTTTACTTTCGAATGAAAATCGGCATCGATAGAAAATTCGTTAAATAAAATGGATAGAATTTCTTCGGATGTCTCTAATGCTTTTTGCTGTGAAAGTTCTAATGATTGATCACTTTCAGTAGGTTTCCAGTTGAATCCCAAACGTTTTTGAATACTCAGATACACCACCCGAAAGAGATAAAAAGTAAGATTCTCATTCGTAGTCTCTAATTCCGAAAAGGATATTGGAAGGAAAAAATTATTATTTTTATAACCACCTTCCCTTTCCGCAGGATATATATCGATAGGATCGCCCGTTAATGCGCGAGCCAAAATCGTTAAACGGGATTTGACATCATTCAACAGTACCGTTCTTGCTACAATTTTGGGATCAATTTTTCTGCTTTTTTTCAATTGCTTGAAAAATTTCCCTACTAAATATTCGTCTAATTCGAAACCCATAGTTATCCCCCTAACCCCGCCGCGGCGGGGAACTCCTATTAGGGGTCAATAGGAATTTTAATTAATAAAATCAGTTATCTGCATGGGTTAAAAATCAGCCCAATTTGATGAGGGTGGGTTCCAATTCATCCGTACAATATTTGTCGAACCTACGGCTCTTATCTGTGACCACTTTAACTCGCATGCTATTACGCTCTATTTATTCCCCCGCCGCGGCGGGGTTAAAAGGATTTTAAATCATCAAATCGCACAAATCTTTTAATGCAACTAGTGTTTGTAAATCGTCTGTTAACGGTTCTACAACTGCGACGTGAACCGACGCTCTTTTAGGATGCCCGCTTTGAATAATCTTGGCGGCATTCACTAGTAAACGAGTGGATACAGTTTCGGTTAAACCTAATTCGGTTAGGTTTCTGATTTTGTTTCCAATGGCTACTAATTTCTTCGCTGTTTCAAGGTCAATATCAGTTTCGTTAACCAAAATTTCTGTTTCGAGTTTCGCTTCTGGATATTCGAAAGAAACCGCTATAAAACGTTGACGTGTTGATGGTTTTAATTCTTTAAAACCTCTTTGATACCCTGGGTTAAAAGAAGCGACAAGCATAAAATCAGGATGCGCTTTTATGGTTTCTCCTAGTTTATCGATAAACAGTTCTCGTCTGTGATCTGTCAAGGAGTGAATGGCTACGATTACATCTGGGCGCGCTTCGGCTACCTCATCGAGATAGATAATTGCACCTGTTTTTACGGCCGTAGTCAGTGGACCATCGAGCCAAACGGTTTCTGCGCCTTTGATGATAAATCGACCAATCAAATCAGTGGATGAGGTTTCTTCGTGGCAACTTATGGTGATTAGTTTTTTGTCTAACTGATGTGCCATGAATTCTACAAAACGAGATTTTCCTGTTCCTGTAGGCCCTTTTAATAAAAAAGGAATTTTGTTTTTATAGGCTTGATTAAAAACGGCTATTTCCTTACCTACTTCTTGGTAATAAGGGGTCGCTAAAGCAATATCT
Source organism: Flavobacterium gelidicaeli (assembly GCF_013294005.1). GTDB lineage: Bacteria > Bacteroidota > Bacteroidia > Flavobacteriales > Flavobacteriaceae > Flavobacterium. The sequence goes on from NZ_JABSNK010000006.1 coordinate 178,639, forward strand.
ACTAACATATTATTTTATTTTAAGTTTAAAAAAACCGAAACCGAAAACACTATTTTATGGAAATGCAGCTCTACAAATAGTATTAAAGGTTTCGGTTAGAAAAAAGTGAATTAGTAAACTGAGTTTGAACAATATTTATTTGGTAATTTGTTTTAAAAATATAATTATTCAGTGCAATCGTAGTTTCAATTCCCTCCAGCTTCAGCTGGAGGGAAAGAAATTAAGTCACAATCATGCGCTTTTTGGCTAAAGCCTATTAGACTGTTGATTATTTATCCTCCAGCTAAAGCTGGAGGCAAATCACCGACCCACTTTTTCGCGTCCCGATAGCTATCGGGAGCCCAAAACATTTTCCGTTGATTATTTATCCTCCAGCTAAAGCTGGAGGCAAATCACCGACCCACTTTTTCGCGTCCCGATAGCTATCGGGAGCCCAAAACATTTTCCGTCTATCAATCAAACTCAGATTAGTAATTTAATCTTCAATTAAAGCTTCATCTGTAGGTGTACCATATTTTATGAAATCATAAATAAATAGTGCAATTCCAGTTGTAAACATCGTGGCACAGATCAGTAAAACAACAAAGTGAATTGCAATTTCATCTTGTACGACCATGAAGTCCATTTTCATTTTTCGTTCTAAATAGACTTGTACTACACCTGCAACTCCAAAGGCAACGGTCATTCCTAACATTCCGATGTTTGACAACCAGAATGCCATCATTCCTTGTGTACTTGCATATCGTTTACGTCCTGTTAAATTAGGAAGTGCATAGCTAATAATGGCTAAAACGATCATGGCATAAGCACCCCAAAAGGCGTAGTGACCGTGCATTGCTGTAACTAAAGTTCCGTGTGTGTATAAATTAGTTTGTGGTAATGTGTGTGCAAAACCTAACAAACCTGCTCCAATGAATGAAACAATCGAAGCTCCGATAGTCCAGAATAAAGCAATCTTGTTGGGATGGCTTTTTTCTCCTTTTCTATACATATTGACAGCGAATAATGCCATGGCTAAGAAAGCTAAAGGCTCTAAGGCTGAGAAAATTCCACCTACTACTAACCAAATTTTATTTACTCCGATGTAGTAATAATGGTGACCTGTTCCTAAAACTCCTGAAAGGAAAGTTAAACCTACGATTACGTATAACCATTTTTCGATTACTTCTCTGTCAACTCCGGTTAATTTGATTAATAAGAAAGATAAAATACCTCCCATGATTAATTCCCAAACACCCTCAACCCATAGGTGAACTACCCACCAACGGAAAAATGAATCCATTACCTGGCTATCAAACCAAATCATTCCGGGGATATAAAGCAAGGCTGCGAATAGCAAACCCATCACAAGTACAATAGCAGTGGTTGTTTTTTGTTTTCCTTTGTATAAAGTTCCTATAATTAGGAATAAGAAAAGCAAGACATTAACGACTACTAAATAGTCTAATTCTCTCGGGATTTCTAGAAATTTTCGTCCTTCCCAGTGGTTAAAGTGAAAGCCTACAATGGCTACAACACCAACTATGGCAAGAGATATTAGTTGAACATAAGCCCATTTGACGCTTATTAATTCATGCTGCGCCTCTTCTGGGATGATGTAATACGCTGCTCCCATAAATCCGGTTAACAACCAGACTACCAATAAATTGGTATGCACGGCACGAGCTACGTTAAAAGGGATAATTTCGTGTAATCCTTGTATTCCTATTCGGTCAAATCCCATGATAAAACCGTAGACGATTTGCAGGGAAAAGAGTAGCATGCACAGGGCAAAAAACCAATAGGCTACTTTTTGTGATTTATATTTCATTTTTGTATATTTTATTTGTTATTGGTCAAAAATGATATCGCCTTTTTTTTAATGATGTTTGTTTGCAACAAACTTCTTGTTAGTGGCGAATTCATATTTGTGTATTTTATTTGTTTTTGGTCAAATATGCGATCGCCTTTTTTTTAATGGTGTTTGTTTGCAACAAACTTCTTGTTAGTGGCGAGTTCATATCCTTTATTATTAAATTATTCTTGTTTGGCTAAAGGCGAAACCACATGCTCAAACCCATTCAAATCTAGTTTTCCGATCCATTGAAAATAAGCGACCATTGCATTGGCATCGGCTTCACTCATTTTATACGCCACCATTTTTCGTCCTCTTGGCGCCCATGGAACTGGCGACATTAAAACGGCCTTGACGTAACCTTCACCTCGACGATCTAAAACTTTTGTCAATTCAGGGGCATAATAACCACCTTCTCCCATAATACTATGGCATCCCATACAATTATTGGCTTCCCAAATTTCTTTTCCCCTCACTACCTCTTTGGTAATCTCGCTGTAATGCGTTTGATCATTTCTGGGCATAAACGAATAAATAGTCAATCCTATAAAGATTAAAAAGGTGACTAATGTTCCTCCCAGAAAAAATGCTCGTGCTTGTGATTTTGAAAGCATAATAATCTGTTTTTAGTTATTAAATAATTTGATTTTAAATAAAAGATAACTTTGTCTTTTATTATTCCGCAAAGATATAAAAGATAACTTTATCTTTTATTATAATTTTGAGTTTATTTTATCCTTTTTTCAAATATCATTTTACAAATCGAATTTCACTCGAATGATATATCCGTTATGAGCCTACTACTATTACCACTTCAATTAAAAACATTAATAACAACACATACACTTACTAACTAGACAATTATAAAATTTATTTTAATTACGGATAAAATTGTCTTTTATTAAAAATAATTACTAAATTTGCTTAATCAAATAAATATAAAAAACAATAATATGGAAACTTTAGAAAAAATAACAATTGGAGAATATGTAGCCAAAGATTTTAGAACAGCCGCTTTATTCTCAAAATACGGCATTGATTTTTGCTGTAAAGGAAATAGAACTGTAGATGAAGTTTGCGAAAAAAAAGCAGTACAACCCGCAGATTTACAAATCGAAATTGATGCTATTTTGAATACTAAAAGTGATTCTGGAATCGATTTTAATGCATGGCCATTAGATCTTTTAGCTGATTACATCGAAAAAACACACCATCGTTATGTAGAAGAAAAAACACCTACCCTACTTCAATTTTTGGATAAATTATGTAAAGTTCATGGAGCGAGTCATCCAGAATTATTCGAAATCAATGAACTTTTTAAAGGTTGCGCAGGAGAGTTAGCACAACACATGAAAAAAGAAGAATTGATGTTGTTTCCTTTCATTAAAAAAATGGTTACCGCATCAATTTCCGATGAATTAATTGCACAACCTCATTTTGGAACCGTTAAAAATCCGATTGCGATGATGATGGCTGAGCACGAAGCAGAAGGAGATCGTTTTGCTAAAATTGTAGAATTAACCAACAATTACACTCCGCCAGCTGATGCTTGTAATACCTACAAAGTGACTTTTGCAATGCTACAAGAATTTGAACAAGATTTACACAAACACATCCATTTGGAAAACAACATTTTGTTCCCAAAAGCAGTGGCTTTAGAAAAAGAATTTGCAGCTCAATCTTAAAAAATAAATATGACTATCCGTTTTACGTCCTAAAAAATATGTCACGCAGATTTTGCAGATTTCAGCAGATCTTTTACCCGTATTCTGCGGAAATCTGCAAAATCTGCGTGCCTTTTATAATCTTAGACCTAGTAACGGATAGCCATAAAATAAATTGTTTAAAAACAACAACTATGGAGAATTACGTTATCAAAAGAAATGGAAAATATGAACCGTTTGAATCTTTTAAAATTAATGATGCTATTGAAAAGAGTTTCAAAAGTGTCTCTGTAGTTGTTGATAAAAGTGTTTTTGATAGTGTTAGTGAAATACTCGAAACCAAAGAAGTTTGGGCTGTTGAGGAAATCCAGGATTTAATCGAAAAAGCTTTCTTTGAGAATAATTATTTTGAAGTGATGCGTTCCTTTATGTTGTTTCGCCACACAAGAAAACTACAAAGAGAACATGTAAACGGTTTGAACGACGACACTACTTATGTAGATAGTACGCAAACCATTGAAGAATATATCGAACAAACCGATTGGCGCATCAATGCTAATGCAAATACCTCCTATTCCAACGCGGGATTGGTTAATAATGTTGCTGGAAAAGTGATTGCTAATTATTGGTTAGACAAGGTATACACAAAAGAAGAGGGTTATGCACATCGAAATGGAGACATTCATATTCACGATTTAGATTGCCTAACAGGTTATTGCGCTGGCTGGAGTTTGCGTGTTTTACTAAACGACGGTTTCAACGGAGTACGAGGCCGTGTAGAGAGCAAAGCTCCATCTCATTTTAGAGAAGCTTTGGGGCAGATGGCCAATTTTCTTGGGATTTTGCAAAGCGAATGGGCAGGTGCGCAAGCTTTTAGTTCGTTTGATACCTATTTAGCTCCTTACGTTTTTGCAGATGATTTGTCTTTTGATGATGTACTGAAAGCGGTTCGTAGTTTTGTGTATAATTTGAATGTTCCTGCTCGTTGGGGACAATCGCCTTTTACGAATATTACTCTGGACTGGGTCGTTCCCGAAGATTTGAAAACCCAGATTCCGACCAAAAATGATTTGCATTTTTTCGAAAATAATAATGGTGAAACTGTTTTGGCTAGAGCCAAAGAAAGAGGTGTTACCAAACTAACAGACTTGCGCTACGAACATTTTCAAAAAGAAATGAATCTTATCAACAAAGCCTATTACACCGTCATGACCGAAGGTGATGCCAACGGACAACCCTTTACCTTCCCGATTCCGACAGTGAATATTACCGAAGAATTTGATTGGGATGGTGAAAACACCGAATTACTTTTTGAAAATACAGCCAAAATTGGTTCGTCTTATTTTCAGAATTTTATCGGAAGTCAATATGTTTTGGATGAAAACGGCAATCAAATAGAAAACGAAAATGCCTATAAACCCAATGCGGTTCGTAGCATGTGTTGTCGTCTGCAACTGGATTTGCGCGAATTATTGAAACGTGGAAACGGATTGTTTGGAAGTGCTGAAATGACCGGAAGTATTGGTGTCGTAACTGTAAACATGGCGCGTTTGGGTTATTTGTACAAAGGTGACAAAGCGGCATTATACCAACAATTAGATCGACTTTTATATATTGCTAAAGCTACTTTGGAGAAAAAAAGAGTCTTTGTTCAAGAAATGTATGACCGTGGATTGTATCCGTATACCAAAAGGTATTTACAACATTTTAGGAATCACTTTTCGACCATTGGTGTAAACGGAATGAATGAAATGATTCAGAATTTTACGAACAATGAAGATAACATTGCTTCGGACACTGGAATTGAATTCGCTGCTGGGATTTTGGACCATATTCGCAACCGAATGAAAGAGTTCCAAGAAGAAACAGGAAATCTGTATAATCTAGAAGCAACTCCTGCCGAAGGGACAACCTATCGTTTTGCCAAAGAAGACAAAAAGCGCTATGCCGACATTATTCAGGCGGGTCAGGAGGAGAATATTTATTACACCAACAGCTCTCAAATTCCAGTAGATTTTACACAAGACCCTTTTGAAGCTTTGTTGTTGCAAGACCAATTGCAATGCAAATACACTGGCGGAACGGTGCTTCATCTTTATATGAGTGAAAAAATTAGTTCTCCTGAAGCGTGTAAGCAGTTTGTCAAAAAAGTAATCTCTAATTTCAAATTGCCTTATATCACGGTGACTCCAGTATTTAGTGTTTGTCCTATACATGGATATTTGAATGGCGAACATGAATATTGTCCTAAATGTGATGAAATTTTGATTGAAGAGAAGGAGAAAAGTATAAAGGTTTAAAGTTTAAGGTTTAAGGTTTAAGGTTTAAGGTTTAAGGTTTAAGGTTTAAGGCTGAACTACTAACCCGAAATTTTATTATATCAATATTCACAAACTTTAAACAATTGAAACACTACATTTTTAAACAATTAACTTCTAAACAATTTTAAACTCTAAACCTTAAACAAATAACTAGTTAAACTTTTAAACTAAAAACCATGAAAACAACAGCAAATCAGATTTTAGAAGAAAATCAAACATTGAGAACAAAATGCCTGGTATATACTCGAGTTATGGGGTATCACAGACCAGTAGAAAGTTTTAACATAGGAAAAAAAGGTGAACACAAACAACGTACCCATTTTACAGAAGGAAAATGTTGCTAAACCAATTTATAGCATCACTCCATTTACCTTATTAGATTACCCACATAAATCAGCTTGCATTCTTTGGTTTGCAGGCTGTAATATGCGGTGTTTGTATTGTTATAATCCCGAAATTGTTTTTGGCAAAGGCAGTATTTCTTTCGAAAAAACATTAGCATTCTTAAACAGCAGGAAACAATTGCTAGATGCTGTGGTCTTTAGCGGAGGCGAATGTTTACTGCATAAAAAAAGTATTTTATTTATTGAAGAAGTCAAAAAACTAGGGTTTTTAGTCAAAATAGATACCAATGGTTCGCAACCCAAAGTACTTGAGGAATTAATCAAAAAAGAGTTGATTGACTATGTGGCTCTTGATTTTAAGGCGATGCCCGATAATTTTGAAAAAATAACACAATCGAATCTTTTTCTCCCTTTCGAAAAGTCACTACATTTATTGCTTGAAAGTAAATTGCCATTTGAAGTTCGTACCACGGTGCATTCCGATTTATTAAAGAAAGAAGATATTCATCGAATGATGCTCTTTTTGGAAAAAGCAGGATATACGGGAAATTATTACATTCAGCATTTTGTAAACGGAACGACTACTATTGAAAAATTAGGCTATTCGTTCAAGGAATTGGAAAAAGAAACACTTTCGACAGAAAAAATAAAAGTACATTTTAGAGGGTGATTATTCCATTGTATTTATAAACCATTTAATTTAAAAATAGCTCATGAGCGATACTAAACCATTAAAAAGAGCCCCTGAATTACAACCTTTAAGCCACGATCATCATCATGGATTATTGCTATGCTGGAAAATACGTACTGGAATAAAAAAGGAAGTGTCACTAGAACGCATTAAAGAATACACTGATTGGTTTTTTGAAAATCATCTAAAACCTCATTTTGAATTAGAAGAAAAATATATTTTTACGATTTTAGGAGATGATAATCCATTGATTCAACAAGCGTTGTCAGAACATAGTCGTCTCAAAGATTTATTCAACGCGACTACAGATTTAAAAGAAAACCTTAGTCTAATTGATAAAGAATTGGAAGCACACATTCGTTTTGAAGAGCGCGTATTATTTGCTGAAATTCAAAAAGTAGCCACCACGGATCAATTAGCTAAAATTAAAGAAATCCATACCGAAGAAGCTTTTGTTGAAAAAGATGATAATGCATTTTGGCTTTAAAATTATGTTTTGAACCATTAAGAAAAGTTAAGGTTTTATACCATTAACTTTTTAATGTTTTATTTTTAAAATTCAGCAAAAAGTTACAGTTCGTATTAGAAATTGATTATGAAAAAACATTGGATAGCAATTTGTTTTGCAAACTTTTTCGTTGCTTCGTTGATGGGATTGCTCCTCCGTTGGATGTATGTTTCTCCAATCGAAGGCGTAAATTTTCAGTTTTTAATGCATGGTCATTCTCACGTAGCCATGTTGGGCTGGGTTTATATGATGTTGTATTTTTTAATCGTTTATAATTTTGTTCCAAAAGAAGCACAACAAAAAAGGATTTACAATCGCTTATTTTGGATTACTGAAGTCGCCGTCATTGGCATGATGCTGGATTTCCCTGCTCAAGGTTATGCTTTTGTTTCTATCCTTTTTTCGACTTTACATATTTTTTGCAGTTATTATTTCGCTCGATTGATTTGGAAAGACGCAAAACCCGCTACTTTCCCCGAAAAAAGAATGTTGCGCACCGCTTTACTTTTTATGGTTTTCTCTACTTTCGGAGTTTGGTGTTTGGGACCAGCAGTTGGATTACTGGGGAAATCAAGTGCTTTTTACCAAATATGCATTCAGTATTTTCTACATTTTCAATTTAATGGTTGGTTTTTATTCGCTGTTTTAGCCTTGTTTTTCAAACAAATAAAATTAAAAATTGAAGAGAAAAAATTCCGTTTGTTCTACAGCTTATTCGTTATTGCAACGATATTGACGTTGGCATTGCCGGTAAGTTGGTTTCTTCCAAATCCTATTTTTTATTGGCTCAATGTTGTTGGTGTGGTGCTACAATTAGTTGCTACTATACTTTTTATTCAAAATACTAGATCACAATTACAAGTATTTTTTGGTACTTTATCTTCGTTAGAAAAAACAGTTTATGGTTTTGCTCTATTTTCGTTGGTATTAAAAATCGGAATTCAATTGGTTGTTTTAGTTCCTGAATTGGCTCAAATGTCGCATCAAATTAGGAATTTTGTTATTGGATACATCCATTTAACGATGCTTGGAATCATCACTGGATTTCTGTTTGGCTTTACGTTGCAACATCAATTTCTAAATGCTAAAAACGCATTTCATAAATGGGGAATCCAAGTTTTCTTGATCGGTTTTGTAGCTACCGAAATATTATTATTTCTACAAGGATTGTATTTGTATTTTGACATGGGAGTACTGCCTTATTATTATCTCAGTTTATTTATTGGTAGCGTTCCATTGGCAACGGGAATTTTGATGATAACTGGAAATTTGCTTTGGCAAAAAAATACAAAAAGCCACAAATTACACGAATTGTTAATGAAAAATTAGTGTAATTATTTTCTTTAAATTCTTAGCGATTTGTGAAAATTTGTGTAATTCGTGTCCAAAAACAACTGCTAAGTTTGCGCTCAAAACTATCCTAATTACCACCAAATATTAAACTTATTTCGTAATTTTGAAAAAAACAAATTATGTTTTCAAAAACCTGTGAATACGGCATTCGCGCCACTATTTTTATCGCTTCTCAATCCTATCAAGACAACCGAGTAGGACTGAAAGACATTGCGCAAAAAATAGATTCTCCTGAGGCTTTTACAGCCAAGATTTTGCAGATACTTTCCAAAAATGATATTATCCATTCTATAAAAGGAGTTGGTGGCGGTTTTGAAATTCCTAAAAAAAATATGAGCCAAATCAAGCTAATACAAATCGTATCAGCAATTGACGGTGATCGTGTTTTTACCGGTTGCGGATTAGGTTTAAGTCACTGCTCTGAGGAGCATCCTTGTCCTGTTCATGACAAATTTAAAATCATTAGAAATGAATTAGCTTTCATGCTCGAAAACACCAATCTTGAAGAACTCGCACTAGGAATTAAATCGGGTGATACTTTCTTGAGGTATTAATTAATAGAACTATACCGTAAAAAACTTTTTCATATCACAATCTTTTCTCCATAATGTAATCTTCCATAAGGTAACCTTCACCAAAAGTGATGTCGACCTCTTCTGTTATTTCAAAACCAATTTTTTTATAGAAACCAAGTGCCGTATTGTATCTATTTACATTTAAAGAAAGGATATCTGAACCAATCTCTAGACCAGATAGCTCCACAGCATCCAGTAAAATTTTACCAATACCTTTTCCTTGAGTTTCTGGTAGAATATAAATTTTATGAATGTGGGTTTTATTTTTATTTTGATAATTATGTTCAAATGAAGTAAAACCCAAACAATTATCATCTTCTAAAGCTAGAATAAAATGATGTCCTTTGTTAACCAAATTATCTTTTAAAGTTTCTTCAGAATAAAAATTAGTTAACATATAACTCAATTGCTCTTCTGATAAAATTGCTCCATAGGTTGCAGGCCATGTCTTATATGCAATGTCTTGAATTGTCTTAAAATCATTTGTAGTCGCAGGAGTAATTCTAATCATAAGTTTATTTTTTTTATCATTAAATGCAAAAGCGTCTTGAAATTACTAGCTATTTCTCAGTATAAATAACGCAAATTGTGAACCGTTATTTGGCTCCGAATTCACTTGAATAAACCCATCATGATTTTCTACAATTCTTTTGCAAATAGCAAGTCCTAATCCTGTTCCAGAGTATTTAACATCTTTCTCTAATCTATAAAATAAATTAAAAATTTTATTAGCATATTCTTGTTTGAAACCAATACCATTGTCGGAAATTACTATTTTGCAATACTCCTCATTAGTGATGATTTTGTTTTCATAGATTTCATTTGCAAAAATTTCTTCTTCAAAAATACTGATTACTGGAATCACATCGTCTTTACTGTATTTTAAAGAATTAGAAATCAAGTTGATAAATAGTTGTTCAATTTGAAACGGAATAACTTTTATAATAGGTAAAACTGCCAGATCGATTACCGCATTTTTTTCTTCAATATTAAAAGATAAATCGTCTATTACCTGATGTACAATTTGGTTTAAATCTGTTAATTCAAAAACTTTATCTCCTTTAATTGTTCGGGAATAATTAACTAAATCAATTAATAATGTCTGCATTTTATTGGCGGAAAGCTTAATTTTTGAAAAATAAACTTTTCCCTGATCTGAAATTAAATCCATTTCATTTACTTCAATTCTAGAAATAAACATTTGGATTTTATGTAAAGGCTCTTGTAAATCGTGGCTTACAATATTATTAAAAGACTCCAGCTCTTCATTAATGCTCTTTAGTTCTTTGTTATTTTCTTCTAATTCTAATGTTTTTTTATATTGTTCACTAATATCATAATTTACACCAGTTTTCACTAAATCCCCTATACTATTTCGAGTAAAACTACCCACAGACCTTATGTATCTAATTTCTCCATTAGGTAAGAGATAACGAAACATCATTGTAGTAGGCTCAAGTGTGATCAAGGATTCCATGTGTGTCTCTAAAACGTAATCTACATCATCAGGATGTATGTATTGAGAAACATTTTCAATTGTGGCGACAAAATCATCAGGGTCAACACCTAGTAATCGCAAGAAATTATCAGAAAATGTATATAATTTTGTTTCCAAATTAATTTTCCAATGACCAAAACCTGCAATTTTCTCTGCGTTGTTAAAAGAGTGGTTTAGAAACTGTAAGTCGTCATTTGCCTTTTTGAGTGCATTAATATCAACATTCATTCGGTTGAAGGAAAGTAATAAAATAAGTAGGGATAGGATAACCAATAAAAAAGCACTTATTATGGAATCTTGTAACTCAAATTGATGGTTATCATTATGAATTTTAATTTTATCTCCTTCGGCATTGATTGTTTTGTAGACAAAAGTTTTCATGGCCTCAGTAAAATCAGTGCTTTCTTTGAGTTTTAAAATCAATTGATCTTTATCGGGATTTTTGCTTTCGGCTAACAGTAAGGTTTCTTTAAAAAGAGCAAAACGAGTTTCAATCATTCTTTTAAGTTGATCAACATCTTTACTTCTACCTTTATTATTAGCTACTAATTTTTTTATACGTTCAAAGTTGAGATCTATCTCTCCTTTACGTAGAAAACGATGCTCTAAATACGATTTGTCTTTTGTAATTATGTAACTTCTTAAACTCGTTTCATAAATACTAATGATCGATAAAACACGTTCTAATTCTAATTGAGTTTCTGTAGAATTAGTAATTAAATTAACTGAGGATTCTAAACTTTGCATCTGTTTATAAAAAACAGATGCAATGTAACCCACAACCAAAATTGCAATTCCTAAAGCAATTTTGAATATTTGAGAATTTCTATATAACCTTTTTAACTTCATTAAAAGAGATTATATGCTAAAGAAAAAAGTTTCTTTATTTAAACCTGATGAATGAAATTGCCAGTTGATATTTAACACTTCTTTTATTACTTTTTTAAGTTTTGTAAAGTCGTTAGGCTTTTTAATATAAATATTAGCTCCTTCAACAAAAGTCTCTTCAATATCTTTTTCAGATGATGAAGTAGAGTAAATTGCGATGGAAACATCTTTAAATCTAGCGTTAGCTCTAATTTCTTTTAAGCATTCAAAACCTGATTTATAAGGCATATTTAAATCCAGAAATAATATATGGGGCATGATAATATCAGGCTTAGCTAAATACTCCATTAAATCTCTTCCGTCATTAAACAATGTTAACTCATTATTCATTCTAAGTTCCATCATTGCATCACTAAAGAAAGCACGATCATCTTCATCATCATCAGCAATCAAAATGTGTATCGAATCCTTATGTGTAATCATAATATGTTTGTCTGTTTGTTTATTTAATTTGATAAATTTCTACGCTTATCTACTATTCTTTTAAAAGCAGATGGAGTTAATCCAGTAACTTTTTTAAATTGACTAGATAAATACGCTACACTACTGTAGTTTAATTTATAAGACACTTCGGTCAAAGTCAATTCATCTTCAATAATTAATTTTTTTGCCCTTTCTATTTTTTGAATGATAATAAAATTTTCAATTGAAGTATATGTATATTCCGAGAAAATATTAGTGATATAACCGTAACTAAAATTCAATTTATCAGCTAAATATTGCGATATCGTAACGGAAGGAAGTTTATCTTTCTCATAAACCATTTCAACAATTGCGTCTTTTATTTTTTGTATTAATTGGCTTTTCTCATTACTTACAACAAATATAGAGTATTTATTTAAAGCTTCTTGTAGCTCAGCCAAACGTTCTTTAGAAACAGTGTTAGAAATCTCAATTTCTCCTAGTTCTAAAAGCTTATAACCTATTTCTAAACGCTCTAATTGTTCTTGTAGAATAACTCTACAAGCTACAATTCCGTCATATTTTATATAGAGTCTCATTATAGTTCAAATGTGTTAATTAAAAATAAGATTATAAATATAAATTAAAAAAAATAATCGTGAAAATAAACTTAGGCTTAAATCAAAAATAAAAGACACTACAAATTTGTACAATTTGCAAATACCTGATACTTAATAATCTCAATAATCATTGCTGTTCCTCTACTATTTCAGCTAAAAAGGAAATACACAATGCCTATCCATGAATTGTTTCGCCTTTACCATAATTAGCAATTACAGAGGCTTCAAAAGCCAACCATTCTCTCCAGCGCTTCTCTACATCAATTCCCGTACCATATTTCCTAGCATAGGTAATAAAAGTGGTATAATGTCCTGCTTCACTTTCCATTAAGTCTCGATAAAAAACGGCAAGTTCTTGATCTTGAATATTTTCGGATAATATTTTAAAACGCTCACAACTTCTTGCTTCTATCATGGCAGAGAACAGTAATCGTTCTACTAAACTGGATACTCTACTCCCATTACCACTTTTTTTCATATACAAATACAACTCATTTACATAATGATCCTTACGTTCTCGGCCCAACTTCAAACCTCTTTTGATAATTATATTGTGTACTTGCTCAAAATGATCAATTTCTTCTTTGGCTAAAGCCAATAAATCCTGAACTAAATCTTGGTGCTCAGAGTTATTTGTAATAATTGTAATGGCATTTGTAGCTGCTTTTTGCTCACACCAAGCGTGATCTGTCAAGATTTCCTCAATATTTTTCTCAACAATATTGACCCACCTAGGATCTGTTGGCAATTCTAATCGTAATACAGACATTTATTTAAGTCTTAAAGTTAAAAAGTCAAAAATTGTAGAGTCAAAAAAATAAAAGTCGAAGATCAAAATAAAAACAGAAATTCACATCTCTTTTTTAGACTTTCGACCTTCGACCTTAAGACTTTATGACTACTATTTAGAAAACGAAGATTGCTCTTTCGCTCATCATTTCATTCACTTCATTTGCTACTTCTTCAAGGACATCTTCATCAGTATGATTTGATAAAACTTTATCAATTAAAGCAACAATTGTTTCCATATCTTCCTCAACCAAACCACGAGTAGTAATTGCAGGAGTTCCCACACGTATACCCGAAGTTACAAATGGAGATTTATCATCAAATGGAACCATGTTTTTATTTACAGTAATCTCTGCTTTAACTAAAGCATTTTCAGCTTCTTTTCCAGAGATTCCTTTGTTTCTTAAATCAATTAACATCATGTGATTATCAGTACCACCTGAGATAATATTGTAGCCTCTTTTTACAAAAGCATCAGCCATAGCGTTAGCATTTTTTTGTAATTGCATAGCATAAGTAAAAAACTCATCTTTTAAGGCCTCACCAAAAGCAACCGCTTTTGCTGCAATAATATGCATTAAAGGTCCTCCTTGATTTCCAGGAAAAACAGCTAAATCTAATAAAGAAGACATCATTCTAATATCTCCTTTTGGAGTTTTTAATCCCATTGGGTTTTCAAAATCTTTACCCATCAAGATCAATCCACCTCTTGGTCCACGTAATGTTTTGTGAGTTGTAGTAGATACAATATGACAATGAGGAATAGGATCATTCATCAAGCCTTTAGCGATAAGCCCAGCTGGATGAGAAATATCAGCAAATAAAATAGCTCCTACGCTATCAGCAATTACTCTAAAACGCTCAAAGTCCATATCACGTGAATAAGCCGAAGCTCCAGCGATAATTAATTTTGGTTGCTCTCTAGTAGCAATTTCTTGAATTTTATCATAATCTAAACGACCTGTTTCAGCATCTACCCCGTAAAAAACCGGAGTGTACAATCGTCCTGAGAAATTCACAGGAGATCCGTGAGTTAAATGCCCACCATGAGATAAATCAAAACCTAAAATTTTGTCTCCAGGTTGTAAACAAGCATGGTAAACCGCTGTATTAGCTTGAGAACCTGAGTGAGGCTGTACATTTGCATAAGTAGCTCCAAACAATTCTTTAGCTCTATCAATAGCAATTTGCTCGATAACATCTACTACTTCACAGCCTCCGTAATATCTTTTTCCAGGATATCCTTCAGCATATTTATTAGTTAACACTGAACCAGCAGCTTCCATTACTTCGTCACTTACAAAGTTCTCTGAAGCAATTAATTCTAATCCGTGTATTTGTCTTTCTTGTTCTTCTAGAATAAGGTCAAAAATTTGTTCGTCGCGTTGCATTTCTTTGTTTTTAGTTAATTTGTAGCAAAAATACAAAAAAACGCTTGCCAAACTCCTAGATTATAATATATTTGAACTATAATTTTCAACAAAACAATTAACATATTATGCCAATATCAGCAAACGATACTAACCGTGAATCATGGTTAGAAGTACTAGAGAACAGTGACTTCCCAATTCAGAATATTCCTTTTGGAGTTTTTCTTACGAAAGAAAACGTTGTAACCGTAGGAACAAGGATTGGTGATTTTGCAATTGATCTAGGTGCTTTACAACAACTAAATTACTTTGCAGGTATTGAATTAACTGATGACATGTTCATGCAAGACACATTAAACGACTTTATCTCTGATGGAAAAAAAACATGGAGATTGGTTCGTAATCGTATTGCTGACATTTTTGATAGCAATAATCCAAAGCTTCGCGATGTACAAAAACATCGTGATATTGTAATTTTTGATATTGTTGATGTAGAAATGCAGTTACCAGTACTTATTGGTGATTATACTGATTTCTATTCCAGCAAAGAACACGCTACAAACGTAGGAAAAATGTTTCGTGATCCAGAAAATGCTTTATTACCTAACTGGTTACACATACCCGTAGGATACCACGGTAGAAGTTCTACAATCGTCCCTTCAGGAATACCTGTTCACAGACCTATAGGACAAACATTACCAGCTGGAGAGGACACACCAGTTTTTGGACCATCCCGTTTAATTGATTTTGAACTTGAAACCGCTTTCATCACTACAGATGCTAATGTAATGGGCGAAATGATTCCTATTAGTGAAGCTGAAGATTATATCTTTGGAATGGTTTTATTAAATGACTGGAGCGCTCGTGATATTCAAAAATGGGAATACGTGCCGCTAGGACCGTTCTTAGCTAAGAATTTTGCCTCGTCTATTTCTCCATGGATTGTTACTATGGATGCTTTAGAACCTTTTAGAGTTCCTGGACCTAAACAAAATCCAAGTCCACTTCCTTACCTTTTACAAAAAGGAAAGCACTCTTTTGATATTAATCTAGAAGTAGCAATTCAGCCAGAAGATGCAGAACCAACAATAGTGAGCAACTCCAACTTTAAACACATGTATTGGACAATGAACCAGCAGTTAACACACCATACCTCAAATGGTTGCCGTGTGAACTCTGGTGATATGATGGGATCAGGTACTATTTCAGGACCTACACCAGACAGTTACGGTTCGATGCTTGAACTTACTTGGGGTGGTAAAAACCCAATCAAACTTAATGATGGTACGGAGCGTAAATTTATCAATGACAATGATACTGTAATCATGAAAGGTTTTTGTAAAAACAGTCAAGTACGTATTGGTTTTGGAGAAGTATCTTCAAAATTATTACCTCCTTTTGTTAGAAAGTAATTCAGATATATTATTCCATAAAAAAGTCCCATTTGCTAAGCAAATGGGACTTTTTTTATTTCAGCAATATCCAGTGACTATGCACTCAATATTGTTATTTATTATTTATTATTCCCTTTTTCAAAATCAGCAACAAATTGCGCTAATCCAATATCAGTTAAAGGGTGTTTTAATAATCCGTAAATAGCCGAAAGTGGTCCAGTCATAACATCAGCACCAATTTTTGCACAATTTACAATATGCATAGTGTGACGTACAGAGGCAGCAAGAATTTGCGTTTCGTATCCGTAATTATCATAAATATCTCTAATTTCTTCAATCAAAGCCAATCCATCAGTAGACACATCATCAAGACGACCAATAAATGGCGAAACATAAGTCGCACCGGCTTTTGCAGCTAATAAAGCTTGACCTGCTGAGAAAACTAATGTTACATTTGTTTTAATTTCTCTATCTGAGAAATATTTAGCAGCCATAATACCTTCCTTAGTCATAGGTAATTTAACTACGATTTGCTCATGTAATTCAGCAAGTTCTTCTCCTTCTTTAATCATTCCGTCATAGTCAAGTGCATTTACTTCAGCACTAACATCTCCTTCTACAAGGTTACAAATGTCAACATAATGCTTCAAGATATTGTCTTTTCCAGTGATCCCTTCCTTAGCCATCAATGATGGATTTGTAGTTACCCCATCTAAAACTCCTAATGCTTGTGCTTCTTTAATTTGAGCTAAATTAGCCGTGTCAATAAAAAACTTCATAATTCTATATTTAATTAATTGTGTGTTTGTTTTTTTGGGCGTGCCCCAAGGGTCAGGCTTTTCGTTACAATCTTTTATTTTTTAAAGAAAAAAATAAAAGGATTTCCACTGCAATCCTTCACGCAAATTCGTCGTAAAACTACAACTTATAATGGTTCATTAATATTTTTTCATACATTTTATCTGGTAGTATTCTTTTCAATACAATCGAGAACTTTTGCATAAAGGCACCTACTTTATAATGTACATTAGGTTCTTTAGTTAGGATTATTTTATAAACAGCTTCAGCCATTTCATTAGGATTACTTCCGCCATCAACATGCTCGTCCATCGTACGCAAGGATTCACCATAGGAAACTTCATAAGCAGATCCTTTTATAACTGGCGCATGATAACGTCCTGATGCAATATTAGTAGCAAAATCACCTGGTGCCACATTAGTAATATGAACCCCAAAAGATTTCACCTCCATGCGCAACGCTTCGGTAACCAACTCTAAAGCCCCCTTAGAAGCCGAATACATAGACCGATAAGGCAATCCCATATAACCCGCAATTGAAGTCACATTTACAATCAATCCCGCATGTTGTGTACGCATTTGTGGCAACACCGCTTTCATTACTTCAATAGGCCCAAAGAAATTAGTATCAAAATGATTTTTCATTTCAACAGTAGGAATTTCTTCAAGAGGCCCTGTAATCCCCACGCCTGCATTATTAACCACAACATCTAAACGTCCTGAAGTAGCAATTACTTTAGCAATAGCCGTATGAATTGAAGCCGGATCACGAACATCAAGCGCCACAAGAGGAAAAACCGAATTCAAAATTCGTTCAGGATTCCTGCTTGTTCCATAAACCACAAACCCTTTATGGTGCAAAAACTCTCCAATAGATTTTCCTATTCCGGACGAACCTCCTGTAATCAGCACTACTTTATTCATCAATTTGTATTTTTATAGTAAAGAGCAACGTTTTTAAAAATGCTTCTTTTTTAGAATAGCCCAAAAATAAAAAAATCCTCCATAAGGAAGACTATTATTGTTTTTATTTTAGGAATAATATTAAAAAATTGACATAAAAAAATCTGAACTAAGTTCAGATTAAAAAAATGGCAAGCGACCTACATCGCACCGCTCAACCACGTACCCTTGCTATGTTCCCATCCTGGGGGAGTCTGCAGGAGCTGGTCGTGTAGGACTTGCCGGTGCAAATATACAACCTTTTTATATTTTTGCAAGCCCTTTGTGCTGTAAAAATAACATTGTATATTGTGGTATCAAAAAAAACAAAACATGAAAAAATATAACTTCCTATCTATCATTTTATTAGGCATCACTCTTAGCAATTGTGGAGATACAAAAAAAGGTGAAAATTCTTTATTTACCTTCAATAAATCTGAATTTAAAGAAAAATATGTGTCTGATGACGTACTTAAATTGGCAGTTTTAAATCCTAATTCTAAAGAAATCGATAGTATTATATATTATGTAAATGACAAAAAAGTAGGTTCAGCTAAAGCTGCTGACCAATTTACTTTAGCATTAACTGATCAAAAGTTAGGCTATCAAAACCTAAAAGCATTGGTTTATTATGATGGAGAAAATTCTGAAGCCACCGCAAGAGTTGAATTAGTATCTAAAGTACAACCTAAATTATTAAAGTATAAAGTTCTAAATACATATCCCCATGACACACTTTCTTTCACTGAAGGATTAGAATTTTACAAGGACACCTTATATGAAGGAACAGGGCAAAAAGGAACTTCCTATTTAAGAAAATACGATTACAAAACAGGAAAAGTATTCAAGCAAGTAGATCTTGATGCCAAGTATTTTGGAGAAGGAATAACTGTAGTAAATGGTAGGTTATATCAGCTGACTTGGCAAGAAAAAACAGGATTCATTTATAACCCAAACACTTTAAAACTAGAAAAAACATTTGCTTTTACTAAAGATATTGAAGGATGGGGAATGACAAATGATGGAAAAAACATTTACCAATCAGATGGAACTGAGAAAATCTGGACAACTAATCCTGATAATCAACAAATGCTTGATTACATTAATGTTTATTCTGGAAACACAAAGATCAAAGCAATTAATGAACTAGAATGGATCGACGGAAAAATCTATGCTAACGTTTGGCAAAAAGACGCTATTGCTGTAGTAAACCCAAAAGACGGAACTGTTGAAGGGATTATTGATTTATCAGGGTTAAGAAAAATTGTAAAAAATAGTGCCGCCGAAGTATTAAATGGAATTGCTTACAACCCAAAAACCAAAACTATTTTTGTAACTGGGAAAAACTGGGACAAAATGTTCGAAATCACGGTTTCGGAATAATAAAAAACACGATGACAACTTTAATAATAAATATAAAAGAATTACTGCAAGTACGCGAATCCAACATTTTAAAAGTCTCTGGTAGTGAAATGGCTGTTCTTCCTACTATAAAAAACGCCTATTTAGTTATCAAAGATAATTTGATTGCTGAATTTGGACCAATGAAAAAAATTCCTCAAACAACTTTTGACAAAACCATTGATGCAACGGGAAAAATGATTTTACCCACTTGGTGCGATAGCCATACACATATAGTTTACGCTGGAAATAGAGAGCAAGAATTTGTAGATAGAATAAACGGCTTGAGTTATGAAGAAATTGCCAATCGCGGAGGAGGAATTTTAAACTCAGCACAAAAATTAAACGAAACCACCCAAGAGGAACTTTATGAACAATCCAAAGAACGCTTGGAAGAAGTAATGCGCTTAGGGACCGGAGCAGTCGAAATTAAATCTGGTTATGGACTGACCGTTGATGGGGAATTAAAAATGCTTCGTGTTATTAAAAAATTAGCACAGCATTACCCTATTGCGATAAAAGCCACTTTTTTAGGGGCTCATGCTTTTCCTTTAGCTTATAAAGACAATCATCAAGGTTACATTAATCTTTTAATCAATGAAATCATTCCTCAAATAGCCAAAGAAAATTTAGCACAATACATTGATGTGTTTTGTGAAACCGGCTATTTTACTGTAGCAGAAACAGAACAAATTATGGAAGCAGGTATTCGTTTTGGCTTAAAGCCAAAGATACATGTGAACCAATTTAACTCTATTGGCGGAATCCAATCTGGAGTAAAGTATGATGCATTATCTGTTGACCATCTTGAAGTAATGAAAACCGAAGATATTCTAGCCTTAAAAAACACGAATACCATGCCGGTAGCATTACCATCTTGCTCTTATTTTTTAAGTATCCCGTATACTCCAGCGCGTGAAATGATTGCTGCAGGCTTGCCATTGGCTTTAGCTACAGATTACAACCCTGGTTCTACTCCATCTGGAAACATGAATTTTGTAGTAGCTACTGCTTGCATCAAAATGAAAATGACACCTGAAGAAGCTATTAATGCCGCTACTATAAATGGTGCTTACGCAATGGATTTATCTACCACACATGGAAGTATAACTGTGGGTAAAAAAGCCAACTTTATAATTACAAAACCAATTCACTCATACAACCAACTGCCCTATGCTTTTGGGACCAATCTAATTGATCAAGTTTATATTGAAGGTAAAGTTATTGCATAAAAAAAGAGGAGCGAAATGCTCCTCTTTTTTTATTTAAATTAAATAGTCTACTATTTCAAAGTAAAACTTGTTTTTGAAACCAATACGTTTTTATCAAAAATATTTACAAAGTAAGTTCCTTTTGCAAAGTCTTTTCCTGGTAAATCCTCAGTAACTTGAACTGTTTTATTTTCATATTTCACATTAGTAATGAAACTATATACTAAAGAGCTATCTCCAAAAGTCTCCGTATTTTTATTTCCTAAAACATTATTCTTACTATCGATAACTTGTACATAGTACGATTTATCTCCAGATTTAGCTACTTCATTCTCAGCAATTGTAAAACTAATTTTTAATACATCAGCTCTACTTGCTTTGTCAGTTTCTATTTGTTTACCTGAACTTCTCATTTTGTAAGCAGCAGTTTTCATATTTAAAATAGTCAATTTAGACGCTTTTTCAACTGCTTTAGATAACTCTTCGTTTTGTCCTACTAATACTTCATTGTATTTTTTAGATTCACCTAAAACAACTACAGTACTATCACGTTGAGAAGTCACAAGAGCATTCTCTTTTTTCAACTCATCATTTTCAGCCATTAAAACTTTCATGTTGCTTTGTAAAGCAAAGAATTGTTTTTTGTATTTTGATAATGAATTCACATCACCTTTAGACTTATTTAAGTCAGAAATTAAGTTAACAACTTTATCTCTCTCTTGAATTAACTCATCAGACATTGATGTGTTTTCAGCAATTGCAGCATCATAAGTTGCTTTCAATTCTTGTAAATCTTTCATAACTGACTCTTTCTCAGTCAATGTAGTTTTCAATTCAGTTTTAACAGCATCAGCGTCAGATGTTGCTTTAAAAATATAAACTAAACTACCCACTAATAAAACTGCTAATACAGCTATAACTGCCTTTAGACTTGAATTGCTTTTCTGATTTTCCATTTTTAAAATTATTATTTATTCAAATTTAACAATATATATTTAAGTTATAACGTAAGTTTATACAATTATATTATTTTTGAAAAAATATAAATTTGTTTATGGAAAAACTTGTGCCTTTTACACCTAGTGATCTTGCTAAGGTAACTAATCACAGAAGCGGCGAAATTAAGTTTGGTGAAAAAATGATGACCATTCCTAAAGGTACTGATCCTCTGTTGTTTTTAGAAGAGACTGAGGCTAAATATGTGATTTTAGGAATTCCTGAAGACATAGGCATCCGAGCAAATTATGGCCGTCCTGGCGCTGCATCGGCTTGGAAAAGTGCTATAACAAATATTGCAAATATTCAACATAATCGCTTTTGTAAAGGCAGTCAAATCCTGATATTAGGTCAAATTAACGTTAGCGTTGAAATGAAAGAAGTCGAAAATCTTGATTTTAATGACATCGATGACCGTTCTAAATTAAGCCAATTAGTAGAGCGAATTGACAAAGAGGTTTCTCATATTATTTTCAGTATCGTAAAAGCAGGTAAAATCCCTATTATCATTGGCGGAGGCCACAATAATTCCTATGGTAATATAAAAGGTACTGCTCTCGCAAAAGGAAAACCGATTAACGCTATCAACTTTGATGCGCATTCTGATTTTAGAATTCTAGAAGGACGCCATAGCGGCAATGGTTTTTCGTATGCATATGAGGAAGGTTTTTTAAAAAAATATTTTATTTTTGGTTTGCATGAAAACTATACTTCTAAAAGTGTTTTAGATCTTATTAAAAAAACCGAAGATCGCGTTCGCTATACTACTTATGACAGTTTGAATATAAGGAGAGAAAAAGAATTTAATCAAGAAATGATTAGCGCCTTAGAATTTGTTAAAACAGAATCTTTTGGTCTCGAAATTGACTTAGATGCAATTCCAAACATTGCTAGTAGTGCCATGACACCTAGTGGATTTTCAGTAGAACAACTGCGTCAATTTGTATCTTTCTTCGGAAGAAGTAAAAGTGCTGCTTATTTACACATTTGCGAAGGCGCACCTGATTTAGGAGAAGAGAAGAATAACCATTTAATTGGTAAACTTATTGGTTATTTAGTAACCGACTTTATAAAATCAAACCAATAAAAGAGTAGAAATACAGCCAAAAATTAGCGAATCGATAAATAACACTATCTTTGCACCACTATCTATGTACTTAATACAAGATATTTAATATTTAAAATATGTTATTCGAAGATTTATCACTTTCAAAAAGTATTCAAAAAGCCGTATACGAACTAGGCTATACTAACCCTACACCTATTCAAGAACAATCTATTCCATTAGTGTTAGCTGGAAAAGATTTAATAGGTTGTGCCCAAACAGGAACAGGAAAAACAGCAGCATTTGCTATCCCAATCATACACCAACTACACCGTATTGTAGGATCGTCAAAAAAAGCCAAACAAATTAGAGCATTAGTAGTTACTCCTACAAGAGAGCTTGCTGTTCAAATTGGTCAAAGTTTTGATACGTATGCAAAATACACTAACCTTACACAATTGACTATTTTTGGTGGTGTTTCACAAAACCCACAAGTTGATACTTTAAAAAATGGTGTAGACATCTTAATTGCAACTCCAGGAAGACTCCTTGACTTGCATAAACAAGGGTTTATTGACCTAGATCACTTACACACTTTAGTACTTGATGAAGCTGATCAAATGCTCGATATGGGATTTGTAAATGATGTAAAGAAAATAGTTAAGCTTACGCCAAAGAACAGACAGACTTTATTCTTTTCTGCAACAATGCCAATTGCGATTCGTGAACTAGCAGAAATGTTTTTAACTAATCCAGAGACAGTAACCGTTTCTCCAGTATCTTCTACTGCAGAAAATGTAGAGCAAAAGATTTATTACGTCGAAAAAGCAGAAAAAAGAAACTTGTTATATCATTTAATTAAAAATGATAATTTGACTGATGTGCTTGTTTTTTCTAGAACAAAACACGGTGCCGACAATGTTGTAAAAGCATTACGAAAAAACAACATCGCTGCAGAAGCAATTCACGGTGATAAATCACAAAATGCAAGACAAAGAGTACTTGAAGCATTTAAAAATAAAGAAGTAGGTGTACTTGTAGCAACTGATATTGCTGCACGTGGAATTGATATTGATCAATTACCATTTGTAATCAACTTTGACTTACCTAATATACCTGAAACTTATGTTCACCGTATAGGTAGAACAGGTCGTGCGGGTAACGGTGGTGTAGCAATCTCCTTTTGTAGTAAAGATGAACATGCCTACTGGAAAGACATTCAAAAATTAATTAAAGTAGATGTTGAAACAGTTAAGGAACACCCTTACCCTTGGCATTCAGGAAGTCCTGAAACTGCTTCTGGAGGTTCAACTCAACCTAAAAACTCTAATAGAAGCGGTGCTGCTCATAAATCAAGAAAGTCAACTACTTCTAAACAGAATAAAAAAAGATGGTATTAATACACAGTCTTTAACTAATAGTCACAAAAAAGTGCTTTTTCTAATATAGGAAAAGCACTTTTTTTTTACCAAAATCTTATAATAAAAATAAAACTTTTAAACTAAGAACTCTTCGTTTTGACTATGAATAAGGTTATTGATCGTTTTAAATAATAGTACTGGATCAAATGGTTTTATAATAATATCATTGAATCCTGCCGAAATAGCTTCTTCAGTAATTTCCTCTTTATCAAATGCCGTTAAAGCAACTATGGCTGTTACCACTCCTCGTTGCCTTATTTTTCTAGTCGTTTCAAAACCATTCATTAATGGCATATTAATATCCATTAAAATAACATCAAATGTTTCCGTTTCTAAAGCATCTAAAGCCGCAAAACCCGAATCAACTATGGTACATTTATAGTTATTATTTTCTATTATTTTTTTTGTCACTAATTGGTTAATTTTATTATCATCAACCACTAAAACAGAGTAGCTTTCTCCTGATTGCAAATCTAAATTATTATTATTAAAAGTCTCAATCGTTTTATAAGGATCGTATTCAAACGGTATTACAAATCTAAACGTAGTCCCTTTGTCTAATTCACTTTCGATAATGATACTACTATTGAAGAGTTCTAATAATCTTTTCACAATAGGTAGTCCTAAACCTGTTCCTTGATAATCAATTTCTTGCCTACTCACTTGACTGAATTTTTCAAAAATTTTCTCCTGATCTTCTACAGCAATTCCTATTCCGTTATCTTGAACTTTAAAAGCTATAAAATAGGTATCAACTTCTACCTTTTCTAATTTAGCCTCTAGAAGAATGCGACCATTTTGAGTGAATTTTAGCGCATTACTAAGTAGGTTTATCATTATTTGTGAAAATCTTAATTTATCACCTATTAAATATTCAGGAATTTCAGGATCAATGTTTATTGTAACTGTATTGTGATGATTTTCGGCAATAAAAGCTAGAGAATCATTTATAAGTTTTATTTCGTCGTTGATATTAAAAGCCAATGTTTCGAGAACAATTCTATTTTCTTCAATTTTATTAATTTGTAATACGTCATTAACTAATGACAGCAGGTATCTTGCAGAAAATTTTAGCGAATTTAAATGCGGACTATCCGCAAGCTCTTTGTGTTCCTCTGATAGTAAATTTGTAATTCCAATGACACCGTACAATGGAGTTCTTAATTCATGGCTTATTGTTGAAACAAATTGCGACTTTAACTGCGACGCAACTTCTGCTTTATCTTTAGCTATTTTTAATTCCTCGTTTTTAAGTATTAGATCAGCATTGCTTTTTTTCTTAAAAGTATAGCTTTTATAAAGAGTATAAAGTAATATTAAAAGAACAATTAAGGCAATTACAACAAGTATATTAATGATTTTAGTTTTTTGCAAACTCTTAGATTGTAAATCATTTTCTGTTTCAATTAAATCAATTTTTCTTTTATACTCGTCTAATTCGAGGTTGACACCCGCAACATTTGTTCTTCGTAATTTTTCAGAATTATATATGTCTTTATTGATAATATTATAGATCGCTAAATTTTCATAAGCTCTTTTATAATCACCATGTTTCAGTAAAAGTTTTGCGTATTCTTCATAAACATAAACCACATCGTCTTTAGTAGGTAATTGTCCTCCAATATTTACTGCGTTTTCAAAATAAGGATTTGCCTTAGCAAAATCATTCTTATTGCTATAATACATTCCGTTTAACATATTGACAATCATCAAATCAGAATTATCAGCATATCTATCTTTATTTTTATTAAGATAATCTAAATAAGGGTAGCCATTTTCAAAATCATTTTTATAAAAATAAGCCCATGTAATATTCATTTTTGTAATAAAAACATTTACTTGAGAACCAATTTTATTGCTATAGCCTAACGATTTTTTATAATAATACAATCCCTTATTAAAATCATTTTCTCCAAAAGAATAAATATTTCCTAAGTTATTATTGAGTCCATTTTTTATAGTATCATTATCTGTTTTATTAGCGTAAAACAATCCTTTTTTAAAATAAAAAATAGCCTTATCAGTTTCGGCTAAGCTTTCATAATTAGAAGCAATTATATTATATGATTTTGCAATTAAGTAATCGTCTTTCATACTAATTGCATAATGAAGTGCGAGTCTTGAAAAAACAAATGATTTTTCAAAATTATTTTCATTTAAATAATTAGTAGCGTCTTTTGTTATTTTTAAAACCTCTGATCTTGAAGGAATTGGTTTTTCAGAGATAGGATTATCACTAAAAAAAAAGAAGGAATAAAGTATTAAAAGTAGTGCTTGTGAATTTAACATTTTAAAAATTATATTTCGAATGGTAGCGAATAGTGTTCAAAAATTAATTCAATATTGAATACACTAAATATAGTAAAAACAGAAAGTTACAGGTGTATTTTTAGATTATAAAAAATAAAAAACCACATCTATTTTACATTCCATTACAATGCAATATAGAACATTATTTGAATTATAAATCAATGTTTACTATTTATTTATTAACCCTTAACGTTCTCTTTTGGGAGGTGTAATTTTCCCACTGATTTAGCTACGATCGTTGCTATCGTTGAGTCACTTGTAACATTGACAACCGTTCTACACATGTCTAATGGTCTATCAATGGCAAATATTAGTGCTAATCCTGCTTCTGGAATTCCAGCCTGACCTAAAACAATTACAAGCATAACCATACCAGCACTTGGTACCGCCGCTGAACCCACAGATGCTAAAGTTGCTGTAATTATAATCATCAATTGTGTATGTAAGTCTAATGGTGCCGGAAGCATTGCTTGCGCGATAAAAATAGCAGCAACAGCCTGATATAAACTTGTCCCATCCATATTTACGGTGGCGCCTAATGGTAAGACAAAACTAGAAACTTCATCATCAACACCCAGCTCAGTAACGCATTCCATGGTTACAGGAAGTGTTGCTGCACTAGAACTAGTAGAAAACGCTAATAATTGCGCAGGTGCAATTGCTTTAAAAAACCGTATCGGATTCACTTTTGCGAAAAGCAATAATAAGGTAGGATAAAAAATAAATATCATAAAAGCCAGTCCTAATAGAACAGTCATTCCATAAATACCTAATGCACCTAATGTAGAAAAATCAGGAATCTCGACCATCAAAGCTGCCATTAATGCAAATACGCCATAAGGAGAGAAAAGCATGATAATATCAATTATTTTCATAATAACATCATTCATTCCTTTAAAAAAATCAACTACTGGTTTCGCTTTTTCTTCTTCGATTAAAATTAATCCAATACCGATTAAGATTACAAACAAGATTACTTTTAGCATGCTTCCATTATCGGACAATGCTTCAAAGAAATTTCCAGGAACAACATCTACTAATGGTTGTAATGGTCCGCTAGTTTTTGCTTTCGCGGCAAGCTCAATTTTTTGATTTGCATCTACAGAGAAACTTTCTAATAAAGAGATTCTTGATTCCTCGTTTATATAACTTCCTGGCTTAATAACATTCGCTAATCCTAAACCAACACTAACTGCTACAATAGTAGAACAAAGGTAAAAAAGCACCGTCCTTCCTCCTAATTTTGATATTTTTGAAATATCTTTCAAGTCAGACAAACCTACGATTAAAGAAACTACAATTAAAGGAACCGCAATCATTTTTAATAAATTGATAAATATGGTTCCAAAGGGTTTTACCCAATCAATAACAACACCATTTAACTCTAAATTTTTCATTATCATTCCAAAGAGTAATCCTAAAACCATTGCGATTAGGATTTTATAATGTAGAGCTAGTTTTTTCATATTGTTATTTAAAATTGGTTTTACCGAAAACAATTAGAGGAATTTTACTAATTGTACATAAGGAATGACAATCTAACAATAAATACCGTAAAAGTTACTCAAAATTACATTTTTAACATAAAAAAACGATTTTTAAGCAAAAAAAGCTCCTCTTATTAAGAGGAGCTTGATATATAATAAATTATAAGTTTTTTTAATCTAAAGAAACGATATCTTCTTTCCCTTCTTCCCATTGTCCAACAACTGAAGTAGCTAAAGCATTACCAAGTACATTTGTTGCGCTTCTAAACATGTCACAAAAATGATCAATTGGTAAAATTAAAGCAATTCCTTCTATAGGAATATCAAACATACCACATGTTGCTGCAACAACAACTAAACTCGCTCTTGGTACTCCTGCAATTCCTTTACTAGTTAACATTAATACTAAAAGCATTGTCATTTGAGTTCCTAAATCTAAATGTACACCATAAGCTTGAGCAATAAAAATACTCGCAAATGTCATGTACATCATGCTTCCATCAAGGTTAAAGGAATATCCTAATGGTAACATGAAAGAAACGATTTTGTCTTTTACACCAAAACGTTCTAATTCTTCAGTTAATTTAGGAAAAACAGCTTCACTACTTGTTGTTCCAAAAGCTATAATTAACGGACTCACAATGCGTTTTAAAAGTACAGTCATTCTTCCTTTTAGAAAAAGATAGCCTACAGCAATTAATAAAACCCAAAGGGAAGATATCCCAATTAAAAAGGAACCGAAAAACTTGAAATAAGTAATCGCTAATTCCTGAAAATCTCTTACCGCAAAAACACCTGCAATAGCTCCAAAAACACCAATAGGAGCAAATTTCATCACATAATTAACCATTTTAAGTACAATGTGCGACGTTTTGTCAAGCGCATTAACAACTGGTTTAGCAAAATCTCCTATTGAGGCTGCTGCTAATCCAAAAAAGATAGAGAAAACTACAATTTGTAAAATCTCATTAGTAGCCATTGCCTCAAAAATACTTTTAGGTACGATGTGCTCTATAAAATTTTCAAAAGAAATACTCTTAGTTTTTGCAGCTACTTCAGATGCTGAACTTAAATCTACATTTGACAAATTTAATCCTTCACCTGGTTTTAAAACATTAACAAAAAACATTCCTAGTAATAAAGACAAAAAAGAAGCTGTAAAAAACCACCCTAAAGCCTTACCACCTATTCTACCTACAGTGCTTACGTTTCCAAGTTTAGCAATTCCTACAACAAGAGTGGTAAAAACTAATGGCGAAATAATCATTTGAACTAATCGAATAAAAACCGTAGCTAATATTTGAATTTTAGCACTAAAAGCTAAAGCAGATTCTACTGAAATTGTATTGTGAATTACAATTCCTAAAATACCTCCTAAAAGCATTGCAATTAGGATTTGTGTCGTCAAGTTAGATAAAAATGACGCCTTTTTTTCTGGTGTATTATGCATTTGGTTATTTAAAATTATTATGGTCTTGGTCCGTTTATATTTCGATAAAAATATAAAATAACATCAAGTGGCTAAAGGTTATTATTATAGGTTTTGTTTATCAAATAAAAATCGGCTAAAACAATTGCTGCCATCGCTTCTACAATAGGCACCGCGCGAGGAACAACACAAGGATCATGACGTCCTTTCCCTGTCATTTCGGTAATATTTCCTTTATTATCTAATGATTCTTGTTTTTGCATAATTGTAGCAACCGGTTTGAATGCTACTCTAAAGTAAATATCCATTCCGTTGCTTATTCCACCTTGAATCCCACCTGAAAGGTTGGTTTTAGTCGTTCCGTCAGGGTTGTACAAATCATTATGTTCGCTACCCTTCATTTTAGCTCCGCAAAAACCACTTCCGTATTCAAAACCTTTTACCGCGTTGATAGAAAGCATTGCTTTACCTAGTTCAGCATGTAATTTATCAAAAACAGGCTCTCCTAGTCCAATAGGCACATTTTGAATAACACAAGTTACCGTACCACCTACAGTATTACCCTCTTTACGAATTTCACGAATATAATCTTCCATAACTACCGCCATTTCATCATCTGGACAACGTACTGGATTATTTTCTGTTTTTGAGAAATCTAAATCTTGGTATGGTTTTTCTAAAAATATTGGCCCTACAGAAGATACGTAAGCATTTATTTTTATCTCAGGTAACATTTGTTTTGCTATGGCACCTGCAACAACTCTACTTGCAGTTTCACGCGCAGAACTTCTTCCTCCACCGCGATAATCACGAACACCATATTTTTTTTCATAAACATAATCAGCATGACTAGGTCTGTAATTGTCTTTTATATGTGAGTAATCGTCTGATTTCTGATTTGTATTGGGTATAATAAATCCTATTGGAGTACCGGTTGTTTTGCCTTCAAAAATTCCTGATAAAAACTGTACATCATCTGGTTCTTTTCTTTGAGTTACAATTGCAGATTGCCCCGGTTTTCTTCTTGACATTTCAAGCTGAATTGCTTCTAAATCGATTGTTATCCCTGATGGACAACCGTCAATGATACCACCTAAAGCCTCACCATGTGATTCTCCAAAAGTGGTTATTTTAAATAGTGTTCCGTAGCTATTTCCTGCCATTGTTTTTAGTTTTGAACAAATGTAATATATTAGTTTAAAGTTCAAAAGCTTAAGCTTTAAGTTTTTTAAATTAACGACATATTATTTGGCTTTTATTTAATATTAAAGTTAAAATGATAACCTTAATATCAAATTGAGTTCCTTTTAATTGCATTAATTTGTTAAACTTCAAATCAAAATACCTTGAAAAAAAGAAAAGTTGAATTAGTAGTGATTTCTGACTTGCATTTAGGAACTTACGGTAGTCACGCTGTCGAACTCAATAAATATTTAGCATCAATAAAACCTAAAACATTAGTGCTAAATGGAGATATTATTGACATTTGGCAATTTAGAAAGTCCTATTTTCCTAAATCACATCTAAAAGTTATCCAAAAAATAATAAGTTTTGCTTCTAAAGGGACTAAAGTCCATTACATCACAGGAAACCACGATGAAATGCTTAGAAAGTTTAGCGACATGAATATGGGAAACATTTCACTAGTAGATAAATTAGTATTAGAACTTGATGGTAAAAAAGCTTGGATTTTTCATGGCGATATTTTTG
Organism: Flavobacterium gelidicaeli; assembly: GCF_013294005.1. Lineage (GTDB taxonomy): Bacteria > Bacteroidota > Bacteroidia > Flavobacteriales > Flavobacteriaceae > Flavobacterium. Next base: position 209,640 of record NZ_JABSNK010000006.1, read on the forward strand.
ATGCTTCTGTTAACCATGCTAAATGGATTGCAAAATTAGGCGGTATAGGATATGATTACCTTATTTTATCAAACCGATTTGTAAACTGGTGTCTAAAAAAAATAGGCCGTGAACCGTATTCTTTTTCGAAAAAAATAAAGGCTAGCGTCAAGAAAGCTGTAAAACACATATCTGACTTTGAGGAAACGGCAACCGACTTAGCGATTAAAAAAAAATATGATTATGTTTTATGTGGTCACATTCATGAACCTAAAATCATACAAAAAGAAAATAAAAATGGGAGTACTTTATATTTGAATTCTGGTGATTGGGTCGAAAACTTAACCGCATTAGAATACAATAATAAACGATGGAAAATGTACCGTTATGATGAAACCAAATACGATGAAGATGATGAAGACTTGTTTGAAATGGAAGAACTAGTTAGCGCCCAAATGTTAAATGCTATTATACGTGAAAACAAGAAAAAAATACTAAGCTAAAATTAATTGATAAACTAAACCTTATTGTTAAACAATTTTTAAACTATGGGAATTCCATAACAATTAATGGTTTAAGCATAACTTATAAAATAAGGTGCTGTAGTACTTTTGTAAAAAACAAAAACAATCATGAAAAAACTTATTTTATCAGCAATAATGCTAGTTGGCTTAGCTTTTACCGCACAAGCACAAGAGATATCTAAAAATGCAATAGGACTACGTTTAGGAGATAATGATGGTTTTGGAGGAGAAATTACTTACCAAAGAGCATTATCTGACAATAATAGATTAGAATTAGATTTAGGTTGGAGAAATAGCAAAGATGTTGATGCAATTAAACTTGCTGGTTTATACCAATGGGTATGGAATATTGATGGTGGTTTCAACTGGTACGCAGGTGTTGGTGGTGGATTAGCTAACTCTAGTTACGATTATAACCGTGGGGGTCAACGTTATGATGATAGTTATACTTATTTATTTGCAGCTGGAGATATAGGAATAGAATATAACTTTGATATTCCATTGTTATTATCTTTAGATTTCAGACCTGAAGTTTATTTTACAGATAAAGTAAATAAAGATTTTGGACCAGATATTGCATTGGGAATTAAATACCAATTTTAATATTTAAAATATATTTATAAAAAATGCCACTAGAAATAGTGGCATTTTTTATTTAATAATAATTTCTTTCTTAGAGTTTATTTTAACTACACAATAAGGGTAGACTATACTTTGTGAAACCATTGCTCCTGATTCAGGAACAGTTTCTTTTACAGTAACAATAATGTTTTTATCTGTTTCAACAACGTTATCAACATTTATAGCATAACCTCCAGTATTTTTTTCTCCCATATTCAAAATCAAAAAATTAGCTTTCGTAAGATCCGATTCTGCTATTTTATTTTTTAAATGGGTATCATTTTGCAACATCTTTATTTCATTAGGTTCTGACAAAATTTCAAAGAATTTAATATTTGCTCCCCCATTATCTTGTTGTGTCAAAACTTCATACAAAGCGTTACTCTCTTTAACTACTTTTTTTGTTTCTGCACAAGACATCATCACTAACGCCAAAATTAATCCAACTGTTTTTTTCATGACTTTTATTAAATAGTAATTCTATATCTGTATAAACAGTAATACTTTCAATTTGTTACTTATGAATATTTTTTAATTGCTTTTTCATATAAATCAACGTACAAAGGCAAGATATTCTTAATGTCAAATCTTTTAGCTACGCTAAGCGCGTTTCTTTTAAACTCACACAAAACAGTATCATCTTTTAATATCTTTATAGCATTTACAGCCATTTCATCAATATTACCTACATCGCTTAAAAACCCAGAAAGACCTTCAAAATTCACTTCTGATAATCCTCCTGCATTACTTGATATCACAGGAACTCCCCATGCCATTGCTTCAAGAGCAGCTAGTCCAAAACTCTCAGTCTCTGATGGTAATAAAAATAAATCTGTATAACTTAATATTTTATCAATCTCGTTGCTGTTTCCAAAAAAGATGACCTTATCTTGAATTCCCAGTTCTTGACATAAATATTCAGCTTTTTCTTTTTCAGGACCATCTCCTACCATCATTAATTTAGCGGGAATTTCTTGCTGTATCTTATGAAAAATTTTGATTATGTCTGGGATGCGTTTTACTTTTCTAAAATTACTAATGTGCGTAATAATGCGCTCCTCTCCTTTTGCCATTACAGAACGATTGCAAGGAATTGTAGGATCTGTTGTGTTTTTGTCTAATTCGATAAAATTAGGAATAACATGAATGTCTTTCTTAATATTAAATAATTTATAGGTATCGTCTTTTAAACTTTGAGATACCGAAGTCACCACATCAGATTTATTGATACTAAAACTCACCGCTGGTTTATAAAACGGATGATTTCCTACTAAAGTAATATCGGTTCCGTGGAGTGTAGTCACCATAGGAATACGAATTCCTTCACTTTTTAGCATTTGTTTCGCCATATATCCAGCATAAGCATGTGGAATAGCATAGTGAACATGTAAAATTTCTATTTTATAAAGTTTCACCATATCAACTAATTTACTTGATAAAGCTAACTCATAAGGTTGGTAATGAAATAAAGGGTACTCAGGAACATTTACCTCATGGTAGTGAACATTAGGATTTAAAAGCGCTAAACGTACTGGCTGACTATATGTTATGAAGTGAATCTCGTGTCCTTGACGCGCTAATTCAAGTCCTAATTCTGTAGCGACAACGCCACTTCCTCCAAAGGTTGGATAACAAACTATTGCAATTCTCATGTATGTATTTTAATAAAAACGAAATTAAGAAAAAGCAAGTTATTACTTCTCGTTTTTAACGTTTATTTACCTTCTTAAAATTTCATTCTTTGAATACGTACCGCATTCAATATTGCTAAAAGCGCTACACCAACATCTGCAAAAACAGCTTCCCACATTGTTGCTAGACCGCCGGCTCCTAGAATTAAAACAGCTGCTTTAACTACAAAAGCTAAAGTTATATTTTGCCAAACAATTTTTTTAGTTTGCTTTGCAATAGTAATTGCTGTTGCAATTTTACTAGGTTTGTCATCTTGAATAACAACATCTGCAGTTTCAATTGTAGCATCACTACCCAAACCACCCATTGCAATTCCTACGGTACTTAATGCAACAACTGGCGCATCATTTACACCATCACCTACAAAGGCAACAGTTTCATTTTTAGCCAAAATTTCATTTACTTTTGCAACTTTATCTTCAGGTAACAAACCTCCATAGGCAAGCACAATTTTTAATTTTCCAGCCACATCTTGTACAACATTTTCCTTATCGCCGCTCAACATTGTAACTTTGATTCCTAGCGTTTTTAACTTATTTATAGCAATAGAAGCATCTTCTTTAATAATATCAGCAATAGTGATATAGCCTACAAATTTATTATCATAAGCTATAGCGATTAATGTATAAATGATCTTTTCATGAGCAATATTATGATTGATATCAAATTTTTGCATAAGTTTAAAATTACCCACCAATAACGCTTTACCATTAATGAGTGCTTTTAAACCATGACCAGGAATTTCTTCAACATTTTCTAATACAATAGATGAATCAATCTCTCCTACTTTTTCTTTAATAGCAGTAGCAATAGGATGCGAACTTTGACTTTCTAAAACGTTTACCATTTGTAAAATTTCGTTTTCGTCAAATTCTGGGTCAAAAACAATGTCTTGAACTTTAAAGACGCCTTGCGTAAGCGTTCCTGTTTTATCCATCACTACATTTTGAATGCCTGCCATTAAATCCAGAAAATTACTTCCTTTAAATAAGATTCCGTTTTTACTAGCCGCTCCTATTCCCCCAAAATACCCAAGCGGAATTGAAATCACTAAAGCACAAGGACACGAAATCACTAAGAAAACAAGCGCTCTATACAACCATTCTTCAAAAACATAATTACCGACAAATAACATTGGTAATAAACAAATTCCTATTGCTAAGAAAACAACAATAGGAGTATAAATATTAGCAAATTTTCTAATAAATAATTCCGTTGGAGCCTTTTTTGAAGTTGCATCTTGAACCATTTCTAATATCTTAGAAAGTTTACTATCCTCATAAGTTGTGGTTACTCGTACCTCTGCAACAGTGTTCATGTTAATCATTCCAGCCAAGACAATATTGCCTTTCTTTATTGTCTCTGGTACGCTCTCACCTGTTAATGCAGCCGTATTAAACGAAGCTAAATTTGATAATAATTCACCATCTAATCCCAGTTTCTCTCCCGCTTTTAGTTGTATTATAGCGCCTATTTCAACGGCAGTTGCTTTTATCTTTTTGGCTTTGTCATTTTCTAAAATAGTCACTTCATCTGGACGTTGATCAAGCAAACTTTTGATGTCTTTTTTAGCACGTTGTACAGCCATACCTTGAAAAATTTCGCCCACAGCGTAAAATAACATCACAGCTACACCTTCAGGATATTCGCCTATAGCAAATGCTCCAATGGTGGCAATACTCATCAATAAAAATTCGGAGAAAAAATCACCTTTACGCGCACTTTCAAATGATTCTTTCAAAACTGGAATCCCAACCGGAATATAAGCTGCCACATACCAAACTGTTCGTATCCAGTTTGTAAACCAAGTCTGTGTCCAGAAATGATCAAATACTAAAGCAACTGCTAACAAAATAAAACTTATCATTGTTGGCAAAAAAAGTTGCCATAGAGTTTGATCCCCTATATCATGATTATGGTCATGACCACTGTGACCATCATGCTCTTCATGATGATGCTTTTGTTTTGAATTGTCTTTTGATTGTATGGGTTGATCATCTGAGCAGCAAGAATGTTGTTTTTTATCTAAAATTTTCATGTTTGATTCTCTTTTTATGCTTTAAATTTTAAGAAGACTTTGGTTAATTAAGCAAACTCTCCTTAAAAATAGAAAAAATATTAATGATTGTGACTTCTTCCTGCTTTTATTGCTGATAATAAATAAAACGCTCCTTTAAGAACAGTAACTTGATCTTGCGGAATAGTATAATGAATTTTACCTTAGTATTTCTCATATCAGTCGTTCCTGGAATTATTTATACTGTTTTAAAAAGATAAAAAAATTACCACAACATTTTAAAATTACCCCTCCGGCAGTGCTGGTACGGTTGTATTATCAACATTTAAATTTACAGAAATATACATTTCTGAAATCAGATATTTAGTGTCTGATTTATTTATTTTGGCATGGACCGCAACGGTTTTACTTTCAACAGAAAAAGATTTATTAGATTGATTTGTCTATTCAAAATCTACTTCTTGCTCCAATGAAATCGTTCCTAAATCTTTTCCATGAACGTTTGAGACTAAATGTATCTGACTGCGATCAATAACTTGAAAAAGCAAAATCACAATAGCTACATAAGCAATTTTGTAATTTACTGTAACTTGCTTCTAAATTATAATATTTACATAGGGTAATACAACCTGAGACAAATTTGGCAAGGGATAAACAACCTAGAAACATAGGTTTATCTCCTTTTATCCATGTTAATAACTAAATCAAAATATTTATTATCCTGATAGGTTTTTTTTTTACAAAAAAATCTCCAGCAAATGCAAACAAGAGACAATCACAATGTAAAATGATAATATTAAATTGATTATGTTCAATAATAGTAGTTAGTTATTTAATACTGGATAGCCTCATAAATAATCTCTTGAATATCTTCTCTAATGTTTTCTCTAGAAAGTTTGTTTGGTCCAGCATCAGGGTATGTTCTATTTGATAAAAACACATAAACAATTTCTGTTTCAGGATCGGCCCATGCCATTGTTCCCGTAAATCCAGTATGCCCAAAACTAGTCATAGAGGCGCATCCACAAGTTGGACCGCTAGCTCCTAATTGTGGTTTATCAAATCCTACACCGCGTCTATTACCTTCGGCACAAAAATAGCAGGTATTAAAATCATCAAATGTTTTCTCAGAAAAATATTGACGCCCGCCGTAATTTCCTTTTTGTAGAAACAACTGCATCATTTTAGCAACGTCCATACTATTAGAGAATATTCCAGCATGGCCTCCTACTCCACCTTCCATGGCTGCTCCCATATCATGTACATAACCTTGCAATAATTGGTGGCGGTAATAAGTGTCTATTTCAGTAGGCGCAATTCCGTTTTTACTCTTTCTCTGTAACGGATTATACATCGTATAATTTGCGCCAAGCGGTTTAAAAAAGTTATTTCTGCTTAAAGAATCTAGCGATTCTCCAGTTAGCTTTTCAAGGTATTCTTTTAAAATAATAAAAGTAAAATCACTATAACGGTATTTCTTTACAGGCATCAGCTTACTATCAGCAATTATTTTCATAATTGTATCGTGGTAATCATTTCGTAAAAAAAGATCATCCGCAACTTTAGTCGTGAAATTTTCTTCAGTTGTTTTTCGATAATACGCACTTAATGGATTTCCTTTACTATCAATTGTAGCTTTGTAAAACGGAACCCATGCTTTTAATCTTGCATAATGCGATAATAAATCTTTAAAAGGAATATCCTGCTTATCTGAACTTTTAAAAATAGGCAACATCTCGCCTAAAGTAGTTTCCATATTAATTTGCTTTTTATCGTACGCTAGCATTGCATTTGGCAACGTAGATAGGATCTTAGTTAGAGAAGCAACATCATACATCGTAGTATCAGCAACCATTGGAGAAACTCCATAAGTAAAATTTCCAAACGCCTTTTGATAAATAACTTTCCCTTTTCTAGCAACTAAAATTTGCATCCCAGGTGTCATTTTTCCTGCAATTGCTTTTTTTGCTACAGCTTCAATTTTATCAAGGATTTTTGGATTCATTCCCACATTCCCTGGAGCCGTAAAGCCTAAAATATTCAATTTGGCTGTAGCCAAACCATCATTGGTTTTGAAATCCTCATTAATAGAAACAGGCAATTTTCCTTTGGCAGCAATAGCCCCAAAAATAAGTTCTGCAGTAACTTCTTGTGCAATAGTACTATTTTGATAAGAAACTACAAGTCCTTCAATTCCGCTAAAATCTTTTACATCTAATAACGCATAAGGATTTGCAAAAACTGCAACTATCGTTTTATTATTTTTAGCAATAAAATCTAATTTAGCGAGTTGATTGCCATCAAAGCGATAACTCTTCCATGGAGAATCTAATTTATGATATCCTACAATAACTGTAGTATATTGATTTAGTTTTGATTGTAAACTATCTAAATTGCTGTCAGAAACCTCTGTTACTTCAGCATATTTTTTAAGTGTATTAACAAAACTAGTATTAGAAGCATCTCCTATTTTCACATAGGCAATTTTTTGCTTTTCTAAATTCTGAATTGGTAAAATACCTTCTTGGTTTTTTAAAACTGTTACTGCATTTTCATACAATTCATATTGCAAAGCATCATTTTTAGCATCATTTAAATCAGCAACTAAATTATTAGTTTCAATAGGTTTAAATTTATTCAGACCAGCGAAATACTTGTACTTCAAAATTTTCTTCACAGAATATTCTAATCTTTTTTCGGTAAATAAATTTTCTTCATAGGCTTTCGCCAAAGTTTGAATTCCTAACGGCACATCTTCTGGAAACAACAAAATATCATTTCCTGCGAGAAAAGCATCTAAGTCAATTTCGCCTGGTTTTTTATAATTGCTAGCAGCTTTCATATTCAAAGCATCCGTAAAAATTAAACCTTTAAAATCCAGTTCTTTTTTTAGAATATTAGTCACTACATTGTACGAAATCGAAGATGGATAATTAGATCTCGATTCTAAACTAGGTACATTTAAATGCGCCACCATTACAGAAGAAAGTCCGTGTTTGAACATTTCTCTATACGGATAAAACTCTACATCTTCCAGACGTTCTTTAGAGAAATTTACTGTAGGTAAGCCTTTATGAGAATCAGTTTCAGTGTCGCCATGACCTGGAAAATGTTTTCCTGTTGCGAAAATATTTTGATTTTGCAACCCTTTCATTAATGCAACAGCGCGTTTTGCAACATTGTATTTATCTTCACCAAAAGAGCGAAAACCAATGATAGGATTCTTTGGGTTAGTATTAATATCTAGAACGGGACCAAAATTAAATTGCAACCCTAAACGTTTGCTTTGTGCCCCCATCTGATCTCCTAATTTTTCAATAAGTTTCATATCTTGAATAGCTCCCAAAGTCATATTCCATGGATACGTATAAGTAGAATCCAGACGCATACTCAAGCCCCACTCTGCATCATTACCTATAAACAAAGGGATTTTTGATTTGGATTGGTAGTTATTAGTTAGATTAGCTTGCCGAACTGGCCCACCTTGAAAGAAAATTAACCCTCCTATTTTCTGGTTAGCAATTAAACTCTCTATGGCATAACTGTGTGGTGTTCCTTTATTAGAATATGCAGCAACCATAAAAAGTTGACCTAATTTTTCGTCAAAAGTCATGTTGTTGTAAACACTGTCAACCCAAATTTTTCTGTCTGAAAATAAATTGATAGGTTCTTGAATGGTAACATCATCAAGGGAATTATCGATAACAAAATCTTCCACAACAGGAGCAATTGTAGTAGGTGTGTGAATTGATTTAACAATAGCCTTATCTTTTTTCTGGGTAGCACAACTTGCTACAAAAAAAAATAAGACATACAGAAATAGAATTCTAATGTCTTTATTTTTCATTAAGTAAATTTTATAATATTTTAAAAAAAGCGACTGTGCCAGCTATCCATAGCAGGAACTTCCCAAGATTCGTTAAATTCTTGTACGTTATTGATTAAATTATTAAAAACAATTGTATTAGCTGTTACCGCTTTGTCTTTAACCATTTTTTTAAAATCAATTAATGGCTTGTGTGCAATATGGTCGCCCAGTTTAAAGGTAACATTCATTTTATCTAATAAATCAACGTTATATTTCTTTTCAAGGCTTTGAATAAATTCTACCGAAGAATCAATTGAACATCCCGTAGCTGCTTGAACATCTTGATTTACTGCTAAAATGATAAAGCGGTTGTATTTAAGTTGGTAAGATGATTCTAAACTTGTACCATGCGCTGCCCAATCTCCTAAAAATAGTTTCAAGTCTGATTCAATCTCTGAAAATTCAGCATCAGAAAACTTTCTATTCGATTGGTAAATCCAAATTCTGGACTCTTCCGGTAAATCTTCAAAAGGTATGTACATGTTGTATTATTTTTATAAGGAGTAGAAAATTATTTTTTTTCTAATCCTGTTATAATTTTAAAATATCTAAATTCTTTACTCTTTGGATCATAAAGTTCTATCTCAGTATAGCTCACTTTTACAAAATCCTTTTTCTTAAGCTCATTATTTGTAATTATAGCAGCACTTTCAAAATAATCTAACAAAATGAAATTATAATTTCTACCGTTATTATCTTTTATAAATAGCGAAATGAATTGTTCTGTTTTTATTTCGGTTACTTCACCTTCAATAAAAGAATCTGCTGTTTCTTCTTCAACAACTTCTTGTTCTTCGATTGTTTTTTCACCTAATTTCATAATTGTTTCTGGGCAAGCTACTAGCATTTTAATAGCTACATTTTCTCCTAACTTACGCATCCCAGCTGTATCATCAAAACTTACTTTATCTTCAGCTTTAAATTCTGAAACATGGTTAGTATAACTTTTAATAATACATAATCCTACTTGAGCTTGCAATTCCGCTTTACTCAATTTAGAATAATCTAATTTTTTAGCGGCTAAACATTCACAGCTTTCATTGCCTATTACTTGCAAAACATCTTGAGAATAAGAGATAGCATTCACAAATATAATAACTAAAAGGAAAAATCTCTTCATTGTTACAAATCTTGAGCATTAGCAATAAGTTCAGCAATATCCATTACTTTTACATCTCCCTCTTTTTCTTTATTTTTCACACCATCAGTCATCATTGTATTACAAAAAGGACAACCTGCTGCAATAATATCTGGTTTAACTTCAAGAGCATCTTCAGTTCTTAAAACATTTACTTCCTTATCTCCTGGTTCAGCATCTTTAAACATTTGAGCACCACCAGCTCCACAACAAAGTCCGTTAGCTTTAGAACGTTTCATTTCAACTAATTCTACATCTAATTTCTCAATTAATTCTCTTGGAGCTTCGTATATTTTATTAGCACGACCTAAATAACATGGATCATGAAAAGTAATTCTCTTTCCTTTAAATTGACCACCTTCAATGGTTAATCGACCATCATCTAAAAGTGATTTCAGGAATTCTGTATGGTGTACTACTTCGTATTGTCCACCTAATTCAGGATATTCATTTTTTAATGTATTGAAACAATGTGGACAAGCAGTAACTATTTTTTTAGCCTCGTAAGCGTTCAAAACTTCAATGTTCATCATGGCTTGCATTTGGAACAAAAACTCATTACCCGCTCTTTTTGCTGGATCACCAGTACAACTTTCTTCAGTACCTAATACTGCAAAAGGAACGTTAGCACGGTTTAAAATTCGAACAAAAGCTTTAGTGATTTTTTTTGCTCTATCATCAAAACTTCCTGCACAACCTACCCAAAATAAAACCTCTGGTTGTTTTCCTTGAGCTAGCATTTCTGCCATTGTTGGTACTATTAAATTTTCTGACATTTGATAATTATTTTTTGGTTATTCAACTAACCAGTTATTGTAAAATTTGATAAAAAATTGAACTCTGAAATTAATTTTCGTCTTTCCAGTTCAAACGGTCTTGTTGGTTGTATTGCCATGGTGCTCCATTATTTTCGATATTGGTCATCATAGCATTTAATGGCATTGGCGCAGCACTTTGCTCCATTACAAGGTAACGACGCATGTCCATGATAATAGACAACGGACTAATATTTACAGGACATTCCTCTACACAAGCATTACATGATGTACATGCCCACAGCTCTTCAGGAGTTATATAATCGTTTAGTAAAGTCTTATTATCTGGAATAAAAATTCCTTTATTAGCATCAATATTTTTACCTACTTCTTCTAATCTATCACGAGTGTCCATCATAATCTTACGCGGAGAAAGTTTTTTTCCGGTTTGATTAGCAGGACATGACGATGTACAACGACCACATTCTGTACAAGTGTAAGCGTTTAATAATTGTACCCAATTTAAATCTTGAACATCACTAGCTCCAAACTTTGCAGGAACTTCTCCTTCAGCTGGTGCTGGCGCTGCTGCAAAAGGATCAGCATTAGGATCCATCATCATTTTCACCTCTTTAGTAACTGCTTCAAGGTTATCAAATTGTCCTAAAGGATTCAAATCAGCAAAATAAGTATTAGGGAAAGCTAATAAAATATGTAAGTGTTTAGAAAAATACAAATAATTCATGAAAACAAAAATCCCAATAATATGCAACCACCAGAAAGTTTCTGTTAAAAGCATAACCGTTTCATTTGACATTCCGTTGAATATAGGCTCAAGAAATTGACTTATAGGAAACGATCCTGCTTGTATAAAATGAGAAAAACCACCTGGAACATTTTGTAAATGCAAATCAGATGCGTTCATTAATAAAAATAAAGACATCAAAACAACCTCAAAATATAAAATATAATTAGCATCATTTTTAGGATACCCTTTCATTTCAGGATTCATAAAACGTTTTAACTTAATTACGTTTCTTCTAATCCAGAAAACGGTAACTGCTACTAATACTAAAAAAGCGAATATTTCAAATATAGCAATCAAAACATTATATGTTGTACCTAAAAAGGCAAATATTCTATGTGTACCAAATAAACCATCAATGATGATTTCTAGTAATTCGATATTAATAATTACAAAACCTAAATAAACAACAATGTGTAATATCCCTGCAATAGGACGCTTAACCATTTTTGACTGCCCTAGAGCAATCATAGCCATGTTTTTCCAACGTTCGCTAGGGTTATCTTTTCGATCAATGTCGATTCCAAGGTTTACGTTTCTGTATATTTTTCTAATATTGTTAAAAAAATATCCAAATCCAATAACCAATAAAATGGCAAATAATATATTATCTAAATAGCTCATAAATGGGGGTTTGTTTTATTTAATTGAATCGTTAACAGTTGCTCCTTTATACGGTTTGTTCTTTTTTCCAAAAAGAGAAACGTTAATATAACGTGTAGGATAAAGGCGTACATCTTGTAATAGGAGTTCTAATTCTTTAGTAGATTTTGATAAATTATTATAGAGACCATCGTCTTTAAGTAATTTTCCCATTGTACCTTGACCTGATTCTAAATTTTTCATAATTCCATCAACTTTCGCTAAAGTGTTATTCAAGTTTTGAACTGTTTTACCCAAATCAGCTTTATTAAGAGAGTCTGATATACTAGAAAAGTCTTTACTAATTTTATCAAAATTAGATACAACACCTTTAATTTGTGATTTATTATCATCTAATATACCATTCAAACTCATAGAAGCTCTATGAAATTGTGACATAGTCAGACTTAAATCAGCTAAAGTTTTTCTTAAATCTTCTTGTGCTTTTTTATCTAAAATGTTATTTACACCAGTAATCAATTGATCGGCATTAGCCATAACTTTTTCTAACTTTACTTGAATAGGGGCAAGTTTTTCACCTAAAGAATCAGTCAGTCCTTGTTTAACATCACCTAATAAATAGCTACCATCTTTAGCAGGATTTTTATCGGTTAAATTTGGGTTAATCGCAATTTGCTTACCATTTATAAGACCAGGCTCATATATAGTTGCTGTACTAGATTGCGAAATAGGAAAATCAGACTTAATTTGCATTTCAACAATTATCTTTCCTGTATTTTGATCAATACTAATAGCATTTACCTTACCAATTATTAAACCGTTTAAAGTAACTGGTGCAGATGGCCCTAATCCTTCAACAGATTCATATTGAACATATAATTTTTTATAGCTTGAAAAAAGGTCACGACCTTTTAAAAAACTATATCCCCAAATAAATAATAGTATTGACGAAATTACTAGTATTGCCGTCTTGATTTCTCTTGTTAGTTTCAAAATTTAAAGTATTTTCAACAAATTTAATATAAAATATTCAACTTGTTATTATTTAATTGCTTCTTGAATGCTGATTTTTTTTCCGTTTTTAAAAGCGATTAAAAAAGCTGAAGAATAGCCTTTTGCTTTTGCTTGACTTAACAACACCTTAGATTGGTTATAATCAGAAGTTTCGCCGTACATATACTTGTAAACATTTCCAGATTTCTCCATAGAAATAGTATTTAAGCCTTTAAAATTTTTAGATTCTAATGCAACTTTTTTACTACTTGCTGATAGTTGGACTTTAAAAATTACATTTGTATCGCTCGTTTTAGTTGTTGTGCTTTTAGTCTCAGCTGGAGCACTACTTTTTACAGGAGTTGTTTCTGGCGCTTTTTCAATCACTTTAGTTTCTGGTCTGGCCTCGTATGTTTCTACGGTTCCGTTACCATAATATTCATTTTTATAACTTATAATTGCATCAGTGATTGCTTTTGCAATTTCATTTTGTCCTTCTTCTGAATCTAAAGTATTTCCCTCAGTATTATTAGAAATAAATCCTGTTTCAATTAAAATACGCGTCATGTATGCTTTATGTAAAACCATAAAAGGGGCTTGTTTAACTCCACCACCACGTATTTTTTTTCCTAATTTTTCAAATTCATTTTCAACTTTACTCGCTAATGAAATACTATTTCCTAAGTATTCTTCTTGCATTAACGTCATACCAATCATAGTTTCTGGCGAATTAGGATCAAAGCCTTCGTATTTTCTTTTATAATCTTTTTCTAATGTTATAACCGAGTTCTCTTTTTTTGCTGCTTCTAAATTTGAAGCAATTTTATTCATACCCATTACATAAGTTTCTGTACCATCGGCAGAAGTATTTCTACTAGCATTACAATGTATGGATACAAATATGTTTGCATTAGCTCTATTAGCGATATTAGCTCTTTCAACCAAATCTATAAAGACATCCGTTTTCCTGGTATACGTAACATCTACTTTAGAATTTGCTTCTAATAGTTTACCCACTTTTAACACTATTGCTAATGCAATATTTTTTTCGACATGACCATTATAGGTAGCTCCAAAATCATGCGCACCATGTCCTGCATCAAGAGTAACCTTAAAGTTATTAATTTGACCAAAAGAAAGGTTGCTTATAAAAAAAATGAGGAATAATAATCCTTTTAAAGTATTACTATTAGTATGTATCAATTTCAAAATCTATTTTTATTTATTTTGTACAAATTTAATTATTCTTCTCAATAACTTCAAAACTATTGAGTAAGAGTTTTATTTTAATTTGAGGTAACAATAAAAGCGTCAGAAAAACCAACCACCTTTGCTTCTGCCTGCAGTAATTTAGCTTCATCAAGACTTCCTGTTTCTCCATACATGTAGCGGTATATTTCATTCTCATAAGTATTTGTTATCTTACTTAAGCCTTTAAAGTTACTTGTATTCATTGGAATATTCTTAGAGCTTGCTAAAAGTTGTACCTTATAAGTAGTTGTATTAGCTGTTGTAGTCACACTTACTGTTTTAGTATTATTTTGCACCGGAGTACTGTTTGCGTAAGCAGAACCATAATATTTTTTCTTGTAAGCTACAATTGCATTTGCTATTTGCAAAGCCATCTGGTCTTGTCCTGACTCAGAGTTTAAATACTCTCCTTCTTCTTTATTGGATAAAAAACCAAGTTCTATTAAAACACTTGGCATATAAACAGCATCAAGAACCCACAATGGTTGCTGTTTTATACCTCTAGAATTCCTATTTAAATTATTTGTGAAATTATCTTGTATCTCTGTAGCAAGAATTATACTGTTATTTAAATTCTCTTCTTGCATTATGGTCAAGCCAATTAAAGATTCGGGTTTATTAGGATCAAAACCTTGGTATTTCTCTTTAAAATTATCTTCTAAAAAAATAACCGAGTTTTCGCTTTTAGCTACTTCAAGATTCAAATCTGTTCGAGACAATCCCATAACAAAAGTTTCAGTGCCGTAAGGCTGGAAATTTTTAACCGAATTACAATGGATTGAAACAAAAAGATTGGCATTTGCTTTATTGGCAATTTTTGGTCGATTCGCTAATTCTATAAAAACATCACTAGTTCGCGTGTAAATAACTTTAAAATCAGGCAACTTTTCTAGAAAAGCACCTACCTTCAACGTCGTTTTTAGAGCAATATCTTTTTCAGTATAGCCGTGATATGAGTTTCCGGGGTCCTTCCCTCCATGTCCGGCATCAAGTATTATTGTGAAATTTTGATCATTTTGAGAGAACACCGCATTTATATTGAATAATACAATGAATGTCATCAAAAAAAAACTATAATAATTGATTTTCATATGTTAAAGTTAATTTTATTGGAACGTTAGTACTTAATTTTTTTATTTGATTATTTTTGACAAAAAATAATCTGTAAGTTTGACACTTCAAAAAACAGGCCATAATTTTACAAAAATAGCATTTATACCTTTGCAGACAAACTTATTTAATATCGTTTTAGTATCATTTTTCCTAACTTTAGGATGCAATAATCTATACGCTCAAGAAATTCAGAAAAAATCAACCGTTATTCCTGCTAAAACACCAGTAGAAAAACCATTAATAGTACCGATAAATGATTCAAAAACTATTCTTGAACCAAAGAAAGTAACAGATACTATTGTAAAAAAAGATACCATTAAAGCAACAAAAGCTTTCTTAGATGGTAAAGTAAAATACAAGGCAGATAAATATGCCCGTATTGATCAAAAGAAAAAAACAATCACCTTATACGATAAAGCGGAACTTTATTATCAAGATGTCGAATTAAAATCAGGTATCATTGTTTTAGATTATGATAAAAATGAGGTTTATGCAGGACGTTTAAAAGATTCTACAGGTAAATACACACAATACCCAAGCTTTAAACAAGGAGCAAATGAAGTACAGCCAGATTCTATTAGATTTAACTTTAAATCTAAAAAGGCCTTAATATGGAATTCTAGATCAGATCAAGGAGATTTTAGAATAAAAGCTGCTATAACTAAAAAAGAAAATGATTCGGTTTACTTTTTAAAAGGAGCGCGCTTTACTACTTCAAAAAATATCGAAAATCCAGAGTACTATTTTCAAACCAATAAAGTGAAATTTATTCCTGGAAAAAAAGTTATTACTGGTTTAACCAATATGGTAATTGCTGATGTACCTACACCTATCGCACTTCCATTTGCTTATTTCCCTATGAGCAAAGAAACTAGTGTCTCAGGAATTATTCTGCCTAGTTATAATGATTCAAATACAAGAGGATTTTCATTGCAAAATGGAGGTTATTATTTTGCTTTAAGCGATAATTATGATCTTACTGCCCTAGGAGATTACTATACTAACGGAAGTTATGGACTACGCCTTGAGTCGTCTTATGCAAAAATATATCGCTACAGAGGAAATGTGAATTTCAGGTATGAAAATCTAATTACCAGCGAAAGAGGATATCCTGATTATGCAAAACAAAAAATCTATAATTTACAATGGTCACACTCTAGAGATTCAAAAGCTAATCCAAATTCTAGTTTCTCAGCCTCTGTGAATCTTGGAAGTAGTAAATATTTCCAGCAATCTATAAATCAAGCTAACGTAGGGTCCAACCTAAACAATACTTTGAGTTCGTCTGTTTCTTATTCAAAAACTTTTACAACAGTACCACAAGTTAGGATGTCCCTATCAGCAACTCACTCACAAAACACACAAACAGAAGTTATTAATATGACTTTACCAACCCTACAATTAAGTGTAGACCGTATCTATCCTTTTGTTGGTAAAGATGGTGTTAAAAAAGGTTTTTTCAAAAACATCAACTTACAATATAACTTAAACGGAAAAAACAGTATCACTACTACAGATTCGCTATTCTTTAAACCTCAAATGTTTAGAGATGCTAAAATAGGGATGCAACACAGTATTCCGTTGAGTACTAACTTTAAACTTTTTAAATATTTTAGTGCTACCACTAGCGTAAATTACGAAGAGGTTTGGTATGCTAAAACTATTAGCCGAAGTTATGATGTTGATCAAAGCGCGGTAGTAGATAAAGACGTAAATGGATTTGATGCATTCCGTACTTACAACTTTTCTTCAAGTCTTGGAACAACGGTATATGGTACGTTTAATTTTGGTGATAACAAGAGAATAAAATCTATTAGGCACGTCATGCGCCCATCAGTTTCTTATAGCTATACGCCAAGTTTCGAAAAATACTACGACACTTACGCATCTGATGCTAGTGGAACAATCAACAAACAGTATACGCGTTTTGAAAACGGAATCTATGGTTCGCCTGGATTAACAAATTCTAATATTGTAGGATTTGATTTAAGCAATACATTTGAAGCCAAAGTAACTGATAGCGACAGTACAAAAGTTGACCCCAAGAAAGTGATGCTATTAAATAACTTAAACTTCTCTACAAGTTACAACGCTGATGCTGACGGTGAAACAACTTTAGCATGGGCACCTGTACGAATCAGCGGTGGTACACAACTTTTTAAAGACAAAATGAACGTGAATTTTGGAACGACATTAGACCCTTACGCAATTGATAATTCAGGTAATCGCATCAACACATTCAATATCAATAATGGAGGTAGTTTGTTTAGAATGACAAGTGCAAACATGACTTTAAACTATTCTATTTCTAGCAAAGAAAAAGATAAAAACAAAGACAAAAACAACGACCAAACAGAAAGAAATGGTGGTCGAGAAGATGATTTATTTGGAAGAAACACTGTTCAAAATAACAGTTCTGTTAGTCAATTTGACGATGATGATAATGGTGAAGACAAAATATCAGAGTTTTTTAGATCTAAATTACCTTGGGACATGACGTTTGCCTACTCCTTAACCTATAGTAATAGTAACCGACAAAGAGAAATCACTGGAAACTCTATTATGATATCTGCAAATGCCGACTTAACTCCTAAATGGAAAGCAGGAATCTCTACTGGTTATGATTTTGTTCAAAAAGGAGTTACCTACACACAATTACGTTTTGAAAGAGATTTATTAAGCTGGAGAATGGATTTTAACTGGACACCTTTTGGAACTAACGCTAACTGGGGGTTCTTCATCGGAATCAAATCTGGTGTTTTAAGTGATATTAAATGGGATAAAAGAAGTAGTTCTACGCGTTAATAGAAATTTTAGATTCATTAATTTTAACTGCTTAGTATAATTCGAAATAAAAGTTATTACAAGCTAAATAAAAAATACATTATGAAAAAAATAATCTTTACAGACAAAGCACCTGCTCCAATAGGACCTTACAACCAAGCAGTTTTAAAAGGAAACACGCTGTATACTTCAGGACAAATTGCTATAAATCCTGTAACAGGAGCATTAGAAACAAGCTCTATTGAAGTAGAAACAGAACAAGTAATGCAAAACATGAAAGCAGTATTAGACGCTGCAGGAATGACATTTGAAGATGTTGTAAAAACAACAATATTCATTATGGATATGAATGATTTTGCTAAAATAAATACCGTTTATGCGACTTATTTTAACGAAAAAACCGCTCCAGCACGTGAAACGGTTCAAGTGGCTTGTTTACCAAAGAATGTAAATGTTGAAATTTCTATGATTGCAATCCTATAGCTTTCAATAATAACTGAGCAGTTGCTTCGTTTGTGGCGATAGGCACATTGTGAACATCACATACACGAAGCAACATGTTTATGTCTACTTCATGAGCATGACTTGCTAAAGGGTCTTTAAAAAACAATACCATTTTAGTCTTACCCTCAGCAACTCTAGCTGCAATTTGAGCATCACCTCCTAGAGGTCCTGAAAGCATTTTCTTTACTTTAAATCCAGCATTTTCTGCCTTACTTCCAGTGGTACCCGTAGCTATTAATTTAATTTTTTCATGTTGTAATATCGCCGTGTTTTTGTTTAAAAACTGAACCATATCTGCTTTTTTACCGTCGTGTGCTATAATAGCAATTTCCATAGCTTTCATTATTTATTTGCAACGTGATAAGCAATCAAACCATCAATTGGTCTTCTTAAAACGTTTCCTAATTGTAATTCATATTTATCAAATGTTTGTTGTAATTCGTCTTTTAAATAAAAAGCGATTGACCCTACAAAATGTACAGGAACCTCTTTACAATTATCAAACTGCTTGATGTAATTTTTAACAAAAGACTTCATCCCTTTAAAAATAATTTTTTTACAGAATTCATGGTCTTTATGCTGAATTAAAAATTTAGCAAAAGTTGCTAAATAAGCATTAGGATTAGCTTCTTTATATAATTTGCTTTTGATAAAATCAGGCTCAACATTGTATTCTTTTTCAAATTCAACAGCAAGCTCTTTAGGCATTTTATTAAAGTAATATTTTCGAATTAATTCTTTTCCAAGAACGTTTCCGCTACAATCATCCATAACAATATAGCCTAATGATTGTACTTTTTGATGCAATTCCTTACCGTCAAAATAACTACAGTTTGACCCTGTTCCTAAAATAGAGACAATCGCTTCTTCTCCTTTTGGAGTCGTTGCATAAACTGCAGCATAAGTATCCTCTTCAACAGAGATTATTGCATTTGTAAAATATTCTTGAAAAGCTTTGCGAAGCGTTACTTTCATTTTTTCAGTACCACAACCTGCACCATAGAAAAATAAATGAGTTGCGTTTTTTTTATTCTGTAAAATATCAAAACGATCATTTAAACGTTCAACAATTTGATCGCTATTTAGAATTTCAGGATTTAATCCTAAAGTTTGAGTTGTAAACAATATTTTTCCTTGATCATCTATTGCAATCCAATCCGCTTTAGTAGAACCACTATCAACTATTAATTTCATTTCTATCGGTTTAAGTTTTGGTTATCATTGTACCAATTCACTTTTAAAAGTAAGCTATTATTTTGTACAATTTAAAAATAAAAAAGAAAATCCCGCCAAAAAATAATTTGGCGGGATTTTTAAAATATATGTAATTATTTCAATGAAGAAATATGTACCGCTAAGTCAATTAATTTACTTGAATAACCATATTCGTTATCATACCAAGAAATGATTTTGAAGAAAGTAGAATTTAATCCAATTCCAGCATTAGCATCAATGATTGATGTTCTTGAATCACCAACAAAATCTTGAGAAACAACAAGGTCTTCAGTAAATCCTAAGATACCTTTCATTGTAGTTTCAGAAGCTTTTTTCAAAACTGCCATTATTTCTTCATAAGAAGTTTCTTTAGCAACTTTAACAGTTAAATCCACTGCAGAAACATCTGTTGTAGGAACACGGAAAGCCATACCAGTAAGTTTTCCATTTAATTCTGGAATTACTTTTCCAACTGCTTTTGCAGCACCTGTAGATGATGGTATGATGTTACATGAAGCAGCACGTCCACCTCTCCAGTCTTTTTTAGACGGTCCATCAGTAGTCATTTGAGTTGAAGTTGTAGCATGAACTGTAGTCATTAACGCTTCAACAATACCAAAATTATCATTGATAACTTTAGCTAAAGGCGCTAAACAGTTAGTAGTACAAGATGCGTTAGAAACTACTAAATCAGAAGCTTTTGCTTCTTCATGGTTCACTCCCATTACAAACATTGGCGCATCAGAAGAAGGTGCAGAAATAATTACTTTTTTTGCTCCACCAGCAACGTGTGCGTTTGCAGTATCTTTAGTAGTAAAGAAACCAGTACATTCAGCAACAACATCTACTCCTACTGCATCCCATTTTAATTTAGCTGGCTCTCTTTCTGCAGTAACTCGAATGTTTTTTCCGTTTACAAAAAGTTGTCCCTCTTTTACTTCTACAGTACCATTAAATCTACCGTGAACTGAATCGTATTTCAATAAGTAAGCTAAGTGGTCTACATCTAATAAGTCATTAATTGCAACTACCTCAATATTGTCTCTATTGAAAGATTCTCTAAATACAATTCTTCCAATTCTTCCAAAACCGTTTATTCCTAATTTTACTTTTGACATTTTTTTTAATTTTTGTTATTTCTAGTTCTTGTTTAACTTTTTTAAAAGTCTAGTATTTCCATTCTAAACTTCAATATCTTTTAGGTTGACATGATCTCTGACACACGTAATAACTCTCTATCAATCTCTGATTTACCTTTGATTGCTTGTTCAAGTGGTGTAAGATTTACTTTGTCATTTTGCAGCCCAACCATGTAGTTTGATTTTCCATCAATTAACGACTCAACCGCTTTTACACCTAGTCTACTCGCTAATACTCTATCAAAACATGATGGAGAACCACCACGTTGCATGTGTCCAAGTACAGATACTCTAACATCATATTCAGGTAAATTAGCTTCAACGTAATCTTTTAATTCAAATACGTTTTTACCAATTTTGTCTCCTTCAGCAATTACTACGATACTTGATGATTTACCCGAAGCTTTACTTTTTTGTAAAGATTCTAATAAACGCTCTAAACCTAAATTTTCTTCTGGAATAAGAATCTCCTCTGCTCCAGCACCAATACCTGCATTTAAGGCAATGTGACCTGCATCTCTTCCCATAACTTCTACAAAAAATAATCGGTTATGTGAACTCGCCGTATCTCTAATTTTATCAATTACATCTACAACTGTATTTAGTGCGGTATCATATCCTAAAGTATGACTGGTCCCAAAAATATCATTATCAATTGTTCCTGGAATTCCCATTACTGGAAAATTAAATTCTGTATTGAATAACAGTCCTCCCGTAAAAGTTCCGTCTCCTCCAATAACTACTAAAGCATCAATTCCTGCTTTTATAAGATTAGCATGCGCTTTTTTTCTTCCTTCTGGAGTTTTAAATTCAAGCGAACGAGCAGATTTTAGTACTGTTCCTCCTTTATTTACGATATTATTAACCGTTCGAGGTCCCATTTCTTTGAAGTCTCCTTCAATCATTCCTTGATAACCTCTATAAATCCCTATACACTCAATGTTGTGGTAAGCACAAGTTCGAACAACTGCTCGAATGGCAGCATTCATCCCTGGAGAGTCTCCTCCTGATGTTAACACTCCTACTTTTTTTATTGTTTTTGGCATTATAATAGTATTTAAGCGTAAATTTAACAAACATAAAGCACTTAAAACATGATGTAATTAATTAATTCATGAACTATTATAAATTCAAACGTTTTCGTTAATAAGTTTTCGAAAAACCAAAAAAAAGACGGTATTTTTTAACATTAATTAAAATTTTGAATTATTCATTAACAATTAATTATAAATAAGCAATTATACCTAATTTTCGACACAAATAACAATTAGTCATTTAAGCTGTCATAAAATTATATTTATCGAAAGCAAATCCATCATGCTTAACCCAAAAAAAGCCAAACTAATTCATATATAGAATTAGCTTAGCTTTTTATATCTAATAATTTAAAGAAAAAAAATAGTTGTTATTAATATTCCTCTGGGATTACTGCTTCTTTATTTTTTTCAGTTTGCGGTTTCTTAGGCTCTTTTGGTTTCTCAAAATTGATGTATTCTGGAGATATAGTCGAATCTTGAAATTCATTTTCATATTTAGGAGCTGTTCCTATTTTGTATTTTTTAGAAAATTTATTCATCAACTCTTTAAAAGTATCAAAATCTACCTCATAAGAAATACCTGCTCCTTGTGTATAACCAATTCCTTCTCCTATATAATTAATATCATTTTCTCTATTGAAAAGGCGTAAATTTAAAGTTCCGTCTTCATTAACGCGGTATTGCAATTCTAAATCTCCCACCACAGCAGACTCATTTACACCTCCTATAGGCACCCCTATTTTACCATTAATTGTAATTCTTTCATTAACTTTTGAAGTAATTGTCGCAATCACACGACCATCTGTTTCTTTCCCAAGTCTTTTATCTGCAGGAGTATAATTTAACCCTACTTTGAACTTCTCACTGTCTGATTGTATAATTCCTCCTAACAATCCTGAAGCGGTTTCAAACAAACTTCCTGAAAAATCAGACTGGCTAACTCCTTCTGGACTTAAAAATCCCCCCGAAGAAAGTAAATACAACGCTTGTGTTTGTCTCACATCTTTATCATTCAATTTATATTGAATCTCTGATTTTAGAACATTACTAACGGTAGGGAACTCAATATTAAAGTCGGGTTCCGGACTTGCTAAATCCCCACGTATACCTATAACCACTTCTACAGGAACTTTTCTATTAAAAGAGGAGTTATCTAATAAAACTGCTGGATTCGCATTCGTTTTATAAACAGCTTCTAGATTAAGTTGTGCACGCATAGGGTTACCTTCCCAAGAAATTGACCCACCTTTTTTTACATCAAACTTTTTATCTATGAACCCACCATATTTAAAATTGTAAGAACCTTCATAAGGCTGGAAATCTCCCCACATATTAAATTTACCTAGCGTATTTATTTTAAATAATAATGTTCCGTATCCTTTTCCTTTCATTCCGTGACCAGAATTTCTATCTAAAATAACTTCTACCTCGGCTTCTGGTGTGATATCTAAATCAAACTCTAATTCTAATCCACCATATTTTTTTGTATTCTCGACAATACCCAACTTAATATTGCGTTTTTCTTTTGGAGTCAAAAAGTGTATAAAGGCATTATCACTAACGCTCTCTGCGTCATTAATAGGTATTTTTACTACCGTCCCTTTTTCTGATTTTGCTGCAACTTTAATAAACAAGCTATTGACAGGACCTTTTATAGATGCCGTACCATCGATAAATGCAGTACCATAATAAGCAGCGTCATCTTTATCTTTTGTATCTAATACGACTAACCTATTAGTATTGATTCCTAAATCCAGTTTCCAATCACCAAAATTATTATGCTCTACACTTCCATTCAAATACCCTTTTGTATCATACTTAGTATCCGTTAAAGTATTATTTCTAAATAAAAATTTCTCATCGACTAAGTCTACAATCGATCGATCGCTAAGTTGATAGTCAATGTTTAAATACGGAATTGTAAGACCTGCATTATCTACAAACAATCGTCCATTAATTTTTGGTTTTTTTAAATTGCCTCCAATAGTAGCATTTCCCGTCACAAGACCCCTAATATTAGAAAGCACATCACCTCCTAAAGAGCTAAGAATACCTAAATTAAATTTAGCCAATGCAACTTTTAAATCCAGCTGTGTTTCCTTACCTACAATTTCAAAATTACCGTTGGCACTTAGTGATTCTAAATTTTCATTCCTTATAAACGAATTTATAGTAAACTTTTGAAAATTTTTATCTCCTTCAATATTAAAATTTAAATCTCCTAAATCAGTTTTATTAATATTTAAATGGTCAATAATTAACGAGGCAGTGGGCTTATAAACATCATTATTTTGTTTAAAATTAATTTCACCATTAATATTCCCATTAAAAACAAACTTACTGCTTGCTGGAGTAATCTTAAATAAATCGACATCTTTAAAACTAAGATTTAAGTCTTTATTTATATTGTCTTTTATCGTTCCTTTTAAAGAAATTGCTTGCTCTTCATGTGACAAAATAATATCGTCAATATTGAAGTTTTTAAATGATTTGTCAAAAACGATTTGGTTATTAGGTGCATCTTCTTCATTCAAATACCATAAATAATCCTTAAATTTCATTTCAGACTTACTAATTCCTACCACGTTATTATTATCTTTATTTATAGTATGGTATAAATTCAGATTGAAATAATCTTCCCCTTTTGAACCTCCTTTAAATTCTGACCTGAAAAACAAAGTATCCTTCATAGTAACATTGATCAAACTAAAGTCTCTAATTTTATAATATTCAGTCTTTATACTATCTAGTTCAACATACGCATTGTATAGCGGATTTTTATTATCAATAGCGACTCTTATATTATCAAAAGTGTTTTTTGCAACTAGAATTTGAGGCGAATTAAAATTAAGCTTAAACTCTTGGATATCTGACTTAATATTCCCTTTTACTACCGTATTAGTCGCAATTGACATTTCAGGATAAAATATCTCAATAATTTTATTGTAAATAGTGAAATTAAATTTCAAGAACTGTCCTTTATTGACTTTGTTTGGTTTAAAATTTGTGTACAAACTACCCAATGAGTTTTTGACCAAATTACCCAATTGGCTAAACTGAAATTTTCCTATAATTTCTCCTTCAACAATATCTGGGGAGTTAACCGTAATGGTACGTATTCTATCCTTATCAAAACTTGAGAAGACATTAAAATCATTAAAAACATAGGTGTCTTTAGAATTTTGATAGGATGTTTTTTTGATATAAACGTTTCCTTGGAGGTTTTCAATAGTATTCCCAGTTACTTGAACAACAACATCTCCTCTAAAAATTGCCGTAGTATCTTGAACTAGTTTTAATTTGAATAAATCCGAATTTTCAACATTAATATGAAAGTCATATTTGTTTTCTTTATTTCGAAGATCTAATAAACCATCAAAATTCATGCTTAAATTAGGATCATTTATAGATATTTGCCCTTTATAATTAGGAGCTTTAAAATTTCCGTTGACAACTACATTAGTATAAGTATATTTTCTAAAATCTATTTTTGTGATATCCCCTTTTAAAGCAGTATTTAAATACTTCTCAGTAAAACCCACTCCATCAACATCAATATTCATACTGATTAAGCCTAAATCTTCACGATTAAGCAAGGTTCCTAAATCAAAATCATTCAAAACAACATTACCTACATAAGATGCCTTATCTATAAAATCAATTTGCTTCATACTAAAAACCGACTGAACATTACCTAGATCAGAATCCAGTGCAAAATCAGCATTCAAGAAAGTCTTACTCACTTGTGCGTTTCCTATAATAGTAAAATAACCTAATTTTTTTAATTCATCAGGAAGTCTTTTTCCTAACACATTAGGAAGTATGGTAGCCAGATTATCATAACTACTACTTACTTTTTTAAAATCACCATTCATATAAAATGGTTGGTTCGCTTTTCCAAAAAGGTTTTTAAAATTAATTCTACCTTCAATTTTAGTATTTTTAGAATCAACTAATTTTAAATTATTTACATCTAAATTATTCAAAGGGCCTTTTATCCTTCCTGTTACATCAAAAAACTGATTCTTACCAAGTTCATTATAAAAATGCCTAATATCATTTGTAGCTAAATGAGCTGAATTTAATTTCACATCAAATTTTACCTTATCATTAAAATTAGCAAAATCAGCTATTTTATAACTTAAAACCACATCCCCTTCTAGAGTAGATTCTTTAGTAACTAACTTAAGAGTTTCTAACTTTATATTTTTCTTGGTATAACTAAAGTCAGCACTTAAATCACTAACATACAATCCGCGGTGATCAAGAAAAGACATCTTATTGATTTTAGTATTTACAGCAGGACCATAAATTAAAAAATCACTTAATTTGATATTCAATTTTGTAAAATCAACATCTTTAGGAATAGCTCTATTTTCATCAGTTAATAAAAAATGACCATCAGTGATTGTAGCACTATTTGTTTTTAGTAAAAATTTTCTAGTTGAAGGTTTACCGGAATCGAAAGCGTTTAAGAAACGATCAAAATTGGTATCCTTTTCATTTTTGTACGTTTTTAAATTAAAAACCAACCCTTCTAAGCGTATATCTCCAAAAATTAAATCCCCGTCTAGTATTTTTTTCCCTTCTAAAATATTCGTGTTTAAGATCTTTGTAAAAATCAATGTATCATTATGATCATCTCTAATCATTACATTCTTAAATTTCACACCGCCAAAAACTGAAACTCTCACGCCGTCAATAGCGATTTTAGTACCAAAATCATCATTGATACTTTTAGTAAAATACTGTGCTATTTTTGTTTGTACATAAGGCACAGACAATGCTATCGCTGCTAATAGCAATAGAATAATTATCCCAAGAAAAAGGCGAAAAATTATTTTAATAAATTTTTTGATACTAGTATATTGTTTTATTTTTTCTAAAATTTGATTTTGCCCAAGAAATGGCGGTGCCTTTGATAAAAATTCTTTAATTTTGGCTGCGCCGTAAAAATAAATAAATTAAAATTCGGTTCGTCAAATATAATCCAAAATTCGTGCCTTTTTATGCAAAATTCCAAGGTTTTTATTCTTGCCATCGAAAGTTCTTGTGATGACACTGCCGCAGCAGTCTTAGAAAATGACAAAGTACTGTCGAATGTTGTTGCTAATCAGCTAATTCACACTCAATATGGAGGTGTAGTTCCTGAGTTAGCATCACGTGCGCACCAACAAAATATTGTACCTGTAATTGATGCTGCATTAAAAAAAGCAAACATTACAAAAGATCAGCTCTCAGCTATAGCGTTTACTCAAGGTCCAGGATTAATGGGATCGTTATTAGTAGGAAGCTCATTTGCTAAATCATTGGCTTTAGCATTAAATATTCCGTTGATTTCTGTCAACCACATGCATGCGCACATTTTAGCACATTTTATTGAAGAAGAAGGCTTTGACAAACCCACTTTTCCTTTTTTAGCACTTACCATAAGTGGTGGTCACACACAAATTGTCAAAGTAGAAGACTTTTTTACTATGACAATAATAGGCGAGACTACTGATGATGCGGTAGGAGAAGCTTTTGATAAAAGCGCTAAAATATTAGGACTTCCCTACCCTGGAGGACCTCTAGTAGATAAAAATGCACAATCAGGTAATCCTAAAGCATATAAATTTACTAAACCAAAAGTGCCTGGATTAGATTTTAGTTTTTCAGGACTTAAAACAGCTATTTTATATTTTATCCAAAAGCAAAAAATAGAAAATCCTGATTTTGTTACAGAAAACATTAATGATATTTGTGCCTCAATTCAATACACTATTATTGAAATATTGATGGATAAATTAAAACTTGCCGTTAAAGAAACAGGAATTACGCAAATCGCTATTGGTGGTGGTGTATCTGCAAATTCAGGAATTCGAAAAACTTTGCAAGAAGCAGAAGGAAAATACGGATGGAAAACATTTGTACCAAAATTTGAATACACCACAGATAATGCTGCAATGATTGGAATTGTAGGTTATCAAAAGTACTTATCACAAAAATTTGAAACTGCCGCAGTAGTCTCAAAAGCACGCATACAATTTTAAAAAAACATGCAATTATTTTACAACCAAAATATCAACAATACAACAACTGAATTTGTTTTTGACAAAGAAGAAAGCAAGCATATTATAAAAGTATTACGTAAACAAGATGGAGACATTCTACATGTTTCTAACGGTTTAGGGGAGCTTTTTGAATGCCAAATCACCTTAGCTTCTGATAATAAATGTACCGTAGAGGTACTCTCTTTCGAAAAGAAACCAGCTCCAAAATTTCATTTGCACTTAGCTGTAGCTCCCACTAAAATGAACGACCGTTTTGAATGGTTTTTAGAAAAAGCCACCGAAATAGGAATTCAAGAAATAACACCTATCATTTGTGATAGATCCGAAAGAAAAATAATCAATAAAGACCGCTTTGATAAGATTATTTTAACTGCTTTTAAACAAGCTAACGAAACGTATCTTCCTAAATTAAATGATGCTATTACACTCAAAGAATTCTTGAAGCAAGAACAAAAAGGCCAACTTTTAATTGCTCATTGTGAAGAAACTGATAAAAAAACGCTAAAATCAGTTCTTAAACCTAATGAGGATATTACTATATTGATAGGGCCAGAAGGTGATTTTTCTAATAAAGAAATAGATTTAGCTATAGCTAATAATTTCAAAGCAGTATCACTTGGAAATACTCGCTTACGTACAGAAACTGCTGCTATCGTTGCTTGTCACAGCGTTGTTTATGCTAATGAAATTTAAAAAAATCTTTAAATAATAACCTACCGTATGAAAAAACTGTGTTTTATATTTTTATTTATTACTATTACTTCCTCTTCACAAGAGATCGCTTTAGTAAAATATGCAGGTGGTGGAGATTGGTATGCTAATCCTACTTCTTTGCCTAACTTAATAAAATATTGCAATGCAACTATTCATACTACCCTTAATTCTAAACCCGCTACGGTAGAGCCATCAAGTCCAAATTTATTTTCTTACCCATTTTTACACATGACTGGTCACGGAAATGTGATTTTTAGTCCAAATGATGTTACCAACTTGAAAAAATATTTACAATCTGGAGGCTTTTTACACATTGACGACAACTATGGATTAAACCAATACATCAGAAAAGAAATAAAAAAAATATTCCCAAATGATGACCTGGTTGAAATTCCATCAAGTCACGCTATTTTTCAAAAACCGTTTGTATTTGCAAATGGATTGCCTAAAATTCACGAACATGATGGTAAACGCCCACAAGCTTTTGGTATTTTTATCAAAAATAGATTAGTACTTCTATATACTTATGAATGCGATTTAGGAGATGGTTGGGAAGATCCTGAAGTAAACAATGACCCAATAGAAGTACGTGAAAAAGCATTAAAAATGGGTGCTAATATAATAAACTACATCTTTAACAATTAAGCCTGTGCAGTTAAATCACGACGAAAATCAGTTTGAAAGAAAAATTTTTCCAATAATTATAGTTTGCGATAATATCTATTTCCAGCAAAACATAGGCTCCTTATTTCGAATTAGTGAAGCCTTTGGTGTAGAAAAAATTATATTTTTAGGAAAAGAGGTTCCTTTAATACCCCGAAAAATCAATAAAACATCTAGAAGTACTCATTTACATGTACCACATTTGACCATCGAAGATCCAAATGAACTTATTAATTATTTAAGGAAAAATGACTACGAAACCGTTGCTTTAGAAATTACAACTACTAGCAAACCCCTTAAAAAATTAACCGTACCTACTACAAAAAAAACAGCCTTAATCATTGGTAGTGAGATTAATGGCGTATCTAAAACTCTTTTGTCTATTTCAAATCAAATAGTTCATATACCAATGTTTGGAACTAACAGTAGTATGAATGTAGTTCAAGCAACAAGTATTTTTCTGTACGAATTTACATCTTCTAAATGTTAATTTTATTTTATTAAATTGTTAACAATTCCAATACCACAAGGCATCCTTCATTTATTCACATGACAGCTTACTTTACCTATTTTTTTTTATTAATAATTTAGTTATAAAATTATTGAATGATTTCCCCAAATCATATTTTATTAACTTAACCTATAATTATTATGAAAAAAGTTGCTTTATCAGTAATGGCAGTTTTAATGCTATTCTCTTGTCAAAATGACAACAACTCAGAGTTAGAAACTCAAGAATCAGCTGCTATTACACAGCGAAAATGTGCAACACAAGATGTATTAGAAGCTCAATTGAGAGAAGATCCAACCTTAGCGTTAAGGATGAATCAAATTGAAGATTTTACTAAAAAAGCGATGCTAACAGGCCGAATAGTAAATGGAAAGGTTGAAATTCCAGTAATAGTAAACGTTCTTTATAGAACTTCGTCCGAAAATATTTCAGACGCCCAAATTCAATCCCAAATTGATGTTTTAAATGATGATTACAATGCTTCAAATGATGATTTCAGTCAAGTTCCTTCCGTATTTTCAGGAATTAAGGCAAATGTTGGAATTACATTCGTTTTAGAAGCTATTAACCGAAAATCAACAACCAAAACTTCTTGGGGTACAAATGACAAAATGAAAAAAACGTCACAAGGAGGAATTGCACCTACATCACCTACAACAAAATTGAATATGTGGGTATGCACCATTGGAGGAGGAATACTGGGTTACGCACAATTTCCTGGCGGTTCATCATCAACAGATGGTGTTGCTATTGATGCCAAATATTTTGGCGTTTCTGGAACAGCAAATTACCCATACAACTTAGGTAGAACTGCTACTCATGAAGTGGGACACTGGATGAACTTACGCCACATTTGGGGTGATGCTAATTGTGGTAGTGATTTAGTTAGTGATACACCTACGCATAACGATGCAAATTATGGTGTACCTACTTATCCACATTATAGTACTTGCACAGGAACTCCTGTTGAGATGACAATGAATTATATGGATTATACAGATGACAGAGGTATGTTTATGTTCTCAAACGGACAAAAAAGTAGAATGGCAGCCATCTTTGTTTCTGGCGGGGCTAGATCAGGTTTTGGAAGCTAATATTTATTAGAATATATAAGTTGAAATCTCGCTACTTGTTAGCGAGATTTTTTTATATTTATACCCTGAAAAAATAAATTAATGATCACACCAAAAATTATATCAAAAGGAATTTTAAGAGCACTTGTTTCCATTGTATTAGTAACTTTACTTTTATATTTTTTCTACCAGATCCAAGCTGTTTTAATATACTTAATTGTAGCATTAATACTAACATTGATTGGATACCCAATATTAGATTTTTTCATGAAACGTTTAAAATTTAATAACACATTTGCCACTATAGCAACTGTATTTATATTTGTTGTAACCATCAGTGGTTTTATAATGATGTTTATACCGCTTATTTTAAATCAAGGAGCTAATTTATCATTACTAAATACAGCCGAAATTGAAAAAAGCACTATACAATTAGTGAACCAAATCACCGTTTTTTTAGAAAATCACCACATTGATTCTTCACAAATGCTAAAAGAAGTGGACCTTAGTTCTAAACTAAATTTTGATCTTATTCCTAATTTTTTAAATGCCCTATTAGGCACTCTTAGCAGCTTCGGGATGGGATTAGCCTCTGTACTTTTTATAACTTTTTTTTTACTAAAAGATAGACGATCATTTTTAATTACTGCCCGAAAATTAATTCCAGATAATCATGAAGACCAAGTTTTAAACTCTATTGAAAAAATCAATAAATTATTATCTCGTTATTTTATTGGTCTAGTTATTCAGCTGTTTATTGTATTTATATTATATCTAATTATATTACTTATTTTTGGAATTCCAAACGCTATAGTTATTGCATTTCTATGTGCTGTTTTAAATGTAATCCCTTATATAGGTCCCTTAATAGCTTCAATATTAGCAGCTATTTTAACGATGTTAGCCAATTTAGGAACTGATTTCCAGTCAGAAATTTTACCTACCACTATTTATGTATTAATTGGTTTCTGGATAGTACAAATCATCGATAATAACTTATCTCAACCTATAATATTTTCTAAAAGTGTTAGCTCACACCCTTTAGAAATTTTTTTAGTAATATTAATTGCAGGTTTCTTATTTGGTGTTCTTGGAATGATCATTGCAGTTCCTCTTTTTACAATATTAAAAGTAGTAGCTAAAGAGTTTTTTCCTGAAAACAAGGCCATTCAGTTACTAACAAAAAACATATAATTTTGGATTTGAAGTTATTAAATAAAGATATACAAGAATTTATCTGTAAAAACTTAAGTACCTCTATCTCTAAATTAGCGTTACAAAAAAATCCCTTTCCTGCAGTGGAATGGATTACTATTTTAAAACAAATTGAAGCCAAAGCTAAAGCTAAAGAAAAACTTCCTAGTTGGTTTTCAACCGAAGAAATCTTGTACCCAACAAAAATATCTATTGAACAAACCTCTTCCGAAAAAACGGCATTATATAAAAGTACCATCGTTTCAGGAGAAAGTTTAATCGATTTAACAGGTGGTTTTGGAGTAGATGATTTCTTTTTTTCGAAAAAAATAAGGGCTGTAACACATTGTGAAATTAATGAGGACTTATCTACAATTGTACAACATAATTTCAAAAAATTAGAAGCAAATAACATTACTTGCTATACAGGAGACAGTACTGAAATACTTATATCATTAGGGGCTAAATGGGATTGGATCTATATTGATCCCTCAAGGCGTAATGAAGTCAAAGGTAAAGTTTTTATGCTCAAAGATTGCTTACCTAACGTTCCTGAAAATCTAAATAGTTATTTTGAAAATTCAGATGCTATCTTAATTAAAACTGCTCCATTATTAGATTTGTCTGCAGGTCTATCTGAATTAAAAAATGTAAAAAAAATACATATTGTAGCTTTAGAAAATGAAGTCAAAGAATTACTTTGGGAACTTCATAAAAATTACTCAGGTTCTGTTACCATCCACACAGCAAATATTCTTAAAAATAAAATTGATGAGTTCAAATTTGTAATTAACGAACAAAATTCTTTACCCGACTATAGTTTGCCACAAGAATATCTTTATGAACCCAACAGCGCAATAATGAAATCAGGAGGTTTTGATGAAGTTGGTATATTTTATAAAATAAATAAGCTACACAAACATTCTCATCTGTATACATCTAAAAACTTGATAGAAAGTTTCCCAGGTCGCATTTTTAAAATACAAAACATGTTTAATTATAATAAAGTCGAAATGAACAGCTTTATGAAAAACAATAAATCAAATATCACAATTAGAAATTTTCCGGAAACAGTAGAAAATATTAGAAAAAAATGGAAAATTAAAGAAGGTGGGGTTGACTATTCTTTTTTCACTACAGATGAGGATAATAATAAAATTGTATTAATTTGCAACAAAATATAAAAAAATGAAACAAGTCTTTTTAATTGTAATTTTCTTCATTACAAACTCTTTATTAGCACAAAAACCATGTGAATACAGCGAAAATATATCTGATTCATTAGGAACCTACAAAGTCACAAAAGACTATATGATTTCTGAAAGTCATTTTGCAGGTAATTCTAGTTATATCTTTTTCTCACTAGCCTCTACTGATGGAATGCCTACCTTAAATCTACAAATGATTCAAAAAAGTAAAAGCTTTATGAAAGCAAATTGTTTTGATAAAAATTCGAAAGTATACCTTCAGCTTCAAAATGGAAAAATAGTAACATTGCTACATCTTGATCAAGAAAATTGTGGCTCTTTAATTCGTGACGACAAAGATTTTGACAACCGTATAATATCAGGTAAGTTTATGTTCATAAAAGGTTCATTCGAAGATTTAAAATCATCTCCAATGTCATTAATGCGAATAAAATTCTTAACTGATATTTCTGATTATGTAATACAAAAAGAATTCACATCAGAATTAAATAATATAATCTATAAACCTGAAAATTATTTTATTGACAATTTAAGCTGTGTAGAATAAATAGTTAATCACAGTCCCATTTGGCATTAGAAACAGGATCTTTTAATGCCATTTTTAAATTATAATGCCACCATTCTGAATCAAAAGAAATAAACCCATTTGCAATCATTACTTTTTTCAGTAACTTTCTATTCGCAAGAATCTCTTTCGGTAATTTCAAATAATTGTGACTAGCTTGAATACCAAAGAAATCAAAATCAGTTCCCATATTTAAAGGTTTCCCTTTTAAATCAACCAAACTAATATCTACCGCTCCGCCCCTATTATGTATAGAACCTTTTTTAGGATCCGCAACATACTTAGGATTAGAGACAATCATCCACATCTTCTTTTGAATATCTAAAGGCCTATAACAATCAAATAATTTAATTCGATATCCCTTTTTAATAAACTCTTTATTTGCTTTAACTAAAGCATTTACTGTTTTTAACCTAATCAAACATTCAGCGCAATCATAAACTTTAGCCTTTAAAAAATTATCTTCAGTAGCATATTTCATATCATATATAAAATCAGTGCTGTAATCTTTTAAATTTACAAATGTCGTATCACTCAAAATAATGTTTTGATTAGCTGTAATCTTTACCTGAGCGTTAGAGATACTGCATATAGCTAAAAAAACAAAAGCCAATAAATAAGAATCTTTTGAAATCATAAGTATTACTTTTTTAATATTATAACCAAACTATTTTTTCATCAATAGCACCAAGTGTTTTTTCTGTTGAAGGAGTATGAAAATATCCCATATAAAAGAACCCTAAACAAACTTCACCCTTAGCCAAGTCAAAAAACTCGTGCATATATTTAATAAGCGGTGGTGAACTCCAGTAAGAACCTATTTCTAATTCTGTAGCCATCAACCACATATTTTGAACAGCCATAGCAACAGCAGCAATTTCTTCCCACTCAGGGACAGATTCTTTCTGGTCTCGTTGCATACAAATAGCAATAACAGCGGCTGCTTTCTTAGGATTTTCCTTTATCTTATTATATTTAAACTCAGAAAAAGTTGGACCTATTTCTTTAAACTTATTCGCTAAAAACAAACCTAATTCCTCCCTAGTCTCACCTGTGATAACTTTAAAACGCCAAGGGGCAGTTAATTTATGATTAGGAGCATAATTAGCACTCTCAAGAATTTTAAGTATTAATTCCTTGGAAATCTCTTTATCAATATATTGATCAGGCATTATAGAACGCCTTGTTTTAATTGCCTCTTCTACATTCATCTAATTGTACATTAGTCATTAATAATCAAATCAAAGTTACCAAATCTAATAAAACTAACATAAGTAGCTTTAGTTAAATCTAGAATTAAATAAAATAAAAAACCCTAATAACTCTTTATAAGTTATTAGGGTTTAATTCCGCGGAGAAAGAGGGATTCGAACCCCCGGACCTGTTACAGTCAACAGTTTTCAAGACTGCCGCATTCGACCGCTCTGCCATTTCTCCAATAAATCACAACCACTATCTGATTGCGGTTGCAAATTTAAACATTTATTCCATTTAAAAAACATAAATCTAAATTATTTTATATTTATTTTCTAAACAAACAATTAACATCCAGTATTAAAACTACTTAACATGATTATATATATTTAATCAATATAAAAAACAATAATTACAAATTAACTTAATCAATACAAAATAATTATGGCGTGACCCCAAAAAGGGTCGAGCTAACCGCTATATCTTTTATGTAGTCCCATATCCGGACTACATAAAAGGATGTCGCTACTATCTCTCACGCAAAAAAAATTATAAATTAATCAATAAATATATCTTAGTAATCACATAAAAAAAAACAATCAGTTTATAGAAATTACACTTACATAGTTAATAGTATAAATTCAATTGCTAAAAAAACTCTTCAAAATCCAAACAAGTGACAAAACGTTTTCATTTTCAAAAAATTACACAAGCAACTGTTCAAGAAATTAGAATTAGAGTAAAATGGGAAGTTATAGACAAAGAAAACACCGCCTTAACCGAGTCAAATCTCTATTAAAAACAATTTAACACCAAACAATTACTAAGTATTAATTCCGATAGCCATTGGGATTAAGAATTAGTAATTGTTAACTTTTAAAATAACTAAATTATTTATTGAGTACGCAAGTAATATTGGGTCAATCTCAAAAGTTGGAGGGAAATTAAAGAATCTATTTTTAAGCAGAAAAAAACGCATCCTGGACAATTATATAGAACTACTAAAACTCATACTTCCTGAATTGATTTTTGAGCACTTAGATTTAGATCATACTAAAAATGAGTTAGAAAAAATGGACCTCTATTTTTAAGAGAAAAATACTTCTCCCAAAGAATTTACTAATTATCAACTAGTATTACCTAAAGGATTATAAAATGAAATCATAATCCTAGATTTCTCTTTAAAAGGCAGCTTGGTTTATTTATATATTAAAAAGAGATAATGGACAGATAAAGAAAAACAAACAATAATTAAGCGTGATTAGAATATTATAGTACAAGGAACCCGAATGGCTCAAGAGTTAGGATCATAAACAAAACCTGGGGAGAATTTTTAGAAAAATTAATATTTTGTAGTATTAACAATGAGATATAACTTCTATAGACCTTTTGAAATTTATAACCCCTGATTTTTTAATTGAGAACTTTGAAATAGTTTCTACAATTAATTCAGAAGAAAACTTACATCTGTATTTCGAAGAAAAGATAAAACCTCCAAAAGAGTTTGATGCTTTAGAATTAGTACCCAAAGGCTTTCTGTATGAAATAACGATTCAGAATTTTCCTCTTAGAGGTAAATTTGTCTATTTACACATTAAACTCCGTCGCTGGACAAACAAAGCTACCGGAGAAATCATCAAAAGAGATTGGCAATTAGTAGCAAAAGGAATTTATATGACGCAATAATTTGCGGCTTTTTTAAATGAAATTAATAGATAACACACCCATAAATTGTCATTTGCCCGGAGGCTTCTTAGGCGCTGATGGTAAAAAACTCCAAAGGCAGTATAAAATCACTTAAGTTCTTTTAGTACTTGCGAACCTAGAAAATATGCCCATAACTGGATTATTTAGCCTAAAAATATAAGTATGCATCTCGCAATTGACGAAGTTACCCTATCCCACGGAGAACTTTATACTATTGTGACCAATAAAAAAGCTAAAGGCAAAAAAGGATCATTAGTGGCTATTATTACTGGCACTAAAACAGAAAAAGTTATTTAATAAGTCAGTAAAATCGACTTAAAAAAAAAGACAAGCAGTTATAGAAATCACTCTTGATATGGCTAATTCTATGAAGTTGATAGCTAAAAGATATTCTCCAAATGCTATATAGTTAACAGATCGTTTTCATGTACAAAACTAGCCTTAGAAACTTTGCAAAAAAATATAATCAAGTACCGATGGGAAGCAATGGACAGAGAATCAAGTAATAGTAAAAGCTAAATCAGAAAACAAAACATATACTTCCCAGCTTTTAAATAATGGAGATACTTTAAAACAAATATTAGCTCAAAGTCGCTACTTACTTTACAAATCCCATGACAAATGGACTAACAGCCAAAAAAAGAGAGTACTGCTATTATTCGAATTATATCCTGATTTAAAAAAAGCATATGCTTTATCACAGCAACTACGAATTATCTATAACAATAATATCAATAAGAATATTGCGATGCTAAAATTGGCTCACTGGTATAAAAACGAGAGGAATTAGAATTTAAGAACTTTAATATCGTTCTAAACACCATAACGGTCAATAATAATTCAATACTAAACTACTTTGATAATCGTAGCACAAATCCTTCAGCAGAATCTTTCAATGCAAAATAAAAGCTTTTAGTAATCTCTCGATAGCTATCGGGATAGAGGTGTTAGAAAAATTGATTTCTTCTTAAATTCTTTCTCTTTAGAATGGAAAAGCTTTTTGCTTGATCCCCAGAAAATTTATGTGAGCCAAAAGTTGTTATTATTATTTCAATAGAAAAAGAAGAAGTTTAGTGAAGCGTAGCGGAACTAGACTTCTTCTTTTTCTATTATTCTTTTTAATTCTTCAATCTCTCTAAAAACTGATACGGGATAGACATAGGATTTATATTCTTTTTCCATAGCCACTGATCCCATTAAAAAAAGTACTGATTCTAAGCTTGGCATTGCTCCTCTCATTTTCAATACCCGTTTGTAATCTCGATTTAAACGTCCTATCCAGTTGGTTGAATAAATCATTCTCTGAATCGAAATTGGATAATTTAAATAGGTGAAATATGCTATATTTCGCTGGTTTCAAAATGATTTTAAACTAGGATAACTTTTTTTATACTTCTCTACGAATTTACATAAATTTTAAAATGCTTCTACTACGGTAATATTTTTTGTTTCTATTGCAAATATTTCAAGAAGTTCTTTGCCTATTTCTAAACGTTTTGTTCTTGTAAAAACTGCTAAAATATTACGTTTGAGATGCACTATACATAACTGATGCTAAGCATTAACAAAAGACCTTGCAATAGCATTTTCTATCGACGTTAAGCCGTCTGAGACAACTAGGCCAACACTCTGAACACCTCGTTCTTTTAATGATTCTAACTCTTGTTGCCACAACAAAACTCCTTCTGTAGGATGATTTACAATACTAAGGAATTCTCTAGAACCATCTTCTTTAATGCCTAATATAGCATAATATCCCTCTTTGCTGACCGATTTTTCTCTTCGAGTATGAACAAAAGTTGCATCTATATAAAACACTAAATAGTGAGAATCTAATTTGTGCTTAAGCCAAATTGAAACTTCCTCGCGACTATCTTTCATTAAATAACTGATCTGCTGCTTACTGTACTCTTTTCCGTAAATTTCTTCGTAAACATCACTAACTTGCTCGGTTGTTTAGCCTCGGCGATATAAACTAAAAATCAACTTGTGATGTTCTTCATCTTCATTGCGAAGCATATTTAAAAGCACTGGATAAAATGTTCCATTTCTTGTTCTAGGTACTTTTAAAACCATTTCTTTACCAGATCCTCGTGCTTTCCTTGTACGATATCCATTTGCAGAATCTCCTGGATGCTCTAGTTGATGTAGATGTCGTTCACTTTTCATAAAAGCATCTAATGCCATTTGCATCAGTAAGTTTGTTCCATTTTCAGAATTTGCTATATTCAACAATAATTCCGAAATTTGAGCGTGTGTAAGGTTCATAGTATGTAAGTTTATTTGTCATAATTTAAAATTACAACTTTTTTACTTTACACACTTTTTTAGGATCAATACATATTGTTGTGGGGAAATATTTAAATAAGGATATTTGTATTTTAAAATCTTATCCCAATGCAAGAATCTTTTAATGAGATCCTAAAATTATTACTACCTGAGATAATAATAAACTATTTTGAACTTACTTCTTATAAAAAGGAAAATGTAGCTCTCCATCTTTATCTAAAAGAGATTAATTCACTACCAAAAGAATATCGTCAAAACAAATTAATTTCAAAAGGATTCTTTGA
Organism: Flavobacterium gelidicaeli; assembly: GCF_013294005.1. GTDB lineage: Bacteria > Bacteroidota > Bacteroidia > Flavobacteriales > Flavobacteriaceae > Flavobacterium. The sequence goes on from NZ_JABSNK010000006.1 coordinate 249,133, forward strand.
TGAAATAACAG
>NZ_JABSNK010000007.1 GCF_013294005.1 Flavobacterium gelidicaeli
TAATAATTTTAGGATCTCATTAAAAGATTCTTGCATTGGGATAAGATTTTAAAATACAAATATCCTTATTTAAATATTTCCCCACAACAATATGTCTTGATACATTACGACTAATTTTGTTAGCATTTATAATAATCGCGATTCTTCTATTGCCTATTTTTTATATTATGAATTTGACTTTATTACAAAGTATTGTTGATTTTTTACTTATGTTATAATGTCTACATTTTACTAAAATTATTAATTACTTACTGTTACCGTTGTTCTCTTCTAGAGTGATTAGTTGAAGTTATAATAAACTTTGCTTTAGTATCTATTTATTATTCTAAAAAAGTAAGTTTCAAAACTTTTGAGTTTAATGACGTTTTTGTGCCAGGTAATTTCATTCATTATGAATTATTTTTCGTTTTTTTTTGCGTGAGAGATAGTAGCGGCATCCTTTTATGTAGTTCCGATTGCTATCGGGACTACATAAAAGATACAGCGAATAGCTCGACCCTTTTTGGGTCACGCCCTAATTCTAGACCATGCTGAACTGCTTGGAAGATGAATTAAAATAAACCAGCGCGATGTTGCCACACAATACTGATGAACAAGCCTAAAAATAAGATACAAATCAAGAATTGTATAAAAGTAGAGGCTAAAAAACCAATAAAGGAACCTGCTGCAGCTTTTAAAGCTCGGTTGTGATTTGTAGAGTCAAATAGTAATTCTCCAATCAATGCGCCTAAGAAAGGGCCAATTAAGAAACCATATGGAACAGGAATGAAGATTCCGATAACTAAACCTATGTTTGTTCCCCAAATCCCGTATTTACTTCCTCCAAAATGCTTGGTTCCTTTGGATGGTATTATGTAATCGAGTACGGTTAGTAGTGCTGTTATGATTAAAGTGATGCTTAAAATCCAGTAGTTGGCTGGTATTGCTGCGGTGGAGTAAAGAATAAGTATTCCTAACCAACTTAGTCCTGGCCCTGGTAACAAAGGCAAAAAGCAGCCCATTATACCTATTAGCATGCAGCTCAAGCCGAGGGTTAAAAGTAAAAAATCCATATGTTGTTTTATTTGTAATTTTGGATGAGTTAAATTCTGATTTTTTTGTGTTCAATGAAAAATTATATCGTTTTAATAGTTGTTTTATGTGGTAATACTCTTTGGTTCTCACGAGTAAATAAAGATTTTCATAGCATTTTGAAAAAGAGTATTTATAATACTAACGGGTAAAAGTATTGAATTTTCTTTGAAAGAATTTGATAAACTATTTTTTGAATTTTCTAATAAAAAGGCTGATACTAATTTATTAATGTCAAAAGAGGATTTTTATAATTATACGTTTCAAATAGCACCCTTTTCTGATCAATTATATTCTTTATATTGAACAAAAATGTTAATAACTGAAAGTAGTAAGAAGTGGTTTGTAGAAAGCTATTAAGATTATTTGCTTTCGAAAGGAACACAAAAAAAATAATCGTAATTTTGTACTCTATAAGTCAATTTGAAAAAAAATAACACATTGAAGCATTTTTACTTTTTTTTACTACTCTTTCTTTTTAATTCCTGTCAGTATTTTGATAAGCAAGTACCTTCAGAAAAGGAATTGTTGCAGAAGGAGTTGAAGGCTATCAATTGGAATGAAGTGGATGAATATCCGTCATTTGTTGATTGTAATAAAATGGAAAGCAAGGAAGAACGCCAACAATGTTTTTTTCAGTATTTAACCACTTTAATTCAAGAAAAAATAAGTATTGATACGCTTTCTATTCTTTACCCTGAGCTAGATACTATTGAAGTTAAAGTAACAGTTTTTCCTAACTCTAAAATGAAGTTTGAGCCTCAGTTTCCTAAAGATTCGGTTGCTTATGATACTATTAAAATAGATAGTATTTTGCATGCGCGTTTAATTGATTTTCCAAAAGTTAGTCCTGCAATTAAACGTGGAATTCCAGTTAAAACACAATTTATATTACCTGTAATTATAAAAGTCGAGTAATTAATGCCTTTTACTTTTTCTCATCCTGCTATTATTTTACCGTTTTTAAAAAATAAAAAAATGTCAGCGACTGCTTTAGTTGTCGGTTCGATGTCTCCTGATTTTGAATACTTTTTTAGAATGAAAATGCAAAGTGAATTAAGCCATACTTTTTTAGGACTTTTTTTAATTGATTTTCCTTTATGTTTTTTAGTGATTTTTGTTTTTCACGGTATTATTAAAAAGCCATTAATAGATAATTCACCACTTTTTTTTAAAAGCAGACTGCAATTGTTACGGAATTTTAATTGGTTCGAATATTTGAAAAAAAATGTGTTTTTAGTATTGATTTCTTTTTTAATTGGAGCGCTTTCTCACTTATTTTGGGATTCTATGACACATTGGGACGGTTATTTAGTGCAAAGGATTACGTTTTTTAATAAAGAAGTTATGACCATACCAATTTATAAAATAGCACAGCATTTAAGTACAGTTGTAGGTTTAGCTATTTTATTTTTCTACATTCATAACTTAGCCGTTGATGTTACAATATTAAAAAGTTCTTTGTTTAAATACTGGTTTATGACGATTGCTTTTGCAGCTGTAATATTGATTGCCCGTTTTATGTTTGGATTGCAAATAGAGGAAATAGGAAGTGTAATTGTTAGTATTCTGTTTTCGGGGATGTTGGCTCTAACAGTTGTAGGATTGATTTTTAGGTTTAAAAAAATTACTTAGTAAACTGCCTTCCTTTCCATTCGTATTTTCCAAATAAGGAATACAGTGCAACGGAAACGCTAAAAAATGGGTAAAGTATATTGCTTAATAAAAGATAAGATGTTTTCCTAGAATTTAGAAAATGGTTTGATTGCAGTATTAATACACTATCAATAATAATTTTTAATAGAATTAATAACAGTATTATGTGTTTGTTTATATTAGTTATTAATAAAAAAATAAACATTATAATCCAGCATACATTACCTGCAAAAACTATTAAGGCTAAGATTTTTCCAAAATCGCTTTGATACGAACCTGTTTTTGAAGCCCATCGAACCCTTTGATGAAATAGAGCGGTCCAGTTATTCAAAGGTTGAGTCGTAACAATTGTATTTTTTGATTTCAGATAATGAACGTCATTTGGAGCTCTATTAATTGCTTTTTGCAATAAAAAAACATCATCACCACTTGCGATTTTGTCATTGCCATCAAAACCATTTAATGCTGTAAAAAGTGATTTAGTATAGGCTAAGTTGGCGCCATTGCACATAAACCCTTGCCCGATGCCAAAACTACCTATTGTTGCTCCTTGCAGACTAGCGATATCAAGTTGCTGAAACTGTTGTAAAAAAGTAGTGTTGCACTCATAAGTTACTGCGCCGGCAATCATGGTAACATTGTGGGTCTGGATATAATTATCCAGAGTCAATAGCCAATTTTCAGGTACAGTACAATCGGCATCAGTAGTGATAATCCAATCTGTTTTTATTAAGGGAATAGCCGTTGTAATGGCATCTTTTTTTGGAGATTTAGAAACTCGATTGTTCTTTATAATTCGTATGCTTAATGCAGAATTAGGCAGACCAAATATCTCATCAGATTCATCATCAACTAAAAGAATTTCAAAGAGTTTATTAGGGTAATTAAGTCTTGAAAAGCTATCTAAAAGTAACGGTAAATTTTTGGCTTCATTCCTAAAAGGTACAACAATAGTGAATTTTGTCTTTGGCTTTAAGCCAATAGAATCGTAGTTTTTTATTTTGGTAAAGCCATAAATTAAGAGCGCTATGGCTACGAAATAAAGGGATGATATGATTATTGTAAAAAACATCATGCCGTTTTTTGGGTTTTGAAATTTAGCACATAATAACTACCAATGACTACGGGCAGTACTACATTTAAAAACCACATTAAAGTAGATACAAAGATTACAATCCATTCGTTTACGCCTAATATTCCAAAGAAAAATATGGCAACGCTTCCTTTTACAGCAAAGTCCAAAAACTGAAAAGTAGGTAATGATGATGCTAAAAAATAAACACTAGTTACAGCCGACATTAAAGTCAAATAAGGCAAATCAACATCAAAAGCTAAAAATAAAAAATAGTATTGATGCGAAAAAACCAGGTAACGGCAAATACCTAAAAGAATGTTTTTTTGGTGTATGCGTTTTGGTATCTCATTGATTTTATGAATCAGTTTTTCTATAGAATAGCCTTTAATTGTTATTTTTTTTATCGAAAATAAGATCATAAATAACACTAATAGTGCGCCAAATAGTAATACCACGGTCTTAGTAGTGATTACATTGTATTGGGCATTGAAATAAAGCAATCCAAATAATCCAATGATGACAGTGAGTACCATTTGGATTCCGTTGCAAATTAAGTTTAGGAAAACGACTTGTTTGGTTTCGTGTTTTTCATAGTACAAGGCCTTACCTGCATATTCGCCTACACCATTGGGTGTAAAAATTCCAGCGGTTAGAGCAGCAAGCACTTGCTTTGTCGCTTCGGCAACTGGAATAGGTTTAATGTACGAAGCTAGATTATGCCATTTTAAAATCTCAAAATAACGATTCAATACGCTTAGCAACAGTATGAAACTAATTCCTATAACAGACTGGTTTTTTTTAAATTTTGTCATAAACTGTACCCAGTCTAGTTTGTCATTATTAGCCAGTTGATCGTAAATGAAGTAAAATGCGCCAGCAACAATCAAAACTTTGATTAGAAGTACGAGGAATTGCTTAGTTTTGTGAGGAATCGAAATCATGAGTGCAAAGAAAGGAAAAAGTATTGTGAAAACGACGTGTCTGTAGATTTTACACTGTGAGAAAAAGTGTTTCGCAAAGATTCACAAAGAGAGAGCAAATATTTGCAAAGTGATTAAATTATTTTTGCGTAACTCTGAGGCGGCTCGTGACGTTCTGTGTAGCAAAAACAGCTTTCAATAACTTCGTGGCCCTCTAAGTCTTCTTTGTGTAGCTCTGTGTAATAAATTAACTTTAAACAAATATTTTGGCAAACGAACGCATCATATTAGGAATTGACCCTGGAACCACCATAATGGGTTTTGGCTTAATTAAAGTAGTCAATAAAAAAATGGAATTTATTCAATTGAATGAATTGCAGTTGAATAAAATGGATGACCATTATATGAAACTAAAACGAATTTTTGAACGTACAATTGAATTAATAGATACGCATCATCCGGATGAAATTGCTATCGAAGCGCCTTTCTTTGGTAAGAATGTGCAGTCAATGTTGAAGCTTGGCCGTGCTCAAGGAGTAGCTATGGCTGCAGGATTATCAAGAGATATCCCGATTACAGAATACGAACCCAAAAAAATAAAAATGGCAGTTACCGGAAACGGTAATGCGAGTAAAGAACAAGTTGCTAAAATGCTACAGCAACTTTTGGGACTGAAAGAACTACCAAAAAACCTCGATTCAACGGATGGATTGGCGGCAGCAGTTTGTCATTTTTTTAATTCAGGAAAGGTGGTTGGAACTAAAAGTTATTCTGGTTGGGATGCTTTTGTCAAAAATAATGAATCTCGTATAAAAAAATAACAAATGGGAGTTTATGAAATATTTAAGTGGATATATTCTTTTGAAAATGAGAACTTAATTTGTTTGAAAGACTCAAATACAAATATAGTAAGAGATGTTTTAGTGAAAAAAAATGATAATGGTTTTGCTTTCAGTCTTTTGTTTCCACATTACAAAATGTTATATGATGAGAATACTTTATTTTCAATTTGCAATAAATCATTTGAAGTTAGGATAACTCATTTTTTACCCAAGAATGAAAGTTTTAATAGTAGGTTATGTGAAGCTTATATGTTTCAAAGTATAGATTTTGATAATGATATTGAAAGCTATCATTGTTATTATTCTAAAATTACTTGTTCGTTTTTGATTTCTTTTTTAGAAGGCAATCAAACTGAATTCTCAATTAATATTGATGGATTTAATTTTACGATATCAACTTGCAAAATTGATCCAGATACTGTTTCAAATTTCCTTTGTTTAAAATGTGATAGTATAATAAGTTTTAAAGAATTCAAACATTTAGTAAACAATATTATTACTTCAATTGGTTTTCTGGTAGGAAAATTTCACAAGTTGGAAGAGCTTTATTTTCAATCTAATTCCAAAGATTTTTCCGCGCATACAGAGTTTCTTTATAGGAATTCAAATAAAAAATATAATTTCCCACATCCGTTTTCAAAGTATCCAAATGAGTTTAATTGTAAACTTTCAAATGATCTAGACGATGAAATGATTGAAAATTTTTCATCAATAATTGATGAGAATAATTTTCAGGAACTAGTGTTATTAATTATAAAGAAACCAAGAATTTACTTTTCAATTAAAATGTTATTTGATTTTTACGAGTATTCTTCGATTTCAAGAGTTTCATCAATGTTTGTAATTTTGGAAACACTATGCGATGAATTAAATAACAAAACTGATCGAGTTGAGAAAGAATTAAAAAAAGTAAAAGGAGAGAATACTCTAACCAATATTAAAGACAAAATAAGTAATGAAGATTATTTGATTTTAGAAGATATAGTTGCGCATATTCATATTGGATTGTCAAATAATGCTGTGCATTTTGAGCAAACTTTTAAAAGCTTAAAAATTCATTTGAATGATGAAGACAGGAAACTGTTTAAACAAAGAAATAATTTTTTACATGGAAGAATAATACCTGAAAGTCAAGAAATAAAGAATGAAGAGGATTTTTACCAATTAGAAATTAAATATGAATACTATTCTTGGAGACTTTATGTGTTGATTTGTAAACTCATTTTAAAGAAGATTAGTTTTGAAGGTTATTTAATTAATTATCCTAAAATATTTGAAGATTCTGATATCCTGAAAGAATCGTATTTTATAAAACTAAAATAAATGAGCGGAATCTACATACACATCCCTTTCTGTAAGCAAGCTTGTCATTATTGCGACTTCCATTTTTCGACTTCGATGAAGAAAAAAGAGGAGATGGTTTTGGCTTTGACCAAAGAAATTCGCTTGCGCAAAAGTGAAGCTGCTTTCCTCTACTCTTCTCGAAATGACATTGTGATCGAGACTATTTATTTTGGAGGAGGAACACCTAGTGTACTGACTTCGGCTGAAATTGATTTTTTAATTGCCGAAGTGTATAACAATTATACGGTTACCGCAAACCCAGAAATCACTTTAGAAGCCAATCCAGATGATCTTTCTACGGAACGAATTTTAGAACTTTCAAAAAGTAAAGTCAATCGATTAAGCATCGGAATTCAATCTTTCTTTGAAGATGATTTACAAATGATGAACCGCGCGCACAATTCGGCGGAAGCCCAGAAATGCTTGACTGAGGCCACAAAATACTTTGATAACATTTCGATAGATTTGATTTATGGTGTTCCGGGAATGAGTAATGAAAAATGGCAATCAAATATTGAAACGGCCTTGTCTTTTGGGATTCCGCATATTTCTAGTTATGCTTTGACGGTCGAGCCAAAAACAGCATTGAATAAACTGATTCAAACCGGAAAAATAGCTGCCCCAAATGACGAAGTTGCTCAAGAACATTTTATGATTCTTGTGGATACGCTCGAAGCAAATGGTTTCATTCACTATGAACTTTCGAATTTCGGGAAAGAAAACTATTTTTCAAAAAACAATTCGGCTTACTGGTTAGGGAAAAAATACATTGGTATAGGTCCTTCGGCACACAGTTACGATGGGATTTCGAGGAGTTGGAATATTGCCAATAATCCTTTGTATATAAAAGCACTTGAATCCAATGAATTACCAAATGAAGTTGAAATACTTTCTGAAGCAGATCGTTACAACGAATATATTATGACAGGACTGCGAACAATTTGGGGTGTTTCTTTAAACAGAATTCAATCTGAATTTGGACAAGCTTACCATGATTATTTGATGAAACAAGCTCAGAAATTCTTAAATGATGAATTGCTTTCGATTGAAAATGCAATTTTGAAGCCTACAAAAAAAGGAAAGTTTTTGACCGATGGGATCGCTTCTGATCTTTTTTGGGTAAATTTGGAATAATAACGTATCCGATCGTTCGTTACAGGAATAAATCTTGCGGAAAAACAAAATTATGAAAACTACAATACAACATAACAATACACTACTTGAAATTGATTTATCAAAACCAATTGATATTTCGATTCCGATAACCAATACAGATGACAACCCAATTGCATGGTACATTGATAAACCAGTGATTGAGCCAGTAAAATTTGACGAATGGGTAGGCAAAGTGTCGTCAGGTATGTCGTCTACTAATTTTAATAACATCCTTTTCAACCCGCACGGTCATGGTACGCATACCGAATGCTTGGGGCACATTACACGTGATTTTTACAGCGTTAATCAAGCTTTGAAGCAGTTTTTTTTTAGTGCCGAATTGGTTTCGGTGTCTTTAGAAAAAAGAGGTGAAGATTTGGTTATAACCAAAGAAGCGATAGCAAAAGCGCTAAATGGTAATACGCCAGAAGCAATTGTTATTCGAACAGTGCCCAACGAACCTTCAAAAAAATCAAGGAAATATTCGCATACCAATCCCCCTTATTTAGAGGAGGCTGCGGCACGTTTCATTCGCGAAAGTGGTATACAGCATTTATTAATTGACTTGCCTAGTGTAGATAAAGAGAAGGACGAAGGGAAATTGTTGGCGCACAAAGCTTTTTGGAATGTTACTGATGTGAATCACTTAAATAAGGATGCAAGGCTAAATGCAACAATAACCGAGCTGATTTTTGTTGATGATGTTGTTCAAGATGGGAGTTATGTATTGAACCTTCAAATTGCTTCTTTTGAAAATGATGCATCTCCGTCCAAACCTATTTTGTATCAAATATGATTGCGATTTCTACAGATAAAAGCAAACTCAATGTACCGTTTATACAGGAGTTTCTTAAAGATATTTACTGGGCTGCAGGCCGTACGATCGAAGAGGTGCAAACCACAATTGATCACTCCTTTTGTTTTGGTGTTTATCTAGATGACAAGCAAATAGGCTTTGCTAGAGTAATTACAGATTACATTGTTTTTGCGTATGTGATGGATGTTTTTATTGATGAAGCGCACAGGGAGAAAGGGTATTCATCAATTTTAATAGATGCAATGCTAAAAGAACCTAAGTTACAATACGTTAAAATATGGCGATTGGCAACTGCTGATGCGCATTTTTTATATGAGAAATTTGGTTTTGCTCTTTTGGCTCGACCAGAAAGAATGATGGAAAAAGTGATCAAATAAAGTTGTAGTAACATGAATTTAGAAACGTTTTATGAATATAGTTTGTCAAAAAAAGGTGTGACAGAGCATTTTCCTTTTGATGAAGATACTTTAGTGTTTAAAATTGGTGGGAAAGTTTTTGCTTTGTCTTCATTGCAAAAATGGGAAATGGGAACACCAGGAGTCAATTTAAAATGTGATCCAGACCGAGCCGAAGAACTACGCGCTAGCTATGACGATATCATTCCGGGTTTTCATATGAATAAAAAACATTGGAATACCGTTGCAATAAATAAAGATGTTCCAGATAAATTGATAAAAGAATTAATTGGTCATTCGTATGATTTGGTTTTTAAAAGTTTGCCGAAGAAAGTACAACTAGAGATCGAGAATTTATAAAAACCATTCGTCGATACTTTTCGTCGACTCAGCTATCATTATAGAATTAGTATCGAATACAAGCAAAATTTATTGTGAAATAGAGTTAAATTTATCTTTCAAATTTTTATCATAAATACCATGAGCAAGGCATTAAATATACTGTTAATTGAAGACGACGAAATTGAAGTAATGAAATTCAACAGGGTATTGAGTACCTTGAAGCTAAATCACAAAATTGTAGAGGCTAATAATGGAGAGGAAGCAATAGAGATTTTAAAAGTCAAAGAAGTTGTTCCTGATATAATTGTTCTGGATTTGAATATGCCTAAGATTAACGGAATTGAATTTTTAGGAATTTTAAAAGCTGATGATTATTTGAAATATATTCCTGCCATTATTTTATCAACTTCTAGTAATCATAAAGATGTTTTAGAGTGCTATAGAATAGGTATTGCAGGATATGTTATTAAACCTTTAAAATACGATGATTATGTGGATAGAATTACAAAATTAATCGAATACTGGAGTTGTAATGAACTAATAACCAACTAGAAATTATGTACGGAATTGTCAATAAATCAATAGAAGACCTAGTTATCGCAAACTTTGGTAAAGAGAAATGGGATATTATTCATAAAAAAAGTGGAGTTGATATCGATTTTTTTTTAAGTAACGAGGTTTATGATGATGATGTAACCTATAAAATTGCAACTGCCGTAGGTGAGGTAATGGAGATGACATTAAGTGAGGTACTAATTGCTTTTGGACAATGGTGGGTAATGAGAACTACAAAAGAAAAGTATCCAGGGCTAATGGAGTCAGGAGGTAATAATTTACGGGATTTTTTAATTAATTTACCTAATTTCCATAATAGGGTTATGTTGATTTACCCAAAACTAACTCCACCTGAATTTAAAGTAAGTGATGTTGCTGAAAAAAGCCTTAATCTACATTACTTTTCAAAAAGGGAGGGGCTACAAGATTTTGTAAGAGGAATAATTCAAGGATTAGGAAATGTTTATGAAACGCCTGTTGAACTTGAGTTATTAGAATCTAGAAATGAAGGTAGTTCACACGAAGTTTTTAAAATAAAATGGTAAACTTATGGCTGAATTAGCAATGCATTTTAATGAAGATAGTTTTAATAGATTGTTTCCCTTTTATTTTCAATTAAGTACTGATTTTCATATTTTGAATTTTGGAAAAAGCCTTGCTAAAGTTTGTCCAGATCTTCAAAAAAATGATTTATTTACTGCTAGTTTTGAAATTAAAAGACCACACTTAAATACTATTTCGTTCGAAGAACTTTTAAAAAATAGCGACCAACATATTCTATTACGATATGCTAAAACTGATCTAACTCTTAGAGGTCAGTTTGAAATTATGGACGATACTTTATTATTTGTGGGCTCACCTTGGTTTACTTCTATGAATGAAGTGATCGATAGGAAATTAAGTTTTGAAGATTTTGCTCATAATGATCCCTTATTAGATTTACTGCACGTTCTCAATAATGCTGAGAATACTTCAAAAGAATTAAAAGAACTGTTGCTAACAATAAATCGTCAAAAAAACCAGCTAAAAAAAGATCAAGAGGAATTAAACCGATTGTCATTTGTAGCAAGTGCTAATAAAAACGGAGTTGTTTTTACAAAACTCGATGGTACTATTTTTTGGTGTAATGATGCTTATGCTCATTTGACAGGGTTTGATAAATTTGAAATTTTAGGAAAAACACCTCTTGAAGTAGGAAGAACTGCAACAACAGATAAAGCGGAAATTCTTAAAATGATTACTGCGTTTAATACTGGTCAATCTTTTGAAGTTGAGTTGCACCATGCTCGAAAAAATGGTAATTCATTTTGGTCTCGCGTAAAAGGGCAGCCTATTACAGATGCAGATGGAAATGCGACACAATATTTTGCAATTCTAGAAGACATATCACTCAAGAAAAGATATGATGAAAGCTTAGAGATCGAAAAAGAAAAATACCGAAGTATTATTGCTAATATGAATTTAGGTTTGCTTGAAGTAGACTTAAATGATAGAATTACCATGGCAAATCAAAGTTTTCTTGATATGAGTGGTTTTGATATGGATGACTTAATAGGTCATGAAGCAGCTAGAAAATTCTTATCACCAGAAAGTATAAAATTAATTGAATCTAAAGGGGATTTACGTACTAATGGAATCACTGATTCATTTGAAGTTACCGCTATAAATAAAAATAACGAAGAAAAGTTTTGGTTAGTTAGTGGTGCTCCTAATTATGATATTCAAGGAAATATAATTGGTTCTATAGGAATTCATTTAGATATTACTGATCAAAAAAATCAAGAAGAGCAGCTGTATTTACTTTCTTTAATCGCTGAGAAGAATATTAATGCGGTGATTATATGTGATGCTAAAGGGCATATAGAATGGGCTAATAGTAGTTTCTTGAAAATGTCAGGATATACTAAAGAGGAAATTTTAGGTTTTAGACCAGGTCAATTACTTCAAGGGGAAGAATCGAATCAAGAATCGGTGCAATACCTTAGAGAGCAAATAAAAAAAGGATTGCCTTTTAATTGTGAAATAGTCAATTATTCTAAAAACAAAGAAAAATATTGGGTTAGAATTCAAGGTCAAGCTTTGTACGATAAAGAAGGAGCCATAATAAAATTCTTTGCTATTGAAGAAGATATCACTGCACAGAAAATTCTTGAAGCTCAAAAAGAAAACTTAATAAGTGATTTGGCTAAAACCAATAAAGAACTGGAAGATTATGCTCAAATAGTTTCTCACGATTTAAAATCACCTTTACGAAGCATTAATTCGTTGATATCTTGGATTAAAGAAGAGAATGAAAATGGTTTTGAAGAACAAACAATGAAATACTTTGCACTAATAGAGCATAAAGTAGAAAAAATGGACCATTTAATTGAAGGTATATTAACCTATTCTAAGATTGATAAAGAAGAAACCCGAAATGAAAGTGTTGACACTCAGGCTATAATAAGCAGTATTATTGATATTATTCATGTGCCAAAACATATTAGTATTAAAATAATTGATACGTTACCTACTATAAAAGCCGACCGTTTTAGAATTCAGCAGTTGTTTCAAAATTTGATTGGTAATGCGGTTAATTATATTGATAAGGAAAACGGATTGGTCGAAATTGCTGCTGAGGAATTAGACTCCAGTTATGTTTTCTCTATAAAAGACAACGGAATGGGGATGCCAAAAGAGATTCATTCTAAAATATTCGATACTTTTAAAACTTACACAACCAGTAAGCATTCAACCGGTTTGGGGTTGTCTATTGTTAAAAAAGTAATTGATTTTTATAAAGGTGAAATTTGGCTCGAAAGCGAAGAAGGAAAAGGAACAACCTTCTTTGTAAAACTTAAAAAATAACTATGAAAATTATTCAAGCATATAAAAAAGCCGGTAAAGAATGGGAATATTTCCAGGAAAAAGCAATGCTTAAGAATCCTTTAGTTTTAGTTTTTGGAAACCGTTATTTACTAGAGAAATCGGAGGTAATTGATGATATAAGAAAAGAGTTTCCTTATGAAGATATTGTTTTTGGATCTACTTCGGGTGAAATAATTTGTTGTAATGTTAATGACGAATCCATTTCGGTTACCGCTATAGCGCTTGAGAATTCTAGTTTTATTGTAAAGAGAGAAAATATATTAGACTTTGATAAAAATGCTAAAGAATTAGGTGAAGCGCTATATGAGAAAATGCCGAAAGAAAATTTAAAACATTTATTTGTACTCTCAGAAGGTAGTTTTGTTAACGGTAGTTCATTAATAAACGGCTTAGAAACTAATATTGATGCTAACTTATCTATCACAGGAGGAATGTGCGGTGATGATGCACGTTTTGAAAAAACATTAGCTTCCTATAAAGAAAATCCAAAAGAAGGCGAAGTGATTTTAATTGGTTTTTATGGAGCTACTCTAGAGGTGTCTTACGCAAGCTTTGGAGGCTGGATTCCATTTGGTCCTGAGCGCATAATTACTAAAGCTGAGGGGAATATTTTATACGAAATTGATGGACATCCCGCTTTGGATTTATATAAAAAATATTTAGGAGATAAATCTAATGAATTGCCTCAAGCCTCGTTATTATATCCCTTAAACGTTACTCCTGATGGAAAGAAAGACCCCGTTGTGCGTACTATTTTAAATATAAATAACGAAGATCAATCGATGATTTTAGCTGGAGATGCACCCGTAAATTCCCGCGTGCAATTAATGATGGCATCAGTTGATGGCATTGCTCAAGGAGCACAAACAGCAGCTAAGTTAGCAATGAACAATAGAAAGAGTAAGCCAGAATTAGCTCTTTTAGTTAGTTGTATTGGTAGAAAATTAGTAATGAATCAAAGAGTTGAAGAGGAGGTTGAACAAGTGCGCGAAGTTGTTGGAGAACGCGTACCTATGGCTGGTTTTTATTCTTATGGAGAGATGGCACCTTTTAACGGTAGTACTTCCTGTGAATTACACAATCAAACAATGACACTAACCTTAATTAGCGAGTAATGCATTCATTATTAAAAAGACAAATAGATAAAAAGCTCAACGGAGGTCTGAATGATTTGGATGTTTTTCTCGAAGCTGTTGACGAATCGTATTTAAATTACGAAAGTCAGATTGAGATGCTGCAGCGTGCTATGAAAATAAGCTCTGATGAATTGTTTGATGCCAATCAAAAACTTCGTGATGAAGCAGAGAGCTTAAAAGAGATTAATAGAAATTTACAGAACATATTAGAGTCAATGAGTTTGGATCCCGAATTAACTTCGAAAGAAGAAGGTTTTGATTCCTCTGATTATATTAAACAACAATCAATTGAAATTGTAAAAATAAATAAGCAAAGGGAGGATCTCTTAGTGAATTTAGAGAAGCAAAATATAGCTTTAAATGAGTATGCTCACATGGTTTCGCATGATTTAAAAGCACCTTTAAGAACTATTGATACTTTAATAAACTGGTTCATACAGGACAATCAGGAAATAATGAACGAGAATAATCTCAAATCTCTAAATCGGATTCTTTTTAATGTCGAAAAAATGGATTTGTTAATTAAAGGTATTTTAAACTATTCCTCTATAGAAAGTCAATCGCATGATAGCCGGACAATTGATTTGAATATGATGGTTAAGGATATTCTAAAAACGATTCCAATTCCAGAAAATGTAGTTGTTAGCATAGATAACATATTACCAAAAGTTAGAGGTAATGATTTTAGATTGAAACAACTTTTTCAAAATTTAATTGAAAACGCAATTAGATACAACGATAAAGAAAATGCCAAGGTATCCATCTCCTGTTCAGAGAGTAATCAGGAAATCACTTTTAAAATTAAAGATAATGGTATAGGAATTCCAGCAGTGTATCATAGTAAAATTTTTGATGTTTTTTCTAAATTACATAACGACGGAAACTCATCAGGAATAGGGCTATCAATAGTAAAAAAAATAATCGAATATTATAAAGGGAGAATTTGGCTGGAAAGCCAAGAGAAAATAGGAACAACCTTTTATTTCACAATACCAAAAACGAATGGAGACACCTAATTTAAATTACATAAATGACTTGTCAGGTGACAATGAAGAATTTAAAGCTAAGATTATTAATATATTAAAGAGAGAGCTCCCAGCAGAGGTAGAAGTTTATCAAAAGGAAATGCAAAAGGCTGATTATAATCAAGCTGCTCAAGCAGTACATAAATTAAAACATAAAGTTTCTATTTTAGGTCTCGAAAAAAGTTATTATATTGCTTCTGATTACGAAGATAATTTAAATGATAACTCAGTAGCCTTAAAAAGTGATTTTGAATCAATATTAAAAGCTATGGAAGAGTTTGTTATACAATTGTAAAACAATCTTACATGAATTGCATTATTATAGACGATGAAGAAATGGCAAGAGCCATTATGGTACAGTTTATAGCCAATTACACTGATTATAAAGTAATTGGTGATTTTCCTAGCGCGATCGATGCAATTAAATTTTTAAATCAAAACACAGTAGATCTAGTTTTTCTAGACATTCACATGCCTAATTTTACGGGTTTTGATTTTATCCAAACTATCAAAAACCCGCCTCATATTATCCTAGTTACTTCAGATCGAAATTTTGCTTTTGAGGCATTCGAATATGAATGTATCGTTGATTATCTTGTTAAACCCATTACAGAAGCTCGTTTTTTAAAAGCCATTCATAAATTAAATTCTTTAAAAACGGAGACGCCCATCATTGAAACAAAACCTATGGTTGATGATGTGGTTCATGATTTCTACATTAATGTGGATAGAAGATTGATTAAAATAGATTTTCATACCGTAAATATAATTGAAGCCAAGGGAGATTATATTCATATTAAAACAGAGGCTAAAAATTACATCGTGCACTCCACCTTAAAAAAAATAGAAGACAAACTACCTAAAGATATTTTCTTGAAGGTACATCGTTCTTTTATCATTAACACTAGTAAAATTATCGATATCGAAGATAATAGTGTCTTAATAGGAAAAGATGTTATTCCTGTAAGTCGCTCAAATAGAGCGGAGTTACTTAATAGGATAAATGTGCTTTAATTATAAGTCTTTACTTACCAATAGTTTAAAAAGATGTATTTAATCGACTAAATATGTTTTTTATCTAGATTGTCACTACTTTAGTACTCTATTTAAAACGTAAAAACATGGATGTAAAACTACCTACTATAAATCCTGATGCTACAAGCGTTAATTACGATGAAGTTACAGGTTATTATTTAGTGTCTAAACGTTGGACCATGATAAATGATGTTAATATCACTTTTATTAGATGTAAAGGGTTAGGCTATTGTTACAACTCAAAGTGGGCTGGTCCTATGAGTAAATTTGAAGCCGAAAAAATTTGTCAAAGTAAAAAAACAACATTAATAATAAGCCATTCATTGCTTAAATCATTTCTTGTCATAACAAGTGACTCTGTTTCTTTACCTAATACTGGCGAAATACGCAAACTTATTGGTCTTGATAGTGGCGAATTGCAATTAGCAAACTGAAATTACTTTAACCTAAAAGAGTAGTTTGGCCGTATTTTTATCTTTCTTATCGTTTTAAAATAACCATTGGTCGAATGCAAATTTGATCTTACCGAAAAACCCCAATTCTTTATTGCCGTTGTACCTATCTTTGTATAGAAAACAAAACACAAACACTCTTTTTGTCCCGAAACAAAATAAGATTAATAACACTATTTGAATTTTGTTGCAGTCTAACTGCCCTGATTTTAGATAGAGTAATACAAGTTTTCTAAAAACAAATTTAGTATTAACTGTAAGATTAGTTAATATAAAAAAAAGACTGCTACCACGAGCAGTCTTTTTCTGTTTAGTAAACTAACGCTGTAAAAAAGTAAGCGCTTGCTAAAGTTTTTTATTTAAGTTTAAAGATTGGTTGACTTGTTAAATTCCATTTTATACGCAAGCCAAATTCATTAAATGTAAATCCAGATGCTGTTGTAGAGGCAATGTTACTTCGGGTTACATACAAGTTGCTTAACAACCTATCTGAAAATTTATATCCTAGCTTTCCTTGAATGCGGTAGGTCCATTGTTTACTATCGTCTTCAATAAATTGGTATCCAGTGGCAAGACTCGCATTATAGAACCAAGATTTAGCTTCAACAATTTTTTCGTCTTTTAATACTTCTAAAAATAATTCTACAGCATTAAACTTCTTAGGACTAAAATAATCAGTAGGAACACGGTTTTTAAAAGCAATATATTGATAATTTAAGCCTCCCTTGAGCACTGGGCTAGACATGAAGTTGTAATAGAAAGATGTAAATAATAAGTTTCTATTGTTATTATCTGTTTGTGAGGTAAAAAAGTATTGGGTAAACCATCCAAAATTAAAATTAGTACTCAAATTATAATTAAAGTAATAATTATTTGTAGCAATTTCTTTGTCAATCAAATCAGAGTTGAAATTTTGCATCTCTCTTTTATAACCCACTTCTAAATCTTGTAATTTTAAAGGTTTAATTTTAAAATAAGTATGAATTAAAAGTTGATTGTAATCGGTTGTGCTAGAATTAGCTGAATTGACACCAACTTCAAAAGCATAACTAATTTTTGGGTGAAACTGATACGTTGCACCTAATAGAAAATCATTACTTTCTGCATTGGCCTTAGTTACTTTATTGTCTGTTTTTCTAAATTGGTAGGTGCTATTAATAGCCCATTTAGTAGATAGCGGTAAATTAATTTCGGTGTGAGATGCTATCGCAGTATTATCACCATTATCAAATGAGTAACTAAATTTTTGTTCTACATAAGGTGTGTAGTCTTCCTTTATTTTTTTTATAAAATTTAAAGCATCTCCTTGATTGTTAAAAATTTCAAGAGTAGTATTAGCTGCTTGATATGCCAGGCTTATTTCTCCAGAGGCTTTGTAAGCATTTGCTATTCCTAGATTTCCATCAAATGATTTGCTGTCATTTTTTAAAATTTGTTCGTAATGAGTGATGCTTTCAGGAAAATTACTTTTATAAATTGCTAGCGTTGCTGCTAAGGAAAGCACCCAATTTTCATTAGGGTAAGTAACTTTTAACTCTTCGATTACTGATGCAGCTTCTTTGTATTTTTTATTCCAAATCAACGCTTGAACATAACGTTCTTGAGTTTGCTTCTTTAAACTCTCATCAGTAATGCTCTGTGATTTTTCTAAAGATGTTGTCGCAAGTTTCAAAGCATTTTTTTCTTTTTTGTCAATATGCTCTAATAAGGAAAGCCCGTTCAGTGCAATAACAGGATGTTCTGGTTGAAGTAAATTGTAAACGTCTTTTCCTTTTTTAATTTCTTTAGTGATAAGGTACATATTGGCTTTATTCATCAATGTTTCTTTATCTAAAGGAAAATCAACTAGAATCTCATCATAATACGTTTCAGCTTCAATAAACTTTTTTTCGTTGACATTTTGATAAGCATAACCTAATTTAATGTATTTCCTTGAAATCAAAGCGCCAGAATTACCAGGAGATAACATCAATGCTTTATTTACATTTAATAAAGCGTCAGGATATTCTTTTAAATTAGATAGTGTGTTTGCAAATCCTAAATGCGCGACAAAATTGGTTGGGTTCTTTTTAACGAGCTCGCTATAGAAAACTTTTGCTTCGTCAAATTTTTTGTTCCAAAGCAGCGCTTCGGCATAATTCAATTCAATTTCAAGATCGCCAGGATACTCTTTTTTCAATTGGATAAAATTGTCTAATGCTTCGTTAGCTTTATTATTCAATCCAATGGCTCGTGCATAACACAAACGTGCTGTTTTATTTTCAGGATATTCTTTTAAGATGTCTTTAAAAAATACTTCGGCATTAGCAAAATCTCCTTTTTCAAGCTGAGTAAATCCTTTCTTCATGTCTTGGGCATTCATCGAAAGACTAAAAATGAAGAAAATAGATAAAGTAATCTTGTATACAAATTTCATAGAATAATGATCTTGGGTTCAATGATGCAAGTTAAGGATTAAATGGTAATATTTCATCTACACTTTCGGGTCATTCATCTAAGAATTATGTCCGTTGTTGTGATATAATTGATATTTGTCTTAATAAATGAATAACAAATTAAAAAATTATGGCTTTACAAATAAATTATAATTCAGGAGTTTATGAGATTAAAGGTTTGTTAAATTCTCAAAACAGTGTATATTTAGAGAATCATTTAAATGCGCTTATTGCTGCTTCTACTGGAATCGTTCTTTCACTAGAAAAAGTCACTGCCATTGATCAATATGCTATAAAAAGTGTTATTGCCCTTCAAGAGCAAACAATTTTAATGGATAAGTCATTTTATATTATTGGCAAAAAAAATAAATGCGTGAGTGAGCAATTTGATACATTGCATTATAACGACGTACTACTTTAAAGAATATTTTTAATAAATAAAATAGAATTAATGAAAATAGTCTCAAGTCTGATTGCTAAAATACCCCGAAAATTAGGTCCAGAACAAGTTTTCATGGTAACCATATTATTAGTTAATGGAGGGAATTACCTGTATAATTTATTATTGGGGAGAATGCTGGGCCCAGAAGCATTTTCTGATGCAGCTATTTTAATTACACTTTTACTAATATTGTCTTTTGTGGGGATGACTTTTCAAATTGTAACGGCTAAGTATGCAGTATTGTTTGAAGAAAATAGTTTGCTTGCCTTTATTAAGTTAATTACAAAATATGCGACGGTTTTAGGGGTATTATTCGGAATCGCAATTATAATTTTTTACCAAGAATTACAAGCTGTTTTTCATACTAAAACGGCAGCAATGTTTTATATTTTTGGTATAGGGATACCACTATATTTTATGATGAGCGTCAATAGAGGCTTGTACCAAGGTCAAAATGTATTAAGTAAATTAGCGACAACATACCAAACCGAAATGGCTAGTAGGTTACTATTGACTATTGCTGGTTTATTGCTGCTGCCAAATGTGCCTAGTTCTATAATTGTAGCACTTGGAATTCTATTTTCATTTGTATTTGGTGTGCTTCCCTTTCAAAAAATAATTTTCAAAGGATTAAGAACTTCGGTTACCGCTGCAATTGATACCCGTTCAATAACAAGTTTCTTTGCGCTAACAGCATTTTATGAGCTCACACAAATCATAATAAACAATAGTGATATTATTTTAGTCAAACACTATTTTGACAGCAAAGAGGCGGGTTTATATGCTTCGTTGGCTTTAATTGGGCGCGTGGTGTATTTTGTAGCCTGGATGTTTGTAATGTTGTTGTTGCCTAAGGTTATCCAAATGAAAAAAGACAATCAAGATACACTGCCTATTTTATTAAAATACGTAGGTTGTATTGTTGTTTTGTCAACTTTAATCGTTGGCTTTACTGCATTATTTCCTGAGTTTGTTGTGAGTGTAATGTTTGGAAAAGCCTATGTTTCTATTTCCTTTTTATTATGGAAATATGCTTTAGCAACATCACTTTTTGCAGTAGCAAATATTTTTGCTTATTACTATTTGTCATTAAATCAATATGTGCCTGTTGTAGTTTCGGCAGTATTGGGTTCAACGCAAATAGGTTTAATTGTAGCCTTTCATAATTCATTAGAACAAGTGGTTCACATGCAAATTATTGCTATGGTTATTTTATTGTTTTTTCAATTGTGTTATTTCTTTTATAAAAATAAAAAGTAATTAGTAGTGTGAATTAATGTTGCTAATTAAGTTCCAAACCAAATCTATATTAAGATGAAAATTGCTGTAATCACTGCCTTTCCGCCAAGTAAAGTTACTTTAAATGAGTATGGATACCATTTAGTAAAGAATTTTGCTCAAAAAAATGATGTTTCAGAAGTTGTCTTGCTGTGTGACAAAACAGACGAGCCCAAACAACTTGATTTTGAAAATAGTAATAAAGTAAAAGTCAATGAATGTTGGTCCTTTAATAGTTACACTAATATTATGTCTATTAGCGCGGCAATACGTCAGGAAAAACCAGATGCGGTTTTGATCAATCTTCAATTTATGAAATTTGGTGATAAGAAAGTTCCTGCGGCTTTAGGCTTGATGATTCCAATGGTTTTACGCAATAATAATGTGCCCACAGTATCTTTATTACACAATATCTTAGAACAAGTAGATTTAGAAAGTGCCGGTTTTACAGATAATAAATTAGCTCAAAAATTCTATAATTTTGTTGGAACCACATTAACCCGTTTTATATTAAGGTCAGATGTTGTTGCGGTTACAATCAATAAATACGTAGAAGTATTAGAGAAAAAATACAAGGTTAAAAATGTAAAAGTGATTCCGCATGGAACGTTTGATAGTATCGATGAACCTTCATTTGAGTTGGCTCCAGGGCCAAAACAAATTATGGCTTTTGGTAAGTTTGGTACCTATAAAAAAGTAGAGATTCTCATTGAAGCTGCTATTTTAATAAGAAAACGAAGCACTGAGAAAATAGAAGTAGTTATTGCAGGAACAGATAGTCCTAATACACCTGGATATCTTGCGGGAGTAAAGGAGAAATATAAAGAGGTGGAAGGAATTAGATTTACAGGATATGTAGAGGAAAAAGATGTTCCCGTTATCTTTGGAGAAAGTACCGTAGTTGCCTTCCCATATACTTCAACCACAGGTAGTTCAGGAGTTTTACACCAAGCGGGTAGTTATGGTAAAGCGGTAGTGATGCCAGATTTAGGTGACTTGGCTTTATTAGTGGAGGAAGAGGGGTATAGAGGAGAATTCTTTGATCCTGAAAGCGCCGAATCTTTAGCGCAAGCACTCGAAAAAATTATCAATAACGATGTTAATCGCAAAGCAATTGCAATGCAAAACTATAAGGCTGCGAGTGCTTTGTCAATGGACAAAATTACAGAAATGTATATGGACACTTTTAAGAAAATTATCCAATCAAAATCTTAATTTGAGATGTATTTAAATGCGGGTTTGTTGTTGCCTTTGTCATCAATAAACCCGAATTTTTTTTGTCGCATTTTCTGCCAAGGCCATCTTCCCGCTACTTGATCTGGCACATGAGGAAAATCATATAACGTCCAAGACATAAATGAATAATTGTTTTTCTTAAAGTACGCTTGTATTTTTCGATGGTATTCGGCTTGTTTTTTATCACTTCCTTCCCAAAAATTCCACATTCCGCCGTAAGAGGGAACGCCAAACTCTTCGATCACTACTGGTTTTTTAGTAGTTCTTACTAATTTATCTGTCTCGTATTCTAAATGTACCATGTCATTATAAAAATGGTAGGATATAAAATCCATTTTGTCGGCAAGGTGTGTCGCTTCAACAGAGTTTGACCAACCAATAGTTATTAAATGATTGGGGTCATTTTCTTTTATAACTGTTACCATGTGATCTAGCCAACTCAAAACATTGTCTTTTCCTCTGTTTTCAAAATCTAAATTCGGTTCGTTTTTTATATCCCATGCGAGTATTGCTTTATGGTCTTTAAAAGAAGTAACAATTTGTTCGGCATGACGGTGCGTCAAGGTCCAGCTGTTAATAGAATAATCACTGTAAAAATCAAATAATGTAACGATTACGGCTAATTTCTTGGCTTCAGCCAAATCTAAAAGTACTTTTAGCCTTTCCATTTTCTGCGGAATCAATTTTGCTTTTCCAAAATCACCATACTGGATAAAAACGCGAACCGTGTTTAGATTTGATTTTTTTATAATATCAAAATCTTGCGCAATTGTGTCTTTATTAAACAAATCACCAAAGGTATCCCAAGCAGAGTTTTTAGGGTAATAATTAATTCCTTTAATGGTATAAGGAATGTTATTTTGTAAGATTTGATTTTTTTTAACTGTATAAATGGGGTGTGGTTTTACCGTGTCTTTTGCAAATGCCTCGGATTTCATTTTCTCTAAATGACGCACACGCCAAAAACCATCTTCAAGCAACATCATCACCTTATAGGTCGCCGTATCTTGAATAGTGGTAAGTAACGTTTTGTTTTGATAGATTTTTTGATACTCAACTACATTTCTATCTTTAAATACAACTAACTGCCCATCTTCACTGTAAAATTCTAAATCAGGAAAATGTTTGATAGTCGTGTTCTCAATAGATATTTCATGAGATTTATTGTATTTAATAGTGCGGTATAAGTTCTCACGCGTATTTTGAGTATAGTAATCATCAATGCCTTTTGAAGTGTTATTCTCTAAGGCATTATTTTTTACATACCATGAAAACAAGTAATCGCGCTCTAGTTTTCCTAGCGTGTTTTTTTCCATTACCCGCGCCGGATTAACAAGATTGGTCCAGTTTATTTTAGGTAAATAAATATCTTCACTTTCGGTTTCTAGATGTAGCATACTGCTTCTATCTGCTCCAGTATTTAAATAATCTAAAATTCTGGCCAAACCCAATAGTGTGAAAATACAAATTAGAATAAAGGAAAAAATGAATGCTCCTTTATAAATATTTCGATTGTTAATTAGTCTCATATTTTTTTATTTCGGTTTTTCGAGTTATTCCTAACGTTGTGATTTCAAAGCGGTATTCTTTTTCTTTGTAAAAAGGAGGGAATAAAATAAAATTAGCATAACCTTTAGAACTTTCAGCAATTTTAGTCTCTATTAATTCCTTGTGATGAAATATTTTTAACTCTACTTTTATTCCGTCAGGAACAATTTGTTTCATGAAACTTTTAAGAGGACCCACGGTAATTTTTCTATTCTTTTCATAAAATTCATAAGGAAAAGTTCTAATCAATGGTTTGTAACTAATCTGGATGGGTTTGCTCTCAGCCATTCCAGTGATGTAAGCTTTTACGCGATAGATATCCTGATGATCGGGATGCAATAATTGTCCTATTGCAATTCCGTTTATTGTTGCAGCATAGGTTTTTAACAAGCTGTTATTGTTAGTAGTAACTTGAAAAGTAACTAAGGTTCCATCACCAATAAGGTTGCCAAACTGGTCTTTTATTACTGAGGTTTCTAATTTTGTGATCTGGTTGCCATCAGCAAATTCGTGGTTTCTTTTAAAATTAATAGTAAAGTTAGTCGCTGGTGATGGCGTTATTTCGGTTTCAAATTCTTTAGATCCTGTAGTATTACATTCTGTAGAAACAAGCATTTTACCTGACTTGTTTCTGGAATAAATGTTTTTCCATGCAATAAACGAAGCTGTTTTTTTGGTAGTAACCGTTACATTTTCAAGAAATTGATCTTTTATAAAAACAGTTGTATTGTCTTCTTTTGGGTTGTCATAACTATCTGTAGGAATGGCAACCATCATTGTAAAATGTTCTTGCCCTGTAAGGATAGTTGTTGGGCCTAAATAGTTTTCTAGAACCGTAGCTGTGTCATCATTTGGGCGAATGCTAAAATCACCTGTGATTATTTTTTCATTATTCTGCAACAAATACCAAGTTACGAATCCGGTTTTAAGACAGTAAAGGGGCGGAATATTAAATACAAGTTTTCCGTTATTGTTTTTGGCTTTCAAAATGGTTTTTCCGTAGGAATGAATAATAAATAAATCGGCTGTTGCGGTTTTAGAAGTAGTCGAAAAGTGTAATGAAATGGGGCTTCCTGCTACAAATGTTTTTTTGGATGTATCCAAAATAAATGCTGCTTCTGTATTATTTGTTTTTGAAATAGCAAAAACGAATAAAAAGAATAATACTAATGGAAGCAATACAGTTGTTAGTTTCTTTATCATTTTGGATTACCAATATAGTTATTCATTTCGATTTTAATGTAACTAAATCCTTTTCCGTCTACTTTTTGTAGCAGTTCTTTCTCTACCTCTTTATTTCGATTAGGAAGAATTGTTTTGGCCAGAGCCTCATTGGGTAAACCATTAACAAAACAATTTTTTAATGATGATAGTATGATTCGGCACTGAGATAAATCAAGCAATTTATAATCAAAATACTGTTTGCGCTGTACACGCACTCCTTCTCTTAAAAAATAATTATCAACATACAATAGCTCTTTTTTATCAGTATAATACGAAATTATTATTTCAGGGACAGTGACTTCTTGAATACCATAATTGAACAATGTTCCCTTGACGTGGTTGTTTTCGATAGTTAAATCAGATAAAGCTACCTGAATATAAAAATCAGTAATAGCAATATTACCCGCTGACTGGATGTCAAAATTTGCCGGAGTTTCGGTAATGTTTTTTGGCGTAAATTCATTAGGATTAAAGGTAGTAGGCTGTGTTACATCCTTATTTAACCAAGCGATTTCTTCAAAATTCACTCTAAAACTAGTTGTTTCTTTGGGTAATATTTTATGTTTAATAGCGTCTTTAGCATTAAAAGTAGCTAGTGATTTGTCATATTTATTGTAGAGGGTAGATTTTAAAACCACATCAGCGGGACTGTTATCTAAGTTTTGCAATTCACCAATAATAATATATTCATTTTTATAATGAATCAATTTAGCCGATAAAATTTCCAATTCAGGTTGTTTTAAGACGTCTTCATGATAGGTTTGTTGCGTGGTTATTTTTCGCCTTCCTTGTTTGAAATATTCAGTAGTATTGTCTAGTAAAAACTGATCTGGCGGAATATCTAAAGGCAGTTTTTGAGGCAAGATATACCATTTTCCTTTTCGTTTAATTACCTCATGGTAAAAGTCTTTTTTAATTATTTCAAGTGGCGTAATCCATTTTGTTTTAGCAACAAGAGAGGCTCTGTTTTCGGAGATCTCAGCGATTTCTATGTCTATAGCATCAAGTTTTGCATAAGAATTTAAAATCCCATCAGCAACAGATGTTTCGAGCATAAATTGTGAAATAGAAAGTTTGCTTTCAGGATCAATAAAAGAATGTGCTTTTTCGTAAAATTTAAAATCTAGTGCATCATAGTATGCTTTGATCACGTTCTTCGGACTTATTTGTGTCGCGTTGTACGTGTAAAAATCATAGGTGCTATACCCAATAATTCCTAATAAAAGTACAATCCAAAGGTGTAAAATAGTGATAATCTTAAACGGAAATTTTTTATAAGCCACAGCAAACTTGAAGAAATCAGGTTTTGGCTCATCTTTTAATTTTAATGCTTTATAAAAAATACTTTGTATATTAATTACAAAAGCAATTATCACAGTAAGGATTGGGATAATTCCCCACATTAATTTTAGATAGAGAGGAACTTCGTCTTTGGGGAGTACTTTTGGGAGTGGCGCAATATTTAGCTTTTCCCATACCATGATTCCGTTTTCTAGTAATGACAAGCGGTGCCAACCACAAAAATAGAGTATAGGGTCATAAAATTTATCATTAGAAAAAACATATTTCAGGTTGTATTTTTCCGGTACAGTCAAGAATTGCTGTAATGAGCCAATTCCTTCCATTCCTCTAAATTTTGAATTTTCTAAACGCTCCACAGCTCGGGTAGTTAACTCGGGTAGCCTTCGTGCTGAATGGTAATTACCATCTACTGTTTTGGCTTTTGTTTGCGAGGATAATGTAGCCATTTGATCTCCAAAACCTAGTGGTAAATAGCGCCACTGATCGTGCTGATCTTGATTTAAGAAATTAACAAGCGGTAAGGTGTTTATTTTTTGAGGTTGAAAAGGTCTAAAGTAACCCAGCGTAATTGTAAAACCTGCAAAAAACAAAAAAGAACCTGCAAACAAAGCCCCTAAAATACGGTGATACACATTCCCAAAACGGTTTTGAATAGCCGTTTTTAAATCACCTTCAATCAAGCGGTAGACAAATTCTCCTGACATGGGTAAACTCATGATGGATGCCCACAACGTAAAACGGTCAAGTGTTAAGATATTGAAAGCGGTTTCGCCTAAAACTTTTAAAGGGATAGGTGTTGTTCCTCCCGTTCCCAAAACGATTAATAAAGAGATGGATAGCCCAAAACAAATGTATCTTTTACTGTAATAACGGTACAATATATACGGCAAAATAAAGAATAATATCCCCCACGGAATCACAAAAAACATAAGCCCTGATGAGGTAACCTCAATAAAGTTATCCCTACTTCCATGCGGAATAGGGACTTGTGTGATGGGGTTTGCTTTTGAGTTTACCCAATATGGGAAAATACAAAATATAATTAGAAATAATGAGCCAGCCCCAAAGGTGACAATTCGTTTGAATAATTTAAAAAATGTTTGCAGAAATAATTTAAACTTTATCTCTTTATAGGAGTTCACTTGTTCTCGAGAAACATCCATAATTACAGTTCCAATCAAAGGAAAAATAAAAAAAATCATTCCAAAAATTGGTGTAACATGGTGTGAAGTTATTGTTACCGCTAAGAGTGAAAAGGACCTTAAAAGGTATTTAATTTTTCCGGTTTTTATCCAAAGATAGATCTCTGGCATGCAATGCATCAATACCGAAACACCAATTATGCTAGGTAATTGTCCAAAAATATGGAGTGTTTCAACAAATGATGAAGAAAAAACAGCTACAATTGATGCGTATCCAGCTACCGTACGATCCCCTGTAATCATTAAAGTGTAGCGATATACACCGGTTATAAATAAAACAATACCAATTATAGCCACGGTAAACATACCAAATTTTAGGCCCCCAATTAAAGATAAAAGTCCAATTACTTGATGAACAAGCGGTGGGTATCCCATAACGGTAAATCCTGTGTACCAGCTATAATTCCAGGGTTCAAACCAACTTGTTGCATAATGATTGGCAAAAAACATGTGTATTAACGCATCGTAAGTGCTCTCAAGTGTAAAGAAAATAGCACTCGAATGAAAGACAACTCCAATAAGTAGCGCTACAATTAAATATTTATTTGATTTTTCTTTTGCCAATGATTGAAAATTGATGTTTTTGTAAAAGTAATGATAAAACTGTTAATTAAATAAATCATAGCTAATAACTGTCATATTTTGTTTGGTTTTTAAAGCAGATTTAATATATTTACTATAACCAAATGCCAAATAGTAGAGTTATGAAAATTTTAATAATTGATGATCAAGAATTAGTTATTCTTTCTTTAGAAAAAAGCCTTCTTGATTTAGGCTACGAAGTGATTTCTGCTAACACCATTTCTGATGGTATTGAAAAGTATGATCAGCACAGTCCTGATTTAGTTATCGCAGATATCAACATGCCCTTTTCCAATGAAACGAATGCTAATGGTACGGATTTACAGGTGGCTTATAATGGACTTGAAATAGCGAGACACGTTAAAAAGGTAAGAGGTCATGCAACACCAGTAATGATTTTGTCTGGAAATACAGATGAGGATATCATTGTAAAAGGTTTTGATCTTGGTGTAGATGATTATATGAAAAAGCCTTTGAGCTTAAGCGAAATTGGTGCTCGTGTAAAACGTTTAATTGGAAGTGGAGACAAAATAAGCACTAACACTAAAAAAAATCAGATTATTCAAAATGATTGTATCGGTGTTGTCATTCCTTGCTATAATGAAGAATTACGATTGTTAGGGAATGAGTTCAAAGCCTTTATAAATTCTAATTTAGGTTACCACTTGTGTTTTGTAAATGATGGAAGTACAGATAAAACACTTAAAGTTTTAGAAAAATTAAGAGTAGGGCATGAGGATCATATTAGTATCTATGATTGTGAGAAAAATGGCGGTAAAGCAGAGGCTGTTCGTCTCGGGATGTTACACCTCGCTAAGCAAGACCAATTTGATTATATAGGTTTCCTAGATGCTGATTTATCTACTGATTTTGAAGATTTTCATGATCTTGTAAAAACAATTTCTAATTCTAAATTCAAGGTGGTTAGTGGTTCTAGAATGGCGCGCATGGGAGCTGATATTACTAAGGAATCTGCACGTGCAATCATTAGTAAAATCATCAACTTCATTATTCGAAAAACAATCGGGATGGAGTTTAATGACACCCAATGTGGTGCTAAAATAATGAGTAAGGATGTTATTGAAAATACGTTTCAAACTAAGTTTATTACAAAATGGTTATTTGACGTAGAGATTTTTATGCGAATGAAAAAAATCTACGGAGATGAAGAAACTAAAAAAATAGTATGTGAACAGCCTTTAAAAAGATGGATTCACGCTGATGGATCTAAATTGTCATTTAAAGATTCTTTGAAAATTGTATTCCAAATTGGACATATAGCAATCCACTACAGGTAAAAAATAGTTTTAATAAAGGTTTAATTAAAGATTATGTTTTAGAGCATAATCTTTTTTTTATAAAATCAATTAAAAAATAAAATAGGCATCACTATATATCGTAAATAGGTATTACTTTTGTGTCGTAATAGTTGCTGTTTAAAAAGCAGTGTAATCAAGTGCAATACAATATGAAAGAACAAATTAAAAAATTCTTAAACGAAGATCAAGATCCTAAAGCGATTGAAAAAATCACTTCAAAATTGCAGGATTTATTAATGAAAAACGAAGAGGTTGGGTACATTGGAGTTCAAAAAAAGCCAGCTATAACAGTGTTTCCTGATAGTATTGTGTTGACTAGTAAGCGAATTATTTTGTGCAAACCTAAAAATTTAGGACTGTCCATGGATTTTGTTGATTATGACTGGGAAGATGTGGCGGCCGCTTTTGTAAAAGAGAATATTCTTGGTTCAGAGTTTTCGTTTTCTACAAAAAGTGAATTGACAATTTCAATTGATTATATCCCGAAAACGCAAGCTAGAAAATTATATACTTACGCAAAAGAGCAAATGGATTTTTTAAAATCTCCAGTAGCTCAAAATAATGTAGTTGTAGATGAGGTAAAACCAGAAATTCAAGTTGAAGAGCAACAAGAAATCGTTGAAGAAGCAGAGGTTATTGAAGAAGTAGAAACTGAAGAAGTAACTAACTATTCAGAAATTATGCCAATAGCTACACCACATTATAATACTCCTGATGCCGCAGTTGTTGAAGAGGAAAACGGAGGTAAAGAAAAAGCATTAGGGGAATTATCACAAGATGAACTTTTTGGAAAATTACAGAATTATAAAAAGCTCCTTGATAACGGACTTATTTTGCAGGGAGAGTATGATACTTATAAAAAGGAGATCCTTTCTTATATGTAACTCCTAGCTATTATAAATAAACTAAAAAGGTCAAATGATGTTTCTCATTTGACCTTTTTAGTTTTATAATGTTCTTTTTTGTTTTTCGGTAAAATTATGAGCTTGTAACTCTAGTAGTTCAGTAGCTTTCTTTCTTTGTAAATCATAGAGGTTTTTGTCTTGTGCAATATCTTCATACACTTTGTCATGCATTGTGGCACTAGTTTTTACTAATAATTCTCTTTGATATTTGTTTTGTGTAATTGTAGCTTTTAATGCAGTTTCTATATCTTCAGTTTTAAAATCATATTCTCCTTTTGGCGAAAGCAATTTTGCAATAATAGGAGAGGTTTCAATCGCTAAAAATAACAACATAATAAAGAATGAAGGCAACCAAGGTAATTTATCTAACGCATTTATTCGGGCCATTAAACCGTCAAAACCATCAATTATAGGTTGGGTTTCGGTTACTTTTTTATCTAAATCTGTTTGTAGAGTTGTGGCTGTTTTATCTAATACAGCAATCTTTGCTAAATTATTCTTTTGCAAACTGTCTAATTCTTTTTTAGCCAAATCATGTTTGGCAATTTTTTCTTTAAAAACTGGGCCTTTACCTAGTTTTTTAGTTCCTGATGTACCTTCAGCTTCTGCAATGTAGGTCTCGTAGTACGTATTTACTTCTTTTTCTTTGTTGGTGATTTCTGCTTTGAGCTTTTCTATTTCGGTTTTGTTTTTATCTACATCCGATTTAAAATAATTGGCCACTTCTTTTTTATTCTGCAAAGCCATTGCGTTTTTCTCTTTCAATAACACGGTATTGATTTCTTTTTCAAAAATTTTAATTTCTAAAGGTTTAGAGATAACAATAGCAATAATAACGGCTAATATAATTCGGGGAGTTGCTTGTAGAAATTCACTTCCTATCTTATCTCTTTTTCGAATAGTAGAAACAATAAAACGATCGAGATTAAAAATAAGTAATGCCCAGACAATCCCAAAAATTATGGCAGGGTACACATTGTCAAAAACAGTAAATAAGGCATAAGCACTAGCAATTAAAGCCATAACTGCGGTAAAAAACACCGTAGCGCCTATTCCTACGTATTTAGTTTGTTCTCCTTGTGAGCAGTCATCTAGAATATCTTTGTCAGCTCCTGAGCAAAGAATGAAAAATTGTTTTAACATAACAGATTGTTTTGATTGATGATTTGATTGTTTCGTTTCCTCTAAAGAAGGTGTTAAACGACAATGCAAATTTAAGACCAAAAAAACTATTATTATTTTAAATTGCTGATTTGTTTTTGATTAGCTCTTTTTTAAACAAAAAAAGAGCCATTCCGTAAGGAACAGCTCTTTTAGAATCTGAATTATAATTAACTTATGCGTTAGGTGCTCCTGCCATAATTTCGGCATTCGCAAACTCTTCAAATTTAGCAAAATTAGCTTTAAATTTTTGACCTAATTCAACGGATTTTTTATCGTATAAATCTTTGTCTTCCCAAGTGTTTCTAGGATTTAAAATTTCGCTAGGAACATTTGGACATTCTTGTGGAATTGCAATTCCAAAAACGGCGTGGTTTTTATATTCTACATCATTTAATTCTCCATTCAATGCTGCAGTAATCATGGCACGAGTGTATTTTAATTTCATTCGGCTACCTGTTCCATAAGCTCCACCAGTCCATCCCGTGTTGATTAACCATACTTTTACATCGGCATCTTGGATTTTTTTGCTTAACATTTCGGCATATCTCGTAGGGTGTAACGGCATGAAAGGCGCACCAAAACAAGCTGAGAAATTAGGCTGAGGTTCAGTCACTCCAGCTTCTGTTCCTGCTACTTTTGCAGTGTATCCTGAGATAAAGTGGTAAGCAGCTTGACCAGGAGTTAATCTTGAAATAGGAGGTAGGATTCCAAATGAATCTGCCGTTAAGAAAAAGATGTTCTTAGGGTTTTTTCCAATAGAACCTGGTTGAATATTATCAATATGGAATATAGGGTAACTTACTCTTGTGTTTGGCGTGATAGAAACATCCTCGTAGTCAACTACATTAGTTCCTTCTTTAAAAATTACATTTTCTAAGATAGCTCCTTTTTTAATAGCTCTAAATATGTCTGGTTCGTTTTCTTCAGATAGATTTACAACTTTTGCGTAACATCCGCCTTCAAAATTGAAAACTGTGTTTTCATTTGTCCATCCGTGTTCGTCATCTCCAATTAATTTTCTTTTTGGATCTGCAGATAAAGTAGTTTTTCCTGTTCCGGATAATCCAAAGAAAATAGCAGTGTCTTCATCATCACCTACATTAGCACTACAGTGCATTGGTAAAGTGTTTTTGTCTACAGGAAGGATAAAGTTTAATGCTGAAAAAATTCCTTTTTTTACTTCTCCAGTATAGCCAGTTCCCCCAATTAAGACAATTTTTTTAGTAAAGTCTAGGATGGCAAAATTAGCTTGACGTGTTCCGTCAACAGCTGGATCAGCCATAAAGCTAGGTACGCACATTACAGTCCATTCTGGCTTGAAGTTTTCTAATTCGCTTTCTTCAGGTCTCAAAAACATATTGTAGCAAAACAGGTTTGCCCAAGGAGTTTCAGTAACCACTCTCACATTTAAGCGGTAATTAGGGTCAGCACATACATAAGAGTCTCTAGCGTAAATTTCTTTGTTACTCAAGTAAGCCGTAACTTTTTTATATAAAGCGTCAAAAGCAGCAGGATCGAAAGGAATGTTGACCTTTCCCCACCAAACTTGGTTTTCTGTAATACTGTCTTTTACAATAAAACGGTCTTGCGGCGAGCGTCCAGTAAATTCACCAGTGTTAATTGCTAGTGCTCCTGTAGAGTTTTCTACTCCTTGACCTAGTGCGATTGTTTTTGCTTGTAATTCGCTGGCTGATAATTGGTAATGAATCTTTGCGTTTTCGATTCCTAAGTCAGTTAGCGAAATCGATTTCGTAAACGGTGTGTTATTATTCATGGAATTATAATTGAGTGGTTTAATTTATTATTTGCAAAAATAGATATTATATTTCAGATACGATTTGATATTCCTATTTTTATACCTTTTTCTTGCAATTTTGATAAAACAAAACTATCCAAGCCGCTATTAGCAAGGCTCCTCCTATTGGTGTAACAAAACCTATTACTTTAAAATTAAAGGGAGTAAGGTCGTTTGTAGCTAATAAATAAATAGAACCCGAGAATAAAAGTACACCTATAAGTACTAAATTGTGGATGGTTTTTTTAGCTTTCTCTGAAAGTGTGGTTAGGGTACCAATAAATAACAAAAATAATGCATGGTACATTTGATAGCGTACCCCTGTTTCAAAAGTGATTAATTGCTCTGGAGCAAGAACTTTTTTTAGAGCATGTGCTCCAAAAGCCCCAAAAATTATTGCAATTGCTCCTAATAATGCTGCTGTGGTGATTATTTTTTTATTCATGATCATTATTTTATGAAATACAAAAGTATTCCTTATCTCACGAATCTAAAACATTTATTAGTGATACTTTACAGAGAGATTTGTTAAATATTAAAAAATGTTTTAACAAATGCGCGTTGTTATAAATACAACAATTTTGTATGTTTGTGTTATATTTATATAAATTATGAGACAAATTTTAATAATTGGTGCAGGAAGATCAGCCTCTTCATTAATACAATATCTATTAAATAAATCTGAAAAGGAAAATTTACATCTTGTTATTGGCGATTTGTCTTTGGCTCTAGCCAAAAAGAAAACAAACAATCATCCTAATGCTACTGCAATTGCACTAGATATTTTTGATACTAATCAAAGACATGATGCAATTAGCAAAGCGGATATTGTAATCAGTATGTTGCCTGCGCATTTGCATATTGAAGTTGCTAGAGATTGTATTGTATGTAAAAAAAGCTTGGTTACTGCTTCGTATGTTAGTGATGCTATGCAAGAGCTGGACGTTGCTGCAAAAGAGAATAATTTGGTTTTCATGAACGAAATAGGTTTAGATCCAGGAATCGATCACATGAGTGCTATGAAAGTGATTGACGAGATTAGAGATAAGGGCGGAAAAATGCTTTTGTTTGAATCTTTTTGTGGTGGGTTAGTGGCTCCAGAATCAGATACTAATTTGTGGAATTATAAATTTACCTGGGCACCGCGTAATGTTGTATTAGCGGGTCAAGGTGGTGCCGCTAAATTTGTTCAGGAAGGAACGTACAAATACATTCCGTACTGCAACTTGTTTAGACGAACTGAGTTTCTTGATGTAGAAGGATACGGTCGTTTTGAAGCTTATTCTAATCGAGATTCGTTAAAATACCGCTCGGTTTATGGCCTAGACAAAGTACTGACTTTGTATAGAGGGACAATTCGTAGAGTTGGCTTTTCTAAAGCATGGAATATGTTTGTTCAATTAGGAATGACTGATGACAGTTACCAAATGGAAAACTCAGACACGATGAGTTACCGAGATTTTGTAAATTCGTTTTTGCCTTACCACCCAACAGATTCGGTAGAGATTAAAACCAGATTGATTTTAAAAATTGATCAAGATGACATCATGTGGGATAAATTATTAGAATTGGATTTGTTCAATAAAAATAAAATTGTGGGTCTTAAAAATGCGACACCTGCACAAATGTTAGAAAAAATATTAAGTGACAAATGGACCTTAGAGCAAGATGATAAAGACATGATTGTCATGTACCATAAGTTTGGTTATGAACTTGATGGTGTAAAAAAGCAAATTGATTCTAAAATGGTTTGCGTAGGGGATGATCAAACATATACGGCTATGGCAAAAACGGTAGGATTACCAGTAGCTATGGCAACATTACAAATATTAAACGGAAAAATAAAAACTCCAGGGGTACAGCTTCCTATTAATAAAGAAGTGTATTTGCCTATTTTAAAAGAATTAGAGGAATATGGTGTTGTTTTTAAAGAGGAAACAATGCCTTATTTAGGGTACAAGCCCGATAAAGATTTTAGTTAGTCTTTTTATAAAACAACAAATCCACTTTTCACAAAGCGGATTTTGTTTTTCACACATTTTATTGTGCTGTTGCTATAGTAATGGGTAAACTGTACATTGTTTTAACAGCAACATCATTCAACTTACCAGGATTCCATTTTGGAGAAAGTTTCAAAACACGAATCGCTTCTTCTCCTGTACCGTGTCCTATTTCTCTTAAAATTTTGTAATCAGTCAAAGATCCGTCTTTCTCAATCATAAAAGTAATGTAGACTTTTCCTTTTACTTTCTCTTTAGACATTTCTGGAGACATGGTGTAATTTTTACCAACGAATTTATAAAACTCAACCATACCTCCAGGAAATTCTGGTTTTTCTGATAGCTCAGCGATGTTGTATGTAGAGCCAGCGGCTTTTTCAGCGCCTATTTTCTTGCTATAAACATCTACCTGATACGTCTCTGGTCCCCCTTTTGTCAGTATTTCGTCCATTTTCTCTTTACTAGGGTTTTTAATATTTCCCGTAATCAAAGCAGGGACAACGTCTTTTTCTTTATCGGTCAAATCAGCGTATTTTTTAGTAGCGACTACCGTACCGTCTTCACCTAATATTTGGAAATTAGTATTGATGTAATAATTTTTAAATAAAGTCGAATAGTCTACTGTCGCCATTTTTTGTGTGCTTTCTTGTGCTACAGTTTTTATGCACAATGAAAATAGTAAGGCTGTCAATACGGGAATTACAATCCCTTTCTTTAAAATAGCTCTGGTAGCTGTGGTTTTTTGTGTCATCATAATAAGTCTTTTTTTAGTTACTGCATAGTTTAAATTACTGGCCAAGTAATAAGTTGGGTTCGCGTTAGCTACAGAGAGTAGTAAATTCTGGTAAAACGGAACATTGTTATAGGTTTTCACAACCTGCTCATCTGCTAGGAATTCATGATTGAGCTGGATTGCTTTTTTGTACAATAGGAATAATGGGTTGAACCAAAAAAACACGCGAATTATTTCGATTACTAAAATATCAATAGTGTGTTTTTGAGTGACATGAATGAGTTCGTGTGCATACAGTTCGGCTTCAATTTTTCTCGAATGATACGCATCTTTATTGATGAATATATAGTTTAAAAAAGTATGTGGCAATATCTCCTCATCTAGTAAAACCAACACCGCATTTTTATATTCCACCGTGGGATTGTTTCTTTTTTTGTGAAGCAGTTTAGCCACATTACTAGCAAAACGAAAAGCAAGAGCAGTAGTAAGCAGTCCGTAGCTGATCCATAAGGCAAGCAGCCAGTAATTGGTCTCGTCTTCTATAACCACCATTGTCGCTTCAGAAGCAAATACCAACGGTTTTTTGATTGCCGCACTGCTGACTTCTTGCGCTATTTCGAAAGTAATAAACGGAACAGCAAACGAAAACGCCAAACAAAACAACAGATAAAAGCGATTAAATCTGTGTATTTTTTCTTTCTCTAAAACAAGATGGTACACCGCTAAAAGTACGGCTAACGAAAGGGTCGATTTAATTAAAAAGGCTATCATTTTTTCTTTTTTAAGATTTCACCATCAATGATCTGTCTCAATTCTTCTAGCTCCTTTGTAGAGAGATTGGTTGCTTTTGTAAAGAACGACGCAAACTGCGAAGCCGAATTATTAAAAAAACTACTAATCAATCCATTGACGTGCTTAGAGAAATAGTCGGTTTTTTTAACCAGCGGATAGTATTCACGTGAGTTGCCAAATTCATTGTAAGCCACAAAATCTTTATCGATCATGCGTTTTAGTAAAGTTGCTACAGTAGTTGTTTTTGGTTTAGGCTCCGGGAACGCTTCTAGTAAATCTTTCATAAAAGCTTTCTCGAGCTTCCATAAATGTTCCATGAGTTGTTCTTCGGAGTTTGTAAGTTGTTGCATGGTACTTTTTTATTTTGTTGACTTATGTTGTGTTAGTTTGTTTGTGTTACTTGTGTTGCGAATTGGCACACGGATCATCACGGATTTTTAAATTATTCTTGTTGTGTTTGTATATAGTCCGCGGATTGCCACGGATTTTTTTACTTTGTAACTTTGAAGCTTAGAAACTTTGAGAATTGGAACACGGATGACACGGATTAAGCGGATCATCGCGGATTTTTTTACTTTTTAACTTTGAAGCTTAGTAACTCAGCAACCCAGAAACTCAGAAACTTTGCAGCTTAGTAACTCTTCTCAGCCAATTGGAACACGGATGACACGGATCAAGCGGATCATCACGGATTTTTTTTCTTTTTAAACTTTGAAACTCTGCCACTTTGCAGCTTAGCAACTCTGCAGCTCTGAATCTTTGCAACTCTGCAACTCTTCTCTGCCAATTGGAACACGGATGACGCGGATTAAGCGGATCATAACGGATTTTTTTTTCTTTTTAAACTTTGAAGCTCTGCCGCTTAGCAACTCTGCAACTCTGAATCTTTGCAGCTTAAAAAAACTTTGAAGCTTAGTTACTTTGAAGCTTAGCATCTTTGCAGCTAAGAATCTCCGAAACCAACTCTCCTTTATTGTAAATTCTAACTGTTGTTAGTGTTCCATTGTTATCGTAAAACTTCCATTTTCCAGAATAGTACCAATGTAGTTCCTTTGTACCTTGATCGAGATGTGTTTTTCCGCTGGCTTGTTTTTTTCTGTTTTCATAAAAGAGCTTGGTTTTACAATATTTTTTATGATAGCGTTCTTTTTTTATTAGCTTACCGTTTAAAAAGTAGCACCACTTTTTTACGAGATCATCATTTTTATATGTTCCAATTGATTTATAATGCGCGCTATCTATTGTGTATTGTTCTACCCAGCGCCCTTCTCGTTTATTATTTATGGTTTGATTGCTAGTTCTTACTTTGCATGAATTCAAACTTATAATGATGATAAAAAGAAAAGAGAATTGTTTCATTTGTTCTACATAATTAAACACTACTCTACAAATGTAGAGTTATATTTCAATAAAACAAATTATTTTGTAATTATTTGTTGGGTAGTGGTTTGTGAATTGCATCGTGTGAACCGCTTTGCGAATTGGAACACAGATGAAACAGATTTTTAAATTACTTTTTTGTGTTTGGTTTGAGTATAGTCCGCGGATTGTTACGGATTTTTTACTTTAAAGCTGTGTAACTTTGCCGCTCTGAAACTTTACTAATTGGCACACGGATAACACGGATAACACGGATCAAGCGGATCATCACGGATTTCATACTTAGAAACTCAGAAACCTTTCCAACTCTGGAGCTTAGAAACTCAGCAACTTAAAAAAATACTCAAAAAAAAATCCGCTCATTGCTGAACGGATTTTGATTTTGATAAAAAATTACCTTTTGATTAGAAAGGAATTACTTTTTACTTAACTCAACGAAGTATTTGTAGAACAACGGGATTGTTTCGATTCCTTTAAGGTAATTGAAGATTCCGAAGTGCTCGTTTGGTGAGTGGATGGCGTCACTGTCTAAGCCGAATCCCATTAATATGGTTTTGCTTTTTAATTCTTTTTCGAATAAAGCAACGATTGGAATACTTCCTCCAGAACGAACCGGAATAGCAGGCGTTCCAAAAGTTTCTGTGTAGGCCATATTTGCTGCTTGGTATCCTATGCTGTCGATAGGCGTCACATACCCTTGACCACCGTGATGTGGTTTTACTTTTACAGTAACACCAGCAGGAGCAATGCTCATAAAATGTTTAGTGAACAGTTCAGTGATTTCTTCCCAGTCTTGGTTGGGAACTAAACGCATTGATATTTTGGCGAAAGCCTGACTAGCAATTACCGTTTTAGCACCTTCACCTATGTAACCACCCCAAATTCCGTTTACGTCTAGCGTAGGTCTAATCGAGTTTCTCTCGTTTGTAGTGTATCCTTTTTCGCCATAAACATCGTTTAGCTTCAAGGCATTTTTATATTTTTCTAGGCTAAAAGGCGCTTTGGCCATTTCTGCTCTTTCTTCTAGTGATAATTCTTCTACGTTGTCATAGAAACCAGGAATCGTAATATGGTTGTTTTCGTCGTGAAGCGAAGCAATCATTTTAGATAGAATATTGATTGGGTTAGCCACAGCACCACCATACAATCCAGAGTGTAAATCACGGTTAGGACCAGTAACTTCTACTTCTACATAACTTAAACCACGTAGACCAGTTGTAATAGACGGCTGCTGGTTAGAGATCATTCCCGTGTCTGAAATCAAGATAACATCATTCTTTAACTTCTCGGTGTTTTTCTCTACAAATGTTTTCAGGTTCACACTACCTACTTCTTCTTCCCCTTCAATCATGAACTTTACGTTACACGGCAGGTTGTTGTTTTTAATCATGTACTCAAACGCTTTCACGTGCATGTACATTTGGCCTTTATCATCACAAGCACCACGGGCAAAAATCGCTCCTTCTGGGTGAATATCAGTGGTTTTAATAACCGGTTCAAATGGGGGAGAAGTCCACAGCTCGATTGGATCAGCGGGTTGCACATCATAATGTCCGTAAACAAGGATGGTAGGCAAGGCGGGATCAATCATTTTCTCTCCATAAACAATAGGGTATCCGTCAGTCTCGCAAATTTCAACAAAATCACATCCTGCTGTTTCAAGGCTCGCTTTCACTGCCTCCGAGGTGTCGATTACATCCTGAGAGTAAGCCGTATCTGCACTTACTGATGGGATCTTTAATAATTCGATTAATTCATTGATAAAACGGTCTTTGTTTTCTTGAACGTATGCCTTTATATTTTCCATTTATTTGTTAATTTTTATAAACCCAAAAGTACAAAAAATAGAATTATTATTTTTTTTAAAAAAAAGCTTTGAAAGTTCAAAGTTATGTCTATCTTTGCACCCACAATTACGCGGATATGGTGAAATTGGTAGACATGCCAGACTTAGGATCTGGTGCCGCAAGGCGTGTAGGTTCGAGTCCTATTATCCGCACAAAACCCTGACTAGTAAATAGTTGGGGTTTTTTATTTTAAGATTTGCCCGACTATTGCCCGACAATTTAAAAAACACCTAAATTTGAATGGATTTGAAATCTTTCAACAAACCGATCAAATAGGGTTTAAAGAGATCTTGAGATCAATTGAGATTATGTAAAATTTTCTATTTAAGTGATCATAAATCTATAATAGGATTATTGAAAACTATATATCTTTAAAAGAAAAGCATATTAATCATCTCGCGTACTTCTTAAAATTCTCTGCCTGCTCAAAAATCTCCTTATAGATTTCATCTCTATCTACGGGAGGATAGCCATTTTCAGCAAGGAGAACTATTAGATCTGCTTTTAATTCCGCTTTGATGTCCTCGCGTTTGCTCCAATCGGTGTATTTAGTTAAATCATCCACCACATCTTTCACTCTTTGAGCAAGTATAAGTAGTTTGTCTTCGGGATAGACAAAATCGTATTTTTTAGCCAAAGCTTTCAAAATGTCGTAAAACGCTTTTTCTTCAATGTCGATACCTAAATCTTTGAAAGATTCTTTTTCCTTTTTAAGCGCATAGTACAAGTCGATAATTTCATCCGTGAATTCTTCTAGCACTTCACTATTCAATACATCGCTTTCTTTACGTTCGTTGTAACGGTCAACTATAGCTTGTAATCTTTTGGAGAAATCGATTCCTGTGATTTTGTTAATTTTCTTAATGTCATCAATTGCTTTTGCTAATAATTTTTGAAGCAGTTTAATTTTAGTATTTGGCAATTTGATTTTGTCAATCTTAGCCATGTAATCATCTGAAAATATATCAACTTCCGTTTGATTGTCTTCTCCAAGTTTGAAAATTTCTTCTACACCATTGCTTTCAATAGCTTCTTGTAACATTTGACGCACTCGGTTATTCATTTGAGCTGTGTCTGGTGCTTCGCCTTTAGTTAATTTGAACACTATCGAACGAACTGCCAAATAGAAATGTATCGTATCACGTTCAGTTTCTTTGAAAGCTCCGCTACCACAACAAATATCATAAGCTGACTTTAATCGCTTTACGATATACATGAATCTTTTTTCTAAGTCTTGTGTTAACTGCACAAACTCAACCGCTTTGTTAAGTGTGTGCAATTGCTCTAGTGGAGAACCACTAAAATAGTTTGTTTTGTCAAACTTATGAAACAACTTATTCAATAGATCTAACTGATCTTTAGTAACTACAATAGATTCCTCTATGTCTTCAATGTTATCTGTGTCTGCTTTGCTGTACATGGCCAAAGCTAAATTCAGTTGTTTTTTTATTCCGATATAATCTACTACAAGTCCCTTTTCTTTTCCTTCATATTTTCGGTTTACACGAGAAATCGTTTGAATTAAATTGTGTCTTTGTATCGGTTTGTCAATGTACATCGTATCTAAAAAAGGAACATCAAAACCTGTTAACCACATATCAACTACAATAGCTATTTTGAAATTTGATTTCTCGTTTTTGAATTGGCGATCCATTTCTTTACGGTCGTCTTTTGTTCCTAGTAAATTATACATTTCTTCCTCATCGTCTTTTCCTCTGGTCATGACCATTTTGATACGTTGGGAAGGTTTGATTTTTTTCTTTTCTTTTTCTGTTATTTCCACTGTACCATCAGAGATTTTAATTTCTGCCCATTCAGGTCTTAAAGCGGTAATGTTTTTATAGAGTTCAAATGCAATTGTACGGCTGCTGCAAACAAACATTGCTTTACCTTTTACAGTTGCGCCTTCTGCAATCCTGTTTTCATAGTGGTTTACAAAATCTTCGGCAACGGTTTTTAAACGAGCAGGATCACCAATGATTGCATTCATTTGCGTCATGGCTTTTTTACTCTCCTCAATTTGGTTTTCGTTGCTTCCGTCTTCGGCACATTGATTGTAATAATTTTCAATATCCTGAAGTTTATGATTGTTCAGCAATACTTTGGCAGCACGTCCTTCATAAACAATTCTCACCGTGATTTCATCGGCTACCGATTCGGTCATGGTGTAAGCATCGACTATTTCACCAAAAACATCAATTGTAGCATCAATCGGTGTTCCTGTAAAACCAACATAGGTTGCATTTGGAAGAGAGTCGTGTAAATATTTAGCAAAGCCAAAGGTTTTAGTCACGCCTTTTTCGGTGACTTTTATTTTCTGATCTAGATTCGTTTGGCTTCGGTGCGCTTCATCCGAAATACAAATGACATTAGTTCTATCCGTTAGCAGTTTGGTATCTTCTGTAAATTTATGAATGGTAGTCAGAAACACACCACCGCTATTTCTGCCTTGTAATAATTCACGTAGATTAGAGCGACTTTCCACACTAACAATCGTATCATCGCCTACAAATCCTTTGGCGTTGGTAAATTGTCCAGATAATTGATCGTCTAGATCTGTTCTATCTGTTATTAGAATAATGGTAGGACTACCAAAATAAGTGCTTTTCATTAATAAGCGACTTAAAAATAACATCGTGTAACTTTTACCACAACCTGTAGTACCAAAATAAGTTCCACCTTTTCCGTCACCTTCTGGACGTTGGTGATTTTTTATATTTTCGAATAATTTTGTTGCTGCATAATATTGGGGATAACGACAAACAATTTTTTCATTCTTCTTGGAGCTATCGGGTAGATAAATAAAATTTTGAATAATGTCTCGTAATCTAGTACGGTTGAACATTCCTTGGATAAGAGTAAACATGGCATCGATACCATCTACCTCTTTAATCATGCCTTCAATCTTTCGCCACGCATAAAAGAATTCATAAGGTGCAAAGAACGAACCTGCTTTGGTATTTACTCCATCGCTGATCACGCAAAAAGCATTGTACTTAAACAATTCAGGAATGTCTCTTTTATAGCGTGTAGTTAATTGTTTATAGGCATCATGAATTGTAGTGTTTTCTTGAATAGCGGTTTTGAATTCGAAAACGACTAATGGCAAACCATTAATGTACAAAATCAAATCAGGAATTCGCATCTCATAGCCTTTGATCGCTAATTGATTAACAATTTTATAGGTGTTCTTATCTTCCTCAGAATAGTCTATAAGTTGTACATAGAAATCTTTTTGGCTACGATCTTCTCGTTTCAGTAAAAAACCATCACACACCATTTTCATAATGACTTTGTTGGTTTCGTATAAATCAGAAGAGGGGAGTCGCTCTAAATCCCTAACTATGGAATCGATTTCGTTTTCGGTAATCTTTTCGACAGCATAATTAGTTCTTAGGTACGCTTTTAAATCTTCGATAATGAGCACCTTTTCACTTACTATATGCCCATATACAGTCTCAGGCTCTGACGTTCCTTGATATTCTGTTTGGCGTACTTGCGCACCCACAAGATGAGTCATTTCTTCTTCTTGTAGTAAACTTATAAACGCTTCCTCTAATTTTGATTCGGTGAATTTCATGTTATTCTTTTTCTTCCTTTTCAGGAATTATAATATTCCACTTTACACTTTTTATTCTTTCCCTAATTTTAATAAGCGACACTAAGATCGCTTCGCTGCTTGGTAGTGTTCCGTATACAAGATTAGCAAAATCATTGGTATATGTAGTTTCTAATTGTTTCCATACTTCTTCGGTCTCACGAAATAGGATAGCTTCTTTAGGGTGATAGGCTAACCATTGATTATTATTTTTAAAACTAGTAACATCATCTTGCCCAACAAGTGAAAGCATTTCTTCAAATGCGGGGCTTTCAAAGAATTCTATAATTGCAGGGACTTTTAATAATTGGTGTAAATCATAAGTATGACGAATTTTGTTTTGCAAGTCAGTGATTGGATCTTCTCCATAAGAAAACCGAACCAAACTCATGATCTTTTCACAAATAGTCCTATTTACGTGTAGTACTTCAACCTCAAAAGGAAATAAGTCATATTCTTCTGCAAGTTGTGACTGTCCCATTTTTTCCATCATTGTGAAAATATAAGAGGAGATAGTAGTTTTGTGAAAAGGTTCATATCTCCCTAGCCATGTAGCTTCGGCTATAATATTTTCTCGAACCTGCCCATATTTTCCAGTAACGGTTTTTGGATAACTATAAGCGATTTTTCTAAGCATTCCCACTTTATGTGTAATACCTTCTTCATCAATTTCAGTTAATTTTGTTCCAACTAGATTGGTGATACTTTTTAATTTATTCTTGAGTAGATTTCCACCTTCATCTTCTCGTTTTAAAACTACTAAATCAATATCTTCAGAGAATCGTTCAATTAAACCAAAACATTTTGATAAAGCCGTTCCACCTTTAAAAACGGTTTCTGTTCCAATTGTATCATGAAAAATAAGATGAAGTACATACGTAACCCAATAGTCTTTTTCTACATAAATGGGCAATATACCCATCTCTTGCGCTGTAAAGGCAATGGATTGTCTAAATAGTGTAGCGTTATCGTGTAGTCTCATATTAGATTCCATTTTTGAGTAGTTTTCAAAATAGAAGCAACACCTGATAATTTATAGGTAGTAATAGGATTCAAGTTTTTTCGTAATGCTTCTTGGTATTGAAAAATTCCTGCTTCATCTAGTAGCGCCCCTAACAAAGCTCTTGTAGATGGTGGGTATTTTTGAGACAAGCGTACCATAGTGGCCATGTCTTTTTCGCTTCGTTTTTTTAATAGTGATAGCAAACGCAAACAGGCGGAAGCGATAGTAGAGTCAGGTATTTTCTTGATAAAACGTATCGCATCTAAAAGCTGTAGCAATGGAATATTTTCTTTATTAATAGTATTCTTTTGCTTGATAAATTTAATGGTGTA
This sequence comes from Flavobacterium gelidicaeli, assembly GCF_013294005.1. GTDB lineage: Bacteria > Bacteroidota > Bacteroidia > Flavobacteriales > Flavobacteriaceae > Flavobacterium. Next base: position 44,806 of record NZ_JABSNK010000007.1, read on the forward strand.
TTGTTCTCGCTGTAGCACAGGACGAATTTCGTTTCTGCCAATCTGAATGGTATTACTCAATTGCGTAGTCAAACCTAATTCATTAAAAATACTGTACCCTGTAAGATACCCAATTGCTTTTCCATCATCTTCAAGCAAGTCTTTCACCACTTGAAATTGGTTGGGCTGCAATCTGCCAAAAACAGTTTGCTCGGGTTTATAATATTTCCCTTTGGCTAACTTTGCGATTTTACCCGAAACCGCCATGCGATTCAAGGCTTTTATTACGGCTTCCTTTTTGTTCACCTCATTAGTAAAGTCAGCATAGGTGAAAACGTACCCTCTTGGGAGTCTGTCTATAGTAACTGTTATGTAGTCAGTGGTTTTCATGCTTGTTTATTTACTACAAATATATACTTTTGTCCAGTTTATTATATAAAAAACTGGACATTTTTTACAATAATATTATAATTATTTAGGTTATTTGAGTGGGGTTATTTAACTTTGATAAATCAAAGTTAAATAACCCCCATCCTCTCTTTGTTTCTTGTCGCAAAAACTAACGAGTTATATTCATGCTATTCTTCTACTATTTTAGGTATGGCGATATCGCCAGATTTTATCTACCTCAATAAGGTTTCTACGGGCTGTTGGTGTACGCTATATTTTACTATGAAATATTTTTACTTATTAATAAATATTGAAAAACTAAATTACTATTTTCGAATTGATGAAGTTCCACCAATTAATCTTTGGCTTTTCATTGAAATATCTAACAAATTACCTGCTCTTTGCTGCTCTTGTTCCTTCATCGGAATCATTCTCATAAAATTAAGTCCTAGACGGCGAAGAATATGGAATGCAAGAGGGTTGTGTTTTAGATCTTCAGTCATACGTTTTACATCTTTTTCTGGAAAAGTTTTGCTGTACTCAAATATTACGGCAATGTCTATTAAAGATATTGCATTATTTTTTTTACCATCATCGTAAACTGATAATTTAGTTCTTACATCGTTAAATGTAATTTCCAAGTCTTTAGATGCAATAGAAGATGAAATACGCTTAAATATTGAATATGAAACCATGTATAATAAATTGAACATAAATTGTTTCGCTAATTCTTCTCTTTCGCGAACTGTCAGGGAGCCGTTAGGGTCTTTTTTTATTAAGTCAATAATTTCAGTTTTAATATACTCTTCACCGCCCAAGAGTGTCCTAAATAAGAAAGTTAAAGAACGTAATCCCAATTTGTACAATTCTTCTACTAGATCAGATTTATCAGTTCCTGTTAATGAAGCATATCGATTTTTAATAATATAACCTAAAATTTCGATAGTCTTAAAAGCTTTGTTAACATTTGAGATGCTGTCTATTTCATCATTGAGATCATTATTATTTTCATCAATGACTTCAATTTCTACGCTGTCATCTTCTGCTTCTAGTATTTCGACTTTACCATTAAAATCTATATTAACAACTGTTCTTTCAATTAAATTATTTACTGCTTTAATGTCATCGTTAAATTTTATAATGTTTTCCTCTTTGAACAATTCTCTAGCTCTCTCTAAAATCTGTTTTATTATAAATTTAGATTTACTATGATGGGATAAGAAAATGTAAATATTAGCACTTTCGGTCTGATATAATTTATTAGATAAATCAGTTACTTTGTTTTGAATTAACTCGTCTTCTAAATTATCAGAAAGGTACTTGCCTATAAAATAAAAATAAATGTATTTATATTTAAATTTATACATGACCCCATTTTTATGAATTAAATTACAGTTCTCTAAGATTTCAGAAACTTCCCGAAAACTAAATTGAATACTATACTTTTTAATAAAAAATTGATGAAATTCTATAAAATTACCCTCATCTATTTCAATAGTTTTTTCCTCATAAAGCCAAAATGATAATTCTGTTAAATAGGAGTAATATTTTTCTATTTCAGCATTAGCTTTAATTTTTTGCCCCAGTGCAGATTTAATTAATACATCATAATAATGACCAAAAGTACTCTGTTCAAAGTTTGTTGTACTGGTTAGTTCATTGGCTTGTAAGATTGTTAATATGTATATAGGAAGTGAAGGGATTAAATTTTTGCCTATAACAGCATTTACTATTTTTGCTAATTCTTTTATTTGAAATTCCTTAGATTGTTCATCTTCAAATTCGTCTTCTAATAAATCAATCCATTTTCTAATCAATTCCAACCTTTTTTTTCCACTAAATTTCAGTATTTCGAATACTTCAATAGTTGTAACTTGAGATTCAAGCAGCTCACTTAATGTGAAATATTCATCCCAAGTAATTACAGTTTGATAAGTAAGAGAATAGAGATTTAAAATAAAATTCTTTTTACTTTTTTGAGGAAGCCTACAGTTATTTAAATCATCAATAATTATAACTAAATCCTTTGTATCTAAATTAATATCTTCTTTGTATTGCTTTCTAAATTCCTTCTTGATTAATTTTAATATATCAGCGATAGTCGTTTTTTTTATATCACGTCCTTTAATAAAGATTGGAACTGTATTCTGTAAAGCTAAAGAATTGAGGTATATTTTTTTACAAAAAGATGTTTTTCCACTATTTTCTTCTCCTAATATTATCGTATGATCGACCTCCTTCCTGTTGAATCTATTTAGAACATCTTCTGATCTAACTGATGACCCTTTTTCTTCATCATCACTTAAACTAAATTGCTCCATAAAAGGAGGCACATATATATCTTCAAGGGTTAATGTTTTACTTCTATGGGTGAAATTTGCACCGCTATCTTTTAAAAAATCATAAAACTCATCTTCAACCATAGACTTCATATCTACAACTTGATTTAAAACTTTTGTTGAGTCAATTTTAATTTCTAAAATTCCTTTATCACAGACATCAGTATTATCAACAAACATTCTATTGATATGAACATACTTAAAAAAATGACATTTATTATTTTTTTCATCATTATCAATGACACTAAATCCATTTGTGAAATTGCTATCAGTTTGTCTAATATTATTTAATCCTGAGGGAGATACGAACCTAAGACTTTTACCTGTCAAATTTTGTACATATTCTACATCAGTTTGATGTACATGACCACTAAAGATTAAGTCATAATTTTGAGTTATATGACCTTTAACAGTTTTCGATTCAATTTCTGATATCCAATCTAATTGATGATGCATTAATGCAATTTTCACTTCACAATCTTTTATGAATTTATAATTGTCATTAATTTGATTTTCTCCAATAAGAAGGTTTTGAAAATCATTGTCATCGTAACATCTCCACGAGGAATTTAAGGAGGAAATTCCAATAGATTTTCCGTTGATTTTTAATTTAATAGAAAATTTAAACTTTGAGTGAAGCTTGTCATCAACTTCATTGTATAATTTAAATTCAAAATCTTTGTAATCCTTTATTCTTTGGATTCCATCATAATCATCGTCATTCAAATTTGTAAATGCATTAATTGAATCAATTGAATTTAAGTGATTTTTCAAACCACTTTCATTATAAATTTTGTCAGCATTTCTATTTATATCATGATTTCCTGGACAAATAATAAACTTTGATATGTCGAGATGTAATTTTTGTATTATCGGATCTATTATTTGATTTTTAAATATATCAAATGCTTTAGTGGTTGGAGAAATAAGGTCGTCTTTTTCTTTGAAATCCAATCCAGCTTTATCTATCATGTCACCAGTAAATAAAACTAAATCAATAGGTCTTTCACTTTGTAGTTCTTCAATTTTCTTAAAGAAAGCTTCTTTCAAAAAATCATCCCAATCTTTTAATGTTTTTTTATTTAGATGAAAATCTGTTAAATGTAATATTCGTATCATGATTTTATAAATGTATTATTCTGTGGCTTAATTATTATACTTTCGTCATTCTAGCTAATAATAAAAATTTCAGCTCTTCAAGTTTTTGATTTAGTTTTGATTTTATCAACATCGATTGGTATAAGTTTGTAATTATTTTTTCAAATGTTATCATAGAGAAATTATCAGGCTGTAGAACTAAAAAACCATCAAAGTCTTTGGTCACAAGTGCTTCAAATGTAGCTCCAGTTGCTTCTTTCTTTAATTTTTGTATAGTTTGCAAAGTCAATTGATGTGCAAAAAAAGAACAAGAGTCATTACTGATTATGGCGTAACAGGTTTGATTCATTGCCATCGGTTCACCTGCTAGACTAACTCCTCCAACAGTCGCTCCTCTTGCCGTAACAAATGTTGTATTTCTTTGATACAATTTACTACTGCATTTTTGTAATCCTAATGCAGTAATATGTTTTGAAGTATAAATAGTGAAATAATTTTGCACTAAATCTCCTGGTGTATAGAATGGTATACTTCCATTCCAATACTCTATTTCTTCTGTACTCGGTGTACCACCACCACTCAATTTGACAACAGAAGTAAAAGGTTTCATTTCCCACCCCACAGGAATCTCCTTATCCAACTCCTCACAAAAAACCATCTCCCCACCATTACTTTTATATGGTTTGTTATTTTCATCAGGAAACTCAAAATCCACAAACCATTGTTTGTAAATAGCTTGTGCGGTTTCTTCGAGTTTGGTAATAAGTTGGTTGTTAAGTTGAATGCGGTTTTGAATGGTGTTGTATTCTTTTACAATTTCAAGTTGTTTTTCTGGAGAAGGTATTGGTAATAAAGTATCGCACATTTCAGTCCATGAAAATATCTCTCGTGCACTACCGTGTGACATGTAACGTGCGTAACGGTCAAATTCAGGTCGGCGAAACCACATCATCAAATATTCAGGATGTAGTTCATTATTATCTATGACCTCAAAAACTGTGTAGGCTTGAGAGACCATTGCGTGATCGTGTTCTTCTAATAAAGCAATAGATATTTTATCACCATTTCTTGAAGTAACTGGGCCATAAGCAAATTGATTTTTTTGAATCAATTTGTAGGTTGACATATCTGTACCAATAATGTTAGCAATAGAAGGCATCAGTACTTTTTTGATACTTACTCCCATCAAAGGAGCTTCAATCAACGCTTTATTACGAATATTTACTTCTTGTATATAATCACCTAATCGCTTATAATTCGATCCCATAACCTAATTCTTTGAAAACGGTTAATAAATCATTTTTGGATTGGGCTTCGGCTTGTAGTAATTCAGAGAATTCAATTTGAAGTGATTTCATTTTATCATCAAAATCAATGTTCTCGTCACGGTTTATAAATTCAATATACTTACTAGGTACTAAGGAGAAATCCTTAGCAATTACTTCATCTAAAGTCGCAGAATAACTAAACTCAGCTACGTTATTGTATTTGTTTAAATCGGTTTGCCAATTGTGATAGGCTTGGGTAATTTCGATAATATTCTCTGGAGAAAATTGGGTGTATTTTTTTTCGAACGGAATTCCTTTTTCTCTTAAATCCAGAAACAAGATTTCGTTTTCTCTGTTACGATAGTTTCTCGTTTCATCGGGTAGAGTAACCGTTCTTTCTTTTTTGTTTTTATTCAAAATCCAAAGCGTTACACTAATATCAGTAGTATAAAACATAGATCGGGGCAAAATCACAATACTTTCTACCAAATCATCTTCAATTAGTTTTCTACGAATTTTGTATTCATCGCCACCACCTGACAAGGCACCATTGGCCAAGATAAATCCAGCCACACCATTTTCAGAAAGTTTGCTTACCATGTTCAAAATCCATGCGTAGTTGGCATTTGAGGTAGGAGGGACGTCATACCCTCTCCAACGAGGATCATCTATCAATTCGTCACTGGCTCTCCAATCTTTTTGGTTAAAAGGGGGGTTGGCCATAATGTAATCGGCTTTTAAGTCCGGATGTTGGTCACGACCAAAAGTGTCAGCAGGAACATCGCCTAAGTTAGCTGCAATACCCCGAATGGCAAGGTTCATTTTGGCCAGTTTATAAGTCGTAGCCGTATATTCCTGTCCGTAAATGGAGATTTCTTTTTTGTTTCCGTGGTGGTTTTCGATAAACTTGATCGATTGCACAAACATACCACCAGAACCACAAGCGGGATCATAGATTACGCCTTTGTACGGTTCTATCATTTCAGCAATTAGATTCACAATGCTTTTTGGGGTGTAGAATTCGCCTTTTCCTTTTCCTTCGGCAAGGGCAAACTTACTTAGGAAATATTCATACACACGACCTACAATGTCTTGTTGTTTGTCTTTTATAGTGTCGATGTTATTAATGGTGTCTAGTAAAGCTGCTAGTTTACTCACATCCATATTTAAACGGGAAAAGTAATTGTCTGGCAATGCACCTTTAAGAGCAGGATTGTTTTTCTCTACAGTATGAAGAGCGGTGTCAATCTTTAAGGCAATATCATTTTGTTTGGAATTTTGTATAATGAAAGACCAACGAGATTCTTCAGGTAAAAAAAAGATGTTTTTCATGTTGTAAAACTCTTTCATCTCGATGAACTTCTCTTTGCCTTCTTCAATCAATTCTTTGCGACGTTCTTCAAATTTATCGCTGGCAAATTTTAGAAAGATCAACCCCAGTACTACGTGTTTGTATTCTGATGATTCTACTGTTCCACGGAGTTTATTTGCTGAGTCCCATAGGGTTTCTTCTATTGATTTTTCTTTTTTTGCTTTTACTAGTTTTGCCATTATGAATTAGTTGCTGTTATGCTTTTACGTTAATTGATTTACTGGTAAAAATAGGATTTAAAACACAATAACCTATTCAAATACGGAACAGCTTTATAATGTATTACATAAAAAACTCATGGAGTGATTTGTAATAGGTTCATTATTACTAAAACCAAAACTAAGCTGATAAATTTGTTTTTGCTTACGGTTTTCCACAATTTGGTGCGTTAAAGCCATTTTTAAATCCGTTTGAATTAGATTAATGTCTTTTAGCTTGGTCAATTGTAAAGTAACGAGGATTTTAAGAATCTGGCAATACCCAGTTTTAGTGATATTAGATGTGATGAACTACCATTTAAGAATAGTATCGATAGTCGATGTATAAAAAAGCTTCTCATTTGAGAAGCTTTTTTATACGTGCTATTTTAAATTATTTTTCCTGAATCCAAGCATCGATTTTTTTCTCTAATAAAGCCAGTGGCATTACTCCAGATGCTAATACTTTCTCGTGGAATTTTTTAATGTCAAATTGGGTACCCATTTTATCTTGTGCTCTCTTGCGCAGTTCCATGATTTTTAATTGTCCTATTTTATATGATAACGCCTGCCCTGGAATCGCCATATAGCGTTCAATTTCAGTGGTGATGCTGGCTTCGCTTTCGGCTTCGTTGGCTAGTGAATAGGCTATAGCTTGCTCTCTAGTCCATCCTTTGCTATGCAATCCCGTGTCGACAACCAACCGTACCGCACGGTGCATCTCGTTTCCTAACATCCCAAAATACTGATACGGATCTTTGTACAAGCCCATTTCTTTCCCCAGACTTTCGGTGTACAATGCCCAGCCTTCACCGTAGGCGCCAAACCAGTTGTATTTTCTAAAATCAGGTAGGCTAGCGTTTTCTTGCTGTAGCGAAATCTGAAAGTGATGCCCCGGAATGGCTTCGTGTAAGAACAAATCTTCGTCTCCATACATATTGTATTCCTTCACATCTGGAATAGGTACATAAAATATCCCTGGACGTGTTCCGTCTGTTGTGCCTGGACTGTATTCAGCACTGGCTGTTTGTTCTCTAAAGGCTTCTGTTCTTCGAATCTCAAATTCAGTTTTTGGCTGTAACGAAAACAATCGGTCTACATTGGGTTTGATCACGCTGTAGATTCGCTCAAAATTTGCAATGACTTCTTCGGGTTTTTTGAAGGGTTTTAGTTCGGGTTTGTTTCTTACGCAGTCAAAAAATTCGAGTAATGTTCCTTTGAAACCTACCTGCGTTTTTACCTTTTCCATTTCGCTATTCAAGCGCGCGACTTCGCTTAGTCCCAACGCATGAATTGCATCAGGAGTCATGCTTGTCGTGGTCCATTGTTTGACATAAACAGCATACAATGCCTTTCCAAAAGGCAAACTGCCTATACCACTTGTCGTGCGAGAGGCTGGCAAGTATTCGTCTTTAATGAAGTCGGCCATTTTCTTGTATTGTGGCACCAACTTATCGTTGATTGTAGCGGTGTATTTTGCGGTTAGCTCTTTTTTAGTGGCGTCTGAGAAAGTTGCTGGCATGATTTTAATCGCCGAATAAAACAAATTGTCGGCGACGTTAGCGGTTGGCATGTTAGCAAACTGCGGAAGTAGTTTTTCGGTTAGCGCCTTAGGTAAAACCGCTCCTTTTGCAATTCCCTTTCTCATATACACCATCGCCGAGTCAATCCAAACGCTATACAAGTCCATCCTTTTTAAGAAATTGGTATAGTCTTTCTCTGTTTTAAAAGGTTGGCCACTACTTCCTCCAGCATATTGCCCCATGGTTAAATGCGTTCCCCAAAACTGATGTATCGGAATTAAATTGGTGGGTTGGTTTAATAATTCCTCGCCTACGGTTACTTCCCATTTAATAATTTCATAGCTGTTGAGTTCTTCTTCAGACAAGTCTTTTTGATTGATACCTGCGATGGTTTTTTGGTATTTATCAAAAAAAGCCAATTGTGATTTGCGATAACTATCAGTCATTTCAAATTGCAATTGGTCGTTGTATTGGTTTTGTCCGTTTTGGGTTGCGCTCAAAGGATCGAGTGTGTTTTTATCGTCAAAATAGTTTTTAGTAATGGCCTTAAAATCAGCAGTTTTACGCTCTTCTTTTTTGCAACTATTAAAAAATAAGCAGACTGCTATTCCTAAAATCAGAAGTTTTTGTGTTGTCATATCAGGTGGTTTAACTAAGTTTCTTATCTATTTGTATTTTTTTTTTTTTTCGATTAAAATAAAATTATATTTTATGATATGACATGTATTCTAGGTAATAAAAGATTTGATCGATGTCTCTTGGGGTTATGTTTGTCAAGGTTGGCATTTTTACATCATTCCTAAACGATGCTGGATGCTGTATAAATTTTTTTAATTGGTCTTTTTTCCAGTATTCGGTGACACTCTTTGGATAATTTAATTCGGGTCCCATAGTGCCTCCTATTTTATTTATGGCGTGGCAAGTCACACAATTTTTATCAAATAAGTCAAAACCCGCTTGTGCTTTAGGATCGTCTTTTGGAGCGATAAGGGCAATATTCAGGCTGTTGTTCACGAGCTGTATTTTGACAAGGTTGTAAGGCCATTTATAGTCTGTTTCATTAGCAGGTACGGCTTCATAAATTAGATAGAAAGGTGCTGCTTTCATTTCGTGTCCGTCCTTAATAATCTCCGACCACAATTGACCCTTTGGAGCGTCAATATCGCTTACGGCAACATACGCTTTAGAATCCATGATTTTTTGCAAAGGCATCATGGGTTTGTATCCGTCCTCACATTCAAAAACGATTTGGTAATTTTTAGGATCTATTGTTTTAATAGCGGTATAGCTGGAGAGTAACTTAGACAAAGCAACTGCCTGATATCTTTTGATGCTGTGATAAACAGGATCATCTTGCACAGTGACTAAGTGGGTGTTTTTTAATTTACCTTCTTGTTGTAAAGCAAGCAAATCAATGCTCATAGAATCAACTATCTGTTTTGTGCTAGCATTAGTAGTGTTTTCGGCAACAATTTTGTGTTGCTTTCCCTGCTGTTGACAACTCGCTAGTGTAAGGAATAATAAGGCAACTAGTTTTAAATATAATTTGTGCATTTTGTGTTTGAATAAAGAGTAAAGCTGTAATTGAAATAATGTTACCAATAAAGTGATACTCAAAATTAGGCAATATTTCAATAGCTTTGATAGAGGAGATAGTTTATAAACCCCTTTTAAAATGAGTGCGAAATAAAAAATTCCATTTCGAGGAGATCGAAATGGAATTTTAAATGGTGTAATAACGTTTGTTTCTTGACTAATCTTACTGTCAATTTTAACCGTGATATACCCTTGAAGCAACAATTTTGTCTTCTCTAATATCAAGAACTTCGGCAACTAATAAGTCATCTTCATTGTCAACGGTTCTAATGTATTCCATAAAAACACGATCTCCATTTGCAGTAACCGACTTAAGCTGGTACTGTAAACTCGGTATATTCTCAAAAGCCGATTGCCACCATTGGCGTAAAGCCTCTTTTCCACTAACATTCCCGTTAGTTTCAGGGTTTTTTATTTTTAATTTTGGACTAAAATGAACGGCATCATCATCATATAATGATAATAATTTGTCTAATTCTTTGTTGTTAAAAGTTTCGATCCATTTAAAAGCAATCGATTGTAGTTTTTCTGGTGTCATGGGGAATGATGGGTTAGGAGTAAAAAAAAATCCTATTCACGAATGAAAAGGATTTTTTCTAATTATGTATTATTTTTAAAGGCGGTTATTAAACGTTCTTTAAATTGATGATTTCTTGTTCAGTAAGCAATCTCCAGTTTCCTCTTGGTAAGTTTTTCTTAGTCAAACCTGCAAAAGAGACCCTGTCAATACGCAAAACATCGTAGCTAAAGTGTTCAAATATGTTACGAACCACTTTCACGTTAGCGGATCTTAATTTAAGACCTATTTCGCTCTTAGCTTCTCCTTCAATATAACTTACGTCTTCAATAAAAACACGGTGTCCATCAAGAGTTAGTCCTTTGTTGATTTTTTCTAAATCTTCAAATTTTAAGTTCTTATCAAGAGATACGTGGTATATTTTAGATGATTTTTGACTTGGTAAAGTAAATTTACGAATCATGTCAGTATCATTAGTAAACAATAATAAACCCGTCGTATTTTTATCCATTCTTCCTACAGCACCAATTTTGGCAGTCGTAGAACCTTTTACTAACTCAAGAACATTACGGAACTCTTGACCTTCGTCAAAAGCGGTAGTAAAGTTTTTTGGCTTGTTTAATAAGATGTACACTTTTTTCTCTGGTGTCAATGTAGCACCATCAAAGTTAACCACATCTCCTGGTTTAACCATATATCCCATTTCAGTAACCGGAATTCCGTTTACTTTTACTGTTCCTGATGTAATGTAAATATCTGCATCGCGACGCGAGCACGCACCTGAATTAGCAATGTATTTATTTAAACGAATTTCGTCTTTTACCTTCGGTCTTTTTGGCGCTTGATTTGGCTTTTTTTCTACTTTATCAGTAGCAACATCGGCAACTTTAGTAGTTACCTTAACTTTTTTTGGCCCTTGAGCGCGCTTCTGCATGGCAGGTTTTGGCTTATTCGAGTGTGGTCGTGAGCTATTTGCTCTTCCGCCGCTACTCTTATTATTGCCTTCCTTGTTATTCATAATAATCAATAATTTGCGCAAAGATAGTATTTATATAATTGGCAATCAATAACTACTAATTAAAATGCTAAAACGTTAACCTATAGGAGTATTAAATAAGTGAATTTGGTTTTTTTAAGGAGCTATTTCCTGCTTTCCACTATATCTTTTACTTTTTAAAGAAAAAAGTAAAAGGATACCGTTGTAATCAGGGCTAGAATTACGAGAAAGTTAGGATTTAAAAGAAACCTTTTTTACATCATTAGCAACAATTTCCTGCCGTTCCATAAAACAGATGGATTGATCAAAACAATGCAAAAAACGCCTGCAACAATCAAGAATTTTAAAACATTATGCAACAATAAGTATTCTGCTTTTTGATGTGATTTCCATAAGTAAAGTAAAAAGAAAATAAGGATGATAAAGCAAACATAAAAATAGATGTCCATATAACCTACGTCATAAATATCTATTAAAACATAAACTGGGACAATAGTAGCTATCGTTAAAATAGTAATGATCTTTTTAGACATTTGCTCGCCAAAACGAATTGGGATTGTTTGGTAATTGTTAGCCAAGTCTCCCTTTAAATTTTCTAAATCTTTAATCATTTCTCGTATTAGCAATAATAAAAACAAGAAACATGCATGTGCAAAAATCACGGCAAAATGGCCTTTGTAACTTTCTATTTCTTCAAAGGTTATGCTATTGTAATAGTGTAGGAGTAAGGCAAAGAACGGTATAATAGCCATCATTGCAGCGGTCAAATTACCTACAACCGGATATTTTTTTATTTTATGGGAGTAAAACCAAATTAAGAAAATATAAGCCGAAAAAAATAAAAAGGCTTGCCAAGAAGCACATAAAGCTAGCAATGCGGCAATAAAATTCAAAGTAAAATAGACCTTTAGTTTGGTGGCCTGACTTACTAAGCGGTCTAGCATCGATTTATTAGGGCGGTTGATTAAATCTTTCTGGCTGTCGTAAAAATTATTGATAATGTAACCAGAAGCAATCGTAATCGCTGAGGCAAAAACTAATAAAAACAAATTGAAATCCAGTAAAATAGCAATCGCTCTTTTCTCTGGTGCTAAGATAAATATCGCCGAAAGGTACTGTGCCAATATAATAACCGGGATGTTGTGTCCCCTTACTACTGAGAATAAACTGATTACCTTTTTTAAAAAAAGCTTTTGCTTTCTACTTAATGCCATACTTTATTAAAATAATAAAGCTTAAAATCACATTGAATTTTAAGCTTTAAATTTGGTTTTTTTTGTTCTATTAAAACTGATAAACTACTTCTAATTTGTAATCTTTCAATGCTGTTTTTGCTCGTTCTAGATCTTCAGTAAATCCTAAGATATATCCACCGCCACCTGAACCACAAAGTTTCAAGTAATAGTCATTTGTGTCAATTCCTTTTTGCCAAATAGCATGAAATTGTTCTGGAATCATTGGTTTAAAATGACTTAAAACAACTTTTGATAATTTTTTAGTATTGCTAAACAATGATTTCATGTCACCTCCTAAAAAGTTTTCAACACAAGCATCAGTGTGTTTTACAAACTGATTTTTTAACATTGTTCGGAAACCTTTGTCTTTTAAGTTTTCCATAAAAATGTTAACCATAGGAGCAGTTTCACCTACAATTCCAGAGTCTAATAAAAAGACAGCACCTTTTCCGTCAAAACTCTGATTCGGAATTCCAGTTGCTTCAATATTGTCTTTAGAATTAATCAAGATCGGAATGCTTAAATAGCTATTTAAAGGATCTAAACCAGAACTTTTTCCATGGAAAAAGCTTTCCATTTGGGAAAAGATATTCTTTAACTGTAATAATTTTTCTCTCGTTAGATTTTCTAAAACCGTGATTTTGTCTTGAGCATATTTATCATAAATAGCAGCTACTAGCGCTCCACTACTTCCTACACCATATCCTTGTGGAATGCTAGAGTCAAAGTACATGCCGGTAGCGATATCACTTTTTAAAGTAGCTAAATCAAAAGCGACCAACTGGGGTTGCTCTGTTTGTAGCGTTTCAAGGTAGTTTGCAAAACGATTCAAACTCGCATTAGAAGCAATCGCTTCTGCAGATGGATTTTCGTCGGTTTTTAAAGCACCATTGTAAAAATTATAGGGAATAGATAATCCCTTAGAGTCACGAATAATTCCGTATTCTCCAAAGAGTAATATTTTTGAGTAAAATAAAGGTCCTTTCATATTATTTTAAATTAACAATTTGGGGTTGGTAATTATTCTATTTTTTTAATCTTATTTGGGTCTTGTCTTGTATCGAAAATGCGAAGAATATTTAAATTTTTTTCGTCAAAGTCATAATACAAGCTTATCTGTTTTGAAACCACGCATTTTCGTGTATTTCTTACTGTTGATTTTGGAAATAATTCAGGGTTTAATCTGATCTTCTCAATATTTTTATTCAATTTCTGTGCGACTTTCTTACGAATATCGATAGACCATTTATAGTCAAGAAAATCAAATAAATCTTCTAATTCGTATGTTGCTCGTTTCGAAATTACCACCTTTCGCATTAAAGATAGTTGATTATGAAGTCATCCCAAGATGTTGTATTACCATTTTTAAAATCTTCAATTCCTTCTTCAATTCCTTCTTTCTCTTCCGGCGACAACTCCTCCCAAAAATCTTTCTTGTCTTTAGTTAAAAGGGATTTGATAGACGCAATTAGTGATTCGTCATTGGTTTGCAATAACTGCTCAATAATTTCTTGTTTTTCTAATTGAATATCCATACTTAGCGCTTTAATCTCCTAAAGATACGAAAATTATAATAGGATTGCTCCATTTCCAATTTCATCACAAATGTACTGCCCATTTTGACAATAGCCAACTAATTCGTCTTTAATAAATTGCAAAACTTTTTCGCTAACGTTTTCGGGGTATAATACATGCACATTTGCTCCTGCATCTAGGGTGAAACATACCGGTATTTTAGTCTCGTTTCTAAATTTCCAAAGCGCATTGATGATCTGCAACGTATTTGGTTTCATTAAAATAAAATAAGGCATCGAAGTCATCATCATCGCGTGCAATGTTAGCGCTTCGCTTTCTACTACTTTAATGAAGGCGTTTAAATCCCCGCTCTTAAAGATCGCTTTTAAAGCATCTAAGTTTTCATGTGCTTGAGCAAAACGCCTCTCGGCATACGGATGGTTATGCATTAAATCATGGCCTACCGTGCTTGAGACTTGCTTTTCGCCTTTGTCTACAAGTAAAATAGTGTCTTGGTAGTTCTTGAAGTTCGCATGGATTTCGTTAGGGAATTCCACCCCAAATAAATCAGTACTGCCTGCAATATTCGCTTGGTTTCCCCATACAACCACTTGCCCTTTGACACTTCTACAAGCGCTCCCTGATCCCAATCGGGCTAGAAAAGAGGCTTTTTGATAAAAATACGCATCGGTCATTGCAGGATTAAGGGCTTTTTCTAAACTCATCAAGTTCATCGCAAGCGCAGCCATTCCTGACGCTGATGAAGCTATACCTGAACTATGCGGAAAAGTGTTTTTTGTGTCTATCGTAAAATGATACTCTTTTAAAAACGGAAGATAGACTTCGATTCTTTCTAAGAATTTCTTAATTTTTGGTTTAAAATCTTCTTTCGGTTGCCCTTCAAATAACAAATCAAATGAAAAATCCTCTGAACTTGCGTTGGACGATGTTGCAATATGCTTTTTGGCGAAAGCCAATTTAGTAATTGTTTTACAATTGTTCAAAGTAAAACTCACTGAGGGATTAGCAGGTATCTGATTGTCTTTTTTTCCCCAATATTTTACTAAGGCAATATTACTAGGCGCACTCCATTGAAATTCGCCGTTTTCTAAAGTATGAGAATAGGGTTGTGGGATAAAATCGTTTGTTGTCAACATGAATGGTGAAATTTTTACAAAGATACTTTTTTTGACTTAGACATCAATTGGTTTATTTGTTGAAAAACTCTTGATTTTTGATTAATTTTGAATTCTCAAACAAATTATATAAATGAATAAGATTACAAAAATACTTACGGTTGTTGTTACTTGTCTCGTAATTGGTTATTTCTCCGGAATTGTAACTCAATCAGCGGTGACAACTTGGTATCCTACATTAATAAAACCAAGTTTTAACCCGCCTAATTGGATTTTTGCTCCTATGTGGAGTATGTTGTATATCATGATGGGTATTGCTGCAGGATTAGTTTGGGACCGTATAGAGGCAGAAAAAGAGTTGGTTAGAAAAGCATTGATTGTTTTTGCAATTCAGTTGGCTTTAAATGCATTGTGGTCCTATTTGTTCTTTGGTTTGCACAACCCTTTGTTAGCTGGAATTGAGATTATTTTATTGTGGCTAATGATTTTTGAAACCTACACTCAGTTTAGTAAAATAAATAAAATTGCAGGATACTTGTTCTTGCCTTATTTGGCGTGGGTGAGTTTTGCTTTAGTTTTAAATGAAAGTATTTGGTGGCTAAATCGATAGTTTTAATTATAAAAAGTAATGTTTCGAAGCCAAAATAAGGAGTGTTGATTTACAGTTATTTGATTCTTTTTTTATTGAGATTTCACTATAGGTTGAAGTGAAAATTGTTTAGTTGCTTTAATCTATAGTTTTTTAAAAGCGGTTTTTTTTTCGAGGAGAAAATCCATTAAAGTCAAAACATTTTTGCTTGTAGTAATGCTTTTAGATCTTGGGTCTGCGTCACAAAACTCCATAAACAAACCTATCTTTTCGGGTTTAATATCCAATGTTTTTTCAAAATAACTTTGATTACAATGTGATTTTACAAAATCTTTAAATAGAACTTCAGCTGGTTCTTTTTTTGCGGGTTCTTTATCTTTAATGAATAGGCTTAAAAGCATTCCGCCTATTCGCATGAAGTCAACACCGTTAACTAGTTCGCCTGTGTAAACGCCTTGTACTTTTGGAGCAGCAGTTCTTTTTTCTAAGGTGTATTGATCTAATTTAGTTTGCTCCCAGCTGTCATCCTTGCTCAATTTTATAGAAGGCATGTTAGTTACGACAACTTCATTTAACTCTTCGGCGTTTAAAGTTAATTCAACAATAAGTTCGTTGTTTATGAATAGCAAAGGATTTATAGTGAGTTTTTTTAATTGATGTTCTTTTGAAACAAATACTAAAAGGTCGTTTGTTTTTGCATCAATAGAAAAATTTCCCTCAGCATCAGTTGTAGTGAGTTTTTTTGTAAAGGAATTAATGACTTCTACATTAGGTATGATATAACTATTGCACATTACTTTTCCTTTAATATTTTGAGAAAAGCAAAGTTGAAAGCTTAGCAATAGTAAAGCGCTGAGTAGTTTTATCTTCATAAGTTTATATCTATTAAAGTAATTGTAAAATTATTAAAATAGTCTTAATGAAAACTTAGTAAAGAGGTAATGTCTTGTTAAATTAAACAGCACTCGCCACAATAAACCCACTAGTCCAAGCATTTTGGAAATTAAATCCACCAGTAATCGCATCGATATTCACAATTTCTCCTGCAAAATATAGGTTGTTGTGCAACTTACTTTCCATGGTTTTAAAATTGATTTCTTTTAAATCGATTCCGCCAGCGGTTACGAACTCTTCTTTAAAAGTGCTCTTCCCATTGACTTGAAAGCTTCCGTTTGTTAATTGGTTTGCTAGGTTTTGCAGTTGCGCTTTGGATAGATCAGCCCATTTTGTTTCGATTTCGATTCCTGAAGCAAGTACTAAACTTTCCCACAAACGGTTTGGGAAGTCAAACGGTGATTTCTTAGATACCGCTTTTTTAGCATGTTCTTGTTTGAGTTCTTTTAATTTTATCTCGGCATCATTTGCATCTACATCATTCAGCCAATTCACATAAATGGTAAACTGATAATTTTTGTCATGTAAGATTCGGGCACCCCAAGCGGATAATTTTAAAACTGCAGGACCGCTCATTCCCCAGTGGGTAATTAATAAAGGACCGGTTGATTCTAGTTTGCTATCTTTGACCTTAACCGTCGCTAAGGCTGCTACTCCGGGTAATTCTTTAATTCGAGGGTCTTTGATATTGAAGGTAAACAAGGAAGGCACGGGATTCACAACCGCGTGACCATAGGTTTGTAACATATCCCAAACTTTAGGATTGCTTCCTGTGGCTAAAACTAATTTTTCGGTAATATAATTTTCCGATTGTGTTTCGATTTTCCAAACGCTTTCTCCTGCGATTTCGGGCCTGAAAATAGACTGTACACTTTGTCCTGTCAATACTTTGATGCCTAATTTAGTAGTGGCTTCAAGAAAACAGTCGATAATTGTTTGTGACGAATTAGATACCGGAAACATTCTGCCGTCATCCTCGATTTTTAATTCGACACCGTGTTTTTCAAACCATTCGATAGTATCACCTGAGCAAAACTGATGAAAAGGTCCTCGCAATTCTTTCTCTCCACGAGGGTAGAATTTTACTAATTCATTAGGTTCAAAACAGGCGTGGGTAACATTGCAACGCCCACCACCAGAGATGCGGACTTTTTGCAAAACTTCGGCACCACGTTCTAATATGGCTACTTTTAACTTTGGGTTTTTCTCAACGATATTAATGGCTGTAAAAAAACCTGCTGCACCACCACCTACTACTATTATATCAAAATCTTGATTCATGTTTTTGTTGTTTTTGCTTGAAGCAAAATTTATAATCGATCGGGAAAATCAGAGATGATTCCGTCTACTTTGTATGATTGTATTCTTTTTATGTCTTCGATTTCGTTCACCGTCCAAGGGAAAACTTGAAACCCAGTCTGTTGCATCTGACTTACATTTTCTGTCGAGAGCATCTGAAAATCGGGATTTATTGCCTGTGCTTTTATTTTTTTGGCGAAAGCCAAAGCGTCCTCAATACTCGTCTCCGTCAATACGGCAATTGGAATAGTAGGATTCAGCAAGCGGACTTTTTCCAAATTATCCCACTCAAAACTAGAGACGATAAAATCGCCATATTTCCACTGTTTTTCAGTTACATATTGCTCAATTATGCCAACTAATTTGTCAGCTAATCCATTGCTTTTTATTTCGATATTAATGGAGCATTTTCGATCAATAAGATTTAAAACTTCAATTAATGTTGGAATATACTGCTGTCTTTCAATTTGGAATTGCTGTAATTCTAAACGCGTAAAACTATTTACATAACCGCTGCCATTGGTCGTTCTATCGACTGTTTCATCATGAATTACCATGATTTCTCCATCAACACTGCTGTGAATATCAAGTTCGATTTGATCCACAGTAAGCGCTAATGCTTTTTGAAAACCAATCAAAGTATTCTCAGGTTCATAAACTCTAGCACCGCGATGGCCGATCTTTAACATGCTACTAATTTTTGGCAAAGGTAACTAAAATAAAAAAGCACAAACCAGATTCGATTTGTGCTTTTTTATTTCGAAAAATAGAGGTCCAAATTTATAAATAAATTTAATTTGGACTTTCTACATTATTTTATTTTTCAGTTGGTGTACTGTTCTCGTTTGAGGTTGTAGGTTTTGCCTCTTCCGCAGTATCGTTTCCTTTTAAATAAGTAGGTAGGTTTAATCCAGCCATGTTAAATAGGTCGTTCAATGGTGGGACTGTTTTCATCATTCCTGATACAAAGTTGGCAGTTGAACCTGCTCCGTTGTCACCATTATTTCCAGAATCCCAAACAGTGATTTTGTCAATTTTGATATTTTTAACCGCTTCCACTTGGGTTTTTACTAATTCAGGTAATTTTTCAATTAACAATAATTGGAATGCTTTTGTAGGGTCACCTCCAGCAGCGCTAACAACTTCGCGGTATCCTTCTGCTTGTTTTGTTAGAATTTCGTACAAACCTTTTGCTTCCGCTTCCATTTTTGCAAAGATAGCATCAGCTTCTCCTTTTGCTAACTCTCTTGTTTTTTCGGCTTCTGCTTGAGCGTCAATAATTGCTTTTTGTTTGGCAATTTGCGCCGGAATTACAATATTGGCGTTTTGAGTAGATCGTTCTCTTTCGGCACGGGCTTCCTCTGCTTTTTGCTCTGCAACATAAGACTCTTCTAATGCTTTTGCACTTTGTACTTTTTCAGAGGCTAATGCTGTTCTCAATGCTTCTGCTTCACGTTCACGACGTGCTGCTTCAGACTGTGCAATGGCAATGCGAGCTTCATTCTCTCCTTTTATCGCAATCGCATTTGCTTCAGATGTTTTTACACGGGTGTCTCTCTGTGCTTCAGCCTTACCAATGCTTTCATCTTTAAATGCAGCGGCAATACTTACTTCTCTATCTTTATTTGTGATCGCGATTTTTACGTCACGATCTCTATGTGTTTCTGCAATTTGAACGTCTTTCTCACGGTCAGCCAATGCCTTTCCTGTTTCTCCAATTTTCTCTTGTTCTGCAACAGAAATTTTGGCTTCATTGATGGCTTTTGCAGCAGCTTCTTTTCCTAAAGCTTCAATATATCCCGACTCATCTTTGATGTCAGTAACGTTAACGTTGATTAGTTTTAAACCAATTTTCTTAAGTTCAGAATCAACGTTTTTAGAAATGTTTTCTAAGAATTTATCTCTGTCTGAGTTGATTTCTTCAATAGTCATTGTAGCAATTACCAGACGCAATTGACCAAATAAAATGTCTTTAGCTAATTCTTGAATTTGCTCAGGTTGTAGGCCTAATAAACGTTCGGCAGCCGTGTTCATGCTTTCACTTTCTGTTGAAATGGCAATGGTAAATCGGCAAGGAACATCGACACGAATGTTTTGACGCGATAGTGCATTCGTTAAATTAGCATCAATAGAAAGTGGTTTTAGGTCTAAATATTGGTAATCTTGAACAACTGGCCAGATAAATGCACCGCCACCATGCACACACTTTGCAGAGGTGCCGCCTGTGCGACCATAAATAACAAGGATCTTATCTGAAGGACATCTTTTGTAACGAGAAATAAGCGTAAGGAAGGTTACAAAAACAACAAGTACGGCAACAACGATAATAATAATTTCAGTCATGGGTTATTTTAAATTTAGTTTTTTTCTACAATTAATACGTTGTTTTCTATAGCAACGACTTTCACGGAAGTATTTGAAAGGATTTTTTCGGAAGTTAGCGTCATGGCATCCAGCTCATGGTATGCTCCCTTTATACTGATCAATATTTTGCCTCGTCCTGATTTTTCTGCAGGAATGGTCAGGTAGACTTGCGCAGTTTGGTTCAAGGTACTTTCAATTTTAAAACTGTTGTTCTCTGATAGTTTTAAAATTTGTTTGATTAGCATAAAGAAGATAGCAACAAATAACAACCCAACAATAAGCGCAACAACAATCAATATTGTTTTGTTTTCTATGGTGTTGTAAAAGGAAATTCCTGTCCAACTGAAACCCAATAAAAAGTTGATTAAGTTGCGTAAGGTGAAAATCTCAAATGGCATCTCTACATCGCCGGTGTCTGAATCCACGTCGGTTTCTCCATCGCTTAAACCAACAAATGTCATGATGGTTTGCAGACTAAAAAACAAACTTACGGGTAGCGCAATGTACCAGAAAGCTTTTAGCAAGGGTTCGTAGTTTTCTAAAAAGTTCATAATAATGGTTTGGGTGTCCAAATTAGACGATATTTTTTACAAATGTTACAAATGTTAAAGAAAATATAATTTTTATTTTTAAAAGCGGCTTTTAGAAAAATAAAAAAGCACAAACGAGAATCGATTTGTGCTTTTTTGCTTGAAGTATTTGTGGTATTCTTCGGGTAATTTTTTTGTCACAGATTAGTAGCAATAAAAGAATTTTAAAACTGTGATAGATTTTATTTTTCTAATAGTACAATGTCAAACGGGCTATCAATAGTAACGGTTCCGTTTGTTACAATGGCCGTTTTACCAGAGTACGCATCTCTTAACGTTATTCCGTTATCGAAAATTGCACCAACAGATAGTTCTTTTTTACCAATCGATAAATCTAGTCCTACGACTACCTGATCACTATAATCGCCTTTAGTAAATGTTCTCGAGAATACATACGGTTGCGCGGTAATTTGTTGGTGTACGCCAGCACCAATCGATGGGTGGTTTTTTCTAAACTGTCCTAGTTTTTGCCAATGTAAAAGTGCCGCTTGAGTTGCAGGATTTGATTTGATGTCTTCCCAGTTCATGAAGGAACGCAATGTTGCATCGCCTTCAGTGCCTGCTACAATAAGAGAACGAGCCGATTCATCTCCATAAAAAACTTGTGCTAATCCTGGAGAAAGTAATAATTTGGTGGCCGTTTCTTTGTTCTTTGTTCGTGCTGCGTCAAACGGACTTCCATCGTCATGAGACGATAAGTAGTTCAATACGCTCGATCCTTTTAGTTCACCATTCAAAATACTTGCATATTTAGAGAAAATGAACTCATAGTCTTTCAAAGCATCTGATTTGAATTCGAAATTGATCATGTTGTTAAAACCATTGTCATAATAGTTTACTTTTTTGTCACCAAAATCAAAATATTTCCCGGCGCTAATGTTGTAATTGTAGACCTCAGCAATAGTGTAGAAAGGATTGTTGTCTAAAACTTTTGTTGGATTATTTTTTTTCCAAGTTGCAAAAGCAAACTCACATTGCGTCTTGAAATCACTCCATACACTCACATTTGTGTGCTTTACGGTATCGGCTCTGTAACCGTCAATTCCGTAATCAGCGATGTAATCTGTCAGCCACTTTATAATGTAATTCTTAGGTGTTCTAGGGTATGCTGTTCTTTCAAAAAAGGCATCTAGCGAAGCGACTTCTTTTTCGTAACGGCCTTCTGCTTTCCATTTTTCGATTAAAAAAGGAGGGAGCTCCACTTCTTGATCGCTCTCAGTTTTAATATCGGGTAAGTTCTTAACTAGGGTGCAAGCGGTTGTAGTTTCAAAGGTTTTGTAGTCACATTGTGGGTCTGTGCGTACCCAATCATTTGGCCACACCGAATCTTCAGGAGTTACCGGTCCTGTGTGATTGATTACGCCGTCAAGAATAATTCTGATGCCGTGGGCATGTGCTTTTTCAACAAGGGCTGCAAGATCTTCTTTGGTTCCGAAATTAGGGTCCAAAGCGGTCCAGTCTCTCGTCCAATACCCATGAAATCCGTAGCTGTATCCCGTTCCTTCATCAACGCCATCATGAATTTGTTCGACTATTGGAGTAAACCAAATCGCATTGATTCCGAGTTTGTCAAAATAACCTTCATCGATTTTTTGCGAAATCCCTTTGATGTCTCCTCCTTGAAAACCGCGTAATTTTCCGCTAGTTTTCGTGCGGTTGTAATTCTGGTCGTTTGCTTTGTCACCGTTGTTAAATCGGTCTGTCATTAAAAAATAAACGCTAGCGGCTTCCCATACAAAGGGAGTTTTTGCTGCTTTTTTATTGGAAACTTTTTTAGTAGCGGTGCAACTTACGGTTAAAACGACAGTCGCTAGTAAAAAAAATAGAGGGTATATTTTCATTTTATTAGAATTTAATTTTTATTTTTTCTGATGTTCCCTTGGTCCATTGCACGGGAATAGTAAGTGTCTTTTCTTTTTTGTTCCAATTAAAATCTACTGCTTTTCTATTGCTAGTAATTTTTTTAGGTTCAGCATCGCTGTTGTGAATAATCAACTGGATTTGGCGATCTATAGCAGTGTAATTAGCGCCAATTGTGGTGGTTAATTCAAAGCTCAAGATATTGCTTTTATTTTTGGCATTAAAATGTAAAATCTCATAGTTTCCTTTTTCGAAAGCTTCCGGAGTTTTACCATCATCATGGTACATTCTGCCAGAGCTTGCTTTTACATCGCTGTCTTTATAGTAATGTAGAGTTATTTTTGAAGTAGTATAATCACGCGTAGTTTGCACCAAATCAGCCATAGGGATAAAAGCACCGCCTCGCACAAATACCGGAATCTGCTCAGGTACTACAGCAATGTTTTCAGTTGTCGCTGCTGCATATTTCTTATCAGAATAAAAGTCAAACCAATTGCTGCTTTTAGGGAAATAAATCGTTTTGCTAGCTATACCTGCATGCGTAATCGGAGTTACCAGAAAGTCATTTCCCCATAAATAGGTTTCGTTTACTTTTTGGATAACCGTATCTGTAGGTTCTTCAAAAAGTAATGGACGCATCAATGGCGTTCCTTTTTGATTGTTTTCGAAAGCTAGGGTGTAATTATATGGAATCATTTGATAGCGTAATTCGATGGCTTTACGCGTTCTGTTTTTTGTAATTTCGTCTTTAAAAATAGGTTCAGAAGGAACGTCTTCCTGCGCATGTGGGCGAAAAATAGGTTGGAAAACGCCATATTGCAACCAGCGTGTGTACAATTCACTATCGTCTGTAGCTCCAGCAAAACCGCCCAAGTCAGAATGCATGTAACCAAGTCCTTGCATTCCCATTTGGAGTGCGATTTCTGTTTGTGCTTGCAATCCGCCCCAAGATCTGCTAACATCACCTGACCAGGGAATCATGCCGTATCGTTGTGATCCAGAATATCCTGCGCGCATTAATATAAAAGGTCTTTGCTGTGCGAAATCTTTTTTATAACCGTCCTGAACAAGTTTTGCCCAATTATGCCCATAGATATTATGAACTTCATCTGCTTTTCCAGCTACCGTGATCGCAGCAGACGGAAATACTTCAGGTTCGCCAAGATCACCCCACAATCCAGCAACGCCTTGATTGATTAAATTTTTATAAATAGTCCAAAACCATTGCTTGCCTTCAGGTTTAAAAATGTCGATGATTCCTGTGTTTCCAAAATAGAAATCATAGGTAAAGGGTTTGCCATTGCTATCTGTGGCTAAGATTTTTTTATCGACTGCTTCTTGCCATTTGCTTGACGTAGTTAATATAAAAGGTTCAGTGATCAGAATTGTTTTGACGCCTGCTTTCTCAAGGTTGGCAATCATGTTTGTAGGCTCCGGGAAACTTTCTTTGTCCCAATCTAAATTCCCCATCGTTCCTTGAACGGTTTTTCCAAACCAATATAAGTCCAGAATTACAGCGTCTACAGGAATTTTTTCATCTCTATATTTTTGAATTGTTGCTTCGGTTTCAGCTTGGGTGTGGTAACCAAAACGACTAGCAAAATTCCCAAACGCCCAACGAGGAGGTAAGGGTTGTTTTCCTGTTAAGGTGGTGTAACTAGTAATCAAATCGGTCCAAGAATCAGCGGCGATTACTTGATAGGTTTTTCGGCCAGAGATTGTTTCGTATGCTAGGGTGTTGTCTTTTTTACTGTCTAAATCTAAGTACCCAATGGCGGCATTGTCAAAATGAACGGCATATATTTTTGACGACATTACCAGTGGCATGGTGAAATTCATTAACTCTGAATGCGTTTCATAACCGTAATGTGCACGGTTGTATAATTGCAAACGGTTGCCACGGCGGTTCATTCCTAAAACACGTTCGCCTGCTCCATACAATGCTTCTGAATTATCTAAATTAAAATCGAGGACTTCTGTGCTGTCTTTTTTTATGTAGCCATTCTTCTCAGAGAGAAGTGCTTTCGATTTATAGAAATAACTAATCTGAAAAGGTGATTTGGTGAGCTTCACGCTAATCCCTTTGGTACTAAAGGTAAGACTGTTTTTTGTTTCTTTAATTTTGGCTATTCCGTTCTCTACTTGCATTACAACTGCATGAGAAGGAGTAGTATTTGTTTCTCCTTTTGGAATAAAAGTAGTGGCAATGATAGTAGTAGCGTAGGGCGTGAAAATATACTTGCCGTCTGAGGTGTTTACTTCAAGAGTATTTTTGTTTGTAGCATGGCCTTCGTATTTCCGGTTTGCATTTTGCGCAAATGAAAATGTGATTGTAAAAACCAGTAGTATGATGCTGAGAAGGAATTTGTTCATGGTACTTTTTTTTAGCCCTGATAGGACCGATATCCTCGTAACGTAGTGAAGAGATAAAGGGGATAGCAGGAAATAGCTTCTAATAATTACAAGCAAAAAAATAGTGTTCTTGCTACTTAAAGTAGTCTAAGTAAGCGGTTTTTTTAAATAATAGGGAGGCATTGCGTCCTTTGAAAAAATCATTTGGGTAATGCCTCGATATCATTCATTTATTGATAATCTTATGCCATAGCTTGTTCGTTTGCACGAACTAGAAGCGGTTTGTCATTGACATAAACGGTAAGATCTTGTGAACCTTCAAGCGTGATTTGGGTTTCGTTATGGTTTACAATTACTTTCAAAATTTGGTTTCTAAAATTAATTTTGAACGAATAACCGTCCCATTCTTTAGGGATTTTAGGAGAGAAATGTAAGCTGTCGTTTTTAACGCGCATTCCTCCAAAACCTTCTACAATACTCATCCAAGTTCCCGCCATTGACGTGATGTGGCAGCCTTCTTCAACCTCTTTGTTGTAGTCGTCTAGATCCAAACGAGATGTTCGTAAATAGAACGTATATGCCATATCCATTTTGTCTAACAAGGCAGCTTGAATAGAGTGTACGCAGGGCGAAAGCGAACTCTCATGCACCGTGAAAGACTCGTAGAAATCGAAGTTTTTATGTAGTTCTTCTTTCGAAAAGTGATCTTCAAAAAAGTAGAAACACTGCAATACATCAGCCTGTTTTATGTAAGGCGAACGCAACACGCGATCCCACGACCATTTTTGATTTATAGGACGTTGTGATTTGTCTAAATCCTTAACGGGAACCAAATCTTTGTCTAAGAAACCGTCTTGCTGCAAGTAGATTCCCAACGCTTCTGATTTAGGGAAATACATATTATCCGCTACTTTTTTCCACTCTTGGATTTCGCTATCACTTAGGTTTACTTTTTCGATAATTCTACTGTGATCATCAGCATATTCTGAAGCTACTTTTTGAATTTGTTCGAATGCATAATTAATACACCATTTTGCAATATAATTAGTGTAGAAATTATTGTTGATGTTGTTCTCGTACTCATTAGGACCAGTCACACCTAGTATTACGTATTGGTTTTTATCCTTCGAAAAAGAAGCGCGCTGATGCCAGAAACGAGCGATAGCAATCAATACTTCTAATCCTTTTTCGGGAATATAGGAGTAATCACCAGTAAAACGGTGGTAGTTGAAAATCGCAAAAGCGATGGCACCATTTCTATGAATTTCTTCGTGCGTGATTTCCCATTCGTTGTGGCATTCTTCGCCGTTCATCGTCACCATAGGGTAGAGGGCAGCACCATTTTTAAAGCCTAAGTTTTTCTCGGCATTTTCGATGGCTTTGTCCAATTGATTATAACGATACGTCAATAAATTACGGGCAACCTGCTGGTCTTTTGTCGCCATGTAAAACGGTATGCAATAGGCCTCTGTGTCCCAATAAGTGGATCCACCATATTTCTCTCCAGTAAATCCTTTTGGACCAATGTTTAATCGGCTGTCTTTACCTAAATAGGTTTGGTTTAACTGAAATATATTAAAGCGAATTCCTTGCTGTGCCTTCACGTCACCATCAATAGTAATGTCTGACATTTCCCAAATCTTTGCCCAAGCAGCAAGCTGATCTTGCAACAATTGATTGTACCCTTTGGCTAAAGCCGCTTGAATTGCTTTTTCGGCAGCTGTTTGCGTGTTGCTATGATTTAAAGAAACGGTGTACCCACCAATTTTTTGAATAGAAGATGTTTTTCCTTTTGCTACAATCACCGCATACAGACTTTGAATTTTGTCTGCAGTAGTATTGAAGTTGGTAGGAGAGAGGTTTAGATTTTTACCATTTTCAAAAACACTATTCTGCATAAAAGTGGTCACTTTAAAATGCGTTTTGAATGTTTGTGCAGTTACAAAGGCCTCGTTACCGGTGTGTTTTACATCAAGAGGTTCCCAGAATTTTTCATCCCAGTTAGCATCTTCATTAGTAACACCAGCGTCAATATAAGGTTTGTAAACTATTTTTGCATCTTTGTTTAATGTCGTGATTTCGTAGTTAATAATCCCTACCTCATCTAAGTCTAAAGCCAAGAAACGCGTTACGTTTACGGCAATCTCCGTTCCGTTTTTTAAAGTGGCTTCAAATGAGCGGCTGTACCAACCTTCTTTCATGTTCAACTCACGACGGAATTTTTTTATTTCGCTGCATTTATTAAGATCGAAAATTTCATCGTTGATTTCGATATCAATCCCAATCCAATTAGGTGCATTCAATACTTTAGCAAAATATTCCGGGTAGCCGTTTTTCCACCAGCCCACTTTAGTTTTGTCTGGATAGTAAATTCCGGCAATATAACTACCTTGAAAAGTAGCGCCAGTGTAGGTTTCTTCAAAATTAGCACGTTGTCCCATCGCGCCATTTCCTATACTGAAAAGGCTTTCAGATGACTTTACGCTTTCTGCGTCAAATCCTTCTTCGATGATAGACCAATTATCGGGTTTTATATAATCTTGATTCATTTTGTTTGATAGTTTTGTAGTTCAAGTTTTATTGCTGTCACGAGATACAGCCAAGGAAATACTTGCGCCTTATTTGTTGATTAATTCTTGAATGAAGCGGGTCGTTATTTGAGTAAAATCCTCAAAAATATACTGTGCTTCGTGTAGTGTTTTTTCTTCTCCTATTCCTATGCTGATCATCTTGGCAATGTTAGCTGCTTGAACACCCGCAACCGAATCTTCAAATACAATTGCATCCGCTGGATTGCTGTTCAAGTGTTTTGCTGCGATTAAGAAAACCTCAGGATCTGGCTTGGCGTTAGAGACATCATTGCCGTCAACAATCGCATCAAAAAAATGGATGATGCCCGTTTTTTCTAGAATAGGTCTTGCGTTTTTACTCGCCGAACCTAAAGCGATAGGTTGGTTGTTTTGCTTTAAAAATTCTAAGACTGGAATCACACCAGGAAGGATTTCGCTTTGATCCATATCGACTAAATAGCTTAAATATTCGTCGTTTTTTTGAACCAGCCATTTGTTCTTGTCTTCTTGTGAAGCCTGAACGTTTCCTAGTTCGAGGATAATATCAAGAGAGCGAACACGGCTTACGCCTTTAAGGAGTTCGTTATGCTCTAATGTGAAGTCTATGTTTAGTTCTTGAGCAATTTTTTGCCAAGCTAAATAATGGTATTTTGCCGTATCGACGATTACTCCGTCGAGGTCGAATATAAATGCTTTTGTACGCATGTCGAGAATAATTTTTTGTGGAAAATAAGTGGTTTAAGCAGTTTTGCTTAAGGATTAAATCAGGATAAGTCTGGACTGATTATTTTTTTACAACATCATCGACATCTTTTACTTTTACTACCAGAACTGCGGCGATGAGAAAACTCACTCCACTAGTTACCAGTGCAAAAATAGCATCGTCATGATAGAAGTATTTAACCAGTGGACCACCAATTAAAGCGTTGATAATTTGCGGAATCACGATAAAGAAATTGAAAATCCCCATGTAAACTCCCATTTTTAAAGGCGAAATAGAACCTGCAAGGATGGCATATGGCATTGATAAAATACTAGCCCATGCAATTCCTACTCCTACCATAGAAAGGATTAACCAATCTTCGTTAGGCATGAAATACATAGAGATTAAACCAAGACCACCAATGGTTAAAGAAATAGAATGCGTTAGTTTTCTACCTATTTTCTTAGCGATATAAGGAAGTGCAAAAGCGTAAAATGCAGAAACCAAATTGTAGATTCCAAAAAGGACACCAACCCAGTCACCGGCTGTTTGATACGCCTCACTTTTACTATCGTTAATAGGCAGACCGTAGATGTGGTGCGCAATAGCAGGAGTTGTAAAAACCCACATTCCAAAAAGTCCAAACCAAGAGAAAAACTGCACCCAACTCAATTGTCGCATGGTAGTAGGCATTTTTCTAAAGTCTTCAAAAATATCGAGAAGACTTGATTCTTTTTCTACAACTGCTGTTTCTTGATGTGCTTGTTCGTCTTCAAACTGGGCTAATTCTTCAGGTGAATATTCCTTAGTAGTAAAAATGGTTACTAGTATCGAACCAATTAAGATTACTGCACCAATGACAAATGAAAGAATCAAATGCATAGGAACGCCGCCATCTTCATTTCGATTAGAAACACCAAACCAATTAGTCAAAACATAAGGAAGCCAAGAACCTATTACGGCTCCAAAACCAATTAAGGCCGTTTGAACGCTAAATCCTAATGTTCTTTGATCTGTTCTTAAATTGTCTCCCACTAAAGCTCTGAAAGGTTCCATAGCAATATTGAAAGAGGCATCCATAATCATTAACATTCCAGCTCCAACCCATAAGGCAGGCAGTAATGCGATGAAAATTTCGGCTTGTGGCATTAATATCAAACCTACTGAGGCTAATACTGCACCAATTAAAAAGAAAGGTTTTCTACGTCCAAATTTTCCCCAAGTCTTGTCACTATAATGACCAATTATGGGTTGAACGATAAGTCCCATTAAAGGAGCAATAATCCAGAACCATGACAGCTCGTGAACATCGGCACCAAAAATTTGAAGAATTCTACTCGCATTTGCATTTTGAAGAGCAAATCCCATTTGTATTCCCAAGAATCCGAAACTCATGTTCCAGATTTCCCAAAAACTTAATTTACGCTTTTCCATTATCGTAATTTAAATATTAATACGATAAGCGCGATGCTTATCAAAACTTAACTTATTTTTCGAAGTAAAAGTAAAAGCTTTGATTGGGGTAAATGTAGAAATTAATTTCAAACATTTGTTTTTTGGATCTAAAAAAATCCAAAGATTAACAACTACAAGGTTGTAGTAATGAATAGTATAGCAGAATAGTTTTAATTTGTTGACTCTCTTTCGACCAAATGGGTTTCAATTACTTCGGTTTTATAGTTTTCAACCTCCTCTTCCTCTTCGCTTTCCTCTTCAGTTTCTAAACGATCAATAAGCATTTTAGCGGCTTTGTTTCCCATTTTCTTTCCGCTTTGACTTACAGTGGTAATTGTAGGAGTAGAATATTTAGAAATAATACCATCGGTGAAAGCAATTACCGCTAGATCTTCGGGGACATTTAATCCCATTTTATTTGCTGCTTTAATACTGGTTACGGCAAAGAGTTCGTTTACAGCAAAAACCGCATCAATTGCTTTGTCTTCTAGTAGTTTACCAATGATCACCTCGCAAGTATCTACATCTTCGATCTTGATGATGAGGTTTTCGTTGAAAGGCAAGCCGTTATCAAGCAATGCTTTAGTATAGCCATCTGTTCTTAATTTACCTACGCTTACATAGTCTACAGTGGTTACTAAAGCAATTTTCTTGCGCCCTTTGTCGATTAAGGTTTGTACTGCTTCATAAGCTGCTGATTTATCATCGATGATTACTTTATCACATAATATTTCGCTTGTAACGCGGTCGAACATAACTACTGGCATGCCTTGGTTGATAACTTCGGTAATGTGGTGAAAGTCTCCTTTAAGTTGCGTCTCTTTAGACAACGACATTATGAAGCCGTCAATACTACCATTAGCAAGCATTTCCATATTTCGAACTTCCTTATCGAATGAATCGTCAGAGAGGCATATGATGACACTATACCCATTTTCGTTTGCGACCTGCTCAATACCATTAATCACAGTAGAAAAAAAGTAGTGTACAATCTCAGGAATAATGATTCCGATTGTTTTAGTTTTGCGATTTTTTAAGCTAAGTGCAATGTTATTAGGTTTATAATTATAAAATTTTGCAAATGCTTGTACTTTCAATCTGGTTTCCTCTCCTATTTCTAAACTGTTTCTAAGTGATTTTGAAACGGTAGAAATAGAGACGTCTAGTTCTTTTGCAATTTGCTTAAGTGTAACTTTTCTTTTCATAATTATAAATCTGATAAAAAATTAATTCGTAATAAAGGTAGGATTTGTTTTTATTAATGGCAATTTTCCCATTAATAAATTAGATTATTCAGAAAGTTTTCAACACTATTACGTTTTCGTAACCTTTTCTAAAATTGTGATTGTCGAGCATCTTAAAATTTACATAAA
The DNA here is from genome assembly GCF_013294005.1 of Flavobacterium gelidicaeli. Taxonomy (GTDB): domain Bacteria; phylum Bacteroidota; class Bacteroidia; order Flavobacteriales; family Flavobacteriaceae; genus Flavobacterium. The sequence continues at coordinate 76,017 of NZ_JABSNK010000007.1, forward strand.
TTTAACATTCGAAGTAAGAGTAAAATTCAATTAAAACTAATTAATTTAAACAAAAAGTATGAAAACAATTTATAAAAAGTTGTTATTTTTATTATTACTACTGCCTTTTAGTATTCTAGCTCAGACTACTTTTAATGGTGTTGTTGTTGATAAAGCATCAGGACAACCTATTCCAGGAGTAAATGTAAATATTCAAGGCGCAATAAATGGCGTTTCAACAGATTTTGATGGTAAATTTCAATTGTTAAAAGTTAAGAACGGCGATAAAGTTGTTTTTTCTTTCATTGGATACAAAAATTCAATAATTTCTTATACTGGTCAAAAATCATTAACAGTTGCTTTAGAAGAAGATCAAAACATGCTTCAAGAAGTGATTGTTCAAGTAGGATATGGTACAGTTAAGAAAAAAGATGCTACGGGATCTGTCTCTCAAATAGCAGCAAAGGATTTTAACAAAGGACAAAACGTAACTCCAGAAAGTTTAATCAGTGGTCGTATCTCAGGAGTAAATGTAACTGGTGGAGGGTCTCCAGGAGCAAAGGCAGATATTCGTATTCGTGGAGGGTCTTCTTTGAGTGCTTCTAATGAGCCATTGATTGTATTAGATGGTTTGCCTTTAAGTAATAATGTTCCTTCGGGTTCAACGAGTATACTATCTACAATTGACCCTAATGATATAGAGTCGTTTACTGTTTTAAAAGATGCCTCTGCAGCAGCTATTTATGGATCTAGAGCGGCAAATGGAGTAATCGTTATAACAACTAAAAAAGGAAGTAAAGGACGCATAAAAATAAACTTTAGTTCTCAGGTAGGTATTAATACTGTAGCTAATACAGTTGATGTTTTAAGCGCAGATCAATATAGAGCTTTAGTAAACGAAAAAGGAACAGATGCTCAAAAAGCGTTATTAGGTACAGCTAACACGGATTGGCAAGATGAAATTTTTCATACTGCACTAACCGTTAATAATAATATATCAGTAAGTGGTGCTTTGTTCCAAAAGTTGCCAATAAGATTATCAGTTGGTAATGTTGATAACCCGGGTATTCTTAAAAACACTTCTTTTGAAAGAACAACAACGTCATTATCATTAAATCCAGTTTTGTTTGATAATCATTTAAAAATTGATATTAGCGGAAACTTATCTTTTGGTAAAAATAGATTTCAAGATGAAGGTGGTGTTATTGGAAGTGCAATAGGTTATGATCCAACACAACCAGTTTATCAAGCGGGTTCTCGTTACGGAGGTTACTTTGAATGGTTAGAGTCTAACGGAAATTTACCGTTATTACCTGCAAGAAATCCAGTAGCAAGATTAAATCAAGATGAACGTAGATCCACTTCTACAAGAAAATGGGGAAATGTTAGGTTAGATTATAAATTGCATTTCTTTGAAGATTTAAGAGTGGTTGTTGAAGCTGGTATTGATAGATTTGATAGTAGTGGTTTTACTAATGTAAGTACTGAAAGTGTTCTAGGATATCAGCCAAAAGCGTTTAGTGATCCAGGATACGTTAATTTAGGAAACTATTCTACTTATACTGATGCGCTTCAAAATAAAAACTTAAATGCGTATTTTAATTATACTAAAGATTTAGGTAAATTTAAAATTGATGCTACAGCAGGTTACAATTATCAATTGTTTCAAAAAGAAAAATACCAATCTGGAGAAACTAGACAACCTAATCCTAATGAAGATGTAATTACAGATCCAGATATCAACTTGCAATCTTATTTTGGACGTTTAAATTTAGGTTTTGATAGTCGTTACTTATTGACTTTAAACTATAGAAGAGATGGTACTTCACGTTTTTCAGAAGAAAACAGGTGGGGTAATTTTGCAGGAGCTGCTTTTGCATGGAATTTGTCTGATGAAGCATTCTTGAAAGGCAATGAAACGCTTTCTACCTTAAAATTAAGAGTTGGTTACGGTACAACGGGTCAGCAAGATATTTCAGCGCAGTACGATTATTTACGTAGAGTAACTTTAGGAACTATTAATTCACAATATGTTTTTGGGAATACAATATATGCTACTGCAAGACCAGAAGGATACAATGAAAATATTAAATGGGAAGAATTAGCAGAGATGAACGTAGGTTTAGACTATGGATTCTTTAATGATAGAATAACGGGATCTGTTAATTATTTTGATAAAAAATCAACTGATTTACTAGCTGATATAGCAATTCCTGATGGTGCAAACATTAGAAATCAAGGTTTTTTCAATATAGGAAGTGTACGAACTAAAGGAGTAGAGTTTAGTATTGAGTCGGATATTATTAAGAATGACAATTTAAGATGGAATGTTGCTTTCAATACTACTTATATTGATCAAAAAATATCAGAGTTAGGGATTACAGTTCCAGGATTTCAAGGTTATTTAGCTGGAGATAATATCTCTGGAGGTAACGGAAATAAAATTCAAATTAACTCTGTAGGGTTTACACCAAATTCATTTTTTGTATATGAACAATTGTATGATGCTGATAAAAGACCCATTGCAGGAGCTTATGTAGATAGAAATAATGATGGAAAAATTGATACAGCTGACCGTTACAGATATCATAAACCGGCACCCGATTATACTTTTGGTTTCTTTTCAACTTTAAACTATAAAAAGTTTGATTTTACAATGAACTGGAGAGCTAGCTTAGGGAATTATATCTTTGATAATGTAAGTTCTAATTTAGGATATTCAGATGCAGGTTTAAGAAGGCAAACTGATTTATCTAACGTAAGTGCTGATTACTACAATACAGGTTTTAAATTTGAAGACAATGGTACACAGCGATACTTGTCTAATTATTTTGTAAAAGATGCTTCTTTTATAAAATTAGATAATGTCACTCTTGGATATACTTTTGATAAAACATTATTAAAAGCAGCTTCATTACGATTTACTGCTGGTGTTCAAAATGTTTTGACTTTGACAAAATATGACGGTTTAGATCCAGAAAAGTTCAATGGAATTGATAATAATGTTTACCCAAGAGCGAGAACTTTCTTGTTTGGAGTAAATGCCAATTTCTAATAGTATACTGATAAATAAAAATTTAAAAATAAACAAAATGAAAATATCATTTAAATATATATCTTATTTCCTTCTTTTTATTATGGGAGTGAGTATGGCGCTTTCATCGTGTACGAGTGACTTGGATGTTACACCCGGAGATGATGATGAATTTTTATCTGAAACCTTTTTTCAAGATCCAGCATCCTACAAACAAGTACTAGCAAAATTATATGCTGGTTTGTATGTGGGAGGTAATGATGGAGATGGAGCAGCTGATATTGCTGGAATAGGAGGGGACTTTAGTAGTTATTTGCGTTTGCTTTTTGTAACGCAAGAATTTCCTACTGATGAAGCAATTATAGCTTGGGCTGATGGAACTTTACCTACATTGAATGCACAAACCTGGTCACCAGCAAATGAGTTTCTTGAAGGAACTTATTCAAGAGCTTTTTATCATATCAGTGTTGCTAATGAATTTTTAAGACAAACCACAGATGAGAAGTTAACAGCTAGAGGTGTCGATGCAGGTTTGAAAGCTGAAATAGCCACTTTTAGAGCTGAGGCACGTTTTTTAAGAGCTTTCTCTTATTATAACCTGATGGATTTATTTGGTAATGTACCTATTACTACTGAGAAAGATCCAGTTGGTTTTTTCTATCCTGAGCAAAAAACAAGAGCAGAGGTTTTTGCCTTTGTAGAATCAGAATTGATAGATTTAGATAGTAGTCTAGCTGATTCTCGATCTAATGAATATGGTAGAATTGATAAAACTGCGGCAAAATTCTTATTAGCTCAAGTATATTTAAACGCTCAAGTTTATATAGGAGAGGATAAGTTTAGTGAAGTAGCTACATTAACTAATGAGATTATTACAAGCTCAAATTACACATTTGCTCCTGTTTACAAAAATATATTTTCTGCAGATAACGACAGAAACGGTGCTCAAAACGAAGTGATTTTTCCTATTGTAGGAGATGGAAATGCGATTAGAGCAACTGGTGGTGGAATGAGTTTTATCATGCACGCTTCTATAGGTGGTAGCATGGATGCTGCTAGCCGTGGTATGGATGGTGGATGGCAAGGGATTAGAACTCGTAGAGAGTTTGTTAATCTTTTTCCTGACGCAAACGGAATCGCTGATAAAAGAGGTTTGTTTTATACAGATGGACAGTCACTAGATATCAACAACGTAGGAACTTTTACAGATGGTTATGCAGTAACTAAATACATTAATAAAAATGCCGACGGAACAGCGGCACAAAGAAACGATATCCCAGATATTGATTTCCCAATGTTTAGATTAACAGATGCTTATTTAATGTATGCTGAAGCTACTTTAAGAGGAGCTGCTACAGGTAATATTGCCACTTCTTTAGGTTATGTAAATAAAATTAGAGCTAGAGCAAATGCAACAGCAATTACCACAGCTGATTTAACACTTGATTTTCTTCTAGACGAAAGAGGAAGAGAGTTATTTTGGGAATGTCATAGAAGAACTGATTTAATTCGTTTTGGTAAATTCACCGGTAGTGCTAAAATCTGGCAATGGAAAGGTGGTTCTATGAATGGTAATTCTACTGCATCATATAGAGACTTGATGCCTATTCCAGCAAGGAATATTCAAGCAAACCCAACATTAAAACAAAATCCAGGATACTAATTAACCTTATAAAACTATAAAAATGAAAAATAACTATAAAATTTTGATCGCATTTCTTAGTGTACTTTTAGTATCATGTAATGCAGATGATGTAGAAAGTAGACCTGTTATTGAGTCAGTGTCAACACCTGAATTGTTAGCTCCAGAAACGGCTAAGCAATATGTTTTAACTGAAGAAAATGGAACGAATGAAGTAGACAGATTTGTATGGTCTGCTGCAAAATATTCAGACAATGTGGTCGTTAGCTACACATTGTTGATAGATAAAAAAGACGGTGATTTTGAAAATGCTTTAACATTAGCAACTACAAGTAATACAACACAGGTTGCTATTATTGTGAAAAATTTAAATCAAGCTGCTATTGAGTTAGGTGCAGAGCCAGGAGTGCCTACTTTGTTTGATGTGAAAATAAAGTCAAGTGTTTCAGGTGGCGTAGCCATGACTTCTGAAAAATCAATTACAATTAGTATTAATGCATATTCAGGATTGATCGCTTATCCATTTACTGATTGGTATTTAATTGGATCTGCAGTAGCGGGAGGATGGGATAATGATGCAACTACAGTACACCAACCTTTATTTAGAAGTGGTACAGATACTAACGTTTATAAGTTTAGCGGTTATTTTAATGCAGGTGAATTTAAATTTATTTCAACACTTGGTAGCTGGTTACCACAATTGGGTAAAGGAAGCGATAATACAAAAATTAGAATTAAAACACTTACTTCAGAATCTGATCCTGGGACATTTATTATTGCAACAGCAGGTTATTATACTTTTACAATGAATACAAATACTTTAGAAGCTTCATTAGTTGCTTATGACGCAACGGCTGCAGCTAGTTTTACTACAGTTGGTATTATAGGTAGTAGTACTGCTAATAGTTGGGATGCTTCTACAGCGATGACTCAATCAGGTTTTAATACACATGTTTGGAGCCTTGGGGTTACGGCATTAAATGATGGAGAAGCTAAGTTTAGAGCTAATGATGCTTGGGATGTTAGCTGGGGTGGTTCTAAAGCTTTTTCAGGCGGAGGTACTGCTGATAATATTCCTGTAACCAAGTCTAAATACAAAATTTACTTTAATGATTTAGATGGTAGTTATTTAATGATACCAAATCAAGAATAAAATACTTAAATATTGAAAGGGCTATCTAATTTGGATAGCCCTTTTTATTAAAGCCAAAACTATGAAACAAACATTACTTTTAATCGCATGCTTTTTATTAAATGTAGCTGTATTTGCTCAACAACAAACGGTGACTTATAACATTAATCCAGCTACTTTCGAAGAAACAGCCTCAATTACTATTACTATAAACGGAAGTAGTATTAACGAAGCAGCTTGGGGAGTAACTGGAAATGCATTGTACCTTTGGGCTTGGGCTTTTGATACAAATGATACAACACAAAAAGGAACTCCAGTAAATGGTTCATGGACTGCATCTGATGAGGCGAGTAAGTTTGTTTATAATGCAACTTTAGATGTGTATACAAAAACAATCACTCCTACAACCTATTACAATACTACCGCTATTGGTAAAATAGGTTTTTTGGTCAAAGCCAAAGACGGTAGTGGAGATAAAAAATCACAAGACATATTAGCTGAGGTGGGTGTATTTCAAGTTACACTAAATTCACCATCAGAAAATAGTACTACAATTATCACTTCGGGAAGTAGTTTTACAATTGCAGCTACCAATTCTGGTGGGAATGCGAGTTATAATTTAAAAGTAAACGGAGTAAGTATTAATGCTAATTCAGCTACTACAAGTTATAGCTATTCACACACTAATTTATCAGGAAATCAAAATTACGAATTAGTAGTTACACAAGGAACAACAACAATTACCAAGAAATTTAATGTTATAGTCAATCCAGGAACTATTTCTGAAGTGATGCCTGTAGGATTAGTAGATGGGATTAATTACAATACTACGGATGCAACAAAAGCTACTTTAGTACTTGATGCACCTTTCAAAGATTTTATTTATGTTGCCGGAAGCTTCAATATGTGGCAGCCTACAGCTACTTATTCGATGAAAAAAGATCCTGTAAATGGCAAATTCTGGTTAACGCTAACGGGTTTAGTTTCGGGAGCAATAAATACTTATCAATATTGGGTGGGTGATGCAACTCCTATTGCAAATTCTCCTGCTCTAGTAAAAACGGCAGATCCTTACTCTACGTTGGTTTTATCCCCTTTTGATGATGCTGGAATCCCGAGTACTACATATCCTAATATGCCTGTTTACCCAACAGGGCAAGAGCGTGAAGTTACCGTTTTGCAAACGGGGCAAACGGTTTACCCATGGAGTACAGCAACAACTAATTTTGTAAAACCTGAAAAAGAAAAATTAGTAATCTATGAAGTGCTTGTACGTGATTTTGATTCGCATAGAAATTTTCAAGACCTTATTGACAAGATTGACTATTTTAAAAATCTAAAAATTAACGCTATTGAGTTATTGCCCGTAATGGAATTTGAAGGCAACGAAAGTTGGGGTTATAATACCTCTTTTCACATGGCTCTAGATAAATTTTATGGACCTTCAAATAAGCTGAAAGAGTTTATTGATTTGTGCCATCAAAACGGTATAGCCGTAATTCTGGATGTTGCTTTAAACCACGCTTTTGGTAGAAACCCAATGGTTAGAATGTGGATGAACGATCCTGATGGCGACGGTTGGGGATCTCCTACAGTCGAAAATCCGTATTTCAATACCGAAGCAAAACACAGTTATAACGTGGGAGAAGATTTTAATCACCAATTGCCACGAACTCAAAATTATGTAAAACGTGTCATCAAGCAATGGGTCGAAGAGTTTAAAATTGACGGTTTCCGTTGGGATTTAACTAAGGGTTTTACTCAAAATTGCCCTGCAGCAGTTGCTGGAGGTCAGGATTATTGTACAAATCAATTTCAGGCAGATAGAGTAGCGGTGCTAAAAACCTATGCCGATTATTCATGGAGTTTAGATCCTACGCATTATACTATTTTTGAGCATTTAGGAACCAATCAAGAAGAGCAACAATGGGCAAATTACCGAATCTCTGGTGAACCAGACGGAATCAGTAAGGGAATTATGATGTGGGGAAAAATGACGGATAATTACAATGAGCTTTCTATGGGATATGCTGCTACTATTTCAGGAATGACAAGTGCTAGTCGTGGCTTTGCAGCAAACAGGTTAGTAGGTTATGCCGAAAGTCATGATGAAGAACGCTTGATGTATAAAAACCTACAGTATGGTAATGCTACAAATACAACTCATAATGTAAAAAATTTAGATGTGGCTTTATCAAGAATGTCTACTATAGGAGCGGTTTCGTTATTGGTTCCAGGACCAAAAATGATTTGGCATTTTGGAGAACTTGGTTGGGAGACATCAATATTTAGTTGTAATAACGGAACGCTAAACACACCATCAGATGCTACTGCGGGTGATTGTAAATTAGATACAAAGCCACAACCGCAATGGGTAAATAACTGGTTGGAAAATAACGCTAGAAGCAAAATTTACAATGATTGGGCAAAAATAATTGCCTTGAAGGTCTCTGAACCTATTTTTGCGGGTACGGCAACAATGAGTACTTCTAGTACATTACTACAAAATATTAAAATCACTAATACAGCTTTGGCAGCTACGCAATTAAAAGATGTGTTAATCATGGCTAATTTTGATGTAACTACTCAAAATGTGCCTACTGGTTTTCCATACACGGGAACCTGGTACAATTTAATGGATAACTCAACAATCAATGTGACTAATGTTAACGATCCAATGTCAATTGCCGCAGGAGATTTCAGGATTTATGGAAATAAAGTAGCAGCATTGGCCATTACAAACTTTGAAAGTGACAATTCGGTTTTTATATTTCCTAATCCTACATCAAATTATTTTATGATCAATATTGAAGCAATAAATGTACAAGTATATTCGTTTACTGGACAATTGATAAAGACCTTTAAAGATAATTTTTCTAAAGACCATCAATACGATGTAAATGATTTACCAAAGGGTGTTTACATGGTAAAAGTCTATAATCAAGAACAGCAACTTCAGGTAATGAAGTTGGTAAAAAGTTAGTAATTTGTTTTTTTATTTTGGTTAAGCTGTCTGAAAAGGCAGCTTTTTTTATATAAAAAAAAGCTACTTCAGTCAAGGAAGTAGCTTTAATGTCAATACTATTTATAAAATAATCCAATTGTTAGTTTGAGCAGAGTAGATAATTATTATTGCATCTCGATTGCGCTCGATATAAAAAATTAGATTCTTCCTTCTTTTATTTCTTCAACAATTTCAGGATTTAATAACGTTGAGGTATCTCCAAAATTAGAATAATCACCTTCGGCTATTTTACGCAAAATTCTACGCATGATTTTTCCAGAACGTGTTTTAGGCAAGCCAGAAACAAACTGTATTTTATCAAGTTTAGCAATAGGTCCTATTTGGTTCGAAATTTGTTGATTAATCTCTTTTTTAAGGTTTTCCTTGTCTCGTGATTCTCCTGATTCTTTAAGAATTACAAAACCATATAAAGCATTTCCTTTTATATCATGAGGAAAACCTACAATAGCACTTTCGGCTACTGCTGGGTGTTCGTTGATGGCATCTTCAATAGGAGCAGTTCCTAAGTTGTGACCTGAAACAATAACCACATCATCAACCCTTCCTGTAATTCTATAATAGCCTACTTCGTCACGCAAAGCACCATCACCAGTAAAATATTTACCAGGAAAAGCAGAGAAATAGGTTTCTTTATAACGTTTGTGATCTCCCCAAATAGTGCGCGCAATTCCCGGCCAAGGATATTTAATGCACAAACTACCTACCACTTGGTTTTCTTCAATTTCATTGCGTTTTTCATCCATTAAAACAGGTTGAATTCCTGGTAAAGGTAAAGTTGCATAGGTTGGCTTTGTAGGGGTTACAAAAGGTATTGGCGAAATCATAATTCCACCCGTTTCTGTTTGCCACCAGGTATCTACAACAGGACATCTTTTGTCTCCCACGTGATCGTTGTACCAGTGCCAAGCTTCTTCGTTAATTGGTTCTCCCACGGAGCCAATTACTTTTAATGTTTTTAAGGGAAATCTTTGTACATAGTCCAAGCTCTCTTTTGCTAAAGCTCTAATAGCAGTTGGAGCAGTGTAGAACTGTGTAATGTTATGTTTTTCGATAATTTCCCAAAAACGGCTATAATCAGGGTAAGACGGTACACCTTCAAAAATTACCGTTGTAGCTCCGTTTAATAACGGACCATAAAGGATATAAGAATGTCCAGTAATCCAACCAATATCAGCGGTACACCAGTAAATATCATTCTCTTCATAATTAAAAACATTCTTAAAAGTATATGCCGTGTACACCATGTATCCTGCTGTGGTATGCACCATTCCTTTTGGTTTTCCAGTTGAGCCAGAAGTGTATAATATAAATAATGGATCCTCGGCATCCATGATTTCAGCCACATTATTCTCTAATGCATCGTCTAAAAGAGGCTGTAGCCATTGATCGCGACCTTCTTTCATAGTCACAGGATTGTTCGTTCTTTTAACTACTAAAACATTTTCTACGCAGGCACAATCAGTCAAGGCTTCGTCAATGATTTCTTTTAAATCAATTGTTTTGTTTCCGCGATAACCACCATCAGAGGTGATGACTATTTTACAGTCGCTGTCTTTAATTCTAGTAGCTACTGCTGATGCTGAAAATCCGGCAAAGACAACTGAGTGGATGGCTCCAATTCTAGCACAAGCCAAAGTAGCAACCGCTAATTCAGGAATCATAGGCAAGTAAATACAAACGCGATCGCCTTTTTTTACTCCCTGATCGCGCAAAACATTGGCCATTTTACCTACGCGGTGATGCAATTCATTGTAAGTGATGTGCAAAGCATCTTCTTTTGGATCATTTGGTTCAAAAATAATAGCGGTTTTATCGCCTTTTTTTGCCAGATGCCTATCGATACAGTTTTTTGTAATGTTGACTTTAGCTTCGGTAAACCATTTTATTTCGGCTTCAGCCATATTAAAATCGACTACTTTATCCCACTGTTGGTACCAAGTGAAATTTTCAGAAGCTATTTTGTCCCAGAATTTTTTAGGCTCTCGAACTGATTTTTTATATTCTTTAAAATATTCTTCTAGATTATTTATTTTATAACGGCTCATAATTTTTAAGTTTTATTTAATTTTATAACAACCAATTTCATGTTCTTTTAAAACGCTATTTATTTCATCGATAATACTTTCATCATCAATGGTAGATGGAATTTGGTATTCTTCGCCATCACATAAACTGCGTAATAACCTGCGCAATGTTTTTCCGGAGCGCGTTTTGGGCAATCGTTTTACAATTACTATATTTTTTAGGGAGGCAACAGCCCCAATTTGTTGTCGCACTAAATTCTCAATTTCTTGCTGCAATTGAAAATGGCTCATAGTGGCATTTAATTTGGTTACAACCAAAGCAAAAGGTACTTGTCCTTTTAACTCATCATGAATTCCTATCACCGCACACTCCGCAATTAGCTCATGTGAAGATACGATTTCTTCCATCTCTGCGGTCGAAAATCGGTGACCAGCAACGTTTATCACATCATCAACTCTTCCTGTTATAAAAATGTAATCGTCGTTGTCTTTGTAACCACCGTCACCAGAAAGATAATACCCATCAAATTTATCAAAGTAGCTTGCTTTAAAACGGGCTTCGTTTCCCCAAATACCTAACATATTTCCCGGCGGAAGAGGGAGTTTAATAACTACTAAGCCCTCTTCGTTAGTCCCAACTTCCTCTCCGTTTTCATTAAAAATTTTAATATCATAACCACAGACCGCTTTCGTTGCTGATCCAGACTTTACAGGCATTTTTTCTAATCCTAGTGAGTTTGCCACCATAGGCCAGCCAGATTCTGTTTGCCACCAGTGGTCAATTACCGGAATAGGAATGTGTTTTTGAAACCATTCTATCGTAGCATTGTCGCAACGTTCTCCTGCTAAAAACTGATTTTTCAAACAACTTAAATCATATCGTTTTATAAAGTCACCATCAGGGTCTTCTTTTTTAATTGCTCTAATGGCTGTGGGAGCAGTGAACATCGTGTTTACTTTATGATCAGCAATGACTCTCCAGAACGTACTTGCATCAGGAGTTTTAATTGGTTTTCCTTCAAAAATTACCGTTGTATTTCGGTTCAACAAAGGGCCGTAAAGAATGTAGCTGTGTCCTACAGCCCAACCCATGTCAGATGCAGCCCAAAAAGTCTCAGCTGGTTGTACGTCATAGATATATTTCATTGAGAATAAAAGTGCTACGGCATAACCACCAGTGTCTCTAATAATCCCTTTTGGTTTTCCGGTGGTGCCCGAAGTGTATAGAATATATAAAGGATGTGTCGCGGGCAGAGGAACGCAAGGAGTTTCCTCTGAACCGTAAACGAGCGTTTCATAATCCACATCGTATTTTTTAAACGGAACTTTAGCGCCCAGTTTTCGGTTAAAAACAATTACTTTTTTCGGTCTGTGTTCGGCAAGGCTTATCGCTTCGTCTACTAATGGTTTGTAAGCAATTAAGCGGTCAACTTCTATTCCTGATGAGGCAGTGATAATCACTCTAGGCTTGCAATCATCGATTCTAATGGCCAGCTCATGAGGAGCAAACCCACCAAAAACGACCGAATGCGTCACGCCAATTCTAGCACAAGCCAACATGGCAAATGCTGTTTGCGGAATCATAGGCATGTAAATAATTGCCGTATCATTCTTTTTTAATCCTAAAGCCAGCATGCCGCCAGCTAGTTTTGCAACTTCTGTTTTGATGTCGCTATAGCTGTATTTCTTGACGGTTTGCGTTACGGGAGAATCGTAAATTAAGGCGATTTCATCACCGTAACCCTCTTCTACATGTTTATCGATTGTTAAGTAACAAAGATTAAGTTCGCCATCTTTATACCATAACGGATAGCCGTTTTTATCTTCAGACAAAATCGTCTCTGGTTTTTTGTACCAGGCAATAGTGTCTGCTTGTGTAGCCCAAAACTTTTCGGGATCACGAATGCTTTCTGTGTAAAAATTATTGTAATTCATACGGTTACTATTGTAAATTATTGTGTTAATTCTTGTACTTGTTCTACTAGTTTTTTTATCGAAAAAGGTTTTACCACATATAAATTGGCTCCTAATTCGAGTCCTTTGTCAATGTCGTGCTGTTTGTTTTTTGCCGAAAGGAAAATGACTTTGCAATGCTGCAGTTTACTATCTTTTTTTATTTGTTCTAAAGTAGCAAAACCATCTACCATAGGCATCATTACATCTAGAATAATAATATCTGGAAGTTGTTTTTCCAGGATGTCTAGTGCTTCTTGACCGTCACGTGCAATGTAAACTTCGAAATTATTTTTTTTAAAAGTATATTCGAGTGACATCACAATGTTAGGTTCGTCATCTACAATTAAAATTTTTTTCATATGATATTTTTTTCCGTGGTGTTGTAATTGGGTAAAGTGAAAATAAAGGTAGCGCCATTTTTTGTGGTTTCTGTCCAGATTTTTCCTTTATGGTGTTCGATAATTTGTTTGCAAATAGCCAAACCTAAACCGCTACCAATAGGTTTTTTTACATTTTGATCTCGGGATTGATAGAATTTGTCAAATATAGAATCCATGTCCTCCTTTTTTATTTCCTTACCGTTATTGTGAATTTTGATTACTACATTTTGATTGTTTTCAAGTATAGTAATCGTGATTTTACCAGCTGTATCTGAGCAAAATTTTATAGCGTTCGAAAGTAAATTATGTATGACTTGAATGATTCTCTCTTCGTCATAAAAAGCTTTTACTTCATTTGAAGTTGAATGAAGTTCGATACTTATATTTTTGTTTTTTATAAGTTGATTAACTGATTCTAAAGTGTTTTTTATGGTTTTAGAAATATTGTTTTTAGAAAGGTAAAGCTTTTGTTTGCCAGTTTCAAATTTTTCTAAGTCTAAAATTTTATCAATCAAACGGTTCAAACGATCTGACTCTGTGATGATACTTTTTAAAAACTGTTTTCTAATTTCTGGTGGAATATCGTCATCATCATGAAGGATTTCACTTGCCGCTCTAATTGCTGTAATAGGGGTGCGTAGCTCATGTGTGACGGTATCTAAAAATTCATCTTTTTGAATGTCTTTATTAACTAGTTCTTGATTGGCATTTTTTAATTTTTCTGAAATCGATTTAAGTTCCTTTGAAGTATCAGTTAGTTTCTTATTGATAATGATGTTTTCTTTTGACTCTTCCAGAATTCGGAGTACCTCGGGTAAACTTATTTTGTCTTCTTTAATTACGCTCGCTATTAAAATTTTGGCGGAAGCCGTACCTATGTGACCCGTCAATAAATTCTCGGCAAACTTTATAAATTTGGCGTCAGCCGTATTGTTGTTTTTGTCTACATTGTATTTTTGGTTGAAAATAGTCAATGCACGTTTTGTTCTTGCTTCGCCTAGAAAACGTTTTAGAACTTTTTGAATGTCAGATACATACGCAATTCCTTTCCAGACAAATGCGTTTTCATGATTGGTGATGTATTTGTCAATATCTACAAACATTTCGGCATAATTGCGTTCTCTGTAATTGCCTTTAAAACTCACAGAAACAGCGAGGTAACTCATGGCGTTCAATAGCATACTCCAGAAAAAGGCATGTTGAATAGGGTCTAAATAATTTAAGCCTAAAATCTCAAATGGTTTGAGCATTGTAATTCCCCACGGCCCTTCTTGAATGAAGGTGCTTGAAGATTTAGTTACACCGATGGCATACGGAATCAAGATGGTGTATAAACAGACTAGAAATCCTAGAATTATACCGGTTACAGCACCTTTTTTAGAACCCCTACGCCAGAATATTGCACCAAAAAAGGCAGGTGCGAGTTGTGCAATTACAACAAAAGAGACCAAGCCAATGGATACTAAAGAGTAATCAAGAACGAAACCGCGATAGATGGCATAGGCAAAAATAATCAACGAGAAGATGCCTATTTTTCTACTGATTACAATGCGTTTGCTGTTTTTTTCTTCGGAAATATCTTCTAAAGATCCTACAAATCCATACGGAATAAGTAGGTTGTTACTTAACATTGTGGCCAGAGAAATGGAGGATACAATAATCATGGAAATTGCTGCTGAAAAACCACCCAGAAACACCAATACAGTCAGGAATTTATTGTTGAAAAACTGCGGAATTAATAAGGAATAGGTGTCTGCATTTAATCCTTGTCCTTCAAAAAGTATGTTTCCGCCCCAAGCAATTGGGTAAACAAAAATATTAAATAGCAATAAGTATAATGGAAACAACCAAATGGCTGTTTGTATGTGTTTTTCTTTATTGTTCTCGACAATAGCTGTGTGAAACTGTCTTGGCAAAAGAAAAATGGCAAACATGGATAAAATACAAAGAAAGAACCAATTGATTCCTTCGGATAGTCCGCCGATGGTGTTTTTTTTATCAAAATTTTCTAGTAATGAAGCTTTGGTATAAATATCATCAAATCCATCAAAAACGAAGTAAGTAACGTAAATCCCGATGATCAAAAAGAAGATTAATTTAAGAATAGACTCTATTGCTACAGCGGTAACAATACCGCGTCTTTTTTCTGAAGCATCAACATATCTTGTACCATAATAAGAAGCAAATAAAGCTAATGCAATACAAACATAAGTTGTGGTGTCACTAAAAATATTAGTGCTTGATTGGGTTTTTGTGACGATATTAAAGGTATCTGAAATAGATTTTAGTTGCAGTGCGATGTAGGGTAAAACCCCAAAGATGCACACTAGAGTTACTAGTGCTCCTAAAAACCTGCTGTTGCCATAACGAAGAGAAATAAAATCAGCAATACTGGTTATTTTATTCACTCTTGAAATTCGGATTATTTTTTTTAAAATAATCATCCAAGTAGGAATGATAATAATGGGGCCTATATAAATTGTTAAATAACTCAAGCCTGAGTCTGCAGCTACACCAATACTGCCATAATAAGTCCATGCAGAACAGTAAACGGCAAGAGAAAAGGAATAAATGTAGGCGTTATTTGTCCATTTAGACCGACTCTTTTTTTCAGCCCAATGTGCTATGTAAAATAATATTGATACATAGATGGTTAAAATTAATAAGAGGCCGAGACTACTCATAATACCTTTTTATAATAATGAAAGAGATGAGGATTGAACATAGCCATGCAGAGAAAATGTGCAAATAAATAACAGGGAAGCCTAAAACAGCTGAGGCATTATCAAATAACAACAACAGCGGAATATTCAATACCAATAACATTAGCAGTGATAAAATAACTAATTTTTGTTCGTGTCTTTTTTTCATGGCATTAAATAATACAATCTCTACAAACAAATGTAGAGATTGTATTGTTTAAAAATTATTTTAATCTATTAAATAACAACTAGTGCGTAGCATCGCCAGCTCCAGATGGGATACGGATATTTTCTACAATATCTTGAACATCACTAGGAGGGTCAGGAGTGAAGCTTTTAACGATGAAAGCAGTAGCAAAGTTTACAACCATGGCGATTGTTCCAAAACCTTCAGGAGAAATCCCGAACCACCAGCTTGATTTTAAGCCAGCAACAGCATCTTTTCCGCCATCAAATAATCCGAATTTAAATTTCAACATATAGAAAAGCATTAACAATAACCCGATTACCATTCCTGAGATAGCACCTTCTTTATTCATTTTTTTATCAAAAATACCAAGTATAATCGCAGGGAAAAGTGATGCGGCAGCCAGTCCGAATGCTAATGCGACGACGGCGGCGACAAACCCGGGAGGATTGATCCCGAAATAACCAGCAATCACAACAGCAACAGCTGCGGCTCCACGAGCAGCCCAAAGTTCTCCTTTTTCAGAAATATCTGGGTTGATCATTTTCTTAATAATATCATGAGATACTGATGCAGAAATCACTAATAATAATCCAGCAGCAGTAGATAAAGCAGCAGCCAAAGCTCCAGCTGCAACTAATGCAATAACCCAATTAGGTAAGTTAGCAATTTCAGGATTTGCAAGTACCATAATGTCTTTGTCAATGGTCAATTCACTTCCTTTATTTCCTTTTGCTTCTTGAGCGGCTAAAAATGCAGTATCAGTAGATTTGTCATTATAATATTGAATTTTTCCATCTCCGTTTTTATCATCAAAAGCAAGTAATCCTGTAGTTTCCCATTTAGTAAACCAAGCAGGCATTGATGAATATTCTTTTCCGTTTACGGTTTCAATTAAATTTGTTTTTGCAAAAACAGCAATAGCAGGTGCAGTAGTGTATAAAATGGCTATTAAAACTAAAGCGTACCCAGCTGATTTTCTTGCATCTTTCACTCTTTTTACGGTAAAGAAACGAACAATTACATGTGGTAATCCAGCTGTTCCTACCATTAAGGCAAGTGTTATCGCAAAAACATCAATCATTGATTTGGTTCCATCTGTGTAAACGGCAAAACCCAAATCAGTTGATAATCCATTTAATTTATCTAGTAAATACGTATCAGTTCCTGTAACGGTACTTCCCATTCCTAATTGTGGAACTGGATTTCCTGTCATTTGGATCGAAATAAAAATTGCAGGAACCATAAAAGCAAAAATCAACACACAATATTGTGCTACTTGCGTATAGGTGATACCTTTCATTCCTCCTAAGGTTGCGTAAAAAAGTACGATAATCATCCCTATAATTACTCCGGTATTAATATCAACCTCTAGAAATTTAGAGAATACTAGTCCTACGCCACGCATTTGCCCAGCAACATAAGTAAAAGAGACTACAAGTGCGCAAATTACAGCCACCGTACGGGCACTGTTAGAGTAATAACGTTCTCCAATAAAATCAGGAACAGTAAATTTACCGAATTTTCTAAGATAGGGTGCGAGTAAAAGCGCTAGTAAAACGTATCCGCCCGTCCATCCCATTAAGTAAACAGCTCCATCGTAGCCATCAAAGGAAATAATTCCAGCCATCGATATAAATGATGCGGCACTCATCCAGTCAGCGGCAGTAGCCATCCCGTTTGCGAGTGGTGAAATTTCTCCTCCAGCAACATAAAATTCTTTAGTAGTTCCTGCACGCGACCAGATTGCAATTCCGATATAAAGTGCAAATGTTATTCCAACAATTATGTAGGTCCAAGTTTGTAAATCCATGATGTTTTATTTTTATAGTTTAAAAATTATTCGTCGTATCCGTATTTTTTATCTAGTTTGTTCATTAACCGAACGTAGACAAATATCAATATGACAAATATGTAAATTGAACCTTGTTGAGCAAACCAAAACCCCAGTGGGAAGCCACCTAATTTTATGGAGTCGAGTGCTTGTTTAAAAATGATTCCTGCTCCATAGGAAACAGCAAACCAAATGCTTAATAAAATAAGAAGGTATCTTAGGTTTTCCTTCCAATAAGCTGACGCTTTATCTTGTTTAGTGCTCATAATACTTTAGATTAAAAATGAATAGATTATAGGTAAATCATTGCTTGAAGCGTAATAGTGTTTACGGCTTTGTTTGTAGCGTATTTTAAAGTTTGGTATTCTAGTGTAAGTTTAGAATTATGTCCGCTAAAGAAGGCATTTGCTCCAATACCTATTTGAGAAGCATTGTCATTTATGGCGTCTATTTTTCGGTTATCATAGGAAAGATAAGGTTGGAAACGGGTTTTTGATTTTCCAGGAATAACGTAGCCTACGTGTCCGTGAAGCATAGATCCAGTTTCGTAAGTAGTCCCTAAGGTGTAGTTTTTTCCGTAATCAGAGTTTTGGTATAAAGCATAAGCAGTAAGCGCAGCGCCTTGTATACCTATAGGTGCGTCATAAAAAGCATCAAGTCCAAAAATAGTGACGTTTTCTCCGCTTAAATTTCCTGCGAGATCTGCAATTACAGCACCGTTAGGATGTGCAAAAAATCCAGCTCCTATGGTGAATACTTTTTTAGTTCCTAAATAGGTTCCTACTTTATAAGGGAGGAAGTTACTTTCGGCATCTAAAAAGCCATATTCAAAATAACCAGCATATGTTCTTCCAGCTTCTTTAGAGCCTAAAAGTCTTGTTCCGGTATAGGTTGCAGCACCACCATTTGTAGGTACGGTTGTTGCTTGTAAGTTGTTTGTAGCGGCGCCGTTTATGGCAACTCGGTATTGAAATTTACCAAATGCTCCTTTTGCGTAAGCGCCTATATGTCTCGCAAACTGATCAGATAACCCTAGCGTTGCCCAGGCTTGCCTTTGATTGTCGAGTGTCATTAAATTTAAAGTACTTTGATTGTTTAAACGAGAAATTCCGTTCCAGTAATGTAGACCACCACCAACAGCGTTGTTTTTGCCAAGGCTATATTGCACGTAGGCGTCATGCATAAATAATTGGGAGCCATCACCTTTTCCAGTTGGGCTAAGTGTCGTAGCGTTGAGGCTGTTTAATCCAAAGTGAGTTACAATTAAAAAGTCTTTGTTTATTTGAGCGTATAGTAAAACACGTGCTCTTCTAACGCTGAAGTCAAGATCAGCTTGTTCATTTCCGTTTCCATCAAGAGGACGGTCAGAGTTATACTGGCCCCATACTTGTGCCCAAGATAATACTCTAAGATATTTAGACCCGTCATCATTTAAGTTGAATTTCATTCCGGCACCATAATCAGGAGAGCCTTGAGAAAAACCTTTAAGTGATAGCAACATAATTACCGCAATCGAATAAATTTTTTTCATGATAAATTATAAGTTTGGTTAATAAAATGGTTAGTTTTAATAGTACCAAATTCTAATTTTTTGTTAAGAAAAAAAAATAAGATATATATAATTGTAAAGTAGTATAGTTAATCTTTGAAACGCTCCCATTTTATAAGCATAAACTTGTCACCAAGTTCGGTTATAATCATTCCTGCACCGGATAATAAATCTTTGTTTTTAATGTATTCTACTAATTCTAAGTGGTTAAATATCTTGTAAGTAGGATGGTAGTTGCCGTGTGATGGTTTTTTTATATTGAATGACTTTACCCAGTTGCTTATGGTAACGTGTGAAACCCCTATAATACGCTCAATTTCTCGATAACTTAATCCTTCAAGGTAGAGTTGTAAAGCTTTAGTAACATAGTAATCGTCTATTTTTTTTCCCATTTTATTAACAGTAAAAAAGTAGTTGCATTTTTTACATAGATACCTTTGTTTATTGTTGACAACGCCACTTTTAATGATGTGATTGTCTTGGCATTTTGGGCACGATAATATCTCCATGTATATTTAATTTGCATAAATATACTAAATTAGTAATAATGTGAAAGAGAATAATGTAAAAATATATTGTTTAATTTACGAAAATACTATCTAATACTTGATTTTGTTGGGGTTTTGATATTTTTTTTGTAAAACTAATATCCAAAGTGATTTCTGATAAAATAATAATGCAACCAAGTAAGTTGGTTTTGATTATCGATTTAAGGCTGAGTTAGAAAAGGGGTAATTGCGACTGAAGGGATAATTATTTCAGATTAAAGATGGTCAATGTAAAATTAATCTTGATGACTCACAGAACAAATTTTCTTTTTAAAGAAATCTTATTCCGCAAGTTTGGTTCTTGATTTAAAGATTTTTGTAATTCCAAAATTAAAGCCATTAGATAAATTAGGAGTTTTTCGGGTAAAAAGTTATCAGTTGATTTGCTGTAAAAGGTATAAAGCAATGCATAGGTTCGTATTAAAAATAAGTACAATATTGTCAAACTTAATTTTTTTACATCTAGTACTGTCGAGATGCAATTGAAGTTCTCGATACAGCTCAAACTATTTTGAAAATAGTACTGATATTACTTGAAACAAAAAACCCACTAATTGCTTAGTGGGTTTTGTGGTACCTCCAGGGATCGAACCAGGGACACATGGATTTTCAGTCCATTGCTCTACCATCTGAGCTAAGGTACCTTGCGTATTGCGGTTGCAAATATAGAATGTTTTTTTGTTTGTGCAATATAATTTTAAAAAAAAATCTATTCGTACCTTTGCGGGATCAAAAAGGAGTTTATGGTTTTAACAATTGACATAGGAAATACAAGAATTAAAGGTGCTGTTTTTGAGCAGGATACCATGTTGGAGTTTTTTGTATTTGATAAAAATGATCTTGAAAAAAAAATTAAAGAAATTCTGTTTAATTTTCAAGGAATCAAGAATTTGGTAGTGGCTTCGGTGGGTGATGTTGCTAAAACACTTTTTTTAAGTTTTGATAAAGACGTTATTGTGCACTTTGTTTCACATGATGACTTGTTTCCTTTTGTAAATAAATATGCTACGCCTAAAACATTAGGTATTGATAGAATGGTATTGGCAACAGGAGCCACATTGCAATTCCCTAATCAAAACAGGTTAGTAATTGATGCAGGTACATGTGTTACTTATGATTTTATTGATGCAAATGATAATTATTTGGGGGGTGCCATTTCGCCAGGGTTGCGATTGCGTTATGAAGCATTGCATAATTTTACTTCAAAGTTGCCGTTGTTGCAATTAGAAAGTCCTGTGGGATTTATTGGCGACAGTACTTCAGAGTCAATTCATTCAGGTGTTGTAAATGGATTGGTCTATGAAATGGATGGTTTTATAGATGAATATAAAGCACTGAGCATAAATTTTATAATAATTTTAACGGGCGGCGATACAGTTTTTTTGGCTAAACGATTAAAAAATACCATATTTGCCAATTCAAATTTTCTTTTAGAGAGTTTAAACCAAACATTTCAATATAAAATCAAAAATGATTAAAAAAATTATTATAAGCGCTTGTTTGCTTTTGTCATTAGTTTCCTTTGCTCAAGAGGGTTCTTCATCACCATATTCTTTTTACGGTATTGGTGAAGTTAGGTTTAAAGGAACTGCAGAAAACCGTGCTATGGGTGGTGTTTCAGTAGAACAAGATAGTATTCATATTAATTTAGAAAACCCAGCAAGTTTTGCTCACCTAAAACTAACTACTTTTACTGTTGGAGGTACTTATAATACAACAAGATTAAAATCTGATACTAATGAAGAAAAAGCAAGAAGAACAACTTTAGATTATCTCGCTGTAGGATTACCTATGGGTAAATTAGGGGTTGGTTTTGGTTTGATTCCTTATTCTTCAGTAGGATATAAAATACAATCTTTGTCAACTGTTACTGATGCAATTAGCAGCAGGTATAACGGATCAGGTGGTTTGAATAAAGCTTTTTTAGGTGTAGGGTATAAAATTAATCCTAATTTTAGTGTTGGTGTTGATGTTAATTATAATTTTGGAAGAATAGAAACGACTAGTTTTGAGTATATAACTGGAGTTACTATTGGGACAAGTGAAATGAATACAGCTAATTTATCTGGGGTTAATTTTAATCTTGGCGCTATGTATCAAAGAAAATTTACAGATAAATTGAATCTTTACGGAGCGATTAATTATACATTAGAAAATACTTTGAATTCTAGAAATACTAGAAATATTTCTACAGCATTCTATAATTCTAATTTCGATATTTCAACTGTTGATGTTTTAGGCGAAGAAACAACAAAGAATAAATTAACTTTCCCAAGTAAACTGTCAGTAAGTGCTGGTATTGGAGAAGCAAGAAGATGGCTTATAGGAGGTAAGGTTTCGTATCAAAAATCACCAGGCGAGGCAAACAGTTATAATATGGCTTCAAATGTGGAATACGGTCGTTACGGAAGTGTGAGTTTAGGAGGTTATTTTATTCCAAATTACAACTCGTTTAATAATTACCTTAAACGCATTGTTTATAGAGGAGGATTACGCTACGAAAAAACTGGATTGGTAATTAACTCGGAGTCAGTTAATGATATGGCGTTGACTTTAGGTATAGGGATGCCGGTTTCTGGAACTTTTTCTAATATCAATATTGGTTTAGAATTAGGGAAAAGAGGAACGACTAATGCAGGTTTAGTACAGGAAAATTATGCTAATATTAGTGTTGGATTTTCATTTAGCGATAAGTGGTTTAATAAAAGAAAGTTTGATTAATAAAAATGATTATGTATGTGTTTCTTAGTCAGTATTTATAAATGATTATATTAAAAAAATATAGAATATTACTCTTAGTCACGGCTCTTGCTGTGACTCTGTGTTTAGGGTGCGAAAGTAACTTTAAGGAGGTGCAAAAGATTAATTTTACTGAATTCACACCTAGTGGTGATGCTGATAATGTGGATTTAAAATACACTGATTCAGGCTTGATAAAAGTGATCTTAATTAGTCCTAAAATGCTTGATTTTTCAAGTGTTAGTTTTCCTTTTACTGAATTCCCAAAAGGGATTGATGTGACTTTTTATGATAATAAAGCACAAAAAACTAGAGTAACGTCTAATTATGCTATTTCGTATAAAGAGACTGGTATCATTGATTTACAAGGAAAAGTGAAAATTGCTACCGAAAAAGGGCAGTTGCTTGAAACAGAGCAATTGTATTACGATCAGAAAAATGAATGGTTTTTTACTGAAAAAAGGTTTAAATTTACCGATATTAAAGGATCTTCTAACGGTCAAGGTATTGACTTTAGTAGGGATTTTAAAATAGTAAATTCACAGAAAATAACAGGTGAATTTGATTCAGCTGAATAAAATTTAAAAATTACCCTATGACTTACATGAAATACACGCCTTACATTTATCTTATTTTTGCAGGCTATTTTATCTATGATGGCATTGCTAAATGGAGCGATCCTCAGGCGACACCGGTTTTAAGTCTGCTAATTGCAGGACTTGCTGTTTTTATGTTTTTCTTCAGAAGGAAATTTGCTAAAAAAATGGCAGACCGTAATAATAAATCATAATTTATGGAAATTGGCATTATTATATTATGCTTAATACTGAGTGCTTTTTTCTCTGGAATGGAGATTGCTTTTATTTCTTCAAATAAAATTTATCTTGAAATCGAAAAGAAACAAGATAATTTCCTTTCAAAAATACTTACTAAACTTACTGAAAAGCCGTCTAAGTTTATTGCAGCAATGCTTATTGGAAACAATATTGCTTTAGTTGTATATGGTTTTTTCATGGGTGAGTTGTTAATGCGCTGGATTAATTCATTAGTTTATCATTTTTCAGATCTTTCTAATTTGTTGATTCAAACTGTTTTATCAACTTTATTAGTGTTGCTTACTGCAGAATTTTTACCTAAAGTATTTTTTCAGATATATGCAAATACCTTAATTAAAGTTTTTGCTATTCCCGCATACTTTTTCTATCAGCTTTTTTATTTTATTTCTACTTTTTTCATTTGGGTTTCAGATTTTGTATTGAAAAAATTCTTTAGAACTGATGGTGATCAAGTGCAGTTGTTTTTTACAAAAATTGAATTGGGGGATTACATTAATGAGCAAATGAGTACGGTTGAAGATGATGACGAAGTAGATTCGGAGATTCAAATGTTTCAAAATGCGTTAGACTTTTCAAGTGTAAAAGCGAGAGATGTAATGAGTCCGCGAACAGAAATTGTTGCCATTGAAATGACTGATTCTATTGAGAGTTTAAAGGATTTGTTTATAGAAACAGGGTATTCTAAGGTTTTGATTTATCAAAATTCACTCGATGATATTTTAGGGTATGTACATTCATTTGACTTGTTTAAAAAACCTGAAACGATTAGCTCTATAATTATTCCGGTTGAATTTGTTCCTGAAACTATATTTATAAAAGACGTCATGAGTTTGTTGACAAAGAAGCGCAAGAGTGTTGCAGTTGTCTTGGATGAATACGGAGGTACATCTGGAATTGTTACTATCGAAGATATTGTAGAAGAGCTTTTTGGGGAGATTGAAGATGAGCATGATTCAGATGAGGAACTGATAGAAAAAGAGCTTGGAGAAAATCAATTTGTATTTTCTGCACGTTTTGATGTTGAATATTTAAATCAAACCTATAAATTAGCCATTCCTGAAAGTGATTCCTACGGAACATTAGGAGGTTTTATCGTAGATTTTGCTAATGATATTCCGCTAGTAGGTGAGGAGATTACGATAGGGAACTATCATTTTGAAATACAAGAGGCAACAAACAAGAAAATTGAATTGGTTAAATTAACCATAAAAGAGTAATTTATTTTATAAAAATATTTTTTTTGTAAAATAAAACGCTACTAGTATAATTATTAATTAGATAATTGTATTTTCGCAAACTGAATATAAAATTAACAACAATAAAAATGGCAGTTTTATCAAAAATTAGACAACGTTCCGCTTTAATGATTGCAGTTATTGCATTAGGTTTATTTGCATTTATCATCGGTGATTTATTCAAAAGTGGTAGTTTCAACAGTACATCAAAAGACGTAGGAAGTATTAATGGAAATGGTATTTCATTTGAAGACTTCAGACTCAAAGTTAGTAATGTTGAAAAAAGTGGTGAAGGAATCTCTTCTACTGCTGCAGCAAATAAAGTATGGGATCAAGAAGTTTCGGTTGCTTTATTAACATCTGAGTTTGATAAATTAGGATTGAGAGTAGGTGAAAAACATATCTTAGAAGTTTTACAAGCAGATCAAAGTATTGGTAAAAACCCAATGTTTATGAATGCTGCTGGAATGTTTGATTTAAACAAATTTAAAGAATACTTTAAAGCGAACCCTGCACAAGCTCAGTTTTTAAAAGACAGAGAAAAAGATGCAGAGTTAAATGCAAAGTTTCAAATTTACAATACTTTGATCAAATCAGCTGTATATACAACTGCTAGTGAAGGGAAATTGAAATATGAAATGGAAGCTAACAAAGTGAACTTTGCTTATGTTGCTGGTTTATATTCGACAGTAAAAGACAGTGATGTAAAAATTACTGATGCTGAAATTACTGACTACATGAAGAAAAACGAGAAAAAATTCAAAGCTGATGAATCTCGTGAAGTAGAATATGTGTTAATCGAAGACAAACCTTCTAAAGAAGATGTTGCTGAGGTTAAAGCTAAAATAACAGGATTGTTGTCAGGAAGTGTTGTTTATAACCAAGCAACAAATAAAAACGATACTTTATCAGGATTTAAAGCAGCTAAAAACACAATTGAATTTGTAAATTCAAATTCTGATGTTGCTTATGACTCTACTTATATTGCGAAGAAAGATTTGCCAGCTGTTGATGCTGATCAATTATTTAATCTTGCTCCTGGAGAAGTTTATGGACCTTATATGTTTGGAAAATACTATTGTATTTCTAAATCAATGGGTAAAAAATTAGGGGTAAATGCTAAAGCAAGTCATATCCTAATTAGTTATGAAGGAACTCAGGTTCCAAACCAAAAAGAAAAAAGAACAAAAGAAGAAGCTAAAGCTAAAGCAGAAGAAATTTTGGCACAAGTAAATGCTAATCCGGATAGTTTCTTAATGTTGGCTTTTAGTAGTTCTGATGATTCATCAGCACAACAAGGTGGAGATTTAGGATATTTTGGACCAAACCAAATGGTTAAACCATTTAATGATTTTGTGTTCAATAACGGAATTGGAAAAGTAGGTTTAGTAGAAACTCCTTTTGGATTTCATATTATAAAAATTACAGACAAGCAAGACGGAATACGTTTAGCTACAATTGCACAAAAAGTTGAAGCTTCTGAAGCTACTTCTGATAGAGTTTTTACACAAGCAACTAAGTTTGAAATGGATGCTACAGATAAAGACTTTACTAAAGTTGCTAAAGATATGGGTCTAACTATTGCTGCTCCTGCAACGATTACTGCAATGCAAGAGAACTTTGGACCATTAGGAAATCAAAGAACTATTGTAAGATGGGCTTTTGAAGATGATTCTAAAGTAGGAACTGTTAAACGTTTTGAAGTTGCTAATGTTGGTCACGTTATTGCTCGTGTTAAGAGTATCGACGATTCAGGTTTAGCATCTGTGACACAAGCAAGACCTTATGTGGAGTCAATTCTTAAAAACAAGAAAAAAGCGGCTATCATCAAAGGAAAAATGACGGGAAGCTCTCTTGAAGCAATTGCTAAAACAGCTGGTTCAACAATACAACAAGCTACTGACGTAACTCTTGATAACCCAACATTAGTGGGTGCTGGTCAAGAACCACAAGTAGTAGGTAGTGCATTTGCATTAGCTGCTAATAAAATATCTGGTCCTATTGAAGGAATTACAGGAGTTTATGTTGTAAAAAACATGAGTACTGTAAAAGCACCATCTATTAAAGATTTTGCACCTTATATTGCTAAATTAAAAGCACAATCTGCAGGAGATGTAAACAGAGTTTTACCTGCTCTTAAAGATAACGCTGAGATTAAAGACAATAGAAAACAATTTAATTACTAATATTAAGTAGTTATTATTAATTCCATAAAAAAACTCGATACTTAGTATCGGGTTTTTTTATGCCTTAAATGGAGTTGAAGACTATGTGCTTTAAGTACATTATATTGCTTTAGCTTATAAAATTTTGACCTCAAAATAATGTAATCAAAAGGTTTTATTCTGTGGGAATCAATTTAGTCTGCGCTGATTTTTACTATTTTTTGCAAACGACCATTGTAGACTTTAAGTCTGCCAAATCAAATGCGTGAAATTACAGTTTGTGTTGTTTTAGTTAAGTTTGTGGGTAATTTTAATGCTGTTAAAAATCCCTATAAATGCGCTGTGACTGATTAAAAAAGGCAAATTAGTAATAATAACTCTTCAAACTTTTTAAGATACTTCCAAGGGTAAATAAATAATAATGGCGCAAAGCAGTCTTAAATTTTCAAATTGGCTTGCAATATTAAATAATAAAACCTGATACTCTAATTTTATAATGAGAGTATCAGGTTTTTTTAAGAGTCTAATTCATTAGGAGATGACGTTATAATATCATTTCAGCATAGGTAAGTAGAGTCTCATAACCTTTTTCTTTAAAATAATCTATTGGATCTAATTGGGAAATGACCATTACAAAATCTCCTCCCCATGCGCCTAGACTTTTTATTTCTCCATGAAAATCTGGGAATATAGATTCTTTAATAGTGGTAGTTTCTAATATATGACTCATTTTAGCTTCATGCTTTACAATACCTTGGTTAAGTTGCTCAATGTTAGTTGCGTTTAGTAAATCAATGGTTATCGCGTTGATTGTAGCAATATCTTTATCTAAATGGTGACTCTTGTTTTTTTGATAATTAGCAATGGCATTTTTACTACTTTGTTTTTTATTAAGGTATACAAAATAAATGTTTTTTGTAAATTCAGGATCAAAATTTACTTTTTTAACTACAGGTTTACCTTTGTCTAATTGATAGATAATAGGGTTGTTGTTTTGAGCGCAAGCAATATCATAACCGCTCCCCCCAAAACTTGTATTAAGCAGTTCAAATGCATCAATTTCTAGCCACTGTGCAATATTGTTAATTAATGTAGATGATGTTCCTAGTCCCCATTTTCTAGGGAAAGTAAGTTCAGTAGTTATACGATACCCTTTTTTATTGTTTATAAAATTAGGGTTTACTAGGTAGGCTTGATGTAAAATAGTAATTAAGGTATCTTTTACAGATGAGTAGCTGTTTTTTGGCGCTATGATTTCGTTGAATAAAATACAGTCTTCAAACCAAACACTTTTGTCATTGTCGTAACTTTTCCAGTGGATGACTTGGTTGTCTCCTTGTTCAATTGTTAGGCTTTGGCCAAATTTTGTAGGTAATGCAAATGCTTTTGCGCCGTCTAGAACCAGGTATTCTCCGGTGATTAGTAGTTTTCCGTTGCTGTAATAAGTGTTCTTCATTGTACTAAATTTGTTCCTATTTTTGTCTTTTTTTCAGCCGCGATAGTAGCGGCATCCCAGCCTTTAGAGAGGGACGAAAAAAAGGCTGGATATAGCGGATAGCGTGATTAGCTCCTAAAAATTATTTTCGTAATTCGGCGATGAAAGCTACCACAGCGCTATGTGTAACGGTATTGTGTTTAAAATGTTTGTTGATCGCATGGCGTTCTTTGTCGTTAGTGTCAAACTGATTCAAGATGTTATTGAGGTGCATTTTCATGTGGCCTTCTTGAATTCCGGTTGTTGTAAGAGAGCGCAAAGCAGCAAAATTTTGTGCTAAACCCGCAACGGCAACTACTTGCATTAACTCTTTAGCCGATGGATTCTCTAACATTTCAAGTGACAGTTTAACTAGAGGATGAAGCGAAGTTAGTCCGCCTACGGTTCCTAAAGCTAATGGGATTTCGAGCCAAAAAGTAAATATTCCGTTTTCAATTTTAGCGTGTGACAAACTAGTGTACTGACCAGACTTAGAGGCGTAAGCATGAATTCCAGCTTCTACGGCTCTAAAATCATTTCCTGTAGCCAGGACAACTGCATCAACACCATTCATGATTCCTTTGTTGTGTGTTACTGCTCTAAATGGTTCTACTTCGGCAATTTGTACTGCTTGCACAAAGCGTTGTGCAAAATCTAAGGGATTATTTATTTGTTTTTCCTTTAAATCATCTACTGGGCAAGAAACCTCTGCGCGAACAATACAGTTGGGAACATAGTTTGAAAGGATGCTCATGACTACCTGAATGTCTTTTTCTTCGGGATTAAAAAGGGCGTAACCTTGTGCTTCGTCTTTTAAAGTTTTGGCAAATTGTTCTAAACATGAATTGATAAAATTAGCACCCATACTGTCTTTAGTTTCAAAAGTGGCATGAAGCTGAAAGTAGTTTGGTAGTAAATTTGTTTTATCGTTTAGTTTAATATCTAAAATTCCGCCACCGCGTTTTTGCATGTTTCTAGTTATGCTTTCGGTATTAGAGAAAAATTTATTTTTTATTTGAGCGAAAAATAAGGCTAGTTTAGATTCGTCTCCCTTATAGATAAAATGCACTTGGCCTATTTTTTCAGTATCGATCACGGTAGCTTTAAATCCGCCACGAGTGGACCAAAATTTAGCCGATTTTGAAGCCGCAGCCACAACAGAGCTTTCTTCTATAGCCATAGGAACAGTGCTAAATTTACCGTTTATCAAGAAATTTGGAGCAACGCCTAATGGTATATAGAAATTTGTGATGGTGTTTTCAATAAATTCATCATGTAATTTCTGTAGTTTTTCGTCTGTATTCCAGTAGTTTTTAATTAATGCAATAGCATCAGTAGGAGACGAAAAGTATTCTTTTGCAATCCAGTTTATTTTTTCTTCTTTGGATAATTTTGAAAATCCAGCGATAGGGTTATTCATTTTCAATTGATTATAATGTAATTTACCGCAAATATACTGATTTAGTGCTTTTGAAAGCGATTAAATTAGTAGGTTTACAACTGCCTATGAAATATTGTTTTGAATATTTAACACCCAAAATGTAAATTAATTGTAAAATTTTCACTAAAATTGAACTCTTTTTTACATATAAATCAATAGTATGAAATCTAAACAATTCTCGGTCTTATTTTTATTTTTGTGTTTTACTGTTTTCGGACAGCAAAAAATTTCGGTTGAAGAAATTTACACAGGTGCATTTCGCACGCAAGGAATGGATGAATTACAATCTTTGAAAAATTCAAATCAATACACGGTCTTAAATTATGATCGATCAACGAGAACAATGCAAATCGATTTATACGATTTTGCTACTCTAAAAAAGACCGCTACTTTAATTAATACTAAAGATTACGCTACTTTACCAGCGATTGATAGTTACACATTTGACGCTACCGAAAAAATGATTTTGTTAGCTTGTAACTCAAATCAAATCTTTCGCCACTCTTTTACAGCAGATTATTATTTATTTAATACTACAAATAAAGAATTAACAAAGTTGTTTGACTTTCAAATTCAAGAGCCTACGTTTTCTCCAGATGGTAAGATGATCGCTTACGCAAAAGACAATAATCTTTTTGTGTATGAATTGGCAACTAAAAAAACAACGCAAATCACTACTGACGGAAAGAAAAACGCTGTCATAAACGGAATTACGGACTGGGTTTACGAAGAAGAATTTGCATTTGTAAAAGCATTTGACTGGAGTAAAGACAGTAAGAAATTAGCTTATATTCGTTTTGACGAAAGTGAAGTTCCTGAATTTTCTATGTCAATGTTTGGTACTGCTTTGTATCCTACAGTTGAAACTTTTAAATACCCAAAAGCAGGTGAGAAGAACTCGCTAGTGTCGTTACATATTTATGACGCTTCCGCAAATACTACTAAGGCAGTCAACTTAGGGAATTACGAAGATTTCTATATCGCACGCATGCAATGGACAAATGATGCCAATGTATTATCAGCTCAGGTTTTAAATCGTCACCAAGATAATTTGGACTTGCTTTTTATTGACGGAACTACAGCGGCTGTAAAAGTTGCTTTGAACGAAAAAGACAAAGCCTATGTTGATATTACTGATAATTTGACCTTCTTGAAAGACAATAGTTTTATATGGACTAGTGAAAAAGACGGTTTCAACCATATTTATGTCTATGATAAAAACGGGAAATTAAAAAATCAAGTTACTAAAGGAAACTGGGAAGTGACTTCGTATTATGGTTTTGACGAAAAATCAAGTACTATTTTCTACCAATCTACAGAGAATGGTTCTATTAATAGAGCTGTTTATAGTATTGGTTTAAACGGAAAGAGCAAACAAGTTTTAGCTAATAAAGTTGGAACAAATGATGCAACCTTCAGTCCAAATTTTAAATACTTTATAAACACTTTTTCAAGTGCTGCTCAACCTACCGTGTTTACTTTAAACGAAGCTAAAGCTGGAAAAGAATTACAAGTTATTGAAGATAATGCGGCTTTATCCAATGGTTTAAAAGCATATGATTTACCTGAAAAAGAGTTTTTTGTTTTAAAAACGGCTAAAGGAAATGAGTTAAACGCTTGGATGATCAAGCCAAAAGATTTTGATGCTGCAAAGAAATATCCAGTATTCATGTATCAATATTCAGGGCCAGGATCGCAACAAGTAGTTAATGCTTGGGGAAGTTCAAATGAGTATTGGTTCATGATGCTAGCGCAACAAGGTTATATTATTGCTTGTGTTGATGGTAGGGGAACAGGTTTCAAAGGAGCCGACTTCAAAAAAGTAACGCAATTAGAATTAGGAAAATATGAGGTAGAAGATCAAATTGATGCTGCTAAAGTAATTGGTGATTATCCTTATGTTGATAAAGCAAGAATTGGAATTTTTGGATGGTCGTTTGGTGGTTTTATGGCTTCTAATTGTCTTTTTAAAGGGAATGATACTTTTAAAATGGCTATTGCTGTTGCACCAGTAACAAACTGGAGATTTTATGATAGTGTGTACACTGAAAGATACATGCATACACCACAAGAAAATGCAAGTGGATACGATGATAATTCGCCTATAAATTATGTAGATGGCTTAAAAGGGAAGTTTTTATTGATTCACGGTAGCGGAGATGATAATGTACATGTGCAAAACTCGATGCAAATGATGGAAGCTTTAATTCAAGCTAACAAACAATTTGATTCTCAAATTTATCCAGATAAAAATCACGGAATATATGGTGGTATGACTAGAATTCAGTTATATAACAAAATGACTAATTTTATCAAAGCTAACTTGTAATCGGGTAATGAGCGCAACAAATTTATCTTTAGAAGAAATTCAAAACTTCAAAGGCAAGTATCCAAAACAATTGTGGTATTTGTTTTTTAGCGAAATGTGGGAACGTTTTTGTTTCTACGGAATGCGCGGAATGTTGGTTATATTTATGGTAAGTGAGCTTGCTATGAATGATCGGGTTGCTAATTTGCAATACGGTGCCACACAAGCTTTTGTTTATGCGTTTACCTTTATTGGAGGTTTGTTTGCCGATAAAATTTTAGGTTATCGAAAATCCCTTTTTTGGGGAGGATTGTTAATGATTGTTGGAAGTATGATTCTGGCGTATGATCCGAAGCAGTTTTTCTTTTTTGGAATAAGTTTCACCATTATTGGAACTGGTTTTTTTAAGCCAAATATCTCTACAATGGTAGGGAAATTATATAAAGATGATGATCACAGGCGTGATGCTGGTTTTTCATTGTTTTATGCAGGAGTGAATTTAGGCGCTTTAATAGGTGGATATCTATGTATCGCTGTTGCAAATGGATCAATGTTAACCTCAATAGTTCCGCCACATTTACGATGGAATGTAGCCTTTGGCTTTGCGGCTTTTGTAATGTTAATTAGTTTATTGACTTTTACACAAACCCAAAAAAATTTGGGAGATATAGGACTTTCTCCTTTAGCCGATTTAGAAAAATCGAAAAGAAAAACACTTGAAATAGTTACCTATATAGGATCATTAGTAATAATTCCTATTATTATGACCATGGTTTCTAATACAGAATATACGGATATATTCATGTTTATCATTGGACCTGCTTCCTTATTGTATTTGTTTTACGAAATGAGAAATTTATCTATTTCAGAAAATAAAAAATTATTTGCAGCTTTAGTATTTATTATTTTTTCAATATTCTTTTGGGCTTTTTTCGAACAAAGTGGTGGTTCTTTAAGTTTATTTGCAGCACATAATTTAGATAATACGGTACTTGGGATACCTTTAGACGCTAACGGAGTTAACAATTCAGCGAATTCATTTTTTGTAATTATTTTTGCTGCTTTAGTAGGTTTGGTATGGCTATGGATGCACAAAAGAAAAATTGAACCCAATACGGTGGTTAAGTTTGGATTAGGTTTCCTATTTTTGGCTGGAGGATTTTATGTTTTTTATTACACAAAATTCTTTGCTGACGCAAATGGGAAAACTTCTTTAGATTTGTTTACTTTTGGTTGGTTTATAATTACTTTTGGAGAATTATGCTTATCGCCAATAGGAATGTCAGTAATGACAAAGCTTTCTCCACATAAAACCCAAGCAGTAATGATGGGGATGTGGTTTCTAGCAAGTGCGTATGGTCAATACTTTGCAGGTTTATTAGGTGCAAATATTGCCGAAGCTTCAGAACACGCAACGAATTTAGAAAAATTATCGGTTTATGCCGATGGATATAAAGACTTAGCAATTTATGCATTAATTGCAGGTGTTATTTTAATTGCAATTTCTCCTCTGGTGAAAAAATTAATGCAAGAAGTTAAATAGAATACAAACCAAAAAACAAAATATGTCAAACACTACTGCAGATGCTCATTTAAAATCAACATTGTTCGGTCACCCGATCGGATTGTATATCTTGTTTTTTACAGAAATGTGGGAACGTTTTTCTTATTACGGAATGAGAGCTTTACTAGTGCTTTATATGACAACTGAAACAATGGGTGACGCAAGAGGACCAGGTTTGGGTTGGACTAGCCAAGAAGCACTTGCTTTATATGGTTGGTACACAATGTTAGTTTATGTTATGTCTATTCCGGGAGGAATGATAGCTGATAAGTTATTAGGGCAAAAGAAGGCTGTTCTTTTAGGAGCAGTTATACTTTGTGTTGGTCACGGTGTATTAGTTTTTACAGATACATGGGCGTTTTATACTGGTTTAGGATTAGTGATTTTAGGTGTTGGTTTATTAAAACCTAATATTTCTACCATGGTAGGAGGGTTATATGCACAAGGTGATATTCGTAGAGATAAAGGATTCAGTATTTTCTATATCGGAATTAATACAGGATCTCTTCTAGCAACTATGGTTATTGGTTTTGTTGTAGCACAATACGGATGGCATGCTGGTTTCGGTTTAGCCGGAATTGCAATGGTTTTAGGACTTGTTGTTTATGTATGGGGGCAAAAATACTTGACACATGTTGGTAATTTAGAAGTTCAAGACAAAAAAGAAGTTGACGAAAGTTCTTATGGAGTGCTTTTTCAGAATTTATTGACTTCCAAAAAACAATTAACGGTTACTATTGCTTTGGCAATTGTATCTCTTTTTGGGTGGTATAGTCTAGGATGGGGATTTGGATTATTATTTATCTTTTTGACAGTAATTGCTGCTTTAATGATGATGATTTACAAAGAATTAGATTCGCAACAAGATAAAGACCGTTTCTTAGTCTTACTATTATCGTTTATAATGGTAATTATTTTCTGGGGAGCTTATGAGCAAGCTGGAGGGTTAATGAACTTATATGCTGATTCTAAAACAGACAGAATGCTATTAGGAATGCAAGTTCCTACGGTAATGTTTCAAAGTTTGAATGCAGGTTTTATCATTATTTTTGCTGCTATTGTGGCTTCTTTTTGGGCCAAAAGAAAATTAAAAGGAAAAGAAGCTTCTTCAATTTTTAAAATGGCGATTGGTATCATTATCATGGGTTTTGGTTTTTTATTCATGGTATTTGCTACAATGGAATTCGAAAAAGTAGGTTCATCAAGTATGTTATGGTTGGTAATGGCATATTTATTCCATACTATTGGGGAGCTATGTATTTCACCAGTTGCCTTATCCTTTATTACTAAATTATCGCCAGTTAAATACGCATCGTTAATGATGGGAGTTTATTTTGCTGCAACAGGTTTAGGGAATAAAGTAGCGGGAATTATTGGAGAATCAGCGAGTGCTTTAGGTGAGTATGCTGTTTTTATGGGTATTTTAGTTTTTACTATTGTCATAGGTGCCTTGTTCTTAATGTTGCTAAAACCACTTAATCGTTTAACTCACGGTGCTGAGGATAACGAAAAATAATAATTATTAGATTACAATTAAATATATTTATATGAGTCAAGATACTTCTTCGGATCAATTTTTTAAAGATTCTGTTTTAGGTCATCCCGCAGGATTATTCGTTTTGTTTTTTACAGAAATGTGGGAGCGTTTTTCTTATTACGGAATGCGTGCTTTATTAGTATTGTTTTTAACTTCTTCAATTGCCAAAGGTGGTTGGGCCTGGAGTGTAGAGGATGCTTTAGGATTGTACGGTACGTATACCATGTCGGTTTATTTTACTCCTGTAATAGGTGGTTTTTTAGCAGATAAATATTTAGGTTATCGTTGGGCAGTAATTTTAGGTGCTTTAGCAATGACTTTGGGTCACGCTTCAATGGCATTTGAAACGCCACTTATGTTGTATATTGGTATTGGTTGTTTGATTGTAGGGAACGGTTTGTTTAAGCCTAATATGACTTCGATAATATCTAATGCTTATGAAAGTCATCCTGAGAAAAAAGATGGTGCTTACTCTTTATATTACATGGGAGTAAATGCTGGGGCATTTTTAGGAATTATGCTTTGTGGTTACATTGGAGAAAAAATATCTTGGAGCTGGGGATTTGGTCTAGCCGGAATATTTATGTTCTTCGGGATGTTACAATTTTATTTTACACAGGACATTTTTGGAAATATTGGTTTAAAACCAACAGCAGCTTCTAAGCAAGAATCTTTAGACAAAGCAGCACAAGTTAAAGTACCTGCTAATATTGTTCGCGATCGTATTATTGCGGTTTTGATTTTTTCAGTATTTACCGTTTTCTTCTGGGCTGCATTTGAGCAAGCTGGAGGTTCAATGACTATTTTTGCTGAGAAATTTACGCAAAGAGAATTGTTTGGTAGTAGTGCTTCATTATTTAAAATAGCCGATACTTTATTAACAATAGTTCCTTTATTGATTATTACTTATGTATTGATTAAATTATTTTCTAAAACGTTTAAAAGATATTCTAAAGGAAATATAATCTTGTCTATCAGTTTTGTGATAATCTGGGCAATTGTTCTTTGGAAAGTAGGTAGAGAATTCTCTGCTACAGGTACTGAGGTGCCAGCAACATGGTTCGGAATATTAAATTCGTTATTTATAGTTGTTTTTGCACCAGTATTTTCTAAATGGTGGGAGAGTAGATACAATCTTTCTGGTCCTATGAAATTTGGATTAGGACTTACTTTATTAGGTTTAGGTTTTGGATTTTTAGCATATGGAAGTATGGGTATTGATACTAGTGCGGTATCAGTAGTTCGAGTAAGTATGTTCTGGTTGATTGCTGCTTATTTATTCCATACAC
The DNA here is from genome assembly GCF_013294005.1 of Flavobacterium gelidicaeli. Lineage (GTDB taxonomy): Bacteria > Bacteroidota > Bacteroidia > Flavobacteriales > Flavobacteriaceae > Flavobacterium. The sequence goes on from NZ_JABSNK010000007.1 coordinate 112,597, forward strand.
TAGGTGAATTGTGTATTTCTCCGGTAGGATTGTCTTATGTAAGTAAATTGGTTCCTGCTAAATGGATTGGCATCATGTTTGGAGTTTATTACCTTTTCATTGGTATGGGAAACAAAATTGCAGGATCAATGGGAGGAATGATTGAAACAATTACACATCAGTATAGTTTGTCTACTTTCTTTTTGATTTTTACAATTGTACCTGTTGGAGCTGGTTTATTGATGGTGTTATTGTCTCCATTGATGAAAAAATTAATGCACGGTGTAAAGTAAAAAGTATTTTCCTTGAAAAAGATTATTTAAAATATAATAAAATGAAAAAAATTGTAATACTATTTTTATTGATTTTTGGGGTGCAGTTTGCGCAATCTCAAGAACTAGTTTGGCATACTAATGTAAAAGAAGCAATTGCTGTTAGTGAAAAACAAAAGCGACCTTTATTATTGTTCTTTACTGGTAGTGACTGGTGCGGATGGTGTATTCGTTTGCAAAAAGAGGTTTTGTTAACTCCAGAATTTAAAAAGTGGGCGAGTGAAAATGTTGTTTTGGTAGAATTAGATTATCCAAGAAGAACTCCTCAAACTAATGAAATTAAAGCGCAAAACATTGAATTACAGCAAGCTTTCGGTATTCAAGGTTTTCCAACAATTCATTTTGCTAAGGGAATAACTAAAAACGATAAAGTGAATTTTGAAGGTTTGGGTAGTACAGGGTATGTTGCTGGCGGTCCAACAGCTTGGTTAGCAGTAGCTGATAAGATTGTAAATGGAAATAAATCGTAGTTTTTCCTTTTTTAGTTAATTATATTAAAGTAATCTCTTCTTTTGTTGGGAATTATTGGTTTATTTGTTAGTTTTACTAAATATCCCCAAAACAAACCATATGATCAAGAAATTACTCTTTTCGCTTTTATTGTTATTTTGCTTTAGTATGAATTCTCAAGTTATTAATTGGAATACTGATGTTGTTAGTGCAATTCCAATAAGTAATACAGAGCGGAAGCCAATGTTGCTTTTGTTTACTGATGATTACTCAAGTAAAGGCGTTTTAGAAGCACAAATTTTTAACACATTAGATTTTGCACTTTGGTCAAGAGATAATGTTATTTTAGTGAAATTAGACCTTACTGATAGTCCTAATAATGAATTTTTAGAACGTAATTTATCTCTAAAAAAAGCTTTTGGTGTGCAGGAAGTACCAACTATATGTTTTTCGAAAGCTGACATTCGTAAAGAGAGAATTAATTACCAGTTAATTGGTAAAACAGGTTATAGACCTGGTGGAGTTAAAGCTTGGATTGCTAATGCTAAACAAGTTTTAAGTGGTCCATCTGATTATTAATCGCTATTTTAGTATATAAAATCCCTTTTCTGCAGTAGCGTGAAAAGGGGTTTTTTGTTTCTCACAAGTCTTTTTCCATAGTTCTTGAACTGTTTTATAATTTGATGCGTCTGCTACTATTATACTAGGCTTTAGTTTATTAATTAAGCGCTCTAAATTTATTTTAGGCGATTGTGTCAAAACAACTATATCTGGTTTGCTTTTCTCTATATATACTCCTGAAGCATCTATTAATAATATTTTTTTATTTTTAAAGTAGAATATATTTGGTGTTTTTTCTTTGCTTATTATCGTACTAAAATTGGCTATTTCATAAGTTTTCAAAATATCTTTTTTAGCTTTTAAAATGCTGTCATTACCATAAATTGCAATGTCTTTACCCATTCTTTTTGTGATAATGGTGTTCCTGCTAGAGTTGTAAACAATCCATTCTTTTTGGTTACCTATGTTCCATTGTGTTTGAAAATAAGTTAGCTGTAGTATCATAATAGCTATTAAAGTAAATGCAAGTTGTTTGAGTTTTGGTTTTTGTAACCAAAGTGTAAGAGTGATTATAGCTAAATATAAGCTGATCAATAAAGCTGCATTTAGCGGAATGTCTTTAATTATAAATTGTTCTGCAGATGCAATTGTATTGATGATTTTATTCAAATAAAAGATACTCCATTCAAATGGTTTTATTAAAATTATAGGAGTGTATCCAAAAGCGGCTAATGACATTACTATAATTCCCAAAACCATAATAATACTCAATAGCGGAATGACAACTAGGTTGGTTATAAAAAATAATCCAGGAAATTGATGGAAGTAATAAATGCTAAGAGGTAACGTTCCTAGTTGTGCTGCAAAGGCAACGGTGAGTAAATTCCATGCGTATTTAAGTAATTTGTTCTTTGGTTTCCATAGTTTAAAGAGTATTGGTTGTAACCAAAGAATAAAAAATAACGCGAGGTAACTCAGTTGAAAGCCTACGTCAAATAGAAATGACGGCTGAAAAAGTAGGATAAGCAACATTGAAATTATTAGGGTATAGTAGATGGAGTTTTTTCGTTTCAAATAATATCCTATTGCTAAAAAAGAAAACATAGTTACTGAGCGCACCACTGAAGGAGATAATCCTGCTAATAACGCAAAGAATAGTAAGACGGCAATGGTGATGACTAATTTTATAAATGAAGCTTTTTTAGTGTTAGGAATGGGTTTTAAAATAAATTTCATAAACAACAATAAAAAACCAACATGCAATCCAGAAACCGATAAAATATGTATTGCTCCTGCATATTGATAATCTTGTAAAATATCAGGAGAAATGTCTTGTTTTTGTCCCATTATCAAAGCAGTTGCGACACTTAGTTCGGTTTTGTGGAATCCTTTATTTTCTAAATTACTTATAATAGTGTTTCTTAAATTGGAAATATAAAACCAAATGTCTTCTTTTAATTTTTTGCCTATAACAACAGTATTATCGTTAGTGTACAGTTGCGCATTAATTTGTTTTCGCTCTAAATATTTACCATAATCAAATTGATTAGGATTTAAAACTGTTTTGTGAGGGAGCAATTTTGTTTTTAGTTTAATATAGCTTCCGGTTAGTAAATGGGCAGTTTGTTTTTGCTTTGGGAAGTTTATAATGACTTTTCCAGTGGTTTTATTGCCATTTATTTTTGTTATAAAAGCGATATAGCGTTCTGAATATGTTGACATTTTTAGCTTTTCGTGAAGAACGAGTTCTATTTCTTGATTTGCGGTAAAAGCTAATGGATTATTGGTGTAATGACTTTCTTGTAAAGTATCAGTATGTGTAATTTGTGTGGTGATTCCAATAAAAAAAGAAACGATATAAACGGAAAAGACAAAGTAAAGATTAAGTGCAATAATGCGTTTTTTAATAAAATAAAAAACTACTAAAATTAGTGATGATAATGAAAGTAAGCCAAATAGTAAAGTACTATTTAAAGCAGTTAAATTTGCAGCAATTATACCAAGTATAAAAGCTATTGTAATTTGGGTTAATGGAAATTCTAGTACTTTCATTCTTCTAAAGTACAGAATTATAATTAGATAGTCAGATTTTTAAAAAAGTACGCGATTTATTTGTGCAAATGTTTTTTGATAATATGCTTCTTTTGTTGAAGAAAGAATTACTCCTTTTGAAGTAGAGGTATGGATAAATTGGAGTTCATCATCATACACTTCAGTTACAATTCCTACATGATTTATTTGGGAACGGTTATTTGTTTTAAAGAAAATTAAGTCTCCCTTTTCGGCTTTTGATATATCTTTTCCTAAGTTTATTCCCGTTTGAGACTGCTGAATTGAAGTTCTAGGAAGTTTTACATTATATTCACTATAAACTGTAAAAACCAATCCAGAACAATCGTACCCTGCTCTTGTTGTGCCTGCTGTTTTATATCTTATTCCTAAATTATCAGTAGCCGATTCAATAATATTTTCGGCTAGTTGATTGCTTGATTTTGTGCTTTTTTTTGAAGATTTACTAGTGACAATTGAGCTCGATTTACAAGAGCTAAAAACTATTGTGAAAGCAAGTAGATATAAAAGGTTTTTCAAAATAATTTATTTTTTTAATTCTGCTACGATTAACTCAGCAGTTTTTTTGCTTGCGCCAACTCCGCCTAACTTTTCTTCGAGTACATCATATTTAGTAAGAAGTGTTTTTCGATAATTAGGTTCTAAAATTTTAGTAAGCTCTTTTTTAATGTTTTTATAGTTAAAGTCGTCTTGTATTAATTCGGTTACTACTTCTTCATCCATAACAAGATTTACAAGCGAGATGTATTTTAAGGTAATAATACGTTTTGCAATTTGGTATGATAGCCAGCTACCTTTATAACAAACTACTTCAGGAACTTTAAATAGCGCAGTTTCAAGAGTTGCTGTTCCTGATGTTACTAATGCTGCAGTGGAAATTTTCAGTAAATCATATGTTTTATTTGTTATGAATTTAATGTTTTTATTAATAATGAATTTTTTATAAAAGGCATAATCTTGACTTGGTGCACCAGCAATGACAAATTGATAATCAGGAAAATCATCAACAATACTTAACATTCCTGTTAACATTTTTGTGATTTCTTGTTTACGGCTGCCGGGAAGTAAGGCAATTATGGGTTTGTGGTCTAGGTTGTTTTCTTTTCTAAAAGTAGGTTCATCTATGTTTTTTTGATTTTGAATAGCATCAATTAATGGGTGTCCTACGTAGTCTACTTCGTAATCGTATTTTTCATAAAAGGGCTTTACAAAAGGTAATACCACATACATGTGATCAATTGTATTCTTAATTGTTTCTACTCTTCCAGGTCTTGAAGCCCATACTTGTGGACTAATGTAATAAAATGTTTTATAGCCTTTTGGTTTTGCCCATTTTGCAATTCGGAGATTAAAGCCTGAATTATCAATAAAAATTAAAGCATCGGGATTAAAAGCTTCAATGTCTTCTTTGCAAAAGTCAATAAATTTCAGAATAGAAGATAGGTTTTTTATGATTTCCGCAAAACCCATAAAAGCGCGCTCTTTGTAATGAGAGACTAATTCAGCTCCAGCTTGTTGCATTAAATCACCACCCCAACATCTAATTCGAGCGTTATTATCTTCTTTGAGAATTTCCTTAATCAAATTAGATCCGTGTAAATCTCCTGATGCCTCTCCGGCTATAATATAATATTTCATTTAAAAACAATTAGTGTAAAACTGCAACATCCAAAATCCAAAACTCACTCGGTAATTTAATTACGATGTGTTTAAATTAATACCGTAATTAAAGTCATTATTAATAAAGATAAAATAATTCCACGTGCTATAATATCTTTATTCATTTTTAATAAAATGGCAAAAATTATAAGATTTGGAATTGATCCTAAAGTAATAAGTTTGCCTAATGAACCTTGCATTTTTATTATTTGAACACCTGTATAAAAAGTATATTCAGTAAATAAGGTTACAAAGATATAACTACCTAACAAAGTGCCAGCAAAACCCAATAATAAACCATAAAAAACAGCTAACTTATTCATTCCATTTCCAGTTGTTAAGTTGTTGTACTGTGTGATGCGCAGTTAAGTCAAATTGTACTGGTACAACTGAAATATATCCATTTGCAAGCGCCCACTCATCGGTATCTTCGCCTTTGTCTAAATTTATAAATTCACCCGCTAGCCAGTAATAGTCTTTTCCTTGAGGTGTTACTCTTTTATCAAATTTTTCAGCCCATATTGCTTTCGCTTGACGGCAAACTTTGATTCCTTTTATTTGCTCCTTTTTTAATTTTGGAAAATTCACATTCAACACTACATCCTTAGGTAGTCCGTTATGTAATGCTTCCTGAGTTATTTTTTTTATAAAAGGTTTTATGGTTTCAAAGTCGGCATTCCAGTCGTAATCTAAAAGGGAAAAACCAATAGCTGGAATTCCTTCAATACCTGCTTCAACTGCAGCACTCATTGTTCCGGAATAAATCACATTTATAGAAGAATTAGATCCATGATTAACTCCTGAAACACATAAGTCTGGTTTTCTTTTTAAAATTTCGTTGACTGCTAATTTTACACAATCAACCGGTGTTCCGGAGCAACTATATTCCGTTATGTCAGCACCTTCTTTAGATATTTTATTTAAATACAATGTGCTATTTATAGTAATGGCATGTCCCATTGCACTTTGTGGTTTGTCTGGTGCAACTACTACAACTTCTCCTATTTCAGACATTACTGCAATCAATGCACGCATCCCGGGAGCTGTTATTCCGTCATCATTAGTCACTAAAATTAATGGTTTAGTCTTTGACATATTTTTTTAATTTGAATTTTAATTGTATTTTTTATCTCGATTACAAAATGTGTTTCTAAATCAAGTAATCATAAACAAAGGAAACAAATTTTATTAACTTCGACCGTTAAAGCTAAAACAAAAAAACATTTTTATATCTTTAACAAAAATTTATAGGCAGTTCACGGTTGCTGGCATAGTTTTTACCGTAACTTAGTTTAAAAAATGAATGAATACAATTATTATCTTTATGAAAAGACATTATAAAATACTCCTAGCAGTTGTTGCGCTTTCAGCGACATTGTTTGCTTTTAAAATTAAATCAGGAGACGAACCAGACCCGGATAAAGACAAGTTACTTTTAGAATTATTAATGTTTGTTGTAGAAAAAGGACACTATAATCCTGCTGCGATAGATGACAACTTTTCTAGGGGTATTTATAAAGATTATGTACAAGCTTTAGATCCTTCTAAACGTTTTTTCTTACAGTCTGATATAGATGAGTTTTCTAAATACGAAACACAATTAGATGATGAGTTAGTGAATAAAGATTTAACGTTCTTTAATCTTACTTATACACGCTTGATGAAAAGAATGCAAGAGAGTAAAAATATTTATTGTGGTATTTTAAAATCACCTTTTAATTATAAAGTTGATGAGTCTTTTGATACGGATTATGAAAAAGCGCCTTATGCTAAAAATTCTAATGAATTAAAGGAAAGATGGCGCAAGCAGATCAAATTGTCGACTTTGTCTTCATTAACTGATCGTTTAAAAACGCAAGAAGAAAATGCTAAAAAAGAAGCTGACCCGGAAAATAAAGACACAAAAATAACTAATACTGATAAATCTAAATCGTACGCTGAACTAGAAAAAGAAACGCGCGAAAATGCTCAAAAATCATTAGATGAGTATTTTGGGTTTATGAATGATTTGAATAGAGAAGATTGGTTTTCAGTGTATATCAATTCGATTACTGCCCGTTTTGATCCACATACAAATTATTTTGCTCCTGAAGAAAAAGAACGTTTTGACGTAAGTATCAGTGGTAAACTTGAAGGAATTGGTGCGCGTTTACAAAAGAAAAATGATTATACCGAGATTTCTGATCTTATCTCTGGTGGTCCTGCATGGAGAGGTAAAGATCTTGAAGCTGGTGATATTGTAATGAAAGTTGCTCAAGGCGATGCAAAACCTGTTGATATTGTAGGAATGCGTCTTGATGATGTAGTAAAGAAAATAAAAGGACCAAAAGGTTCTGAAGTGAAGCTTACCGTTAAAAAAGTTGATGGAACTATAAAAGTAATTTCAATAATTAGAGATATCGTTGAAATTGAAGAGACTTATGCTAAGTCAAGTGTAGTAATGAAAAATGGATTGAAATATGGGGTTATTTATTTACCAAAATTCTATATTGATTTCGAAAATAAAGACGGTAGAGATGCTGGAAAAGATATTGCGTTAGAAGTAGAGCGATTCAAAGAAGCTGATGTTGACGGAATAGTTCTTGATGTTCGTGATGATGGTGGTGGATCTTTATCTACAGTTGTTGATATTGCGGGATTGTTTATCGAGCAAGGGCCTATTGTTCAAATTAAATCTTCTGGTAGAAAAAAAGAAGTGTTATATGATAAAGACCCAAAAATTGAATGGGACAAACCTTTAGTTATTGTAGTTAATAGTTTCTCTGCTTCGGCTTCAGAAATTTTGGCTGCAGCTATACAAGACTACAAAAGAGGAATTATAATTGGTAGTAAACAAACATATGGTAAAGGAACAGTACAAAATGTAATTGATTTGAATCAGTTTGTTAGAAGTAGTACTGTAGGTGATTTAGGGGCTTTGAAAACAACAACTCAAAAATTTTATAGAATTAATGGTGGGTCTACTCAACTTGAAGGAGTAAGTAGTGATGTGGTTATGCCAGACCGTTATGCTTATTTAAAAATGGGAGAACGTGATGTTGATAATGCCATGCCATGGGATAAAATTGATCCAGCACAATATACTATTTGGAATAAAACACAGCGATTTAATTTAGCTATTAACAATAGTAAACAACGTATTGCAAGTAATCCACAGTTTCAATTGATGGAAGAAAACGCAAAATGGATTGATAGTCGTAGTAATGATAATACGTACAGTTTAAACATGGAAAAGTTTAAAGTTGCTCAACGTGAAATTGAAGATAAAGCTAAAAAATACCGTCCGCTTTCTCAGTATAAAAATGGTTTGGAATTTACATCTTTACCTTATGAAGTTACTGAAATGAATCAAGATCCTAGTTTGAAAGAAAAGCGAGAAAGATGGCATGAAAGTTTAGCTAAAGATATTTATATCGAAGAGGCTTTAAATGTTCTTGATGATTTACAAACAAGTGTTGATCAAAAGCGAAGCATGACAAAAATGAAAAACGATAAACTAAAAAACGATAAATTAGTAAAATCATAGTAGTAGTTTATAAATGAATAATAATACACAATCTTTAACAGCTATTGCGCTCCAAAAATTCAAAAAGAATTTTTGGGGCGTTTTTAGTTTTGCATTTATACTTGTTTTAGTCTTTGTATCTGTATTTGCTTATGTTCTAGCGCCAGATAAATCAGCTAATGCAAACCAAATGCATTTATCAATTCACTCAAAGCCACCAGGTTTTAATGTGAAAATCATGGCAATTCCTTTGGGGGATAAAATTGAAAGTAGTTTTTCTGATTATTTTTTTGGCGGTGCCAATAGTTTGACTGAAATTCCCATATCGAGTTATAAAATCAAGAATAATGTAATTGAATACGTAGCCTATTCTGACGAGCCATCTCTTCAAATGGTAAAAGAAGTTTCTTTGAAAACTTTTGTTGGAGAGACGTCAATTGAAGCGGCAGCAGGTAAATTTATATCAAGTAGAACTTTTTATTTGGGTACTGATAAATATGGTAGAGACCTTTTGAGCAGAATGTTAATAGGTTCAAGGGTTTCGATTTCTATTGGTGTTGTTGCTGTAGTTATCTCCTTAGTTGTAGGTATCTTTTTTGGTGCTATTGGTGGCTATTTTGGAGGGAAAACGGATGCGCTTATTATGTGGGTAGTAAATATTATATGGTCTATTCCTACGTTATTATTAGTAATTGCAATTACACTTGCTCTAGGTAAAGGATTTTGGCAGGTATTTGTTGCCGTAGGTTTGACCATGTGGGTAGAGGTTGCGCGTGTGGTTCGAGGACAAGTAATTAGCGTGAAAGAAATGCAATATGTAACTGCGGCAAAAGCATTGGGTTTTGGTAATTTCAGAATTATATTCAATCATATTCTGCCTAATATTATGGCTCCCGTTATTGTGATTTCGGCAGCAAACTTTGCTAGTGCTATTCTTGTGGAAAGTGGATTAAGCTTTTTAGGATTAGGAGCACAGCCGCCAATACCTAGTTGGGGGAGTATCATCAAAGATCATTACAGTTATATTATTTTGGGGAAACCCTATTTAGCAATGGTGCCTGGCTTAGCAATTATGTCGCTTACTTTAGCTTTTATGATGATGGGTAATGCATTACGCGATGCACTAGATGTAAAACAATAATAAATGTTATAATTAAAAATAAATATGAGAATTAACCAACTGTTTTTAAGTTCAATAGTATGTTTAGTTGCTTTAGTTTCTTGTAAAAAAGGAACTGCATATCAAGATAACGTCACATTATTGGATAGTCTTGATGTAAGAAATGATACTAGAGTTAAAGCAGGGCAAACGGTAGGGGATATTGTTTTTGATTATTTGCCTACTGCTACGAATAATCAAATTATAAAACACGATTATTACACGTTGTCTTATAATGAAGATGCTGAGCAGGCAGAATGGTTGGCTTACGAACTAAAAAAAAATTACATCATTAATAATGATTTTAAAAGACCTTATTTTATTGAAGATCCTAAAGTAAAATCACAATCAGCTGACTGGAGGAATTATAAAAGGTCTGGGTATGATAAGGGGCATCTTTGTCCAGCAGGAGATATGGAATTTAGTAAATCGGCTTATGATGATACGTTTTATACTTCTAATATTTCTCCACAAAATCATGATTTTAATGGCGGAATATGGAATCGTTTGGAGCAAAAAGTACGCTATTGGGCACAAAGATATGATGGGGTTTATGTTGTTACAGGAGGAGTGTTAAAAAACACCTCTAAAACCATAGGTACGGAAAAGGTAGTGGTTCCTGATTTTTTCTATAAAATTATTCTTGATGAATCAAATGGAAAATATAAAATGATTGCTTTCTTGATTCCTAATGTAAAAAGCAATAAACCTTTGTATGATTTTGTAGTATCTGTGGATAGTATCGAAAAAATGACTGGTATTGATTTCTTTCCTAAACTAGAGGATGCTGTTGAAAATAATTTAGAGAAAAATAGCAGTATTAAAGCATGGGTTTTTAATTAAAAAAAAGATTTAATACTACCACTCATTTACTTTGTTAGCATCCATTTTTAGGAATATAAACAGCAAAATTGTAAATCCCCAGAGACCTGAACCTCCATAAGAAAAGAAAGGTAATGGTACTCCAATTGTTGGAAATATACCAATAACCATAGCAATATTCACAAAGAAGTGAATGAATAATATTCCTGCTACACAATAACCATATACTCTGCTAAATTTTGTTTTTTGCCTTTCGGCCAAATAAATAACGCGAAGAAATAAAGTTACAAATAATATGATTACCGTTACCGAACCTAAGAAACCCCATTCTTCACCTACTGTTGTAAAAATATAATCAGTATGTTGTTCTGGGACAAAACCACCTTTAGTTTGTGTGCCTTCTAGAAAACCTTTTCCTATCCAACCCCCAGATCCAATAGCAATTTCAGATTGATTAGTGTTGTATCCAATTCCTTTTAAATCGACTGTTTTACCTAATAATATATTAAAACGGTCACGATGGTGTTGTTTAAATACATTATTAAATACATAGTTTACTGATAAAACAAATCCACTTATTAATCCGAAGATCACTAAGCTTGCAATAGGATTGCGATCTCCTAATCTAGATCTGTAGTAAATTATTAAAATAATTAATAAAGAGGCTAGAATAATATATATAGGTTGGATAACAAGCGTTAAAACAAACAATAAAATAGCTATAAAACCAGTCCACACATACCAAGAAGGTAGCCCTTCGCGGTAAAGTACAATTATAAAAATACTATAGATAAGAGCACTTCCAGGGTCTGGCTGTGGTAAAATAAGCATTACTGGTAAGAACACAATAGCTAATGCTTGAATTTGCCTATTGGTTTCTTTTAAGTTTATTTGCGAATCACTGAGGAATTTGGCTAAAGCCAATGCTGTAGCTGCTTTAGCAAACTCTGATGGCTGTAATGTAAAACTTCCTATTGCATACCAACAGCGTTGTCCGGCAATAGTTTTCCCAAAAAGGAATAATCCGGCAAGCAGTAGTAGCGCGCCACCGAAAATAATACTAGCGTATTTTTCATAAAATTTACCATCAACAGCTAAGATTATAAAAATTAACGGAATTGTTAATAAGATGAATATAAGTTGTTTTTGAGCGGTATCATCAGTCGCTGATAACGAGGAAGAGTAGATGTTAATCCATCCCATCGCAACTAATGATATGTATATGATAATACACGTCCAGTCAAGGTTTTTTTTAATGCTTTGATTTTTCATTTGAAATGAATAGCTATATTAGTTTTTAGATGTGCTGTCGCTTATTGCAGCAGTATCTACGTTTGTAGGCTTTTTTTCGAAATTGTTTTTAGGTGTAGTTTCAATAGCGCTTGCTTCTTTCATACCTCCTAATTTAGCATAACGATCTCTTAAGCTTATTTTTAAGACTCTTGTTTCTAAGTCAACTCTTGATATCTTTTTTCGCAGGTATTTTTCGATTATTAAACTTGCAATAGGTCCTGCGATTGTCGCTCCATATCCACCATTTTCTACCATAACCGCAATCGCAATTTTTGGATTGTCTTTTGGTGCAAAGGCTACAAATATAGAGTGATCTTCAAGTTTTGTACGTTTACCATTTATTTTGGCATAATTTTCAGCAGTTCCTGTTTTACCACAAATGTCAATCCCTTCTACGCGTAAACTTCTTGCAGTCCCCATATTGTAAACATCAAATAATCCTTGAATAACGGGTTTAAAAAACTTTCGGTCAATAGTGGTTACATGTTTTTCAGTAAACTTAGGTTCTATTTTACCGCCCTTAATATTTTTTATGATATGAGGAGTGTAATAATATCCTTCATTGGCAACTGTTGCCATCATGTTTGCTAATTGAATAGGGGTCATTAAAACTTCTCCTTGTCCTATAGAGTTGGATATAATAGTTGTGCTTCTCCAGCCACCATTTGGGTAAATACGTTTGTAGGTTTTAGAATCCGGAATATTTCCTCTTTTTCCAGTAGGTAAATCATAACCCATAAATTGTCCTAATCCAAAACTACGTACGTGCTTGCTCCATACGTCTACTGCATAAGCTGGTTTCGCATATTTATTTATAGTGCGCATGTATACTTGTGCAAAATAGGTGTTACATGAATTATATATTCCGTTATTTAAACTGTGTGGGCCAAAACCGTGACACTTCATGAATCGGCCTCGTGCATAGCTAAATCCGTGGTGACACATAAATGTGGTTTGTTCATCTATAACCCCCTCTTGCAGACCAATTAACCCAGTAAGGATTTTAAAAGGCGATCCAGGAGGGTATTCAGCTAATAGACCTCGATCGTAAAGAGGTTTTGCAATTGAATCATGATACAATAAAGTGTAGTTTTTTGAGCGCTGTCTTCCCACTAAAATGGAAGGGTCGTAAGAAGGGGCTGTTACTAAAGCTAATATTTCACCTGTACTAGGTTCTATAGCTACAATACCTCCTCTTTTATTAATCATTAACTGTTCACCATATTTTTGAATTTCAGCATCTATAGATAGTGTGATGTCTTCTCCTTGTACGGCTATTGTATCATATTTACCGTCTTTGTACGAACCTATTTCTCTGTTGTATTTGTCTTTTTGAATGTATTTTACTCCTTTTATCCCGCGTAAAATTTCTTCGTAATTTTCTTCAACTCCTTGTTTACCAATTAAATCACCGCTATTATAGTACGGTTTTTTAGCAATTAACTTTTCATTTACTTGAGTAATGAAGCCAAAAATATTAGCGCCATAATCTACCTCATAATCTCGTAGGGATCTTTTTTGAAAGTAGAAGCCTTCAAATTTTCTTATTTTTTCTTGAAAAGCAGCGAATTCACTTTTATTTAATTGCGATAAAAATACTGATGGAAGTCTTGGGCTATACACCTTCGCCTTAGCGATTTTCTTGATGTAATCCTCTTTAGTAATTTTTAATAGTTCACAGAACTCTAAAGTGTCAATTTTTTTAAGTTCTCTAGGAATAACCATGATGTCATACGACGCCTGGTTTGCAACTAATAATTTGCCATTTCTATCGTAGATGTAGCCTCTTTCAGGATATTCGAATTTTTTCTTAATACCATTATTTTCTGATTTTAATTTGAAAGTATCGTTGATGACTTGCAAATAAAAAATGCGGATTAGTAGCAAAGATGCTGCAATGATTATTAATGAAGGCAGCAGAAATTTTCTCATCTTTTGTTAGGCTTAATAAGGTATATTATAATAATGCAACTGATAGTGGTGAAAACGGTACTTAATAAAGCACGTATTAATATGTCTAAGAAGAAACTAATTTGAAAAGCTTCTAATATGAACAGTGTAAAATGATGTAATACAACCGAGATTAATATAAATGAAAATCGTTCGGGTGTTAAAGAATCATTTAATTTAATGGTTTGGTATTCATAACTGACGCCAAATGAAAATTTAAATATTGAGGGTCTCATGTAAGCTAGTAACAAACAAGCTGTGGCATGAATTCCTCCTGAATTAGAAAAGAAATCCATTACTAATCCTAGAAAAAAACTAGCAATTAATAATCCTGATTTGTTTCCGTTTACTGGATATAGTATAATAAACAATAGGTAAGGGAAGGGCATTATAAAACCCAAAAATGTCATATTGTTAAAAATAACTATCTGAACGGCTAATAATAAAATAAACCGAGAAATATTGACTAACAAAGTGCTATTCATCTTTCGTTGTTTTTTCTAAATTATTAAGTTCGTCTCTGTTTTTGCTTTTGATAATATAAACATGGCCTAAATTAGTCATGTCATTGAATAGTTTAACAGTTATAGTATAATAATGAGTTTGCTCGTCTATTTCTACTTTATAAATTGTTCCAATATTTATGTTTTCAGGAAATATAACCGATTGTCCTCCTGTAACGATAGTATCTCCTTTTCTTATAGCAGCCAACCTCGGTACGTCTATTAATTGAACGAATCCAGTATTTTTTCCATTCCATACTAAAGATCCAAAATGGTTTGATTTTTTAACTTTTGCGTTTATACGTGATTTAACATTCAAGATGCTAATTACAGTAGCGTAATTAGGAGATGTTTTATCGACTATTCCTACAATTCCTAAGTTGTTTACTACTCCCATATCAGGCTCAACACCTGCAAGAGTTCCAGAATTTAAGGTCAGGAAGTTTTCGTGAACATTAAAAGAATTGTGAATAACTTTAGATACCATGATATCATCAGGTAAGTCTGTTTTTAAGTTTTGAAATTTTTTAATCGCTGTAGAGTCTTTTGATTTAAAAATCACACTTTTTAGTCGTGCATTTTCTAAAGCCAGCGCCTCGTTTTGCGTTTTTAAATTCAAATATTCACTTACATTATTAATTTTCTCGTAAACACCACCGCTTAAAAAATTAGCAGAACTAATTACTCTGCTTTTATGGTACGAATGAGATTGTATTGTGAGTGCTAATGAAATGCATAATAACAGCAAAAACAGTAAACGATTACTGTTTTTAAATATGAAATTAAATATTTGCTGCATTTCTTGTCTTTGTTTTATTATTTAAAGAAGTTCTCAAGGTGCTATTTCACTAAAATCAAATATAAAAATCTATTTTAGTGAAATAATACCTTTTGAATATTCTTACTTTATCAAGATACTTTTAAATTTCCCGATATTTTTAAGTGCCATTCCGGTTCCTCTAACAACTGCTCTTAATGGATCTTCAGCAATATAAACAGGTAAATCTGTTTTTTGTGAAATTCTTTTGTCAAGACCTCTTAACATAGAACCTCCACCAGCTAAATAAATTCCGGTGTTATAGATGTCAGCAGCTAATTCTGGAGGAGTTTGAGATAAGGTTTCCATAACGGCATCTTCAATTCTTTGAATAGACTTGTCTAATGCTTTTGCAATTTCTCTATAAGAAACGTCAACTTGTTTGGGTTTCCCTGTCAATAAATCTCTACCTTGAACAGACATATCTTCTGGTGCTGTTTCTAAATCTTCTATAGCAGCTCCAATTTGAATCTTTATTTTTTCAGCAGTACTTTCTCCAACAAAAAGATTGTGTTGTGTACGCATATAATAAACGATATCATTTGTAAAAACATCACCTGCAATTTTAACAGATTTGTCACAAACGATTCCGCCTAATGCGATTACAGCAATCTCAGTTGTTCCACCACCTATATCAACAATCATGTTTCCTTTAGGCTGCATGATATCAATTCCTATTCCTATAGCAGCAGCCATTGGTTCGTGAATTAAGTAAACTTCTTTACCATTTACACGCTCGCAGGACTCTTTAACCGCTCTCATCTCTACTTCTGTAATTCCAGAAGGGATACATACTACCATTCTTAGAGCAGGAGTAAACATCCTCTTTTTCAATGCTGGTATGCTCTTTATGAACATGCTGATCATTTTTTCTGAAGCATCAAAATCCGCAATTACACCGTCTTTCAAAGGTCTTATTGTTTTAATGTTTTCATGTGTCTTACCCTGCATCAGGTTGGCTTCTTTACCAACGGCAATGATTTTACCAGAAATCCTGTCTCTGGCAACAATTGATGGGCTGTCAATTACAACTTTATCATTATGTATGATTAAAGTGTTAGCTGTACCAAGGTCTATCGCGATATCCTCAGTCATGAAATCAAAAAATCCCATAAGTTTTTTAGGGGTTTAAAAGTTAAAAATTAAGAGCTAGCAAAGTTAAACAAATTAATGTTTAAAATGACGTGTTCCTGTAAATACCATTGCAAGTTTATTTTCGTTACAATAGTTGATGCTTAATTCATCTTTTATTGATCCACCTGGCTGAATTACAGCTGTGATTCCTGCATTTTTTGCAATCTCTACACAATCAGGAAATGGAAAAAAGGCGTCACTGGCCATAGAAGCTCCATGTAAATCAAATCCAAATGTTTTTGCTTTTTCAATTGCTTGAAGTAAGGCGTCCACTCTTGAAGTTTGTCCCGTTCCAGATGAAATAAGGGTTCCGTTTTTTGCAAAAACGATCGTATTTGATTTTGTATTCTTGCACACTTTAGAGGCAAAAATCAAATCTTCAATTTCTTGTGATGTTGGACTTGTTATTGTAACGGTTTTTAAATCGTCTTTATTGTCTGTAATCCCATTTCTTTCCTGAATTAACAAACCGTTAAGACAAGTTCTCACTTGTTTTGCTGGTAATGCTACTTCGTTTTGAATTAGTATTATACGATTCTTTTTTTCTTGTAAAATTGCAATAGCTTCTTTGTCGTATTCTGGAGCGATTACCACCTCACAAAACAACTTGTTTATTTCTGTTGCAGTTGCTACATCTATTTTTGTATTCGAAATTAAAACACCTCCAAATGCTGAAGTAGGATCGCAAGCTAATGCGGCTACGTAAGCTTCGTTAATTGTTTTCCTAGATGCTAATCCACAAGCATTATTGTGTTTTAGAATTGCAAATGTAGGTCCATCAGTTTTAAATTCATTGATTAAATTTACAGCTGCGTCTACATCAAGTAAGTTGTTGTATGATAATTCTTTTCCGTGTACTTTTTTGAAGATAGCGTCAAAGTCACCAAAGAAATAACCTTTTTGATGTGGGTTTTCTCCGTATCTTAAAACTTGTCCTTCAGCAATACTTTCTTTATATACTGTTTCATCAGTGTTAAAGTAGTTGAAAATAGCGGTATCGTAATGTGAAGAAACGTGAAAAGCTTTTGTAGCTAATAGTTTTCTATCTGCAAAAGTTGTAGCGCCATTTTGAGTGCTAATCATCTCGAGTAATAAGCTGTATTCGTCTACTGAAGCTACGATTGCAGTATCTTTAAAATTCTTGGCAGCAGCTCTAATTAAAGAAATTCCACCAATATCAATTTTTTCAATTATATCTGATTCGCTTGCGCCAGATGCGACAGTTTTTTCAAATGGGTATAAGTCAACAATTACTAAATCAATTTGTGGGATGTTAAACTCTTTCATTTGTTGCACATCACTCTCGTTGTCTTGACGATTTAAGATTCCTCCAAAAACTTTTGGGTGTAATGTTTTAACTCTTCCACCTAAAATTGAAGGGTAAGAAGTAACGTCTTCAACCGGTACAACTGGAATTCCAAGGTTTTTTATAAAATCTTCTGTTCCTCCTGTTGAATAAAGTGTAACGTTTTGACTGTTTAGTAGTCTTACAATAGGTTCAAGGCCTTCTTTCGAAAATACTGAAATTAATGCAGATTTAATTGTTTTTGTTGTGTCCATGTTTAGTTGTAGTTATAAGGTGCAAAAATAGTTTTTTAAACTGAAAATTAAACTATTTGAAAAAGAGATAATTTGTTAATACTCTGCTAATTTTCGATAACAAGCAAAATCAAAGTGCAGATATGCAAGGATTACTTATTTCATTAGGTTTTTGAATTTAAATTATAGAATTTTACTTTAACAGAAATTATTACATTATGATAGTCTATTTTCGATTATTAAAAGAGAGTTTTGCTTTTGCAATAAGTGCTTTAACAAATAATAAGCTAAGAACATTACTTTCTTTGTTAGGAGTGACAATTGGTATTTTATCTATCATTGCGGTACTTGCTGCAGTAGATTCTTTGGATAAAAAAATCACAAAAGACTTGAGTAGTTTAGATAAAAATACCATTTATTTAATGCGTTTTTCTTTTGGTCCCTCTGAAATTCCGAAATGGAAAAGAGAGCAATTTCCTAATGTCAAATACGATGAGTATACTTATTTGCAAGGAGCATTGACGAAAACGGATGAAATTGCGTACCAACTTTTTGTAAAAAATGAAAGTATAAAATATGAGTCTAAATTAGTAAGTGACGTGAATATTACTCCGGCTTCTAATGAGTTAATTGATATTCAAGGATTAGAGTTTGAGAAGGGGAGGTTTTACAATGCATCTGAATCTAATTCAGGTACTGCTGTGATTGTTTTGGGTAGTGAAATAGCAAGCGGGCTTTTTGATGAATTAGACCCTATTGGTAAAAATGTTCGTTTGTACGGACAACGCTTTACGGTTATTGGGGTTTTAAAAAAGCAAGGAGAGGGAATGTTTGGAGATAATGATGATACATCAGCGTATATTCCAGTGAATTTCTTAAGAAGGTTGTATGGTGATAATAATGATTCAATGACTCCGGTTATTTTAATCAAGCCCAATAAAGGCGTTGATATGGATGCGTATAAAGCAGAAGTGTCTCAGAAATTAAGAAACGTACGCGGACTAAAAGCAGGTGAAATTGATAATTTTTTCATTAATGTAATGTCTGGATTTACGGATTTAATTGATGGAATAATAGGTCAGATGAATTTTGTAGGTTGGATAATAAGTGGATTTTCGCTATTAGTTGGTGGTTTTGGAATAGCGAATATTATGTTTGTTTCGGTTAAGGAGCGTACTAATTTAATAGGAATTCAGAAATCGCTTGGCGCGAAAAATAGGTTTATTTTATTTCAGTTTTTGTTTGAAGCAGTTATTCTGTCTGTTATTGGAGGGATTATTGGATTAATACTTGTTTGGTTGATATCTATTATCTTAACAAACTTGTTGGATTTTGAGTTTGTATTAAGCACTTCAAATATAATACTAGGAACAAGTTTAGCGGCTTTAATTGGTTTAATAGCTGGAATTCTTCCTGCAATAAGTGCGTCTAAATTAGATCCTGTTGAAGCGATTAGAACGGGAATGTAATTCGTAGATTGCTTTGTCTAAAATTTATAAAGTGATTTAGTTTCGTAGAAAACTAAATTAAGTACAATATAGTCCAATCTAATTTTTGTTGCATTAAACGAATCGAAATTAAATAAATGTTTATGGTTTTACTGAATTTACAAAAGGGTTTTTCTGGATCAAGTCTAAAAGTTGTGGGGAAATATTAAAAAAGGGATATTTGTGTTTTTAAAAATAAGATACAAATGCAAGATTCTTTTACCGAACTTCTCAAATTATTACTACCCGAAATTATTGTTGACTATTTTGAGTTAACCTCATATAAGAAAGCAGATGAAGTTTTGCATTTATACTTAAAAGAGATTAATTCCACCCCTAAAGAATATCGTAATGACAAATTAAGTTCCAAGGGATTCTTTGATGAAATAACAGTTCAAGATTTTCCCATTCGAGGACATCAGGTTTATCTTCATATCACACGCAGAAGATGGCTTAACGAAGACACTGGTAAAGTTGTATTTAGAGATTGGAATTTAGTAGCAGACGGAACTCGAGTAACACAAGAGTTTGCGTCTTTTTTAAAAGAGATCAATAGATTCCAAGGCTAATGACTGTAATGCCATAGCCTCTTTTTATGGAGTTAAAGGAAAAAATCTACAACATCAATACAAGGATTTTTTAAGTAATTTTAAAATTTGGGATCAAAAACCACATGCTAAACAATGGCTTCTATTTGCCCAAAATATTGGCAAACGTTTGTCTATAGACGAAACTTCACTATCCAATGGTGAACTCTATACTATTTTGACAAACAAAACTGCAAAAGGAAGAAAAGGAGCTATAGTAGCTATGATTGCTGGCACTAAAGCTGAAACAGTAATTTCAATCATTGAAAAAATCCCAATTAAGCGACGAAATTTAGTCACTGAAATCACTTTAGATATGGCAGGAAATATGGGTCTAATCGCCAAGAAATGCTTCCCAAATGCAACACGAGTTACTGATAGATTTCATGTACAAAAACTAGCTACAGAGGCTTTACAAGAAATAAGAATAAAATACCGTTGGCAAGCAATAGACCACGAAAACGAGGCTATAGAAAAAGCTAAGAAAAACAAGAAAAAATTCGAACCTACAATTTTATCAAATGGAGATACCATTAAGCAATTACTAGCCCGAAGTCGATACATCTTGTATAAAAACAAATCAAAATGGTCAGAAAACCAAACGGAAAGAGCCAAATTGCTATTCGAATTATACCCCGATATTGAAAAAGCGTACGGATTAGCTCAAGATTTACGAAATGTTTTTGAAAACACAACTGATAAAATATACTCACTAACCAGATTAGCTAAATGGCATGAAAAAGTAAATCAAGCAGAATTTAAATCCTTTAATACAATATCTAGAACGATACAGAATCATTATCAAACAATACTAAACTACTTTGATAACAGAAGTACAAATGCGTCTGCAGAATCTTTTAACGCAAAGATAAAAGCTTTTAGGTCTCAATTTAGAGGAGTAAGAAACATCGAGTTCTTCCTTTTTAGGCTAACAAATATATATGCCTAATTTTTACTTCCCCACAGGTTTTCGTTATGATCCGTTTTTCTATAAATAATATTGGTGTAACGGTAAATAAAGAATAAGCGTTTTGGCTTCATAGCACAAAAAAAAATCCCAAGAAGTAAATTCTTGGGATTTTTTAGTTTATTAAATAATTCAGAATTATCTAACAGTATTGTTTTGAATTAAATCAATGTATAAATTGATTTTGTCTTTCAATTCTTTTCTTGGTGTAATAAAATCTAAGAAACCGTGCTCCAATAAAAATTCTGATGTTTGAAAACCTTCTGGTAGATCTTTACCAGTTGTGTCTCTAACAACTCTAGGCCCTGCAAATCCAATCAAAGCGCCTGGCTCAGAGATATTAATATCTCCTAACATTGCGTAAGATGCCGTTGTTCCTCCAGTAGTAGGATCAGTACATAATGAAATATACGGTAATTTTGCTTCGGCTAGTTGTGCTAGTTTTACTGATGTTTTAGCTAATTGCATTAATGAATAAGCAGCTTCCATCATACGGGCACCTCCAGATTTAGAAATCATTACAAATGGAAGTTTGTTTTTTATTGCATGATCAATTCCTCTCGAAATTTTCTCACCAACAACAGCTCCCATAGATCCTCCAATAAATGCAAAGTCCATACAGCAGATCACTAATTCTTTACCTTTAGATTTTCCTACTCCTGTACGCACAGCGTCTTTAAGTTTGGTTTTTTCCATGACATCTTTTAATCGATCTGCATATTTTTTTGTATCAACAAAATGTAAAGGATCTTTAGAGGTTAGGTTTTTATCTAATTCAACAAACTCATTGTTGTCAAATAAAATTTCAAAATAGGTTGCACTACCAATTCTAACGTGAAAGCCGTCTTCTGGGCTTACAAATAAATTGCGTTCTAACTCGTCAGCATCAATTATTTTACCGGTAGGTGATTTGTACCAAAGTCCTTTTGGAACATCCATTTTATCTTCGGTAGCCGTCGTAATTCCTTTTTCTTTTCTTTTAAACCAAGCCATATTTATTGTTTTTTTTGTTTTGGGTTTAAAGTTTAATTGTTTTACTAAACTTTAAACCTGAAACTTTAAACTTTTTGTTATAGTGTATTCACGTTGTTTAAGTCAGCAAATGCTTGTTCCAATCTTGTGTTGAAAGTCACTTCGCTTTCACGTATCCATTTTCTTGGATCGTAATATTTTTTATTAGGAATATCAGCTCCTTCAGGATTACCAATTTGTGTTTTTAAATAATCGATGTTTTTGATCATGTAATCACGAATTCCTTCAGTGTATGCAAATTGCAGGTCAGTATCAATATTCATTTTGATCACTCCGTAGCTAATTCCTTCTCTGATTTCTTCAAGTGTAGAACCTGATCCTCCGTGAAAAACAAAATCAACAGGGTTGTTTCCTGTGTTGAATTTCTTTTGAACAAAATCTTGAGAATTTTTTAAGATTTTTGGAGTCAATTTTACATTCCCTGGTTTGTAAACTCCGTGTACGTTTCCAAAAGCTGCTGCAATTGTAAAACGAGGACTTACTTTAGATAATTCTTCGTAAGCAAATGCTACTTCTTCAGGTTGTGTGTATAATTTAGAGCTATCAACATCAGAGTTATCAACACCATCTTCTTCACCTCCGGTGATTCCAAGTTCGATTTCTAATGTCATTCCCATTTTGCTCATTCTAGCTAAGTATCCTTTACAAATTTCAATGTTCTCTTCAATTGGCTCTTCTGATAAGTCAATCATGTGAGAGCTAAACAATGGTTTTCCAGTTGCAGCAAAATGTTCTTCTGAAGCATCTAATAATCCGTCGATCCAAGGTAAAAGTTTTTTAGCGCAGTGGTCAGTATGAACAATCACTGTAGCTCCGTAAGCTTCTGCTAATGCATGGATGTGTTTTGCTCCAGCGATTCCTCCAGCAATAGCTGATTTCTCGTTTGCGTTAGAAAGTCCTTTTCCAGCATTAAACTGTGCTCCTCCGTTAGAAAATTGAATAATAACAGGTGCGTTTAATTTTGCAGCAGTTTCTAAAACTCCATTTATTGTACTAGATCCAGTAACGTTTACTGCAGGTAGAGCAAAGCCTTTTTCTTTCGCATAATTGAAAATTTCTTGTACTTGATCTCCTGTAGCTACTCCTGGTTTGATGTTGTGTGCCATTGTAAAATTTTTTAGTGGTTTTTTTTTGTTATTAGTTCAAGACTGCAAAAATAAGAATTAAATAGCATTAGAAGGGGTAATTTATTCCAAAATTTAAAACAGAGTTCCCAAAATTATAATCTCTAAACCATTTTTTTTCTGTTTCATTTGCTGGATCATAGGTTTTAAATCCAAAGTCAAATCTTACTACTAAAAAATTTAAATCATATCGTAATCCAATTCCTGATCCTACCGCAATGTCTTTTAGGCTTTTAAATCCATTAAATGTGGATTTTTCATCAGTTACATTATCGAGTACGTTCCATATATTTCCGCCATCAACAAATAGTGCACCTTTAAAATCTCCTAATATTTTAAATCTAAATTCAGCACTTAAAGCTATTTTCATGTTGGCCTCATTAAAGTCATTCACAGCGCCACTGCGTCCTGGTCCTAAGCTATAAGGTTGCCAAGCTCTATTATCATTCGATCCACCAGAGAAATAACTTCTTGAGAATGGAATGTTGTCAGAATTGCCAAACGGAATTGCTATACCAAAAAAGCTTCTAATGGCAAGTACTTTCTCTTTAGTTAAATCCCAATGTTTGATATAATCGAATTCTGTTTTTATATATTCTGAGTATTCTAAATTAAAAATCTCTCGGTTCCCATTGGCGTTGACCGATTGATTTGTAGCATCAGCAATTAAGGATAATAATGATCCAGCCGATTCGATTTTAGTTTTAAATAGATAAAAAGTTTTGTCTTGTAAATCTTTTTTAGTGGTCTTTGTATAGGTAAAGCTGGTGGCTAATATAAAATCATTTTCAGTCAAACGAACTCTTCTTTCTTCAATACTTTTTACAGATTGATAATCATCATCTGTTGATGTCAATCCTGTAGAATTATTCAGTACTGCGTTTGTAAAACCTGTTGTGCCTGACTGAATGATTAAGTTTTTATCAGTTGTATTGTCAAAATAGTCATTAATAGTGTTGTACGTTTTTCCTATTGCATTTAGCGCATCATAAGAAGAACCATAAACATTAAAATAGTTGTCTGGATTAAGATTGCGAACAAACTGTGCATTAAATAAGTCAAAACGAGCTGTATTGTTTCTCTTTGGATTCCAATTGTAGGTAACTGCTCCAGTAAAGTTTTCCTTGTCTAGACCTATATTAGTTTGTCTCGCGAGACCAAGCGACATAAGTGTAGACGGGATCATGCTTTTAGGAATAATCCTCTCTGTAGAGAAAGGCAAGAATATCCTTGGAATACTTAGTTTTAAGTCGGCACCATATTCCGAGACATTAAAGAACTGATTGTTAGGGTTTGCTAAATCTTTTGATGAACCTATGTTTGCCCGACCTGAAAGCTCAAGTGTTTCGGCTCCATTAAAAACGTTTCTAATAGTTATTGAAGGACTAAGTGAAATACCAATATCTTGAATGTTTGAATGGGTTATATCAAAAAAAGCACCAAAACTATATTTTTTTCTGGGAGTCAAATAAATTTTTGCTATAAGCGAACTTGCTGTACTGTCTCTTTTATCAACCTCGTATTGAATACTTGGATAATTAAATATTTTTAAATTATTTAAATAACGTGTTGTTAGGACGGTTTTAAAATCAGCATATTTGGAACCTTTAGTAATGAAAATTGCATCAGCAATGGCGTATGGTTTGTATTTTAATTTTTCTTGGCTGTATAAATTAAAGTTTTTATAGGTTACGCTATCCTTAAAAACTTGATTTGATTTATTAGTAACGTAATCGGTATAGATGTTCACATCACTAATTTTATATAGTTTAAAAGGCTCTGTGGTTGTAGAATCTTTATTTTGATAGGTATAGTCGTTAATGATTAAATTTACATTGGCCTTATTTACTTTGTTAATGGTGTCAATGTTAAAACTTACATAAGTGGGCTGAAAATAATAAGCTCCATTATTTCTAAAATGAGTAGCGATACGGTTTTTTTCTTCGTCAAAATCAGCAGTTTTATATTGCATACCTGACTTGATCAACGAGTTTGATACTTGCGTTTTGTATAGCGAATCTAAAACGGGTGTAGAAATTGTGGTTTTTAAAGAGTCAAGTAGGTATGGTTTTTTAGTATCTATTAGGTAACTAATTTTTGCTTTTTTATTTTTTATAGTATCTAATTTATAGCTTGTAGTTACATCAAAATACCCTTTGTTGAAATAATAATATTTCAAGCGTGTAACTGATTTAAAAGTTTTTGATGTATCAATAATTGCTGGCGGTTCACCTACTTTTTTTAAGAACTCATGAATGCCGTGATAAAGAAAAGATTTTCCTAACCGGTCCACCTGTTTTGCCGAAAGGAATTTTGATTGACGCTCGTATAATCCTGGGTGATTTTTAAATTTTGCTAGATAAGTTGAGTCTGGGTTTAAATTTGCTAAATTGTATAAATTTAAACGTAATGGGTATCCCAGCACAAAAGTACTATTGGGTTTTTGATATAACTGATTATAAGCGTTTTCCTCACTTGTGACTTTGTCATTTACAACAATTTTGTTTTTTACAAGTCGCATTTTTCCGTCAGGAACTCTTTTTTCAGTGTTACAAGCGGATATTATTATTCCTATTAGAATAAATAGTGATATTTTTGCTGAAATTTTTTTCAAGGGTTTAAAATATTTAATTCAAAAGTACATATTTTTATGGTTAGTAAAAACCAAATAAAACTTATAACAAGTTTACAGCAAAAAAAGTATAGAATAGCTCACAAACTGTTCTTTGCAGAAGGTGTAAAGGTAATCCAAGAATTGTTAGATTCTAACTTAGAATTAGATCATTTATATTCTACTCAAAATGATTTTGATAACGTTGAGTCATCAAAGCGAACGCTTATTCATGAAAGTGATTTAAAAAAAATAAGTGCGTTAGCAAATCCTAATACCTGTTTAGCGGTTTTTAAAATTCCAACACATAAAGAAATAATTTCTTCAGGCCTAATTATAGCTTTAGATAATGTTAGGGATCCAGGTAATCTAGGTACTATTTTGCGTTTATGTGATTGGTATGGAGTGAAGCAGTTAATTTGTTCTAATGAAACAGTTGATCTTTATAATTCAAAAGTAGTACAAGCTACAATGGGATCTATTAGTAGGGTTAATGTTAGTTATGTAGATTTAAACCTTTATTTGGCTGAAGCCAAATTACCTCTTTTTGGTACATTTATGGATGGGAATTCTATTTATAAAACTACTTTACCTAAAGAAGGAATCGTGGTAATGGGGAATGAAGCTAACGGAATTTCGGAAGAAATTGAAAAAATAATTATAAACCGACTCTCAATTCCGCGTTTTGGAGACATCCAAAAAACGGAAAGCTTAAATGTTGCTACCGCAACAGCAATTGTATTAAGTGAGTTTAGGAGGAATAATTAGTTGATTTTATTTTAGTGAAAAGTAAAATTAACTAAGATTGCTCTGTTTTTTATTGATTCAATGTTGCTAGTCCATGGGCTATTTGGGTCTTTGTCTCGAACAAGCTCATCACCTAAGCCAAAAACACCTCTTACAGATGGTGAAAAAATAAAGTACTCTGTGAAAATGTCAATACCCAAACCTAATTCATAATTAGTAGTCCAGGATTTAACTCTAAATTTTTGTTCTAGATTATCGTCTTGTGCTTTTTCATTACTAGATAGATTAAGCGTTGCTGATAGTCCTCCCAGTACATAAGGGCGTACATTTCCTGCTCTCAATCCCATAAGCTTTACCAATAGCGGAAAGTGAATGTAGGTGCTGTTTACTTCTCTTATTGCGTCAATTTCATTTGTAAAACCAGGATATTGCAAATTTCTTTTCGAGTAATACAGTCCTGGCTCAAAACGAAGACTAATGTATTCGTGTAATCGTAGGTCACCTACAACTCCTACGTTAAAACCAGTAGTTTTTATTGTTTGTATGTCTGGACCTACAGTTTTATAATCAATTTTATAATCAAAGCTATTGAATCCTAGGTAGTACCCAAAATAAACGCGTTGTTTTTGAAAGTTCTCCAAGTTAAGAATAGGGTTTTTACTAAACATCCCTTTGTTGAATTGTGCGTTCCCTTTAATTGCAATAATAAGGAGTATAAGTAGGACTATTTTTTTCATAGACTTTATATAGTATCTGGACTAATTATTTTTTTGATGCAGAATAAATTGTAGCAACACCAAATGTTTGTGGCAAAGCTACAACATCTATAAACCCAACTTTTCTTAAAATATTGTTTAAAGCTTCGCCATAAGGAAAAGCAGCAGCCGATTCTGATAAATAACCATAGGCAACATTGTCTTTAGAAAATAGTTTTCCTATTAATGGAAGGATGTTTCTACTATAGAAATTATACCCTTGTTTGTAAGGTGTTTTATCAGGAACCGAAGTTTCTAAAATTACAAATACGCCATTAGGTTTCAGTACTCTTAATATTTCAGTTAATCCTTTTTCTAAAGTTTCGAAGTTGCGAACTCCAAAGGCAACTGTTACTGCGTCAAAGTGATTGTCATCAAATGGCATGTTCTCTGAGTCACCTAAAACCATTTCTATAATGTTAGATAAGTTTTTTGCAGCAATTTTTTTATCACCTACTTCAAGCATTCCTGCAGAAATATCTAATCCGATAATTTTTTTTGCTTTTGTTTGTGCCATTAATATTGCTAAATCACCTGTTCCGGTTGCAATATCTAAAATAGTTTCAGGATTTTTTTTACTTACAATATCCAATACTTTTTTACGCCATTTAATGTCGATACCAAATGAAATAACACGGTTCAAATTATCGTAATTTCCAGAGATAGTATCGAACATTTGGGCTACTTGTTCTTTTTTACCAAGGGATGAGTCTTTATATGGGGTGATGTTTTTTGACATTTTTTTAAATTTTCACAAATATACTACAATCTGATTTTATTGTTATCTAGTTTTTAGATTTCTCTATAAATATATATACGTTAAGCTTGGTTTTTAGGTTTTTGAGTCAAAAGTAAGTAGTAATGGATTTTTTTGTGAAAATAAATTGAAATATCACTAAAAGTGGGTATTGTGAGGTACGTTTTTAATAACGAGTTTTACATTGTAAAAATATAAGGTATTTTTTGAATGATTAAAAAAGGATTAGTGGCTCAAATCAAGTGGTTGTTACTTGCGTTAATTTTATCGCTTGGCCTTGTGTGCTTTTTTGATGGAGCTGTGTTAAATCACGGCAGCGTAACGACTACGCAAAATACGTTCTTAGGATTAAATTTGTTTTTGGAAATTTTAATTTTCTTTGTCTTTAGTACCTTCGTGGTATTTGGTATTAAAGGCTTTTTTGAGATGTACTCTCAAAAAATTTCTAATGTTATTACCTTCGCTTCTGGAGTGTTTTTAACGTTTGTAATAATTTTGTTATGTTATCAAATATTATTTCAGGGATAAGTCATTTTTCCTAATCATTGTTCAAAGTAAAAACCTTATTTCAAAGGGTTTCTTTTAAAGAAATAATTTGAAAATCAAATTAAGTCCGGTAGTGCACCGGGCTTTTTTTGTTTATAATTGTATTTAAGTACTTTTTATAAATGAAATTACCCCAAAAAAAGCAGTAAACTTTTTTTGGGGTAATTTATTTCATGAAGTGTTTTTATTTTCTTAAGTAAGTCTCGTAAGTAAACTCAAACAGGTGTTTTTCATCTTTCTCGTGAAATTCTGATTTACTGAGTTTCCAGTTTTTACTATTGATTTCAGGAAAGAAAGCGTCTGCTTCAAATTTGTGATGCACTCTAGTGAGTTCAATCTTATCTGCTAAGGGCATTGCTAAAGCGTATATTTCTCCACCTCCTATTACAAATACTTCTTCTTGTTGAGGGCAAATTTTAATTGCTTCTTCAATACTGTTGACTACTATACAGCCTTCCGGTTTGTAGTTGTTTTGCCTTGATATTACAACATGTGTTCTATTAGGTAGCGGTTTTGGAAAGCTTTCAAATGTTTTTCTTCCCATAATGATATAATGACCTGAAGTAATTGCTTTAAAACGTTTAAAATCATCTGGCAAATGCCAAACTAATTTATTGTCTTTTCCTAGTTCATTGTTTTTAGCTGCCGCAGCAATCATTGTAATCATTGGTTGTAAACTTTATTTAGTAGTATCTTCTATTTGATCTTGTAATTCATTTATTTTGTTTTGTTGTAAAGTAACTAAACGGTCAATCTGCTCTCTTTCCCAGTTTTTATTCATAAAACGATCAGTGATGAAAACTTTAATGAAATGCAGTAGGAAAATAAAAAACCAAGCCGTAATTATCCAGATAAATAAATTGGATTCAGCGCTAAAATTAAACAGTTTAATCGCTATAAATAAAAATAAGCTTACTAGAAATAAAAGTACAAAATGATAGTAAAGCCCTTTTTTTTGTTTAATTCTTCTACGGGCGTATTCATATAATTCATGTTGTTCTTTTTCCATAAGGCATAATTTTGGTTATAAAGATAAAGTATAAAACGTAATTTTCAACTTCATGTTGTGTAATATTTGAGCTGTGATGGTTCTGTTTTTTTATTCTGATAAATATTAGGGCTGTAAAATTATTGAATTAATTAAAATTTAACACCCATTTGTAATTTGTTATAAATCGTACTCGAATTTTACTATGAGTGATATTTTATATTAAATTAGCTAATATATTAAAAATGAAATAATTATGTCTTTAAAAAAGCGGTTTGTAAAGTCAAAACCAGTATGTAAAGTTACATTTATAATTGCTGGAGGTAATGCTGAAAAAGCATCGGTTGTAGGTGATTTTAATGAGTGGAATCCTGAAGTAGGAGTTTTGAGTAAATTGAAAAACGGAAATTTTAAAGGTGTTTTTGATTTAAATAAAGACGCTTCGTATGAATTTAAGTACATGATTGATGGTGCTTATGTTAATGAAACAGAAGCAGATTATTATAAATGGAATGATTATGCTGGGTCTGAAAATGGAGTTTTAGTAGTTTAAACTGAGACGCTTCCTTTTATTCCTGCATGCGGGTCATAACCTTCTAGAGTAAAATCATCAAATGTAAAATCAAAGATGTTTTTAATTTCAGGATTTAAAAGCATTTTAGGTAATTTTTTTGGCTCTCTAGATAGTTGTAACTCTAGTTGCTCAAAATGATTATTGTAGATGTGTGCATCGCCAAAAGTATGGATAAATTCTCCGTATTCTAGGTCACATACTTGTGCAATCATCATTGTAAATAGTGCATAAGAAGCAATGTTAAATGGTACGCCCAGAAAAATATCGGCACTTCTTTGATACAATTGGCAAGATAGCTTTCCATCTGCTACGTAAAACTGAAAAAATGCGTGACAGGGTGGAAGCGCTGCTTTGTTATTAGCTACATTTTCTTCAAATGTTTTTGTGGTGTCCGGTAATACAGAAGGGTTCCATGCAGAAACTAACATTCTGCGGCTATTAGGGTTGGTTTTTAATTCGGTAATTAAATCAGTAATTTGATCAATTTCCTCACTATTCCAGTTGCGCCATTGGTGACCGTAAACAGGGCCTAAATCCCCGTTAGAGTCTGCCCAAGCATCCCAGATTTTTACTCCGTTTTCTTGAAGGTATTTAATGTTAGTGTCGCCTTTTAAAAACCATAGCAATTCATGAATAATAGATTTTAGGTGTAACTTCTTAGTAGTTACCATTGGAAAACCTTCGGCTAGATCAAAACGCATTTGGTATCCAAATACACTTTTTGTTCCAGTTCCGGTTCTATCTCCTTTTTGACAACCGTTTTCCATTACGTGTTGTACTAAATCTAAATATTGCTTCATTTGAATTGTTGCTTTGTAATAAAATATAATGTTGTTGAAAATTAATGGGTTTCGCCAAAATAAAATCAAACAAATAGTAGGGAGTTATTAGTCTCTTTTAGAAATCTCGTCTCTTATTTTTGCCGCTTTTTCATAATCTTCATGTTCTACTGCTTGTTGCAATAGATCATTTAATTCCTCTAAACTATGTTTCATGTAGGTGCGACCTAATTGGTCATTATCGGTTTCAGTTCCAAAAGTTTCTGGATTAGAAAGGATGTCATCAATTTCTTGCGAATCACTATCTGTTTCAAGTGGGTTTGCTTTTAGATAAATACCTGCTTTATCAAGAATATTTTTGTAAGTAAAAATAGGAGCGTTAAAACGCAATGCTAAAGCAATAGCATCAGATGTTCTAGCATCTATAATTTCTTCAATTTTATCTCTTTCGCAAATAATACTAGAGTAGAAAACGCCATCTACAAGTTTATGAATAATCACTTGTTTAACTACGATATCAAAACGCTCGGCAAAATTCTTAAATAAATCATGAGTCAATGGACGTGGTGGTTTGATTTCTTTTTCTAGAGCTATAGCAATAGATTGTGCTTCAAATGCACCTATAACAATTGGAAGTTTTCTTTCGCCGTCAACCTCGTTTAGAATAAGCGCGTACGCACCATTTTGAGTTTGACTATAAGAAATTCCTTTAATTGACAATTTAACTAAGCTCATAATTGCTGTAATGTAAAGTACTTGGTACTTAATTTAAAGTTTTTAATATGGAATTAGATTTGGTGCTTTCTTTGTTAAAAAATGGGCATAAAAAAAGCTGCCAAAAACAAAGATACAATTATCTTTTTTGGCAGCTAATTTTTTAATAAATTATTATATTATGAGTTGTGCGCTTTGAATGCTTTTAGTTTCTCAATTAATTGAGGAACTACTTCAAAGGCATCTCCTACGATACCATAATCAGCTACTTTAAAGAAAGGTGCTTCAGGATCAGTGTTGATAACTACTTTTACTTTAGAAGAGTTGATACCTGCAATATGTTGAATTGCTCCAGAGATTCCAATAGCGATATATAAGTTCGTAGCAACAGGTTTTCCTGTTTGTCCTACGTGCTCAGAGTGAGGTCTCCATCCTAAGTCAGAAACTGGTTTTGAACAAGCAGTTGCAGCACCAAGTACTGAAGCTAATTCTTCAATCATTCCCCAGTTTTCTGGTCCTTTTAATCCACGACCTGCAGATACCACGATGTCAGCATCAGCAATAGAAACTTTTCCAGAAACTTTTTCAACTGATTCTACTTTTACTCCAAAGTCATTATCGGCAATAGTTGGGTTAAAGTCTTCTTCTGTTAAAGTTGCTGCGTTTTCAAAAATCCCGTAAGAGTTTTTGGCTAATCCTAATACTTTTACATCAGTTGTAATTTCAGTAATGTTAAAAGCTTTGTTTGAAAAAGCATTTCTTTTTACTTGAAAAGGAGTTGTACTTACAGGAAGTCCAACAACGTTAGACGCGTAACCAGCATTTAAAGCAACGGCTACAAGTGAAGACAAGTAAATGCTATCAGTTGTAGAAGATAGAACAACCACTTTAGTCGCTTCTTTTTCAGCAGCTTGTTTAATTACATCAGCATAAGCCTTTGCAGTAAAACCCTTAAGTTTATCGTTGTTTACTTTTAATACTTTGTCTACTCCGTATTTTGCTAATTCAGAAACGTCTCCAGCATTTATTGCTACAGCTGTAACTGTTGTTCCTAAAGATTCAGCTATTTTTTTTGCATAAGAAGCCAATTCAAAAGCTACTTTTTTGAATTTTCCTTCTGCTGATTCTGCATATATTAATATTGACATAATTTTAAATTTAAAGATTGGAAAATGTAATTATTTAAAGATTCAATTTCTATGTGAAAGAGAGGTCTTAAATTAAATTACTTTCGCTTCGTTGTGTAATAAATTGATTAACTCATCTAAATTATCTGCAGCAACTAATTTCACTGCTGATTTTGGAGCTGGTTTTTCAAATTTCACTGCTTTAGTATTTACAGCTGCGTCAACTGGTTCAACTACTGCTAATGCTTTTGATCTAGCGGTCATAATTCCTCTCATGTTAGGAATACGTAAATCTTTTTCTTCAACTAATCCTTTTTGACCACCAATGATTAATGGTAATGTTGTAGAAACAGTTTCTTTACCTCCGTCAATTTCACGAACTCCTGTTGCGTTATTTCCATCAACAGTTAATTCCGTACAAGAGTTTAGGAAGTTGTATCCAAGGATTCCAGCAATCATTCCAGGAACCATACCACCATTGTAGTCTAATGATTCTTTACCAGCAATTACTAAATCGTAACCTCCTGTTTTGATTACTTCGGCTAATTGTTTTGCAACAAAAAATCCATCAGTAGGATTAGCATTAACACGAATTGCTTCGTTAGCTCCTATTGCAAGTGCTTTTCTTAAAGTTGGTTCTGTTTCAGGACCTCCTACATTTACAACTGTAACTGTAGCTCCTTGTTTCTCTTGAAACCAAATAGCTCTTGTTAAACCAAACTCGTCATTTGGGTTGATTACATATTGTACTCCATTTGTGTCAAATTCTGAATCGCCATTGACGAAATTAATTTTCGAAGTAGTATCAGGAACGTGACTGATGCAAACTAATATTTTCATGGTTGTATGTTTTTAATTTTCGTAATTTCTTTTACAAATTTAAAATAATAATTTGAATAATATACTATGCGTGCATAATATTTTTTTTAACACTATTTCGATTTCGTAGCCCGGATAGGAGTGGTATCCTTGCTGTGGCTCCTTTAGCCACAGCAAGATAAAGCGGATAGCCGGAAATAGCTTCTAATTATTTTAAAGAATTTTATGCATAAAAGTGATTTAAAATATTTATTTTTGCTTTTCGAAAAATACACATATACAATATAAATATGAGAACGATACAATTTAGAGAGGCCATTTGCGAAGCGATGAGTGAAGAGATGCGTCATGATGAGTCCATTTATTTAATGGGTGAAGAAGTTGCTGAATATAATGGTGCTTATAAAGCATCTAAAGGTATGCTTGATGAATTTGGTGCAAAGAGAGTTATTGATACTCCTATTGCTGAGTTAGGTTTTACTGGTATTGCTGTAGGTTCAGCGATGAATGGTTGTCGTCCTATTGTTGAATATATGACTTTCAACTTTTGTTTAGTAGGTATTGATCAAATTATAAATAACGCAGCTAAAATGCGTCAAATGACTGGAGGACAATTTAATGTTCCTATCGTTTTTCGTGGTCCAACTGCATCTGCAGGTCAATTAGGTGCGACACACTCACAAGCATTAGAAAACTGGTTTGCTAACACTCCGGGTCTTAAAGTAGTTGTTCCATCTACAGTTTATGATGCTAAGGGGCTTTTAAAAGCTGCCATTCGTGATAATGATCCTGTAATTTTTATGGAGTCAGAACAAATGTATGGTGATAAAGGTGAGGTTCCTGATGGAGAATATATAATTCCACTAGGAGTAGCTGATATAAAACGTGAAGGTACTGATGTGACGATTGTTTCTTTTGGAAAAATTATCAAAGAAGCACATATCGCTGCTGAGGAATTAGCCAAAGAAGGAATTTCATGTGAGATTATTGATTTAAGAACGGTTCGTCCTATGGATTATGACACGATCTTAAAGTCGGTTAAAAAAACAAATCGTTTGGTGGTTCTTGAAGAGGCTTGGCCTTTTGCAAGTGTTGCTTCGGAGATTACATATATTGTTCAAGAACGTGCTTTTGATTTTCTTGACGCGCCAATACAAAGAATTACTACTGCTGATACACCAGCACCATATTCTCCTGTTTTATTAAAGGAGTGGTTGCCTAATGCTGATGATGTTGTTAAGGCAGTTAAAAAAGTAATGTATAAAAAATAATACATTGCAAATAATACTATTAAAGCTTCATCATACATTAGTGTGATGAAGTTTTTTTTTAAAGTTGAATTATGAAAAAATATATTTTTTTAAGTTTGTTTTTATTGATGATGGTTGCTACTAGTTTGTTTGGGCAAACTAAAGTAAGCGGTGTTATTCTTGATAAAGATAACTTGCCTATTCCTTTTGCTAATGTTGCCTTTAAAGGTTCTAGCGAAGGGATTGTTTCTAATGAAGATGGTCGTTTTTATTTAGAATCACCTAGTACTTATACTGTTTTAACAGTATCGTCTGTAGGTTTTAATGATAGAGAAATTAATTTGCTGCAAGCGGTAAGTTATAATTTAAAAGTTAAACTGGGGGAGACGGAAACGCTGAATGAAGTGGTGATTTTTACTGGTAAAACATCTAAAAAAGACAATCCTGCACTTGATATTCTTAGAAAGATTTGGGAAAGAAAGCGTAAAAACGGTTTGTATCAGTTTGATCAATATCAAATGGAGAAATATGAAAAGGTTGAGTTTGATATGAATACTATTGATAGTGCTTTCATGAAAAATAAGCTTTTCAAGGGTATGGAGTTTATTTTTGACCATATGGATACGTCTAGAGTTACTGGAAAAACCTATTTACCAATTTTTATAAATGAGACATTATCTGAAGTTTACGGAAATAATAAACTTAAAAAAGTAAAAGAGAAGCTTAATGCTAATAAAAATTCGGGCTTTAGTGATAACCAGCAAATTTTGTCTTTTGTAAAAGATTTGTATTCTGACTACGATATTTATAACAATCACTTAACTTTTTTTGACAAGAGTTTTACAAGTCCTTTATCAAAAACTGGAATTGATGTTTACAATTACATTTTAAGAGACAGTGCTTACATAGATAAAAAGTGGTGTTATAATATTGTTTTTTATCCAAGAAGAAAAAATGAGTTGACTTTTAAAGGTGACTTTTGGGTAAATGATACCACCTATGCGATTAAGAAAATTAATATGGCTGTCACTAGAAGTGCTAATATTAACTGGGTGAAAGAAATTTATATTGAGCAAGAATTTGATGTTCAAAATGATTCAGTGTTTTTATTAACACGTGATTATATGATGTCAGACTTTGCTTTGAATAAAAAAGAAGGGTCTAAAGGGGTTTATGGAAAAAGAACCACACTTTATGATAGTCATAAATTTAATATAGAGAAACCAGCCGCTTTTTATAAGGAGGAAGTTAATTATATAGATAATGATGTTTATAATCGATCAGATGAATACTGGGATGAAAACCGGTTCGA
Source organism: Flavobacterium gelidicaeli (assembly GCF_013294005.1). GTDB lineage: Bacteria > Bacteroidota > Bacteroidia > Flavobacteriales > Flavobacteriaceae > Flavobacterium. Next base: position 148,546 of record NZ_JABSNK010000007.1, read on the forward strand.
GAATCTAAATAAAGATGAAAAAGGGGTTTATAAAATGCTTGACACCCTACAAACCGTCAAGAAGTTTAAGAATTTATATAATTTAGTTTCTATTCTAGGAAGTGGATACATGCAGTTTGGTCATTTTGATTATGGACCTATATTTTCTACTTTTGGTTATAATGAGGTAGAGGGAGTTCGATTGAGAGTAGGAGGTAGAACTTATTTTGGACCTAATGATGCTTGGCGTTTACAAGGGTACACCGCGTACGGATTTGATGATAATAAATTCAAATACGGGTTGTCAGGTAAATGGATGATTGATAAAAAGAAACGTATTATTATCTCTGGAGGTAATCGTAGAGATATTGAGCAAATAGGTGCGAGTTTGACCACAACAAATGATGTTCTAGGTAGAAGTTTTGCTTCGTCATCATTGTTTTCTACAGGGAGCAACGGTAAGCTTACCAATATTAATTTGACTAATGTAGGTATCGAAATGGAGCCTATTAAAAACCTTACTTTTCAAACCGGTTTTTCTTATAGAACCTTAGAGGCAGCTTCGGATAGCTTTAGTTTGGATTATTATACTGATGCAGCCAATACAGTTGTAGAAAGTAGAGTAAAACAATCTGAGGTGAATTTTCAAGTTGAGTTTACGCCAAATAGAAAGACAATAGGTTATGGTGTAGAAAGGTCAGATGTTGATAGTCCGTTTAGTCGTTTCTATGTAAACTACAGTCATGGATTCAAAGGATTGTTAGGTAGTGATTTTCAGTATGACAGATTGCAGTTGTATTATAAGCAACCTATAATAATAGGGCCATTAGGGCGTTCTAATGTTATAGTTGAGGCGGGTAAAACATTTGGAACTATTCCGTTAGGATTGATGAGTGTGATTCCTGGAAACCAAACTTATTTTACTATTGAGAATACATTTAGTAATCTTAATTTCTATGAGTTTGTAACTGATCAATATGCTACAGTGCAATGGGAACATAATTTTGGAGGAAGACTTTTTTCCAGAATTCCGTTTATGCGCAAACTCAATTGGAGAGAGATTATAGGTGCTAAAGGAGTTTACGGAACAATCTCTGATGCTAATAGAGCAATAAATGCATCTGGCTTGACTTATGTTGCTCCAGAAAGTGTTTACTGGGAATATAGCGCTGGTATTGGTAATATCTTCAAGGTTTTTAGAATTGATTTTGGTTGGAGAGGGAATTACCTAAACACACCAGATGCTCAAAAGTTTACAGTTAAAGGTTCTTTTGGTTTTTATTTCTAATAGCTACACTACTGATTTTAGAGCTTACAGATGTAAAAGTATTTTAGTGTAAAAGCACCAATTGTTCTTAAAAACTTTGGCGTAGGCCAAAATAGTTTAACTTTGATAACAATATTTAAACTTGTAGTTGGGATTTTTATCGAAATGGATAACCTAATTAGTGACAAATAAATAAGGAAGCTTTTGCGGTATTGCGTTTTAACTGTGATAATTCTTGTAATAAAAAGGATTTTAAACTACTTTTGCCTCCGCATAAAAAGTACATAAGATAACAAAATAATAAAATGACAGCAGACAAAATAACCACTTTCGATGTTTTAATCGAAATTCCAAGAGGAAGTAGAAATAAATACGAGTACGATTTTGAAATAAAAAGAATGCGTTTTGATAGAATGTTATATTCATCAATGATGTATCCAGCTGATTACGGATTTATTCCTGAAACACTAGCTTTAGATGGAGATCCATTAGATGTATTGGTTTTATTGACTGAACCAACTTTTCCTGGATGTGTAATGGAAGTGAAGCCTATTGGTGTTTTTCATATGGCTGATGATAAAGGACCAGACGAGAAAGTAATTTGTGTACCAGTTTCTGATCCTATTTGGAATTCATTAAATGACTTGTCTGATATGAACCCACATTTAATTAAAGAAATTGAACACTTTTTTAGAGTATACAAAGACCTTGAAAACAAAACTGTTGATGTAGGTGGATGGGGAGATGTTACTGAAGCGCATGACATTATTAAAAAATGTACAGACCGTTTTAATGCATTAGAAAACAAACCAGCAGGATTATTTAGTATTAAATAATTTTACGATATAAAGTTCAAAAAGCAATATTCTTAATTGAATATTGCTTTTTTTTTATGCTTATAACTTTTTGATGCTATTTTTATTTCTTTTTTAATTGTTTTAAAAATCAGCTTTTTATTAAAGCTTGGGTTCAAGTTTTGATAATGTGTATTATTTTAAAACAGCTGAGTTTTGCCAATCTTCTGGAACAGCAAAAATTAGGTATAATAGTTTAACTTGGGGATAATCCATTCTTTAATAAATAGAAAGAGGTTGCTTCTTATTATGAAGCAACCACTTCTTTAGCATGTATGATGATATAATAAACTAAAATAATCCATTTAATTCGGCATCAATTCGATTAAAAATTGTTCCTAAATCTTCGGGATTATCTACAAAGTTAATGTTGTCTACATCTATAATTAACAATTTTCCACGATCATAAGTGTGGATCCAAGCTTCGTAGCGCTCGTTTAAGCGACTTAAATAATCTATTGATATGGAGTTCTCGTATTCACGTCCTCTTTTATGAATTTGTCCCACTAGGTTGGGAATTGAGCTTCTTAAATAAATTAATAAATCAGGAGCTTTAACTGTTGATTCCATTAATTCAAAAAGCGAAGAGTAATTTTGAAAATCACGGTTGGTCATTAATCCCATGGCAAAAAGATTGGGAGCAAAAATATGCGCATCTTCATAAATGGTTCTATCTTGAATGATTTTCTTACCGCTTTCGCGAATTTGCATTACTTGTCTAAAACGACTGTTCAAGAAGTAAATTTGCAAGTTAAAAGACCAGCGCTCCATTTGATGGTAAAAATCATCTAAGTAAGGATTGTCAACGACGTCTTCATAATGGGGTTCCCATTTAAATTGTTTTGCTAACAAACGTGTTAAAGTTGTTTTTCCAGAACCTATATTTCCTGCTACTGCTATGTGCATTACGGTGTTGTGATTTTATAATTGATAATTCCTTCTGATGTAAAAATAGCTAAAATTTGGTCTTTGTAATAGAAATTTTTAAACGTTTTTTCCAAAATTTCAAATTGTTGTATTTCTTTTTTATTTACATCTACATAAAAAAAGTTTCCGTTTTTAAAGTAGATGTATTCTTTTTCATTTAATATTTTAACCATTTCAAAATCAGGGATTTTAGCAATCAAGTTTATTTTACCAAAAATATCGCAACTATACCAATTGTTTTTTTTGTCTATCCAGTAAAAATTATTAAAGTCTGATTGCTCATATTTTGACTGATCTGGGAAAGAAGTTGAGATGTAACGGAAACTATTTTTTAGGTAATTGTAAAGTCCAATTTGCTGGTTTAAACTATCGTAAATCCACAATTGATTTTGTACTGCAATCCCGGTACTACTTGCAATAATGGGGATATTATTCTCTGTCAAATTAATTTTCTGGATTTCATTAAGTTGGTTGTCTAGTATTATGATTGTGTTAAAGTCTCCGTAAAACAGAATGATTTTAAGTGGGTTTTCTATAATTACTTGGGTAATTTTACCCAGTGAAATATTTTTGTATTCTAAGGATTTGTGGTCTTTAATTCGGTGCAAAACATTGTTTTCGATAAAATAATAAAATTGATAAGAGTCAAAACCAATAAACTGTTCCGCTTGAAATGGAAAGGTATTTATTTTAGTAATATTAACTTTTTCACTCTGCGCTTTCGCAAAAGTGAATTGTAAAACAAGGAATAAAAAAAGCAGTTTTTTCATAAAAGTAAAATTACAATAAACCGCATAATAATAAGTCGCAATCTTCGTTATTTCATTTAATATTGTTATTATAAGTTTTTTCAACTTAAAAATAAATTTTTTAGTTGAAAAATACTACTTTTACTTATCGGTTTTCACATGATGTGAAGCTTAATTTAAAACTTAAAGAATGAAAAAAATTGCTTTATTATTATCTTTATTTGCTTTTGGCTTTGTCAATGCACAGGCACCTTTAGAAAAAGGTGGGATACAATTGAATGGTGGATTAGGATCTTCAGGATGGGGAGGATTAGGATATGTGGGTCTTGATTATGGCCTTCTTCCTAATATTACTATTGGAGCGGAACTATCTTATCAATCTTGGGGAGAAACTAGATATGGTTACGATTATAGCCAAAATGCATTAGGAATACAGGCTAATGGGAATTACCATTTTAATGAATTACTTAATGTTCCAAGTAAGTGGGATGTTTATGCAGGAGCTAGTTTGAATTATTATAATTGGTTTTCAAAAAACGATGATGATAATAATAATAGTATTGTTATTTATGATAATACTCCAGATAATATTGGTTTAGGATTACATGTAGGGGGTCGTTATTTTTTCACAGATAACTTTGGTGTAAACTTACAATTAGGAGGAGGTACTTCAACTAGTGGTGTTAGAGCTGGTATCACATACAAATTGTAATTAAACAATTTAGATAATTTTAAAAAGGTTGTTTCTTTCTAGAAGCAGCCTTTTTTATGTTTTAAGTAATGGGAAACTTGCGAATTCGTAATGTTATACGAGTTCACTCTGATTAATATGGCAAAAAAAATGGCCATCTTAATAGATAGCCGTTTTTAAATTTAAGTATGTTTTTAAATTACAATCCAAAAGCTGTTTTGACTTGATCAACAAAATCTAATTTCTCCCAAGTAAATAACTCAACGTTAACTGTCTTTGTTAATCCTCCTGGTGCTGAGAAAGTTTTTGTTACCGTTTCTGGCGTACGTCCCATGTGTCCGTAAGCAGCTGTTTCGCTATAGATTGGGTTTCTTAACTTTAAACGTTGCTCAATAAAGTAAGGACGCATATCAAAGATTGCTTCTACTTTTTTAGCAATTTCACCATCAGTTAAATTCACCTTTGATGTACCGTATGTTTCTATAAAAATCCCCATTGGTTTTGCAACACCAATAGCATAAGAAACTTGCACTAAAATTTCGTCAGCTACACCTGCAGCAACTAGATTTTTAGCGATATGACGGGTAGCATAAGCAGCACTTCTATCTACTTTACTTGGATCTTTACCCGAAAATGCACCACCACCGTGTGCACCTTTACCTCCATATGTATCAACAATGATTTTTCTACCAGTTAAACCAGTATCACCATGAGGCCCACCAATAACAAATTTACCCGTTGGGTTAATGTGGTATTGAATAGTATCATTAAATAAATGAGCGCTAGCTGGATTTTTAGCAATGATTCTTGGGATTAATATTTCAATGATGTCTTTTTTGATTTTAGCAAGCATAATCGCTTCTTCAGCAAAATCATCGTGTTGTGTAGAGATAACAATCGCCTCAATACGCGTTGGTTTGTTATCCTCACTATATTCTAGAGTAACTTGGGACTTAGCATCAGGACGTAAATAAGTAATTTCATTGTTTTCGCGTCTTAATATGGCTAGTTCTTTTAGTAATTTATGAGACAGGTCTAATGCTAGTGGCATGTAGTTTTCTGTTTCATTTGTAGCGTAACCAAACATCATTCCTTGATCACCGGCACCTTGTTCTTCTGGGCTTGAGCGATCAACACCTTGATTGATATCCGCAGATTGCTCATGTATAGCCGAAAGGATACCACAAGAATTTGCTTCAAACATATATTCGCTTTTAGTGTAACCTATTTTTGAGATTACATCACGAGCAATTTGTTGTACGTCTAAGTAGGTATTTGACTTTACTTCTCCAGCCAAAATTACTTGACCTGTAGTTACTAAAGTTTCACATGCTACTTTTGAATTAGCATCAAATGCTAAAAAGTTATCGATTAATGCGTCCGAAATTTGATCTGCAATTTTGTCTGGATGTCCTTCACTCACAGATTCTGACGTAAATAAATATGCCATAATAAATATAAATTTAAAATTAACGGAGGAAAAATAATTGCGGGAAATACTAAAGTAGAGTTTCTGCTTTAGCATTTTTTCTACTGAAAATTTTTCAGCATCCATAATGAATTCATTTCATTATGAAGAGGTTGCAATCAGTTCAAATTTTTCCTCTTGTATTAGAGTGCAAAGGTATGAAACGATTTTGAATTGCAAATTAAACTTAACTTTTTTTTTAAGATAAAAGCATGACAATTGATTAAAGTGAAAAATAACGTTATTAGACTGTATTTACGATGATAAATTGAGCTCTTATTGTATTTTCAAGACGGTCATTTGATCAGGTTAAATGTGAACGTTGCTGTTTTAATTTGTAATTGAGCGCGTTTATAATAATAGTACAATCAGGGTTGTGTTTTTAAAATGAGATCTTGTTTGCTAGCCCTGATCGCAGCGGTATCCTCTTGTATTGCGCTAGCAAATACAGGAGATTTAGCGAAGAGCAGGAGTGATGTTCTTGAATACGGAATCTTCTGCTTCAAATTAATATTACTTTAGTTATAATGGTATAAATTATTTCAAGGTCTCTTTATAATTTGTTTTAATATTATTAAAAAACAACAAATACTAATAAATTTGTTAATTATGTTGAGATAGTTTGGTGGTTTGGTAATTAGTTTGCAAATTTGGAATATAAAATAATAACAATGGCTGTAATTAAACAAATGATGTGCACTAAGTTTCAGGATACTTCCTGGGAATGCTCTATTGTTTGAATCTAAATATAACTAAGATTTTTTGCAAAGCCTCCCATGATATTGGGAGGTTTTTTTTTGAAATTAATAATCGTATTAACACTAATAAATAAACTAATTATGAGTACTAATAAATTTGAAACAAACGCATTGCATGCAGGTCATGATGTAACAAAGCACGCAGGAACGAGAGCAGTGCCTATTTACCAAACTTCATCGTATGTTTTTGATAATTCAGAACATGCTGCTAATTTGTTCGGACTTTCTGAAGCTGGGTATATCTATACGAGACTTAATAATCCTACTAATGACATTCTGGAGCAACGTTTGGCTGCATTAGAGGGCGGAATAGGAGCTGTAGTGACTGCTTCAGGTACTGCGGCCATCACAACAGCTTTATTAGTGTTGTTAAAAACGGGAGACCACATTGTGGCTTCGAGCAGTTTGTATGGTGGAACCTTCAACTTATTGCAAACAACTTTACCACGACTAGGAATTACAACCACTTTTGTAGATCCTTCTGACCCAGCTAATTTTACTAAGGCAGCGAATGAGAATACAAAAGTGTTTTTTATCGAAAGTTTAGGTAACCCAAAGTTAGATGTATTAGATATTGAAGCTATTTCAGCTGAAGCAAAAGCATTAAAAGTTCCTTTAATTGTAGATAACACGGTTGCTTCTCCCTATTTACTGAATCCAATAGCGCACGGAGCAAATATTGTTATTCATTCTTTGACAAAATACATATCAGGTAATGGTACCTCTTTAGGAGGTGTTATAGTTGATGCGGGAACTTTTGACTGGAGTAGTGGTCGTTTTCCAGAGTTTACAACACCTAATGCTGGTTATCATGGTTTGGTTTATCATGAAGCTTTAGGAAACGCTGCTTTTATAGCAAGAGTGCGTATAGAAGGACTACGTGATTATGGAGCTGCTTTGAGTCCGTTTAATGCGTTTCAAATCATTCAAGGCTTAGAGACATTAGCTGTTCGTGTAAAAAGACACAGCGAAAACGGATTAGCCTTAGCGCAATGGTTAGAAAGTCAAGATCAAGTGGCTTGGGTTAATTATCCAGGATTGCAATCAAGCAAATACCACGAATTAGCGAAACGTTATTTGCCAAAGGGACAAAACGGTTTAGTGACCTTTGGTTTAAAAGGTGGTTTTGAAGCGGCAAAAAAAGTAGCCGATGATACAAAGTTGTTTTCGTTATTGGCTAATATTGGAGATACAAAATCATTAATTATTCATCCAGCAAGTACAACGCACCAACAATTATCAGATGAACAACAATTGGCTTCGGGGGTTTCTAAGGATTTAATTCGGCTATCTGTAGGTTTGGAAGATATTGATGATTTAAAATCCGACTTAAAAGCAGTTTTTGATTTTTTGTAAGAATTTATAAAGAGCGATTATTATCGATTAAAAACAGTTTTTAGGACTAAATGTAAGGTGAGTTTTATACTATTATAATCTCGGTTTATAACATTATAATATTTTGCTTAAATAAGCGTTAAAATGTTGAATATCATTAGGAAAACAGGAAAAAAATACTGAAATTTGTCTCGAGAAAATACCAAAGATGAATTTAATCATTATTGTAAATTTTAAAACTATTTCGGAATCATCCGCAAGGAAGTGATTGCCTTACATTATATCTATAATTAAGCATCAGCCTTCCTATATTATTGGAGGGCTTTTTTATTAAAATAATTTAGAATTTAAAGATAATTAATATGGGAAAACATTTTTTTAGAAATAATAAATCGCTACTGATTACCTTATTTGTGAAAATTTGTTGATACACCAAAAGTATAAGTTATTATAACTTAAACCCTTTTGGTATACACCCAAAAGGGTTTTTTTATAGTATTTAAATAGAATAAAGAGTAATAAACAAGCAAGGATAAACATAACAACAATTAAATAAGTAGACACATGGGGACAATTAGTAGAATTACCAGAGCAGTAAGTTTTTTAAAGAATTTAAAGGCTAAAAAAAATATTATAAAAATTACAGTTGATGATTTAGTTCATCCAAGATTTGGCATCAATGATACAAATGCTAATGATTTAAATAAATCGCCAAATTCGTTACAGTTTTTGATGTATTCAAAGGAAAACGATACTCTTTTTATCTAATTGATAACTAGCTATCTCTATAGTGATTTACACGCAAGTAATTTCTGAATTGTTATGTTCAGTGATGTCTTACGTTTTTTTGTTACATTATGTTTTATATCCTAAAAGGACGCTATTATTATTTGCTTGTTAAAAAAAATAATAGTTAATTTGTATCTTTAAGTTCACACACGTATTGAAATGTTATAAAGAAAGGACGAGGGATTAGACCCGATGAAGCCTTAGCAACCCTTTGAGAAATCGAAGAAGGTGCTGCATTCTACCACTCCCAAAAGTGGAAAGATAACAACAAGAATTTCTCTAGTATTCACCTAGTTTTTTCTTTTTAATATTTCCAAATACAAATCAAAATCAATAAAAGATTTGACATTGGAAAATAAACCAACACACATAGCCATACAAAATTTCACCACACACAATGGTGCTGTTTATGCTACCTTAAACTTAAGTTATCAGGTTTTTGGGGCGCCCCTGCATACTGCACCTATTATTTTAATTAATCATGCCTTGACTGGAAATTCTCAAGTGATTGGAGAGTCGGGTTGGTGGAATGATATTGTAGGCATAGACAAAACAATTGATACTCGAAAATATACCATCGTCTCCTTTGATGTGCCTGGTAATGGTTTCAACTCAGCTACCATTGAGAACTACAGAGATTTTATTGCTAGAGATATTGCTCGAATTTTTATCGAAGGACTTCGCGTTTTAAAGATTGATTCTTTATTTGCCCTTATCGGAGGTTCGGTAGGAGGTGGAATTGCCTGGGAAATTTTGGCCTTAGAGCCTAAACTGGCGCAAAATTTTATTCCCATCGCCACAGATTGGAAAGCTACAGATTGGTTGATTGCCAATTGTTATTTGCAAGAGCAAATCCTTAATAATTCTAAAAAACCAATCGAAGATGCGCGCATACATGCCATGTTGTGTTACCGCACGCCAGAATCTTTTAAGGAAAAATTCAATCGCGATATCAATGTACAACTAGAGACTTTTCAAGTGGAGAGTTGGTTGAACTATCATGGAGAAAAATTAGAGAAAAGATTTCAGCTTGCGGCTTACAAAATGATGAATCAGCTTTTAAAAACGATTGATATTACTCGGAATCACGAGTCATTGGAATTAATCATTTCAAAAGTAGAAGCTAATATTTATATCGTAGGAATTAATTCTGATTTGTTTTTTACAGCAAAGGAGAATAGAGAAACCTACATGGAAATCAAGAAATTTAAAAATAATGTATTCTACAGTGAGATTGACTCTGCACATGGTCATGATGCTTTCTTGATGGAATACGAACAATTAGACAATTTATTAGAAGTTGTTTTCAAAAATAAAAAGCAGATGAAAATAGTAAAATTTGGTGGAAAATCTTTGGCTAATGGCGAAGGGATCAATAAAGTTTTAGATATTATTGAGAGTAAAATAAAGCAAGAAGAGAAAATTGCTGTTGTTGTTTCGGCACGAGGGAAAGCAACCGATGAATTAGACGATATCTTGACAATTGCTGCCAAAAACGGGAATTACAAACCATTGCTCGAAAGTTTTAAAACCTATCAAAAGGATGGTTTTGATGCAGTCGATTTTTCGGCAGAGTTTGATAAATTAGACAAACTATTTGAAGGCGTAAGCTTGATTGGTGATTATAGCGACAAAATTAAAGACCAAGTACTAGCGCAAGGAGAAGTGCTTGCAGCAAAATTAGTAGTTTTTTTGTTAAACCAAAAAAACATTCCTGCAAAGCTGGCCGATACAAGAGAATTGATAATTACCGACTCAAACTTTGGTGATGCGCAGCCAGTAGATGCGATTTCGAAAAAGAATGTTATTCAAGTTTTTAAAGAAAATAAAGATTCGGTTTTAGTACTTACGGGTTTTATTGGTTCGAACGCGAAACAAGAAACGACTACTTTGGGAAGAAATGGGAGTAATTATACAGCATCATTAATCGCAAATTATATCAATGCTGAGGAATTGCAAAACTTCACTCATGTAGACGGAATTTACACGGCCAATCCTGAGTTGGTTCTCGATGCTAAAAAAATCGAATCGTTATCCTATAATGAGGCGAATGAAATGGCCAACTTTGGGGCGAATATTTTGCACGCCAAAACAATCATTCCGTTGTTAGAAAAAAACATTCCACTCCGTATTTTGAATACCTTCAATCATGAAAACAAAGGGACTTTAATTACGTCAAACTCTAATGCAAGCGGAATTAAAACCTTGTCTGTTTTAGAGAATGTGGCTTTGGTTAATCTTGAAGGAAGAGGTTTGTTAGGGAAAACTGGTGTTGATGCCCGTATTTTTAAAGTGATGGGTGACAATGATATTAGTGTAAGTATCATTTCTCAAGGTTCATCAGAACGCGGAATTGGTCTTGTAGTAGCGGCTGATAAAGCCACAAAAGCGATGATCGAATTAGAAAAAGAATTCGAAAATGATTTCTATTCTAAAGATGTCAATAAAATTACGGTTGTTGACAATGTATCTGTTATTTCGATTATCGGGCAAGATTTAAGTACATTTCATAAACCGTACACGGCTTTGATTAAAAACAAAATCGTTCCTATTTTATTCAATAATACCGTTACGGGTAAAAACGTGAGTTTGGTGGTTAGAAAGTCTGAACTCAACAAAGCGTTAAACGTAATTCACGGAGAAATTTTTGGTGTAGCCAAGAAAATTAATATTGCCATTTTTGGACATGGATTAGTGGGAGGAACATTGATTAACCAAATTCTGGAATCGGCAAAAGCCATTGAAAAAAGAAAAGACGTTAAGCTGAATGTTTTTGCTATCGCCAATTCTAAGAAAGTGCTTTTAAATAAAAACGGAGTTGCCGCTGACTGGAAAAACCAAATTGATACTAATGGCGCTTCGTATACTATTGATGATGTGATCGCTTATGCAAACGAACATCATTTAGAGAATTTGATTGCAGTTGATAATACTGCGAGCGCTACGTTTGTAGAAAATTATATTCCGTTAGCAGAGCATAGTTTTGATTTGATTTCGTCTAATAAAGTAGCCAATACCTTGAGTTATGGCTTTTACAAAGAATTACGAAATGTACTAGCCGAAAATCAAAAGAATTATTTGTACGAAACCAATGTTGGTGCCGGTTTACCGCTTATTGATACTATTAAGTTGCTACACCTTTCGGGTGAAAACATTACAAAAATTAAAGGGGTATTCTCAGGAACTTTGAGTTATTTGTTCAATCATTTCTCTGCCAAAGATGTTCCGTTTAGCGAAATATTAAAAGAAGCAATTGATAGTGGATTCACAGAGCCCGACCCAAGAGAAGATTTGTGTGGGAATGATGTAGGTCGAAAACTATTGATCTTAGCCAGAGAATTGGATTTACAAAACGAGTTTGATGAGGTAGCTATCCAAAATTTAATTCCGGAACACTTACGTGAAGGTAGCGCTGCCGATTTCTTGACTAAATTGAAAGAGTTTGATCCTATTTATGATAAAATAAAGAAAGATCAAAAACCGAATCATGTTTTGAGATACATAGGGGAGTTGTCTGGAGATTTACAACATGACAAAGGAATTTTGGAAGTAAAATTAGTTTCCGTACCTTCGGATACCGCTTTGGGTGGGTTAAAAGGATCGGATTCTTTCTTCGAAATCTACACAGAATCGTACGGAGACCGACCAATCGTAATACAAGGAGCTGGAGCTGGATCAGCAGTTACTGCAAGAGGCGTTTTTGGAGATATTTTGAGACTATCGGATAAGGGATAAAATGGGATATTTAGATCCCAAAATTAAGTACTTTTGAGTTTAAAAAAAAATTAAAAAAAAATGAAAAAAATTATTGTTCTCTTTTGTCTAATGTCAATTAGCATGCAGGCAAAGTTTATAAAAGCAACACTTACTTTTGAAAATGGTACCACAAAAGAAGGTTTTGCAGAAATGGTTGAAATAAATGATTCAAAAGTTAAGTTTAGACTTACTGAAAAGGGAGATACCGAAAAAATACTAAGTGAAGGTCTTAAAAAAATAGCGTATATTGATAGCGAAGGTAATATAACCATAGCTGAAAGACTTTTTATTAAAACGGACAAAGGAGAAAAAGGAATTAAGCAAACAGACAAAAAATATTGGCTTTATGTTGTTTATTCAAAGGGTATTAAGCTTGCAGTAGATATTGCTGTGTCAACACTTAGATACAACCCTTCAAATGGGACTAGTACAGGAATGGGTGGCGGTACAATTCTTTACATGGGTAAAGAAAAAGAAGATGGTGTGTTTTTTGTTTTTTATTTGTCTGACATGATGTCTGTTAACGTTGGAATGGATAAATCAGTTAGAAAACATTGTGATTTATTGTTTAAAGATTGTCCCAAATTTTTAGCTGCCGTTAATGCTGAAAACTTCAAAAAAAATACTTTGATAAACAAGTTAATTGAGTTGTATGAAACCAACGATTGTAATAAACCTATTAAAGTAGAAGCTCCGGAAAAAGCTAGTCCTAAAAAGAAAAAATAATAAAGTTTTATCTAAGAAATAAAAAAATATAAGTTGTTGGCGTTTTTTAAAGTCGGTTTATAGGCTTTCAAAAGATACAAGAGCAACGTTCAAAAAAAACAGTATGAAAATTACATTAAATAGAGTAAATGACAATTTCCATTTCGAATTAAAAAACGAAAGAGGACATATAGTAAACGTAGACAGCCGCCCAGAATTTGGAGGCGATGATCAAGGACCAAGCCCAATGGAATTAGTATTAATGGGTGTTGCTGGATGTAGTGCCATTGATATGATTTCGATTCTAAAAAAACAACGCCAAGTAATCACTTCATTCAAAGCTGAGGTCGAAGGAGAACGCGTGCAAGTAGGCGAAGCAAAACCTTTTAAGGATATCTATTTGGTGTTTTCGTTGGAAGGAGATATAAAAGAAGACAAAGCTGCAAAAGCTGCCCAACTTTCTTTTGATAAATATTGCTCGGTTTCTAAAACATTGGAGCCAACAGCGACAATACATTACAAAGTAATTTTGAATGGGATCCCCCTAACCCCCGAAGGGGGAACGCTATAGATTATGGTGAAAATCACAATCTGAGAGAATTAATAATATTTAGTAACAATTTAAATCACCCCAGTATCAATTCCCCCTTTGGGGGTGAGGGGGCTATTTTATGGAAAATAATAATTTCGGTTTTGAAACCGAAGCCATCCGCACCCAATTAGAACGCACACAATATTTAGAACATTCGGTTCCTTTGTACTTGACTTCAAGTTTTGTATTTGAAGATGCAGAAGACATGCGTGCCTCATTTGCAGAAGAAAAAGACCGAAATATCTACAGCCGCTACAGCAATCCAAATACTAATGAGTTTGTAGAAAAAGTATGCAAAATGGAAGGAGCAACTGCTGGTTTTGCCTTTGCTTCTGGGATGGCTGCGGTGTATTCGACCATGGCTGCTTTATTGCAATCTGGTGATCATATTGTCTCGTCAAGTAGTGTTTTTGGAGCGACGCATTCCTTGTTTGTGAACTATTTTCCAAAATGGAACATTCAAACATCCTATTTTGACATCAATAAACCAGAAACTATCGAAAGTTTTATCACCCCAGATACAAAGATTCTTTTCGCAGAATCACCAACAAATCCTGCGGTTGATATTATCGATTTAGAATTGCTGGGAAATATTGCCAAAAAGCACAATCTGATTTTAATCATCGACAATTGTTTTGCGACGCCTTATTTACAGCAACCTATAAAATGGGGAGCGCATTTAGTAGTGCATTCTGCTACGAAATTAATGGACGGACAAGGACGCGTTTTGGGCGGAGTAACAGTGGGAGATCCTGAGTTGATTCAGAAGATATACTTATTCAGCCGATTAACAGGGCCATCATTATCACCGTTTAATGCTTGGGTTTTGTCAAAGAGTTTGGAGACTTTGGCTATTCGATTAGACAGACATTGCGAAAATGCATTGAAAGTTGCTGAGTTCTTAGAGCAGCATCCCAATGTAAATAAAGTGAAATATCCGTTTTTGAGATCGCATCCGCAACACGAAATCGCCAAAAAACAAATGAAAGCTGGTGGTAACATTGTCGCTTTCGAAATAAAAGGTGGACTGGAAGCAGGTCGAAATTTTTTAGATAAGATAAAACTGTGTTCGCTTTCGCCAAATTTAGGTGACACAAGAACCATTGTTACACATCCTGCCTCTACAACGCATAGTAAATTATCTGTGGAGGAACGCTTAAAAGTTAGTATTTCAGATGGTTTGGTACGTGTATCTGTAGGATTAGAAACAGTCGCTGATGTCATTGCAGATTTAAATCAGGCTTTAGATTAAATTGGGTGCTTGTTATTGCGAAAATTAGATTGTAGATTTGGTATCAATAATGAAATAAATATCAGTTACTAAATTATGCTTTCAAAGAAAACTAAATACGGAATCAAAGCTTTGACTTTTTTGGCTCGCCAAGAAGATCAAACACCGGTTGCCATTGCTGATATTGCAAAAAGTGAAAATATTTCTGTTAAGTTTTTAGAAAGTATATTATTGCTATTACGTCATTCTGGTTTTTTAGGTGCTAAAAAAGGAAAAGGCGGAGGTTATTATTTAATCAAAGAGCCAAAGGACATTAATATGGCCAAAGTATACCGAATCCTTGAAGGACCGATTGCCTTATTGCCATGTGCTAGTCATAATTTTTATGAAAAGTGTGACGACTGTCAAGATGAGGTTTCTTGTGCAGTTCGAAAATTAATGACTGAAGTAAGAGATAATACACTACAAATATTAGAGAATAATACACTGGCAGATATTGCCTTTTAAATATGTGAATTCATTTGTGGTTAAAATATAAAAAGCCCCTTGCTATTTTCTAGTAAGGGGCTTTTCACATCTTAAATTTTAAATTAAGCCATGAAAACTAATTTGTAACCTACAAAGAATAACATTCCTGCAATTGCATTTCGTAAAAATAAATCAGGAACTTTACCGCTTAACATGCTTCCTATAAATATTCCTGGTAGCGACCCCATTAGTAGTTGCGCTAGTAAACCCAAATCTAAATTTCCCATACTGGCATGACCAAGTCCTGCGACTAAAGTTAAGGGAACGGCATGAGCTATTTCGGTACCCACTAATTTTGGTGTTGCTAATAGTGGGTATAAAAAGAACAATGTCACTGTCCCTAAAGCTCCTGCGCCAATAGAGGTTAAAGTTACCGTAGCTCCTAGCAATACTCCAATCGCCACAGTTAACCAATTTTGCGTACGACTCTCAGTGTGAAATTTGTTTCCAGAATGCTTTTGAGAGATAGCCAATAATTTTTTCTTGAACAATACCGCTATTGAAGTAAATAGAAGTGCCCAACCCAAACTATATTTGATTACTGAATTCAATGAGGAGATATCCGCCTTTATACTATGTAAAATCCATAAGGTAATTAATGCCGCTGGTACACTTCCAAGAGAAAGCCATCCAGTTATTTTCCAATTAATATTATTCTTTTTATGGTGCACATAGATACCTCCCATTTTTGTGAAAGCAGCATATAGTAAATCAGTACCAACCGCCGTTGTGGGAGGGATGCCAAACCACAATAATATAGGAGTCATCAATGAACCACCACCTACACCTGTGAGTCCCACTATAAAGCCTACCGTCAAACCTGCAATGATCAAACCCAACTGAAAATCCATAACAAAATATTTTGGACAAAATTAACTACTATTTTATTATTATCCTATAGGGGAAGTAGACTAATGAATATTTTTATTCAATTTTGCGAATATGTTATTGAAATAGCCATTGTATTTTGAAATAGTAATTTGGAGAGCAGTATTTTTTAGAAATATTTAATAACTGCTGTAAACCGCTATTGTTTAAGACTTCAGACAAAATTCGAGAGTAAATAAAATACTTGTTTTTATTTTTTTGTTAGGATTTAAGTGTTACTTTTGTAATCTAATCTACTAATCCGATAGGGTAATGGATTTTTATTAAATTAGACAAATGAGCGCAATAATAGTACAAGCATTAATAGACAAAACAAAAGACTTTTCAATTGAAGAGACTTTTGCTTTTTTGGCAGAGGAATATAAAGATAAGGTGGTTTTTTCTACGTCTTTCGGGCAAGAAGATCAAGTGATCACGGCGTTGATTGCAAATAGTAATACGGCTATCACTATTTTCACTTTAGATACGGGTCGGTTGTTTCAAGAAACTTATGATGTTTTTCATAAGACATTAAAGAAATACAAAAAGCACATTGAAGTATATTTTCCTGAAGCGACTGATGTTCAAAACTTATTGAATGCAAAAGGTCCTAATAGTTTTTATGAGTCGGTTGACAATAGAAAAGAGTGTTGTTTTATTCGAAAAGTAGCACCATTGACTAAAGCCTTAAAAGGAAATTCAGTTTGGATTACAGGATTAAGAGCAGAGCAATCAGACAACAGAAATGATTTACATCTTTTTGAATATGACTCGAAATTTGAAATTATCAAGTTCAATCCGCTTTTAAAATGGACTTTGAGAGAAGTAGAGGATTATATAGAGCTTAATAATGTTCCTCAAAATGCTTTGCATAAAAAAGGATTTGTTAGCATAGGTTGTGCGCCTTGTACCAGAGCAATCGCAGAAGGTGAAGACATTAGAGCCGGTAGATGGTGGTGGGAATCAAGCCATAAAGAATGTGGTTTACACGGGAAATAAAGTTCAAAAATAAGTAGATAGAGGTTCTAATTAAGATTTATAAACGAATATAACTCCGTTTGCTCTCCCCCTCTTTCGGAGGGGGTTGGGGGGAGGATAAAACAAAAGACATGAGTTCAATATTAAAAACAAACGCATTAGAAAGCGAAGCGATATACATTTTTAGAGAAGTAATTTCTCAATTTGATAAGCCAGTTTTGCTTTTTTCTGGAGGAAAAGATTCAATTACATTGGTTCGCTTAGCGCAGAAAGCGTTTTTTCCTGCTAAGATTCCGTTTCCGTTATTGCACGTAGATACGGGGCATAATTTTCCAGAAACAATAGAATTTAGAGACCGATTGGTAAAAGAATTAGGTTTAGAATTAATCGTTCGTAATGTACAAGATGCAATTGACGAAGGTAAGGTTGTTGAAGAAACTGGGAAATACTCTAGTAGAAACAGTTTGCAAACAACCACTTTATTAGACGCAATCGAAGAGTTTAAATTTGATGCTTGTATTGGTGGTGCTCGTCGTGATGAAGAAAAAGCGAGAGCTAAAGAGCGTATTTTTTCTGTTCGTGATGACTTTGGTCAATGGGATGAAAAAAACCAACGTCCAGAATTGTTTGATTTATTAAATGGTAAAATCGAAAACGGTCAAAACGTACGTGTTTTTCCTATTTCGAACTGGACAGAATTGGATGTTTGGAGTTACATCGAACAAGAGCAAATCGAGATTCCTTCCATTTACTTTTCACACAAGCGTAAAGTATTCTTGAGAGATGGAATGATTTGGTCACACTCTCCATATGTGTACCAAGAAGAAAACGAAGAAATTGAAGAACGCATTGTTCGTTTTAGAACAGTGGGTGATATGAGTTGTACTGCAGCAGTTGATTCGTATGCAGCAACAATCTCAGAAGTAGTAGGCGAAATTAGAGCTTCTACAATCTCTGAAAGAGGTGCTCGAATTGACGATAAACGTTCAGAGGCAGCGATGGAGAAAAGAAAACAACAAGGATACTTTTAGAATCCCCACCCCAACCCTCCCCGAAGGGGAGGAGGTCAAAGCCGATTAGTAGTAATTTCGAGTTTTGATCTTTAAAGGAAGAAAATAAAAAATATATTAGTTCATAAAAACATACCAGACTCGTCTCCCTCCCCTTCGGGGAGGGCCGGGGTGGGGAAAAATAAGAATATGGAAGTTTTAAAAATAGCAACAGCAGGAAGTGTAGATGACGGAAAAAGTACCTTAATCGGGAGATTATTATACGATACACAATCTTTGACTACAGATAAATTAGAAGCAATTGAAAAAAGCAGCAAGCAAAAAGGATATGATTATCTAGATTTTTCTTTGGCTACGGATGGTTTAGTGGCTGAGAGAGAACAGGGAATCACGATTGATGTGGCGCATATTTATTTCTCTACAGCTAAGAAAAGTTACATCATTGCTGATACTCCAGGACATGTTGAATACACGCGTAACATGGTAACTGGAGCTTCGACTTCACAAGTTTCTATCATTTTGATTGATGCTCGTAAAGGGGTTATTGAGCAAACCTACCGTCACTTTTTTATCAATAATTTGTTGAGAGTAAAAGAAGTAATTGTTGCTATAAATAAAATGGACTTAGTTGATTATTCAGAGGAAGTTTTTAATAAAATCAAAGCCGACTTTGAAGCATTAAACGCCAAAAGTACTTTCAAAGAGCAAAACGTAAGTTACATTCCGTTGAGTGCTTTGACGGGTGATAATGTCGTGGAATCTTTAGGTGGCATGCCTTGGTACGAAGGACAAACAATTTTAGAACACTTAGAGGCTTTAGAGCCAGCTGATGTATATGAAAAAGGTAAAGCACGTTTCCCAGTGCAAACCGTTATTCGTCCAAAAACAGAAGAGTACCACGATTTTAGAGGATACGCTGGTAAATTGTACGGAAACAATATTAAAGTAGGAGATGCTGTAACGGTTTTGCCTTCTTTAACAGAATCGAAAGTAACCAACATTCACTTTTTCGATAAACAATTTGACGAAGCTTCAGTAGGATCTTCAATTACTATCGAATTAGAAAATGATATCAATGTAACTAGAGGAGACATGATTGTAAAATCATCTGAGTTGCCTAAAGTAGAAAAAGATATCAATACTACAGTTTGTTGGATGGACAGTAAAAAGCTAATTCCAGGCGCAAAATATTTTGTACAACACAATACGAATAGAGTTTTAGCTAAAATTGATAGCGTGAAAAACGTGATTGCAACTGATTTTTCAGGAACAACAGAAGCATCTCAATTAGCAATTAACGAAATAGGAGAAGTAAACATCAAGTTAAGCAAAGCAATTTATTTTGATGCTTACAACGATAATAAATCAAACGGTGCTTTTATCTTAATTGATGCAGCAACTAATACGACTGCGGGAGTAGGGTTTATACGATAAGGATCCCCACCCCAGCCCTCCCCGAAGGGGAGGGAGAGATTGTAGAAAATGTTTGTAGATAAGCTTTGTGGGTATAAGGCTTATTTCTTGAACAACAAAATAGGTTGATTTTTATTCTGGTTATTAAAAATACAATCAGATTATATAACACAATAAAGCTCCTCAATGGCTCCCCCTCCTTCGGAGGGGGCCGGGGGGAGGATAATAGTAAAAATAGGTATGGAAAGTTTTAGAACCGAAATAGAAAATCCGATTGTTCAAAAAGAGATCATCGATTTAGAAAGAAAAATAGCATTATTCAAAGACGGTAAAATTGATGATGAGCGTTTCCGTAGTCTGCGTTTAGCGCGTGGAGTTTACGGGCAGCGTCAAGAAGGCGTGCAAATGATTCGTATCAAATTGCCTTTTGGTAAGGTGACAAGCGAACAATTGCAGCGTATTACTAAAGTTTCTGATGAGTACTCAACAGGGCGTTTGCATATCACAACGCGTCAGGATATCCAAATTCATTATGTGAGTTTAGATAGAACTCCAGAGCTTTGGGCAAATTTAGCCAAAGACGATATCACATTGCGTGAAGCCTGCGGGAACACCGTACGTAATATCACAGCAAGTGAATTAGCGGGTGTTGATGTAGACGAACCTTTCGATGTTTCGCCTTATGCGCACGCCATGTTTCAATTTTTCTTGAGAAATCCTATTTGTCAAGAGATGGGACGTAAATTCAAAATATCATTCTCTTCTTCAGATAAAGATACTGCCTTGAGTTATTTACATGATTTAGGATTTATTCCAAAGATTGTAAATGGGGAACGTGGTTTTAAAGTGATGTTAGGAGGAGGATTAGGATCGCAACCACATCACGCCGAATTGTTATCCGAATTTATTCCGGTAAACCAAATCATCCCAACTACCGAAGGAGTTTTAAGAGTTTTTGACCGTCATGGTGAAAGAGCCAAGCGTTTAAAAGCACGTATGAAATTCTTAATCAAAGACATTGGTAAAGAAGAGTTTTTACGTTTGGTAGAGGAAGAGAAAAAAGCATTATCCTACCAGTCATACGAAATAGACACTACCGCTTTTGATGGTGCAATTCCAGCTCCTTTATTAGAAGTACCTGCAGTAACCATTGATGATGCAGCTGCTTACGAAGCTTGGAAAAAATCGAACGTGATTGCTCAAAAAC
Organism: Flavobacterium gelidicaeli; assembly: GCF_013294005.1. Classification (GTDB taxonomy): domain Bacteria; phylum Bacteroidota; class Bacteroidia; order Flavobacteriales; family Flavobacteriaceae; genus Flavobacterium. Next base: position 169,650 of record NZ_JABSNK010000007.1, read on the forward strand.
AAGCAGGTTATGTTGCGATTGGAATCAAAGTGCTGTTAGGAGATTTTTATACAGACAAAGCAAGAGCTTTAGCTGAATTAATTAAAAATTACGGAGCTAATGAATTGCGTTTTTCACTAAAACAAAACATTGTTCTTAGAAATATAAAAGAAGAGAATTTACCATTCTTCTACCAAGAATTAGCCAAACTAGATTTTGTTACTTTAGGTTACGATACAATTAATGATATTACCGCTTGTCCAGGAACAGATACTTGTAACCTTGGGATTGCAAGTAGTACTGGAATTGCCGAAGAGCTAGAACGCGTATTGAAATTAGAGTTTCCGCAATACAAAGAGAATCGCGAAATTACAATTAAAATCAGCGGTTGTATGAATGCTTGTGGGCAACATAACATGTCGTCAATAGGTTTTCAAGGAATGTCGATCAACTCTGGTAAATTAGTAGCGCCAGCTTTACAAGTATTGCTTGGTGGTGGAATTTTAGGAGATGGAAAAGGACGTTTTTCTGATAAAGTAATTAAAATTCCAAGTCGTAGAGGACCAGATGCATTGCGATTTATTTTAAACGATTTTGAAGCGAATGCTAACGGAAAATCTTTCTTAGATTACTACGATGCGCAGGGAGAAAAGTATTTTTACGAATTCTTAAAACCCTTGGCAGATGTGACTAATCTTACTGACGAAGATTTTATCGATTGGGGAAATGCAGATAATTATGTAAAAGCAGTTGGAGTAGGAGAATGTGCGGGAGTTGTAATTGACTTGGTTGCCACTTTAATTTTGGAAGCAAAAGATAAATTGACGTTTGCTCAAGAGGCTTTCGAAGATAAAAATTGGGCTGATGCTATTTACTTGGCTTATGCTGGTTTTGTTAACGGTGCTAAAGCATTGTTATTGGCTGAAAACCAAAAAACAAACCACCATGCAGGAATCATTAATTTGTTTGACACTGTTTTTGTAGAAAGTAACAAAATCACTTTAGATACAAACTTCAAAGATTTAGTATACCAAATTAATCAAAACGAACCTTCTGAGGCTTTCGCCAAAAAATACATACAAGAAGCAATTGCTTTTTTTCAAAATATAGAAACCTACAGAACAAAAGATTTAGCAAATGCATAAAATTGTAAAACCTATTGTAACTTTAGTAGGAGCTGGTCCAGGAGATCCAGATTTGCTTACTATAAAAGGAGCAAAAGCACTTGCTGAAGCCGATGTGGTTTTATATGATGCTTTGGCAAATGACGAGTTATTAAGTTACGCTCCAAAGAAAGCGTTGAAAATATTTGTTGGGAAAAGAAAAGGATGCCACGCGTACACGCAAGATCAAATCAACCAACTAATTGTAGATAATGCCTTGACTTATGGTCATGTCGTTCGTCTTAAAGGTGGTGATCCTTTTATTTTTGGACGAGGAAGTGAAGAAATTGACTATGTAGAAAGCTTTGGAATTCCTACATTTGTTGTTCCTGGAATTTCTTCCTCGATTGCCGTACCTGCTTCGCAAGGAATTTCCTTGACAAAAAGAGGCGTTTCGGAGAGTTTTTGGGTAATAACAGGGACAACTTCGGCGCGAAAATTATCAACAGATGTGGCTTTGGCGGCTCAATCATCAGCAACTGTTGTTGTTTTGATGGGAATGAGTAAATTGCATGAAATTGTGGCAATTTTCAAAAAAGAATCTAAAGGGGAAATACCAGTTGCGATTATTCAAAACGGAACCACTCCAGAAGAGAAAATTGGAATAGGAACAATAAATTCGATTCAGCAAGTAGTTGCTGACAAGAATCTAAGTTCTCCCGCGATTATTGTAATTGGAGAAGTGGTAGGAGATAGCAAGAAAAGCACTGGGTTTTATAAAGAATTAAAATCCATTAGCAACAAACAAGTATTATATGGAAAGGAATGAATTATATCCCGTATTTCTAAAACTCAACAATCTTAATGTATTGATTGTTGGAGGCGGAAATGTAGGTTTAGAGAAACTATCTTTTTTACTAAAATCCAGTCCTAATGCTAATGTTGAGGTAGTTGCTCCGCGTTTTTTACCAGAGTTAGTTGAGCTGGTCAACAAGCATAATTCGGTAAAATTAACCATGAAGAAATTCAAGAAAAAGATGCTCAAGAAAAGGCATATGGTTATTGCTTGTACGGATAATCTTGAAGTAAATAAAAAGATATATGATTTATCTCGAGAGCGGTATTTGATTTGCAATATTGCCGATACGCCACCTTTATGTGATTATTATTTAGGCGGAATTGTAACTAAAGGAAATGTGAAAATTGCTATTTCGACCAATGGAAAATCACCAACAACAGCCAAAAGATTAAGAGAGTTTTTTGAAGAAGTAATTCCAGAGGACATTAATACAATGGTCGAAAACTTGAATGAATTTCGCAAAACGCTAAAAGGAGATTTTGAAGAGAAAGTTCAGAAGATGAATGAGATCACCGAAAGTTTGAAGAATAAAGAGAATTGAAGTTAGAGGCAAGAGTCAATAGGCAAGAGCCAAGAATAAAGAGAATTGAGGTTAGAGGAAAGATTTAAGAATTAAGAGTAAAGTGTTCGGATGATATTTATCATTTGAATGAGAGATATTCAATCGTTCCTTTGCAAAATAATAATAATAAGTAAGAACTAGTATAACAAAAGAAACTCCACCCAGTCACCCCTCCCGATAGCTATCGGGGTTGGAGGGGGATGGGGGGAGGAAAAATTAATACGAACATGATTGAAACAGATATCCTAATAATAGGAGCAGGCCCAACTGGTCTTTTTGCAGTTTTTGAAGCAGGATTATTAAAATTAAAATGCCATATTTTAGATGCTTTACCACAAGCAGGAGGGCAGTTATCAGAGTTGTACCCTAAAAAACCTATTTATGATATCCCAGGTTTTCCTGATGTCTTAGCAGGAGATTTAGTAGATAACTTGATGGAACAAATCAAGCAATTCGAACCAGGTTTTACACTTGGAGAACGTGCTGAAACTATCGATAAACAAGAAGACGGAAGTTTTATTGTTACTTCAAACGAAGGAACTCAGTTCCACGCTAAGGTAATTGCTATTGCTGGAGGTTTAGGAAGTTTTGAACCTAGAAAACCATTAATCGACGGAATCAATTTCTACGAAAATAAAGGAATCAAGTATTTTATTAAAGATCCAGAAGAGTTCAGAGATAAGAGAGTGGTTATTGCCGGTGGAGGAGATTCAGCATTAGACTGGAGTATTTTCTTGACAGATGTCGCTTCAGAGGTGACTTTGATTCACCGTCGTAATGAATTCCGTGGAGCTTTAGATTCTGTCGAAAAAGTACAAGAATTAAAAGATGCTGGAAAAATTCGTATGATTACACCAGCTGAGGTAGTAGGAGTGAATGGAGCAGAGCACGTCGAGTCGATTGTAATCGAGGAAAATGGAGCCAATCGTACTATTGATACCGATTTCTTTATTCCGCTTTTTGGTCTTACGCCAAAATTAGGTCCTATAGGAAACTGGGGATTAGAAATAGAAAAAAATGCTATCAAAGTAAATAATGCTTTAGATTACCAAACGAATATTCCAGGTATTTTTGCCATTGGTGATGTAAATACCTACCCAGGAAAATTGAAGTTAATTCTTTGTGGTTTCCATGAAGCAACATTAATGTGTCAAGCGGCCTACCAAATTATCAATCCCGGAAAACGTTATGTATTGAAATATACTACAGTTTCAGGAGTGGACGGATTTGACGGAACTCGTAAAGAAGCACCAAAAGCTGTTGTTAAAGCAATAGTTTAACAAAAAACATAAATACAAGTTAAAAAATATAGCGCTAATACTTGCAAGTAATAGCGCTATGTCTTTTCTTTGCAGTGTTCCTATATTTATTGATCGTTATCACGAAAGGCGGAGGGAAAGACCCGATGAAACCTTAGCAACCCTTTATATTATAAAGAAGGTGCTACATTCTACTTTAAACTGATTTTTTTTAGTTTCTAAGATAGATAACACAAGAATACGTCTCACGTATTTCTCAAACCTTTTCTTGACAACTTATCGATATTATTTTTTTAGAGCAGATCAACGGTGCATTTTAACCACGATCCTTCCTGCTGTACGCTATATCTATTGCGCCGAACACCGGCACAATAGGATGCCGCTTCCATCAGGGCTAAAGACAAACAATAGTGAACTTTTAGAACTATTAATCAAAAGTATTTATCTCAATTCCGATTGTGATTTACAAGAAATAAAAAGTTATGTCAAGCATTCACGAAGCCATTAAAAAAAACATACTCATCCTCGATGGAGCCATGGGAACTATGTTGCAACGTTACAATTTCTCTGAAGAAGATTTTAGAGGAGAGCGTTTCAAAGATTTTCCACATTCTCTAAAAGGGAACAACGATTTACTATCATTAACACAGCCACAAGCTATAAAAGCGGTGCATGCTGCGTATTTTGAAGCCGGAGCTGATATCGTTGAAACCAATACGTTCTCAGGAACCACCATCGGTATGGCCGATTATTTCCTTGAAGAGTATGTATATGAATTGAATTATGAGTCGGCTAAACTAGCCCGCGAAGTAGCCGATGAATTCACCGCCAAAAATCCAGATAAACCTCGTTTTGTAGCGGGTTCAATCGGGCCCACAAATAGAACAGCGAGTATGTCACCAGACGTAAACGATCCAGGATACAGAGCCGTAACTTTTGATGATTTGCGAATTGCTTACAAGCAACAAGTGGAAGCGTTAATTGATGGCGGAAGTGATATTTTATTAGTCGAAACTATTTTCGACACACTAAATGCCAAAGCCGCACTTTTTGCCATCGAAGAAGTAAAAGACGAACGCAATATCGATATTCCAATCATGGTATCCGGAACAATCACCGATGCTTCAGGAAGAACACTTTCGGGACAAACGGTAGAAGCATTCTTAGTTTCTGTTTCGCATATTCCGTTGTTAAGTGTGGGTTTCAATTGCGCCCTTGGTGCCGATTTACTGAAACCATATTTACAGACTTTGTCCCAAAACACCGCCTTCAATGTATCAGCGCATCCTAATGCAGGATTGCCAAACGCTTTTGGAGAATACGACGAAACCCCCGCAGAAATGCAAGCCCAGATAAAAACATACCTTGACGATAATTTAGTAAACATCATAGGTGGATGTTGCGGTACAACCCCAGAACACATCAGGCTAATTGCAGATATCGCTAAGGATTATAAACCAAGAGTTTCGGTAGCGGTTATGTAAATTATTGTTTCTATAAACATTTTATTATGAGGAAGCTTTTAGTTTTAGTTTGCTTTTTGGTTTTAAGTTGTAATCAGGTAGCAAAGACTACTTCTGTGATTGAAAAAAATATTATTTGTGAAGATTGTTTAGTAACTAAAGAAGAAACGGCAGTTGGGATAGCAGAATCAGTTTTATTTGAATCATATGGGAAAGATAAAATTGAAGGTGAAAGACCGTATAGAGTGACAATTGAAAAGGATTCCATATGGCATCTTGAGGGAACTTTTTGGAGTGTAGGTTTCGGAGGGGTTTTCGATATTAGTATATCTGCAAAAGATGGAAAGGTTGTTGAAATGTTTCACGGTAAGTGATTTTATTTAACCTTCAAAACATTGAAATTAAGCGTTTTTGAAAAATAAAATTAGTCAAATTTGTCATTCCGAGGAACGAAGGAATCACGTATCGAGAGTAACTGAAGTAATTCTTCCTTAAAGGAAATCTGGTAATTGAAATAAAGTTGATGAGATATGCTGAGTGAGATTGCGTCGTTCCTCGCAATGACAAAAAAATCCGCATTAGTCATTCCGAGGAACGAAGGAATCACGTATCGAGAGTAACTGAAGTAATTCTTCCTTAAAGGAAATCAGGTAATTGAAATAATGTTGATGAGATATGTTGGGTAAGATTGCGTCGTCCCTCACAATGACAAGAAAGCTCGTATCAGTCATTCCGAGGAACGAAGGAATCACGTATCGAGAGTAAGTGAAGTAATTCTTCCTTAAAGGAAATCAGGTAATTGAAATAAAGTTGATGAGATATACTGAGTGAGATTGCGTCGTTCCTCGCAATGACAAGAAAATTCGCATTAGTCATTCCGAGGAACGAAGGAATCACGTATCGAGAGTAAGTGAAGTGATTCTTCCTTAAAGGAAATCAGGTAATTGAAATAATGTTGATGAGATATGCTGAGTGAGATTGCTTTGCTTCGTTCCTCGCAATGACATAGAATGCACAAAATTGCGTGAGGGATAAAAGTGGAGCTCCTTTTTCTTGAATTGTCTCGGGTTGAAATCCGAGGTAATTTAAGAAAAAGAGCGGGAACGAATAGCCCGACCCTTTTGGGTCACGCCCAAATAATAATGAAAAAAAACAGCTTTTTAAAAAGCACAAAATATAAACTTAGAGACTAGCTCCCGATAGCTATTGGGATAGTAACTCAGGAATTTAAGAAAAAATGGCAGAACAAGAAACTAGAAGAAACCTTGTATTAGCGGGATTAGAGCCTTTGATCATTACGCCCGAAAGCGTATTTGTGAATATTGGGGAACGTACCAATGTGACGGGTTCTAGAAAATTCCTTCGGTTAATCAAGGAAGAAAAATACGAAGAAGCACTAAGTATTGCTAAGGAGCAAGTGGAAGGCGGCGCGCAAATCATCGATATTAATATGGATGAAGGGATGCTGGATGGCGAATATGCCATGACAAAATTCCTGAATTTAATTGCTGCCGAACCGGATATTTCGCGTGTGCCTATCATGATTGATAGCTCGAAATGGGATATTATCGAAGCTGGATTAAAAGTAGTACAAGGAAAAAGTGTGGTGAATTCGATTTCGTTAAAAGAAGGCGAAGAGGCTTTTATTCATCATGCTAAGTTGATTAAGCGTTACGGTGCTGCAGCGATTATCATGGCTTTTGACGAAACAGGTCAGGCTGATAATTACGATCGTAGAGTCGAAATTTGCCAACGTTCGTATGATATTTTGGTTGATAAAGTGGGTTTTCCGCCTCAGGATATTATTTTCGATTTGAATATATTTCCGGTTGCTACAGGAATGGAAGAACACCGATTGAACGCTTTGGATTTCTTTAGAGGAACCAAGTGGGTTCGCGAAAATTTACCGCACGCACACATAAGCGGTGGGGTGAGTAATGTGTCGTTTTCATTTAGAGGTAATGATACGGTTAGGGAAGCGATGCACTCGGTTTTCTTGTATCACGCGATCAAAAACGGAATGACGATGGGGATTGTAAACCCAGAGATGTTGACGATTTATGATGATATTCCAAAAGATTTATTAGAGCATGTTGAAGACGTGATCCTGAATAGACGCGATGACGCTACGGAGCGCTTATTAGACTTTGCTGAGAATGTAAAAGGCGATGTAAAGAGCAATGAAAAGGCAATTCAAGAATGGCGCTCAGGAACGGTTCAAGAAAGAATCACGCACTCGCTGGTAAAAGGAGTAGATGCTTTTATAGAACTAGACGTTGAAGAAGCGCGACAGGCTGCCACAAAACCTATTGAAGTAATCGAAATCAACTTGATGACGGGAATGAACGTGGTGGGAGATTTATTTGGTTCGGGTAAAATGTTTTTGCCGCAAGTGGTAAAATCGGCGCGTGTAATGAAAAAAGCGGTGGCGTATTTATTGCCGTACATCGAAGCGAGTAAACAAGCGGGTGACAAACAAGGGAACGGAAAAATATTGATGGCAACTGTAAAAGGAGATGTCCATGATATTGGTAAAAATATTGTTTCTGTGGTGTTGGCTTGTAATAATTATGAGATTGTGGATTTGGGTGTTATGGTCGCGCCAGAAAAAATCATTGCTGCTGCCATAGAACACGAAGTGGATATTATTGGACTAAGTGGTTTGATCACACCTTCGCTAGACGAGATGGTATATCTAGCCAAAGAATTAGACAAACGTGGAATGAAAATTCCGGTAATGATAGGTGGAGCAACGACTTCGCGTGCGCATACCGCTGTGAAAATTGCACCGCAGTATAGAGAAACAGTCATTCATGTTAACGATGCTTCGAGAGCGGTAACTGTAGCTGGAAGCTTGTTGAATAAAGATAAAAAAATATATGCTAGTGATATAAGAGCGGAATATGATGCGTTTAGAGAAACGTTTTTAAATCGTTCTCGTGATAAAAACTTCTTGACAATTGAACAAGCTCGAAAAAATAAATTGCAATTAGATTGGGATAATTTTACTCCTGTAAAACCAAATATAATTGGTGAACAAGTTATTGAAGTAGAGCTAGATGTATTGGTTCCGTATATCGACTGGACGCCCTTTTTTAGAACATGGGAATTGTTTGGTAAATATCCAGCGATTTTAACGGATGAAGTAGTTGGGGAACAAGCAACTTCGGTTTTTGCGGATGCACAAGAAATGTTGGCTGTGATTTTGAAAGAAAAGAAACTGACAGCCAAAGGAATCTACGGAATCTTCCCTGCGAATCAAATTAACGATGATGATATCGAGCTGACAGATGAAAACGGAAAACCATTACAAACATTTTTGACATTACGCCAACAATCACAAAAAACAAAAGGTGCGCCAAATATAGCTCTTTCTGATTTTATCGCGCCAAAAGACAATGGAGTGAGAGATTACATGGGTGCTTTTTGTGTGACTACTGGTTTTGGAGTTGATGAATGGGCAGCTGAATTCGAAAAAGATTTAGACGATTACAATTCGATTATGGTAAAAGCACTAGCGGACCGTTTTGCAGAAGCCTTTGCTGAATATTTACACGAAAAAGTACGTAAAGAAATTTGGGGATACTCGGCTGATGAAGCATTGAGCACCGAAGATATGATTGCAGAAACCTATAAAGGAATTCGACCTGCACCAGGATATCCTGCATGTCCAGACCATTTAGAAAAACCCACAATTTGGAAATTACTGAATGTCGAAAAAGAAATAGGAGTAACCTTAACTGAGAGTATGGCAATGTGGCCAGCATCATCTGTTTCGGGATATTATTTTGGGAATCCAGAAAGTAAGTATTTCGGACTTGGGAAAATAAAAGAAGACCAAGTAATCGATTACGCCAAACGAAGAAGTATCTCTACAGATATGGCAACTAAATGGTTGAACCCGAATATAGCAGACTAGAAAAGTTGTTTAAAGTTTAAGGTTTCAAGTTGCTCAAGAGAACTTTAAACTTTAAACTTTAAACCTGAAACAAAAAATAAAATGAAAGTAACACAACATATAGAAGAATCAAAAGGGAAAACATTATTCTCATTTGAAATTATACCGCCTCAAAAAGGAAAAGGGATTCAGGAATTGTACGATAATATTGATCCGTTGATGGAGTTTAAACCACCATTTATTGATGTAACTACTTCTCGTGAGGAGTTTATTTATGTGGATAAAGGAAACGGATTATTAGATAAAAAACTAACAAGAATGCGACCTGGAACATTGGGTATTTGTGCTTCCATTAAACACAAATACAATGTAGACACCGTTCCCCATGTATTGTGTGGTGGTTTTACCAAGGAAGAAACAGAATATTTATTAGTAGATTGTCATTATTTAGGAATCAATAATGTTATGGCTTTGCGTGGTGATGCGATGAAAGATGAACAATCTTTTGTACCAAAACCAGGTGGGAATAATTACGCTGTTGACTTAGTGCAGCAAATAAAATTGCTAAATGAAGGGCAATATTTGCATGATGTAATGCATGTAGACAATAAAGCTGATTTTTGTATTGGTGTGGCAGGTTATCCTGAAAAGCATTTAGAGTCTCCTTCGTTGCTTTCGGATTTAAAAAGATTGAAAGAAAAAGTAGATGGTGGTGCAGACTATGTGGTTACGCAAATGTTTTTTGACAATGCTAAATATTTCGAATTTGTAGCCAAGGCAAGAGAAATGGGGATTATGGTGCCTATTATTCCGGGTATAAAACCATTGGCCGTACAAAGGCATTTGCATGTTTTACCACAAATTTTCAGGATAGATTTGCCAGAAGATTTAATTGATGCTGTAGATAAATGCAAGACAAATGGCGATGTGAAACAAGTGGGAATCGAATGGGCAATTCAACAGTCATTAGAGTTGAAAGCGGCTGGTGTTCCTGTTTTGCATTATTATTCTATGGGGAAATCAGAGAATATTAGACAAATTGCGAGTAAACTTTTTTAAGGATATTTTTTATATGGTGTGTATGTTGGATTTAGGTAGTGTTGTAATAAAATCTTATATTGCAATTTATTTATAAATCAATTTGAATATGAAATATTTTTATGGTGCTTTTTTACTAATTGCTATTACTGCAACTTCATGTAAAAATGATGAAACCGCAAAAAACGAAGGAGATCCAAGATTATTAGTTCCTTTTACACAGCAAACTGCATTAACAGCGAATACTACTCCGGTGACTACAGCTACATCAGGAGATCATAACTTATTTCATGAAAGCAATTCGGTTGCAACTACTACAGTTTTAAGCGGAATTAATCCTGCTCATGGGCAACCCAATCACCGATGTGATATTGCTGTTGGCGCACCTTTAAACTCAGCTCCAAACGGAACTGCTCCTACTCAAAACACAAATGTACAAACCCAACAAGTAGTTACTGCCACACCAAGTAATATCGTAACTGCTAGCGGAATGAATCCGCCACATGGAGAAAAAAATCACCGATGCGATATTGCCGTTGGAGCACCTTTAAATTCAAAAGCTGCAGCGCCAGTTCAAACTCCTAATTATGTGGTAAATCAAGCAAGTACTGCTGCTAAAACAACGACAGCTAAAGGAATGAACCCACCACATGGAGAAAAAAATCACCGATGTGATATTGCTGTTGGAGCACCTTTAAACTCAAAATCACCTGAAGCACCTGCCGCTAATTCAGGACAAGTATCACAGCAAATAAATGTACAACCTGCTTTGCCTTCATTGTTGGCAACTGGAACTACTGATGCTGCGACTCCATCAGGAATGAATCCAGCACATGGAAAAGAGGGGCATAGATGTGATATTGCCGTTGGAGCACCATTGCCCAAAACATAGATATTAAGTTTCTTTATATAAAAAAACACGCTCGTTAAATTAATTTTAACGAGCGTGTTTTTATTTAGCTAAAAAGCAAATGTTTTATTTTGTGATTTCTCTAAAAATCGCTTCCAGATTCTTGTTTTTTTGATTCAGTTGAAGTGTTTTTAAACCATTTGCTGTAGCAAAATCAAAAACGGCAGGACGCATATCCTTGTCGGTTTTAAAAGTTAACTCCCAAATCATATCATGGGTATTTTTAAAACTAACAAGGTTTTCGATTTTAGCAATTGCTTGTTCTTCAATTTTAAAATCAAACTCTACTTCGATAACTTGCTCCGCTTCTTCTGATATTAAATTATCTAATTTTTTATCGGCTACAATTTTACCTTTATTAATGATAATCACGCGATCACAAATTGCTTCTACTTCCTGCATGATATGCGTAGAAAGGAAAACGGTTTTGTCTTTCCCTACATTTTTAATAACATTTCTAATTTCGATTAGCTGATTGGGATCTAAACCGGTGGTAGGTTCGTCTAAAATCAAAACATCTGGATTATGTAATAACGCGTTTGCTAAGCCTACACGTTGACGGTAACCTTTAGATAATTGACTAATTTTTTTATGGCTTTCAGTAGTCAAACCTGTTAGTTTGATCACCTCTTCAATTCTTGATTTAGCAACTTTATAAACATCAGCATTAAAGGCTAAATATTCCCTAACATATAAATCTAAATACAACGGATTGTGTTCTGGTAGATACCCTATAGATAACTGAACCGCTTTTTGATTTACTGTTACATCTTGATTGTTAACGAGAGCGGTACCACTATCTGCAGCAAGATAGGTTGTTAATATTTTCATCAAAGTTGATTTTCCAGCACCATTAGGACCTAGGAAACCTACAATTTCTCCTTTTTGAATAGAAAAAGAGATAGAATCTAGTGCTTTTTGTGTACCGTAACTTTTTGAGATGTTATTTACTGCTATTGACATGATGAATTATTTGTAGCAAAAGTAAAAAGAAAAACAATGATTTGCTGTTTTTATTTTTCCAATTCATCAAGATATTATTATTACAAAATGGCTTTCTGATGCAATGCCAATTTAAAGTGGCTTCTTGTTGAAGTATTTACGCTGTTTTTAAAAAAGAGTTTAGGCTGTTTTTTTAATTAATGTGTAATTTAAAAGGCATTTTTTAAAGAATTCTTTTTTAGTTTGCTAAAATGGCGTTTTTTTTTTGGCGCACTAAAAATTAGTTATACATTCGCAAAGTAATCAATACAGGAATCATGTTAAACAACCGATTTTATTTTAGCAATACTTATTATTTCTTCTGGAAAGAGGATAGGGATTGTCGTATGGTTATTTAATTAGAAAATTAAATTATAATTATAAATATACAATCCCGATGCGAATCGGGATTTTTTTTTGGAATAAATGGAAATAAAAATCGCAATACAAGGGATTAAAGGTTCTTTTCACCATCAAGTGGCGCAAGAATATTTTGGAGAAGATGTTCAGGTTGATGAGTGTTTGTCTTTTGACGAGCTGGTAGACAGTTTGTTATCTGGAAAAACAGATCAAGCGGTAATGGCAATTGAAAATTCGATTGCGGGACCTATTATTCCAAATTACGCACTTATTGATAAGAATAATTTACACATTATAGGAGAGCATTATTTGCGAATTCATCAAAATTTAATGGCTTTAGGTGGTCAAAAAATTGAAGATATTACTGAGGTACACTCACATCCAATGGCTTTGTTGCAATGTATGGATTTCTTAAAAAAGTATCCAAATATTAAACGAGTAGAAGATAAGGATACTGCAGAAACGGCACGTAGAATCCAGCAGAATAATATAAAAGGGATAGCGGCAATTGCAAGTAAAACGGCTGCTAAAATGTATGATTTAGAAATTTTGGCACCAGAGATTCAAACGATAAATGATAACATGACTCGTTTTGTAATTCTTAAAAAAGATAATTCATTTGTGCCGCAAGAAGCAATTAATAGGGCTTCTTTAAAATTTGAATTAGATCATAAACGGGGTAGTCTAGCGGCAGTTTTAAATGTATTGAGTGATTGTAAAATGAATTTAACCAAAATACAATCATTGCCAAAAATTGAAACGCCTTGGAAATATTCTTTTTTTGTGGATGTCACTTTTGAGAAATACAGTGATTATGCTAAAACAAAGTCGTTATTAGAAATTATGGCAGAATATTTCAAAGTATTGGGAGAGTATAAAAACACAAAACCCTTATCATAACCAACAAAGATTTAGCAGCAAAGTAATAAAACAGACCATGATTAAATTAGCAAAACGTTTAGATATTATAGAAGAGTACTACTTCTCCTCTAAGTTAAGAGAAGTGAGGCAGTTAGCTTCTGAAGGGAAACCAATTATCAATATGGGAATTGGTAGTCCTGATATGAGTCCGTCACCAGAAGTGATTGCGGCAATACAGTCAGCAGTTACTGATGAAAATGCACATCAATATCAAAGCTATCAAGGGCTTCCTGAATTACGTCAGGGCATGGCTGATTTTTACAAAAATAATTATGGTGCGGTTATTAATCCATTGACCGAAATACTGCCTTTGATGGGTTCAAAAGAGGGAATTATGCATATTTCATTGGCGTTCTTAAATGAAGGTGATCATGTTTTAATTCCGAATCCTGGATATCCAACCTATACTTCAGTGACAAATTTAGTGGGAGCTGTGCCTGTTTATTATGATTTGAAAGAGGAAACGAATTGGGAGCCCGATTTTGAAGCGCTAGAAAAATTAGATTTATCGAAAGTAAAAATCATGTGGATAGGCTATCCTCACATGCCTACGGGATCAAGAGGAAGTATTGCTTTGTTTGAAAAGTTAGTGGCTTTCGCCAAAAAACATGAGATATTGTTAATTAATGACAATCCGTATAGTTTTGTTTTGAATGATAAACCAATGAGTTTGTTGCAAGTTGCAGGTGCAAAGGATGTTGCATTAGAACTAAATTCTTTGAGTAAGACATTCAACATGGCAGGATGGCGAGTAGGAATGGTTTTAGGAAATGCGGAAGCTATTGATGCAATTTTGAAAGTGAAAAGCAATATGGATAGCGGTATGTTCTACGGAATTCAAAAAGGAGCAATTGCAGCGTTAAATTGTGGAAAATCTTGGTTTGAAGAACAAAATGCAATTTATAAAAGAAGAAGAGTGCTAACAGAGCAGTTGGCTGAAAAGCTGAATTGTAAAGTATATAAAGAGGGCGTTGGATTATTTGTATGGGCTAAATTACCAGATGGAGTTGCTTCTGCAGAAGCATTTATCGATGCTATTCTATATGAGAAGCATTTATTTATTACACCGGGAACTATTTTTGGTAGTAATGGAGAAGGGTATATTCGGTTTTCATTGTGCGTAGATGAAACGAAAGTGCAAGAAGCGATAGATAGATTTTAGTACTCTAATAATAGGTAGTAATGTAATTGTAGGTATAACTAAAATTTATTGAGAAAGGGAATACCTAGCCCTGATAGAAGCGGCATCCTTTTTCTGGCTTTTTTGCCAGAAAAAGATACAGCGGATAGCAGGATTAGCTACAAATAAAATATAAAATGAACGTATATATAATTGGAATAGGATTGATAGGTGGTTCTATGGCGCTGGATATTAAAGCGGTGCATCCTGAGGCGGCTATTTACGGAATAGATACCAATAAAAGGCATGTTGACGAGGCGATTGCACTAGGTGTTATAGCGGCTGAAGGGAAAATGGAGGCTATTGCAACAGCAGATTTTGTAATTGTTTCAGTACCGGTAGATGTTGCATTAGTGGTTTTACCGCAAGTTTTAGATAGCATAGGAGAAAATACGATTGTTTTTGAAGTGGGTTCGACTAAGAGCCCAATTTGTGAAGCGATTGCAAAACATCCAAAAAGGAGGAATTTTATTGCGACGCATCCCATTGCTGGGACAGAATTTTCAGGACCATCAGCTGCGATTAGAGGATTGTATGAAGGGAAAACAAATATCATTTGTGAAGTAGAGCGTACGGCGTTTAAGTTGCAAGAGAAAGCATTGGATTTATTTAAGGCTATAGGAATGAGAATTCGTTATATGGATCCAAAATCGCATGATAAACATATTGCTTATGTGTCGCATTTATCACACATTAGCTCATTTATGCTTGGGAAAACGGTGATTAATAAAGAAAAACACGAGCAAGATATATTTGATATGGCAGGTTCAGGTTTTGAAAGTACAGTACGATTAGCTAAAAGTTCTCCAGCAATGTGGACACCAATTTTTAGACAAAATAAAGAGCAAGTTGTAGAGACGTTAGAAGAATATATTTCTAATTTAACGCAGTTCAAAGACTTGTTGATAAATGATGATTACGACGCTATTTTTGAAGAGATGGAAAGCGTAAATAGAATAAAAGAAATTTTGAACGGGATGAATAGTAAAAGGTAAGTCTGTTTAAACAGAATAATAGAGAACAACACATAAAAAAATAATAAAAATAATAAAATTAGAAAAGATGGAAAACAAGAAAGAAATGAGAAATTGGTTGAATGAATTTAATTTAACTCACCCATTTGTGATCGCGGGACCTTGTAGTGCTGAAACAGAAGAACAAGTATTGAAAATTGCACATGAATTGAAAGATTCGGACGTTAGTGTATTTAGAGCAGGTATATGGAAACCAAGAACTCGTCCAGGAGGTTTTGAAGGTGTTGGAGAAATAGGATTAAAGTGGTTGCAAAAAGCTAAGGCTGAAACTGGTTTGTTGATGGGGACAGAAGTTGCGACTGCTGCACATTGTAAATTAGCTTTAGAACATGATATTGATGTTTTATGGGTTGGAGCTCGTACTACAGCAAATCCATTTGCAGTGCAAGAAATTGCTGATTCATTGAAAGGAACTGATAAAATCGTTTTAATTAAAAACCCAGTAAATCCAGATATGGCTTTATGGTTAGGTGGAGTAGAGCGTTTGTATAATGCAGGAATTAAAAACTTAGGAGTTATTCATAGAGGTTTTTCTACTTACGAAAAAACAAAATACAGAAATATTCCAGAATGGCAAATTGCTATTGAATTGCAAAATAAATTTCCTGATTTACCTTTAATCATTGACCCATCTCATATTACAGGAAATCGTGAAATGATTCTTGAGGTAACACAAGAAGCATTAGATTTGAATTATGATGGTATGATCATTGAAACGCATACTGATCCAGATAATGCATGGAGTGATGCTGCGCAACAAGTAACGCCAGATACTTTAAAACAAATTTTCAAAGATTTAAGAGTTAGAAAAGTAAACGATGCTTCGGATGAATTTACTAATAAAATGACAAAATTAAGAGCTAATATTGATGTTCTAGATGCTAACTTATTAGAGTTATTAGGAAAAAGAATGAAAATCGCTGACGAAATAGGTCAGGTGAAAAAAGAAGCGAATGTTGCTGTGTTGCAAAATAAGCGTTGGAATGAAATTTTAGGAAAAATGATTCTTGAAGGAGAGAAAAAAGGACTTTCGGAAGAATTTGTTCTTAGAATGTTTAAAGCAATTCACCAAGAGAGTATTGGTCATCAGGACAAAGTGCTTAACGCATAATTACAGTCTGTATTTTATAAAATAAAACTCCACAACTTGTTTTTAAGCTGTGGAGTTTTTTTATGTAATTGGGGTTTAAAAACTTTAAACTTTATTTAGAGACTACAGAACAAACTTGAAACAAAATTTTATCTTTGCAACATGACAGGAATCGTTTATAAATCTACAGGAAGTTGGTACACCGTAAAATCAGATCAAGGAGATTTTATTGAGTGTAGGATGAAGGGGAAGTTTAGAATCAAAGGGATTAAGAGCACAAACCCTATTGCCGTAGGTGATGTGGTGGATTATGAATTAGAAGAAACTTCAGACACAGTAACTGGTACGATTCATCATATTCATGAAAGAAAGAATTATATTGTTCGTAAATCAGTAAATTTATCGCATCAGATGCATATTATTGCATCAAACATTGATCGCGTTTTTTTATTGATTACAGTAAATAATCCGCCAACTACTTTTAATTTTATTGATCGGTTTCTAATCACTGCTGAGGCATACGGAATAGAAACGGTTTTAGTCTTTAATAAAATTGACACTTTTGATGAAGCTACGCTTGATGAACAGTTGTATATGCAACATGTGTATCAAGAAATAGGTTATAAGTGCCTTCGGGTCTCTTCTACTGAAATGAAGGGGATTGAAGCCTTGAAAGAAATGATGATAGGCAAAGTAAGTATGTTTTCAGGGCATTCAGGTGTTGGTAAATCAACATTGGTAAATGCTATGGAGCCATCTTTACATTTAAAAACAAAAACTATTTCAGACGCTAGTAAACAAGGACAACATACTACCACATTTGCTGAGATGTATGATTTGTCATTTGATGCTAGAATTATAGATACACCAGGAATTAAAGGTTTTGGAATGGTAGATATGGAGCCAGCAGAAATAGGGGGGTACTTCCCTGAGTTCTTTAAATTGAAAGACCAATGTAAGTTCAACAATTGCTTGCATAAAGAAGAACCTAAATGTGCCGTTAAAGAAGCGTTGGATAGAGATGAAATTGCTTGGTCACGTTACAACAGTTATTTAAAAATACTAGAAGGAGACGAAGAGCACTATCGTACGGATATTTACAATGAAGACAGAGCTGAAAGTGATAAAACTAGAGGGTTATGAGAATTGTAATTCAGAGAGTAAGTACTGCTTCTGTAACAATTGAAGGCCAGGTGGTAGCCGACATTCAACAAGGCTTGCTAATTCTGGTCGGAATTGAAACGGAAGACAATCAAAACGATATTGATTGGTTGGTAGGTAAAATCACTAAAATTCGCATTTTTGAAGACGAAAGTCAAGTGATGAATCTATCCGTTCAAGATATTGATGGACAGGTTTTGGTTGTAAGTCAATTTACACTACATGCTGCAACCAAAAAAGGGAACCGCCCCTCGTATATAAAGGCCGCTAGGCCAGAAGTAGCAATACCACTTTACGAAGCATTTGTAGCAACACTTCAAAAGGAAGTCACTCAAGAAGTACAAACAGGGCAGTTTGGCGCCGATATGAAAGTAAGTTTGTTAAACGACGGTCCTGTTACGATACTCATAGATTCAAAAAATAGAGAATAATTAATATTGTGTGACATTAACTAGGACACACGGGAGAGCTCCGATTGTTATTGTAATTTGTCAGTACTGAAATAGGGATTTAGTTTCAATTTTTTATTCTGCATTATAATATTTATTAAACATTTTTACAAATGGGGTCGCTTGTTTTGGTTGTTCAATTCTCGTGCAATAATTAATCATCCATTCTAAGAAGGTTTGCGATGGATAAAAATTAAAACCTGTTTGAGCGGACAGTTTTTGAAAACTTTGTTCTACTAGTTCGGGTTTATTCACTGCTTCCTTTACTTTAATTAAATGATTTTCAAACAAAAACCGTAAACCATCATATTCTGCAGGAATAGATATGGTGCCATGATCTTCTTTTTCATAAAAATGAAATCCCCAACGAAGATTATTTGGTTTTTTAGTTTCTAATAAGTGCTTGAAGTTGTTAATTCCACGTTCCATATTTGTTGTTGCATCTTGGGCTATTACTTTATGTTGTGCCATTGCAATAAATACATTTCTTTTTTTAAAGTCGGTTGTTCCTAGTAGCGAGTCTGCTTGTTTATTTAAAAGTTCATCATCCCACCATAAACTAGGGTCTATGATGACATAAGCATTGAATAATTCGGTGTGATTTAAAAGGATATTTATAGCTGTTAATCCCCCAAATGAATGTCCATTTAATACTTTATAACCCGAGGTTCTAAAATTAGAATCAATGTAAGGCTGTAATTCCTCTGCGATGAAATTTATAAAAAGATTATTGCCTCCAGTTTGCTGTATTTTTTTGTTGTTTTTTGTAAAAAAAGATTGTTCGCCTGCAAGCGATGGGGTCAGATCTCGCGTTCTGTTGGTATTACAAATAGCAACTACAATCATTTGTGGAATGTGGGCATAGGGAGCTTTTGATAGCTCAGATGAAATTCCCGTAAAGGAATGAAAATTTTGTTCACCATCTAATAGGTAAACGACGGGATATTTTGCCAATTGGTACTCTTTATTGTTGTAAGCATCAGGAAGGTAAATCAAAACTTTTCGATCTTCATTTAGTATTTTTGAATGTAAAGTATGTGTAGTTCCAATGGTAATATTTTCTTGCGAAAATAAGGTCAGGGTATAAAATAAAAGTAAGGATAATGTGGATAGTTTTTTCATCTGTAGTATTTTAGGCAATGGATTTCTTTTTATTTCTTCTTCCGTACCAAATTAAAAATCCGGTAACAGGCAAGCAACTGCAAACTATTCCAACTATAAATGTTAGTGTTTTTCCAAGCCAACCTACCCAAAAACCAATGTGTAAGTTCATATTCATGTTGTCTATAGCTAGTCCGTTCATTAGTTGCATTGGAATTTCTACTTCTTTTCCGGTGTAGCGATTAATGAGGTACGTTTTTCCGTTTTCAATTCCTTTTAATCCTATGTCTTTCGCTGCGACAGCAAATAAGGTAGTAATACTATCTTTTTTAGGAACTGATAGCTTTACTTGTTCCACGGACGCATTTTTTTCAAAAAGAGCAGTTACTACTGGTGTTAAGGGGGAGAACGTTTTTGTTGGATTATATTCAGGACTAAGTTTTC
Organism: Flavobacterium gelidicaeli; assembly: GCF_013294005.1. GTDB lineage: Bacteria > Bacteroidota > Bacteroidia > Flavobacteriales > Flavobacteriaceae > Flavobacterium. Next base: position 189,442 of record NZ_JABSNK010000007.1, read on the forward strand.
TTATTTTAGTAAAGGGTTTCGATGTCCTATCAAGTATTTTATGAGTAATGTTGTTCAATGGTTTGTTCACCACGATTAAGCCTGTTACAGTAATCATTAGTGCAGGTAGTAGACTGTAAAAACCGGGTACGTTATGTAAGTCGTAATTTAAACGTTTGAAACTGGCATTTGTCTTTATCGAGAAGCTTTGCTTCTTAGTTGTCTTATTCCATTTTTTAGGCCACCATAAAATAATACCTGTAAGTAATTCGATTAAAAATATCCAGACTGCTATTTCTACAATCAATCCCCCTGCTTTACCAAACGGCATCTCTCCACTGTGAATATGAGCTACAATATAAAAAAAGTTATAGGCGCTTCCATTCGTGAGTGTTTTACCCGTGTAGGGATCCATCCACGTAAATTGTAAATTACGTTCCTTTGTATACGATCCCATTTTTACGGATCTTGTTGGGTCACGATACATAATATAATAACTAGGTATTCTATCAGGGTTTTCTTTTTTGAATGCAGAAATCAGTTCTTCTGGCGTCAGCCGTGTATCTTTTATTTCATTTACATATAAAGAATCGTAAGCTAAAGCATCAATTATAGGGTCACAGAAAACAAAAAGAGCTCCCGTTATTGACACTACGAAAACAATAATACCGGAACTAAGACCCAGCCATAAATGCAACCAAGCATTAAATGTACTCCAGCGGCTTTTTCTATTAGGGCTTCTTTTTCCCTGTTTTAAGATTGAATTTTTCATAAATAAGTTAAAAAACCAAACCAATCGCTTTTTGAGCGACTGATTTGGCCAAAAAAAAAATTAAAACTTGAACGTAACGTTTGCAACTAACTGTCTTGTAGGCATCATCGTTGCCCAGTAATCTGCGGACCAATATTCTTTATTAGCAATATTGTTTAATTTTAATCCAATTCTTAATTTAGGTTTTTCATAGAATACGGAAGCATCACAAACAGTATATCCATTTACTGTGAACGTATTCGCATCATTTATAAAGCTGTCACTTTGCGTGTTTCCACCAAAACCAAACCCTAAACCTTTGGCTTGACCATCAAGTATTTTATAGCTAATCCAAAGATTGGCTACATTTGCAGGTGTAGAGTAAGGTCTGTTTCCTTCCACAGAAGCATTTGCCTTAGTATATTTACTGTCATTGTAGCCATACCCTAAAATGATATGCAACCCTCTTGCTGGGTTAGCAATCAAGTCCGCTTCAAATCCTTTACTTTTTTGTGTTCCATCTTGAACAGAATATAAACTGTTATCTGGATCTGTACGTACTTTATTTTGTACAGAGATATCGTAGTAACTAAGTGTTCCGTTCAATTTCCCTTTCAACAGTTCTACTTTAACTCCGGCCTCAATTTGATTGGCTTGCTCGGGTTTAAAGTCAACTGTTTCGGTAGGGCTGGCGGCTGTTGTCGCTGGGGATACATTGTTAAATCCATTCATGTAATTTCCAAACAAGGATACTTTATCTTTTACCACTTGGTAGATCAATCCCATCTTTGGTGAAAAAGCATTTTGGTTGTAGTCGGATACTAAATTTTCATAATGATCAAAACGGATACTTGCCATTGCAATTAGTCGGTCTGAGACGTTAACGACATCAGAGGCGTAAGCGCTGGTTGTTCTTAGGTCTCTGTTATTCGCTGTCGTGGGAGCAGACATGGCAGCAATTAATGCTCGGTATTTCTCCATATTGATAAAAGCGGGATCTTCGTTTATTTTTACTACATCGTAGGAGTTTATTAGCCATCGGTTGTCATTGGTGCTAACATATGTGTAGTCTAACCCTACCAATAATCGGTTTCTAACAGATCCAATTTTATAGTCGCCAATAAAGTTTTGCTGTAATTGAGATGTTTTAAAAGTACTGTTGATGTTATACAAACGTCTTTGCAAATCCTCGTCACTGTTTATTAAAAGAAATAAGTAGTTGGCTTTGTTGTCTGTAAAGGCATTCGAAAAGTTGGTTTGTGACTCCCAAGTATCTGATAATCTGTATGTTAATTTTGCAAATACATTAGTGTTTTTGGCCTCATTTTGTAATTCATCAGTTGTGAAAGATCTTTTAAAATCAAATTGAAGGTCATTTAAACTATTAGCCGTTGTCGTTGTTCCAGATCCTAAACCTATTGAAGTAGAGTTTAAGCTTCCTTTGTATAATTCTAAATCAAAATCTAGCTTTAAACGGTCATTGATTTGATAAGCAAAAGAAGGAGTAATTACTACAGTACTGCTTTTACCATAATCTTGCCACGTTTTTTGGTTGTCAACGGCGGCATTTATGCGAAATAACATGGTTTTATCTTCATTAACAGGGGTATTAATGTCTACAGTAGTTCGACTTAATGCCCAACTTCCGGTGGTGTAGCTTACTTCACCTTTAAAAGTGCTAAAAGGTTTTTTGGTTACACGGTTTATTAAACCTCCGTAGGTAGTTAAAGTAGAACCAAATAAAGTTGCAGAAGGGCCCTTAATGACTTCTATGCTTTCCAAATTTACAGGATCGCTTAAGGTAACCCAGTTAGTACTCATTCCGTTACGAATGGAGCCAGCTGCAGATGCACCACTAAAACCACGCATTCTGATGCTTAAACCCACACCACCAGAACCCACACTTTGTGTTATATTGCTCAATCCGGGTGCCGTTTTCAAAGCACTTTTAAAATCAACGGCAATTTGCTCTTCAAAAAGTTCTTTTGGTACAACCGTGTACACTTGCGGATTCTCTAAATTGCTAATGGGTAGTCGTGATACATAACTACTCTTTTTCTCAGCAAATTTTTGTGCTGCCGAAACTACTATGACTTCTTCAAGTTGTTTTAATGACGTTTTAAGTTCAATTTTGATTGCTGCAGTTTGATCTTTGATAACAGAAACGGTAGTACTTGCAGTTTCATAACCAGAAAGGCTAACCTTTAAAGTGTAAGTCCCTTCATTTAAGTTGTTGATAGTGAAATTTCCTTCACTATCAGTGAATACTGATACAGCGGTCTCAGTTACCAAAACAGTTGCTGATTTACCTATGTGATGGTCTGCTGTTAATACTTTACCTGTAATGGTTCCTGCTTTCAATTGTGCTTGTGAAAAACTAGTGAACAGCAGTGAAAAGAATAATAGTAGGGGTAAAATTGTTTTTCGTTTCAGTTTTTTACAAAAAATCATATTATACTTATTTAGATTTATTAAAAATAGTTAAATTTGTGCAAAAATAAACGATAAGTAAGTCAGTAAACTATCGTAAAACGGATTAAAATAAACGCAAAACGGATTATATGAAAACGATTATGAAGAGTATTATTTTTAATGATAACACCGTTGTTGTGACCAACCCTATTCCAATAGGGAATGAGAAATTTATAGAGAAAACGTCTCGTATTGATAGCAATGGGATTGTTGGAACAAATGCAGATACTCGTTTAAACGGAATTCACCTTGTAAGTCGTGATGTTAAAATTAGTAGTGGTTCCTATGAAATGGAAATTGAACATGATTTTTCATTCATCAAGTTGCATTTTGAAATTGAAGGAGACAATAGGTACACACCCGAAAACCCCGATGAACAATCAGTGTATATTCCAAGCGGACATTACAACTTATTTTATCTCCCTAAAATAAAAGGGAATTTGAGATATGAAACTAAAAAAAGAAAGACTCTCGAAATTACATTTACCGCTGCATATTTAATGGAATTATTCTATCCTAATTTTGAGGGAACTGTACCCTTTTTAGCGGAAGCAATAAATGAAGAGAAAGCTTTTACTATGTGGAATACTAGTAAAAGTATCTCACCTAAATTGTACAACTTGATAGAAGATATCTTGCAATGCAAATATCAAGGTAAGATAAAAAAAACGTTCTTAGAATCAAAAGTAGTCGAAATGTTATCCCATTTGTTTTCCTTAATTATTAATAATGACGCTATTGAAAAAACGACAAAGATTAGTTTAGAAGATTATAGAAAGATTGAAGCTGTAGAAAATATGCTGCAAAAAGATTTTAAAAAAAAACATACTTTGAAAAGTTTAGCAGTAGGTGTGGGACTGAATGATTTTAAAATTAAAAAATATTTTAAACTTATTTATAAAACTACTGTATTTAAATTTTTGACTGAAATAAGGATGGAGTATGCTAAACAGTATTTAATAGAAAATGATATTTCGATAGCATTACTATCAGAAGACTTAGGATACAAAAACCCGCATCATTTTACAGTAACTTTCAAAAAACATTTTGGGTATTTGCCTAGTAAATTAAAAAATAAATAATTCATTTAATTTTAATGAAGCTGTTAATAGCTGTATTTTTGCTTTGATCATTTTAACCAAATTTAAAAAATTATGAACTTAAAAGATTCCCAACTAGACGTAGACAACTGGATCAAAGAACACGGTGTTCGTTATTTTAACGAACTTACAAATATGGCACAACTTACGGAAGAAGTAGGAGAGGTTGCTCGTATTATTGCACGTCGTTACGGAGAGCAATCTGAAAAAGAAAGCGATAAAAACAAAGATTTAGGCGAAGAATTAGCCGATGTTGTCTTTGTGGTGATGTGTTTAGCAAATCAAACAGGTATTGATTTGCAGGCAGCCTTTGATAAAAAGATGGATTTAAAGTCAGTTCGTGATAAAGACCGCCATAAAAACAACGATAAACTAAAATAATGTTATAAGTAGTTATAAAACTTTGGCGGCAACTTTATTTAAAATAAATTTGTAGAACAGACCAATCAATATTTTTAAAATGAATTTATTATTACAAACTGATCATTCCAACTTACAAGCTAACATAGCGGTTACAGGATCAAAAAGTGAAACCAATAGGTTGTTATTATTACAAGCATTGTTTCCAAAAATCGCATTAGCCAATACTTCAAATTCTGATGACAGTGAAGTAATGCAAAAAGCATTAGAAAGTAAAGATTTTTCCAATTGTCAAGAAATAGATATTCATCACGCGGGAACAGCAATGCGTTTTCTAATTGCATATTTCGCCTCAAGAGAAGGTCGCGAAGTAGTGCTTACAGGGTCAACCCGAATGAAAGAACGTCCTATTAAAGTTTTGGTTGACGCTTTACAACAATTAGGTGCTCAAATTTCATACGAGAACGAATCGGGTTATCCACCAATAAGAATAAAAGGCCAAGACATTATCGCTTCAAAAGTGAGCATGAATGCCAATGTAAGCAGCCAATACATCTCAGCACTTTTATTAATTGCTCCAACATTAAAAAACGGAATAGAATTAACTCTTGAAGGCGAGATAACTTCAATTCCTTATATCAAGATGACTTTAGCTTTGCTAAATGATTTGGCTATAAAAACTAGTTTTGAAGGAAATGTAATTAAAGTATTTCCGGTAGCGACTGTTGATGCTAAAGTAATGACTGTGGAGTCTGACTGGAGTTCCGCTTCTTACTTTTTTAGTCTAGTAGCTTTGGCTGATTCCGCTTCTATAAAAATTAGTAGTTATAAAGAAAATAGTTTACAAGGAGATTCTGCCCTAGTAGGTATTTATAAAGAATTAGGTGTTGACTCTCATTTTGAAAACAATACGTTAACCTTAACTAAAATAGCTAATTTTAACCATAAAATAGTCAATTTCGAACTAAACAACACGCCAGACATTGCGCAAACAATAGTGGTTACCTGTCTGGGTCTGGGTATTGGTTGTCATTTGACAGGCTTACATACCTTAAAAATTAAAGAGACAGACCGTTTAGAAGCCTTAAAAATTGAACTAACAAAACTAGGAGCAAATATCTCTGTTACTAATGATAGTTTAACGCTGGAATCTACAACAGTAATCAATCAAAATATAAAAATTGCAACATATAATGACCATAGAATGGCAATGGCATTTGCTCCACTGGCTTTAAAAGTGCCCATAATTATAGAAAATGCTGAGGTTGTGTCTAAATCCTACCCTGATTTTTGGGAAGACATGAAAAAATTAGATTTTAAAGTAGCTCAAATTCAATAAAAAACTACAGTGTTTACAAGGCATTCGTCAATTCTATAGTGATTTTTAAATAATAAAACTAAATTAAACACTAAAATACTTGACAACGCCTATTCCACAGTCGTATATTTGCATCCGCTTAGTTATTTGTTTTTCAATTAACTTTTTGTCACCCTGAGCATCGTCAAAGGGTTAACTCTAATATAAAATATAAATGAAATTATCACATTTTCAATTTGATTTACCAAAAGAACTTCTTGCTGAATTCCCTTCAGAAAACAGAGATGAAGCACGTCTTATGGTTATTGATCGTAAAAAACAAACTATCGAACATAAAATGTTCAAAGATGTAATTGATTATTTTGATGATGGGGATGTTTTAATCTTGAATAATACTAAAGTTTTTCCAGCACGTTTGTACGGAAATAAAGAAAAAACGGGAGCAAGAATCGAAGTTTTCTTATTGAGAGAACTTAACGCAGAGCAACGCCTTTGGGATGTATTAGTAGATCCAGCACGTAAAATCAGAATTGGAAATAAATTATATTTTGGTGATGATGATTCATTAGTAGCTGAGGTTATTGATAACACAACTTCTCGTGGTAGAACGTTGCGTTTTCTTTACGACGGTTCTTACGAAGAATTCAGAAGCAAATTAACAGAACTTGGAGAAACTCCAATTCCTAAATATATCTCAAGAGAAGTAACTCCCGAAGATGCGGAGCGTTACCAAACAATCTATGCTAAAGAGGAAGGTGCAGTTGCAGCTCCTACAGCAGGATTACACTTTTCTAAACACCTATTAAAAAAATTAGAAATCAAAGGAATTAAATTTGCTGAGGTAACACTTCACGTAGGTTTAGGGACTTTTAACCCAGTTGAGGTTGAAGATTTATCTAAACATAAAATGGACTCAGAAGAGTTAAAAATCAATCAAGAAGCTTGTGATATTGTAAATGATGCAAAAGCTAATAAAAAACGTATTTGTACAGTAGGAACTACTTCTATGCGTGCTGTTGAAAGCTCTGTATCATCTCACGGAACATTGAATCCATTTGATGGTTGGACAAATAAATTTGTTTTTCCTCCTCATGAATTCACTATTCCTACTTGTATGATAACTAATTTCCATACACCTAAGTCAACGCTATTAATGATGGTTTCCGCTTTTTGTGGTCACGATTTGATGAAAAAAGCGTACGCTATAGCAATCGAAGAGCACTATAAATTCTACTCTTACGGTGATGCAATGTTGATTATCTAAAAAACCATAAAGGTTAATTCATTAAAAATCTCGTCAGTAAATTGGCGAGATTTTTTTTTGCTCCATTCCTACTTAAATTTGGGCGTGACCCAAAAGGGTCGGGCTATTGTTACAATCTTTTTTTAATTCCGCTACCGCTACATTATAAAAAAAGATTTCCACGACTATCCCTCACGCAAAACCTTGCTCTTAATAACGTACATTGTTAAAGATTGGAATAAATTTCATTCCAATTTGTAATATTACTTGTCAAAATAAACACAATTGATTTTTGTTAAAGCTATAAAACCCATTTGATAGCCCGCTTTTAATTGTTATTTTTACAAAACAAAAATTAAAATATGACTTTCGAAAATACTAAAGCTTTTGCGCAACAATTAGATTCGCAAGACAAACTACATAATTACAGATCAGAATTTATTTTCCCTAAAGTAAACAACAAAGAAGTTGTCTATTTTACAGGAAACTCGCTGGGTTTACAACCAAAACGGACTAAAGCCTATGTTGATGAAGTGATGGATGATTGGGCAAATCTTGCTGTAGAAGGTCATTTTTATGCCGAAAAACCTTGGTGGGATTATCACGAACGTTTTGCCGCGCCACTTAGTAAAATAGTAGGCGCTTTACCTAGTGAAGTTACCGTTATGAATACACTAACGGTGAATCTTCATTTATTGATGGTTTCTTTTTACCAACCTACTGCAACGCGTTTTAAAATCATTTGCGAAGAAAAAGCTTTCCCTTCTGATCAGTATATGTTTCAAAGCCAAGTTGATTTTCACGGCTATGCACCCGAGGATGCTATTGTAGAAATCAAACGCAGAGAAGGAGAACATAATATTCGACTGGAAGATGTGCTCGCTAAAATTGAAGAAGTAGGAGATGAGCTTGCTTTAGTCTTAATAGGTGGTGTTAATTATTACACTGGTCAAGTTTTTGACATGAAAACAATTACCGCTGTTGGTCATAAAGCAGGGGCAAAAGTAGGTTGGGACCTTGCGCATGCAGCAGGAAATATTAAACTAGAATTGCACGATTGGGATGTGGATTTTGCCGCATGGTGTAGTTATAAATATATGAATTCAGGACCTGGTAATGCTTCCGGAGTATTTGTGCATGAAAAACATCACAATGCTAACTTACCTCGATTTGCGGGTTGGTGGGGACATAATAAAGAAAGACGTTTTAAAATGGAGCCTAAGTTTGACGCGGTTCACGGTGCTGATGGCTGGCAAATAAGTAATTTACCCGTTTTATCACTTGCACCCTACTTAGCCTCAGTAGATATGTTTGCAGAAATTGGAATGGATGCTCTAATAGAAAAAAGAAATAAAATAACTTCGTATCTAGAGTTCATTCTTCAAGAAATTGACAAAGAAGTTGATAGTAGTTTTGAGATAATTACTCCTTCTAATCCATCAGAAAGAGCAAGCCAATTGTCAGTTTTATTACATGGAGAAGGACGCAGTTTGTTTGATTACTTAATGGAAAACGGAGTCATTGTTGATTGGCGTGAGCCTAATGTGATTCGGTTAGCGCCCGTACCGTTATATTGTTCTTTTGAGGACATGTATAATTTTGGACAAATATTAAAACAAGGAATTTTAAAATAATAGACAAAGCCCCCATTTTCATTGTTGAAAATGGGGGCTTTGTTTTAAATTACGATTTGTTTCAAAATTCCTGCAACATTAAGCCATAAGAAATTAAAGAAGGATTTCTCAGGTATCCTTTCTGTTTTAACCGTCGTGGTTGTAGTTTTATCATCAGTATCATTTTTTACAATTAAATTAGCAATAACACTTTTAATAATGCTTTTTTTCTTAGACCCATTTTTTTGATACAAAGTGACCTTTAAATCATGATATTGTAATGCAGCAGTTTCATAGGAGTTATAATCATTACCGTCAATTTTAAATTCTAAGTAGTCAAAAGTTCCTTTGGTGGTTGCGTTAATATACGGTTTTGTAAATCGAGCAAGTGAAGCGGTATTTAAATTAGTAATTTTCCCTGTAAAATTAAAACGGTCTTTTTTATCTAATACATTAAAATTCCAATGCACTTTAAAAGGGGAGTTGTTCATGAACTTACAGTTAATGGCAATTTTAATATCCTTAAGTTTCTTTTGTTCAAAACCACTCTGTATGTTTGTTGCTATTAAGTTAAATTCATTGAAAGTGAGTATTCCAGGGCCTTTTGTAAAATCAATTTCCTCCTCATAAACTAATAAGGAGTTTTTAATAGCAAGTGTATCTACTTTTAAAGGGAATTTTAAATCACGTAATAACTTATTGTAAAGCGGTTTTTTACTTAAATCATCAGTAGGTATTTTGTTCCTGTAGATATTAGCTGCTAATTTTTCAATAGCGATCTTACTTGCGTTAAAATAGGGTTTCTTATTTTTGAATCCCCAGTCTAAGGCGGTAATTTTTATCAAGTCTAATTGTAGTGTAAATAAATCTTTTTCTTTACTTAATTTGTTGGTAAATTCTCTTCGGCTATATTCTGGAGTTAATTTAAATTTACTGATTTTTAAGTCTTTATTGGTAGTTTGTATGTTTTGAGCGGTCAAATGATAAAATTCATTTGTTTTGTAATACAAGCTATCACCACTTATATTGTAATCATCAAACATAAATGGAATCGTATTATTCAAACTTGTTTCATTAATGACTATTCCGTTAATTTCTAAATTGATATTATTGATACTTAAAATGGGTTGACTAGTTTGCGTATGGATAATTTTGAGGTTTCCTTTAAGAAGTTTGATTTTTGAAACAACAATGATTTCTTGGAAGGGTTTAAAAACCTCTGAGCTTAAACTTTTGGAGTTATTGATGGCTTTTTCAGTCTTTTTATAAAGTAACACTTGCGGAGTATTAATTGTAATACTACTCGCTTTTATTTTGTTGTTAAATAATATAGGCCAAATTTTAAAGTCATTAATTTCTATAGATTTTATTTTAGAATAGATTCCAAGTTTTTCATTAACTACTGTGTCTCTCTTTTTTGGAATAATAGCAATTCCTTCGGCAGAGATTGTTCTCGATAAAAGATTTATAGAAAGGTCAGTATATGAAATAGCATAAGGAGTCTCGTTTTTATCAGAGATGATTTTGGGTAGCTGTTTATTAATCCAAAAATTCAAACCAATATTCAATACTACGAGCAAACTCAATAAAGCAATTATTGCTATGGCTATTTTTTTATAATTATTCATCCAATGTTTTTTAATTGTCGTATAAAAGTACTCTTATCTTCCTAAAATAATTAATGCTATTTTAATGAAGAGTTGTAACATTATAAGACTGGATACTAGTTTTGTAGCTTTTAGTGCATATAAAAATTTTAAACTTGTAATTGTATAAGTAATTTACGGTATGACATAACAATTTACGCCTATTATTAGCTTTACTTTGCTGGATTATAAATATAAAATTATTATTATGAGAGCACTTTATTTTGTTTTACTATCGTTAGCGATTGTTTCATGTAGAAATCAAGGGTCAATGGATATCAAAGATGCTAAACAGGCTAGTATTGATTCAATGAAAATCCAGATTGAAAAACAAAAAGTAATAGATTCAATGCAAACGGAAATGGCTAAAGTGGAAACACAGAAAAAAGAGGTTATTGTCGTGAATCAGCCAGCAAACACTACAGCGTCTACTAATGCAACGACCACTACAACCACTACTGAAAAGAAAGGTTGGAGTAGTACTGCAAAAGGAGCTGTTATAGGAGCTGGAGTAGGTGCTGCAACAGGTGCAATTATCAGCAAGAAAAAAGGACAAGGTGCTATTATTGGTGGCTTAGCTGGAGCAGGAGTTGGTGCTGGAACAGGTGCAATTATTGACGGAAAGAAAAAGTAATCCTTTTTATTATAGAAAGCGCTTAGAGTTATATTAATTCTAAGCGCTTTTTTTATGGCTTTTAAGTAATGACATTATTTAATTATTCTTTACTGTAAAAGGATTTTGTAGGTGTATCTCTTCTAGCATATTCATAACGGTCAATTAATTTGGGTAAGCAATATCCGTCTAGTCCGTTAAGCGCTACTACATTTTCTTTGTCAATTTGTAACCATCCATCTTTGTCAGCGAGTTCTTCATTATAAAATAATTTTTCAATGCTAGCTATAACATGTACTGTGTCATTTTCTTTAATGTAATATTCATTAAGATATTTACAATATAACTGTACAGGACTGCCTTTTACAAAAGGAATTGCTATATCCGTTTTAAATTCTTCCTGTAAATTTGTTTTGTCAAACTCTGATTCATCGGGGTCATAATTTGCCGATGTATGATGTGCATCAGAAATCATTGTGACTGTAATGTGATTAACAGTGAAATATCCCGTCTCTGTAATATTCTTATATGTATCTCGAGGAACAGTTGTAGGTCTCATAATAAAACCAATCAAAGCTGGATTACTTCCTAAATGAGTAATGCTGCTAAATACGGCTACATTATTTATTCCGTTAACAGATTTAGTAGCGATCAAGTTAGCTGATTTATATCCCGTACAAGAGTTGATTAAATTGAGTCTTTCTATCTTTTGCATTTTAGCAATAGCTGCTGCTGTTATTTCCTTCATATTCTTTTATTTAAAGATAAAGTGTTTTTTTTGTTTAACAAAAATACAATAAAATTAAACAAGTGTAGTTTTATTGTATTTTAAAATGACTAGCTAGTTGAAGAAACTGTTTTTGCTTCTGAAATAATTTATATTTGTTATACTCAATTTATTATCTATTATGAAAATAATCAAGAAAAGTCTTTTAGTTTTAGTAGTTGTTATTTTGCTTTTGGCAATAGCCTTAATAAGCTATATTTTCTATCTCAAACCTAAGTATGAAGGCGAAGTTTTATTAAAAGATTTAAATAAAGAAACTACAGTGTACTTTGATGATTATGGTATTCCGCATATTTATGCTGATAACCCTAAGGATGCTATGCTTGCTTTAGGGTATGTGCATGCGCAAGATAGATTATGGCAAATGGAATTAATGCGCAGGATAGCACCGGGTAAATTATCAGCCATTTTTGGTAGTGTCGCAATAGATAATGATATGTTTTTTGCAGGATTAGGAATTGAAGAAGCTTCTGCAAAAGCAATTGCTACTCTTGATAAAAATAGTCCTAGCTATCAATTAACGATGGCATATTTAGACGGAATCAATCAATACATGGATGAAGAGGTTACGCCTATTGAGTTTCAATTATTAGGTGTCAAAAAAGAAAAGTTTACTATAAAAGATGTTTATAATATTTTTGGTTATATGTCATTCAGTTTTGCGATGGCTCAAAAATCAGATCCTTTAATGACTGATATTCGTAATAAATATGGCATGGAATACCTGAAAGATTTAGGTATTGACGGCGCATTTAATTCGGTAAAAATTAAAAATTCGAAGAGCAAACCAGAGGAATATGCTGCGATTTCAAAGTCGGTTGCTGCTTTACTGAATAAATCTCCTATTCCACCATTTATAGGAAGCAACAGTTGGGTAATAGGAGGTAAGAAGACTAAAAGTGGTAAAGTGCTTTTTGCTAATGATCCGCATATTGGGTTTTCGCAACCAGGAACGTGGTATGAAGCACATATTGTTACGCCTGAATTTGAATTGTATGGTTGCTACTTAGCCGGTACTCCGTTTCCTTTATTAGCACACAATCGTGATTATGCCTATGGTTTGACTATGTTTGAAAATGATGATATTGATTTGTACCAAGAAGAAAATAACAGTGCGAACGCTAATCAATACAAAACTCCAACCGGTTTTGCTGACTATACTATTATAAAAAAGATCATAAAAGTTAAAGATACTAGTGATTGCGTATTGAATGTAAAAGTGAGTCGCCATGGACCAATCATGAATGATTTGATTAAAGGATTAAATTCTAAAAATCCAGTAGCTATGTCCTGGATCTATACACAACAACCCATAAAAATATTAGATGCGGTTTATACGTTGTCTCATGCTAAAAATATAACCGATTTTCAACGTGGTGTTAAGTTGATTGCAGCACCCGGTTTAAATATTATGTATGGTGATGCTAAAGGAAATGTTGCTTGGTGGGCTACCGGGAAATTATATAAACATAAGGAAGGAGTGAATTCTAATTTTATTTTAAACGGAGCATCAGGTAATGATGATATTCAAGAGTTTTTGGATTTCTCCAAAAATCCTTCGGCAATGAATCCCGATTGGAATTATGTTTATTCAGCAAACAATCAGCCCGAAGCAGTTGATGGGTTCCTATATCCAGGCTATTATTTACCTGAAGACAGAGCAAAACGCATCATAAATTTATTAGATCCAAAGTCGGATTGGGATAAAGAGGCTGTCTCAAAAATGCTTACTGATAACACGTCTCCAGTTTCGCCAATTGTGGCGGCCGAATTGATTCATAATTTAGCTTTAAAAAAGCTTACTAAAAATGAGGGCAAAGCATTAGAATATTTAAAAAACTGGAGTGGCAGGAATGATGTTACTGATATTGCACCAACAATTTATAATAAATGGATCTATTTTTATTTAAAAAATACTTTTGAGGATGAATTAGGAGCTGATGGTTTTGAGCAATTTTTAAGCACCCACATTATGAAACAAGCAATTGCTAAGTTGCTTGAAAACGAAAAGTCTTTGTGGTGGGATAATGTTACAACTAAGGGTAAAAAAGAAACACGTAGCCAGATTGTTTCCCAATCGTTCAAGCAGGCTATTGGTTCGTTAGAAAAGCAATTAGGGAATACGGTTGAAAAATGGAGTTGGAGTACGGTTCATAATGTAGAGTTTAAGCATCCTTTAGGTAAGGTTGCTGCTTTACGCAAAATTTTTAATGTAGGTCCGTTTGCTGTTTCGGGCTCTAATGAAGTGATAAACAATCAAATGTTTCATTATACTAACGACAAAGAATATACTGTGACAGGAGGTCCCTCTACTAGGATAATTATAGATTTTTCGGATGTAGAAAACAGTTGGAGTATATTACCAACTGGACAATCTGGAAATCCTTTTAGCAAACATTATAACGACCAGGCTAAATTGTATAACGAAGGAAAATTTAGAAAGATGAAAATGAACAAAGAGGAGATTGTAAAGACTGGTACTAAGTTGGTTTTTAAAGCAAAATAGAAATTGTTTTAAAAAGTTTTATTTTGGGTTTAGAAAATAGAATTTGTTGTTTTAGGGATAATGTTATTGGCGCTTTTGCGTGAGGGGTTGTAGTGGAAATCCTTTTTTGAGGAACGATAAAAAGATTGCAGCGAAAAACCCGACCGAAGCTTTTTAGCGAAGGGCACGCCCAAATCATTATTTTGTTGCTAATAATTTAAATTTTATGTTTTTTTTAATGGCTTCTTTATATTATATACTTATTTTTACGAACTTATAATTAGAATTTTTTTGATGCAAACTCCACTTAAAATTGCTGTTGTAGGTTCGGGATTAGTTGGCTCATTGCTGGCAATTTATCTAAAAAAAGCTGGACACACGGTTCATATCTATGATCGAAGTCCAGATATTCGTAAAATCATCTTTTCGGGACGCTCCATTAATTTGGCAATGTCTAACAGGGGCTGGAAAGCACTTGATGGAGTAGGTGTGGGTGATGCAGTTAGAGACATTGCGATCCCAATGGATAAACGCGCAATTCACTTAGTTGATAAACTTAATTTTCAGTCTTATGGACAAGAAGGAGAGGCGATTTATTCGATTTCAAGGGGGATTTTAAATAGAAAAATGATTGATCTTGCCGAAGCTGCTGGAGCAGAGTTTTTCTTTGATGAAAAAATATGGGATGTTACGCTAAAAGAAGCGACTTTACATACTGGAGAAACAGAGCGAGGAGTTTGGGAAGAGAAGCAATACGATATGGTTTTTGGAGCTGATGGTGCTTTTTCTAGAATAAGACACCGCATGCAACGCCAGAGTATGTTTAATTATTCGCAAGAATTTTTAAATATTGGTTATAAAGAATTGAATATTCCGGCTAATGCCGATGGAACACATAAATTAGATAAGAATTCATTTCATATTTGGCCTCGTGGCGAATATATGTTGATTGCACTGCCTAATCTTGACGGAAGTTTTACCTGTACTTTATTCATGCCTTTTGAAGGGGAGAACTCCTTTGATTCTTTGAAAGAGGTGAAGGATGTTGAGAGCTTTTTTGAAAAGAATTTTCCGGATTCCATAGAGGTTATTCCTATGTTGACTGAAGATTTCTTTAAAAACCCTACGAGTACTTTAGTGACTATGAAATGTTTTCCTTGGACTTACGAGAATAAAGTGGCTTTAATTGGGGATGCGTGTCATGCGATTGTTCCATTTTATGGACAAGGGATGAATGCAGGTTTTGAAGATATTTCTGTTTTGTATGAAATGATGGAGAAATACGGAGATGATTGGGAAAAAATATTCTCAGAATATCAAGATTCTCGTAAACCAAATGCTGATGCAATAGCAGAATTGTCCTATCGTAATTTTATGGAGATGAGCTCTAAAACAGCTGATGATAAATTCTTGTTGCAAAAGAAAATTGAAAAATTATTCTCAGAGAGGCATCCTGAAAAATGGATTCCGTTATACAGTAGAGTGACTTTTAGTGATCGCCCGTATGCAGAAGCGCTTGCGATTGGTGATTTGCAAAACGAAATAATGCAAAAAGTTTTGAAAACTGAGAACATTGATGAAATCTGGGACAGTAAAGAAATTGAAGATAAAATATTAGCGCTGTTAGGGTAATATTAACGTGAATTAAAATACAAAAAAAAACCAACTTATTTTAAAAAAGTAAGTTGGTTTTTTTTGTGTAATGTTTTATTCTTCGCGATGGACTTTAGTAAAGTCAAAAGCGGGTTTGCAAATTGCAATGTATTCACATTCTTCATCAAAAGGATTTGAATATTGCACGCGCGTATTTCTTTCGATTTTGATAGATTGTCCAGCTTCTAGAATTATGGTTTCGTCTTCAATAATAAATTGTTTTTTACCTCTTATTATATAGGTGTACTCTTCAAATTCTGGAGTTTGAAATGGCTCTGCCCATTTTGGAGGAGCAACCATGTGTGCAATCGAGATTTCAGGATTGTTTGTTGCTGCAAGTCCGTGGTGTTCTTCGATACGTTTTCCGTCAGTTGTTGGAACAATAAAGGGGTTGTTTTGTATTAAGTATTGCTTCATAATGCTAAAAATAAGTTAACCTCTCCTAATTAGTTAAGAGAGGTTATAAATGATTTTACTTTTTGAATATTTTTGTCAGTACACCAAATACACCTCTAATAAAGGTGGCACTAGTAAGTACTTTAATAACCGACTTGCTTACTGCACTAGTTGTATTGTTAGATTTAGTTGTTCTGGTTTTTGCTGCCTTTTCTTCCGCTTTTTCATCGGCTTCTTTTTGAGCTTCAGCAGCAGCTTCGTTTTCGATAACCGTAATTTTCTTGTTTAGCATTTCATACGCACTCTCACGATCAATAAGTTCACTGTACTTCTTGACTAATCTCGATTTATTGTTGATTTCTTGAATTTCTGTTTCTGATAAAATATCCATTCTACTCATAGGTGCTCTAAGCATAGTTGCAACAAGAGGAGTAGGGATTCCTTTTTCATTTAAAGCAGTAACTAAGGCTTCTCCAATACCTAAACTCGTCAAAACTTCACTAGTGTTATAGTATTCGGAAGTAGGATAATTGTCAGCAGTTTGCTTAATTGATTTTCGGTCATTTGCTGTAAAGGCTCTTAAAGCATGTTGTATTTTTAAACCTAACTGCGCTAGAACACCACTAGGCACATCCATTGGGTTTTGTGTTACAAAGTAGATTCCGACTCCTTTAGAACGGATCAATTTAACGATTGTTTCTATTTGTTCCAATAATGCCTTGCTGGCTTCATTGAAAATTAAATGTGCTTCATCAATAAAAATAACCAATTCAGGTTGTTCTGAATCTCCTTTTTCAGGCATTTGCTGGTATATTTCGGCAAGCATGCTTAGCATGAATGTTGAAAAAAGTTTTGGTTTGTCTTGTATATCAGTTAAACGAAGAATATTTACGTAGCCTTTTCCGTTTTCATCAATGCGCATTAAATCTTCAATATCAAATGACATTTCACCAAAAAAGATATCTCCGCCTTGTTGCTCTAATTCGATTATCTTACGTAGAATAGTTCCTGTAGTCGATGTAGATATTTTTCCGTAGCTCTTTGTAATCTCTTCTTTTCCTTCTTCAGTAATGTAATTAATTACTTTTTTGATGTCTTTAAGGTCTAATAAAGGCATCTTATTATCATCACAATATTTAAATATTATGGAGATTACCCCTGACTGGGTATCATTTAAATCTAATATTCTAGAAAAAAGTACAGGTCCAAACTCAGAAACTGTAGCCCGAAGGCGAACGCCATTTTGTTCTGATAGTGTTAGAAGTTCAACTGGAAATTTAGCAACTTGATACGGCAGGTTGATCTTGGCGTGGCGGTCAGTAATAAAGGATTTTTCTTCTCCTTCTTTAGCAATTCCACTAAAGTCTCCCTTGATGTCCATCATTAGTACAGGGATTCCAAAAGACGATAATTGCTCTGAAAATACTTGAATTGTCTTTGTTTTTCCAGTTCCAGTAGCTCCAGCTATCAATCCGTGCCTATTTAATGTCTTTAAAGGTATTTTTACAAAGGCATCTGCTATAGCTTCTCCATTAAGAATTGCTCCTCCAAGGGTAATGCTCTCTCCTTTAGAGGTGTATCCTTCGTTAATGTGTTTTATAAAATCTTCTGTGCTATTCATAATTGAATTTGTTGTTATAATTATATGCAAGATATTATTATTTTTCTTATATTGTACTTTATAGCGTTAACTGTAATTTAATTCCTTTTTTATTGCTAATAATTAAAAAAAGATTTTTTTACTACAACGTTATAATTGTTGTGTAAATGGAGGTTTTATTCCTAATTTATTGTGTTATTTTTCTAAAAAACCCAATTTATGCTTTGTAAACTGATAAAAGTTTAATTATTAATTTTGTTTGATTTTTTTTTAACTAAAATTAATTCGAATAAAATTAAAAAAAGTTTTTTTATTTCAACTAAACATATAAATTTGCGGAACTACAAGTTTATTACAACTAAAATAAATTATTTAAAACTATTAAAATTAAAAAAAATGGCAAACGTTAAAAAAGAAAGCACTTCAAACGGTGGAGGAATGGTTTCAGGACTTATTATTGTTGCGTGTATTGGTGTTGGTGTGATGATCTGGAAATTCATTATGGGTAATCCTGCGAATTTTGAAGGAGGAAATCTTGAAACAGGACATCCCTTGAATCTTTTAGGTCAAGTTTATCACGGTGGGGCTGTTGTGCCAGTATTATTAGGAATGTTATTAATGGTTCTTGTGTTTTCTATCGAAAGATATATTGTTATATCTAAGGCAGCTGGAAAAACTAAATTAGATACTTTTATGACTAAAGTACAAGCAAGTATCAAACAAGGTGAAATTGACGAAGCGATTGTAGCATGTGATAAACAACAAGGTTCTGTTGCAAATGCAATTAAATCAGCATTAGTAAAATACCAAGCAGTTAAAAAAGAAGGTTTCAACAGTGAAGAAGCGTCTGAAACAATTCACAAAGAAATTGAAGAGGCTACATCACTTGAAATGCCAATGTTACAAAAGAACATGACAATTATTTCGTCTTTAGTTTCTTTAGGTACTCTTATTGGATTATTAGGAACGGTATCAGGTATGATTAAAGCATTTGGTGCTTTGGCAGCGGCAGGAACTCCTGATCAAGCGGCTCTAGCAAATGGTATTTCTGAGGCACTTATTAATACTGCAACAGGTATTGGTACATCTGCTGTAGCAATTATCTCTTATAACTTCTTTACTTCTAAAATTGATGATTTAACTTACTCAATTGATGAAGCTGCTGTTTCTATTGTAAATACTTACAGAAGATTCAGAGGAAGTTTGAAGCAATAATTATATTGATATTTATATCAAATAAAAAACCAAAAGAATGGCTAAAATAAAAATAAAAAAAAATCCGGGGTCTACGGATATGACTGCGATGTGTGATGTCGCATTCCTTTTGCTTACCTTCTTTGTAATGACTTCAACAGCTAAGTTGCCTGAGGCGCTACCTGTAGATACTCCATCTTCTACTGTTTTGATTAAGTTGCCAGAATCTGATTTGGCTACTATGACAGTAGGAAAAGGAATGGTGTTTTTTGATTTAAAAGGTAGAGAGGTTCGTAGAAAAACTCTTGAGCTTATGAGTGAAAAATACGGTGTTTCCTTTACAGATGAGGACAAAGATAAATTTGCTTTAATGGATGGTTTTGGTGTTCCAATTCAAAGTCTTAAGCAAATTATCGACATGAAGTCTTCAGACAGGATTAAAGCTGGTCAAACAGGGATCCCTATGGATTCTACAGATAATCAATTGAAAGAGTGGATCTACAATGCTAGAATTGCTAATATTGAAGTGAATGATAAAGAATTGCAAATCGCTATAAAAGGAGATGCAAAAGAGCGATATGATGAAATTCGTAAAGTAATGGATATCTGTCAAGAGCAAAAAATCAACAGCTTTAGTTTGGTTACTGGCTTAAGAGGAGAAGAATTTTAATTAATAAAAAGACACTAAAATGGCTGAATTAAATACCGGCGACGGTGGAGGCGGAAAAGGTGGAAAAGTAAGGAGTAAAAAACAAAATTCAAAAGTAGATTTAACTGCTATGGTGGATTTAGCCTTCTTATTGATTACTTTCTTTATGCTTACCACAACGTTGTCTAAACCTCAATCGATGAGCTTGGGATTGCCAGATAAAGATCCTGTTAAAGATAATGAAGATATTAAAGTTGATGAGAATCGTACTATGACTTTAATGTTAGGAGAGGATAATAAACTAGTATATTATATGGGTTTATTGGCTACTCCAATTGCAGGGCCTAAGGACATGGCATATGGTAAAGACGGTATTCGTAAAGAAATACTTGTTAGAAAGAAATCAGTATTTGAATATACTGGTGATAAGGAAAAAGGGATGATTGTAATTATTAAACCAAGTAAGAAATCAAGTTATAAAAACATGATTGATATTCTGGATGAAATGGTTATATCTGATGTACCTACCTATACTATCGTTAACGATTTGTCGCCTGAGGAACTAAAATTGTTGGAAGGAAAATAAGATTCATCTTGTTTTCTTAATAACCTAATAATTAAGAAAAATGAAATTAGATATATTAAAAAACCAATGGCTTGATATAGTTTTTGAGGGACGTAATAAAACTTACGGAGCTTATGAATTAAGAAAGACTAATAGAGGTACAACAATAAAAGCGCTTATTTTTGGTGCTATTATTTTTACAGTAGCTTTAGCGGCACCGCTTATTGCAGATCTCTTACCTGAAACTGAGAATGATGATGTTGTAAGAGACGTTAAGATTACTGCAATAAAATTACCGCCTAAAAAAGTTGAGCCACCTAAGTTAAATGCGCCGCCACCATTACCTCCGCCACCAAAAGTGGATCAAGTAAAGTTCGTCAAGCCAGTCGTAGCTAAGGCAGAAGAAGTGACTGAAGAGCCACCAAAGATTGTCGAGATCAAGGAAAAAAAGCTTGGTGCTGAAACTATTAAAGGGGATCCAGATGCTGTTTTAACAGTAGCTCCAGTTGGAAAAGGACCTGCTATAGTAGTTGATGCAGTAGATAATGAAATTTATAGTACAGCAGGAATTGAAGTAAAACCTGAATTTCCAGGTGGTATGGCTAAATTTTACAAGTTTGTAGGAGATAACTATCGTGCACCTGAAGAGGAAGGACTTAAAGGAAAAGTTTATGTAACTTTTGTAGTTGAAAAAGATGGTTCATTAACAGATATTAAAGTTTTAAGAGATATTGGTTATGGAACAGGAAAAGAAGCTATTAGAGTTTTAAACAAATGTCCAAGATGGAATCCTGGAGTACAAAATGGAAAACCAGTAAGGGTGCTTTACTCATTACCAATTACTATTCAAACTGCAGATTAATGTTGGATAATATTATTAAAAATATTCAGAAGAAATCGCCAAAAGAGCGATTTCTTCTCGTTATAGGGATTTTGTTTTTTATCTTTTATTTTATTTTAGGATTATTTATTATCTTTATGAAGAAATTTCCTTTAGAAATGCCTAGAATTTATAGGATTGCTTTTGGAGTAATTTTAATCGTCTACTCTTTTATAAGATTTGTTCGAATCATTTATAATAACAAAGATTAATCTATGAAAAAGTTTAATAAAATTCCATACATCGCTTTTTTGCTTTTATTTGTTTCTGCAGTTGTCTTTAGTTGTAAAGATGAAAAAGCAGATAAAGAAACAATTCTTAAAGGAAGTGCTAGTATATTAGTTGATGAATCTTTTAAACCAATTCTTGAAGATCAAATTGCGGTCTTTGAAAGTAGGTATGATGCTAAAATTACACTTATTGCTAAGTCAGAAAAAGAAGTGGTTCAAGCTTTTTTAAATGATACTTCTGGAATTGCCGTTCTTTCAAGAGACTTAAATGAGAATGAGATTAAAAATTTCAAATTAAAAAAAATTTTCCCTAGAGTAACTAAAATTGGTAAAGACGCTATTGCGTTTATAGCAAATCAAAATACTAAGGATACATTGATTGCATTACAAGATGTTGTTAGTTTTATGCAAGGGAAATCAGTAACGAATATCAAAGGATTGGTCTTTGATAATCCTAATTCAAGTACGGTTAGATACATCACTGATCTAGCTGGTATAAAAGATCTGCCAGAAACAGGAGTTTTTTCATTTAAGACAAATGAAGATGTTATAAAGTTTGTTTCTGAAAATGATGGAATGGTTGGTGTTGTAGGACTTAACTGGTTGTACCAACCTACTCCAACTGGTAAAAAATATGTAAGTCAAATTAAAGCTTTAAGCGTTAAAGGACTTAAAAGTGATGTGTATGTTTCGCCTACACAAAATAATATAGCTGAAGAAATCTATCCTTTGGCACGTGATTTGTATATAATTAATTGTCAAGGATCATCTGGCTTAGGAATGGGTTTCTCTTCCTTTGTTGCTGGAGATATTGGGCAAAGAATAATTTTGAAGTCTGGTTTATACCCAATACGTACACCAGGACGTAAAATTATATTTATAAACAAAGCATCAAAAGATAAAGAAAATGAATAAGAATAAATCAAATAAAGTTAAAATGAACAAATTTAAAATTCTAGGAGTTGCCTTTTTGGCCGGAATGACGGCTAGTTATGCTCAAAACATTGATCAAGCTAAAAAAGAAATTGACGCCGAAAAATACCAAGATGCGAAGGTAACTTTGAAATCAATTGTAAAATCAGATCCTTCAGAGGGTAAAGCATTCTTCCTTTTAGGAAATGTTTACCTTTATCAAAATATAGCAGATTCTGCTAAAATGGCTTATCAAAGTGGTTTATCTGCTAAAGATAATGAGCATTTTAATCGTATTGGTCTAGGACAAATAGATCTTGATAACGGCAATAAAGCAGCTGCAAAAACAAACTTTGATTTAGCGATCAAGGAAATGAGAAGAAAAGATTTTGAAGAATACCAATATGTTGCGAGAGCTTACATGAATTCTACGAAACCAGACTATAAAAGTGCTATTGCTACTTTAAATTTAGCTAAGGAAAAAAATGGTCAAGAGCCTCAAATTCTTTTAGCTTTTGGAGATGCTTATTATGGCGATAAAAACCAAAATGAAGCTTATTCAAACTACCGTAATGCTTTTCAAGCTGATAATAGTTTAATTAGAGCTAAAGTACAATTAGGTGTTTTGCTTAAAGGTGCAAAAGCATACACTGAAGCGGTTGCGGCTTATAATGAAGTATTAGCAACAAACCCTAACTATGGTCCTCTTTACCGTGAATTAGCTGAAACATACTATTTATGGGGATTAAATGTTCCAGGTAGACAAGATGAATACTTGAAAAAAGCATTAGGATATTACGAAAAGTACATGACTTTGACTGATTACTCTTTGGCATCTCGTATGCGTCATGCTGACTTTTTGATATTAGCTAAAGATTATAAAGCTTTAGAAATTGAAGCTAATAAAATGAAAGAGTTGGATAAAGTAAATCCACGTATCTTACGTTATTTAGGATATTCGGCTTACCAAAATGGGAATGTTGATTTAGCGATCAAATCATTAGAAGATTTTACAGCAGGTGCTGATAATAAAATTATCAATTTAGATTATTTATATTTAGGTCTATCTAATATTAAAAAAGGTACAAATGCTGATGGTTCAGCTATCGATCCAGTTCTTTTTGAAAAAGGAATTGTAAATATTAAAAAAGCAGTTGATATGGAAGTATCAGTTACTAATGATTTAGGTGAGGTAGGTAAGAATTTATATGAGCAAAAATTATATAAAGAAGCTGCTGCGATTTTAGAAATTGCAACATCTAATCCTAAAACTAATGGTTTCTTATATGATAATTACTATTTAGGAAATGCAATCTATTTTGATAATGCAAAAGCAGGAGTTGTAAAGGATACTATTGCACTTAAAAAAGCGGATATTGCTTATGGAAATGTAATTAAAGCGTCTCCTGATACACAAGATGTTTACCTTTCTCGTGCTAGAACTAATAGTTTATTAGAAGATGATAAAGCGATGATCATGTATTATCAACAATATATTGATCTAGTCACTAAAAAAGGTCCTGAAGAATTAGCTAAGCCAGCAGTTCAATCTAAACTTGTGGAATGTTATAATACTATGGCGGCAGGTTATGCAAATTTTGATAAACCAAAAGCTAAAGAATATTTCCAAAAGACATTAACGATTGACCCAACAAACGCTTATGCAACTCAATCTTTAGGTATTCTTAATAAATAAGATACCAATATTAATATTAAAACCCGATAGTTATTAACTATCGGGTTTTTTGTTTTATATCTAAGTCTATTGCTGTTTTTAATTAAGTCCTTTTATAATTAGTTATCTTTGCCCTTTAAATTAAAAAAATGTTATCAAAAGAAATACAATTAGAAGTTAACAAAGGAGCAATGCTGCCGTTAATGGAAGAATTTTATACCATCCAGGGTGAAGGTTATCATACAGGAACTGCTGCTTATTTTATTAGAATTGGTGGATGCGATGTAGGTTGCCACTGGTGTGATGTTAAAGAAAGTTGGAATGCGGAATTACATCCACCTACAGCATTAGATTTGATTGTAGCCAATGCGAGTAAATATGCAGAAACGGTAGTCGTTACAGGTGGAGAGCCTCTTATGTGGGACATGACATTGCTTACGCAAAAGTTAAAAGAGAATAATAGAAAAGTACATATTGAAACTTCAGGAGCATACGCTTTGTCAGGTACTTGGGATTGGATTTGCCTTTCTCCAAAAAAGAATAAATTACCCACCCAAACTGTGTATGATAATGCACATGAACTGAAAGTGATTATTCATAATAAACACGATTTTATTTTTGCTGAAGAGCAAGCAGAGTTGGTAAATGATAATGCTATTTTGTTTTTACAGCCAGAATGGAGTAAAAAAGAAGAGATGACTCCTCTTATAGTAGATTATGTAATGAATAATCCTAAATGGCGTGTTTCCTTACAAACGCATAAGTATTTAAATATTCCGTAATTTAATTTTATAGTACTATATTAGTAGAATATTAACCAATGAATATTATTTCTATTATGAAAAGACTTTTTTTTACAGCAATTTTATTATGTGTAATTCAAGTAAATTTTGCGCAAGCACCAGCTACTAAAGCTCAAGTAATGAAATTAATTACTTTAAGCGGAAGTGATTCTTCAATAAAAGTAGCTAAGGATCAAATCATAAATATGATTCCTACAGATAAACGGGAAGCTTTCTTGAAAGAGTTTGACGCTACACTACCAGCTCTTTATGATTCAATGGCTGATATCTATGTGGAAATGTACAATGAAAAGGATGTTAAAGACATGATTGCTTTTTATGAAAGTCCTGTTGGAAAAAAGATGAGTAGTAATATGGGTACTTTTACGCAAAAAATTATAGCTGCATCTCAAACTTGGGGCACAGACTTACAAGGAATAATGGCTAAGTACGCACAGTAGTTTTAGTGACTCTTAATTTATAAAAAGCCAAATAATTTTAAATTGTTTGGCTTTTTTAGTTGTGCTAACGAGCTTTGATTATTTCCAATTTTTTCTTCTCTTTAATTCGGTTATATGAGCCAAGTGATGATTGCTATGCCATGCATACGTTCCTATCATATGTTTTATTTTTACTGTAGCACCGCTTTCAGGATGAATAAATGATTTTTCTAAATCTGTTATTGATAAATTTCGCATAATATAAGCTAGTCTATAATGCAATCCATCAAGTATAGAAAGTGATGGTTGAATAGGCATTTGTATACTATCATCTAATGTGGACCATAAGTTCTCATCGTATGATTTTATGACCGGATTATTCTCTGTTAAAGCCCATTTTATTCTTATATAGCAGTTCATGTGACTTTCGGCGCAATGGTGAATTACTTGACGAACGGTCCAGCCCTCATTTCTATAGTTTGTGTCAAGCTGTTCTTCAATTAAATTCGTGACAACTACTCTTAACCTTTCGGGGAAACTAGCGATTTCTTCAATTTTTGCTGATAAATATGTTGCGGAATAAATTTCGGGTGCTTAAAATTTTCCAATTGGATATTTTAATTTTCTAGAGTTTCGTCTTTCATAGCTGTTTTATTAATGATATAATTTAGCTAAATAATCATAATGTTCTCCTTCCATTAATAATTCCGACTGTAGTCCATTGGCGAAAGCAGCATTTTGTAGTGTGTTGTAATCTAAATATAACCAATCTAGAGGTGCTTCTTTTTCTCCTTTGTAAGAAATGTTGAAAGTGATTTCTCCATAATAATCATTTTCTGACGGAATCCATTTTCCACCATCCTCATCTTCATCAAACATGTAAATAATATCCGAGCTGTCAATTAATATTTGCCCCCCCGGACTCAATAATGATTTTAATTGAGATAAAAATTTTGGTAACTTTTTTAATTTTCCACAAATACCAGTTCCATTCATTAATAATAAAATGGTGTCAAATTTTTCTCCTTCTAGATTCATGAAATCATGTACCCGTGCATCTTTTATTCCTCTTAATTTACAGGCTTCGATAGCTTTTATAGAAATATCGATAGCGGTAACTTCTAAATCTGGATTTTTTTGTAGGTACAAACTATGACTACCTGCACCACAACCTATGTCAAGAACTTTTCCTTTCGCTAGCGATAAAGCATGTTGTTCGATTTTAGGCATTTCGTCATGTGTTCTAAAGAGGTATGACACGCTCATTTCATCTTCTTCGGATATACTGGTCTCTGTAAGTAGGTCTTCAGGGGAATTATTTGTTTGATAATCAAGTATGGCTCTGCCAAAAAGGTCTTTCATAATATGTATTTCAAAATTGAAAATGGTTTAATCCCAGAACATTGTTTTAAAAGTGCTAGTTTTGTAAAAAAAAATAGATCATTTGAAACCTTCTTTAAACGAACTCGGGAAACTAGCCAAAGATACGCATATCGAAACCAAAAAGTATTTTGATAAGCTGAAAAAGAAAACGCCTAAAAAATTGGATTATGTAATGCAAGATATACATGACGCTGAATTTAAAAGGACAGATTGTTTAGATTGTGCTAATTGTTGTAAAACAACGGGACCGTTATTTACATCAGCAGATATTGAGCGTATTTCTAAATATCTAAAACAAAAACCACAGCAGTTTATAGAGCAATATTTGCGTATGGATGAGGAACAAGATTATGTATTGCAAACTGTTCCTTGTAATTTTCTAGATGCAGATAATTCTTGTTTCATATATGATGTCCGACCAAAAGCATGCAGGGAATTCCCTCATACTGATAGAAAGAAGTTTCAACAAATAACCGACTTAACACTAAAAAATATTCCTATTTGTCCAGCGGCATATAATATTGTTGAAGAAATGAAGAAAAAATTACCACTATAATTTTATTTATAAATCAGGTATTTTGATCTTTTAATTTTAAAGTCTGTCAAGCCTTTTTTCCAGCTAGCTCTTATTGATTCTTCAGAAATATTATTTTTAATTTGTTCTTGTAGTTTTTTGGTACCGGCCAATTTTGTAAAAAATGAATTGAAGAATTTTGATTTATCGGCAGTGTTACTGTATGCTTTAATTAACCATTTAATTTCAAGTTGTTTTACTTTGGCTGTAGCCGCTAAATCTTCGCCATAACATGCTGTGCCGTTATAAACTGGGTTTTGGGCTCCAATGTTTGGTTTTGGTGTAAAGCTAAAATCGGTTTTTGGAAGATAAGGAGATCCATATATTTGAAATTGTTTTTCTGTTCCACGCCCTACACTTACGTTGGTGCCTTCAAATAAACACAAACTTGCATATAAGTTTATAGCTTGATCATTTGGTAAATTTGGGGAGGGTTTTACAGGTAGGCTGTAAGGCATATTCCGGTTATAATTTGTACACGGAATTACGTTTAGTTTACATTGAGCGCCATTTTTTAACCATTTTTCACCGTTAATCATTTTACCATATTCTCCTATTGTCATCCCGTGTAGTAGTGGTATTGCGTGCATTCCTACAAAGCTGGAGTAGGCTTTTTCTAAAATAGGGCCGTCAACAATATTTCCATTTGGATTAGGTCTGTCTAAAATCATTAATTCTATATTGTTTTCTGCGCAAGCTTCCATGATATAATGTAATGAAGAGATGTAAGTGTAAAAACGGGCGCCTACATCTTGGAGGTCAAAAACCATAATGTCAATCCCAACAAGCTGTGCTGCTTTTGGTTTTTTATTATCCCCATACAATGATATAATCGAAAGTCCAGTTTTATTATCTTTCCCATCTAATAGGTGTTCACCAGCATCTGCAGTTCCTCTGAAACCGTGTTCTGGAGCAAAAATACTTTGAATTTTAATGTTTTTCGAAAGTAAAAAATCTACTAAGTGCGTTTTATTTGCAAGTATGCCTGATTGATTTGTTACCACCCCTATTTTTTTATTTCTTAATAGCGGCAAATACTCCTCAAAATTATCTGCACCAGTTCTTATGCTTAAATTTTTAACTAGCGTTTTTTCGGTTGTATCTGAAGTTAGTATCTCGTTACTCTCAATAGTGTCTTGTACCGCGCTGGTAACTGAGCTTTTTTTACCATCGATTAATCCTGAACAAGCAATCATAATGGATAACGGAATTAAAGTAATGGAGATTTTTTTTATAAATAGAATCATTTTTTTTGATGTAGAATAAGTTAGTGTAATTCGTGTTTTAGCTGTATTTTTGGAGCCAAATTAGAAACGCAATCAAATTGAATTTAGAATATTTCATAGCCAAAAGACTTGTAACTGCTAAAGATTATAAAAGTAGTATATCTGCGCCAATTATAAAAATTGCGATAGCTGCTATTGCTATCGGTATGGTAATGATGATCGTTTCAGTGGCAACTGGAATTGGGTTACAACAGAAAATTCGTGAGAAAATTGCTGCATTCAATGGGCACATTACAATTACTAATTACGATAGTAATCAATCTGACGCAACACTTACTCCAATTTCTAAAAACCAAAGTTTCTATCCTAAATTTACTAGCGTTCCTGGTGTAAGTCACATACAGGCTATTGCGAGCAAAGCAGGAATAATCAGAACCGAAAATGCTTTTGAGGGAATTATTTTCAAAGGAGTAGGTGCCGATTATAAATGGGATAATATAAAGGAATATCTCGTTGAAGGGAAATTGCCTGATTTTTCGAAAAATTTGAATGAGGATGTGGTTATTTCACAATTCTTAGCAAATAGATTGCATTTAAGAGTTGGTGATGCTTTTAATACTTTCTTTATGAAGGAAGGAGAGAATAAGTTACCTAATATTCGAAGGTTTAAAATTACGGGTATTTTTAATTCAGGTTTTCAAGAGTTTGACGCTACCTATATAGTAGGGGATATTCGTCACATGCAACGCATAAATAAATGGAAAGCTGATCAGGTAGGAGCGTTTGAAGTTTTTGTTAAAGATTTTGATCAAATAAAAGAGGTAGGTGATCAGGTTTATAAACAAACAAGTTCTACGCTGGATACAAAAACAATTATCGAAAAATACAGTTATATATTTGAGTGGTTGCAATTGTTTGATTTTAATATAATCGTCATATTAGTAGTAATGATTATTGTGGCAACAATAAATATGGTGGTAGCATTGTTAGTTTTAATTCTCGAACGCACACAAATGATAGGGATTTTAAAGGCATTGGGAGCTAATAACTGGACTGTGCGTAAAATATTTTTATATAACGCTTCGTATCTTATTTTACGTGGATTGTTTTGGGGTAATCTAATTGGAATTGTAATTTTGCTTATCCAGCAGTATTTTGGGGTAATAAAACTAAATCCTGAAAATTATTATGTAGACCAAGCACCTGTTTATATTAATTTAGGTTACATAGCACTATTGAATTTATTCACAATAACAGTTTGTTTTATTGTGCTGCTGATCCCGTCCTACATAATAACAAAGATTTCTCCAGTAAAAGCAATACGCTACGATTAGTTATTTATTTAATTTACAGGAGCTATTTCCTGCTATCCGCTACAATCTAGTTCGCCGAACACCGGCTCCCTAGGATTTCCACTACTATCAGGGCTAGGTAGGAGTGGCGTGATTGAATCAAGATTTTGCTACCTATATAAGGAGTAATTAGTTTATTCAAATCACATTTAGTAATAAAAGGTAATAACTGAGTTGTGTTAAGAGGATTAGTAGCTTCTGCAAAGTAGCTCTTGACTGTAAAGTAGTTTAATGAAAGGTTTTTTAAACGAGTTGCACCTTTGAGAAAACCATAAACAGGATGTAAATCTAATAAAAACCCAATCTACAACAGTAATAATTCCTACTTTTACACAAAACCGCACCAGCAACTCTTTTTCAAAGACAAGATTCCCAGTAGTTTAAAATTAAAGTTATAAAAACATTAAAAAAAGGCAATCAAAAGTATTGTTTAACGGAAAAGAGTCAGTACTTTTGCACCCGCAACAGCGAATAAGTTCTTTACATTTTGACAAGCAAAACGAAATAAGTTGAGAATTTATTTTCAGATTATTTTAAAAAAAGCTTGTGAGAAATAAAAGAGTTTATTACTTTTGCACCCGCTTCGGGAAACATGTTTAACATGAAAACGAGGTTAAAAAAAAGATAAGAACACGTTCCTAGACATATTGAATTGACAGCCGTTTTAATAGAGATGTTAGAACAAAAGAATAAGAGTAATAGAATAGATAGATTAGAGTATAACCAATAGATCTTCAGTCAAAAATAAATAGCTTAGTAATAAGCAAATAATATACGATGAAGAGTTTGA
>NZ_JABSNK010000008.1 GCF_013294005.1 Flavobacterium gelidicaeli
GTTTTCATGTTAAACATGTTTCCCGAAGCGGGTGCAAAAGTAATAAACTCTTTTATTTCTCACAAGCTTTTTTTAAAATAATCTGAAAATAAATTTTCAACTTATTCCGTTTTGCTTGCCATAATGTAAAGAACTTATTCGCTGTTGCGGGTGCAAAAGTACTGACTCTTTTCCGTTAAACAATACATAAAATTCACTATTATTACTTTTATTTACAACCCAATCTTTAAAACACTATAAATGTAGGGTTTGAGCTTACTTAAAAACAAGCTGTTTTGCTATTTGTAAGTATTTTTACTTGAATAGAATTCAAATTCGAAATGAAAATTCAAAAAACAGAAGTCCAAATTAGCATTATGACAATCTTAAAGATCACATACGACATAAATACTATTCATTAACATACACTTCAAAAGGCAACTCAAGTTTCTATATCCTTTACATTATATATGTATGATACATTCAGCATATTCTACAACTCATTAACAAAACAGCACTCCCTAGCCCTGATAGCAGTGAAAATCCTCTTGAGTCCTCGAGATGATAATCGAGAGAACTCAAGAGATTGTAGCGAATAGCAGGAAATAGCTCCTAAACCAAATTTCAAGAACCACTATTACTATACGATTAAAACAAATGAAAATTAAAAACAACAATGCTCTAATAAGAAATGAGCACTTGTGACAAGATAATCACAAAACAATTAAAATCAAAGTACCTTTAAATCAAAAAAGCCATCCACAATAAAGTGGAAAGCTTTTCATTGGTCTAACTACTAAACCCGGTCTTGTTACTTCTAACTCGACCAAACAACACAACTAATCTTAAAAACCTTTTGGGGACAAAAAAGCCTTTCTAATTAGAAAGGCTTCCCCGATATGCGGTCTGGACGGGACTCGAACCCGCGACCCCCTGCGTGACAGGCAGGTATTCTAACCAACTGAACTACCAGACCTCAGCGTTATTGCGGTTGCAAAGATACAACAGAATTCGAGTTACGCAAATGTTTTTCATAAAAATATTTAAATTTTCTTTTTCAATTCAACCAAAGTTTTGTTTTTCAGCTAGATATGTCAATAAAATTTGTTCAAAATTTTCACCTACTGCTACCGGAACATACTTAATTTGGTTTTGAGCACAACTCAACGAAAGCTTCTTGAAGTAATCAGCAACCTCTTGTTCATAAACTTCTTTTACATTATCTGCAAAAAGAGCTACCTCCTCGCCAGTTTCAACATCAATAAACTTCTTAGGCACATTACCAAAATCAAAATTAAGTTCGGTTTCGTTATCTATCACATGAAACAAGACTACTTTATGCTTATTGTGTTTTAAATGCTGAAGAGCCGCAAAAAGAGCCTCTTCATTCCCAGAGTGAAACATATCTGTAAAAAGGATAATCATAGAGCGCCTATGAATCTTCTGGGCAATTTGATGCAAATACGTTATAGTATCAGTATTCTTTTTTTCTTTTACTTGATTGAGAACATTTTCAAGAGTATTAAGCAACATACTATGATGCCTATCACTACCTTTTTCGGGTGCATAGTATTCATACGTATCCGAAAAAATACTTAAACCAACAGCATCTCGTTGCTTTTTTAACAAATTCATCAATACCGCAGATGCCAATACCGAGAAACCTATTTTACTTTCATAAAACGACTGACTAGATTTAAGCTTAGGATAATGCATCGATGAAGAGTTGTCTATAATAAGATGGCAACGCAGGTTAGTTTCCTCTTCAAAGCGCTTTGAATATAAACGATCCGTTTTTGCAAAAAGCTTCCAATCGATATGCCGCGTACTCTCGCCTACATTATAAACTTTATGTTCAGCAAATTCTGCCGAGAATCCATGAAACGGACTCTTATGCATCCCTGATACAAAACCTTCAACAACTTGGTTTGCCAATAATTGCAGGTGTTGAAAACTCGAAATTTTTTCTTTTTGTGATTCAATCTTCATCTTTCAAAGTTATTAAAAGATTCAATCAATTAAAAGATTCAACTG
Organism: Flavobacterium gelidicaeli; assembly: GCF_013294005.1. Lineage (GTDB taxonomy): Bacteria > Bacteroidota > Bacteroidia > Flavobacteriales > Flavobacteriaceae > Flavobacterium. Next base: position 2,014 of record NZ_JABSNK010000008.1, read on the forward strand.
ATATAAAAAACAAGAGAAGCTGAAATAAATTCAGCTTAAACCAAAAAAAAGGCTTGACTTACGCCAAACCTTTTTCCCGTATAAACCATAATCTTACGATTACAACAAAGCGTCTAAACTATCTGCGTAAGTTTGCTTAGGAGCTACTCCTACTTGCTTACCGACTACTTCTCCGTTATGAAAAACCAATACTGTTGGAATGTTTCTCACTCCGTATTTTGCAGCAAATTCTTGATTTGCATCAACATCAACTTTACCAACTACAACTTTACCGTCATATTCAGTACTTAATTCGTCGATGATTGGTCCTACCATTCTACAAGGCCCACACCATGCTGCCCAAAAATCCACCATTACTGGTTTGTCTGATTTCAAAACTACTTCTTCAAAAGTAGCATCTGTTATTGCTAATGCCATAATATCTTTATTTAATGTTAAGCGTTTTATCAAAGTATAAAACTAGATTACAAATTTAGAAAATAAAACCAACTTGCACACTATACATGAATTAGTTTTGATTATAAATGTATCGTAAATAACTATTAAAAACCAAAACAACTCTAATCAACAAATTAAAGCCACTATTTCTTACCCCCGAATCTTATTGAAAAAACTAGCGAAAAAATATATTACCTTCAGAATTATAATTTTTGTAGTATTCTAAAAATTTACTCCAAAAAAAAGACCTTCTTTTCAGAAGGCCTTAATAATTTATCGTAATAGAGATTATAGACTGTATTTTAAACCTACAGTTAATCCAACCCCACTGATACTGATATAAGAACTTAAATCATCTCCTGCTTTATCTTCATCATAACCAGCAGAATTAGTTGCTTTATTATTAGAAGTACCATTTAAATTACTACCATAATTAATATTGATTTCAGAATTTGACAGATGTAATGGATGCCCAACAGGTAACGCAAAACCATCAGCTCCGTTAACAGTATAATTTGTCACTTCTTTATTTTTACCATGTACAGTGAAATTACGGTATTCGATTTCTGCAAATGCTGAAATATTTTTACCTAATTTATACGTTGTACCTAGCGAAGCTAAAAATCCAACAGTTGGTTCTGGCTTGATAACATCTTCACGATATAATGGACCAACAGATGTCACTGCATTTGTTTTTAAATCCAATTGTCCGTGAACAGGAACAATTACACCTACTTTTGTATAAGGTTCAAAACCTTTATGTTCTCCTAAAAACAATACTAATGCAGGAGCAACATCAAATGCTGTAACCTGACCTTTTATATCTAACATTTTAACATCATCAACAATAGTTTCAACCATAGTCTTTTGGTTACTAGTGTAGTAGTTCACACCCATTTCAAAACCAACTCTTGTATTAAATCTATATCCTGCAGTCAAACCAGTTCTAAATCCTTCTCCAAAAGAACCAGTTACACTTTCTTTTGATACTAAAACTCCACCTGTATATACTTGTCTTAATGGTTCTCTACCATTAACACTTGGAAACTCAGTAGCCGTTGCTTGTATAAAATATGACCCTCCAAGCTTCACATACCAACCTTTATCAGCAGTAGTACTTGCATCATCTTTAGTTTGCGCTAACATCGTCATTGAGCAAACCATCATTCCTAAAATTAGTAGGTTCTTTTTCATAATTTTTTTTATTTCTAAAAGTTCATTTAGTTAATTGAGATGCTACAAACATAAATAATTTTAAATAATGCTTTCACATTTTTCACAAAGAAATGTGAACAAAAAAACAAAATAATATGCACGCATAACAAAATCAATACTTTACACGATAAAAATTAACATTACTAGTCTAAAAAAACTGTTAAAATCAAGTGTAACTTACTTAAAAAACATGTTAAAACCGCTAATAAAACAATCAACTATAACGTTTTCTAGCTTTAAAACTTAACATTTATATACTTTACAGCAAATACGCTTTAATTTAATTTAAAATTAATCTGCATTTTTTCTAGAGCGAATAAAAGTTCGTTAGATATTTTTATTTTTAAACGCCTACTGGGCATTGTTAATTTTGTCACCACATTAATCTCTTCAACTTCGGTCACTGTAACTGCCGTAGTAGTTTCAACTTCACTTGAATCTACATCTTCATCAAATTCAACCTCTTCATTTTCAATAACTATAGGTTTATCTTCCACTAGTTTTTTAATCTTTTCAAGCTCCATTACTTCAAATGTAACTTGATTATCTCCCTTATTTTCTAAAAACAAATGGCTTAATCTATGAATGAATTCTGCATCCAAATCATTAATATTTAATAATACAACCAACTTTTTTGCAAAATCATCTAATACATCTTGTAAATATTGCACTAGCATAAATTGAATTCTAGGATCACTCTTTTTACCAGTGTCTTGATTTACCCAACCTTCTTTCACTAAAACCTTCATGAAAGTAAAATTATTTTGGATAAAGAAATGCCTAAATTTTAAGTATTCCTCTCCAAAAATCTTAAACTCGTAACTCTCATCATAGCCTTCAAGCGTGAATATGCCCCAACCTTTTCCGTTTTTAGCAACGCGATGTTGCACATTATTAATGATTCCGCCAAAAGTCAAGTTTTTACCCACATGTAAGTCCAAACTTTTCAATGCTTCTAATTTAGCATTACAGAAATATTTCATTTCAAACTTATAATCATCCAGAGGGTGTCCTGAAATGTAAATCCCAACAACCTCTTTCTCCTTCGCTAATTTCTCCATAGTACTCCAATCCTCACAAGGGGGCACAACAGGCTCTTCTATTTGAACATCGCTTGACTCGCCAAACAAACTTACTTGAGAACTGTTTTCGTTTTCTTGAAACTTGGCCCCATATTTAATCGCTTTTTCATAGAAAGTGATCCCGTCCCCATCATCATGAAAATATTGCGAACGCAATGTTCCTTCAAACGAGTCAAAACCTCCAGCAAGTATCAAATTCTCTAATGCTTTTTTATTAGCTGCACGCAAATCGATACGTTTGGTTAAATCAAAAACCGACTTGTATTTTCCATCTTTTCTATTCTCTACAATGGTGTTTACAGCTCCTTGCCCTACACCCTTGATGGCTCCCATACCAAAACGTACCGCATAATCATCATTTACCGTAAATTTATAATACGACTCGTTCACATCAGGCCCTAAAACTTGTAGTCCCATGCGCTTGCACTCTTCCATAAAAAAAGTAACCTGCTTGATATCACTCATATTATTAGAAAGTACCGCAGCCATATATTCAGCAGGAAAATGCGCTTTTAAATAAGCCGTTTGATAAGCAATCCAAGCATAGCAAGTCGAGTGCGATTTATTAAAGGCATAACTTGCAAAGGCTTCCCAGTCTTTCCAGATTTTCTCCAAAACTACTGCATCATGCCCCTTAGCTGATGCTTGTTCGACAAACTTGGGTTTCATTTTATCCAAAACCTCTTTTTGCTTCTTACCCATCGCTTTACGCAGTACATCGGCTTCACCTTTCGTAAAATCGGCCAATGATTGGGACAAAAGCATCACCTGCTCTTGGTAAACTGTAATACCGTAAGTTTCCCCTAGATATTCTTCACAGGCATCCAGATCGTATTTTATTTCTTCTTCACCGTTTTTTCTTCGAACGAAAGACGGAATGTATTCTAAAGGACCTGGTCGATACAAAGCATTCATCGCAATTAAATCCCCAAATACCGTAGGCTTTAAGTCCTTCATGTATTTTTGCATTCCGGGCGATTCATATTGAAAGATCCCTACCGTTTCTCCACGTTGAAAAAGTTCGTACGTCTTTACATCATCAATAGGAAAGTCATCTGGGTTTAAATCAATATTATTTCGATATTTTACCAGCTTAACGGTGTCTTTAATCAAGGTTAGGGTTTTCAAACCCAAGAAGTCCATCTTCAACAAACCTGCACTCTCAGCAACGGAGTTGTCAAACTGGGTTACATATAAATCAGAATCTTTGGCAGTTGTTACAGGAACGAAGTTAGTAATATCTGATGGCGTGATAATCACTCCACAAGCATGAATACCCGTGTTTCGCATGGAACCTTCTAGAATTTTTGCTTGTCGAATTGTTTCTCCAGCCAGCTCATCCGAATTTGCAATAGCAATTAATTCTTTTACATTATCAAACTCATCAGATCGCAAGGCTTTTTTAACATCTTCTTCCTTTTCAGAAATAAAACGTGCCAAGTTCCACTTAGACGGCATCATCGCCGGAATCAATTTTGCAATTCTATCCGCTTCAAATAACGGTAAATCCAGTACACGCGCCGTATCTCGAATAGCCGACTTGGTAGCCATTTTACCATAAGTGATAATTTGTGCTACTTGATTGGCACCATACTTCTTGATTACATAATCCATAACGCGACCACGACCCTCATCATCAAAGTCAATATCAATATCGGGCATGGATACACGATCGGGATTTAAGAAACGCTCAAAAAGCAAATCGTACTTAATAGGGTCAATATTGGTGATCTTTAAACAATAGGCCACCGCAGATCCCGCTGCCGATCCACGACCTGGTCCTACAGAAACATCCATCTCCCGAGCTTTGGCAATAAAATCCTGTACAATCAAGAAATATCCCGGATAACCAGAGTTGGAAATCGTTAATAACTCAAAATCCAAACGTTCTTGAATTGATTCGGTGACATCACCATACCTTTTCTTTGCACCTTCCATCGTTAGGTGTCGCAAATAAGCGTTTTCCCCTCTTACACCATTATCAGCATCATCTTCTGGATTTACAAATTCCTGCGGAATATCATACTTAGGCAGTAATACATCTCGATAGAGTGAATAAATTTCGACCTTATCTACAATTTCTTGAATATTGATAATTGCATCAGGCAAATCAGCGAAGAGTTTTTTCATTTCTTCTCCTGACTTGTAATAATATTCTTGATTGGGTAAACCATAACGATAACCTCGACCACGACCTATAGGTGTTGCTTGCTTTTCACCGTCTTTGACACACAGTAAAATATCATGCGCATTGGCATCCTCTTTATTTAAGTAGTAGGTATTATTTGAAGCAATTAATTTTACTTCATGCTTTTTAGCAAATTCAATTAAGGTTTTGTTTACCCTATTTTCATCCTCTTGATTGTGGCGCATGATTTCGAGATAGAAATCATCTCCAAACTGGGCTTTCCACCATACTAAAGCTTCTTCGGCTTGGTGCTCCCCTAAATTCAAAATCTTACCTGGAATTTCTCCGTATAAATTTCCAGAAAGCACCATGATGTCCTCTTTGTACTTTTCTACTATTTTTTTATCAATTCTAGGCACATAATAAAACCCGTTGATATTGGCAATAGACGCCATTTTGGCTAAATTATGATAGCCTTTTTTATTTTTAGCCAATAACACCACTTGATACCCATTGTCTTTTTTGGTTTTATCTAAGTGGTTTTCACAAATATTAAACTCGCATCCTACAATAGGTTTAATTTCCGTTTCGGTAGGTTCTTCTCCGCTTTCAGCCAATGTTTTATTTTTGGCGGAAGCCGATTTATTATGATTCATAATTGCGCTCACAAAATGGAAAGCCCCCATCATGTTTGCTGTATCCGTCATTGCGATCGCTGGGAAACCATTTTTGGCTGTAGCCGAAACCAAAGGACCAATCCCAATAGTGGATTGCAATACCGAAAATTGGGTATGGTTGTGTAAATGGGCAAACTTGGCTTCAGCCAAAACTTTTTTATTCTCTAAAAGTTCTCCTTTAGAGATTCCACCACCTTGTGTTTCTCCAAGTTGTTGACGAATGCGATCAGATGCTTGTTTTAAATTAATGTGCTTTAACCCAATGAGCTGAACCTCTCTAGGGTTTTTATCTTGAAATTCCTTAAAGTACGAAGCAGGAACATCTAATTCTTCTTTTGTAAAACGCTCTCTCCTGATCAACTCTAAAAAACAACGCGTAGTTGCCTCAACATCTGCAGTTGCGTTGTGCGCTTCAGAAAAAGGTACATTAAATAAATATTGATGAAGTTCAGTTAATGTTGGTAATTTAAACTTTCCACCACGACCACCAGGCAATTGCAATAGTTTAGCAGTAACTTCTGTACAAGTATCGAGAACGGGCATGGTAGCCATAGGAGAATCTACACCCATACGATGCAACTCGGCTCCCATAATATTGACATCAAAACCTAGATTTTGACCTACTATATATTTAGCCTTACCTAAAGCTTCATTAAATTTTTCTAAAACTTCAATAAGATCAATTCCCTCGGCTGCAGCTAACTCAGTCGATATTCCGTGAATTCGCTCGGCATCATAAGGAATATTAAAACCATCTGGCTTAACTAAATAGTCTTGATGCTCTATGAGTTTTCCCATTTCATCATGCAGCTGCCAAGCAATTTGAATACAACGAGGCCAGTTGTCTGAATCTGTAATGGGAGCATCCCATCGTTTTGGTAATCCTGTAGTTTCAGTATCGAATATTAAGTACATAGCTGGAATTGAGTAGTTTATAATTTATCGATTTCTCGAAAAATGAATGTCAAATTTAGTTCTTTTTAAAGCTACAAACAATAGGCAAAATCATAAAAAAAGAAAAGGCCTTGATTACTCAAGACCTTTGACAATTAATTTAAAAAACAATTTTATTTAAAATTCCAACCTAATGTTAACCCAAATGCTACTGGGTTGATTTTAACATTTTTATCTGAACTATACAATCCGTTTGCTTTTCTATCAGCAACTGTAGTCGCATTATAACCTATATAGGATTCGTCTTTATCTTGATCCAATATTGAACCATATCCATTCTCAAGAAACATTGCTGCATAAATAGCACTTTTTGCCCCAGTGTCAAATGTGAATCCTAATTCAAAAGAACTCATTATAACTCCTTTTGTATTGTACTCCCCCGATGCAATATAATTTTCTTGCATTCCAAAACCATATTCCGGTAAATTATCAATAGTTAAATTGACATCTGGATAATAAGCAGAACCTGTTGCACTAGTCGCAGACGCTTTTATTTTATAGCTTACAGGTAAAAAATATTTAGCTCCAGCTCTAAAATTGAAATCAACACCTTTATTGATGTTTGTTTTAAATTGCACAAAAAGCGGTATTTGTAAAGCATGAAGCGTTTGCTTTTCCTTATAATTACTCGTTGTAACATTATATTCAAAAGCAGAACCTGCTTGATCAACCTCATAATTAGAAAAAATTGCTGACTCTTTGACCAAGTTTACATCTTGCTTGTATTGAGCGAATTCTATTCCAGAACCAATACCAAAATGATCTGTCAATGCATAAATATAACCTGCTTTCACGGCTCCTCCCAATCGGTCTCCTGATACGGTACCTTTTACCTCACCTTGTAAATTTCCTATTCCTGATTGTACTCCTACGTATAATTGCGCAACAACTCCCTGAGAAAGAAAAAGTATTGCAATACCTAATACATTTTTTATTTTAAATTTCATATTTGTCTTTTTAAAATTAGACTAATCTATTCCTATTTTAATAATAAGATAGATTAGTCTTCAATTATTTAATTTCTAACTAGAAGGTTTTTTGTAAAGTACTTACCGCTGGCCAAAGTCAATCTCACAATATAAATTCCCTCAGCACTAGGCGAATTCATATCAACTGTATTACTATTTACAGCCATGTCACTAATTTGTGCTCCAAGAATATTAAACACTGTAACACGTGCATTTTGTAACTTGACTTCATTTACGTTAGTAAACAGTTGGTAACTTGAATCACTTCTAACTGGGTTAGGGGCAATTTTTAAATACTCTTGTTCAATAGAAGGTGTAAAAGTTAACGGACAACTTGTTACAACTGTACCGTCTATTTTAGTAGCCATTGCATAATAAGTACCATTTAAAACTCCACTATCTTTAAAATATTGAGCCGTTTGTCCTGAAACTAAAACACCATTTTTATACCATGCATATGATTTAAAACTATTCGAACTATTGTCAAAGAAGATAACATTATCGAATTGTTGTCTGATTAAATTGGGCTGGCTATTTAAAACTGATACAGTAACAACAGTGGCAGCATTATAATTAACATTTCCTGATTGCGTAGCAGTAACCGTTGCAGAACCATAATTTGCAAAATTCAACACACCACTTGAAACAGCGGCAACATTATTTTTTGATGAAGTATAGCTTATTGGTAAACCACTTGAAGAAGTAGCAGTCAACATAATTGGTGCTGAACTTCCACAGTCTGATTCTAAGGATTGATTCCAAGTAATTTGTTGATCTGCTTTAGTAATTGTAAAATTAGCGGGTACATATGTTATAGCGTAATTCGTATTAATCAAAGCACTTGCGATCGCATACGTTCCTACATTGCTTCCTACAGTTCTCGTTAAAGACCCAGTAAATGAATCCCCACTTACTAAACTAGGTGATACCGAATAAGTCAAACTAGGATCTGTTGTTCCATATACTTTTGTTTTTGCAGCAGCAGTAACTGTAATGGCTTTTGTAGTGATAGTAAAATTAGCGGGCACATACGTTATAGCATAGTTAGTATTACTCAAAGAACTTGTGATTCCATAAGTACCTACATTACTTCCTGTAGCTCTTGTTAAAGATCCTGTAAATGAATCTCCTGTTTCTAAACTTGGTGAAACAGTGTGCGTTAAAGCAATATCAGCAGTTCCGTAAATTTTTGTCTTAGCTGCAGCGGTAACTGTAATGGCTTTTGCAGTGATAGTAAAATCAGCCGGCACATACGTTATAGCATAGTTAGTATTACTCAAAGAACTTGTGATTCCATAAGTACCTACATTACTTCCTGTAGCTCTTGTTAAAGATCCTGTAAATGAATCTCCTATTTCTAAACTTGGTGAAACCGTGTGCGTCAAACTTGGGTCTTCTGCTCCATATACTTTTGTTTTAGCAGCAGCAGTAACTGTAATGGCTTTTGTAGTGATAGTAAAATCAGCCGACACATACGTTATAGCATAGTTAGTATTACTCAAAGAACTTGTGATTCCATAAGTACCTACATTACTTCCTGTAGCTCTTGTTAAAGATCCTGTAAATGAATCTCCTATTTCTAAACTTGGTGAAACCGTATGAGTCAAACTAGGGTCTTCTGCTCCATATACTTTTGTTTTTGCAGCAGCGGTAACTGTGATTGCTTTTGTAGTGATAGTAAAATTAGCGGGCACATATGTTATAGCATAGTTAGTATTACTCAAAGAACTTGAAATTGCATATGTACCTACATTACTTCCTGTAGCTCTTGTTAAAGATCCGGTAAATGAATCTCCTGTTTCTAAACTTGGTGAAACCGTGTGAGTCAAACTAGGGTCTTCTGCTCCATATACTTTTGTTTTAGTAGCAGCGGTAACTGTAATGGCTTTTGTCGTGATCGTAAAATCAGCCGGCACATACGTTATAGCATAGTTAGTATTACTCAAAGAACTTGTGATTCCATAAGTACCTACATTACTTCCTGTAGCTCTTGTTAAAGATCCTGTAAATGAATCTCCTATTTCTAAACTTGGTGAAACCGTGTGCGTCAAGCTAGGGTCTTCTGCTCCATATACTTTTGTTTTTGCAGCAGCGGTAACTGTAATGGCTTTTGTAGTGATCGTAAAATCAGCCGGCACATACGTTATAGCATAGTTAGTATTACTCAAAGAACTTGTGATTCCATAAGTACCTACATTACTTCCTGTAGCTCTTGTTAAAGATCCTGTAAATGAATCTCCTGTTTCTAAACTTGGTGAAACCGTGTGAGTCAAACTAGGGTCTTCTGCTCCATATACTTTTGTTTTAGTAGCAGCGGTAACTGTAATGGCTTTTGTCGTGATCGTAAAATCAGCCGGCACATACGTTATAGCATAGTTACTATTACTCAAAGAACTTGTGATTCCATAAGTACCTACATTACTTCCTGTAGCTCTTGTTAAAGATCCTGTAAATGAATCTCCTATTTCTAAACTTGGTGAAACCGTGTGCGTCAAGCTAGGGTCTTCTGCTCCATATACTTTTGTTTTAGCAGCAGCGGTAACTGTAATGGCTTTTTTAGTGATAGTAAAATCAGCTGGCACATACGTTATAGCATAGTTGGTATTACTCAAAGAACTTGTGATTCCATAAGTACCTACATTACTTCCTGTAGCTCTTGTTAAAGATCCTGTAAATGAATCTCCTGTTTCTAAACTTGGCGAAACCGTGTGAGTCAAACTAGGGTCTTCTTCTCCATATACTTTTGTTTTAGTAGCAGCGGTAACTGTAATGGCTTTTGTCGTGATCGTAAAATCAGCCGGCACATACGTTATAGCATAGTTACTATTACTCAAAGAACTTGTGATTCCATAAGTACCTACATTACTTCCTGTAGCTCTTGTTAAAGATCCTGTAAATGAATCTCCTATTTCTAAACTTGGTGAAACCGTGTGCGTCAAGCTAGGGTCTTCTGCTCCATATACTTTTGTTTTAGCAGCAGCGGTAACTGTAATGGCTTTTTTAGTGATAGTGAAATCAGCTGGCACATACGTTATAGCATAGTTAGTATTACTCAAAGAACTTGTGATTCCATAAGTACCTACATTACTTCCTGTAGCTCTTGTTAAAGATCCTGTAAATGAATCTCCTGTTTCTAAACTTGGCGAAACCGTGTGAGTCAAACTAGGGTCTTCTTCTCCATATACTTTTGTTTTTGCATCTGCAGTTACTGTAATTACTTTTTTAGTAATTACACCTATTTTTCCCGATGCTGTTTGAGAACTTAAGATATAATTTGAAGCATCAACTCCGCTAATTGTCAAGTTACTAACCGTTATCGTTTTATCTTCCCCGATGTCTTTTGTGCCGTATTCTCCTAATGATGGGTTGTTTAGAATTACTACTTCATTTTCTAAAACTCCTGTAAGTTCATAATTAGTCGCTGATAAATCTGCAACAGTTGTTCCATTATAAATTTTGGTTACGCTTCCTTTTAGTGAAACATTTAATTTTTTAGATGTAACCGTACCGATAGTTGCTGTTAAAGTGGTAGTACTTAAGATGTAATTCTTAGAATCGGCTCCATATAGCTTTAAATCGATAATGGTAACTGCTTTATTTTCTCCTATATTTTTGTTATTCAACTCACCAGCAACTGGATTTTTTAACATTACATCATCACCGCTAACTACTCCGTTTAAAGCAAAATCATTAGACTTTAATGTTATAATAGCATTAGCATTATAAACTTTTGATATTTCACCTTGCGATATAACATTTAAAGGTTTTGGTTCTACAATTAAAACGGCTTCTAATATTTTATCGTTATAGTTTAATTTACTTAATACAGCATATACCTTATAAGTACCCACGTTTACTTTATTGTTATTAGAATAACTTACAACAACCTGATCTGGAAGAACACCATCAATAATTAATGATTTTTCATTTCCATCATAAATGTAGGTGATGGGTGTTAAAACTACATTGGTATCTAAATTCCCTTTTAAAATTGTTAATTGGGCAATAAGCTGTTTGTTATTATAATTTAGACCTCCATTGATATTAACTGTAACATTATAAGAGCCAACATTGCTATTGGAATTATTTGTATAAGTTGCAGTAACTCCATCAGGAAGAATTCCGTCTAACGATAGTGCTTTAACAGTACCATCATACACTTCTTCTTTTTCTACTAAAAATATGGCATCCGAAAGATTCCCTTTATTAATAGTCATAGAAGTATTTAACTCAAGTACTTTGTAATTGACACCCGAAAGTGTAGCTTTTACATCGCTATATGTACCAGCATTCTTTTGGGTGTTTGAATAAACTACAGTTACTCCTTCAGGTAAAGTTCCCGATACTACTGGGTGTTTCTCAAAACCGTCATAAGTAAATGTCCCTGTATTAAATGTTAGGCCTGAAAGGTCTGTTTTATTAATTTTAAGCGTATTAGATATGGTACTATCATTATAATTTTGACCTCCACTAATAGTTGCTTTAACAGTATATTCTCCTGCATTTATTTGTCCATTATTATCATAAGATACACTGGTTCCTGTTGGTAAACCTGTAATATTTAGATATTTTTGAGAACCATCGTAAGTATATGTTTCTGAGATTAAAGTGGCAGAAAAATCTCCTTTTTCAACGGTAAGTGTAAAATTTTTAGTTGCAAATCCATAGGTTTCGTCTCCATTTTGAGCAATCGTGATTGTGGCTTGACCAACCCCTACGATATGAATTTCATTGTCTTTTGTTATGTAAGCTACCGCTTTGTTACCACTACTATAAGTAAGTGGCAAAGTACTAGATGCACTACCTATTACAAAGTCAGCATCTGTATATTTTTTAGTGACATCAACAACAGTAATCGTTTGTGCTATTTTAGACTCATAACAACCCATATCTACTTTACTGTTAAGAACACGACTGCTATTTGCGATATCTTTATTACCTGCAATTGATAAATCATAAAGCGTGTTGTCTCCTTTATCGATAGCTATAGATGTATTTTTTAAAGCAAAGTTATTTGTCGTTGTATCTACAAAATCAGCAGCTTGTGAATAACTATTATTAGCTAATGTCATTGAGCTGTATTGGACTTGAGTCTTAGACAACAAAGAGTTTTTAATTGTAATTGTTCCTCCTGACCTGATTATATCATTATTAAATGAGTTATCTCTAAATATAGAATTAAACACTTCTAAATTAGACACACCCGAAGTAGAAATATGGGATGCGTAAACTATACCATCACCAGAGCCAACATCTCCAAAAGTAGTATTAACAATTTTTATATTAGAAGCGTTTATTGCTATTGAACTAGCATTTCCTCCATAGTGATAAGCTCCATTACCGTAAAAAAGAGTATTATATACTGAGACATTTGATTGATCTGTAACATACATACCACCCGCTATAACACCAGAAGAATTTTCTGATACAACACAGTTTTTTATAATAACATTGGAACTATGTACACGTATTCCTCCTCCATATATTCTAGTAATTGGTTTTCCATTTACTGCTACGCTTCCTATATCTGAACCCGCAGCCGCACCTTTTGAGATAGTAAAACCATCTATTTCGTTATTAGCTGTTGCATTAGAAACGGTAATGATATGATAGCTTGTAGCTGTACCATCTAGAATAGTTTTATTCTCTTGAATCTTTCGATCTACTATATTTTCATTAGCAATAGTTCCGTCAAAACCGCCATACAATTTAACACCATCTACTATTAAAAAACTATTATCTTTTCCTTCATCAATAAAGTTAGAATCATCTCTGACACTATATTTTGGAGTATAAGTCCCTTTAGCTACATAGATTTGATCAACAGTTTTTGCTGTTGCGCTATTAAGTATGGTGGCATTGCGCAATGCTAATGACAAATCGTTTAACGCTAATTGCCATGAGGATCCATCACCACCAACAGCACCTTCTTTTACATATAAGGTATTGTTTGTCAACGTAGTATTAGGTAGGATTTTTAAAGTTCCTTTTTGATAGACAAAATCATAATTATTGGAAGACAAACCACTAGGTATGATGCCATCAGTATAAATACCGATTTCTTTTTTTCCTATAGCGCTACCTGAATACAGTAGTGACCCTGTTAACTTAGAGCGATCATTAGCGTAAACAAAACCGCTAAAGCTCACATCATAATCTGCATTTGGCATTGCGGCATTATTAGCAAATTTAGCCTTATCGTTTGCTTTTACAGTTAACGTTACTTTCCCTACAGTTAAAACAAAGGTTTTTTCTGTTGGAGCATAGTTTTCATTACCAACTTGAGCAATAGTAATGGTAGTTGTACCCGCTTTTAGTATATTAATCTTACCGTCTTTGATAGCAGCAACAGTAATGTCACTACTTTTGGTGTACGTTAATGGCAAACTACTATTTACTGAAGCTGATGAATGAGTGAAATCTATTTCTCCATAGGTTTTTGTTATATCTGCAGCGGTAATAATTTGTACTGAACGCAATTCTTCTGCTCCAACATCAATAGTTCCAGATAAACGATTATACCCATTAATATCATAAGCAGATAAATTGGTAAAAGAATAATATGTATTATTACCTTTATCTTTTGCAAAACTATCTTCTTTCAAATCTGTACTATTTACTTTAAAAATTTGATCCAAATTAGCAACGGTTGCAGAATTATTATAAACCCCTTCTAATATGTTAGTATCTTTTTGAACAATACTATTGTATGATAGTATGCCTGTAGATACCCCAATATTATTATTCATATATATAGAATTATAAAGTGAAGTAGTTGAGTTCGCATCATTAAAAATAGCAGGCGCATTTGCATTGTTTAGAGATATGGATTTATTATCTGTAATTGTACAGTTGTATAATTTTGGGTTACTATTATTGGCGTTATAGATTGCCGAACCATGCCCATTGAAATTTCCGCTACGGTCAACTCCAACTTTATTATTTTTAATTATACAGTTTATAAGCACAGGATTGCTGTTATCGTTATATATGCCACCACCAAATGTTTGGATTTCATAAAAGAAGGGAAACATTTGATTATCCTTAATTATACAGTTTACAATGGTAGGAGAACTATTTTTATTATATATCCCTGCGCCTCGATTTGATGCCAAAACATTAACACCAGAAGAGCCAGAATTTGATATTGTAAATCCATCAATAATATCGGCATTAGTTAACCCATTATTATCATTTGTTATTCCTCTATTGTCACTACCTGATGAAAGAATACTTTTTGCAAATTTTCTTTTTTGAGTAAGTGTTGTAATGCCATTATCAGGATCAAAACCACCATATATACTAACACCTGCGAGCATTTTAAAACTTTGCCCGCTATTTGCAGAATATGACCCAACAGATACAAATATATTTGTTGCTTTAGTTGATCCTGGTGTTGTACTTGAATTAATTATTGTCGCAATATCTAAAGCGTCCCTAACTTCTCCTAAAGCATTAGCCCAAGAAGTTCCATTTCCAGTAGCACCTTTTTTAACGTACATAATGCCATTCGTTAAAATAAGATTAGGCTCAATCCTTAGGTTACCGTCGGTATATATAATATCATATTTAGTAGAAGAATAACCAGATGGAGTAATAATATAATTAATACCTATAGCCGTAGTAGCTACCGCTGTACCTGTATAGTTTACAGTACCACTTAAACTGTTGGCTAAATTATCATCAAAAACAAACCCAGAATAAGATACTGTGAATCCAGTAAAGACATTTCCATCCTGAAGTTTAACTTTATTGTCTGCACTTACAGTTAATGTTGCTTTTTCTGATGTTAATATAAAAGTTACATTAGGCGCAGCATCATATATATCATTTCCAGGTTGATTAAGCGTTATAGTTGTTGTTCCAACACCTACTACTTTAATTTTTCCATCTTCTATTGTAGCAATAGCAGTATTGCTAGAAGAAACATACACCAGTGGCAGGCCACTTGATGCTGTACCATGTGTAAATGCTGCATCACCATATTTTTTTGTGATATTAGCAGCGGTTATTGTTTGGGTTATATTTCTCTCAAAAACACCCATATCAACCGTAGTGTTAATAATACGCAATTTCCCTTTTAAATCTTTGGATGGGAAAAAATTAATATTACTTGGGTTATTTGCACCTGCATTTAGAGCAGGACTAACGGCTAATAAAGTATAATCCGTATTAAAAACATTCGTGGTACTCGTTACACCATTTATACCTTGAATTAAACTATTTTCATAATTAGGCGTACTAGTATTATTAACAATATCTGAACTGTTTTTAACACTAATTGTATTTACAATTCTTGGAGATGAACCATTTGCATTATAAAATGTTGCTCCTTGTGCACCCGTGTTATCCGCTATAGTGGTGTTAAGTAAAGTAGGTAAAGAGGCATCGTTGTAAATAGACGCTCCATTAGGCGCTGTATTGTTAATAATTAAACAGTTAATCCATGTTGTATTGGCCTTTTCATTATATACAGCCCCTCCATTTACAGTAGCATTATTTGATTTTATGATACAGTTTTCAAATTTTGGAGACCCATTTTTATTATAGACACCACCTCCATTAATTGCAGTACCGTTTGTAATCGTAAAACCGTTTAAAACAGCTGTATTAGTTAAACTATTGTTATCATTTTTAATAACCGAGGCACTACTACCTCTTAAAACACTTCCATCATTTAAAATACCTGTAATACGTTGATTTGTTAGGTTGATAACACCATTGTCTGGGTCAAAGCCACCATATATTTCAATATTATTAGGCATGACATATGATTTGCCTGCAGCTAATTGATACGTACCCTTTGCGACAAATATTCTTTTAACTTTTTTAGAATCAGCATCACTTGTATGAACTTTATTAATATTAGTAGCTCTTGTTAAAGCCAACTCTAAATTATTTAACGGACTATTCCACGAAGTACCATCTCCATTTCCACTTTGTTTTACATATAAAGTGTTATCTGTTAAAATTAAATTTGATTTTATTTCTAAGGTTCCTTCTTCAAACAAAACCGTATACTTGTTAGAAGAAATGCCTTGAGGAATAATTTTATAGCTACCTGGTTCTGTTGCAAGAGTAGCAGTACCTGAAAAAGCAAGTTCACCTGTAATACTATTTGACACACTATCACCAGACTCAAAACCAGCATATGTTACGGTATAATTACTATTTCCATAAACACTACCATCATATACCTTTATTTTATCAATAGCTTTAACTGTAAGCGGTATTTTTGTTACATTAACAACTATTTTTGTTCTAGTACTTTCGCAATTATTAGCATTGGTTTGGCTCACCCAATAGGTAGCAGAATTTTCGGATGCCATATTTAAAGAAGGGAGTACCGTTGATGCTGTTCCGCCTGCTTCTTGCGTATACCATTTTAGATTACTACCATTTACCACAATTTTAGCACCTTGTTGACCAATAATAAAATTTTGTGGAGATTGTGCAGTTGGCGCCACGGTGGAACTTATAGACACTGCAACAGCTGCTCTCTCGCTCTCACAACCATCAATAGTTTGACTTGCATAATAGGTAGTACCTGAAACTAAAAACGTATTATTGGCTAACGAACTTCCTCCTGAAGCTTGACTGTACCATTTAAAAGCCGTACCGCTTGGTTGTAAATTATTTACAATAGTTTCATTACAAAAAGCTTGTGTGGCAACAACCGTTGGCGCTGTTTTACCAGAAACACCTAATTTATTTTCGTAAGCACCAATATCAATGGCATTTACTTTTCTAGTATTCCCTAAAATGTCTTTCTTATCATAGTTATCTGAATATAATGAACTATCCCCTTTATTTAATATAGGGCTACAACCTGTTAGATTAAAATTATTATTTGCTTCATCAACAAAATACAAATTACCTTCTTGAACATTGTTGTTTTTACCTACAAAATCAGGATCATATTTAAAAGCATTATTTTTAACATCAGCCGAAGAAGCATTTGGCCCACTAACATCTACTAAAATATTATTATAAATCTTTACATTTTTACTAAACAAATAAATACCATCATAGGAAACTTCTTTCCAAACCGTGTTATTTACAAGATCTACAGTTGAATTAGTATGAAAAACAGCTGTAAAGCCAGAATTCCCGGTAAAAACATTATTATATAATTTATTTTCCCCAGCAATTGTAGTAATTACACCTCCCGTATTTCCTTCTGCACTTGTAGTACCAACATTACTTTTAACAGTATTATTGAAAAATAATGTTTTTGCAGTACTTTCAACATCTAAAACAGCACCTAAATAGGATTTATTTCCTGTAAATGTATTTTTTTCTATTTGAGTTGCTATTGCATAATTTAAAAAAATACTACCCCCAGCTAGATTAGAACTGTTATTATTGAAAGTATTATTATTTATAGCTAGTTGACCTGCAATAGTTTTACCAGCTGAACTTACAAATAATGCACCACCAACCTTTACAGCATTATTAGAATCAAAAGTATTACCATTAATAGTGTTAGTATAAGTTTTAGAACCATCTGTACTCGATACAAAATAAATTGCTCCTCCATGTATAGTTGCCGTGTTTTCTGTAAAAGTAGCTGTAGCGATTTCAATATTAAAATTATTTAGAGAACCTATGGCACCTCCTAATCCAGCATTAGTAAGATTAACTGTATTTGTTGCACTGTTTTTAGTAAATGTATTTGTAGTTTTGATTGAAATATTACTATTTCTAGATAAGTATAAAGCACCTCCTGACAAAGATATATTACGTGAAAATGTATTCTTTCTAAATACAACACCATTTGTTTCTTCTACTATGCATGCACCTCCTATACCCTTTGTAGCTAAATTATCATCAAAATCATTTGACTCTAATACTGTATTTATAGTTTTCTGAAGTTTAATGGCACCTCCTCCATCAATTTGCGTTTCGTTTCCCTCTACCAAAGCACTATTTTTACTAAAGGTAGAATTATAAATTTCAAGTTTACTAATATTAGGCCCAGCATAAATAGCACCAGCCGAGTGCGCAGTATTACCTTCAAAAGTACAACCATCTATGACTCGTCCAGCTGATTGATCCGTAGTTACTTTTTCAATAAAAATCGCCCCTCCAAATCCAAAATCCGTTTGATTGCTAATCGCCTTATTATCAACAAAATAAACCTTCTTAATGCTTAAAAGTTTTCCATTATCATCAACAATAGCACCCCCTAAAAGCGCACTATTATTGTTAAATGTTCCTCCTGTAATCGTCAAATAACTTTCAGTATTAACAATTGCACCTCCATTATTAGTGGCTTTATTATTCGCAAAAGTACAGTCATTAATGGTGGTTCTACCTCCTAGTTCTGTACTTAAAGCTGCACCAAGAATACCGCTATTATTTTTGAAAGTGACATTTTCTAATTTTAATTCTCCCTTTATATTATATATTCCGCCTCCCTTACTTTTTGGGTAAGATGTTTTAGATATTTGCACCCATACAGCATTACCTCCAGGCACTTCAACAACGCCAGGTAAGGCATTCTCTCCTGCTAATTGCAAACCTATTGAAGCAAAGTTGTAATAAGGACTTTCGGTCATAGCAACATACCAATCTGGGTATTTATTTTTAACTTGATCATTAACAGAAATACTACTGCTAATTTCTTCAGATATATTATAATATCCAGAATCATTACACTTACCATCACTAATAGTTAGTCCGTTTAAGTAGTACTTCTCATTAGCGTCAATTGCATGGATAAGCATTACGTGATATGCAAAATTACCTCCACCTAAATCCCCACTCAGGATGGTTTCATTACTTGCTATGTTTCTGTCTGTAATACTTGTTTCAACACCACTAAAGCCTCCATATAATTTAACATCTTTCTTTAAACCAAAAGTATTGTCTCTATCCTGTGGATTATTGTTAGGCGATAAAGCAACTTTAGGAGTATATTTTCCTTTAGCTATCCATATTTGTGTATCCCCGCTCGATAAACTTATTGTTTTCTGTAAGTTGTCAGAAGCATTGCTCCATGAAGTTCCATCTTTTGTTCCAGAACCACCTACCTTTACATATTTTATTGTTTGAGCTAGAACTACTTGCGCAAAAATCAGTAAAAATAAGGTAATTGTTAAAGTAATTTTTCTCATAAGCATTATATTTAGATTTGTTTAAGTAATGTAAAAAATGAAAACCGTATTCTTGATTGTTTTAGGAATCTTGATTTAAGGCAGCAAAATTAATGTACCACAACTAATTTAAATTAGCCCATTCGGACAAATCAACAGCCCATTCAGACATTATTATATTTTTTTTGAAGGAAAAAAAACATGAATTTATGATTTCGAAAGGGATGCACATAGGAAAAAAAAAGATAAACGCAAAAATTACAGTTTGCACAATTCCCTTTAATCGGTAGCGATAATTTTAAATCTTAAAAAAACGATTTAATTTACCATATTTTCAGGACGCAATTCTGACGGAAGTTTGTCGAACTTTTTCTTAAAAACAGCACTAAATTTACTATGACTTTCGTAACCTACTTCTAACGCAATGAACTTAATTTGCATATCAGTATTTTTAACTAACTCAATCGCTAGTTGCATTTTTTTATCAATAATATATTGTAAAATTGAGGTCCCGTAAACTGATTTGAAGTCGCTTTTTAATTTTGAAGTTGAGATATAGAGTTTCTCGGCTAATGCATCAATACCCATGAAAGGCTTGGATAAATTTGTTGTAATCAACAATTCACATTTTGCTATTTTTTTATAATCAACAGAACCTTTACCTTGATAATCATCATCGCGATTATCAGCAAAAACATTCTTAAAAAAAGAAGTTAACAAACTTAATGATTGTCCCTTCAAAATGGTTTTGTTTAAAATATCAGTATTGAACGTTTTAAAAGTATCTAAAATTTCTTGAGATAATTCCACCGCGTTGGGCACAATGTCTTGATAGGAAACAAAGCCTTTATCTGAGTCTAAAAACTTTTTAAAAGGAAGCTTAGTATCTAGTTGATCTAAAGGAATATTTTCATGAAGCCAGCTAGGACTTACGTAGTAAATATAAAACAAGCATTTAGAGCCTTTGTAAAAACAGGCACCTACATCAACACCTGGCTTTTTGAATGCCCAGAATTTATTCTGAAAAGGCATCTTATCAATAAACACATTATTCAATTGCACTTCGCTCTCAAAAACTGTAAAGGTTATTGAATAGTGATCACTAGGAATATCCGGAGCATAAACTGATTTAATCACGCTATCGTGTTTGAATTCTACATTTGTTATGGTAAGCCATAAACCTTCATCAATTTTACGGTAACGCATAGCTCCTTTAATAAAAGGATTATTCCTTACTACTAACTGTTCTTTTGCAATATGTTTACTCCCTGGAGATTTTATTGTTGATTCTATGAATAATTCAGGTGTGTTTGCTACAAAGGGAAACTCAAAAAAACCGTCCCGATAGAACTTAAAATTAGGTGTAATATATTGAAACCACTTGGATAAACTCATACTTTTAATTTAAACTCCCACATAGTTTAAGCCTCAAATACGATTCATCTAATTGACAAACCTAAGACAGACTAAACAAACCACATTAAAAAGGAATAAATTCATTGCAAATTAACAAAAAATTATGGTTTTAAAAAACACGTATAAACACCTATTTACAACTTAAAAGCATTACTAAGACTTATTTGAGTGAAAAAACTTATCTTTAAAACAATAGCTAATTTTAACTCATTTTATTTATTCGGTTTACCGTAAACGTATTTTCATTCTGCCCTGATAAAACAAATTGTATTCAAAGACTAGATAAAGATTATAAATCCTAATAAGCAAATAAAAATAAAAGATAATCATTTTTTGAACGTCGTAATAATGAGGTAAAATAAAAGATAGTAAAAGGAATTTAAAGTCTCTTTAAACCTCTAAACAAAAACCTCAAACCTGAATCATTAAAAGATATTTAATTATCAAATCATTAAAATAATGAATCAAAATCATTTTTCTTATAAAAATAATTCATTAAAATAAGTTTAAATTACACTATTAATAAAAACAAAACTTACACAAACAAAGCTTTTCTAATATTTACTCTAGCAAAAATTACTATCCTAATTCTGAACTTTAAATGTAGATTCTAAAATAAAGAACTCCATGGCTATAGAATCACACTTTGGGTATCGTATAAAATGAAATATCGAAATTGACACTTTGGTCCCTTTTTCTAATTTTGTTTTCTATTACAAAAGCTAGAAGAGCCGCTATTGTAAAAATTACAATTTAAAATTAATAAAATGAGTAAGACATTATTTGACAAAGTATGGGACGCACATGTTGTACGTAAAATTGAAGATGGACCAGATGTGTTTTTTATTGACCGTCATTTCATACATGAAGTTACCAGCCCAGTTGCATTTTTAGGATTAAAATCTAGAAATGTATCTGTTTTATACCCTGAAAGAACATTTGCAACTGCAGATCACAATACACCTACAATTAATCAACACTTACCTGTTGAAGACGCTTTATCAGCAAATCAATTAAAAGCATTAGAAGACAATGCTGCCGAATACGGTATTTCGCACTGGGGATTAGGTGATCCTAAAAACGGAATCGTACACGTGGTAGGTCCTGAAAACGGAATTACTTTACCCGGAGCAACTATTGTTTGTGGAGATTCACACACTTCTACGCATGGTGCTTTTGGAGCAATTGCTTTTGGAATTGGAACTTCAGAGGTTGAAATGGTACTTGCAACACAATGTATCATGCAACCCAAACCAAAGAAAATGCGTATCAACGTAAATGGTACTTTGAGTAAAGGTGTGGGACCAAAGGATGTTGCCTTATATATCATCTCTCAATTAACTACTTCTGGTGGAACAGGTTATTTTGCTGAATACGCTGGGAATGTATTTGAAGAAATGTCTATGGAAGGCCGTATGACTGTTTGTAACCTTTCTATCGAAATGGGTGCTCGTGGTGGTATGATTGCTCCTGACCAAAAAACATTCGACTTTCTTGAAGGTAGATTGTATGCTCCAAAAGGGGACGATTGGACTAAAGCAGTCGCTTACTGGAAAACATTAAAAACAGATGATGATGCTGTATTTGATGCTGAATTAAATATCGACGCCGCAGACATAGAGCCAATGATCACTTACGGTACCAATCCTGGAATGGGAATAGGTATCTCAAAAAATATCCCTACAGCTAGTCAAGTACAAGGTGGTGCAGAAACTTACAAAAAGTCGTTAGCCTACATGGGTTTCAATGAAGACGATGTGATGATAGGAAAACCTATTGATTTTGTTTTCTTAGGAAGTTGTACAAATGGCCGTATTGAAGATTTTAGAGCGTTTACTGATATTGTAAAAGGTCGTAAAAAGGCAGACAACGTAACCGCATGGTTGGTTCCAGGATCACACGTAGTTGAAGCACAAATTAAAGAAGAAGGTTTGCTTGATATTCTAACAGAATCTGGATTTGTATTGCGTCAACCGGGATGTTCAGCTTGTTTAGCGATGAACGACGACAAAGTACCCGCTGGAAAATATGCAGTAAGTACCTCAAACAGAAACTTTGAAGGTCGTCAAGGTCCAGGTTCAAGAACTTTGCTAGCCTCTCCTATCATGGCAGCAGCAGCAGCGGTTACTGGAAAATTGACTGATCCAAGAGATCTTTTTTAGAAAGCAATCAGCTATGAGCCTTGGGCAA
Source organism: Flavobacterium gelidicaeli (assembly GCF_013294005.1). GTDB lineage: Bacteria > Bacteroidota > Bacteroidia > Flavobacteriales > Flavobacteriaceae > Flavobacterium. Next base: position 25,180 of record NZ_JABSNK010000008.1, read on the forward strand.
TGGGCTTTTTTCAGATTGCCGAAAGCTCAAAGCAGATAATTATGAGAGATTTTAGAAAATACAATGTTTGGCAGGATAGTCATTTATTCACACTTGAAATTTATCAGGTTACAAAAGAATTTCCAAAAGAAGAATTGTTTGGATTAACAAGTCAATTGAGAAGAGCAACATCCTCTATTCCAACAAATTTCGCCGAAGGTTGTGGTTCTAATTCTGAAAAAGAATTTGCTAGATATTTGAATATTGCAATTGCATCCTGTTCTGAAGTTGAATATTTACTATTACTTACTTCTGACTTGAAATATCTAAACATTGAACTACATCAGGGTTTAGCTAGCAAAATAATTCAAATAAGAAAACAAATTTATCAATTACGACTTAAGTTAAATCAATAATATCGCAGTCCCCGCCCAAAGCCCATGGCTCAAAGCTGACTGCCAAAAGCAATATAAAAATGGCATACGATAAATTCAATATACTTACTAGTAGTGCAGTGCCACTACCAATAGAAAATGTAGATACAGACCAAATAATCCCAGCTCGTTTCTTGAAAGCGACTGAGCGTGTAGGTTTTGGTGATAATCTTTTTAGAGACTGGAGATACAATGGAGACGATACTCCAAAAGCTGATTTCGTTTTAAACAACCCAACCTACTCTGGAAAAATTCTTGTGGGAGGAAAAAACTTCGGTTCTGGTTCTTCTCGTGAGCACGCTGCTTGGGCGGTTTACGATTACGGTTTCCGTGCTGTAGTTTCTTCTTTCTTTGCTGACATCTTTAAAGGAAACTGTTTGAATATTGGTGTTTTACCCGTTCAAGTAAGCCCAGAATTTGCTGCTTCTATTTTTAAAGCTATAGATGCAGATCCAAACACCGAGCTTGAAATCAATTTACCAGAGCAAACAATTACACTAAAAGTGACTGGTGAAAAAGAATCTTTTGACATCAACGGATATAAAAAGAACAATATGGTTAACGGTTTTGACGATATTGATTACTTGCAAAACATCAAAGAAGACATCGTAACTTTTGCTGAAAAGCAATTGATCTAAACATTTCAATTTAATTATCCGTTAAAAGCAGTAGTGATTTCGATGAAAATAGAACCAAGTAGCGTCGCTGATATAGACTGCATTTTTGAATTTTATGATTTGGCTGTAGCCTATCAAAAAACCAAGTTCAACAAACACTGGATGGGTTTTGACCGCAAAATGGTTCTTAACGAAATAACAGAAAACAGGCAGTGGAAAATTATTATTGATGATGAAGTTGCTTGCGTTTTTGCCATCACATTCCAAGACGAGAGTATTTGGAAAGAAAAAAATGCAGATGCTGCGGTATATTTTCATCGAATTGTAACGCACCCAAAATTCAAAGGACAACACTTGGTAAAAAGAATAGTGACTTGGGGATTGGCTTTTGCCAAAGAAAAGAAACTACACTATTTACGCATGGATACTTGGGGAGATAATGAAGAATTAATAGGGTATTACCAAAAATGTGGCTTTGATTTTCTAGGAGTAATCACTCCAGAATATAAGGGATTACCAAAGCATTACGAAGGGATAACATTGAGTTTATTCCAAATAAAAGTAGAATACTAGCCGCACAATAGTTCAAAACTATTTGTTTAGAAATAAGATAATGGAGAAAAGAAAGATTGAAATAATGGACACGACACTTCGTGATGGGGAACAAACCTCAGGAGTGTCTTTTTCTGCTGCAGAAAAACTAACCATTGCCCAATTACTATTAGAAGAATTGAATGTAGACCGCATCGAAATTGCATCGGCACGAGTAAGTGAAGGAGAATTTCAAGGGGTAAAAGGCATCATGTCATGGGCACAAGAAAAAGGATATACTAATCGAATCGAAGTTTTGACTTTTGTTGACGGAGGTCTTTCTATCGAATGGATGAAAAAAAGTGGCGCTAAAGTTCAAAACTTATTGACTAAGGGTTCTTTAAATCACCTGACACATCAATTAAAAAAAACTCCCGAACAGCATTTTTCTGAAATTGCAAAAACGATAAGTCTAGCACAGGAAAACAATATTGAAACAAATGTTTATCTTGAAGATTGGAGTAACGGTATGCGCAACTCCCCTGAATATGTATTTCAGTATTTAGATTTTATAGCTACACAGCCTGTAAAAAGGGTATTACTTCCCGATACATTAGGTGTACTTATACCCGAACATACTTTTGAATACTTATCTAAAATTACCGCTAGATACCCCAACATTCATTTTGACTTTCATGCTCATAATGATTATGATTTAAGCATTGCTAACGTAATGGAAGCACTTAAAGCAGGTGTTCATGGTTTACATGTTACTGTAAACGGAATGGGAGAACGCGCTGGAAACGCGCCGCTTGAAAGCACCGTTGCTGTTATCAATGATTTCATGCCTGAGATCGAAATCAATGTAAAAGAGCCTTCGTTATACAAAGTGAGTAAGCTAGTAGAAGCTTTTACAGGATATCGTATTCCTGCTAACAAACCCATTGTGGGCGACAATGTTTTTACACAAACTGCTGGAATTCATGCTGATGGTGATAATAAAAACAACTTGTATTTTAATGACTTGCTACCAGAACGTTTTGGAAGAAAAAGGCAATATGCTTTAGGGAAAACATCTGGAAAGGCAAATATTGAAAAGAACTTACAAGAGTTAGGACTAAAATTAAATCAAGAAGATATAAAATTAGTTACACAGCGTATTATCGAACTAGGCGATAAAAAAGAAACCGTAACAAAGGAAGACCTGCCATACATTATCTCTGATGTTCTACACAGTAAAGTATTCGAAGAAAAAATAATTGTGGAGTCTTACATATTATCACACGCTAAAGGAATGCGTCCTTCAACAACGTTGTCACTACGAATCGACGGTGAATTAATTGAAGAACACGCACAAGGTGACGGACAATTTGATGCTTTTATGAATGCCTTAGGCAAAATCTATAAAAGCAAGAACTTAGAATTACCTAAATTAATCGATTACGCAGTACGTATTCCACCAGGAAGTAGCTCTGATGCCTTATGCGAAACCGTAATTACCTGGACAAACAACGGAAAAGAATTCAAAACACGAGGATTAGATTCTGATCAAACAGTTGCGGCAATAGTAGCAACGCAAAAAATGTTGAATGTAGTTTAAAGAAGTAGCTAAGCTACAAAGAATCTGAGCTTCTAAGCTTTTCGAAATTGCGACTGAAGTTTGGTAACTTAGATACTTTTAAGAATTGAAACAAAAAACAAATACATATGAAATTAAATATAGCACTTTTAGCCGGAGACGGAATAGGACCAGAAGTAATCAATGAAGCGGTAAAAGTTTCGGATGCAATTGCAAAAAAATTCAATCATGAAATCACTTGGACTGCGGCACTTACAGGAGCTTGCGCTATTGATGCGGTGGGCGTTCCTTATCCTGATGAAACACATGAAATTTGTATGGCTGCAGATGCGGTACTTTTTGGCGCTATAGGTCACCCTAAATATGATAATGACCCAACAGCCAAGGTTCGTCCTGAGCAAGGATTATTATTGATGCGTAAAAAATTAGGCTTGTTTGCAAATGTGCGACCTACTTTTACTTTTCCTTCTTTAATTGACAATTCACCTTTAAAAAGAGAACGTATTGAGGGAACTGATTTGGTTTTCTTAAGAGAACTAACCGGAGGAATATACTTTGGAGAAAAAGGAAGAAGAGATGGAGGAGAAACGGCCTTTGATAATTGTGTTTACACAAGAGCAGAAGTACAGCGTTTAGCCAAAAAAGGTTTTGAACTAGCAATGACACGTTCTAAAAAATTATGTTGTGTTGATAAAGCTAACGTACTTGAAACATCAAGATTGTGGAGAGAAACAGTGCAAGCAATGGAAAAAGACTACCCTGAGGTAACAGTAAGCTACGAGTTTGTAGATGCTGTGGCGATGCGATTAGTTCAATGGCCAAACTCATATGATGTATTAATTACAGAGAATTTGTTTGGAGATATTTTAACTGACGAAGCATCGGTAATTTCAGGATCAATGGGCTTAATGCCTTCAGCTTCTGTAGGTGAGCACACTTCGTTATACGAACCTATTCACGGTTCCTACCCACAAGCCACAGGTTTGAATATTGCAAATCCGTTAGCGACTGTTTTATCAGCAGCAATGATGTTTGAAGATGCCTTTGGTTTAACTGAAGAAGCTGCAGCAATTAGAGCAGTAGTAAACAAATCTCTAGAACAAGGAATTGTTACCGAAGATTTGGTTGTCAAAGGAGCTACAGCTTATAAAACAAGCGATGTAGGAGATTGGTTAGTAGCTAATCTGTAATTTTAATTTTGAAGGTTATATTAAAATTGTTATAATAGTTGAAAAAAGCGGTCGAGAGATCGCTTTTTTTTATTTTGAGATTTACGAAAACAAATCTTGCTTGACTTTATCATAGTAACTATCGCTCACAGGAATAATTAGGTCTGATAATAGTAAGTCTCTGCCCTTCAAACCCGTTACCTTATTCTTATTTACAATGTAAGAGCGGTGCACGCGTATAAATTGATTGGGATCAAGCGTTTTTTCTAGAGATTTTAATGACTGATAACTCATAATCTTTTTGCCGTTGCTATAGAAGTTTACATACTCGCTATCACTTTCTATGTGGGTAATGTCGTCCAGTTTTACTTTAAAAAAATCGTATCCAGATTTAATTGTAAGTGTATCATTAGCGCTGACTTGAGCTTGTTCACCTTTAATTTTCTGAACTGCTTGCAAAAAGCGTTGAAAAGCAATTGGCTTTAATAAATAATCAATAGCATTCAATTCAAATCCTTCTAAAGCGTACTCTGAATATGCTGTAGTAAAAATAATTTTAGTTGAAGACGGAATCAATTTAGCAAAGTCGGTTCCCTTGATTTCTGGCATTTGGATGTCCAGAAAAACAATATGAACAGTCTCCTTTTGTAAAATTGAGATCGCCTCTAACGGATTTTCAAACGAACCCACAACTTCTAGAAAGTCAACTTTACTAACGTAGTTTTTTAAAAGCTCCCTTGCCAGCTCTTCATCATCGATTATAACACATTTATACATTCAGATCCATTTTTAATTCCACTTTAAAGGTATTACTATTTTCAGTAATCTCTAGCGAATGTGCTTCTGGATAAAGCAATAAAAGTCTCTTTTTTACATTTGGAATCCCAATCCCTCCTACGCTATCTTTAACTATAGGTCCTTTCTTAAAAGTGTTTTCGATCGAAAATAAAACAGAACTTGCTGTTGAATGAATCGTAATAGCAATAAATGATTCGTCAATGTTCTGTATATTACTGTGTTTAAACGCATTCTCAACAAAAGGAATTAAAAGCATGGGAGCTATTTGCAACTTAGGATCTTCGATTGTAAATGAAGTCGTAACAGGGTATTTTTTACTACTCTTTAATAAGAACAGTTGAATGAAGTCTTCTATATAAGTCACCTCTTTTTCTATTGCAATCGCAGGCTTTTCACAATCGTATAAAACATAACGCAACATATCTGACAAGTATAAAATACTTTGTTGCGCCTTTTCTGAATCGATCATTGATAGCGAATAAATATTGTTTAAAGAGTTAAATAGAAAATGTGGATTGATCTGCGATTTCAAAAATTTAAGTTCGTTCTCCATCATTTCTGATTTACTGATTACCAAATCTTCCTCTTTTTTTTGAGCAAATGCAAATGTTTCTAAGAACGTAGCAAAAACATAGGAAACAGTGATTAAAAGCAAATTTATAAAAATAGGACTTGGCAGCATCTTATCCCCTCTTGCAGGCGGTGGCGGCATCCCTGACCCCATATGAGGCCTTATCATCATTGAAGAAATAAAAGCAGCAGCAATTACTAAAATTACTGAATACAGCACAAATTGTACATACTTTTTTTTGAAAAGGAAATTGGGAGCCAACACATAAATAAGTGCTACAATAAGAATTGCTTGGCATGAATAAGCCAATAGATTTTGCAATAAAAATTGAGTGATGTCTTTTTGGTTTAAACCAATAATAATCAAAACTAACAACCACAATATGAGTTGAAAGATAACGCGTGTAATTTTATTCATAGTACAAATAAATAAAATAAAAAGTAATCAAATCTTGAAAACACCGCTTTTTACCTCTTTAAAACGATTGTTTGCAGAATGCCAACTGCGATTCACAGATTACTTCTCTGTATTCACTGAAAAAAAATAATACACTTTTATAATTTGTTCAAATTTGCAAGCAACAGCAACATTAAAAAACAATTATGAAAAAATTAAACATTCTGATTTTAGCAACGCTTCAACTGTTTATAATCACATCTTGTTCAAAAGAGAACTCTAGCATTGACGAGGTCGATGAAGTTGCAGTTGAAGTAGATGACACCGTTTTTGAAACTCCTGATTGGACCACAGAAACCCACAGTAAAAAAGCAGACCCTAATTTTGAAGAAGTATTTGCAGACAATACTGTAAAAAGATTAGACATTGTTATAACGAGTACACGCTGGAAAAAAATGCTTGCAGACATGACCGCTACATACGGCACATTTGGCGCGAGTTCAGGTGGTCCTGGTCTTACTTCATCAGACGAAGATCCGATAATGGTTCCTGCAGAAGTTTTTTATAACGGAAAAGAATGGTACCGTGTGGGTGTTCGTTTTAAAGGAAATTCCAGTTTACAGTCCACTTGGTCTAGCGGAAACTTGAAATTATCTTTCAAATTAGATTTTGATGAATACGAAGAAACCTATCCTCAAATAGATAATCAGCGTTTTTATGGTTTTAAAAAATTAAGTCTAAAAAACAATTATAATGACAAATCGATGCTACGTGAAAAAGTGGCAACAGATATTTTTAGAGCTTCCGGTTTAGTAAGCTCGCATGCTGCTATTTATGAAGTTTATGTAGATCATGGTGACGGACCAACTTATTTTGGTGTGTATACCTTGGTTGAGGAGGTAGATGATACGTTGATCGATGAATTTTCAAATAACGACGGTAATTTATACAAGCCAGACGGTACCGGAGCTAGTTTTGCTGACGGAACTTTTACAAAGGATGTATTTGTAAAGAAAACAAATGAAGACGCTGCAGATTACAGTGATATTCAAAATTTATTCACGGCTTTACATGCTAGTACTAGAACCACCGATGCTGCGGCTTGGAGAACGAACCTAGAATCTGTTTTTGATACGGATACCTTTTTAAAGTATTTAGCTGTCAATACGGTAATTCAAAATTGGGATACGTACGGAAGAATGACACATAATTATTTTTTATATAATAATCCAGATACCAAAAAGCTATCATGGATACCATGGGATAATAATGAAGCATTGCAAACAGGGAATCAAGGCGGTTCATATGCTCTAAATTTCTCAGGCTTAAGCACTACGTCATGGCCATTGATTGGGTATTTATATAATGATGCAACCTATAAAGCGAAGTATGATATGTATGTAAAAAGTGTCATTAATAATGCTTTTAATGAAACTACCATGAAAGCTACCTACGCGAGTTATGGAGCACTTGTGAAACCGTATGCAATCAAAGAGGTTAAAGGATATACTTTCTTAAAAAGCACTGCTGAATTTCAAACAGCAATAGATGCGTTAAGTACTCATGTTACTGCTCGTACTACTGCTGTGAACAGTTATTTAAAATAAAAAAGACCGAGTGACCTGATTTCTTCAGCGCTAAATGATTAATGACTATTTGCGTTTTGAAGCTACTTCATTGTTACGACATTCGATTAATAGTATAGTGCATTAATAAAATTAAAGACGAAGGATATTCACCTTCGTCTTTTTTGTTTTATAACTACCTTACTTTTCAAATGCAATTTTATTCGAAAAGCATTCCTTTTGTCGCCAACCAAAATACGACTACCACTATTAAAATAAAACATATAAAAGTAGCTGGAACCTCCTTAAAAGAATAAAACAGGTATTTTAAACAATATATTATTTAGCATACTATCCTATTCACTGAATAGTATTCTTCATTCACTGAATACAAAAATAGCACTTCAATTATTACTGCATATTTGTACTCAGTAACAATCACAAAATCAAAATATCATGAAAAACACAATAGTAAAATTAACTTTAGGAGCGATAGTACTTTTAGCAACTACTTCAAGTTATGCACAACCACCTCAAGGCCATGATGGTAAAAAACAACCTACAGCAGCAGAATTAATAAAAAAGATGGACGCTGACAAAGATGGAAAATTATCAAAAAAGGAGGTAAAAGGACCAATCAAAGATGATTTCGAGAAAATTGACACAGATAAAGATGGTTATTTAACTCTCGAAGAATTGAAAAAAGCACCAAAACCAGAAAGAAAAGGTCCTGAGGGAGGAAGATAATTTTTAAATAAACCAATATGAATTCAGTAAGTAAAAACATGAAAATTAGTATAACTCTATTAACTGCTCTTAGTATTTTATCATGTAGCAGTTCCTCATCTGAGGATAGTACAGAAGAAGCTTCGACTGCAACAGTACCTACCGTGTTTAGCACTAATTACAAAGCAGGAGTTACTTTATCTTCTGATGGTACGTCAGTAACAATGAAATCAAACGGTACTCCTGATCACGTAACTCCTTATTGGGGAGTGGGAAACAGTCTTTATGAAGAGCAAACAGAAGGACAAACATTAACTCCAGGTAGCTTACAGTCACAAGTATTTGTCATGACTATTCCTATCAATCCAGCTGCAGCAACTACTAAAGAAGCGACCTCGCTAGGACCTATTGGTATGGCATTAAACGGAGTAGCAATTTACAATGATCGTGAAGGTGGTAACGTACCTGTAGATGCTAATACGATTACTACTTTTGACAGAGCTGGAGCACACAGTGGTCCAGGAGGATTATATCACTATCACTTTAATGGCGATTTCACGTCAAAGGACGACGCTAAACTAATAGGTTGGTTAAGAGATGGCTTCCCTATATATGGTCGTCAAGATACTAATGGAACCTACCCATCTGACTTAGATGAAAATGGAGGACATACAGGAGCAACGACGGAATATCCTAATGGAATTTACCACTACCATTGTTCGAATGTAAATTATTTAAATTCGGGATTTTATATCTTAAAAGCAGGAAGTTATTATGGAACAAAAGGAACATTTACTTCTTAAAATTGTTAGTTTGATACTTATTGTAACCTGCTCATCTTGTTACAATAAATCAGCAAAGGAGGAGGTCGTAATACCATCCTCTTTTGTTGTTAACACTACTATGATTCCTATAGACACTATTTTGTCTACTAATAAAGACTTAAAATTAGATAACGGCATTGTTTATTTAAGCGATACTGTTTACTCGGGATACATCAAGCAAATGTATGAGAATGATCAAATAAAAGATGTATTTAGTTACTACAAAGGAAAACAAGAAGGCGCCTCACTAACCTACTTCCCAAACGGAAAGCTTAAAGATAGTAGGAGCTACAAAGCAGGAAAATCTTATGGTAGGCACTATGGATATTGGAGTAACGGCAATCTAAAATATGATTTTGTTTATAACAATGATAAGCGCGAAGGATTGCAAAAACAATGGTATGAGTCTGGCGGAAAATATTCGTTTTTGATATTTAAAAATGATACTGAGGATGGCATGCAAAAAGCGTGGCGTGAAAACGGAAAGCCCTACATTAACTATCAAGCAAAAGACGGCCATCGTTATGGATTACAAAAATCTAATTTGTGCTACACCCTTTTAGACGGAAAATTAAAATTACCTACAAATGAAAATAAATAAACTATATCTGCTATTGGTTGCGACAGTTTTTATTTCTTGCCACAAAAAAGAGGAAACTAGAAAACTGCCCTACTACAACACCTCCGACTTTACTCCAGTATGGGAATTACCTACTGATGGTACTTTTCATTCGATAAGGGATTTTAATTTAATCGATCAAGAAGGCAAACCATTTACTGCAGAGAATATCAAAGGCAAAATTTGCGTGGTCGATTTTTTCTTTACCTCTTGTCCCGGAATTTGTCCTAAGATGGCAAAAAGTATGAACGACTTACAAAAGGACTTTATAAAAGATGATAAGGTATTACTTGTTTCACACTCAGTTACTCCAGAACAAGATAGTGTATCCGTGCTGGCCAAATACGCACAAAAGAATGATGTAAGTTATAATAGATGGAAACTACTCACAGGCGAGAAAGAAGAGATTTATAATTTAGGAAGGAAATTTTACTTTGTCGAAGAAGACTTAGGCGAAAACAAAGATGTTTCCATCTTCTTACATACAGAGAATTTTGTTTTAATAGATAAAAATAGAATTATCAGAGGAATCTACAATAGCTTAGACCCATCGAGCATGCTGTCTTTAAAAGAGGATCTTAAGCTCTTAGAAAAAGAATAAGCTACATTTAAAAAACCAGAACCAGACAGGTTTAAAAACAAAAAAGGGGACAATTTACATTGTCCCCTTTTTTTATAGTTGTAAAAAAGAATATTAATATCCTCCTCTGTTTCCACCACCACGGTTTTCTCCACCACGGCTGTTTCCACCACCATAACCACCACGAGAGTCTCCTCCACGGTTGTTATTAAAACTTCTTCTTTCTCCTTCTGGTTTTGGTTCAGATTTGTTAACCACAATTGCACGTCCTTGAACAGTCGCTCCGTTCAATTCGTCAATAGCTTTTTGAGCATCGTCATCATTTGGCATCTCAACAAAACCAAATCCTTTACTTCTTCCTGTAAATTTATCCGTGATAATTTTAACTGAATCTACTGCTCCGTAAGCCTCGAAAGACTCTCTTAAATCTGCTTCCTCAATACTGAATGGAAGGCTTCCAACAAAAATATTCATATGTACTTATTTATAATAATTGCAACAAATGTACTCTTATTTTTTTCTAATCAACTATAAATTAGCATATTTATGCTTTTATTTTGATTTAAAACCAAATTAAGTTTCAAAAGAAACCATTAAATAGACAAACCAAGCCCTAAAACAAATCTATTCATCACTTTAACTCTTGTTAACTTTATACGAAACTCATCAATAAAGTTCTAAAAAAAGCATTAAAATGAAGAAATATTACTTTTCTGATAGCAAAAAATCATTTTAAAAAGCAGACTACTTCTATACCATTTGAAGTTACAAAAAAAACAATAATAAATTCACAAATACAGCCGCTAGTAAAACTAGCTAATACTTGCATTTAAAAGTAGTTCATTTTTTTTTAAAATAACTACAATGTTAAAATCAGTAAACACCATATAAATGAGGTTATTACAATTCAATAAACTAACTTTTATATTTAAAAATAATTCGAGTTTAAAATAACAAATAGCCGTTAGCATTTTCAAATAAAAAGAGTATCTTTGCTCCCTTAATTAATCGAGGTCGAGTACCTCAAAATTTAATCATATAGATTATGTCAGTAAAAATTAGATTACAAAGACACGGTAAAAAAGGAAAACCTTTTTACTGGGTTGTAGCTGCAGATGCACGCTCAAAAAGAGATGGTAAATACTTAGAGAAAATAGGTACTTACAATCCAAATACAAACCCAGCAACTATCGACTTAAACCTTGATAGTGCAGTAAGATGGTTAAACAATGGTGCACAACCAACTGATACTGCAAAAGCTATTCTTTCTTACAAAGGAGCGTTATTGAAACATCACCTTGAAGGTGGTATCCGTAAAGGTGCCCTAACTCAAGAGCAAGCTGATGCAAAATTAACTGCTTGGTTAGATGCAAAAAACGGAACTGTTGATGCTAAAAAAGATGGTTTATCAAAAGCGCAAGCTGATGTTAAAGCAAAAGCTTTCAAAGCAGAACAAGATGTAAACGCAAAACGTTTAGCTACTGCTGCACAAGCAGAAGCTGATGCTATTGCTGCTGCAAACCCAGTTGCTGAAGAAGTTGAAGCATCTACTGAAGAAGCTCCTGCTGCTGAAGAAAACAACGAAGAAACTCAAGCATAAATTTAAAAAGCGAAGATGCGTAAAGAAGATTGTTTCTATTTAGGTAAAATCGCCAAAAAATTCAGCTTCAAAGGCGAAGTCTTGGCTTATTTAGACACGGACGAACCTGAGTTGTACGAAAATCTGGAATCAGTGTTTGTTGAATGCAACAAACACTTGGTTCCTTTTTTTATTGAAAGTAGCTCACTACATAAAAACGACTTTCTTCGCGTACGCTTTGAAGATGTCAATAACGAAGAAGAAGCAGATGCCCTTTTAGGCAACGATCTCTATCTTCCGTTAAAAATGTTACCAAAACTTACCGGTAACAAATTCTATTTTCACGAAGTGATTGGTTTTGAAATCGAGGATAAAAGATTAGGGATTATTGGAGAAATCCAATCCGTAAACGATACCACTGCCCAACCTTTATTTGAAGTTATTCAAGATGGAGTGGAAATGTTTATCCCAATGATTGACCATTTCCTTATCAAAATTGACAGAGAAAATAAAAAAGTAATCATGGACTTGCCAGAAGGTTTAGTCGAAATGTATCTTTAAAGTGATTTTTTGAACCATTAAGAAATTAAGGTTCATTAAATTTTTTCCTTTCCCCTCTTAATTCCTTATTGGTTTAATTTATAAAATATTTGTTTTGTCTAAATTTTCATTCAAAAAATTTACTATAGACCAAGATCGTTGTGCTATGAAAATAGGTACCGATGGTGTTTTACTTGGCGCTTGGACTCCCATTACCAATAACCCATTTAGCGTACTAGATATTGGCGCAGGAACAGGTATAATTGCTTTAATGTTAGCACAAAGAACTAATGCCGAGCAAATTGACGCTTTAGAAATCGACGAACAAGCCTACGAACAAGCAGTAGAGAATTTTGAAAACTCTCCTTGGAGTGATCGTTTATTTTGTTTTCACGCAGGTCTAGATGAATTTATCGAAGAGCCTGAAGACGAATATGATTTGATTGTTTCCAATCCCCCATTTTATTCTGAAGATTACAAAACGGATAATGAGCAACGTGATTTAGCTCGTTTTCAAGACGCCATGCCTTTTGAAGATTTAATTGAAGCTACCGCAATGTTCTTGTCTGACGACGGAATTTTTTCGACCATTATTCCCTTCAAAGAGGAAGAGCAATTTATAGCTCTAGCTGTTGAAGCAGAATTATATCCTGTAAAAATCACCCGTGTTAAAGGCACTCCTACAAGCGAAATCAAACGTAGTTTACTCGCTTTTAGTCGAAATAAAATTACTGATATCCCTGTTGATGAATTAACTATAGAAATTAGCCGACACAATTATACTCCCGAATACATTGCTTTGACAAAGGATTTTTATTTAAAGATGTAAGCATTACTAGACATCTTAAAAGATCAATCTTAATTATCTATCCACGAAATAAACTTTAAGCAAATTAATTTAAGCTGATAAATCCACTTATAACATAAACACCTCTATAAATTAATTTTTATAACAAATAATAATACTTTTGTTATATTTCTTTATGTAAATTTGTTTCACAAAGAAAACTATTGCCCGATCTTAAAAAAACATACTATTACTAAACAAATAAAAGCGACTTATGAAACCAGATTTATTTCAAGCTCCAGATTATTACAACCTAGACGATTTATTAACGGATGAACATAAATTGGTCCGTGACTCAGCACGTGCATGGGTAAAAAAAGAGGTATCCCCTATAATTGAAGACTTCGCTCAAAGAGCTGAATTCCCAAAACAAATCATCAAAGGTCTTGGAGAAATTGGTGGTTTTGGACCATACATACCTGAAGAATATGGTGGTGCTGGTTTAGACCAAATCTCTTACGGCTTAATCATGCAAGAAATTGAACGTGGTGACTCTGGCGTTCGCTCTACTTCATCTGTGCAATCATCGTTAGTGATGTACCCTATTTGGAAATACGGTAACGAAGAACAACGAATGAAATATTTACCCAAGTTAGCTACTGGTGAATTTATGGGCTGCTTTGGTTTGACTGAACCTAATCACGGATCAGATCCAGGAAGCATGATTACCAATTTTAAAGATATGGGCGACCACTATCTATTGAATGGTGCCAAAATGTGGATTTCTAATGCGCCATTTGCAGACATTGCAGTAGTTTGGGCTAAAAATGAAGAAGGAAGAATTCACGGTTTGATCGTTGAACGTGGCATGGAAGGCTTTACAACTCCTGAAACACACAACAAATGGTCACTGCGTGCTTCGTCAACTGGTGAATTGATATTTGACAATGTAAAAGTTCCTAAAGCAAACCTACTTCCTAATAAATCAGGATTAGGAGCACCGCTAGGTTGTTTAGATTCTGCTCGTTATGGTATTGCATGGGGAGCAATTGGAGCAGCTATGGATTGTTATGATACTGCGTTGCGCTACGCAAAAGAGCGCATACAATTTGACAAACCTATTGCAGGAACACAATTACAACAAAAGAAACTAGCTGAAATGATTACAGAAATCACAAAGGCACAACTTTTAACATGGAGACTGGGTGTTTTAAGAAACGAAGGTCGCGCGACAACCGCACAAATTTCTATGGCAAAAAGAAATAATGTAGATATGGCAATACATATTGCACGTGAAGCAAGACAAATCTTAGGCGGAATGGGAATTAGCGGCGAGTATTCAATCATGCGCCACATGATGAATTTAGAGTCGGTTATTACTTATGAAGGAACACACGATATTCATTTATTAATCACAGGAATGGACATTACTGGAATTCCAGCGTTTAAATAAAGCTGCAACAACTTTTAAAGTATTTGTAAAATTGATAATAAAAGCTTCTTGGAAACGAGAAGCTTTTTTATATTTACGCAAAATTAAAACGTATGACCATCCAGAACATCAACAACAAAATTCAGCCTCAAAAAGAAGCCTTGTTGCAACATCCACTGTATAAAAAAGTAAAAACTGTACACGATTTACGATGTTTTCTTGAAAATCATGTTTATGCTGTTTGGGACTTTATGTCTTTATTAAAGGCGCTTCAAGCAAAATTAACATGCACAACTACACCTTGGTTTGCTACCGAAAATCCCGAAACGCGCTACTTAATCAACGAAATTGTTCTTGCAGAAGAATCTGATTTGAGTATGGACGGTCGCCGCCAAAGTCATTATGAAATGTACATTGAAGCTATGGAAGATTGTGGTGCAAATACCGCAGATATTAATCACTTCTTAGCAGAAATCAACTCCTTACAAAACATCTTTGTAGCGATTAAAACAAGTAGTTTACACCCCAATATAAAAGCTTTTCTCGACTTTACTTTTAGAGTTATCGAAGAAGGAAAACCACACGAGATCGCTGCTGCATTCACCTTTGGAAGAGAAGATTTAATACCAAGTATGTTTACCGCTATATTGAAAAATTTCCAGGAGAATTTCCCAGATACCGACTTATCAAAATTGATTTACTATTTTGAAAGACACATTGAACTAGATGCCGATGAGCATGGACCTATGGCAATGCAAATGATCACCGAACTTTGTGGAGACGACGAACAAAAATGGAATGAAGTAGAACAAGTTTCTATCCTTGCACTTGAAAAAAGAATTGGTTTATGGGACGCCATTGAAGAAACAATTTTAGCGAAAGAAGTTGTTGCATAAAACCAAAATATAGCATTTAGCGTAACTGTTATTAGTACATATTGAATTTTAATTTAAAGCAAATGAAAAATCAAATTCTAATAGCAGTTGCGGTTTTTGCAAGCTGCCTTTTCACGGCTTGCAGTAGTGAAAACCAAATTATAGAAAAGAAACCCACTTTTCTAAATGAAAACATTGCGAATACTACTCCCAACAGTATTGATAAAGTAATTACCCGCTATCATACTCTAAAATATTTGGCTCTAGGAGACAGTTATACCATAGGCCAAAGTGTGTGCGAAACTTGTAAATTTCCAGAACAACTTCAAGAAGCTTTAAGAAACACTAATACGGAGAATAACTTTTCATTAAAAGTAATCGCTAGAACAGGATGGACTACTAATGATTTAATAAACGCGATCGACGTCCAAAATCCAGCAACTAACTACGACTTGGTGACTTTATTGATAGGTGTAAACAATCAATTTCAAAACATTGATTTTGCAGTTTATGAAAAAGAATTTTCATATCTTATTGATAGAAGTATCACTTACGCAAAAGGAAATAAGGCAAACGTAATAGTAATCTCTATCCCTGATTATGCTTACACTCCTTATGGTCAGCTCTCGGGTAAATTTGATACAATTTCAGCAGAAATTAGTTTGTATAATGCCTACGCAAAAAAGTATTGCGATGAGAACGGCATTGCATTTAGCAACATCACAACTATTTCCCAAAACGGACTAACAAATCCCTCGCTAGTTGCTATTGACGGATTGCATCCATCCGAAACTGCATATACTTTATTTACACAAAGTATTGCACCAAAGGCAGCTGTAATTCTTAACCAATAAAAAAACTCCATTAAGGAGCTTTTAATTAATTTTCTGGAGCTAGCTCTAGTTCTAGTCCTTCAAGATCTTCGGTAATAGGTATTTGACAACCGAGACGACTATTTGGTTTTACGTAAAAAGCCTCTGAAAGCATTGCCTCTTCATCATCACCCATTTCAGGCAAAGCAACATCATTAAGCACATAACATTGACAAGAAGCACACATGGCCATACCGCCACAAGTTCCCTCTACGGGCAGCTCATAAGCTTTACACAATTCCATAATATTCATTGCCATATCAGTAGGTGCTTGCAGTTCATGCACAACTCCTTCACGGTCTTTTATTTTTATAAGTACATCCATGTAATTGGGTGTTATGTTTTAGGTTTGGTTATGATTACAGTACTAAGTTGCATGAGGGATAGCAGCTAGCTACCGAAGTAGCGCGTATAGCCCGACCGTTTTTATAAAAAGGCTTATCACCGCAAAGCAAATAAGCCTTTTTTATAAAAGGGGTCATGCCCAAAATCTATGCTATATTTTCAACAGTTTCAATTTGTGGTGCAAACTTTTTAATTGTTGTTTCTACACCCGCTTTAAGCGTCATTTGGTTCACACTACAACTAGTACACGCTCCTTCAAGACGCACCTTAACATGCTTGTCCTCTTCGATGGAAACAAGGGAAATATCTCCTCCATCAGAGTTTAAAAAAGGTCTGATTTCCTCCAGTGCTTTTTGAACTTCAATTGTTAATTCTTCTGTTGTCATTTTATTGTCTTTAAAGATTTATAGTAATAAATCTTATTATTTTTTTACCGCAGAACATCCTGCCATGGTAGTGATTTTAATTGCTTCGGTAGCAGGTAAACTATCGTTTCTTCTAACCGTTTCTTCAACGACTTTACGAGTAATATCTTCAAAAACTTTAGCGACAATCGACCCCTCCTGCATTGCTGCTGGACGTCCAAAATCTCCTGCTTCACGGATAGACTGTACAATAGGAACTTCTCCTAAAAATGGCACGTCTAAATCTTCGGCAAGATTTTTTGCTCCTTCTTGTCCAAAAATGTAATATTTATTATTAGGCAATTCTTCGGGTGTAAAGTACGCCATATTCTCAATAATTCCTAAAACGGGAACATTAATCGCTTCTGACAAGAACATTGAAACTCCTTTTTTAGCATCGGCCAAAGCTACTGCTTGCGGTGTACTCACAACAACTGCACCTGTAACAGGTAGTGATTGCATGATCGAAAGGTGAATATCTCCAGTTCCTGGAGGTAGATCGATTAACATGAAATCTAGTTCTCCCCAGTCAGCATCAAAAATCATTTGGTTCAACGCTTTTGAAGCCATAGGACCTCTCCAGATAACTGCTTGGCTAGGTGCTGTGAAAAAACCTATAGAAAGCATTTTTACTTCGTAGCTTTCAACAGGTTTCATTTTTGACTTGCCATCAACATTTACTGAGATTGGTTTTTCATTCTCAACATCAAACATGATTGGCATTGAAGGACCATAAATATCAGCATCTAAAACACCAACACTAAAACCCATTTTTGCTAAGGATACGGCTAAATTTGCAGTGACGGTAGATTTACCCACTCCTCCTTTACCAGAGGCGACTGCTATAATATTTTTTATTCCAGGAATTGATTTTCCTTTTATTTCAGCCTTTTCAGGTGCTTGCACCTTACTGTTTATTTTGATTTTTGCGTCAGGAGAAATTAACTCAAGGATAGTTTTTTTAATATCATCCTCAGCACGTTTTTTAATGTGCATTGCCGGAGTATTCAAAATTAAATCAACTACTACCTCATCTCCAAAAGTGATTACGTTTGCTATGGCACCACTTTCTACCATATTTTTTCCTTCTCCAGCAATAGTAATTGTTTCT
Source organism: Flavobacterium gelidicaeli (assembly GCF_013294005.1). Lineage (GTDB taxonomy): Bacteria > Bacteroidota > Bacteroidia > Flavobacteriales > Flavobacteriaceae > Flavobacterium. The sequence goes on from NZ_JABSNK010000008.1 coordinate 43,513, forward strand.
AAAGCTTTAAGAACTTCTTTTCTATCTAATTTCATTATAATTGGACTATTATCGATTGGTAATTCAGTAAAAATTTATATTTATTTAAACTGATTTCAGATTACAAAGATAATGGATTAAGTTCTTATTGTAAAGGATTTAAATTGTATTTATTGATGCAAGAATTTGCTGTAGTTATTATAGAAAAAAAACCCGACTTGCTTTGAATAGCCGTCGGGTTTATCTTAAAAAAATCTAAAACCAATTATTCATATTTTAAATATTTCAAAACATCCATTTTGGTTACTTGATACGCTTTAGATAAAACTATTATTAAAGTCAAAAACAGCAAACTCACCAGCGCTACAACAAATGGAAAGAATGGAATATCGATGCGAAAAGCAAAATCTTCAAGCCATTTTTGCAAAAGAAAGTAAGCCGGGAATATCCCAATTAGAAATCCAGCCAAACAAAAGAATACATATTGTTTTGACAACTCTTTCAGTAAAGTATTAGTTTCGGCACCAAGGGTTTTACGAATGGCGATTTCCTTTAATCTTCTTTCCATAGAAAATGAAGCCAAGGCAAACAAACCAAATATGGCAATAGTAATTACGATTAAATTAAGGATAAAAAACAAGTTTTTTTGTTTCAGTTGTTCCAGATAGGTTTTGGCAAACTTTTTATCCACAAATTCATATTCAAAAGGATAATCTTGATTGATATTCTTGTTCCAATAAGTCTCTAATCCAGAAAGTGTGCGCTCTAAATTATCAGGACTTACCTTTACATAAACAAATTGAAAATTATTCCATCCTAAGGTTTTTAAATTTACAAAAATCATGGGAGGAATCTTATTTTTTAAACCAGTGATGTTAAAATCCTTAACTACACCTACAATTTTAAATTTCAGCATTCCTTTATCATTGCCCCAACCCGAGGTGATAATTGTATTTATTGGTTTCTTTAAATTCAAGGTACGTACGCAAGTTTCATTCATCAACATATTGCTCACCGTGTCTGAAGCAAATTCAGGAGATAAATCCCGTCCTTCAACCATCTTAATTTTCATCATATCCAGAAAACCAAAATCCATATTCACGTTATGTCCCTGCACAAAAATACCATTGTGGGTAAATCCAGAAGTAGAGTTAGTATCATCACCAAAAGAGCCTTCGAATGTAGAGACATCTTGAACACCTGACATTTTAAGAACTTCTTGCTTAGTAGTTTCGTACTTTTTTAATTTGGTTTCCCAATCATCATATCTAAACCTGATTCGAATAATCTGATCGCCATTAAAACCTAAGTCTTTATTGCTCATATAACTTACCTGTTGGTACACTATTAACGCGCCAATGATAAAAAAAGTAGCTATCGAAAATTGAAAAATCAACATGGAATTTCGCATCCAAATTCCGCTTTTACTTCTAGAGAAATTCCCTTTCAACACCTTTAATGTTTCAAATTTCGAAATATAAATAGCTGGAAATATCCCTGCAAAAACAATTACTATAACAAAAATTAAAAGGATTTGCATGTAAAACTCGCTCCCTTTTAAAATTAAATCTTTGTTCAAAAAATCATTATAAAAAGGCAGTGTGAGCTCTACAATGGCTAAAGCAAAAATAACCGAAAAACACACTACAATAGCCGACTCAAAGATAAACTGCAAAATAATCAATGACTTACTAGCCCCTAAACTTTTTCTAACACCTATTTCTTTTGCTCTTTTTATAGCTGAGGCTGTTGCCAAATTAATATAATTAACGATGGACAAAACCAATATCAAAATAGACAAACCCATCATAATATAAACCAACTGTAAATTTCCCTGTCCTTCTGGAAAATTACTTCCTATAGACGCTTTTGTACCCTGTAATCGCGCGGTTTTTAGTTGGTCTAAAATAATCTTAGCCTCCCCATTTTCCTTAATATACTGAGCAACAGTTTGACCACTTTCTTTAGCGTTTTTCTGTGTTCTATTCTCAAAAACTACCTGCTCCATTTTTTTAAGAACAGTCGCTATGGAAACGTCTTTTTTAACTTTAATCATCAATCCATAGTTGAAGTTTCCCCAGCTCTCGAGGTCACTTTCGTTGATTAGTCCATTAAATACATAATCAGGTTCTACCGCCGATGGTTTTATGATTTTATAAACTGCTTTTACAATATAAAATTCATTGTCAAAATTGACTGATTTGCCAATAGGATCTTCCTCTTTAAATAGCAATTTTGCACTTGCTTCAGAAATAGCAACACTATTTTTCTCCTTAAGAATATCCGTTTTTGGCCCTTTAACAATGGGGAAAGGGAAAATTTTAAAAAACTCTTCATCAGAGATAACTGCTTTTTTTACAATTAACTTTTTAGATTGATATTTTAAAAGCCCTCCATCATACCTATTGCTGAAAAAGCAAATCGATTCGATTTCTGGAATAGTCGCCTTGCAGGTAAGTCCAAAGGGTGTTGAGTTAGATGCCCAAATTTCTTTATGTGGGCCCATTTGATTCAGGACCTGATAAACATGTTCTTTCTCAGGATTCCAAGCATCATAAGAATGCTCGTCATTCCAATATAACAAAGCGAAAATCAATCCCGCAATCCCAATACTCAATCCCAAAACATTGAGAAACGAAAACAGCTTATTTTGCTTGAGGTGGTATATAAATATTTTTATCCAGTTGTGTAACATCGTTTATTTGTTTTAAAAATTAATCGGCAATTAAAGCCTTTCTAAGTCGCCTAGTACCGTTTTTACATAGCCAATTATTCGTATTTTAAATATTTTAAAACATCAACCTTTGTTGCTTGATACGCTTTAGATAAAACAACTATTAAAGTGAGCACCATTAAAGCCAGAAATCCAAGAATAAAGGGGTAAATAGAAATATCTATTCGATAAGCGAAGTTTTCTAACCATTTATTCAATAAATAATAAACAGGAAACAACGCTATTACAAACCCGATCACACAGTACAAAATGTATTGCTTAGACAGCTCTCTGAGCAACATATTAGTTTCTGCACCCAATGCTTTCCTAATTGCAATTTCTTTCATTCTTGTTTGTATTGAATAAGAAGCTAAAGCATATAATCCAAAAAGTGCTATACCAATTACTATTAAATTTAGCAGTAAAAACAAATCTTTTTGTTTAACATAAGACTCATAAGTTCTAGCATATTCTTTATCAACAAAATCGTATTTAAATGGATATTCATTTCCAACATTAGTCGCCCAAAATTTTTCAATATCTGCAATTGTATTTTGTGTATCCTCTGATTTTAGTTTTACATAAACCAAATTCATATCCTCAGCAAAGTCTAGTGTTTTTATATGGAAAAAAGTCATTGGCGGTATTGCTACTTCAGGACTTAATAGATTGAAGTCTTTAACCACCCCTACAATTTTTAACTTTTGATTTCTAATCAGTACTTCTTTTCCTACTGGATCCTTCATTCCTAATAATTTCGCTGCAGTTTCATTTATCAACAAAGAATTGATAGTATCCGAAGCTATTTTTTCATCAAAATTTCTCCCCTTAACCATTTTTATTTTCAGCATTTCTAGCATCCCAAAATCGACTGCAGCATGCTTTACTTTGAAGAGCACATCCTTGTACAAAAGTGGAAACAATGAGTTATCTGAACCATCAAATGACATCACTCCTGCTGACACGCTCTCAACCCCTTTAATTTTATTCAATTGTTGCTTTGTAACCGTATATTTATTATAAATATTTCTTTCAATATTTTCTCCTTCATAATAATAATTTGGAAAATTTAATGCTACAGCAATTACTTGATCGCCTTTGAATCCAAGATCTTTATTACTTAAATAATTAACTTGTTGATACACGATATGAGATCCAACGATAAAAAAGGAGGCAATTGAAAACTGAAAAATCAACATTCCGTTTCTTAACCAAACACCATTTTTACTTCTTGCAAAATTACCTTTAAGAACCTTTAGTAGTTCAAAATTAGAAATATAAATTGATGGAAAAAACCCTGCTGCTACCACTGTAATTATGAAAACTAAAATTATCTCTACATAAAACTGACTTCCATTAGTGATTAGATCTTTATTTAAAAAATTATTATAATATGGTAATGTAAGCTCTACAATTACCAAAGCTAATAAAATAGAAAATAAACATGTAAGAATGGTTTCAAAAAGAAACTGTCTAATAATATTACCCATTGAAGCGCCCAAAACCTTACGAACACCGATTTCCTTTGCACGATTTATACCATTAGCAGTAGCCATATTGACATAATTGACAATAGATAAAATGAGGATTAAAATAGATAGACCAACCATAATTAGCAAAAATTGGTAATTCCCTCGACCTTCTGGATAACCGTCTGCAACAGAATGTAATCTTGCTTGTGAAAGCGGCTCCATGAATACTGTAAAGTGTCCTATTTTCTTTTCCATTTCGTCAGGAGTAAATCCAGCTTGGCTTGCTTCTCTTACAATGATTTCATCGTAATACACCTTCTCCAACATCCTTTTAATAGCATCAACTTTAGAAGGGTCTTTGACCTTTACCAGCACTTTGAAATTAAAAACTCCCATCTGATTATTGGGATCCAATAGCTTTTTCATCCTATTAACAATAACCGTTGGAGCTATAGAGGAATTTCCCGGAATATGATAAACAGCACGTACAATACAGACGCCATCAAAACAATTGACTTCTTTGCCTATTGGATTTTCATCACCAAATATTCTCTTTGCCGTAACATCTGAAATTGCAATACTCCCATCATCTTTTAATGCTGACACAGCACCTCCTTTACTAATTTTAAAAGGAAAAAGGGCGAAAAAATCACGATCTACATTGATCATTTTATCTACAAATTCTTTTTTCCCTTTATATACAATCAACCCCTTTTTATACCAACTATCTCCATATACCACATTTTCGACATTGGGGTCAGCTTCTAAAAAAGATTTTAACGAAAATGGATGTTCTCCTCTAACTGGAGTGTCTGTCAATTGAACTAACACCTGATAAACATTTTCTTTTTCAGGATTCCATTGATCATAAGAATGCTCGTCATTCCAATATAACAAAGCGAAAATCAATCCCGCAATCCCAATACTCAATCCCAAAACATTGAGAAACGAAAACAATTTGTTTTGCTTGAGGTGGTAAATAAATATTTTTATCCAATTGTGTAACATAATTTTGATTTTGATTGTTTCGCCAGTTCGCCACTTTGGCTCGTGTGATGATTGAAACCGTAACTTATTGACTAAGTGAACTGCAAAGCAATTCTAAAATGAATGTGATAATTGATATTAAGATTAGTATCATAATGATTACACTTTAAAAACATCAACATTCCTTTGATTGCTTTTTTCAGAGAAAATAACACCATCTTTCATCAGGATGGTTCTTTGAGAAAATGACGCATCATAATCAGAATGGGTAACCATCAAGATTGTCGCACCTTTGGCATGCAAATCAGTTAGCAATTCCATTACTTCATTTCCGTTTTTACTGTCCAAATTCCCAGTAGGCTCATCAGCCAAAATAATTTTAGGATCATTTATCAAAGCTCTTGCCACGGCCACACGTTGTTGCTGCCCACCAGAAAGTTGTTGGGGATAATGCTTCAATCGATGCGCAATGTTTAATTTTTCGGCAATTGCTTCTACTTTTAGTTTTCTTTCCGAAGCTTTTACATTATTATAAATCAAAGGTAATTCGATATTATCATAGACCGAAAGCTCGTCGATAAGGTTAAAATTCTGAAAAATAAATCCGATATTTTCCTTACGAACACTAGAACGCCCTTTTTCTTTCAGTCCAATCATTTCTTGGTTCAACAAGGTATAACTCCCGTCTGAAGCACTATCCAATAATCCGATGATATTGAGTAATGTCGATTTTCCGCAACCCGAAGGCCCCATAATCGAAAGAAAATCTCCCTCGTTGATTTGCAAATTAATTCCGCTTAAAGCCGAAGTTTCTAACTCTTCTGTTCTGAAGATCTTGGCTAGGTTTTGAATTGTTATCATCCTTTTATAGTTTTTATGTTTTTTTTTAATTTAATCTTATTAATTGTTCAGCCCAATAGTCAGTTTGAGCGAAATCAGGCACCATTATTATATCTCGACTCCGCTCGATAAGACAAAAATTAGCTTATTTTACAGCTACTATTTTTATAAGTCACTACTATCTTAATGATGCTTTTATTCGATATTCAGCTCTTCAACTTCTTTATAGTCCGCATAAGACGAAGTGATTACTTTTTCGCCTTCCTTCAATCCTTCTAAAACCTCGTAATAAGAAGGGTTTTCTCTACCTAACTTTATGTTTCTTCTAACTCCCTTATTTCCGTTGACAACAAAGAGCCACTTTCCTGCAGTTTCTTGATTGAAGCTTCCTTTTGGAATCACCAAAATTTTATTCTTTTCAGATAAGATAAGCTTCACGCCAAAACTTAGTCCGTCTTGTAACGCCAACTCTTCTTTAGAATCAAAAAGCAATTCTACCTGAAAACGACCACTTTTCACCTCTGGAATCACTTTGACGACAGACACAGTTACCGTTTTTCCTTTAAACTCAATTTGCCCTTTTAAACCCACACGTATCTTCTCCAAATAAAATTCATCTACTTGCGCACTCAGCTTGTAGCCTTCACGAGAGTCAATTCGACCAATACTCTCTCCGGCTTGAAATGTTTTTCCTAAAATAGGTTCAAATGAAGTTAATCTTCCTGAAACTGGCGCCGTAATCAAGAAGTTTTTTTTATTACTTCTCAGAATATCCAAACTCATCTCCATGGTTTGTATCGAACGATTTATCTGCGAAATCTGGACTTGGTTGGTTTGTTTCTCTTTTTGAATACTCGTGCGAATATTGCTTTTGCGCTCTTCTTGAAAACGCAGACTTTCCTTAATTACATTCCAATCATTTCTTGAAATAATATCTTTTTCGAATAATTTGGCATTCATATCGTACACTCTTTTAGCATCATTATAATCATGTTCTATTAAAGCCAAATCTTTAGTCAAGTTCAATTCTTGATTTCTAATATTAAGTTTTCCCGTGTTTAAATTATTGATTTGCTCAATGATTGCGGTTTCTTGCGTCAGGTAATTCAACTCTGTATTGGGATTATACATGCGCGCCAGTGGTCGTCCTTGCGTGACCATTGCTCCGTTTTCTACAAAAATTTCTTTGACTGAACCCCCTTCAATGATATTGACCAATACCAAATTCAATGGTTCTACTTTGGCCTGAAACACAATAAAATCTTCAAAAAACTCTTGACTTACTTCTTTTACTAATAATTCATCCACTTTTACATTTAAACTTCGCTTTTTAGATACCGAAGCATAAACAAATGCTCCAGCAACTAAAAAACTCACAAATCCTATTGTTAAGTACCTAAATTTTCTATTTTTACGGGGAATAACCTTGTCCATTTTTTATAATAATTTACTGATTATCAACATACAAAAGCATGCCAAAGGATTTATAATCCGTAAAACAATGGTTATCAACAAGGTTGCAAAAAATCTAAAAATCGAACTGTTCAAAAACGGACAGTCTCCTGTTCATAAGTGAACAAAAACCAATACTGATGCGAAAAAAACTAGCCAAAATACTTATTGTTGATGACCAAGAAGAGATTCTTTTTTCGGCAAAAATGATCTTGAAGAAGCATTTTGAAGAAATTTTTACAACAAACGATCCAAAAAAACTACTGAATATCCTTGGCGAAAACCAAATTGATGTCGTCATACTAGACATGAACTACCGCATTGGATTTGAAGATGGACGAGAAGGTATTCACTGGCTAAAAGAAATAAAAACACTGTCGCCAAAAACAGTCGTGCTTTTAATGACCGCTTTTGGCAAGATAGAAACCGCTGTAGAAGGCATGAAAATAGGTGCTTTTGATTATATTTTAAAACCTTGGGACAACGACCATTTACTTTCCACTATTGATAAAGCCGTTGCAGAAAGTCGGAAACGCAATCGAACATCAAACTCAGAACCCGCTCCTAAAAAGCACTTCATAGGTAGTTCCCAAAAAATAAAACAGGCGTACTCCATTGCTGAAAAAGTAGCAAAAACAGATGCGAACGTCCTTATTTTAGGCGAAAACGGAACCGGTAAATTTGTCTTTGCCGAACATATACACCTACATTCGACTCGAAAAGACAAACCATTCATTCACATTGATTTGGGTTCGTTAAGCGAAAACTTATTTGAAAGCGAACTATTTGGCTATGCCAAAGGTGCATTTACCGACGCTAAAACTGATACCCCAGGACGATTTGAAATTGCCGATAATGGTACTGTTTTTCTTGATGAAATAGGCAATATTCCTTTGCATTTACAATCAAAGCTTTTGCATGTTTTGCAAACAAAAAAAGTCACACGCTTGGGCGAAAGCAAACCGCGACCATTAAATGTGCGAATCATAGCAGCAACCAACAGCGATATCAAGGCCGATGTTGAAAACAAAACTTTTCGAGAAGACTTGCTGTATCGTATTAATACCATGGAAATTAACTTACCGCCTTTGCGAGAGCGAAAAGAGGACATTGTACCCATGGCGCAATTTATTCTAGAACAATTAGGTAAAAAATACAATCAAAATGATGTGGTTTTTGACACCAACGTGGCCGAATATATGGCACGTTATCCTTGGAAAGGAAACATTAGAGAATTAGAAAATAAGATAGAAAGAGCCTTAATCATGTCCGATGACAATACCATTTCGGTCACTGATTTAGACTTACTCCACTTTGAATACACCCCAAACAATGAGGAAAATCCCCTATCCGAAATAGAGAAAAATGCAATAGAAAAATCTCTTTTTAAAAATAGCGGCAACATTAGTAAAACCGCCGAAGAATTGGGTTTATCCAGAGCAGCATTGTACCGCAGGCTTGAAAAATACGACCTTAAAAATAACGACTAATGAACAGCTGGAAATTTTACAATGCCCTTTTCGCTAGAGTTTTTATGGTCATTATCACACTCGCTTTCTCACTTTATCTATTTGGGAATGGCTATTTGTATAGTGGTATTTTAATTTTAGTTTTTGCCGTTTTACTCTGTGCCGAAATGTATTCCTACATCAAAAACAAATTGATTTTTTACGATAAAACAATACTTTCTATACTCAACAATGACTTTTCGGCTAATTTCCCTGCTGCAGTCAAAGAAGGAGATTATAAAAATTTATGTCTGCTTTATGACACTTTAAAACAGAAACAACACGACGGCAGCTCAAAAGAATTAATTTATCGTTCGATAATAAACAATATAGATACCGCCGTTTTAATATTAGAAAAAGAAAATAACGATTGGAATATTTTTTTGATGAACGATTGTTTTTCATCACTTTTCAGCGTACCAAAAGTAACTAGTTGGGACTATCTCAAAAATTACCTGCCCTCGCTTTGTAACGAAATTGAAAAAAATGGTTTTAACGAATTAAAGACATCTATTAATATAAAAATTGAGCAACAAGAGGCACAGACGTTTATGCTGCAAACTTCGCTGACAAAATCGTTCAATAAAGACTATTGTATCATTTTGCTAGACAGCATCCAGCGTGTTATTGAGAAAAAAGAAAAAGAAGCTTGGATTAACTTGATGAAAATCATCTCTCACGAATTAATGAATTCCTTGACACCTATTCGATCGCTTTCGCAAAATTTACTGCAAATAGTAGATCAAGACCATTTAGAGCCTGAAGATTTTGAAGATATAAAAAGCAGTATTTCTACGATTATAAATCGCAGTGACCATTTGCAGTTTTTTGTAGAAAATTATAGAAAGCTCGCTGCATTACCAACACCCAATAAAAAACCAACAGCTGTTCATTTGCTGTTTGAAGATTGCCTGAAAATCATGTCGCCTATTTTCGAGTCTGAAAACATCGAAATTACCAACGAAATCGACAAAAACCAAATAATATCTATTGACCAAAACCAAATCGAACAAGTCATTATCAACTTACTAACCAATAGTGTTTTTGCTTTAAAAGAGAAAAAGCATAAAAGCATAAAACTAACAACGACTGCACAAAACAATCGTTTTTACATCACGATATCCGACAATGGAAGAGGAATAGAAAATGAAATTAAAGATAAAATATTCCTGCCCTTTTTCACTACTCGAAAAGATGGCGCCGGTATTGGACTGACACTTTCGAAAAATAGTATTGAAGCCCACGGCGGATATTTGAGTCATCGAACTGACAATGAGCAATCAGGCGGAAGAACTCATTTTACCATCTGTTTTATTCAAGAAGGTAATTAAAGGTGACTTTTACATTGAAAATTAGTAAAAAATAGTCCCGTCAAATTTTTCTCAAATCGAGCACAGTCGAGATGGAGTCGTAATTTTCGACTCCACTCAATGTGATAATTTGTCTATTATATTAATAGTATTACTAATAAAACAATGTATTAAATTCGCTAGTGCCAAGACCGCTTTTTATATTTTCACTTGACTCCAGTTTTCACCTGATTTAATTCGTCTAATTTGCATTTCGCTAACGCCAAATTGTTTAGCAATCATTTTAAGTCTTGTAGTTTGTCCTGGTCTAGCTAGTATTTTTTTTATAAGCATCACTTTAGTAATCGTAAGTTTACTACCGTTAGATTCTAAATTGTGTTTCACTAAGTTTAATCTAGCTTGCTTTACATAGGGACTTTCTCTTGTATGCTGTGCCATTTCTTCTGCAGTGGCCCATTTTAGATTTCGATAATCATCATTATCACGTTTGCGATCTAGATGCAAAATATGAACCTGATCCTCAGAGGTTTTAGGAATAAAATACTCCGCTACCAGCTTGTAAATAAAGAGGTGTTTGTTTTTGACCACACCTTCATTATATTGTTTGTATTTAAACAATCTATATCCATCAGTCATGCCGCCTCTTAATTCTCGCGCAAACCGCATATCATCTACAAAGCTAATTAACCTTCCTTTGTTAGACACTGCATAACGTAATCTTAGTTTGTCTTCTATAGTTATCTCTTTAAACTCCTCATTTGGATAGAGTCTAATCATTTTCATTTTTTCAAGTTTCATAAGATAAAATATTTTAAAGTTTGTACTTTTAGAAGTTTTTCATCCGCAAAATTGAATATCATTCATTCATTGGCGGTTCCCAAAAATGCTTCTCAAAGTCAATTATTTGATTGTCTATTACCACAATCTCTTCGTTTTCTAATAATTGCTGCATAAGATTAGTTCCATCAAAATGGAATTTACCTGTAAGCAATCCTTTTCTATTCACTACACGATGCGCAGGAACATCTCCCATATTGTGCGAGGCATTCATCGCATAGCCTACCATACGAGCTGATCGTGCTGCCCCGATAGCTTTTGCTATAGCTCCATAAGATGTCACTCTTCCAAACGGAATTTGTCTTGCGATGACATATACTTTTTCAAAAAAATTATTGTCAGCCATAAGAATTGGTTTACTGCAAGTAATAGCGAATAATGTTAAACAAAGTCACTAAGGCAATGACTCCAGTAATGCTTCCAATGATCGTATTCATATTTCTTAAAAGGTAATCTGCTTTTGACTCTATTCTTTCAAAAAAACGAATATAGAAATAGAAAACAAGTGTAGACCCTAGCACTACTCCGCTTACAAAAGTAAAAACTGAAAAGGCCGCAAATGAAAATAATTCATAAGACGACAAAGTAATTGTAATAAAAACGTAATACGGAATAGGGAAAAAGTTCAATGCTGATAATAACATCCCTAAAAAGAAGCGTTTCTTTTGACTTTTCTTGGCAATTTTACTCTTTTTAACCTTTGGTTTTTTAGCTATAAAAAGGAAATAAATTGCTAATGAACCAAAAACACCAAAACCTAATTCTCGCAAAAGAATGACAATATCTGGTCGTACATCTATTATTCTGGCAAAAATAATCGCTAAATAAGCCTGAAAAAAGATAACAATTATTGCGCCAAATATGAACCAAAAAGCATTTCTAGTCCCTTCTTTCAAATTCACTTTTGCCGCTGTCATATTGATTAATCCTGGTGGAATAATGCCTATTACTGCCGTAACAAAACCAAAAAACAGTGGTAAAATTAAATTCATTTAGTATAAATCAAACAGTGAAAATGGGTGCATTATGCGTTTAAAAAACAATATTAGTCTTTAATTTTAAATCTAATATACGTAATTGCTTTGTTAATTTCCAAATATTGTTTTTCGTAAAATGTCTGAAAAGCAGTTACTTCCTCAGGACTTCCTTCATTTACATACACATTATGATTGGCATACAACACTTCATGTCCTTCACCATGAAGCAACCCTAATGTATAACCGTGCATGAATTCGCTATCGGTTTTAAGGTTGACCACTCCATCTTTTTTAAGGATTTTTTTATACAATTGTAAAAACTCCGAGTTGGTCATGCGGTGCTTTGTTCTCTTGTATTTAATTTGAGGATCTGGAAAAGTAATCCAAATTTCGTCCACTTCGTTTTCAGCAAAAATATGGTTGATTAATTCGATTTGTGTTCTAATGAAAGCCACATTATCCAAACCAGTTTCCACAGCAGTCTTGGCACCACGCCAGAAACGAGCTCCTTTTATATCAATTCCTACAAAGTTTTTATTCGGATATCTTTCTGCAAGACCAACTGAATATTCCCCTTTTCCACAGCCTAATTCAAGAACTAATGGATTGTCATTTTTAAAAAACTCTGCATTCCACTTCCCTTTTAAAGGAAATAAATCACCTACTACTTCTTCTCTTGTTGGTTGAAAAACATTAGCAAATGTTTCGTTTTCCGTGAATCTCTTTAATTTATTTTTGCTTCCCACTTTTTTTCTAATATTTTACTTCGTATGGTTCGACCTAAAGGTCTTGGGTCGCAAAATTAAGGAAATATATAAGACCGAATGGTTTGGGAATGAAAAAAAACCTTTTTAATCGAATTTTACAAAAAAATGTAGGAATTATTCAAATTAGTACTAAAAAAGAAAACTCAAATTACTGCTCTTTATTACTTAACTTATCAATTATAATAGTTTCAATAGGAGTTTTTATTTTTATAACCTCAGCAGCATTATCATTAGGAACAGTCATTGAAAGCACATAATGTTTAATTTTCCAATCCTTACCTATTTTCACTAATACGCCTGAACCACGACAAATTTTCATTTGTGTATCTAGTAATTCATCAAACCAAGCCATATTTCCTGATTTATCAAAATAAATGTGACGTTCAATTACTTTAAAACTCCATGCTTTTCCATTATCAAAAGAAGGCTTTGCGTACGCTTGAAATTGAGTTTTATTCCAATTTTCTTCAGCATCAGTTCCTATAAAAATAGCATCATCAGTCATTAGATCAAAATAAGTACCAAATTGTGATTCTGCAGCAGCCTTGTGCCAATTATCTAGCATTAAATTGATCTTTATTTTTTCTTTATCGTTGTCTTCAGACCAACTACTAAAAGAAGAAAATAATAGTAATGCAAAAATAATTAAGAAATAATTTTTCATGAAAAAGTTATTAAACACATTTAATAAAGAATGTTCACCTTCAATAAGGCATTTAGTAAAGATAGTTTTTTAACGCAAATAACTATTAAATAACACTAAATAGCCATAAATTAACTCTTTTAATGTATTTTTACGCTCTTAATTTATTAAGATCAAAGCATGAAAAAAACTACTTTAATTACTTTATTATTAGCTACTCTATTTGTAATAAGTTTTGCTTCATGCAAAAAAAGCAAAAATAAAGACCTAGCTGATTCAGAGCTACTAGAAAACGAAGACCTAAGTAAAACGCCCTTTGACAGTACCTTAGTCGCTTCTTTTTTTAGCAAACATCCTTTATTAAAGAAATACCAAGACGATGTAAAGAGTTTGTATTTAAAACACGAATTTCATTATTTATGGTATGATAAAACGGGTATAAATGAATTTGCAAATGTGCTTTACAACAAAGTAAATAACTTAGCAGAAGAAGGAATTGAAACTATGATTCCGTATAAATCAGAATTTGATTTGATTTACGAACCTCAAAATGATTCTAAAACACCTAATATTGATTCTGAATTGCTAACTACTTCTTTATATTATTTTTATATAGATAAAGTTTATCACGGTTTAGCACCTTCAAAATCAGATGAAATGCAATGGTTTCTACCTCGTGATAAACAGTCGTATGCTGCTTATACAGATTCTTTGATAATTGATCCTTCTTTGATTAAAAAAGACAAAAAAACGTTGTTCAGTCAATATTATTTACTGAAAGACCAACTAAAAAAATACCGCCAAATTGAAAAAAAAGGAGGCTGGGATAGCATCACAATTCCTGCAGGATTTAAAACCTTAAAAATTGGTGACAGTGTACAAGCCATTGCTCAGGTACGCAAAAGATTGTTTCTTGATGGATTTTTAAAAAACGATTCAAAAAGCGGCATTTATGATTCAAATCTGGCTGATGCAGTAGTAAAATTCAAGAAAACACGCGGTATAAATGGCGACAAGCTGCTTTATGGTTCTACAGTTAATTATATGAGTACGCCTGTTACTTCACTTATAAAAACAATTGTAGTAAATATGGAACGCTGTAGATGGGTTTCTAAAGATATAGCAAAGTCTAAAGAATTAATTGCAGTAAACATTCCTGCTTATGAATTGACCTATTTTAAAAATGGCAAAGTCTTAATGAAATCTAATGTGGTAGTAGGTAAGACCCTTAATAAAACTGTTATTTTTAGCGCTCCAATGAAATACATTGTTTTTAGCCCTTATTGGAACCTACCAAGTAGTATCATCAATAAAGAAATAAAACCTGCCATTGAAAGAAATAGCAATTATCTTGCACAACATAACATGGAGTGGAACAACGGTAGAGTACGTCAAAAGCCAGGTCCTAAAAACTCATTAGGGTTAGTTAAATTTTTATTTCCAAATTCGAATGCTATTTACTTGCATGATACGCCTTCTAAATATCTTTTTAGTAGAGAAAAGAGAGCTTTTAGCCATGGTTGTATAAGAGTAGAAAATCCTGCGGAACTTGCTGAAAAAATAATGGAAGAAGACAAAAGCTGGGATGCCGAAAAAATTTACGAAGCAATGCATGCTGGAAAAGAAAAATGGTACACGTTAAAAAATAAAATCCCGGTTTACATAGGTTATTTTACGGCTTGGGTAGATACTGATGGTAATGTAGCTTTTTATGACGATGTTTATAAAAGAGACGAACCTCTAGCTGCTTTATTATTTGAAAAATAATCTTGTGCTTCCAAAACACAGTCCAACACAGTCCATCTAATTTTTATCAGATCGAGCGCCGTAAAACATAATCGCGGTTCTCAACTCCACTCCAACTGACAATAGACTGTTTTATAAATGGTATAGGTATAATCTTAATTTCACCTGATTGACATTAGATTCTATTCTAATAAAAAAGGGCAATTACTATTAATAGTAATTGCCCTTTTTTTTATGCTGTTTCCTTAGTTCGGAATATATTTAGTGTGCTTTTTGTTTTTCAAAAGTCGTGCTTAATGTTTTCTTCATTTTATCAAGTGCTCCTCTAAAAGCTTTCTCGACTGTATCAGCATGCTCAGTAACTACAATAGGTTGTAATTTTGCTGGACGAACTTCAATTAAACAACGTTTATCATTGATTCCAGGTTTAGCACTATTCTCATCTCCTACATGAACTTCTATACGTGTAATTTTATCTTCAAAACGCGCTAAAGCAGTTTCTAATTCAGCAGAAAAGTAAGCTTCTGCTCTTTCGTGTCCTTCTACATTTTTGTCTGTGTTAAATTGTATTTTCATATTATAATGTATTTATGATTGTCTCTCAAAGTTAACGAACAACAATCCAAAAAACGAATGAATTAGTAAAAAATTATGAAATAAAAGAAGCTTATCAACAGTATTTATGGTGTTTTAAACAACTAACTTATTCAGCACCTCTTTATTAGAAACAAAAAACGCTACTCTTTCGAATAGCGTTTTTGGATTATTTATTTTATTTGGGATACAACTGCCCTAGCCCTGATGGAAGCGGCATCCTCTAGTGGCGGGGTTCGCCACTAGAGATAGAGCGTACAGCAGGAAATAGCTCCTAATCCTAATTATTGTACTTTTATTTTAGTTTTGGTAAGGCTTTGAATCCCATGTTGTATAAGGTAAAAGCCTGAATGTCGACGTTTTCTTGAATGCTTGCCGCTACCGATTTTCCTGCGCCGTGACCGGCTTTGACATCGATACGAATCAACGTTGGGTTTGTTCCGGTTTGTTTTTCTTGCAATTCGGCTGCAAACTTGAAACTGTGTGCCGGCACTACTCGATCATCATGATCGCCCGTGGTGACCATTGTCGCGGGATAATGCGTGCCTGCTTTTACGTTTTGAACTGGCGAATAGCCTTTGATGTATTCAAACATTTCTTTACTGTCCTGCGCTGTTCCGTAATCGTACGCCCAACCTGCTCCTGCGGTAAAAGTGTGGTAACGCAACATGTCCATCACGCCCACGGCTGGCAAGGCTACTTTCATCAAATCGGGACGTTGCGTCATGGTGGCGCCTACTAGCAAACCTCCGTTGGACCCACCGCGGATGGCTAGAAAATTGGTCGATGTGTATTTTTGAGCAATTAGATATTCGGCTGCAGCGATGAAGTCATCAAATACGTTTTGTTTTTGCATTTTGGTTCCGGCATCGTGCCATTTTTTACCGTATTCTCCTCCGCCACGTAAGTTAGGAACGGCATAAACACCTCCGTTTTCCATCCAAACGGCATTGGCAATACTGAAACTTGGCGTCAAACTTACATTAAAACCACCGTAACCGTAAAGCATAGTTGGGTTTTTTCCGTTTAGTTTTAATCCTTTTTTATAGGTGATGATCATTGGGATTTTGGTTCCATCCTTTGAGGTATAAAACACTTGTTTGGACTCGTACTCCTCGCTTTTGAAATCGACATTTGGTTTTGAGTATACCGCTGACTTCCCTGCTTTTGGGTCAAAACTATAAATTGTTCCCGGTGTGGTGTAATTGGTAAACGAATAATACAGGGTTTTGTCATTTAGCTTTCCGCCAAAACCACCAGCACTTCCTACCGCTGGCAACTGAATCTCACGAATCATTTTACCAGAGTAATCGTATTGCTGCACGACCGAAACGGCGTCTTTCATATAATTTGCAAAGAAATAACCGCCTCCCGTGGAAGGTGTCAACACATTTTGAGTTTCTGGAATAAAATCGACCCAATTGGCTGGCGAAGGATTACTAAAATCAACAGTTACGATGCGTTTGTTGGGCGCATTTAAATCGGTATTTATGAATAATGTACTGCCTTGCGTTTCCATAACGCTGTTGTCACTATTGAAATTATCGACAATGGTTACAATGGGACTGTCTGGCGTTTTTAGGCTTTTGATGTACAATTCGTTTCCGTAGGTAGAATTGGCTGCCGAGATCACTAAATAAGCATCGTCTTCGGTTACGTAGCCGCCCACATAACGGCGTTTTTGGTCTGCGCCAAAGATAACTTGGTCTTCTTTTTGGGCTGTTCCCAATTTGTGAAAATACAGTTTATGTTGATCGGTTTTGGCAGAAAGTTCACTTCCTTTTGGTTTTTCGTAACTAGAATAGTAAAATCCTTCGTTTCCTCTCCAAGACAGTCCACTGAATTTTACATCGACAATCGTGTCTTCTATAATCTTTTTGGAAACTGCGTCCATGATAATTACTTTTCGCCAGTCGCTTCCTCCTTCGGAAATGGCGTAAGCCACTTTGGAACCGTCTTTGGAGAAATCTAAACCTCCTAGTGATGTGGTTCCATCTTTGGAGAATGTATTTGGATCTAAGAACACTTCTTCTTTGCCTGAAGCGTCTTTTCTATAAACGACGGATTGATTTTGTAGTCCGTTGTTTTTTGAAAAATAGGTAAAGTTTCCTTCTTTGGATGGTGAACCTATTTTTTCGTAGTTCCACAGTTTTTCCATGCGGGCTTTTAGTGCATCGCGAAAAGGAATTTTATCTAGGTAACCGTAAGTTACTTCGTTTTCGGCTTTTACCCAAGTGGCGGTTTCATCAGATCGATCGTCCTCTAGCCAGCGATACGGATCAGAGACCGCGGTATCAAAATAGGTGTCGACTACCGTTCCTTTGTTCGTTACGGGATATTTTATGGGTTCTTGGTTTTGTGCAGTTGCAACTATTGTTGGGAGTATTGCCATTATCAGAATTAATTTTTTCATTAGTCTCTTTTTATTGGTTAGTACAAAAATAAGGAAAAGCATTGGCTTCCTTGATAAAAGAAAAGCGTTAGTAGGATTGGACGCTAAAAGTTGTTTTTTGTTACTTGGTGATGGTGAAAAATGTTACACAGAGAATCGCAAAAATATTTTTACCATTAAGGAACTAAGGGAAATTAAGAAAGAAAACTTAGCGAACCTCTGCTTTTACTTTGTGAATCTTTGCGGAACAAAAGATTACGCAGAGACGCGCAAAAATATTTTTACCATTAAGGAATTAAGGGGAATTAAGAAAAAAACTTAGAGAATCTCTGCTTTTACTTTGTGAATCTTTGCGGAACAAAAAATTTCGCAGAGACACGCGGAGGTTGCGCAGAGAATCGCAAAAATATTTTTACCATTAAGAAATTAAGGGAAATTAAGAAAAAAAACTTAGAGAATCTCTGGGGCAACTTTGTGAATCTTTGCGGAACAAAAAATTACGCAGAGACGCGCAAAAATATTTTCACCATTAAGGAATTAAGGGAAATTAAGAAAAAAAACTTAGAGAATCTTTGGGGCAACTTTGTGAATCTTTGCGGAACAAAAGATTTCGCAGAGACACGCGGAGGTTACTCAGAGACGCGCAAAGTCTGTCTTTAGCATTAAAAAGTAAGCATATAAAAAGCAACCCTTAATGGATCTAAATTCCTTAATGGTTAAAAAAATAAGCTAAAACTGCACTTAAACTTACATGTTTCAAAAAGCTAAGTGCTCAAATCACTTATCACTACACCCACAATTTCCTAAAGCTACTGTCCTTATCATAATCCTTGGCTTGTTTCTCTATGTTAAAATAACGGTGTTTTCTGGGGTCGTTACCTACTCCAGCCAGATAAGCCCAGTTACCCCAATTGCTACACACATCATAATCGATTAATTGCGACTCAAAATAAGCAGCTCCGATGCGCCAATCCATATGGAGTTCATTGCAGAAATAGCTGGCGACATTTTGGCGTCCGCGGTTGCTCATGAAACCCGTTTGTTTTAATTCGAGCATATTGGCATTGATAAAATCCGATTCGGTTGTGCCATTGATCCATTGCTTGAGTGCTTTTTCGTTGGCTGCTTTGGTATTCGGCTTGTCTGGTTTGATTCCTGAATATAAGAAAAACTTGGTCTGGTATTTCTTGAACATGAATCGGAAGAAATCACGCCACAGCAATTCAAAAACCAACCAATAAGTCGATTCATTAGCGCCATTAATGGTTTCATATTTTTTTATTTGATCATAAATCGCTCTTGGCGAAATACAACCATTTGCTAGCCAAGCAGAAAATTTGGACGAATAATCGGCGCCTACCATTCCGTTTCTAGTTTCTTTGTAAACCGATAACTGTTTGGTTTCAAAAAAATAATAATTCAATCGGTTTAAGGCTTCGGTTTCTCCGCCTTTAAACTGGATCGCTGCACGCTTGTCTATTTTGGTCAATTTGAGACCTAACTCCTTTAAAGTTGGCAATTGTAATGGCGGTATTTCAGGAGATGTGATCGCAAGCGGCGCCTCAAAAACAGGTCTGATAGACGCATCTTGCTCGGTTTTTTTTCTAAAAACAGTAAATACATCCGGAATATCTTTGATCGAAAAAGGCAAATCCTCGGCATGATACAACGTACTCGTACTAAAAGTTTCGAGCTCACAACGCAATTTGAACAATGCCTCTTGTACTTTTTTTTCGGTTTGCTTTTCTTCATAGGCTACTTCGCGTTTGGCAAACACTTTTTGAGCTTTGTATTGCGCGACTAGTTTGGGAATTTCCTCTTCGGGCTTTCCTCGAAGAATCAATAAGCCAGAACCTATTTTTCTCAAGTTGGCGTCTAAATCCTGCAATGATTCCAATAAAAATTGTGCCCTGTAACTCCCTGTTTTTTCAAAGCCAAAACTAGTTGTCTCAAAATGAGCCTCATCAAAACAATAGACAGGCAGTAGTTGTTCGCTTTGCGCCACTGCTTTGATCAATGTTTCGTTGTCAAATACCCGTAAATCCGTTTTAAACCAAACTATTGCCGTTTTCATTATAAATTATTTATGTTTTTTAAATAGTAATCTGCTTGTTCTAATAGCGCTACTTTTGCCTCCGGTTGCATTTTCTTCCACAGATTGTACATCATCCCAATGCGCGGATTTTTACCTAATTTATCTTCATGTTTGTCATAGAAATTCCAATACAAACTATTAAAAGGACACGCTTTATCGCCTGTTTTTACAGCTTTTTTGTAATAACAAGAACCACAATAATGGCTCATTTTATCAATATAACTGGCCGAACTTACATAGGGTTTTGTGCCTACAATTCCACCATCGGCAAACTGGCTCATGCCTAAGGTATTGGTGATTTCGACCCATTCAATAGCGTCCATGTACACGCCCAAATACCAGGCTCCCACTTCGTCTGGATGCACGCCCGCCAAAAGCGCAAAGTTGCCCGTAATCATCAATCGCTGAATGTGGTGCGCATAACCGTAATTTAAAGTTTGTTGAATGGCGTCTTTCAGGCAGTTCATTTTGGTGTTTCCTGTCCAATACCAATCGGGTAATTTTCCTTGATGGTCTAGAAAATTTAAGTTGGCATATTCAGGCATTTTTAACCAATAAATCCCACGCATGTACTCGCGCCAACCAATAATCTGACGCACAAAACCCTCTAATTGATTGTACTGAATTTCATCTGGTCGTCGCTGCCACTCGGCGATAGCTTTGTCAATTACTTCTTGTGGCGAAATCATTTTAATATTCATCGAAAAAGAAATCCTTGAGTGATACAACGACCATTCATTAGGCATCATCGCATCTTGGTAACTCCCAAATAAAGGCAAACAATGCGTCATAAAATAATCTACTAACTCTAACGACTGCGTTCTATTGATGGGCCAAACAAAATGCGCTGCATCTACATTTCCAATAGTTTTGATACTAGCTTTCTCAATTTCGCTAGCAATTAGAGTCAGATCATTATCAAAAACCAAAGGCGCTGTAGGTTTGTGATTTTTCGGCAATTTTTTACGGTTTTCTGCATCATAATTCCACTGCCCGTTAATGGGGTTTGCCCCTTCCATCAAAACGTTGTGTTTTTTACGCATGGAACGGTAAAAATTCTCCATGATAAAGGTTTTTTTACCTTCAAAAAAATCAGCTAATTCGGTTCTTGTAGTAAAAAAATGTTCAGAATCAACTGCATCGCTCGTAATGGAAACCGACTGATACAAACTCTTTACCATCTGGTCTACTCGAAATTCATCTGGCAATTGGTATTCAAAATGAGTGAACTGCTGTTCGTCAATCAAACTAGTTATGTTTTTATCAAATGCTTGCTTGTTAGTTGGATCGTTCAGTTTAAAATAAATAACGTTGTGATTTTTGGCTTGTAATTCTTTGGCGAAAGCCTGCATTGCTGCAAAAAAACCAATAACCTTCTGGATGTGATGTGTAGCATAATCGGTTTCGGTACGGATTTCCATCAACACATAGGTCACCGAACTATCGCTGGTTTGAAACCAAGAATGGTTGCTATTGAGCTGATCTCCTAAAATCAATCGTAATGTTTTTTTCATTTTATTTATTCATTCGGCATTTATCACTGCAATATTTTACCTCATCCCAGACTTTCTCCCATTTTTTACGCCAGCTAAATGGCCGCTGACAAATAACACAAACTTTGGAGGGCAAATCTTGTTTTTTAACGTTTTTCATTTTCAAAATTAAGTCGGTTTCTTTTCCATTCTATTCCTACCGAAGATCCTTCGGCTATAAAAACAGCTTCGGGTTTTGTTGTATTTAAAACCGAAAAAGCATCGCCGTACATTGCTGTAAAATCGCAATCCATTTTATAATCCAACACTTGATTGGCCAACCAGGAAGGATGTTGTAATTTGTATTCTTCGGTATTATTCTGATCCACTTGGGTATAACCGTAATAATGTTCAAAAATGAATTTTTCTAGACCATCCTTTTTCATCGGCTTGGATGCGGTGGATGCTTCTACATAAATACTATTCCACTTATTGTTTAAAAGCCATCCGAAATGTACTTTTTTACTATTGCCGTCACTCGTAATTTCATGTTTGGTAGGCACCACGGTATAATGTTCCTTATATAATTTATTCGCCATCCAAGCCACAATAGGATACGGAATTGTTTCATTGATAAAAACAACTCCTCGCTTTAAGGTGTTTCCCTCTTTTCGAATCACATAAAAACGCAGGTTAATTTCTTCAAAAGTCCCAAAATACGGAATCGGAATATTGAAAAGCTTTGTATTCTTGAACATAAAACCCACCAAACTCACATAGGCTTTACCTTCATACAAATCCAGTTCCACTCCTTTGGGCAAAAACGGAAGCAGTATGGCAGGATCAATTTCATAATTAGCCATGATGATGTTTTCCCAGTTTGCTTTTAAAAAAAGTGTCATTATGATTTCGTTTTTTTAGTTCGTCGATTCGGATTGGAAACGTGTTTATTTAAGATGCGTTTACCTTCCTCTTTTACTTCGTCTTTTTTGCGAAAGCTCCACACCACATCACTGGCATACTTTCTAGTTTCTTCAATATTGACAACAGGCTCAGGATAATCCTTCCCTATTTCGCAATTGTAAAATTGTTGTTCAATGGGATTTAGTTTCCAAGGTTCATGTATTAAATTCACTGGAATTTCGGCCAATTCAGGCACCCATTGTTTGATGAAAACTGCTTCAGGATCATGATCTTCGGAGTTTTTTATGGGACTATAAATCCGGATGGTGTTAATGCCCGTGGTTCCTGATTGCATTTGGATTTGCGGATAATGAATTCCGGGTTCATAATCTAAAAATTGTCTGGCTAGAAAATGCAATTCCCGCCAATCTTGCCATAAATTAAAGGTGAAAAAAGACACTACCATTGCACGCATCCTGAAATTGATATAACCTGTTGCTACCAAACAGCGCATGCAAGCATCAACAATAGGCACACCCGTTTGTCCTTGTTGCCATGCTTTGATGTAGGTTTCATTTTTTGGTTTAACCAAAGTGTCGTAGGCTCGATTTACATTTTCGAACTCCATGCGGCACTCGTCTTCAAATTTTTGTATAAAATGGCAATGCCAATGCAATCTTGAAACAAAATTGAGGATGGCGCGCTTGTTTTTGGATCCTTCGTAATGCTGATTGGTGTACTGATAGATCATTCGCATACTAATGTTTCCATACGCCAGATAAGGTGACAACCTACTGCATCCTTTTCTGCTCAAAGCAGGCTTAGAAATATGCTTACTGTAATTAACATAACGCTCTTTTACAAAACTATCCAAGTAGCGCCAAGCGAGATTTTCGCCTCCTTTTTGGAAATTTTTATTTGGGTTTGTAATATCTATTGATAATGGTTGTCCTTTTATAGAATTATAAAATACCTCGTCTAATTGTACTAAATTAAAATCTTTTACGGCACTCATTTTAGGTTCGGCACGCATGACATCTTCCCATCGTTTGTCCCAATGTTGTCTTGATTTTAATTTCCGGATGACACCGTGCATTTGCGATTCTTTCCAGTCGATTTTATTTTTTATAAAAAAATCATGCATTGCTATGTCCCGATCAAAAGTCACTTTGTTCCCAATTTCTTGGTGCGAGAATACCGTTTTTATATCGTACTTTTTTAGTAGTTCCTCAAAAACAGTTTGTACTTCATTATGAAAATAATAGAAGGTTCCGTTGATCTCATTTAATTTGGTTTGCAGATCCTGAATCGACTCATAAATAAACCGCCAATGACGCACATCTGCATCATCATAATCCATAACTGTTGGTTCAAAACAATAAACAAATAACAAAGGCAAACCCGAATTTTGCGCAGCAAACAAGGCTTCGTTATCTACAAATCGTAAATCACGTTTGAACCACACAATATTTACAGCTGGTTTACTCACCGTTTTGTTTTTTTTGTTTAACCTTTATTAATTAAAGTTAAACAAATATACAAAACTTAATTTAAATAGAGAATGTTATTGTAAACAGATACAGCTTAAGTAAAGTTATTTTACAGAGATGTGCGGAGTTTATGCAGAGATTTTTTTAAACCATTAAGAAATTAAGGGACATTAAGAAAAAAACTTAGAGAATCTCTGGGGCAACTTTGTGAATCTTTGCGGAACAAAAGATTACACAGAGACACGCGGAACTTGCAAAGACAATCGCAAAAATATTTTTACCATTAAGAAATTTAGGGAAATTAAGAAAAAAAGTAGTGATTCTCTACTTTTACTTTGTGACTCTTTGCGGAACAAACATTTAGAAAAAAATTAGTAAAACTCTGTGTAAGCTATAACCACAAAAAAACCATTAAGTCATTCAGAATAGTAAGCGCAACACTTAATGAATCTAAATTTCTTAATGGTTTGTAAAAAGTAAACGACTTGTTTGCTATAGCCCTATAAGTTAAAGTTTACCCCTAGCACTATATTTCGTCCTATATTTTGGATTCCATCTGATTTTAGTCTTGATAAATGGGCGATGTATTTTTTATCAAAAATGTTATTTCCGTTAAGGTTGACGTCAAAAGCTGTTTTACCCAATTTTACAGTTCCACCAAGACCTAAATTCACCAAAGTGTATCCGTTTGATTTGGTTTCAAAACCGCTTACATTAGCTTGATTGAATGTAGAGCTTACATTAAAAGTAGCAAAACCAGATTCTAACCAATCTTTAATTTTAAATTCACCTCGTAATGTATTATTCCAATTGTTTGCTGGGATTAAAGGCAAATAATCGCCGTTGTCTTTTTTACCAGTAACCGTTTCAAAAGCTGTTTCGTAATGCAACCAATCCAATGGATGTGGGTGAAAATGCAGTCCTATTTCCCCTCCATATAATTTAGCATTGCTTTGAATGTAATTATACACATCGTTATCGTCTAAAACAATTCCCGTAGGCGATGTGTAAATATAATTGTTGATGTGATTGTAAAAACCATTAACAAAAAACTCAATATGATCTGCTTTGTATTCTAAGTTTAGATCGGTTTGTACGTTTTGCTCCGTTTTCAGATCCGAATTTCCTATTTCATAACGATTGGTTCCTTCGTGAACACCATTTGAGGTCAGCTCGGCCAAGTTTGGCGCTCTAAAACCAGACGCAAGATTCAATCGCATCGTGAAATTATCAGCCAAATTAGTTTTGTATCCTAACGACGCATTAAAACTATCATATGATTTATCAATAGCTTTAAAGTAGCCTTCATCGCCTAAGGTTCCGTGCTCAATACTCGATACTTGACGATTATCAAAACGCAAACCCGCTTGCAATGCACTGTTGTTTCCCCATTCATAATTGGCCGTTCCAAAAACCCCAAAGTCATTGGTAGTGGCATCTGGAATTAAATATTCTTCTCCAGAGTTGGCATTTGTTTGATGCATTCCTTGAATTCCAATAATCGATTCTAGTTTCCCCATTTTAGGCAAATGGTATTTGGCATCGTAATTAAAGGTTTTTAATTTCATTTGTAAACCTGCTACATTGCTATCTTCAAACTCAGATCGATCGTTAGTCACATACCCTAAATCAACATCTAGTTTGGAGTTTTTTAAATATATAATGGAATTCAAACTCAATAAATGACTAAAAACACCTTGTCTAGGAAAACCAGTATTTTTGCTAGTCGATTGCTCCGCTATTCCATCTTCAGGAAGCCCCAAGTCTAATTTGTTAAAATTATATCGAAGTACCGAAGAAAACTTGGCATTACTGTAGCCAATTCCTGTTTTAAAATCGGTTTCATTGTAGCGAGTATTCGTTACGCGATCTCCTCCAGAAATACGATAATCAGAATGCGTATTGTAACTCCCGCGCGCTAGGAATTTCCAATTTTCTGTTGATGTTTTTAACCCAAGTGAGGAATTGCTTCCTAGCGTATTTGAGAAGAACTTTTGGCTAAAATTAGCTTTAAACGTATTGGCGTCAGCAAATTTCTCTGGGTTGAAATATAAAACTCCACCAAGAGCATCAGAACCGTACAGCAACGAAGCTGGCCCTTTTATAACCTCAACGCTTTCTACACCGGCATCATTTAAGCCTAAACCATGTTCGTCACCAAACTGTTGGTTTTCCATACGAACCCCTTGTGAATACACCAAAACGCGGTTACCGCTTAATCCACGAATTACGGGTTTCCCAATTGATGTTCCCGTTGAAACTTGCGAAACTCCAGGAATCGTGGCTAAACCTTCAATAAGTGTCGAAGTCCCTTTTTGTTGCAATTCTTTGATGGTTTCGTGCTCTACCTTCATCACGTTTTGCGATTGAATTTTATTGAAAGCAGTAGAAACAATCACCTCATCCATTTGAAAAGCAGACTCTTCTAATGTTATATTGAGCGTATTCTCTTTATTTACTTTCTGAATGGTTTTATTTTGAGTTGCAAAACCTACAAATGTGAAGCTTATTTTGACATCACCGTTAGGCAAATTCGAAAGAGTGTATTTTCCGTTTTCATCTGTAGTAGTTCCTTTGTGCAATTCAGAGGCATAGACGGACACTCCTTTAATAGGTTGGTTTGCTAAATTTAAAACGGTACCTGTAACTGTATTTTGTGCCTGGAGCACAGCCGAAAATCCTAAAATCAGGATTAGTATGTATTTTTTCATCAGGAATGATTCTGTTACTTAGCTAAACGATTTACTAAGCGAGATTGTTTAATTTTTTAAAAAAATAAAAGTGAAACAAAAACAAACAGGAATAAACTTCCAAACAATGCAATAACAAAGAATTACAACCCTTTTCACGGATGTAATTACTCAATTAATGCTGTGCTTGATTTATAAATTGTTTTATTTATATTCCAAAGGCTAATTAAGCAATAGAGTTGGGAGGTCCGCGATGAGAATATAAGCTTCCAGAAAATAAAACATCTTTTTTAGAAGCAGAAAAAAAATAAGGAATTAGTTTGTAATTCGTATAGACTTTATACGTAAAAACTTCAGGAGAAACATAACTTCCAAAGGAGAAATGACACACCGTACATTGCTCAAAGGCATGATGCTGATGGGTAATTTCAGTATGGGTAACATTGTATTTATGATGGCATTCTGTTTGTGCAAATTGCTCCACAAAATGGACATAGGTATGAAGCGATTGAAAAAATATTGAGAACAATACGGTCATCGCTAAAGAGAAACTTATTAAGAGCTGTTTCTTTTTCATACGAGACAAAGGTAACAAAACGACAAAAGAAAACCATCTAAAATAACAAAACCTAGATTTTATTATTTTAGATGGTTCTTATATTTAGTATAAAATACTATTATACTAACTTGGCTGCAACTAAGTATTCAGCAATTTGAATGGTATTAGTAGCCGCTCCTTTACGCAAGTTATCAGCAACAATCCACATGTTTAATGTATTGGGTTGACTCTCGTCACGACGAATTCTACCCACAAATACATCATCTTTACCTTGTGCATATATTGGCATAGGATACGTATAAGTATCATTATTATCTTGAACTACCACACCATCAGTATGGTGTAAAATATTTCTAATATCCGAAACTACAAAGTCATTTTTAAATTCGACATTTACAGCTTCACTATGACCTCCTACAATAGGCACACGCACGGCAGTAGCAGTAACAGCTATTGTTTTGTCATCAAGAATTTTTTGAGTTTCGCGAACTAATTTCATTTCTTCTTTAGTGTATCCGTTTTCTTCAAATGAATCACATTGAGGAATCGCATTTCTATGAATTGGGTATTTATACGCCATTTCGCCTTGCTTTCCAGCATATTCATTTTCTAATTGCTCGACTGCTTTTACTCCTGTTCCAGTAATTGATTGGTAAGTAGAAACAATGACACGCTTAATATTGTATTTTTTATGCAAAGGTGCTAATACCAATACCATCTGGATAGTAGAACAGTTGGGATTAGCAATAATTTTGTCTTCTTTAGTTAATGAAGAGGCATTAATTTCAGGTACGATTAGTTTTTTTGTAGGGTCCATTCTCCAAGCAGAAGAGTTGTCTATCACTGTTGTTCCAGCTGCAGCAAACTTTGGAGCCCACTCTAATGAAGTATCACCGCCTGCAGAAAATAAAGCAATATCTGGTTGCATTGCAACAGCTGTAGCTAAACCTACCACACTATAGTTTTTACCATTAAAGGCAATTTCCTTACCTACGGATCTTTCTGAAGCAACAAGAATCAATTCATCAGCAGCCGACACAAAATTCCTTTCTGCTAATACTTGTAACATAACCTCTCCAACCATACCGGTTGCACCTACAACTGCTATTTTCATTTCTATATTTTTATAATTGAATATTAAATTTGAATTACAAAAGTAAGTAATAAAGAAATCAAAACAAGATGCTTCACAAAAAATAACAAAATGTTACAAATAAAACAAAGACAATAAAAAGCCCCGTCAATGACAAGGCTTTTTAAAGTTATATACAAATTTATTTTTTCAATAAATCTCTAATTTGTATCAATAGCTCTTCTTGCGTAGGGCCAGCTGGTGCTGCAGGAGCTGCTGCTTCTTTCTTTTTACTTTTCTCAGCTGCTCTTAAAATTACGAATACAAAAAATGCAATAATTACAAAATTAATAATCGCTTGCACTAGGTTACCGTATGTCATCACAGCTGCTCCAGCTTCTTTTGCTGCATCAAGGTTAGCATAGCTCTCACCGTTTAAAGCGATAAACTTAGTCGTAAAGTCTACTCCTCCTGTTAATAAACCAATAACTGGCATAATAATATCATCAACGGCTGAACCGATCACTTTACTAAAGGCACCACCAATTACTACAGCAGTTGCTAAACTTAACACATCACCTTTCATTAATGATGCTTTAAAATCACTGAAAAATCCCATACTTTTTATTTTTTAGGTTTAATTATTATTTTCTTATTAAACGAAATTAAGATTTTTTTAACATAATACCCAATTTTGCCGTTGTTAATCACTAATTAACGATAAAAAACACGTTTTACCCGTTGTGATATGCTCGTTAAAATTTCATACGGTATAGTATTAAGCTTTTTTGCAATGTAAGATACTGTGGGCTTTTCGCCAAAAATAATCACTGAATCTCCCTCTGTGCAGTCAATTTCCGTTACATCAACCATTAACATATCCATGCAAATACTCCCTAAAATTTTAGCCTTTTTGTCTTTAATATTTACAAAACCTACTCCATTACCCCAGCCTCTCGATATTCCGTCAGCGTATCCTATAGGAATAGTTGCTACGCGGGTTAGTTTATCAGCCATGAATCTTCGACCATAACCTACGCTTTCTCCGGCTCCTATGGTTCTTATTTGAGAAATAACCGACTTCAATGTTCCTACATTTTCCAGAAACTTTTGCTCTGACGGATCATTTGACACTCCATACAACCCAATCCCTAATCGTACCATATTGTATTGCGCATCTGGATAATTGCTTATTCCAGAGGTGTTCAAAATGTGTCTAATAGGGTTGATATTTAAAGCGGCGACAATCTTAGAAGATAGTTTTTCGAAAATACTTATTTGAGAAATCGTGAATTCACGGTGAACTAAATCATCACTAGTTGCTAAATGGGAAAGAATACTTTGCACTTTTACAGTCTCATTACCTTTTAAAGTAGCAATAAGTTCATCCAAAGCCTCTTCCTCAAAACCCAAACGGTGCATTCCTGTATCTAACTTTATATGTATAGGAAAAGATTTTAAGTTCTTCTGTTTTGCAATTTTCAAAAAGGCGTGTAATCCTTTTAAGCAATATATTTCTGGCTCTAACTGGTGCTGAATAATCGCTGCAAAACTAGTATTCTCTGGATTCAATACCATAATAGGTAAATGTATACCGCCATTTTTTAACGAAATACCTTCATCGGCGAAAGCCACACCTAAATAATCTACTTTATGATGCTCAAGCAAATTTGCAATTTCGAGTCCGCCATTCCCGTAACCAAAAGCTTTGACCATAACCATAATTTTCACGTCAGGTTTCAGTTTAGATTTAAAGAAATTCAAGTTGTAACTTATGGCATTCAAATTTATTTCTAATACCGTTTCATGGGTTTTCTCTTCTAGCAGGTAAACAATTTCTTCAAATTGAAAAGAACGGGCTCCTTTAACCAAAATAGTCTCGTTAGCAAAATCTAAACTTTCGAAATTAGCAATAAAATCAGCCGTATCCTTGAAAGTAATGCAATTTTCGAACTTATCTTTAAAATCCGAAATTGTTTCTCCAATACCAATTACTCTGTTGATATTGTTCGAAATAATCAATCGTGCCACTCTAGAGTACAACTCCTCATTAGACAAACCACTTTGAAAAATATCCGATAGAATAACCGTTTTCTGCTGGAATTGCTTTTGACTTTCTAAAAAATCCAAAGCAATTTTTAAAGATTGAAAGTCCGAACTATAACTATCATCAATGATCGTACAATTATTAATACCATCTTTAACTTTCAATCGCATTTCTACAGGAAAAAGCAGTAACATTCTAGACTGAATAACAGCATTATCATATTTCAAATACAATAAAACCATCAAGCAGGAAATAGCATTTTCTATTGAAGCTTTGTCTTGAAACGGAATCTTAAATTGATATTCTTTGCCATTATAACGGTAATGAAGTAGCGTATTTTGGTCTTCGGTTTCTTTTTTAAATACAAAAACAGCTGCAGTTTCTTCTTTAAAACTCCATGAAAATACTTTTATATTGGGATTGATAAAAGGATCTACTACTTTATTTTTTTGATAAATTAATACCTCAGCATTTTTAAAAAAAAGTAATTTTTCTTGAATTTTTTGTTCCAAATTTTCAAAGCCTTCATCGTGAGAAGAACCAATGTTTGTCAAAAGACCAATTGTGGGCTGGATCACTTGCTCTAAGCGAGTCATTTCACTAACGGTCGAAATTCCAGCTTCAAAGATCCCTAAGTTGTGCTTTTCATTAATAGCCACCACCGATAGCGGTACACCTACTTGTGAATTGTAACTTTTAGGACTGCGAATAACATTAAAATCAGGGCTTAATAAAAAATTTAACCATTCTTTTACAATTGTTTTTCCGTTGCTACCTGTTAATCCTATTACAGGAAAATGAAACTGACTGCGGTAATAACCAGCAAATTCTTGAAGTGCGGTAAGCGTATTTTTTACTACTAAAAAATTAGCTTTGTCCTCATAACCTTCCGGAATATAAGTCACCACAAAGTTTTGAACACCGGTGCTAATTAAGTCACTTATATAACTGTGCGCATCATTATTGGGACCTACCAAGGCAAAAAACAAGGTGTGTGAACTATTTTGTAAGGAGCGACTATCAATCGATATGGTTTCAATTTCTAAATTTAACTGGGTTCCTAACCATTTTGCTTGAACCACAGGAACAATACTTTTTAAGGCTATACTCATTGTAAGAAGACGTAATTACTTTACTATTAAGAATTTTAAATTTAATAAGGAACAAGCAAAGTGCATTACCCCCAATCATTTTCAAAAATACTACTTCTTTTTTAAAACCTAACATTATACCATTTCTATTATGATACTGCTCAATTGTAAAGTTGGATTTACTTACTTGTTAGCAGGTTTTAGTATTGCAAAGAGTATTTTAGTATATTTGTTTGTGTAACCAATGTATGAAATCTTGAAAAAAATTCTTCCGCTAATCTCTTATATTTTCCATCCGATATTTATTGCTTTGTATGCGACGCTATTTTACCTTTTTTCGAATAATTCGTATTTTATAAATCAAGAAAAGATATTTATTTTATTACAAATTGCTATTATCACGGTCTTAGTACCCATACTGTTTTCGTTTGTATTGCGCTCTACCGGCAAAATAAGCTCGTACATGATTCCGTCAATATCAGAGCGAAAAATACCCTTGGTAATTCATGTTTTTTTAATCATTTTATTAGTTCGTAGAACAATCACCCTAGAACATTATCCTGAATTACACTTTTTCTTTTTAGGGGCATTAATGAGTACTTTGATTGCACTTTTATTACTTTTTGTAAAAACAAAAGCCAGTTTACACATGATGGGTATAAGCGGACTTACCATTTTTGTAATAGGGCTAAGTCTACACGACCAACACCCATATACCTATTTGATAGCAGCGCTTATTTTAATGAATGGTGTTGTAGCCTCATCACGATTAGTAATGAAGGCACATAACCTAAAAGAGCTAATTTTGGGTACCTTAATAGGTGCGATACCTCAAATGCTTTTATTGTATTTGTGGTTATAAAATATAGAAAACTAGTCCAATATTTAAGGCTTTCATATCAATGTTTTTATCTGCTATACTAGCCGATTTAAACATCGAATTCAAACCATAATACGCATAAACATTTACCGTATTGTACCCAACCGAAGCATAAACACCGTATAGAAATTTATTAAAATCCTTATTTCCTTTAATTATGTTTTTTCCAGAACTATCATTGAGTAACGATCTATCATTGAGCAAATAACTAAATTTCACACCACCATATATACGCCAGAACTTGTGACTCTCATACGTTGATGTCCTCCATCTAAACTCAATAGGAACATCTACTAAAAATTGTGAGAATTTGTTTTTGTTATAGTCCGAATCAATAATAGCGTAAACAGCATCTTGATTTGTCCCTGTTATAGCTAAATTTTGAATATAATTATTATAGGTAAATCCAAGTCCCGTAGCAATGGCAATTGTTCTGTCTTTTTTAATAGGCATGTCTCTCAAAAAACCCATCGAAAACCCTGTAGAAAATTTATCCTGAGAAAACCCTGAAGGTTTTGATTGCAAAGTATTATAGGTAAAACTAAAAAAGAATTGATCCTCTCTATATAAAGAGTCAATTTTAATCAATGTCGCTTCATTAATAGTTTCTTGCTCTTGTGAATACATCTTGATACCCGAAAGCAGCAAAAAGCTTAGTACTATTAATTTAGTAAAACAGTAAGTAGTAATGGATTTTTTCATCGAATAGAATAAATTGAATGCTATGGCATTACAAAGATAGGACAATTACTAAGTTTCAAAGTTACATTAAATAGTAAAACAAAAAAATGCTCCCTTTGCAGGAAGCATTCGTTTATTTTGCAGAGAGGATGGGATTCGAACCCACGATGCAGTTACCCACATACTAGCTTTCCAGGCTAGCTCTTTCAACCACTCAGACACCTCTCTAGTTGGGATTGCAAATAACACTAAAAAAATGAGTTATAGCAACAAAATTTAAGTATATTTTTTATCACTTCCCATTTTATTTTTCAGACCAATAACTTAAAGTATTTTTCTAAAAGCGGCAATAAATAAATTTATCGCTTTTTTTTGGTATTCATTATTCAGTGTTAGAATATAAGAAATTCGCTCTGTAGCAACTCCCTCCAGTTTAACTGCTTTAATATTATGCCATCCGCTTAATGCCATTTCAGTAACTACAGTAGCCCATTCGCTGTTTTCTATAATTTGTAACAAAGGATGAATAGCATTTAATTCAATCGGAATTTTAGGTTTCATATTATTTTTCTCGAATAAATTGTCAAGAAACTCCCTAGAATTAAATCCTTGCGAAGGAAGAATCAGCGGAATATCTTCTAACTTTTTGAACGGAATTTGCGTTAACGCGGCTAACGGATTTGTTTTGGCTACAGCCATAACCAACTCAGAGGTAAACAACGGAATTTTTCTAATCCTCGAATCAATTTCATTGGCTGAAATTACCAATACTAAATCCAACTCATTGCTGATTAATTTTTGCTCCAACGGTTCAGTAGCGCCATATTCTACTATTATTTTTAATTTAGGATAGCTTTTAGCAAAAGTTTGCACTACTGGCAACACTAATAGACCAAAAATATAGGTTACTCCTATTCGCAGTTCTCCGCCTATTAATGCGTTTAAATCTTCTATAGCTTGTTTTCCTGATTGTACATCTCCTACGATCTGTTGCGCGTGTTTTAGGAAAAGAGTTCCTGCCTCGGTAAGTTGTATTTTTTTTCCAGTCCTAAGAAACAAAGGCATTCCTAGCTCTTCCTCTAGTTTTTTTATTTGTTGCGAAAGCGCTGATTGCGTAACAAAACATAGTTCGGCTGCTTTAGTAAAATGCAAAACTTCGGCAGTTTTTATAAAATAATTGAGTTGCTGGATTTCCATAATAATAAGTTTAACTACTTGTTATCAGTAAAATTATTAATTTTTCTAATGAATTCAAAATACCGAAATTTGTAGTAAATAAAATCAGTTATGTTTAAAGCACTCAAATCACGAAATTTCAAACTGTTCTTTTACGGACAATCCGTTTCGGTTATTGGAACTTGGTTGCAAAAAACAGCCGTAAGTTGGATGGTATATAGCATTACAGGATCAGTATTTTTATTAGGCTTAGCAACATTTTTAAGCATGATTCCTTCTTTATTTTTGGCTCCAATAGCCGGGAGTATAATTGGTCGCTATAATAGACATCGCAGTATGATGATCTTGCAATCATTAGCTATGTTGCAAGCGGGAGCACTCGCTTTATTGATCTATTTTAAAGTCTACAACATTACTTTTATTCTAGGATTAAGTTTTATTCAGGGAGTTATCAATGCTTTTGACATGACGTGCCGCCAGACAATGATGGTCGATATCGTAGATAATAAAGATGACTTACCAAATGCTGTAGCCTTAAACTCTACCTTGACAAATTTTGCCAGAATTTCTGGACCTGCATTAGCCGGTATCATTCTACATAATTACGGCGAAGACATTTGCTTTATAGGTAATTTTTTAAGCTACATTCCTGTTTTAATATCGTTATCTTTAATGAAAATTAAAAAGGAAGCAAAAGCAACTAATAAACTCCAACTGCTGGATGATTTCATAGAAGGATTAGACTACGTTAAAAAAGAAGGAGAAATGGCAAAGATGTTATTGATGCTCACCTGCAGTAGTTTGTTTGTAATTTCTTTCAACACATTGATGCCTGTTTTTGCAAAAGACATTTTTAATGGAAATGCACAAACATTTAGTTGGTTTGAAAGTGCAGCAGGAATTGGAGCCATAATCTCAGCTATCTATCTTGCTAATATAAAATCAGTAGAGAACATCAATAAAGTAATGATTGGCGCCAGTGTAATACTAGGTTTTAGTATTTTAGTAATTGCCATATCGAGCAATATCATAATTACTTTGCTGTGCATGATTTTAAGTGGCATTGGGATGATGGGGCAAACATCCTCAATAAACATTTACATACAGACTAAAAGCAGCTCAAAAATGCGTTCCCGAAGCATTAGTTACTACATGATGGCTTTTCAGGGAATGATTCCAGTGGGAAGTCTAATAATAGGGTATTTATCCCATCGTATAGGAACAAGAAATACGGTGGCTATTCAAGGAATAATTTGTTTGATATCAGTTGTAGTTTATCTTTATTATGAAAACCAAAAAAAAAACCAGCAAGCAAAATACATGTCCGGTTCATTATAAAGTTAATCCCTAAAAAACATTTTAGATTATTAAAGAGAAATTTCGCCACGTAGTGACGTTTCAAAAACAGCTTTAAAATTCGTTGGTGCAATATCATGACCCAAGAGATACATTAATTTAGTAATTGCAGCTTCGGTAGTAATGTCTTTACCTGAAATTACCCCTATTTCTTTCAATACCGTACTGGTTTCATATTGTCCCATGTTCACACTTCCGCCAGAGCATTGCGTTACATTAATGATATGTAAACCGTCTAAAATTGCTTTTCGCATCAGCGTTAAAAACCAATCCTCAGTAGGCGCATTTCCTGAACCATAAGTTTCAAGAACAATTCCTTTTAGGTTTTTTATCGAAAGTATTGCTGACAACACCGCTTCACTCATTCCTGGAAACATCTTGATAATAGCTACATTAGTATCCATTTTTTTATGAACCTTGAAAGCGGCATTACCTACAAGCGGCAAGAACAATACAGGATTCAGTTTTAAATGCACACCTGACTCTACTAATTCAGGATAATTGGGAGAAGTAAATGCTCTAAAATGTTCTGCATTTATTTTAGTTGTACGGTTCCCTCGGTATAATTTATATTCAAAATACAAACAAACTTCAGATATCACGGGACGACCGACTTCTAACAAAGAAGCAATTTGAATGGCAGTTATTAAATTTTCTTTAGCATCAGTACGCAAATCACCTATTGGCAACTGTGAACCTGTAAAAACAACTGGTTTTGCTAAATTCTCTAACATGAAACTCAATGCTGATGCCGAGTACGACATAGTATCTGAGCCATGTAAAACCACAAACCCATCAAAGGAAGTGTAATTATCCTCAATAACAGCAGCAATATTGTACCATTGCTCAGGATTCATGTTAGACGAATCAATAGGATCCTCAAAAGAATAGGTTTCAATTGCGCAATCTAGTTGCTTCAATTCGGGAATTTTTTGCAAAAGCTTATTAAAATTAAACGCTTTTAAAGCGCCTGTTTCAAAATCCTTGCTCATCCCGATGGTTCCACCAGTATATATTAAAAGGATTCTAGCTTTTTGACTCATCTTTATATTTCAATTTATTAAAAACGGGATTAGCGTACATATCCAATATTCCTTGTAAGGCAACTGGATTCTCTGCATCTATTCGCATTTCAAGTCTGCGCTCAAAAAGTGATTTTTCGTTTTCAGTGTATAAATGAGCAAATTCATTTGTTTTATTTACAATATCGTATGCGATATAATTTGTAGGCCACAGCTTGTAATTTTTCAAAATAGAATGATCAATTACTTGTGCCAAAGCTTGTATTTGCTTGTTAGCATTATCAAACTCCCCTTTAATTTCGTCTAATTCTTTATCTAAAACATCACCTACGTGAATGTGAATTTTTTTCTTTTGACCTAAAATTCCGCTCAACAGCGTCATGAAATCTTCATTTTTCTCTTTAACGTACACTTCATTTTTAGACTCAGCCATTAATTGCGGAATCTTCAAAACATCTGTTGGATCATATTCGTAAGAAATCGAAACGGGAACAACTTTGATTTTTTTAAAATAATCCATCAAATTAGCTTCATCAGAACCCATAGCAAGCATTTTTAAAACACCTGGATTGGTTGCATCATCACCATCTTTAGTTCTTCCTTCACGCTGCGCAATCCATACAGAACGCGTTTCATGCTGGATTAGATGTCCAATATATTCTGACAATAATTTTGAACTCCCTAACATTTCTCTTGGCGATAAGCCTCTTTGAACCAAGAAATTTCGGTTCATTTTAGCTAATGTATTCAAGAAATCCTTTTTCACTAGGTTATCTCCAATTGCGGAAGCCGTCATTATCAATCCTTTTTCGAAAAGACAAACATTTAATAATGTAGTATCGAGTACAATATCTCTATGGTTAGAGACAAATAGGTAGGCTTCGTTTTTCTCTAGTTTTTCAAAACCAGAAGTCGTTAACCCTTCAGAACTTTTTTCTAGAACTCTCTGAATTGTATAATAGATAAAATTACATTGAAAATCACGAATAGAATGCGTTTTTCTAAGCTGCTCTTTCCAAACCTCATCAGCAGTATCAGGAAATGTAAAGTTCATCATCGCCTTCATCATGGGATGATTGATCACATTTAAAATGGCCTGATTAATCTCAGAATCATAAAATGGCCTAATAGCGTCAAATTTTTGCATTTTGGTTATTTTAGGTGGCAAATGAACAAAAAAAATATCAATTTATAATGAAATGCATATTTAAATACCAAAAATTACTTTGGAATTTTCCGTAGTAACATTCGCAATTTCTTCTTCTGAAACTTCATATACCGCGGCTAGTTTTGCAACAATATTTTTCAAGTAACTACTTTCGTTTCTTTTTCCTCTAAAAGGAATTGGTGCTAAGTAAGGAGAATCAGTTTCTAAAACAATATGTTTCAACGCTATCGTACTGAGAAACTGATCTATTTTTCCATTTTTAAAAGTAACTACGCCTCCTATTCCCAATTTCATATTATACGAAATGGCTTGAAGCGCTTGCTCATAAGTTCCAGTGAAGCAATGAAAAATACCAAATAAATCAGGTCCTTTTTCTTCTTCTAAAATTTCAAAAACTTCATCAAAAGCATCCCGACAATGAATAACAATTGGCAATTTATATTGTTTTGCTAACTTGATTTGTTCTCTAAAAACAATTTGTTGCTCTTTTAAATGCGTTTTATCCCAGTACAAATCAATCCCAATTTCTCCTATTGCATAGAATTTACGATTAGACAATGCCTCTTTTACATGATTTAACTCCTCAATATAATTCTCTTTTACATACGTAGGATGTAAACCCATCATTAAAAATACGTGCTCAGGATTATTGGCTTCTAAATCATACATTGCCTTAGTGTAGGAAGAGTCAATCGCTGGAATAAAAAAGCGGCTCACACCTGCATCAAGTGCTCTTTGAATCATTTCGGTACGATCTTGATCAAATTCTTCTGAGTATAAATGGGTATGCGTATCGGTTAATATCATTTTTATTTCTAATGGTAAGGTTTGAATATACAAAATTGCAAAGATTTTTAAAAATTAACCGCAAAAGACTTAAAAGTTTTATGTTAATTTTTCAAAAAGCAAAAGACACAAAACCAGTAAAATTCGTTTGCTTGCTTTGTATCTTCTATTTCCTTTTGATTCTTTCGACTTTAAAACATTAATCCAGCTTCTTTAATAATTTTTGAACTTCCTCATAATTTTCATAATCTGATGGAATGGTTAGCAAGATCTTTTTGCATGCCTTATACTCTTTCTGTTTCAATTTTGATAAAGCGAGATTCCAAACCGCTTTGTTTTTATAAACGGAATGTCCTGATTTTAATTCATTGAAAATTGAATCGGCTTCTTTGATTTTATTTGTTTCTAATAATGAAATACCATAAAAATATTGAATTTCGGGTGTTTTCTTTTCTTTTAAAATAGATTCAAATAATGGGATCGCAACTTCATATTTTTTGGCATTAAAGGCCGTTTCTGCCTGTTTCAAATTGGCAACAGCCACACCCCTTTCTGTAAAATAAGCATTTTCATGTTGGTTAAAGTCTTCAAAATTAGGATTAGAATTGGAATTAAAAAGAAACAACCCCAAAAACAAAACAACCGAAGCTGCAACTAAATAAGAGACTGATTTTAGCGTAATCACTTTTGATTTTTTACCAACAAACTGTTGGTCGGAGATCGATTTTAAATTGTCCTTAAACACGTTTCTTTCTTCTTCAAATCCAAATTTAACTTCCAACTGGCTTTGCATGTCCTTAAAAACTTCAAATGCCGAAGCCATTTCCTGATCTTCAGCCAATTGTTTTTCGAAATTCAATTTTTCTTCAACAGACATTTCCTCTTGAAGGTATTGATCGAATACTATATAGTTTAGCTCATTCATGGCTAGGTGATTTTTAAAGATTTAAAACGACTATTTTCTTGAATCCACTGCGTCAATTGTCCGGTGCACAATGATTTTTTCTTTCGAACATAACCATAAGTTACATTAAGTTTTTCGGCTACTTCTTCCATTGATTTAATGGTAAAACTTAACTTCAATAACTCTTGGCACTTAACGCCCAACTTTTGAAACATGGCGTCAAAAAGTTGTTGTTTTTCTTCGAATACTTCGGTTTGTGCAACCATATCCTCAGTAGGCTCATTATTAGATGTAAAATCTTCATCAATTGTTACCCCTTTATTCGATACTTTTTTTAATTCATTGAGCCATTTTCTTTTACACAACAAAAAAAAGTAGGCATCAAAAGGACAGCTAAGCTGCAACTTTCCCGCTTTGGCCTGATTAAACAGTAAAATCATAATTTCCTGAACTACATCTTGAGCCTGATCTTCATCG
Source organism: Flavobacterium gelidicaeli (assembly GCF_013294005.1). Classification (GTDB taxonomy): domain Bacteria; phylum Bacteroidota; class Bacteroidia; order Flavobacteriales; family Flavobacteriaceae; genus Flavobacterium. The sequence continues at coordinate 83,599 of NZ_JABSNK010000008.1, forward strand.
CCAGAATTGTTCCTTATATAAGAAATCACTTTGGGAATAAACTTCTTGTAAATAGATTGAATAACTACCGAATCATTATTGGCAAGTCCTTCAATATAGGATTGATCGGGATGAAGTGTAGAATTAGCCATAGAAAAAGAATTATATGCTAATGTAAAAAAGAATCTGAAATAAATTCGAATTAAAGGGGTAACAATTTTAAACCGAGATTGATATAAGGATATAAACCAACAATCAGTTCATCAAAAATTTACATTATGGAAAAATTTATTAAAAAAATCAGACGGTATTTTACTCGAACACTTTGGAAAATTATAACGAGATAAAAAAAAATCAGATTGAAGGGGTAACAATTCAAAACCCAAGTTGATATAACAGTATAAATCTTAAACTAAATTAAAACCAATATCATGAAAACAAATTTCAAAATTATTTTAGCAATGCTTTTGATTGGAATGGGATTCCAAAACAGTAGAGCGCAAGTTTCAAACGCAATTGAGAAAACAGCCAAAAAAACAGAATGGCAATTTTCAACCCGAGCAGGATATGATTTCCCAAATTACAAAGAAGACTTCAAGTACATCGATTATAAAGGAGGCTTTATGGGCGGAATATCCATCAATCATTACTGGAGCTGGTTTGGATTGCAAGCCGATTTTGACTACATCAAAAACAGTCCAAAAAGCAATATCAACAACCCCTTTTATGAAAACAACGGACCAATTCCAACAGCAATTGCTTATACTGATGTAACAGTAACCAAAAACGATATTACTAGAATGTTTGTAGGAGCAGGACCTTCTTTTAGACACTTGAGTAAAAACAATAAATTTCAAGCCGAATTGTCTTTACTAGCCGGTTTAGGGACAATTGATGGAGGAGAAATACTAGTGGAAGGTGTTAGAAAAGACGACTCAAAGGATCCGTTAACCTATCATTCAGGCTGGGACAAACAAAATTTATTTGCCGGAAAAGTTCAAGCTAGATTTACGTACTTTTTCAACCAACATTGGGGAGTAAATGCAGGTGCCTACTACATGAATTATTTTGGTGGAGCACAAGAATCGACTAAAAATGACCTACTTGTAAGTAACGGTTATATGACAGCGGGTAGCCCACAACAAGTATATTATTATGAAGCAGGTACAACCGCAATCCGACAAGATGTTGATGGTGGATCGACTACAATCAATGCTTTTAATAGTGACCAAATTGTACGTGACAATCTGGGTGGAAATTCAGGAACAGCAGATCTTAGACGTAAAATAGATTTATCATCGGTAGGTGTATTTGCAGGATTGACATACCGTTTTAGTCCATCAAAGAAAGCTCCGAAGGAAATTGTAGAAGTAACAAAAACAGCTCCAGTAGAGAAAAAATATTGTGTACAAACTACTGCAAAAGACAAATTTACAAACGAAATTTTGCCAAATACAGATGTATCGATCAAAGATTCAAAAGGAGTAGTTGTTGAAACAGCAAAAACAGATGCTTTTGGAGTAGTTAAGTTTTGTGATCTTTTACCAGATGATTATACTATCGAAGGGATGTACAACGACATTGCACTTGAAGGAAATACAGCGAAGAAATCAGAATTTAAAAATGATCAAACTATAATAAAAGATATATTATATGCAGACAGCAACTTCATTATCAAAGGAAAAGCAGTAATATGCAACACGAGCATTGCAATAGATGGTGTAACTATTGTTCTAAAAAACAATCAATTAGCAAGTCAAAAAAATACAAATACAAATCAAAAAGGAGAATTTACTTTTCAAGCCTTACAAAATACAAATTATAGCATTTATGGTAAAAAAGAGAATTATTTATCACAAACAATGACCATTTTTACTAAAGATTACGATAGAAACAAATCACTTTTTATACAACTAGAAATATGTATGGATGCCGCAGATTGTGGAACTGCAATTGCTCTAAAAAACATTCATTATGACTTGGGTAAATACTTCATTAGAGAAGATGCAAAACCAGAATTAAACAGATTGGTTCAATTTATGAACGACAATCCAGGTGTAAAAGTTGAGTTGTCATCTCATACCGATTCTAGAGCTTCAAATGCTTACAACCAAACCTTATCTCAAAACAGAGCCAATGCAGCTGTAGATTATATTACCTCTCAAGGGATAGCAAGAGCGAGATTGACAGGTAAAGGATATGGTGAATCAAAACTTCTTAATCGTTGTGCAGACGGAGTAGAATGTTCTGAAGCAGAACACCAAAGTAACAGAAGAACAGAGGTAAAAGTAATTTGTCCACAATAAAAATGTTCTTTTTATAATTTAAAAGCGGTGAGAAATTCACCGCTTTTTCCTATTTTTATAAATCCTAACCAGACAAACCAATTGATTATGAATAAATTATATCCCTTATTTTTGTTATTCACACTAATTTCTTTTTCACAAACTAAAGTAAAAGACACTATCACCCGAAGAGCGAATATTGGATACGATCAAAAAGGAAATTTGGTTTCGTTTAAACCAACAACGCCGCCACTAATCCCAATTTCTGGCGCACCAAAACCAAGCTACTCCTATTTATGGGAAATGGGAGATGGCCATTACAGCAAAGAAGCCGAACCCAAACATGTCTATAAAAACAAGGGTACTTATACCACTCAACTTGCAGTAACCAATAATTACGACAACGGAAAACCGCCCGCTACACGTCCCAAAAAAGTAGTTGTAAATGAAATATCCAATGAAAAATACAATGAAATAGCTTCTATCGAAGACCAAAATGGCTTTGCAATCCAAAAAAATTGCGACCCCATCCCTGACCAAGAAATGATTGTTATACTGAGTTATCAAAATCTAGAAAACTATGTCGCCGATGGAAAACTCTACCTTTTTTACAACGAAAAACAATTTAAAAACAATAATTTTGAATTGGCTAGCACTCGAACTTATGCCGGCGAAAGAGAAGTAAAAGAAAACAACTTTGCTTTTGTGGATGCTATCGAAGATTCCAATTCCTATTGGGCATCTTCCGAGAATCATTCATTGGCTACAGCCAAAAAATATCAAAAAACCACTACACAAACCGATTTGGACGCAAGTTTACTCGAAGCCAATAAATGGTATAAAAATGTCTCTATTTTAGAGTTTGATGGTGCCAATCCAAAAGAAACACGGAATGTATTTTACACTTTAAAAACAACTCCTGAAATGATCAAAGACACCAGTGCAACCGTTACTATGCGCGGTATTTTTGTTCCAAATCGAAGTTTTAAAAACCATAAAGTAGTCAATTTAGAAATGCAAATCGTAACGTCTCACGATCCAAACAAAATGGGTTCAAACGGAAGTTTTTTGAATTATAGATTAGTCCGTTTTAAAAGAGTGAATTTTAAAACCCGTTTTCAAAATAACGGCGAAGGTCCTGCCAGAATGATTCGTTTAGAAACCGATGTTTCGGACATGCTCGATAAGAAAACTTTTCAAATCGAGGACATGTATCCTAAATGCCCCATATGCCCAAAAGGACAAGAACCTACTATAAGCTGTTTGGATACAATTATAAAAAAGGACCAAATCTTTTTTACCTTCAAAAACATTTATTTGCCCGGGAGCGAGCAAAAAAACGTAAAAGAAAAAGACAGCACCAAAGGCTTCGTGAAGTACTCCATGAAATTCAATAAAGACTTTCATAAAGTGAGTACAAAAAGTCGCACCGCAATTATATTTGACAAAAACGAACCTATAATAACCAATTACGCTACTACTCGATTCTTACCTGGAGTCTCAATTGGAGTTAAGGCAGGCTACAATTACTATCCTAGCTTGGACAAATCAACAAGCTATTTTGTAGGCGCAACTATTTCACCATTCAAATCGTACCGCTTTTATTGGCAGGCAGAATTATTGAATAGTTTCAACAATTACAATACTGCAACAACAATTACCGACGTTCTTATTAAAGATGCCACTGGAGTAAACCGCTTGCAACGAACTACAAACACAACAAAAAACACCAATATTAACAATGAGATTCCGTTGTTGATACGCTACAATATAAATAATTTTATAGGCATTGGAGCTGGTATTCAAGCCAATATTAATGCATCCGAAAAACAAGAACAATCCACCAAAACGGACTTATACGAAAATGACAAACCTATATTTGTAACTAGTAGCAAAGAGGATTCTGTGATAACAAGCAATAGTTTTACTAGTTTAAAAACAGGTTTACTTTTTGACCTTACTATCGGAGCAGCGAGAATTGGCCCCAGTTTTGGTGCACGCTATGTTCTGAATTTCAAAGAAAACTTTAATTATTTTCAATTTTATGGGATCTGGAAATTTTAGAGATTATTTCATTTAAAGTCTAGAAATTAACTAAGTTGTGCTCCTAAAAATATTTGTATCTCTTTGCGAGATAACCAATTATGACTAAATTATTATACATACTTTTTCTTTTTTTCTCTCTGATGACGTTTGGACAATCCTACTCAACTCAAGAAGAGAAAATTTATAACGCACTAGATCATTTTACAGCGCATCCAACCGAAGAAAATTTAAAAAAACTAGAATCCTTTAGCAAAAGTATTTCATCAACCACTTCAAAAAACAAAGATGAGCTGCTCGCCATTGTAATATTAAATTGTAATAAGGCACATTATGAGAATAATTTTGGTCAAACAACACAAGCCATTTCAAGTTATGAAAATGCTTGGAAAATGTACCAGAAAAACAAACTCTCCAATTATGATATAACCGAATACTGTTTGAAACCACTGGGGAATTTATATACCCAAATAGGTGATTACAGTAATGCCGAAAATACCATAAAACAATATTATTATGTTGCGAGCCAAGAAAAAAACGATCAACAAAAACAAGCTGCTATTCTCAATTTGTCCAACGTTTATCAAAATACGGGTAGAATAGATCAAGCCATAAACTTACTGGAAAAAACCATTCATGAAAACCACTTAAATGCCAACCAAAAAGGACTTTTATACAATAATTTAGGCTCCAATTATTTATTAAACACCAAATCAAATATAATGAAACCTAATGCTTTTGAAAATGCAGAAAAAGCGTTTTTAAAAGCCGCCTTTTTATTAGAAAAAGAACCATTACAATACGAGGCATTAGCGAATGCCTATAATAATTTATCCAAATTAAAACTGGAAAGAGGTGCTATTTCAATGGCTTTATCTTACTTTAAAAAAGCCAAAATCGCTTTCGCAAAAGTTCCAAATCCAAACCAAAGAAAGAAAGCACAATTCACCTATGATGAAGCCAACCTACTTTTTAAGCAAGGTAAAATAAAAGAATCAACTCTAGTTGTCCAATATATTTATAAAATATTAATTCCAAATTATTCCAGCCAAAAAAGCGTCCTACCAGATCCCAATTCACTTTATGCCGAAACGATTCTACTTGATGCTTTGGACCTGCAAGCGGACTTGTTTTTGGCGCAAAGCCAACCTAAAAAGGCATTAAAAAGTTACGCCCTTTCATTTCAAATTGAAGCCTTATTTCAAAGCCTTTTGGTGTATGAAAACTCAAAAATTATTACCCAAATTAGAAATCGAAATCGAACCGAAAAATGCATTGCCATTTATCAATCCCTTTTTGAAAAAGAACACCAAATAACTTATATCGAAAAAGCATTCCTACTAGCCGAAAAAACAAAGTCTGTCGTTTTAAAAACAACACTAAATAAAAACAGTTCCCAATCTAAAGAGCAGAAAAAACTATCGGAACAACTTCAAAATTGGAATACTATTATTACAAAAGAACAACAAAAAGGAAGTTTGGCTGATATTTCGAAAATAAATCAAGCGATAAAAAAACAGAATGAGGTTATGTTACTTTCGAAAGAAAAGCAAACGAAAGAAAACAAGACAACCGCAGCAGATATCGATTTGCAATCTTTATATACTAAGCTAGAAAATGACAATGCTATACTGATTGAATATTTTTCGGGAACTCATAAAATGTTTTTTTTTACTATCGTTGACAAACAAATTTCCTTACACTCTTTTAGCAACGAGGCGCACACTTCTGTAAAATTATTTCAATTTATAGATTATTTCAATGATGCCAATACCATTACAAATGATATTGATGGATTTAATCATTATGGGAATATAGCTTATCAATTATTAAAAATACCCGTCAATCCAGCCTATAAAAACTTACTTATTATCCCTGACGGAATTTTAAATTTTTTACCTTTTGAGACACTAATTACCCAAGAATCGGCCACTACAAATTTTGCCAAAATGAATTATTTACTCAACCAATATACGGTTGGTTATAATAACTCTATTGCTTTTTACCTCAACAATAAGCAGGCTGAAGAACATAAAAAACAAGTTTTAGGTATTTTTCCCGTTTTTGAAAAAACAGCTTACGAGTTAGCTTTTTCTAAAGACGAATTGCAATCGATAAAAAAGAATTTTGATGGAACTTTTTTCGAAAACTCTAGTGCCACATTCGAAAATTTCAAGAAAAACGCAACTGATTATTCCATTTTACATTTATCCACTCACGCAGCTGCAGGTGATATTGTAACGCCCGCCAGCATAAAATTTTACGACCAGGAAATCGTTTACACTGAATTATACAATTTAAATATCAATCCCGATTTAGTCGTTTTGAGTGCTTGCGAAACAGGTATTGGTAAAATCTTTAAATCCGAAGGTGCGATGAGTATTGCCAGAGGTTTTCAGTTTGCTGGCGCCCAAAACTTGTTGTTTTCTCTATGGCGTGTAAACGATTTTACGACTGCTACTTTTATGGATAAATTTTATAATTATCTAAAAAAAGGGAACTCATTTGTAGAAGCCAATCATCAAGCAAAACTTGATTTTTTGGCAGATAAAAGTATTCCGAACGCCAAAAAATCACCCTATTATTGGAGTGCCTTTGTGTATTATGGCGCTTTAAAAACAGAAGAACCTACAACCTATTATAGCTATTACATTATTGGTTTATTTATTCTAATTAGCCTATTTTTGATTTATATTCGAAATAGAAAATGAAAACCCTACCCGATTTCCTAAAAAAGGAGAAATACAAAAAAATAAAATTCAAGATTTCCAAAACGCAGCATTTGCTGATAAGAGCGACAATTAATGGCATAAAAGGAGATTTTATTCTAGATACAGGAGCTTCAAACAGCTGTATTGGTTTTGAAAGCGTAGCATTATTTCTGGTCCAAGCCGAGGATTCCAAAACATTAGCATCAGGTGCGGGAGCAACAGGAATGCAAACCCAAACCGCTTCAAACAACACCCTTCAATTGGGGTCTTGGAAAGACATTGATTTTGATTTGGTTATTTTTGATTTGTCACATGTTAATGAAGCGCTAATACAGCACAAATCAAAACCGGTTCATGGAATTATAGGCGCTGATGTTTTACTAAAGGGAAAGGCGATTATAGATTATTGCAACAAGTACTTGTACTTACAATAAGTGTTTTTTTTGGGATTAAAGCCAAGGCTAAAATTACCAACTGCATATTTGTAAAAAAGAAAACCTCAAACAAATTCATGTTTGAGGTTTTCTTTTTTATAATAGATTCAAATATTACAATTCAAATGCTCTTTTAGGATTGTTATCCAATAGTAATTCCATTGGGTTTTCTAAAGCTTCTTTAATTGCTACTAAGAAACCAACAGATTCTTTACCATCAATAATTCTGTGATCATAAGATAAAGCTACATACATCATTGGGTGAATTTCCACTTTACCGTTTACGGCAATTGGACGCTCAATAATATTATGCATACCTAAGATTCCTGATTGTGGAGGGTTGATAATAGGAGTTGATAACATAGAACCAAACACACCACCGTTAGTGATTGTAAAAGTTCCACCAGTCATATCATCAACTGTAATTTGACCATCACGTGCTCTAATCGCTAATCTTTTGATATCTGCTTCTACACCACGGAAAGTTAAATTCTCTGCGTTACGAACAACAGGAACCATTAATCCTTTTGGTCCAGACACTGCGATTGAAATATCACAGAAATCGTAAGCAATCTTATAATCACCATCCATCATCGAGTTAACATCTGGATACATTTTTAACGCTCTTGTTACCGCTTTTGTAAAGAAAGACATGTATCCAAGACCTACACCACCGTGTTTTGCTTTGAACTCATCTTTATATTGATTACGGATCGTGTTGATAGGCGTCATATTTACTTCGTTGAACGTAGTTAACATTGCCGTTTCGTTTTTCGCAGCAACTAGACGTTCAGCTACCTTACGACGCAACATTGATAGTTTTGTACGCTCTTGACCACGGCTTCCACCTGTAGGAGTTCCCATTGATGGTACTGCATTTACAGCATCATCTTTAGTAATTCTACCGTCTTTACCAGTTCCTGTTACAGCTGCTGGAGCGATATTTTTTTCGTCTAATATTTTTCTTGCTGCTGGTGACGGAGTTCCTGAAGCATAGGTTGCTGCTGGAACTGCTGCTACTGGAGCCGGAGCTGCTTTTGGCGCTTCAGCTGCTGGAGTTGCTGCCGCTACAGGAGCTGCACCTTCTGGCTTAGCTGCTGCTGTATCAATAAGACAAACAACTGCACCTACCGCTACTGCATCACCTTCTTCGGCTTTTAATGTAATTATTCCGCTTGCTTCAGCTGGTAATTCAAGGGTTGCTTTGTCAGAATCAACCTCAGCAATAGCTTGGTCTTTTTCTACATAATCTCCATCTTGTACTAACCAAGTTGCTATTTCAACTTCTTTGATAGATTCCCCTGGTGATGGGACTTTCATTTCTAAAATCATCTTTATAATTTTTTAAATTATGAATTTTATTAGTAGAGTTATTTTTTAAACAACTACTGTTTATTTTGTGTTTTATTATTTTGCCCTGATGAAACAGGAAATAGTTTCTAAGAATTAAATAAATCTTTATCAAAAACCATTCTGATTGCGTCAGCATGACGGCGTTTTGCTCTTGTTGAACTTCCTGACGCTGATGCAGAATACGCTTTTAACGACGCTAATCTCCATTTTACCAAGTTGAAATTCATTAACATAAAACTGTAAGCCCCCATGTTTTTAGGCTCTTCTTGTGCCCAAACATAGTCATCAGCATTAGGATATTGTGCAATAATCGCTTTTAATTGCTCCACTGGTAATGGAAACAATTGTTCGATTCTTACTACAGCCACATCGTTGCGACCGTTTTTTTCTCTCTCTGCAGTGATGTCGTAATAGAATTTTCCTGTACAGAAAACTAATGATTTCACATCAGCTTTATTTACTGTTGAGTCATCAATTGTTTCTTGAAAACTTCCGTTTTCTAATTCTTCAATTGTAGAAACACATCTAGGGTCACGCAACAAACTCTTTGGTGTAAACACAATTAATGGTTTACGGAATTTTGTTTTCATTTGTCTTCTCAACAAGTGAAAGAAATTGGCTGGTGTTGTACAATCTGCCACAAACATATTTTGTCTTGCACACAATTGCAAGTAACGCTCCATTCTAGCCGAAGAGTGCTCAGCACCTTGACCTTCGTATCCATGAGGCAATAACAATACAATTCCGTTTTGATTGTTCCATTTGTCTTCTCCACAAGAGATGTACTGGTCAATCATAATTTGAGCACCATTAGAGAAATCTCCAAATTGTGCTTCCCAAATTGTCAATGTGTTTGGGTTTGCCAAAGCATAACCATAATCAAATCCTAGAACACCATATTCAGACAAGAAGGAATTAAAAATATTAAAGTTCCCTTTTTTACCTTCAAGGTTGTTAATTAAAACAACTTCTTCTTCTGAATCTTCTACTTTAATTACTGCGTGACGGTGAGAGAACGTACCACGCTCAACATCTTGTCCAGAAATACGAACATCGTACCCTTCCTGCAATAATGAACCATAAGCTAAGTGTTCAGCCATTCCCCAATCTAACTTGTTAGTCTCAAAAAACATTGTTTTTCGGTCGTTAACTAGTTTTTGGATTTTGTTCATGAACTTCTTGTCTGATGGCAAGTTACTTACTGCGTTAGCTACTTGAGTTAATCCCTCTCTTGAGAAAGAAGTATCTACTTTTAGTAACATTTGTTTATCAGTAACTTGTTCAAATCCCAACCATTCATTTTTCATAAATGGGGTAATAATGGTCAAATCTTTTTTACGTGAAGCTTCTAAATTAGCTTCCATGTTAGATTTGTATTCTTTCTCAAGTGCATTTACATAAGTTGCATCGATTACTCCATCTGAAAGTAATTTTTCAGCATAAAGATCTCTTGGATTCTTATGTTTTGCAATGATTTTATACAATACCGGCTGTGTAAAACGAGGTTCATCACCTTCATTATGACCGTATTTTCTATATCCTAATAAGTCAATGAATACATCACGACCAAACTGCATTCTGAAATCCAATGCAAAGTTCATTGCGTGAACTACTGCTTCAGCATCATCTGCATTAACATGTAATACTGGAGACAAAGTAACCTTAGCCACATCTGTACAATAGGTAGAAGAACGAGCATCTAAATAATTTGTAGTAAAACCAACTTGATTGTTAATTACAATATGGATTGTTCCTCCCGTTTTATATCCATCAAGTTGAGCCATTTGGATAATTTCATAAAGAATTCCTTGTCCTGCAATTGCGGCATCACCGTGAACAGCGATAGGTAAAACTTTAGAAAAATCATTAGGAAAATATTTATCTTGTTTCGCTCTTGTAATTCCTTCAATAACCGCACCTACTGTTTCAAGGTGAGAAGGATTAGGAGCAAGATTGATATTGATTTTTTTACCTGTACTTGTAATTTTGTCAGCTGTAAGACCCAAGTGGTACTTTACATCTCCGTCAAAATATTCTTTATCGTAATCTTTACCATCAAACTCGCCAAAAATATCTTGAGTCGATTTACCAAAGATGTTAGCAAGAATATTCAAACGACCACGGTGTGCCATTCCCATTACAAATTGCTCAACTCCTTTTTCTGCAGCTCTTTCGATTAAAGTATCAAGAGCAGGAATGATTGATTCTCCTCCTTCTAATGAAAAACGTTTTTGACCTACATATTTAGTATGCAAGAAATTTTCAAATGAAACTGCTTGATTCAGTTTATTCAAGATTCCTTTCTTTTCATCTGCCGAAAAGTTAGGTTGGTTATCATTAACCCCTATTTTATCTTGAATCCATTTTACAATTTCTGGCTTTCTGATATACATGTACTCCACCCCTATGTGCTGGCAGTAAATTGTATCTAGGTGTTTGATAATATCTGTTAGCGTACATGGTGCAATCCCAATAATTTTGGCTGCATCAAAAACAGTGTTTAAATCTGCTGATGTAAGTCCAAAATTTGTAATATCAAGATTGGGCTCAAAAGTCCTTCTGTCTCTTACTGGGTTTGTTTTAGTAAATAAATGCCCGCGAGAACGGTATCCTTCTACTAGTTTTAAAACATTGAACTCCTTTTGAAGTTTTTCTGAAATTTGAGAGTAGTCAATAGAACCTGAAGTCTCATTGACTATATGCTGTACAGGATTTTCACCATTATAAGTCTCCATTCCAAAGTCGAAACCTTGAAAAAAACTTCTCCAGCTTGGCTCAACGCTATCTGGGTTCTCTAAGTACTGGTCGTATAATTGTGCGAAAAATTCTGTATGTGCTGCGTTTAAAAATGAAAACCTATCCATAATATTTAGTGAATATACTTTTTGTTAAAATAGTTTGACAAAAGTACAATAATCCACTAAATTTACATTTATATAAAGTTACATTTATATGTTAAAATGTTAAAAAATTAAGTACTTATGAGAAAAAAGCCCATTAACAGCCTTTTAAAACACGTTTTACTTGTTCTAATTCTAGTCATTTCTAACAATTCAATAGCTCAACAACAGCCTAATAGCTCAAAATACGGAAGTGATTTTTGGGATAAAGTCCAAATTGGAGGTGGTTTAGGTCTAGGATTTGGATCTGGATACACTGATATTTCCATTTCCCCTAGCGCAATCTATAATTTCAATGATTATGTTGCTCTTGGAGCCGGTGTACAATATAGTTATGTGAGTCTAAAAAACAACTACAGCTCTAATTTATACGGCGGTAGCATCATTGCGCTATTTAACCCAATCAGAGAAATCCAACTTTCAGCAGAATTAGAGGAACTTAGAGTAAACACAACATACGACGGAATTGATGGTCGAACAGATGATTTCTGGAATACTGGTTTATTTCTAGGAGCAGGATACCGCACTAACAATGTAACTATTGGCGCACGCTATAATGTATTACATGACGACAATAATCGTGTTTACAATGATGCATTCATGCCTTTTGTACGAGTATACTTTTAATTATTAAGAGTTTTATGTACCAATGGTAAAATGCTATACTTATTTAAATAAATCACATTAGACAATAGAATCTTTTTTAGCGGTATTTATTTTTAAACCACACTTTTTGCCATTCTCTTTTTAGAATTAGGAAGGCAACTTGTTCTGACAGAATAACTAAATCTGAGCCATCAAGTTTTTTAACTTCTTCCTCAGCAACATCAATAATATAAAGTAGGTTTAAATATTCAGCAAATTTATACTGAATCATGCGATAGACTTTTTCGTGCAACTGAATTTTAAGTTCTTTTGCAGTTATACTCATTGGAAAATCAATCCCTTCGTTAGCTAAATTGAAATCTTTATTGATTTGTTCGATTAATTTCAAATACAAAGACTCCCCTTCTGCTTCAAGCAGTAACAAGTCGGTATTTAATGGCGCTATAAACATATAATTTTAATTTCGATTCTAAAACCAGTGGTATTCAATAATCGAAATTAAATTTCGCTATTGTTATATTATTCTAAAACTATACTTTTCTTCCCATTAGGTTTTCACCAAATGCTCTTAATATTTCTTTCTTATCTTTACTAATATTCATTTTATCTAAAGTATCAAAAGCTTTAAAAGTATATTCTTGCATGGCATCTTGAGTAATTTTTGAGGCTCCCGAAGAATTAAATAATGCCTTTACAGCTTCAATTTTATCTGTGTTATCTTCTGGATTAGAAGCAAATAAATCCTGCAACTCCGTTTGTACTTCATTTGAAGAAAACTCCATTGCTTTTAAATACAAATAGGTTTTTTTATTTTCGATAATATCACCTCCTACTTGTTTACCAAAGGTTTCCGGATTACCAAAAGCATCTAAATAATCATCTTGCAATTGAAAAGCTATTCCGAGATTCAAACCAAATTCGTAAATAAAATTCGCATTTTCCTCAGATGTACCTGCAACTATTGCTCCCATTTTCATGGCGGCAGCAACAAGAACAGCTGTTTTATATTCGATCATTTTAAGGTACTCCTCGATCGTAACATCATTGCGAGTTTCAAAATCTACATCCCATTGTTGCCCTTCACAAACTTCAAGTGCTGTTTTACTAAACAATTTAGCTAATTGCATGAAAACAGCTGGCTCGTATTGTTCAAAATACTGGTAGGCCAATATCAACATTGCGTCTCCAGATAAAATTCCTGTATTAAGATCCCACTTTTCATGAACCGTTACTTGACCTCTTCGTAAAGGAGCTTCGTCCATAATATCATCATGAACTAAAGAGAAATTATGAAAAACCTCCACAGCCATAGCCGCCGGAAGTGCTTTATTATAATCAACATCAAAAACCTCTACAGCCATCAAGGTTAATACGGGACGCATTCTTTTACCTCCTAAGCCCAAAATATAGGTTATAGGATTATATAAATTTCGAGGCTCACGCGCTATAGATTGTGTATTTAGGTAAGTAACAAAGAATTCTTGGTATTGATTAATGGCATGCATAAAAATTATTTTTCGGCTAATTTACAGCATTCACACCTGATTACAAACTTGTAACCTTAAGTAAATGTTAAAAAAAAGGAAAAACAACGGAAACTATTTTGGTGTTCAAAGTTTCCGTATTACATTTGCAGCAGAATTTAACATTTAGAAATGTATCCTAATGACAACAACTTTACCCATAAATACCACAAAATGGACAATTGACTCTAGTCAGTCAGATGTTTTAATAAAAGCAAGACACTCTATAATTGCTTATATAGCGGGATCATCAAACAAATTCAAAGGATCGATTGACATCCAAGATAATGAAGTAGAAGACGCTTCGATAGAATTTGTTTTAGACCTTAAAAACACCCAATATGATCTTGAAAAAATAGACAGTCCTGTAATAATAAGTGACTATATTGATAATAACGAGTTTCCATATATAAGCTTTAAATCGATTTCCTTTCAAAAGATTAATCACAATATTAACTTTTTAAAAGGATACCTTACTGTTAAGGATATTACGAAAGTAGTAGAGCTTGATGCCGAATTAGTGAATATCGATACCCAAAACGGAATCAAAAAGGCGATTTTTGAAGTTACCGGTCAAATAAAAAGCAAGGATTTTCTACTAGCAGCAAACTCTTACACAGAGGCTGGCGGAATTGCTTTAGGTCCAGATATTAAGTTAATAGCCAATTTAGAATTTGTTATCTAAACAATTTGAATTATAAGAAATCATTAAATACACTTTTACTATTAGAACTAACAATATGTTTAAATACCCTGTAATACATTTGCCATAAAACCCTATTAACAAGTTACATACCTTAAAATTTTATAACTATTGACAACTAAACTAACAAAGAAATCCTTAATTTAAGTGTTTCTTTGCGAAAGAGAAAAGATGAAAGAAAAAATTATAGCTAAAGCAAGCGAGATGTTTATTAAGCTAGGCTTTAAAAGCATTACCATGGACGACATTGCAGGCGAGATGTGTATTTCTAAAAAAACAATTTACAAATACTTTTGCAATAAAGAAATCTTAGTTGAAGAAAGCACCGCGCTACTACACAAGGAGATACACGAAACCATTGACTCAATCATTAAGTTGAATTATAATGCAATTAAAGAGAATTTTAAAATTCGGGAAATGTTTGGGGAAATGTTCCAATCAACGGCAGATACCTCTCCTGTTTTTCAATTAAAAAAGCACTATCCTGAAATTTACGAAAAGGTAATGCTTAAAGAAATTGACGAATGTTCAATGTGGTTTAGACATAATATTCAAAAAGGAATTGAAAGCGGTTTTTATAGAACCAACCTAAATATTACTAATTATGTTAATTTTTATTACATACTCATATTCAACATTAATGGCAACACAAAATCAGAAAAAGAAGCGCGATTACTTGAACTCGAAGCATTAGAATACCATATAAGAGCAATGGCAACGCCTAAAGGAATTATAGAACTAGAAAAAAACTTACTAAACCCAGACATCTAATGAAAAAACTATTAGTACTAACATTCTTAACATTGGCACTTACAGCCCAATCACAAGAAATAAAGAGGTTAACGCTCAAAGATGCGATTAACTACGCGCTAGAAAACAAAGCCGATGCCAAAAAAGCAAAACTAAAAGTAGAAAATAGTGAATACCAAATTCAAGAAGTGCGCTCTAGAGCTCTACCACAAATTGCTGCAAATGGGAGTTTGAATTACAATCCTATTTTACAAACAAGTGTCATTGATGGAAGCTCGTTTGGGCAACCGGGAACTAGTATTCAAGCTACTTTTGGACAAAAATGGTCTTCTACAGCAGGATTATCACTAACACAAAATTTGTTTGACCAGTCAGTTTTCACAGGTTTGAAAGCAGCAAAAACTACAAGAGAGTTTTATCAAATTAATGAAATACTTACTGAAGAGCAAGTTATAGAAAGAGTCGCAAATAACTACTACGCAGTATATGTACAAAGACAAAATTTAACTGTTTTAGATAGTACTTATAAAAATACCACTAAGGTTAAAAACATCATCAAAGGACAATATGATAATGGATTAGCTAAAAAAATTGACTTAGACCGAATTTTAGTAAAAATCTCAAACATCGACACCCAACGTCAACAAGTTTTAAATGCGGTTCAATTGCAAGAGAATGCTTTAAAATTTTACATGGGAATGCCTATTGCAACTATTATTGAAATTCCGCAAACTGAGTTTGAAGTAACTCCTCAAGCATTTGCCGAAGAGCCAAATACTGAAACGAGAACCGAGTATTTACTAGTAAGAAAACAAGAACAGTTATTAGAATTTCAAAAGAAAGCCGTAACAGCAGCTTACTACCCTACGTTATCATTAACTGCAGGCTACAACTATATAGGACAAGGCCCAAATATGCCTTGGGGAGCAAAACCAGTTGATGGCGTTTACTGGTCTGATTATTCTGCTATAGGTTTAAATTTAAGAGTACCTATCTTCTCAGGATTTGCTACGCGTTCAAAAATTAGACAAGCTGATGTTGACTTGCGTTCTATTAAAGAGGATTTGATTGATACTAAGTTATCACTTGATTTGGCTTTCGCCAATGCTAAAACTCAAATCGACAATAGTCTTGTTACGATCAAAAATCAAAAAAGTAACGCACAGTTAGCTCAAGAAGTATTAGACAATACTAAAAATAATTACATACAAGGATTAACCTCATTAACCGACTTGCTAGATGCTGAAAATGCATTTACTGAAGCACAAAACAACTATACGGCAGCAGTATTAGACTATAAATTAGCCGAAATTCAATTAATCAAATCAAAAGGAGAACTTAAAACACTTATAAATAACTAATATGAAAAAGAATTTTACAATAGTACTGGTAATAGTTGCTGTCTTAGCAGTGATAGGGTATGTTTTAACAAAAAACAAAGAAGAGAACAAAGCTAAAACAGATATCGTTGCAACAAAAAATGCTGCTGTATCCGTTAAAACAACACAGGTAAAAACAGAAGCTGTTTCTTTAGACTTTTTAGCTAATGGAAACTTTGAACCAATACAAGAATTGACTTTTTCTGCAGAGAAATCTGGAAAAGTAATTAGTGTTTTAGTAAAAGAAGGAGACTATGTAAACGTAGGTCAAACTTTAGTAATCGTAAGAAGCGATGTTGTAAATGTAAATGCACAAACAGCTAAAGCATCTTATGACAATGCAAAAGCAGATTATGCTAGATATGAAAATGCTTTTAAAACTGGTGGAGTTACAAAACAACAATTAGACCAAGCTAAATTAGCCTTAACTAATGCAGGATCTAACTTGACTCAAGCAAATATTAATGTAGGAGACACTAGAGTTAAAGCACCTATAAAAGGGTTCATCAATAAAAAATATATTGAACCAGGTTCTATATTGACTGGAATGCCAGCAAGCCCAATGTTTGACATTGTAAATGTTTCTAAACTTAAATTAAAAGTTACTGCTAACGAAAGCCAAGTTGCTAGCCTAAAAATAGGAAACCCTGTTAATGTTACTGCAAGTGTTTTTCCTGATAAAACATTTACTGGTAAAATCACTTTTATTGCTGCAAAAGCTGATGAGAGTTTGAACTTTGCTGTTGAAATCGAAATTGCTAATAGCAGTGATAACAACCTAAAAGCGGGAATGTACGGTACCGCTAACTTTGCTTCTAAACAAAAACAAGAATTAAAAGTAGTTCCAAGAAATGCATTTGTAGGAAGCGTAAGCAGCAACCAAGTTTTTGTTGTTGAAAACAGAAAAGCAAAATTGAAAAAAGTAGTTGCGGGAAGAATTTTAGGAGAACAAGTAGAAATAGTTGATGGATTAGCTGACGGAGAAGCGGTGATTACTACAGGACAAATCAACTTACAAGATGGTAGCTCAGTAGAAATTATCAAATAATTTTTTGATAAAGAAACTAATCCTAATTGTTCCTAACCCCAAGGGTTAAACTAAATAAAAATATATGAAATTAGCAGAAATATCCATAAAACGTCCGTCGTTAGTGATTGTATTGTTTACAATTCTAATACTTGGTGGACTATTCAGTTATAGCCAGCTAGGCTATGAATTGATCCCTAAATTCGAGCAGAATGTAATTACAATCTCGACTATTTACCCAGGAGCTTCTCCTAGTGAAATAGAAAATACAGTTACAAAGAAGATCGAAGACGGAATTGCCTCTCTTGAAAACATCAAGAAAATTGACTCTAAGTCTTACGAAAGTTTGTCTATTGTGTCCATTACCTTAACATCAAATGCTAAAATTGATGTATCTATGAATGACGCACAACGAAAGATCAATCAATTAATTAGTGATTTACCTGATGACGCCGAAACGCCTTCATTAACTAAATTCTCATTAAGCGATTTGCCAATTATGACTATTGGTGCAAACGGAAAGATGGATGAAGCCGCTTTTTATGACTTAATTGACAAGAAAATAACACCTGTACTATCTCGTGTTGAAGGTGTTGCACAAGTAAACATCATTGGTGGTCAAGAACGTGAAATTCAGGTAAACTTAGACGCGAATAAAATGCAAGGGTACAACCTTTCTATTCCTGCAGTTCAACAAGTTATTTTAACTTCAAATCTAGATTTCCCTACTGGAAACATACAAACTCGTGATCAAAAAATATTGATTCGTTTAGCGGGTAAATATAAAAGTGTTGATGAATTAAGGAATTTAGTTATTTCTTCTAAAGATGGAATCGAAATCCGCTTAAAAGATATTGCTGACGTTCAAGATGATCAAAAAATAGCTGAGAAAATTTCTCGTGTAGATCAAAAAAGCGCGATCATTTTACAGATCATAAAACAGTCTGATGCAAATGCTGTTGCCGTAAGTGAGGAGTTAGTTAAAAGCATTAAAGAACTTGAAGCTGATTACAAAACAAACGCATTAAAATTAGAAATTGCAAAAGACAGTACAGTATATACACTTGAAGCAGCGGACTCTGTATTACACGATTTATTGATTGCTGTTGTATTAGTTGCACTTGTAATGTTGTTTTTCTTACACAGTATTCGTAACTCATTAATCGTAATGGTTTCGATTCCAGCATCATTAATTGCTACTTTTATCGGTATTTATCTTTTAGGATATACCCTTAACTTAATGAGTTTGCTAGGACTATCTCTCGTAGTAGGAATTTTGGTCGATGATGCCATTGTAGTATTAGAAAATATCTACAGGCATATGGAAATGGGTAAAAACCGTGTACGTGCAGCTTATGAAGGTACTGCCGAAATTGGTGGAACAGTAACATCGATTACCTTAGTAATTGTGGTGGTATTTTTACCTATAGCAATGAGTTCAGGATTAGTATCTAATATTATTACACAATTTTGTGTAACAGTAATTATCTCGACATTATTCTCACTTCTAGCTTCGTTTACCATTATTCCGTGGTTGTCTTCACGTTTTGGAAAACTAGAACATATTGAAGGTAAAAACCTTTTTGGAAGAGTTATTTTAGGTTTCGAAAGCTACTTAACACGTTTCACAAACTGGATTTCAGGATTATTAAACTGGTGTTTAGACCATTATTTCAAGACAATTGCTGTTGTATTAGTTTTGTTTTTTGGATCTACAATAGGATTATTAGGTGGTGGTTTCATTGGAGGAGAGTTCTTTGCTGCTTCTGATAGTGGGGAATTTTTAGTTCAAATCGAAATGCCGAAAGACGCTTCGATAGAACAAACGAACTTCATGACACAAAAAGCAGAAGCCTTCTTGAAAAAAGAGGCATATGTTCACAGTCAAATTACAACAGTTGGACAAACATCTGAAGGTTTTGGAGCTTCTCAAGCAACGGCTTACAAAGCAGAAATTGATGTGAAAATGATTGAACAAAGCGAACGTAGCGATGCAGCATCGGTTTATGCAGCAAAAATTAAACGCAAGCTAGAAAAAGTTTTAGTAGGTGCTAAAGTAAAAACTGTTCCCGTAGGTATTTTAGGAACTGCAGAAAATGCGACTTTAGGATTAATCGTAACAGGACCTTCAGTAGAAAGCGCAATGAAATTTGCTAAATTGGCTGAAGCCGAATTAAGAACTATCCCAGGAACAACTGAGATTAAATTAACTGTTGAAGACGGAAATCCAGAAATCAATGTTCAAGTAGATCGTGATAAAATGGCAGCCTTAGGTTTGACGCTTCAAACTGTAGGTATGACAATGCAAACTGCTTATAGTGGGAACACAGATGGAAAATTTAGAGCTGGGGAATATGAGTATGACATCAACATTAAATACAATGCATTTGATAGAAAAAGCATTAACGATGTAAGCAACTTAATTTTCATTAATAATCTAGGACAACAAATTAAGTTATCTCAATTTGCTGCAATTACTGAAGGATCAGGACCTAGTCAATTAGAACGAAGAGACAAAACAGCATCGGTAACGGTACAAGGTCAAAATGTTGGGGTTGCCTCTGGAACGATTGTAACACAATGGCAAGAAAAATTGGATAAATTAGAAAAACCAACTGGTGTAAATTACATTTGGGGTGGAGATCAAGAAAATCAAAGTGAAGGTTTTGGTACACTTGGTATTGCTTTATTGGCTGCAATTGTTTTAGTATACCTAGTAATGGTAGGTCTTTATGATAGTTTTGTTCACCCGTTTGTGGTATTGTTCTCCATTCCGCTTTCGTTTATTGGAGCATTATTAGCGTTAGCGTTGACTAACAACACTTTAAATATATTTACCATATTAGGGATCATTATGTTAATTGGTCTGGTGTGTAAAAACGCCATCATGCTTGTTGATTATACCAATCAACGTAGAGCAGCAGGTGAAAGTATCAGAACCGCATTGATTCAAGCAAATCACGCTCGTTTACGCCCTATTTTGATGACTACAATTGCAATGGTTTTTGGTATGTTTCCTATTGCATTAGCCTCTGGTGCTGGAGCAGAATGGAAAAATGGATTGGCATGGGTAATTATTGGTGGATTAATAAGTTCGTTATTCTTAACCTTAATCATTGTGCCTGTAATCTATGAAATCATGGAGAAAATAATCAAGAAGTTCTCTAAAGGAGAAAAATTAGATTATGACGCAGAAATGGTTGCTGATTATGTACATAAAGAATTGAGTGAAGACGGGGTTAATCCTAACCACGTTTAATATTCAATTTTACATAAATTATTTATAAAGTAAAGCCTGTCTATTGATTTAGACAGGCTTTCTTATGTGCTAAACTATTATTCCAACAATAAACCACATTAAAATTACTATTTATTTAATGACAATTATGTTCTTTTTATTAAAATCAATAGTACTCTGATTTACAAAACAGTCTAATTGTAAGTTCCAAATAAGTCGAGAACCACTATTACAGCTCTACTGCATTTGATATACTAAAAATTAGGATTAGACCATGTTGTACTCTTTTTTAGCATAAAGCAACTAGAAAACATTTTACTTAGCCAAGTAATTCCTTATTTTGCTAAAGAACAAAAAAAAGACTTTCTTGATATTTCAAGAAAGTCTTTATATATTTTAAAAGTAAAAAGAGTTTATTCTACATTTACTAATCCTGATTCGTGTTTCCAGTTTTTAACCGCAGCAACTCTATTATCTGAGTAATCAACTTCGGTCAATGCTGCATTATTCCAGAAAAACCATTTTCCTACTTTTTCTCCTTTGTTGTATTCTGCTACAGCTGTTTTATTTCCATTTGCATCAAATGAAATCCATTTACCTTGCAACTTTCCGTTTTCATAAAATCCTTGTTGTTGCACTTGTCCATTATCGTGTAGGTAAGTCACTTTTACTAAGTTTCCTTGCGCTTCTAACTTTGGTTCTTTGTTTTGTGCGAATATCATTCCAGAAATAAGCACTGCAGCGATCATTATATATTTTTTCATGGCTTAATGTTTTTTAATGTTATTGATATCAAATATAACGAAGTATTTACAATTAAAAAACTATTTGGTAACAATTTGGTAACATTGGACAAAAGCTTAACATTGGAAAATTTAAAAACCCCACGAGTTTCTTCCTAAAAAAAACAAATTAGACAATCCATTCTTCATAAATAGTCCTAAATTTGCACCCAAGCTCATCTGCGAAAAGATGGAACAATCTAAAATATTTTAATAATGTATAGAAGTCATAATTGTGGCGAATTAAATGCCTCACATATAAATACTGAAGTAACCTTAGCAGGTTGGGTTCAAAAATCTCGTGATAAAGGATTTATGAATTGGGTTGATTTAAGAGACCGCTATGGTATTACACAATTAATTTTTGACGAAGGTCGTACTGACAAAAACGTATTTGAACAAGCAAAAACTTTAGGTCGCGAATTTGTAATTCAAGTGAAAGGGACTGTTATTGAGCGTGAAGCTAAAAACAAAAATATTGCTACCGGAGAAATAGAAATTCTAGTTACTGAACTAACTATTTTAAACGCAGCCTTGACTCCGCCATTTACTATCGAAGATGAAACTGATGGTGGAGAAGATATTCGAATGAAATACCGCTACCTAGACATTAGACGTAATCCAGTAAAAAACAGTTTACTCTTCCGTCACAAAGTAGCCATGGAGGTTCGTAAATATTTATCTGATTTAGATTTCTGTGAAGTAGAAACACCTTACTTAATAAAATCTACTCCCGAGGGAGCAAGAGATTTTGTTGTTCCTTCTCGAATGAATGCAGGACAATTCTACGCATTACCCCAATCACCACAAACGTTCAAACAATTGTTGATGGTAGGTGGAATGGACAAATATTTCCAAATCGTAAAGTGCTTCCGTGATGAAGATTTACGTGCAGACAGACAACCTGAATTTACACAAATCGATTGCGAAATGGCATTTGTAGAGCAAGAAGATATTTTGAATATTTTTGAAGGACTTACACGCCATTTGCTAAAAGAAATAAAAGGAATTGACGTAGCTAAATTTCCTCGTATTACTTACGATTACGCGATGAAAACCTACGGAAATGACAAACCAGACATCCGTTTTGGGATGGAATTTGGAGAACTAAACGAATTTGCACAACACAAAGAATTCCCTGTATTTAACGCAGCTGAATTAGTAGTAGGAATTGCAGTTCCAGGAGCAGGAAATTACACTCGTAAAGAAATCGATGCTTTGATCGAATGGGTAAAACGCCCACAAGTAGGAGCTTCAGGAATGGTTTATGCAAAATGCAACGAGGATGGATCATTCAAATCATCTGTTGACAAATTTTACGACCAAGAAGACTTAGGCAATTGGGCTAAAACTACGGGAGCAAAACCAGGGGACATGATCTTTGTACTTTCAGGACCTGCAGATAAAACTAGAGCACAATTAAGTGCTTTACGTATGGAGTTAGCAACGCGATTGGGATTAAGAAACCCAGCTGAATTTGCTCCATTATGGGTAGTTGACTTCCCATTATTAGAATTTGACGAGGAAAGTGGTCGCTACCATGCTATGCACCACCCGTTTACATCTCCTAAACCAGAGGACATGCACTTACTTGATACTGATCCAGGAAAAGTAAGAGCTAATGCTTACGATATGGTTTTGAACGGAAACGAAATTGGAGGAGGATCTATACGTATTCACGACAAAGAAACTCAAAAAATGATGTTTAAACATTTAGGATTCACTGATGAGGAAGCCAAAGCACAATTTGGATTCTTGATGGATGCATTCCAATTTGGAGCTCCACCACACGGAGGATTGGCTTTTGGACTAGATCGTTTAGTTGCAATTTTAGGTGGGCAAGAAACCATAAGAGATTTTATTGCTTTTCCAAAAAACAACTCAGGAAGAGACGTAATGATTGATGCCCCATCAAGTATTGACCCAGTACAATTAAAAGAGCTCCACATTGATTTAAACTTAAAAAGTTAAGCGAAAACGCTGGAAATCAATTATTTTTATAAAAAAATACACATTAATGGCATTCGTATGATATTAAATATTACATTTGCCTTATTATAAATTATTATTACTATTACAATGCGTACAGGTACAGTTAAATTTTTCAATGAATCAAAAGGTTACGGATTCATTACAGACGAAGAAACAGGAAAAGACATTTTTGTTCACGCTTCAGGAATCAACGCGGAAGAATTACGTGAAGGTGACAGAGTTAGCTATGAAGAAGAAGAAGGAAGAAAAGGAAAAGTTGCTGCGAAAGTAGCAGTTATCTAAGCAAAATATTTTTTTGTTTACGAATGTTTAAACGTTTCGATTTATTTCGGAACGTTTTTTTTTGCTTAAAACTCAAAATCTCAAACAAAATTCAAAAAAACATTTACCTATTTATAATCATTAAAAATTAGTGGTTTACCAGAATCACAGTGCAACTTAATTAAAGTTTTGGCTTGTGTTTTAAATCCTTGAAACCTATCTTTGTTGCTTATTTTAGTATAAAAAACATTCATTATGCAATCTGATCAATTAAGTTACATCCCAATTTTAATGCAGTGTTTACTCGCTGTAGGATTTGTTGTAGGAACTATCCTTGTGTCTGGAAAACTAGGCCCAAAAAGAAAGTCAGAAACAAAAGATAAAAACTTTGAATGTGGTATCGAATCTGTAGGTAATGCACGTATTCCCTTTTCAGTAAAATACTTCTTAGTTGCCATCTTATTTGTCTTATTTGATGTTGAAGTGATCTTCCTTTACCCATGGGCTATTAATTTCAAGGAATTAGGAATGGAAGGAATGGTAAAAATGGTCATATTCATGATGTTACTTTTGGTAGGGTTTTTCTACATCATCAAGAAGAAAGCACTAGAATGGGAATAATAAATACTTTATAGGTTAAATTTTAGATTCGGCTTAAAGCCAAAGTTTAAAAATTACAATTCAAAATTAAAGAAAATGAGTGATTCAAATACAAATATGGTTGCCGCACCAGATGGCGTTGTTGGAGAGGGTTTCTTCGCTACAAAGCTTAATGATGTAGTAGGTTTAGCAAGAGCTAATTCATTATGGCCTTTGCCATTTGCAACTTCTTGTTGCGGAATTGAATTTATGGCTACAATGGCTTCTCATTACGATTTAGCACGATTTGGCTCTGAGCGAGTGAGTTTCTCTCCTCGTCAAGCAGATATGTTAATGGTTATGGGAACTATTTCTAAAAAAATGGCACCTATTTTACGTCAAGTTTACGAACAAATGTCTGAGCCACGCTGGGTAATTGCAGTAGGAGCTTGTGCTTCATCAGGTGGAATATTCGATACTTACTCTGTACTTCAGGGTATAGACAAAGTTATTCCAGTAGATGTTTATGTTCCTGGATGTCCTCCAAGACCTGAACAAATTGTTGACGGAGTAATGAAATTACAAGAATTAGTAAAAACGGAATCTGTACGAAGAAGAAGTTCTCCTGAGTACCAAGAGTTACTAGCTTCCTATAATATCAAATAATTGAGATGGCAGTAGAAAACACCGACATTCAAGAAAAATTAATAGCTACATTTGATTCAAATGTTTTTAATTTTCACCAAGATAGGGATATTTTTTCTCTAGAAATAAATGCAGATATTAATACTGCAGTTATTTTATTTTTGAAAAACGACCCTAGTTTACGCTTTCATTTTCTAACTGATTTATGTGGCGTACACTATCCAGAAAATGAAGTAAACAGACAATTTGCGATTGTTTATCACCTACACAACTGGTATGACAACAAGCGTATTAAAATAAAAGCATTCATCAATGGTACTACACCTGAGATAAAAACAATATCTAACATATTTTTAAGTTCCAACTGGATGGAAAGAGAAACTTATGATTTTTACGGTGTAAACTTCATTGGTCATCCACAGTTAAAACGTATTTTAAATATGGACGAAATGATTTCTTTTCCTATGCGAAAGGAGTTTCCTCTTGAAGATGGCGGACGTACTGATAAAGACGACCGATTCTTTGGAAGAACAATAGACAATTGCTAAAAACAGAATATATAATTTTTCACATTCTATAAATGTCAGAACTATTATTACCACCAGAGCATCGCTATGCTAAAATAATGAAAGAGAAGCTAAATGAAGATGGAAGCGAGCTTTCAATCTTGAATTTAGGTCCTACTCACCCAGCTACCCATGGTATTTTTCAAAATATCTTGTTGATGGATGGGGAACGCATTTTAGAGGCTGAACCAACCATTGGTTACATTCATCGCGCTTTTGAAAAAATCGCTGAAAACCGCCCTTTCTACCAAATCACACCGCTTACTGACCGTATGAACTACTGCTCCTCTCCTATTAACAATATGGGATGGTGGATGACTTTAGAGAAATTATTAAATATAGAAGTACCTAAACGTGCTCAGTATTTAAGAGTTATTGTCATGGAGTTAGCGAGAATTACAGATCATATTATTTGTAATTCAATCTTAGGTGTTGATACTGGAGCTTACACAGGGTTTTTATACGTTTTCCAATTTAGAGAAAAGGTATACGAAATCTACGAAGAAATTTGTGGTGCTCGTTTAACCACTAATATGGGAAGAATTGGTGGTTTTGAAAGAGACTGGTCTCCAGAAGCATTTAGAAAATTAGATGTGTTTTTACAAGATTTCCCAGCTGCTTGGAAAGAATTTGAAAACTTATTCGAAAGAAATAGAATTTTTATTGACAGAACAGTAAATGTAGGCGCAATAACTGCCGAAAAAGCAATGTCTTACGGTTTCACAGGTCCTAACTTGCGTGCTGCAGGAGTTGACTATGATGTTCGTGTTGCACAACCATACAGTTCTTACGAAGATTTTGATTTTATAGTTCCTGTTGGAAAATCTGGAGACACTTACGACCGTTTTTGCGTTCGTAATGCTGAAGTTTGGGAAAGCCTAAGCATCATTCGTCAAGCATTAGCTAAAATGCCTGAAGGAAATGAATTTCACGCTGATGTTCCTGATTATTACTTACCTCCAAAAGAGGATGTTTACACCAATATGGAATCGTTAATCTACCATTTCAAAATTGTTATGGGAGAAGTTCCTGTACCTGTTGCAGAGATATACCATCCTGTAGAAGGTGGAAACGGAGAATTAGGTTTTTACTTAGTTACTGATGGAAGTCGTACCCCGTATAGACTTCACTTTAGAAGACCTTGCTTTATATATTACCAAGCTTACCCAGAAATGATAAAAGGCGCATTATTATCTGATGCGATTGTTATTTTATCAAGTTTAAATGTAATTGCTGGAGAATTAGACGCATAAAAATTATGGAACGTACACATTACAAACAAGAAATAAACATGACTGAAGCATTGATGACTCGCATCAATGAATTAATCAGTCATTACCCAGAAGACAAAAGAAAATCGGCTTTACTTCCTGTATTGCATGAAGTTCAAGATGCCCACGAGAATTGGTTGAGTTTTGAATTAATGGACAAAGTAGCTGAGATTTTACATATTTTACCTGTTGAAGTATATGAAGTAGTTTCTTTTTATACCATGTTTAATCAAAGACCTATTGGGAAATACATGTTTGAGTTTTGTCAAACTTCACCATGTTGCTTAAAAGGTACCGAAGATTTAATGGATTACACTTGTGAAAAACTTGGCGTTAAAATAGGCGAAACAACTGCAGATGGACTTTTTGAAGTTCGCGGAGTAGAATGTTTAGGAGCTTGTGGATATGCACCAATGTTACAGTTGGGTGATTTTTACAAAGAAAACCTTACTGAAGATAAAATTGATCAATTAATCACTGATTGTAGAGATGATAAAATAATATTACACGATAAATAAAAGTGAAAAACAATCATTTAACATATTTCAAAATCGAAAATTTTAAGAAGTTTGACTCTCTTGAGGTAAATGATATTGGACAATTTAATTTGATTGTTGGTGATAATAATGTTGGTAAAACCTGTTTGTTGGAGGCGTTGTTGTTTGATGAAGATAGTCAACAATTATTGAATAATTTTTATTTAGCATTAACAAAAAGAGGATTGAAATTTCAAATTGAAAAAATCACAAGAGAAATTAATGGTATATTAACAACTGAAACAGTATATCCAAAAGAAAATTATTTTAAAGAATATGTTTTTGGCAAATTTGAAAATAAAGTCAAAATTTTTGATAGAAAAAATCAATTTACAGAAATTTCAATTATTGATGATTTCGAATTAGCCTCTTTTTTAACTAGACCTAAAAATCTTCCAGATTATAACAATGTTAAACCCACAGAAAACAAAGTAGGTTTAAAGTCTGAAAAAGAAGATATAAAAGATTCGTACAATATAAAAGGTTTTAATTTTTCATTATCTGAATATGCAAAATATGGTGTGTTTATTTCTGCTAATAGGAAGGGGCATTTTTTCTCCATTTATGATTACGATGAAAATATATTAAATTTTCCATTAATAAGTTTTAACGACACGCCCTTAGAAGAAGAATCAAGAGGGATATATGAAAATTTAAAAACGAAAAGAGAGAAAAAAATTTTAATTGATGTTTTAAAAGTAGTTAATTCAAATATTGTTGATATTGAATTGAGAGAGAATTACAATGATTTAAAATCAGTGTTTTTAATCAGTTTTGAAGACAAAGACGAATTTGTTCCTTTGAATTTTCTTGGTGACGGTTTCAAAAGAATATTTTACATCGTGTTAAAAGCATTATCCTTAAAAGGAAAAAGAATCTTGATTGATGAATTTGAAATCGGAATTCATCATTCTAAAATGAAAGATTTCTGGGTAAATATAATGAAGGTTTGCAAAGAGTTGGATGTTCAATTATTTGCAACGACACATTCGCAAGAATGTATTGAAGCTTATTCGGAAGCATCAAAAGAATTAAACGAAAGGGACATTAGATTGATTCGTTTACAAGAAAACAAAGACAAAAGCATTAAAGCAATCTGTTTAAAGGAAGAATATATTGAGTATATGGTTGAATCAAATACCGAAGAACGCTAATGGATTTACCTATTAGAATATTTTGCGAAGGTGTTTCCGATCAGCGGTTTTTGAGAGATTTTTTAAAAGTTCATTACGACATTGCCATTTCGGATAAAGAATTAAACGACAACAAACCGATACACAATTTAGGTTCTTGGAATAAATTAAAAATTCAAAAACCACAAATAACAGAGATTTTATCAGAATTTACGTCTTTGATTTTTTTAGATGCAGATGATGACAAAGTAATAGAAAAACCAGGTTTTGAAGCGACAATTAAATTTGTAAAAGATTTAATGACAGCCTGGAATTGGACAAAATATGATATTTTTGTATTGCCCAATCATCAAGATACAGGTACAATAGAAAATTTATTAGAAAATGTAATTAATAAAAAACATTCTCAGATTTTTGAATGTTGGAATGATTTTGAAAATTGTTTATCAAAAGACAATACATTAACTATTCCAGCCAAAAAATCTAAAATATATAGTTATTTAGAATGTTTGAATCAGAAAGATAACTGTTCGGACAGAAATAGAGATTTTCAAGACGAAGATTTATGGGATATTAGGGATTTAGAGAATCCTTACATTTTAAAATTAAAAACATTTTTAGACAAACATTTAATATAATATGTCAAAAAAAATATTATTAGACAAAATAAACGTACCCGGAATAAGATCTTACGAAGTATATCGTAAAGAAGGTGGATACGATTCTGTAGTAAAAGCAATGAAAATAATGACTCCTGACGAAGTTGTTGAAGAAGTAAAAAAATCAGGACTTCGCGGTCGTGGTGGTGCTGGTTTCCCTGCTGGAATGAAATGGAGTTTTATTGATAAAAAATCAGGAAAACCAAGACATTTAGTTTGTAATGCCGATGAGTCTGAACCTGGAACTTTCAAAGACCGTTATTTGATGGAATTTATTCCTCATTTATTGATCGAAGGAATGATTACTTCCAGTTTTGCATTGGGTGCTAACCTATCGTACATCTACATTCGTGGAGAGTACATGTGGGTTTATAAAATATTAGAAAGAGCCATTGCCGAAGCGAAAGCTGCTGGTTGGTTAGGAAAAAATATATTAGGTACAGGTTACGACTTAGAACTTTATGTTCACTGTGGTGCTGGTGCTTACATTTGTGGTGAAGAGACTGCATTGATTGAATCATTAGAAGGAAAAAGAGGAAACCCTCGTATTAAGCCACCATTTCCAGCAGTATCTGGATTGTGGGCTAACCCAACTGTGGTAAATAATGTTGAAACTATCGCTTCGGTGCCTTGGATTGTAAACAATTCAGGTGATGACTATGCCAAAATAGGAATTGGAAGATCTACAGGAACCAAATTAATTTCGGCTTCAGGCCATGTTAAAAATCCCGGTGTATACGAAATTGAATTGGGATTATCTGTATACGAATTCATGAATTCTGACGAGTATCTTGGCGGAATGAGTTCTGACAGACCTTTGAAAGCTTTAGTACCTGGAGGTTCATCTGTACCTATTTTACCTGCGGATTTGATTTACAAAACAGCAAATGGTGAAGATCGTTTAATGACTTATGAATCTTTAAGTGATGGTGGATTTGCAACTGGATCTATGTTAGGATCTGGAGGATTCATCGTTTACAATGACACTTCGTGTATTGTTAGAAATACATGGAATTTCTCCCGTTTTTACCACCATGAAAGTTGTGGACAATGCTCACCATGTCGTGAGGGAACAGGCTGGTTAGAAAAAGTATTGTGGCGTATTGAAAACGGTCAAGGTCGTGAAGAAGACATTGATTTACTTTGGAGTATTCAAAGTAAAATTGAAGGAAACACGATTTGCCCACTTGGAGATGCGGCTTCATGGCCAGTAGCAGCAGCTATTCGTCACTTTAGAGATGAATTTGAGTACCATGTTCGTTTCCCCGAAAAAATAAAAAACAGAAATCACTTTGTTGAAGAACCATTTGCAAACGTAAAGCACTTAGTAACAAAACAAACAGTTTAATATAGTTTAAAGTTCAATGTTTAAAGTTTTATCGAACAGTTCTAATAAATTAGACGATAAGCAACAAGCATTTAAACAAAAAGATAAATGAAAGTAACAATAGACGGTCAAAGCATAGAAGTAGAACCAGGAACAACTATCCTGCAAGCAGCACGTATGATAGGTGGTGAATCAGTTCCACCAGCAATGTGTTATTACTCTAAATTAAAAGGTAGTGGTGGTAAATGTCGTTGTTGCCTTGTTGAAGTAGCTAAAGGTAGTGAGGCTGATCCTAGACCAATGCCAAAATTAATGGCTTCTTGTGTAACAGGATGCATGGACGGTATGGAAGTGAATAGCAAATCTTCTGAAAGAGTAAGAGAAGCAAGACAATCTGTAACTGAATTTTTATTAATCAATCACCCATTAGACTGCCCGGTTTGTGACCAAGCAGGAGAATGTGACTTGCAAGATTTAAGTTTTGAACACGGAAAATCCAAAACACGTTTTATTGAAGAAAAACGAACATTTGAACCCGAAAATATAGGTCCAAATATTCAATTGCACATGAACCGTTGTATTTTATGTTACCGCTGTGTAATGGTTGCTGATCAATTAACTGATGAGCGCGTACACGGAGTAATGGATAGAGGAGATCATTCTAATATTTCTACTTGTATTTCTAAAGCGGTAGACAATGAGTTTTCAGGAAATATGATTGACGTATGTCCAGTAGGAGCATTAACTGATAAAACCTTCCGTTTTAAATCAAGAGTTTGGTTCAACAAACCGTACAATGCACATAGAGAATGTACTACTCCAGGATGTTGCGGTAAAACAACAGTATGGATGTTTGGAGACGAAATTCAAAGAGTTACAGGTCGCAAAGATGTCTATCACGAAGTAGAAGAGTTCATTTGTAACGAATGTCGTTTTGACCACAAAGACCCAGCTGACTGGGTTATTGAAGGACCAAGAGAATTTGATAAAGATTCGGTTATCAATCAAAACAACTACACACAAAAATTAGATACTGTACATATTGCAACCGAAGAAGGAATTCTTAAAGGTAGAGAGCAAGACCGTAAAAAAATAAGCATGCCGGCTATCCCATTGGATGAAGAGCAAGAAGAAGTTTTTAAAAAAGGTAATCTTTAGACCATGGATAGTACAATTATAATCGAAAAAAGTATCATCATCTTAGTTGTTTTTGCAATTACGATGGTAATGGCCATGTACTCTACGCTTGCTGAGCGTAAAGTTGCTGCTTGGTTACAAGACCGTATAGGTCCTAACAGAGCAGGTAAAGGTGGAATACTACAACCGCTTGCAGATGGTTTAAAATTATTCTCGAAAGAGGAATTCGAACCAGACACTCCTAACCGATTTTTATTTTTCGTAGGACCAGCAGTAGCCATGAGTACGGCTTTAATGACCAGTGCAGTTATTCCTTGGGGAGATCATTTTCACCTTTTTGGAAGAGACATCATACTACAAGCTACCGATATCGATGTGGCTTTGTTATACGTTATAGGAGTTATCTCGATAGGAGTTTACGGTATCATGATTGGTGGATGGGCTTCTAATAATAAATTTTCTTTGATAGGTGCTATTCGTGCCGCATCACAAATGGTATCTTATGAGGTAGCAATGGGATTGTCATTAATTGCTTTGTTAATGATGACGGGTACTTTAAGTTTAAGAGAAATATCAGCACAACAACCGGGAATGCATTGGAATGTTTTTTACCAACCGCTTTCCTTCTTAATTTTCTTGATTTGTGCTTTTGCAGAAACAAACAGAACACCATTTGATTTAGCGGAATGTGAAACCGAACTTATTGGAGGATATCATACAGAATATTCTTCGATGAAAATGGGTTTTTACTTATTTGCTGAATATGCAAATATGTTTATATCATCAACAATTCTTGCTGTATTATTCTTTGGTGGTTATAACTATCCTGGAATGGCTTGGGCTGTAGAAAACTGGGGCGTAAACATTGCTAATGTAATTGGGATTGCAGTTTTATTTGCTAAAATATGTGGATTTATATTTTTCTACATGTGGGTAAGATGGACTATTCCAAGATTTAGATATGATCAATTAATGCACTTGGGATGGCGTATTTTGATTCCGTTATCAATTATCAATATTATCATTACTGGAATTGTAATTTTGAGAGCTGAAATAGCTGTTTACTTAGGACTTTAATCTTATAAAAAATAGTTTAATCAATAGTTAAAAACGTACTAGCCCTGATAGCAGTGAAAATCCTTTTAGTTTTTTCTTTAAAAACTAAAAGATTGTAACGGATAGCAGGAATAAGCTTCAAATAAAAATAAAAAAATGTCAATAGAAACCATATCCTTATCGGGAAGAAAAAAATTAGTCTCTAATAAAGAGATGACTTTTTGGGAGCGCATGTATCTTATTGCAATTGTCAAGGGTTTGATGATTACAATAAAACATTTATTTAGTAGAAAAGTAACGATTCAGTACCCAGAACAGGTTCGTGAAATGAGTCCGGTTTATCGTGGCCAACACCAGTTAAAACGTGATGAGCAAGGTAGAGAAAACTGCACGGCTTGTGGACTTTGTGCTTTGTCTTGCCCTGCTGAAGCGATTACTATGAAAGCTGAAGAACGCAAACCTGATGAGAAACACCTTTATAGAGAAGAGAAATATGCTTCTATATATGAAATTAATATGTTGCGTTGTATTTTTTGCGGATTGTGTGAAGAAGCTTGTCCTAAAGATGCAGTTTACTTGACAACGTCAAAAGTATTGGTTCCTTCTAGTTATGAAAGAGAAGATTTTATTTTTGGAAAAGACAGGTTGGTAATGCCTTTGGATATCGCAATGAAAAATGCACAACTTAAAAACGCGAACTAATGTCTACAGTACTTATTATATTTTCAGTTTTAGCTGCTATTACATTAGCAACGGCATTTTTAGCTATTTTTAGTAGAAATCCAATACACAGTGCTTTATGGCTAGTGATTTGTTTTTTCTCGATTGCAGGACATTATTTGTTATTAAATGCGCAATTTTTAGCGCTTGTGCATGTGATAGTATACTCGGGAGCGATTATGATTTTGTTCTTATTTACCATCATGTTAATGAATTTAAATAAAGAGAACGAGGTACATAAACCTAGAATTACCCGTTTAGGAGCGATTGTTTCTTTTGGATTAATTTGTGTAGTTTTGATATTGGTATTCATTAATTCAAAACCTATCGTAGGAGAATATATCACTACAGGTGAGGATTACCAATCAATCAAAGTTTTAGGAAAGGTACTACTGAATGAATATATGGTTCCGTTTGAATTTGCTTCTATATTATTATTAGTTGCAATGATTGGAACTGTTCTATTGTCTAAAAAAGAAAAAACAGAGAAATAAAATGAATAATATTTTAAATGAAATAGGCATCGAGAACTACATTTTCCTATCTGTAATACTTTTTTGTATTGGAGTTTTTGGAGTGCTATACAGACGAAATGCTATCATCGTATTTATGTCAATCGAGATCATGTTGAATGCAGTCAATCTTTTATTTGTGGCTTTCTCAACATACCATCAAGATGCACAAGGACAAGTTTTTGTGTTTTTCTCCATGGCTGTTGCCGCCGCCGAGGTTGCTGTAGGTCTTGCAATACTCGTTTCGATATTTAGAAACTTAGGTTCGATTGATATCAATAATTTAAAAAACTTAAAAGGATAAACTATAATGAATACGAATTTAGCTTTACTCTTATTATTAGCTCCTTTTTTAGGGTTTCTATTTAATATCTTCTTTGGAAAAAGTATCGGAAAGACAGCTTCAGGAGTTATTGGAACACTTACTGTTGTGGTTTCCTTTGCTGTTACTTTATACTTTTTTGGACAAATATCTACTTCTAAAGAGCCCATCCAAATTCAGTTATTTGATTGGATACAAATTAGTAATTTCAAGGTCGACTTTGGATTTCTATTAGATCAATTATCAATTCTTTGGTTGCTTTTTGTAACTGGAATTGGTTCTTTAATTCATATCTACTCGATTAGCTACATGCATGATGACGAGAATATGGCTAAGTTTTTTGCTTACCTCAACTTGTTTATCTTTTTTATGGTAACGCTTGTAATAGGTAGTAACTTATTAGTATTGTTCATTGGTTGGGAAGGTGTTGGACTTTGCTCTTACTTACTTATTGGGTTTTGGCATAAAAACCAAGATTTTAATGATGCGGCTAAAAAAGCTTTTATCATGAACCGTATTGGGG
Organism: Flavobacterium gelidicaeli; assembly: GCF_013294005.1. Lineage (GTDB taxonomy): Bacteria > Bacteroidota > Bacteroidia > Flavobacteriales > Flavobacteriaceae > Flavobacterium. The sequence goes on from NZ_JABSNK010000008.1 coordinate 118,551, forward strand.
ATTTAGGATTGTTAATCGGGATTTTCATCTTGGGTTCTATGTTCTCTACTTTAGATTACGCAACATTAAAAACAGCAATCGCAGGATCAGCTAACTTAGACATTAGTTTACTATCACTTGCGGCTTTCTGTTTATTTATAGGAGCCTGTGGTAAATCAGCACAGATTCCGTTGTACACATGGTTACCGGATGCAATGGCAGGACCTACACCAGTATCAGCATTAATACATGCTGCGACAATGGTAACTGCAGGTATTTTTATGATTACTAGATTAAATTTTGTTTTTGATTTAGCTCCAGACGTTCAAAATATTATTGCTATTGTGGGTGCTGTTACTTCACTTGTAGCCGCAACAATTGCCTTGGTTCAAACTGACATTAAAAAAGTACTGGCCTACTCTACTGTTTCGCAATTAGGATTAATGTTTTTAGCATTGGGTCTAGGTGCTTATGAAGTAGCCGTTTTTCATGTAATTACACATGCTTTCTTTAAAGCTTGTTTGTTCTTAGGATCAGGATCAGTTATTCACGCACTACACGGAGAACAGGACATGCGTAAAATGGGTGGTTTGAAAAAAGTAATGGGAATAACCTTTGTTGCTTTCTTACTTTCTTCATTAGCGATATCAGGGATCCCTCCTTTTTCAGGGTTTTTCTCTAAAGATGAAATATTAATGGTAGCATTTGAGCACAACAAAGTATTATGGTTTATAGCCTCATTAGCTTCATTGTTAACTGCTTTTTACATGTTCCGTTTATTATACCTTACCTTCTTCAAAGAATTTAGAGGTACTGCTGAACAAAAAAGTCATTTGCATGAAAGTCCAGCCTTGATTACCTTCCCATTAATTGTTTTAGCAATTTTAGCAACAGTAGGTGGTTTAATTAGTTTACCAACAAATAGCTGGTTAAATGGGTATTTATCTCCTTTATTTTCGAAAGCAGAACACGAAGCACACCATTTTGGAACTACAGAATATTCTTTAATGGCGATTGCTGTTATCGCAGGATTTGTAGGAATAGGGGTTGCTTACGCCAAATACATTAAACAGAATCAAGTTCCTGCAGAAGATGCTGAAATAACAGGATTCTCTAAAGTACTTTACAATAAATATTACGTAGACGAAATTTACAATGTAGTATTTGTAAACTCTATTAATGGGTTATCAAAATTCTTCAGAGATTATGTAGAAACTACTTTATCTTCCGTGTTTTTTGGTTTAGAAAAAGTAACCAATGAATTAGGTTACCAAGGAAAAAAATTACAAAGTGGTAGTATTGGGTTTTACCTGTTTGCTTTTGTAATTGGTCTTTGCGCCATAATAACTTATTTATTTTTAGCTCAATAATTTTATACCATGAATGTATCTCTAATATTAATTATACTTTTAGTTGGCGCATTTGCAACTTATTTAGCTGGTGATAAATTAGCTTCAAAAGTAGCATTGCTCTTCAGTGTTGCATCTTTAGGATGTTCTATTGTATTGTTAAATCATTTCAACCTTAATCAAGACATTAGCTTTATAAGCCAATGGATTAATCAACCTAATATTTCGTTTGCTTTACAAGCAGATGGTTTAGCAATTGCTATGCTATTATTGACAACAGCATTGACTCCAGTCATTATTTATTCTTCATTTACAAATGATTATAAAAATGCCAAAGCTTTTTATGCTTTGATCCTATTTATGGCTTTTGCAATGTGCGGTACTTTCTTAGCTGCAGATGGACTTTTATACTACATATTCTGGGAATTGGCATTAATCCCAATCTACTTTATCGCTTTAATTTGGGGTAATGGAGACCTAGAAGAACGTAAAAAAGCAGTTATAAAATTCTTTATCTTCACTTTAGCAGGCTCCTTATTTATGCTTGTTGCATTTATTTATTTGTACCAAAAAGCAGGAAGCTTCTTGATTCAAGATTTATATAAATTAGACTTATCAGCAACAGAACAGCTGTGGATATTCTTAGCCTTTTTCTTAGCATACGCAATTAAAATTCCAATTATCCCTTTCCATACTTGGCAAGCAAACGTTTACCAAAAATCACCTACAGTAGGAACAATGCTACTGTCTGGAATTATGTTGAAAATGGGATTATACAGTATCATTCGTTGGCAGTTGCCTATTGCTCCACTAGCAGCAAAAGAATATATGGATATTTTTATTGCCTTAGGGATTGCAGGTGTTATCTACGGATCTATCGTTGCATTGAGACAAAAGGACTTGAAAAAATTATTAGCGTATTCTTCATTAGCTCACGTTGGGTTAATTGCCGCTGGAACATATACATTGACAATTGATGGCTTAAGAGGCGCTGTTCTACAAATGATTGCGCACGGATTTGTAGTTGTTGGATTGTTCTTTATTGCAGAAATTATTTATAGAAGATATGAAACGAGAGTAATTGCAGAAATGGGCGGAATACGTTCACAAGCAATTAAATTTGCTTCTCTATTTATGATATTAGTATTAGCTTCTGTAGCATTGCCAACTACTTTTAACTTTGTTGGAGAATTCACGGTTTTATATAGCCTTTCTCAAATAAACATTTGGTTTGCCTTATTAGGAGGAACAACAATCATCCTAGGAGCTTACTATATGTTGAAAATGTACCAACACGTGATGCTAGGTGAAACAAATGCAAAACCATTCGCTGATGTTACTTTCAATGAAGGAGCAACCTTAGTGATTATCGTTGCAGTATTATTCTTTTTTGGGATGTATCCAAAACCTATTACCGACTTGATTACACCAAGTTTAGAAAATATCATTACTCAAATTAATAGAATTAACTAGTCAAATAAAAAAAATGAATACATTAATAGCTATAATAGGATTAGGTGTTTTATGCCTTTTATTTGAAATCTTCGACTTAAGAAAAGCGATTATTCCAGTAACTGTAATTGGTTTACTGGCAATACTTGGACTTGATATAACTGAATTTAATTCACCGCAAGCGTATTACAACAACATGATTGTTGTGAGCAAGTTTTCGGCTGCTTTCTCTGGGTTATTTATCATCTTGACTATTTTTTTAGTAACTCTTGGTCATAAATTTTATCAAAATATTCAATCTAAAATATCCGACTTTATTGCCATCAAAATCTTTCTACTTGCAGGAGCTGTAGCGATGGTTTCTTTTGGAAACTTAGCCATGTTCTTTTTAGGGATTGAGGTTTTATCTATCGCACTTTACGTTTTGGCGTCAAGCAACCGTTTAAGTATAAAAAGTAACGAAGCAGGATTAAAGTATTTCCTTATGGGGTCATTTGCCTCTGGAATTATCCTTTTTGGAATTTGCTTAATATATGGAGCAATGGGAAGTTTTGATGTTCTTGAAATCAGTGAATTATCACGCTCAGCCGAATTACCAATTTGGTTTCCAATAGGAATTGTATTAATATTCATTGGAATGTTATTTAAAATCGCTGCTGTACCATTCCATTTTTGGGCACCAGATGTTTATGAAGGTTCGCCTGCATTGACTACGGCCTTAATGAGTACATTAGCAAAAGTTACTGCAATTGCAACATTATACAAACTAGTTACTATCATGAACGCTGATTTATCTGAAGGGTTTCAATTAGTAATTGTAATCGTTTCTATGGCTTCTATGACAGTAGGAAACATAATGGCTTTGCGCCAAGTAAATGTAAAACGCATGCTTGCCTACTCAGGGATTTCACACGCTGGATTCATGTTAATGACTTTATTAAGTACTGCAAATTCAGCAGGAACTTTATTATATTACACATCTGCTTATGCTCTAGCAGGTATTGCAGCCTTCAGTGTTATTTTATATGTATGTAAGAATAACGAAAATGAAGACATGACCAATTTCCATGGATTAGGAAAAACAAACCCGCTATTAGCTGCTATACTTACAGCAGCATTATTATCTATGGCAGGCATTCCTATTTTCTCAGGATTCTTTGCAAAATTATTCTTATTTACACAAACAATACAAGCAGGTTATTTAACACTCGTAATAGTAGCTGTAATCAACTCAATCATCAGTGTTGGGTACTACTTCAAACTAATTGTAGCCATGTATACTAAAGAGCCTAACGAGACTAGAACAGCAACGCCAGCAGTTATTTATGCCGTTGCAGTAATTGCTATCGTTTTAAACATTGCTTTAGGTTTGTTTCCATCCTTAGTAATGGATTTACTTTCCTAAAAAAGATTAAAACTTATATTACATAAAACCCATCAAACTATTTGATGGGTTTTTTGTTTAAGATCATTCATCGATCAATTCTAACCATCCGTCTTCACAAAACCTTAAATCAACTTTTATTATCTAAAAAACATTCGTAAAATACTGATCTTTAAGCTCTATTACTAAAAAACACAAAATGAAAACTTCAAGAAAACTAGGAATATGGATGGATCATTCTATGGCTTATCTAATGGAATTTACGACTAATCCTTTCGAAATAATAACCGTTGAATCAGATGCCGAAGAAAAAATAAATAGCGCAACAACATTCGAGGCAATGATGGCGACAAAAAAAAAGCTGTTATTTACTTATTACAACCAAATAGCAAATGAGATAAGGAGCTATAATAAAATCATACTCTTTGGTCCGACTAATGCAAAAGTGGAATTATTTGATGTATTAAGTGAAGACGAGCATTTTTTAAAAGTAAAAGTAGAAATCAAAAACACCGATAAAATGACTCCTACTGAACAGCACAAATTTATAAAAGCTTACTTTTCTAAGTCTTAGCCTAATCCACACTTCATTTGGCGTATGCCAATAAAAACTTAAAGGTATTTTTGGTTTAAATTATTTTGAATACATTTGTATATACAAATTTTTGAAGTAATTAATTAAAACTACATGAAGATGGAAAATACACTTAAAATACAAATCTGGTCGGACATTATGTGTCCTTATTGCTATATAGGAAAAAGAAGAATTGAAGGAGCACTTGCCGAATTCAATCACAAAGATCAAGTAGAAATTGAATGGAAAAGTTTTCAATTAGATTCAAATTTCGTTGCCTCTGATGATGATAACATGGCAGAACATTTAGCTGAAAAATACAGGAAAGATGTTAACTGGGCGCAGGAAATGATGGACAGTATGACTCAAAATGCTAAAAATGCTGGTCTAGACTTTCATTTTGACAAAGCGATAATGGCCAACTCATTTAATGCACACCGTTTATTGCACCTAGCTAAAAAGAATAATTTATCTAACGATATGGAAGAATTATTGTTTAAAGCTTATCTCACTGATGGTAAAAACGTAAACGATACCGCTACATTAAAAGCCCTTGGTCTTGAAGTTGGTTTAAAAGCTGATGAAATTGACGCTGTACTAGAATCTGATGCTTACGCAAAAGAGGTCCATGCCGACATTGAAATGGCACAAAAAATAGGTGTGCAAGGTGTTCCATTTTTTGTATTCGATAATAAATACGCCGTATCAGGCGCACAACACGTAGAGACTTTTGTAAAAACATTAGAAAAAGTATGGGAAGAAGGTGACTTTGGACCAAAATTAACGGTCCTAAATACTGGAGAAGGTGATAGCTGCGGTATAGATGGCTGCAATTAATATGTAATAGTATTATTTTACAAAATGTTATATAAAAAAACAGCTCTATTGAATAGAGCTGTTTTTAGTTACTTATAATTGATTATTTAGCCGAAACCGTTTTTTCAAAAACCTTATCATTATCGTAACTCATGATGAATGTATAGTTCTCAAAAGGCAAACTTTTAATATCATAATATTGTTGAATATTTTGCTTGTCTACAAAAGAACTTGAATACACTAAATCCTCAGATTCGTTATAAATCTCAACACTTACAGGAGCTTTACTCGCATTAGAAATACTAAAACAAACAACACCTTCTTTATTAATTAAAACTGGTTTATAAACTTCTGTAACTGGTTTTGCAGCAAGAACTGCTGTTTCTCCAACAACCGAAATTTCATATTTAGCAATTTTCGCATCTGATTCTGCAAATAAAAAGTAAGTACCCTCTGGCAATGCTTTTAAATCATAAGTTCTATTAATACTTCCCGTTGAAATCACATTTTCCTTATGAATCAATTTATGGTCTAAATCATAAATAGACAACACCACTTTATTTGCTTCATAAAGAGCAAAATTAACTGTTTTTCCCTGTCCTTTTTTTACATCTAAAGAAAACTCATTTTCTAATGCACTTACGTTCAAAGCTGCTAACAGCGCTACTAATACCAAACTAAATTTTAAAATCTTTTTCATAATTTGAGTTTTTAGATTTATAATCCTTTTAACTATTACAAATCTACGGCATCAATTTCATTGAATATAATGCAGAGTTTTCATGATTATACGTTATTTTACCTTTTACGAAATCGATAAAGGTTAAAAAACGTGATAAATTCGCAATAAACATTAAATTTGCATAAATAAAAAACAACTTAGAATATGAGACCTTTAGTACCCAACTTAGAAATCATAATTCCCTCATTTGGAAGCTCATTTTCTATCTCTAATCATGAAGAGAAAACTAACGCACACACAAAACATTGGCATTACCATCCTGAAATAGAATTAGTTTACATTAATGGAGGTTCAGGCAAGCGACAAGTAGGTAGTCATGTCTCCTATTATAATGATGGTGATTTAATACTTATAGGTAGCAATTTACCGCATTGTGGATTTACCGATGAAGCTACTGGAAACAAAAAAGAAACCGTGATACAAATGAAACCAGACTTTTTAGGAAATACTTTTTTTGACTTATCAGAGATGAACAATATTAAAAACCTGTTCAGTCAAGCCAAACAAGGAATTTCATTCACAGGAGAAACTAAAAAAATACTAGGAAAACGAATTGAAGCATTAAGTGAGCAAACACAACTAGAACGCCTATTGAGCATGTTGTCTATTTTAAACGAATTAGAATTATCTAAAGACAGTACGATCTTAAACGCAGAAGGTCATTCCATGGAAATGCAAATGCAAGACAACGACCGAATGAACGTCGTGTATAATTATGTAAAAGATCATTTTCAAGAAAACATAACCCTTGAAGAAATAGCACAACTAGTCGCAATGACAGTACCTTCTTTCTGTAGGTATTTTAAAAAGATAACCAATAAAACATTTACAAAATTCGTTAATGATTATCGGTTGGTTCACGCATCAAAACTATTAGCCGAAAAACAAGTTAGTATCTCTGAAATATCTTTTGAGAGTGGTTTCAATAATTTTGGCCACTTTAATAAATCGTTTAAAGATTTTACGGGAAAAAGTGCTTCCCAATATAGACAAGAACTCCGTTCCTATTTAGGGTAAAACAATACTTTTAAACTCTAAATAAACAATATAACATCCCAAACAAAAACCAATTCTAAAAACTACTTATCAACAATCCCTAAAATTAACAATTCAGCCCATCACCTATTATCGAGTATTGTGTAATTTTGCAGTATGTATGCTTTAGTCGATTGTAACAATTTTTATGCTTCCTGTGAACGTGTTTTCCAACCGGAATACAACGGCAAAGCTGTCGCCATATTATCAAACAATGACGGTTGCGTAATTTCTAGAAGCAATGAAGCAAAAGCTGCGGGAATCGCAATGGGAGCACCTGCGTTTCAAATCAAAGATTTAGTTAGAGAGCAAAATGTAAAATTATTTTCCTCGAATTACCCTCTTTATGGCGATCTCAGCAATCGCGTGATGGGGATTCTAGCCCACTTCACCCCTAACGTAGAAATTTACAGCATTGATGAAGCTTTCCTGAATTTTGACGGAATGCAAATTAGCAACTACCAGCAGTACGGAATCCAAATCAAGAAAAAGATTCAAAAATGGGTAGGCATCCCAGTTTGCGTTGGCTTTGCTGAAACGAAAGTATTAGCTAAACTAGCTAATAGAATAGCCAAAAAATTCCAGGATAGAACTTGCGGAGCTTACGTTATAGATACCAATGAAAAACGACTTAAAGCACTCAAATGGACCCAAATTGAAGATGTTTGGGGCATTGGCTACCAAACTGCCAAAAAAGCGAAGCTTCGCAAAATAAACACTGCATTAGATTTTACATTACCACAGCACGAAGCTTGGATAAAAAAAGAATTAGGTATTGTAGGCATGCGACTTAAATATGAACTTGAAGGCAAATCAGTCATGGATTTAGAACCAGATACGGAGCAGAAAAAAAGTATTTCTACAACACGTAGTTTTCCTAAACAAATAGCCGATTATGATTTACTCCGAGAACGTGTAGCTACTTTTGCAGCAGTGTGTGCAGAGAAATTACGCAATCAAAAATCCTGCTGTCAAACTATAATTGTAATGCTCGTAATTGACAAACACAGCATAGAAACTTCTAAATATTATTTCAATATGGCCGTTACTTTGCCCTTTGCAACTAACTCCACATTAACAATTGCAAATACAGCAATTGCAATTTTAAAAAAGCTACATCAAGGTAACGAACAAATGAAATTTAAAAAAGCAGGCGTTATTGTAACTGGAATTATTGATGAAGATAAAAAACAGTTTCAGTTATTTGAGGATGAAAATCCAAAACACCTTGCTATCATGAAAGCAATGGACAAAATCAATAAAAAGGCTGGAGATACTAAAGTAAAACTTGCTTCACAAAATTTAAATTTAACCTGGAACATGAGACAAAATCATTTGTCACCTAAATATACAACCAACTTTAAAGATATTCTAGAAATAAACTGCCAGTAATGAAAGAACAAAAACTTACTTTTTTTCGTCCTGATTTTGACAGCGAACTAAAAATTCCTTTTATTCCTGATGGCGTTTCGGCAGGGTTTCCTTCGCCGGCAGCTGATTTCATGGAAAACAACATTGACCTTAACAAAGAGTTAACCGAAAATCCGTTGGCTACATTTTACATAAAAGTAAAAGGAAATTCCATGATTGATGCTGGTATAAATGATAAAGACGTCCTCGTAGTAGATCGGAGTTTAGAACCTCAAAACAATAAAATAGCGATTTGTTTTATTGATGGAGAGTTTACCGTAAAACGCATTTTACTCGAAAAAGACTGTTTGTATCTCATGCCCGAAAACGAAAACTACGCCCCGATCAAAGTCACCGAAGAAAATGAATTAATTATATGGGGAATCGTTACTTATGTGATCAAAAAAATGTAACCTAAATTAGCTGAAATATCACTAAAAACGGGTATTGTAAGAACTATAATGTATTTGTTAATTTACATTCATAGTATCCTTTCTTGAAATAAACACAATTTCAATTATAATTGCCTATCTATCTAAACTAGAAGATTAGAAACTTTAATCTAGTACTCTTTAAAAACAATAAGTTTAAAACAAACAATCGAGAGTGAATTAAGAACAAATAAGAATGATTTCATCCATATACCATACTTGACGGATCTGCAAAGATTGAAGCTTATATTCAAGATGAAACTATTTAGCTTACCAAACAAAAATAACAACTATTTTCGAAAAGGGTTATTTCACAAAGCAACTACATAGAGTTATTCCTATCCGTACAAGAGAATGTAGGATACATCAACAAATCACAGATATACTTGCGAATATAATATTGATTACAATCTAAAAGCAGAAGCTAACCAAAACTTTTACGATACCTTTCAAAACAAATTTTACTTTGCTATTACAATCAAAACAGCGACCGAAATCATTTATAAAAAGTGGATAGCAAAAACACAAATGGGATTGACAACATTCAAAAATGCATAAGACTGCAGAATTTCAAACTTAACAGCAATTAAAAAGAGCCATCAATTTCCTATCGCATATTTGTAAAACAACGACAACAACAACGAACAAAAATGTATATTTGTTTTTAAAAAATCATAAAACTTGATAGATAAAATCCAAATAGTAAGAGCAGTACAAATTTTAGATTGTAAACGTACTAATAGTATTCCATTGCAAGTATTATGTGATGACAATGAAATTTACATCATAAAAACAATGTTTAAAAAACATCCTCCTATTGAGGATTTAATCAACGAAATATTATGTAATTATTTTTTTCAATGTTGGAACATTCCTGTTCCAGGACAAGCTTTAGTACTCTTTGACGATATATTAATTGAGCAATATTTACTTGAAAATAGTGCAATCGATAAAAAATATACAGATTTCAAGTTTGAAAATCATTTTTTCTATGGCTCTAAATTTTTACCAAATACAACAGAAATTGACTTATATAACCTTACTCTGAAAGATAAACACGATTATAAAAAATATCAAAATCCCTTAGATCTAATTAAAATAGGGGTGTTTGATAAATGGATCGCAAATATGGATAGGCGTAAAGACAACCCTAACATACTAATTGATAGTTCAAATGTGAAATACAGATTTATACCTATAGACAATACCCAATCTTTTGCCAATCAAAATAATTATAAAAATTTAAAATTAAGCATTATGGATACGGTAGGTAATAAATCAATTTTAAATTCTCAAATTACAAAAAGTATTTGTAAATTTGCAAACTCAAATAGTTACAGTAATTTAGCTAAAGAGATCAATAGTAATATTGAAAAATCAATAGATTTAATTGAATCAGTTTTTGAGAATATCCCCTCTGAATTTGGGTTAAGTAGACCAGGGAAAAATAAAATTAAAGAAATTTTATCAGACAAACCTAGAAACAATATTGTTTCAGCTAGTTATTTAAATTATTCAAAATGAAATCTTTTTACAGTATAATCCGATTTGTTAACAATCCTTTAAGCAAGGAGAACCTAGCTATTGGATTAATAATGATTTCAAATAATAAAGTTTATTATAAATTTTCTAACGATAAAATTCAGCTAGTCAGCAAAATTAATCCTTTAAATTTCAAACTTTTAGAATATACAATTGACAAAATAAATAATTTTATTAAAAATGAACTAGAGAAAGAAGTTTCTTTATTTTCAGACGATAATAAAGTAAATTTTGAATACTTAAAGAGGCTTTCAATTTATAACAACGGCTTCCTCCAATTTGATAATCCATCAATAATAAATATTGATTTTGACGAAGTTAAGTTTAATGGATTCTTTCACAAATATATTGATTTGGTAATTAAACCCGCTGATAAAAAAATAGTAGACAATACTTTTTCAAGAATAATTAAAGACACATTTCAAGAACCTTTAAAAGATATTATAAATATAAACTACAAGGTAAAAAAAGCTACTATCCCAAATTTATTCTTTGACTACAATCTTGACGGCATTGGCTATAATGGCATTATATACACTGTTAAATCAATTGACTTAAACTCTGACAAACCTATAGACCAGATAAGAAAAGACATTTCTGAATTTGAAAGTTTGAATCCAAGAATTGATTTATTTGGAGAATCAAATAACTTTCCTCCAAATAAAAACAAGCATTATTTGGTTATAGATAAATACGAAGGTCAAAAAGCTAGCTATAAAGAATTGTATGAGATTTTAAGTGGTCAAAAATCATCTGATTGTAATTATAAATTAATAAATTCAAATGATTTAAAAGATGTGACAAGTGAAATCAAAAAAAACAATGCACATAAATTCTCTGAATTAATTGAAAAAAACTCTCTATAATAAACTTTGAATTAAGTTTTTTAGCCAACCATTCTTAGAAATTTTAAAAAAACTCTCTTAAAGTTACAACTTTAAGAGAGTTTTTTTTATCCTTTAGAGGTAAAAATATTCAATTGAAAATAAGACAAATTTATCAATCTTAAAAAGATCTAGTATAGCTTAACTAACCCCTTAAAAATAAAAAACCTCTTAATCACACGATTAAGAGGTTTTTAAGTACCCGGAGCCGGAGTCGAACCGGCACGGTTTCCCACAGGTGTTTGAGACCAGCGCGTCTACCAATTCCGCCATCCGGGCTTTAGCAGACATGAAATGACGACAGTCATTTCAACGCAATAAAGAACTATTTGGTGGTAGCCAAACAGTTGTTCCTTTAACACGGTGCAAATGTAAAAAATAAAATTAAAAATTCTAATAAAAATACTTAATTTTTTACTTCAAGAGTGGAATAATTTTTCTAAATTTGCAGCTCGTTAAAGCGAGACACACTAACTAACTACACCCGAGGCAAATACAGACATTAAGCTACCATCAAATGATATAGCCCAATTCTATATAGCGCAACGGAATAAAAAACAACAAATTAAATGTCACACCTAGAGCCAGAAGCTAAAATTTTTGCTTGTTCACAAAGTGTCTATCTAGCCGAAAAAATTTCCGCTCAATACGGAATTCCATTAGGAAAAGTTACCATGTCACATTACAGTGACGGAGAGTTTCAACCTTCTTACGAAGAGTCTATTAGAGGGTTACGTGTATTTATTGTTTGTTCTACTTTTCCAAATTCAGATAATCTGATGGAATTATTACTGATGATTGATGCTGCAAAACGTGCCTCTGCAAGACATATTACTGCGGTAATACCTTACTTTGGTTGGGCAAGACAAGATAGAAAAGACAAACCTAGAGTTCCGATAGGAGCTAAACTAACAGCAAAACTGTTAGAAACAGCCGGAGCAACAAGAGTAATGACCATGGATTTGCACGCAGATCAAATTCAAGGATTTTTTGAAAAACCAGTAGACCACCTGTTCGCTTCCACTATCTTTTTACCTTACGTAAAAAGCTTAGCATTAGACAACTTGACTATTGCCTCTCCAGATATGGGAGGTTCAAAAAGAGCTTATGCTTATTCTAAATTCTTAGAATCAGATGTGGTTATTTGCTACAAACAAAGAAAAGAAGCGAACATCATTGACACCATGGAGCTAATAGGTGATGTAAAAGGTAAAAATGTGATCTTAGTAGATGACATGATTGATACCGGAGGCACTTTGGCGAAAGCCGCTGATTTAATGATGGACAAAGGAGCATTAAGCGTTAGAGCAATTTGTACCCACGCCATTTTATCAGGTGATGCTTACGAAAAAATAGAGAATTCTAAATTATTAGAATTAATCGTAACTGATTCTATTCCGTTAAAGAGAGAATCTAAAAAAATAAGAGTGTTGAGTTGTGCCCCACTTTTTGCTGAAGTTATGCACATGGTACATCATAACAATTCCATTAGTGGAAAGTTTATCATGTAACAAAAACAAGTATTATTAACAATTATATATATTACAATGAAATCGATTACAATTAAAGGATCAGAAAGAGAAAGCGTAGGAAAAGTTGCAACTAAAGCCTTACGTAATGCTGGAGCGGTTCCTTGCGTGTTATACGGAGGAGATCAACCAGTACATTTTTCAGCAGAAGAAAAAGCATTCAAAAGCTTGGTTTACACTCCAAACGCTCACACAGTTGTGATTGAATTGGCAAACGGAAAGTCTTTTACTGCAATCATGCAAGACATCCAAGTTCACCCAGTTTCTGACAAAATCCTTCACCTTGACTTCTTTCAAATCTTTGAAGATAAAGAAATCACTATTGAAGTTCCTGTAAAAGTTATTGGTAACTCTAAAGGAGTTATGGCAGGTGGAGATTTACGTTTAAACAACCGTAAATTAAAAGTAAAAGCGTTACCTAAAAATCTTCCTGATTTTGTTGAGGCTGACATTACTCCACTTAACATGGGTAACAAATTATACGTTACTCAAGTTCCTACTCCAGACTTTAAAATCATGCACCCAGACAACACTGTTATCTGTCAAGTGAAGATTTCTCGTGCTGCTATGAAAGCGGCTCAAGAAGCTGCAAAAGCTGCAAAAGCAGGACCAGTAAAAGGAAAGAAAAAATAATATTTTTCTCTACAACATATCAAAAGCATCAGTTTTATTACTGGTGCTTTTTTTTTGGATTTCAATTCATACGCTTACAATCTATTTTCCTTCTCTATTCTATCAGGAGCACAACCATTCACTTCTCCACAACGGTTGTCCCGCTATTCGCTTCAATCTTTTAGCACGCCAAAAAAGGCGCACAAAAAGGATTTCCACTCCTATCGCGGCTATTTTACACCGTTCATCCCTTTTAAGAAAACACTCAAACAAACACTATTCACAATTAAAGTTTGAATCACCCATCACAAAATCATTTCAGAAACCAGTATAAATCCGTTTCATTCGTGACTCATCACCAATCATAAAACCAAACCACTTCAAAATTTTACCAATTATCTAATTGACTATTTATCTAATTAAGTTTACTTTTGCAACATGATAAAATGGATCAACAAACTGTTTTCATCAACCAAAACAGTAGAAAATACAGATTATATGAAGAAATTTCTAATAGTAGGACTTGGAAATATAGGTGCTGAATATGTAAACACCAGACACAACATAGGCTTTAAAGTACTAGACCACCTTGCAAAAAAAGAGAGTCTTTCTTTTGAAACCGTAAAACTAGGCGCACTTGCCGAATACAAATTCAAAGGAAGAACATTCTTGCTATTGAAGCCCAATACCTACATGAACCTTAGTGGTAAAGCGGTAAAATACTGGATGGATAAAGAAAACATTCCTAAAGAAAACATCTTTGTCATCACTGATGATTTAAACCTTTCTTTTGGAACCATCCGCATCAAACCAAAAGGCAGCGACGGAGGACACAACGGACTTAAAAACATCAACCTAGTACTAAACTCAAATGAGTATACTCGATTTAGATTCGGGATCAGTGATGAGTTTAAAAAAGGGCAACAAGTAGACTATGTACTAGGAGACTGGGATGAAATAGAAAAAGAAAAACTGCCTGAACGTTTAGAAACAGCTTCAGAAATCATTAAAGCTTTTGGTACAGCAGGTTTAGAAAACACCATGACAACCTATAACGGTAAATAACACCAAAATACAATAAGAGCCACCTACTTTTATAAAATCGAGCGCAGTCGCGATGCAATAGCGGTTCTCGACTGCGCTCGAACTGATTGATAATTGAACTGTTTTATAAATAGTATTAGCACAACATAAAATAAAAAAGGGAAAACTGTAAAGTTTTCCCTTTTTCATATATCCATTATAAAATAGTGCGAACTATTTAATCAGTAACTTTCTAACCGTTTTTTTACCGCCATCAATTACGGTCATTATATAAAGACCTGTAGCTACACTACCAAGTTCTATGTCTTCTCTAAAAGTATTTTGCATACTATATTCTTTTTCAAATATTTTTCTTCCCGCAATATTATGTACAAAAATCTTAATTTGACTTGCTCCAGAAGAAACAAATTCAACTGTGATATTTTCTTTAATGGGATCCTGATAAATAACAACATCGTCTTTAGAAAAATCTGTAGTATCAAGCACAAAATCTTTGGTACAAATAGCAATAGAAGCTGAAGTCAATGTTCCCGTATCTCCATCATACGCATCACGAATTCTAAAAGTCCAATCTCCACCTGCATTCTCACCATTAAACGCGGCTAATGATCCATCAGCAGTGATGGTTTGTAATGTTATCGTACCGCAAACAAGATCCCCTCCAGCATCATCATAAGTCAACAATAAGCTACCCTCTTTATCACTACAACTTCTATTAAATAATTTCACAGTAGTACCACTCGGACTTACAACTTCCATATCTACATCAGATAAATAAGCGTGATTGAAACCTACATTAAAATTAACATCCGAAATCGTAGCTGTAGTAGCCGGAACAGTAACCTTAACCGTTTTATAAGAAGCTGATTCAGGAATAGTAAATGGTGTAGCAAATGTATAACTCGCACAACCAGTAGTTACCGTATAACCTATCGAGAAAGAAGTCTCATTGACCGCATAATAAATATTATCAGTAGGCTCAATTAAAATCCTACAATCTTTAGCAACAACACTTGGAGCAATAATATCTTCACTACCATCATTAGGAGTATTTGAAGCTAAAACTGTTGGGAACGTCAAACCGCCATCTGTAGATAATTTAATATTCACATTTGCAGATCCCGCTAACATACTAGTATTATTAACAGCCCAAGTTATTTTTTTGGCTTGACCCTGAAGCCAACTTACATCGGCTGTATTTTGAGAGGTAATTTCAAACGGACCCGCAGTTGCACTAACATTTACTGTCATTTCATCATAATTAGTTTGAGCCGTTCCTACTGAACCATTATCTCTTGCTGTTAATACAAAGTGCAATGTTCTAGCTACAGTAGCCACAGACTCCCACTTACTAGTTAACTTATTAGAAAGCACATTAGCATAAGAAGGCATGTATCGTGTACTTGAGCTTACTGGTAAAAAAGACCGAAACAAGGGACCGTCTTTTTTAGTAGATATAGCAAAACTATTCTCATTACTAGCAGTTACAGCACTATCGTCCTGTTCCCAAGTATAGGTTAAATTGCTTCCGTTTGTCGTTGAACCTGTTCCCTTTAAAATAAAAGCAGTACCGTTAGGAATCACATAATCAGTCCCTGCACTTACTACTGGTGCATTTGTAGCAATCGCAACATTTACAGGACAAGATTTTCTAGCAAGATTTTGTTGAATTTGCAAAATACTTGCATGCGTAAAATAATCATCTGATTTAGGCTGAATATCGTAATCAGTAGTAATTCCAGCATAAGCCATAATTGTAGAACCACTTCCAGGTTCAACACTCACTCCTGTTTCTTCTATATCATAAGAAAAAGTATGATTTGCACCCAACTGATGCCCCATTTCATGACTAACAAAATCAACATCAAAATCATCTCCCTCAGGCTTACTGTCAGAAGGAGAAGTAAAAGCACTTCCTTTACCAAAAGGATCACCAGCTGTAGGGGCATCACAAACACAACCAATACAACCTGCATTTCCACCACCACCAGATGCTCCAAAAAGATGCCCAATATCATAGCCACTATTCCCAATCACTGATGTTAAATTTTCTTGCAACTCAAGGCTCCAATTACCGTCTGCTCCGGCAACAGCATCTGAATAAGGATCAGTTGCAGCATTAGTGTATATTAATTTTTCGTTGTCGGCAATGATATTTAATTGCAACGCTAAATCTCTATTAAAAATCCCATTTACCCTACTCATAGTCGCATTCATAGCCGCTAAAGAACCTGCAACCGTACCTCCAAAATACGTAGTATATTCGGCTGTACAAGACAATGCCAATCGCATGGTTTTAAAAACTTTATTATTTGCCGCAACACGAGCAGTACTTGCTAATAATTTTTTATTTACCGCAACATCAGTCGTCTTACAAACCATAGGTAGACTTCCTTTTTCTCTATTTCTAGAGGTGATCAATGTGTATAATTTTTTATTATCTGGATACGCTTCAATAAACTCTGAACCGCTATCTCCTCTTAAAACCATTGTTTGAATCCCCTTAGAAGAAACACTAAAATGCAAAGATGCTGTAGGATCTGTAATTCCAACTCCTGCATACCCACGGATATCAGGATATTTGGCTTGTAATTCAGGTGCAAAATTAGAAGATTCCCAAACCATGAATTTTTCGATCACACCTTCACTATTTGGCATCGTCAACACAACAGAACTTCCTTTATTATCTTTAATACCTTCAAGCGATTCATTTAAAAGTTGCTGATTTAATTGCAATAGCATTTTATCAGATGAGGAATTTGTTGTGCTATTTTTACTAGTTGTTACAACCTTAGATTGATTAACAACACTCCAAGGAGATTGGTTTTGCGCGTTCAAAGAGAAACACCAACCAATGATTAGCAATAACAGGATATTTTTTTTCATATTTAAATATATATAGCTCCAAAAATAAAACATTTAAGTGTAAATAAAGGTGCTATTTTATAAATCAATTAATACAAACAGAATCCATAGTTACAACAGCAGTCATTTTTACTAAGAAAACATTAAAAAAACATCAAAATCAATTCTGGATATTCTCTCAATTAAAATAGATAGTATAAATTTGCATAACTATAAAACAGTTCCATTGAAGATTTTTCATTCTATAAACGATTTCAGCAGTTCTAAAAAAACGATTCTCACATTAGGTACCTTTGACGGCGTTCATATAGGTCATAAAAAAATTCTTGAAAAAGTCAACCAAAATACTCAGGAAGGAAAATACGAGAGTCTTGTACTAACTTTTTTTCCACATCCTAGAATGGTGCTGCAAGAACAGTCTGATATTAAATTACTCAACACTATTTCTGAAAAAATTGAATTATTAGAAAAAATCGGAATTGAAAATTTAGTTATTCATCCGTTTGACGAAACTTTCTCTCGCCTTTCAGCTGAGGATTTTGTGGAAACAGTTTTAGTTAAAAAATTAAATATTCATAAAATCATCATTGGTCATGATCACCGCTTTGGCAGAAACAGAACCGCAAATATTGATGATTTAATTGATTTTGGAAAAAAATACGGCTTTGAAGTAGAACAAATATCTGTTCAAGAAATAAATGCAATCTCGGTTAGTTCGACTAAAATTAGAGCAGCACTTTCTGATGGAGATATGAGTCTTGCTAACAAATATTTAGGGTACGACTACTTTTTAACTGGTACCGTTTTTAAAGGAAAGCAACTCGGGCGAACAATAGGTTTTCCTACTGCAAATATCAATATTAAAGAAGACTACAAGTTAATCCCAAAAAAAGGGGCGTACATCGTTGAAGCCATTATTAATAAAAAGCTTGTTTCGGGGATAATGAACATTGGCTTCAACCCTACCGTTAAAGGAGAAAGCTTGTCGCTAGAAATTCATTTCTTAAATTTTGAAGGAGATTTATACGATCAAAATTTATCTGTTTCACTTTTAGAATATTTACGTCCAGAGCAAAAGTTCGATTCTTTAGAACTATTGATAAAACAATTAGAAATAGACAAAGCAACAGCCATAGCATACTTCAACAAACGTTAATATTAGAACACTGACCTCAATATATTTCAATAATTTCCGTAGCTTTGATAGTGAAGCACTTATTTTCAAATAGTTAACTTTTAATAATTTAAAACTAAACGCATGAAACTAACTAAAGAACTATATTATGGGATTATTATTTGGGTAGGAATTAGCATCTATTTCCTAATTATGAAAGCGTTAAACCTTGCAGATTTATTTTATCTACGAGCACTAAACATCCTTTTTATTTATTACGGTGTAAATAGCGTTTTGAAAAGCAATTACAAAGAAGGAAAAAATAGTTTACCCGCAAATGCAACCTCGGCCCTGATAACCGGTCTTATAGGTGTATTTATTAGTATTGCAGGATTAGTCACTTACAGCTATATTCAAGGAGGCGACAAGTATATTGAATCGCTTTCAGCTTCGTTTTTATTTGGCGGAGACCCTACCGTTATAACTTATGGTATTTCTTTGCTTTTTGAAGGCATCGTATCTGCAGTAATTGTAACATTTACTTTAATGTTATTTTGGAAAAAACGCTATCCATCTGACTAGCAAAACAAAGCTTATCGATTTTAAATAAAAATTCCGAGTCGATAATAAATCTCTGAACCAATACATAACGTATTAACTTCATTCAAAATTAGGTTTTAAAGGCATTGCATTGATTCTTTAGAACTATTTGATTACTTTTGGGGCTTTAAAAAACGTATCAATGAGCATTACAAAACATAATTGGACAAAAGAAGAGATTATTGCAATATATAATAAACCTATGATGGACCTGCTTTTTGAAGCAGCATCTACTCATAGAGAACACCACGACCCTAATGTGGTTCAAGTTTCAACATTGCTGTCTATAAAAACAGGTGGTTGTCCAGAGGATTGTGGTTACTGCCCACAAGCAGCTAGATACCATACTTCAGTAGAAGGAAATGATCTAATGTCAGTAAATCAGGTAAAAGCGCAAGCTTTAAGAGCTAAAGAAAGTGGTTCTTCAAGAGTGTGCATGGGAGCTGCATGGAGAAACGTTAAAGACGGACCAGAATTTGACCAAGTGTTAGAAATGGTGCGTACCATTAATAAGTTAGACATGGAAGTGTGTTGTACTTTAGGTATGATTACTGAAAACCAAGCACAACGCCTTGCTGAAGCTGGTTTATATGCTTACAATCACAACTTAGACACCTCTGAAGAATATTATAAAGAAGTTATTTCGACTCGTGGCTTTGAAGACCGTTTAAAGACTATTGAAAACGTTCGCAAGACAAATGTAACAGTTTGTAGCGGTGGAATTATAGGAATGGGAGAAAGCATTGAAGACAGAGCAGGAATGCTTGTTGCTCTTTCTACATTAAACCCACAACCAGAATCGGTACCCATCAATGCGCTTGTAGCTGTTGAAGGAACTCCAATGGAAGAAGAAAAACCAGTTGAAATTTGGGAAATGATTCGCATGGTTGCTACCACACGTATCATCATGCCAGAAACTCAAGTTCGTTTATCAGCAGGTAGAATGAATATGAGCAGAGAAGGTCAAGCAATGTGCTTTTTTGCTGGTGCAAATTCTATTTTTGCCGGTGACAAACTACTTACAACTCCAAACCCAGATGTTAACGAAGACATGAAAATGTTTGAAATGTTAGGTCTAAATCCTCAAAAACCATTTACTAAAGTTTCGCAACCAGCAACTGTTGAAGCACAAGATTCACAGTACAACACACTTGGTGAAAAACCAAAATGGTCAAGACCAGGTCATACAATTGACCGTAATCTTGAAGCCTCAGGTAAAGGAAAATAAAATTTTATTTATTAAAAAAACGCCCTGTTTTGAAATTCAAAATAGGGCGTTTTTCGTTTATTATTCCGTTACTAATAAATAACTTTCCTGATTACCGTTTTATTATTATCCAATAAAATCTTAATTAAAAGAACATTGTTAGTTGACAAGAAATCTTCTAGAGTAATAAAGTTATCATTAACTGCTTTTTGCTCATATACACTTCTTCCTGAAATATCATATATTTTAATTGCTTTAATCAACACATCAGAGGTTACATTGAGATACTTATTAGAAACTGATACAATAGTTCCGGATTGCGATTCTTCAAAATCATCAGTATTTAATGTCTGATTTTTAAAAACAAGTACAAAACGGTTATTGAATACTCCTGTATCACTTTCGAAACTATAAAACCCTTGTTTTAAATCGTGTGTTTTATTATTCATGTTATCTTTTAAGTATACTTGTTGATCGACGAACAAACCATCAACCTCATCAATATCAATTTTGTAATTCCCTCCAATTTTAGTTTCATACCCCAAAACTATTTCTTCAGTATTCTCAAATGGCAATCCCTTCGCTTGTATGGCAAGTTGTTTTTCACCACTAATACTATAAAAATTAATATCTTTATTTCCATTGAAACTTTCTCCATCTAAAGCATGATCATAAGAAGCGGTTCCGCCATCAATAAAACCAACAAGCATTTGCTTAAAAAAACCCTCATCAGTATACATATTCAACCATATTCGGTGCTTTTCTAATGCACTAAGCTTGCCTTTATTT
Organism: Flavobacterium gelidicaeli; assembly: GCF_013294005.1. Taxonomy (GTDB): domain Bacteria; phylum Bacteroidota; class Bacteroidia; order Flavobacteriales; family Flavobacteriaceae; genus Flavobacterium. The sequence goes on from NZ_JABSNK010000008.1 coordinate 139,909, forward strand.
TGCGAAGCTATCATTCTAAAAAACTGACTATTCTCAGCTGTCACACGCATCGAATTATCAAATTCAACCACTCCACTATCAGTAGTTGAAGAAACAAAAAATGACTGACCTGAAGCTATTTTACCATTAGGCTTAGACGTATTTGCAGCAGCACTTATAGAGGGTGCTGTTCCTACACCACCCAATAAATTGTAAACCGCATAATCATCAGATGTGTAATTATTATTTGTGATAGGCGTATTATGCGACCATAAATAAATTGTGCCGTTCATGACGCTGGCATTCTTCTGCAAGAATACATCGGCGTCAATTGCAGAAGGATAAGGGTTTCCAATTAAATTATGACTTAGAGCCGTTCCTAAAGCAATCGTCTTTTTACCATTATGCGGAACTCCAATAAAATTAGCTTCGTGAATTTCTTTTAAATTGTCTGAAAAACTCTGTGGCCCTCTAATAATATATCCTTTTGCTACTTTCATAATTGCAGCTGGATCAGCCCCTAACCACGAATTTGATATTGGTGAAAACGAGAAGAACTTGTCCATAGCGGTTTCAGGAGAGGTAGCCAGCAAGGTATGATCAGCAACAGGAGAAGACCAATAAGTATAATCAAATTTTAAAATAGGAGTCGTTTTCCTTACTACGAAAGCCGTAGCAGTATTTTCTATTTCATCCTCATCTTGATAAAGCGAAGCATTATTCTCTAAAATTAAAGTACCTAAGCCTGAATAGTCAAATCGTAATGAAAATGTTTCATCACTTGTAATGGTCACACTTTTATCTAAAGCAATACTACAAGAACAGGCATCAATAGAGGCGCTAGCTATATAATCACTATTAAATAAAGCACTTTTATAAATTGTAGGCAAGCCGTTACTCCATTTTTGATTCTCCCACACAGTATTATCAGTACATAATTTAATACGAGCTACACGGTGTTTAGCAATTCCCGAAACCGAATTGAAGTTCCCTCCAATCATTAGCATTCCTTTAGCGGTAAAACTAGTGGAATAAAGTGTATTATTTAAGTCAACAAAAAAAGAAGAGTCATAAGTACCATTAGCTAATAAACGAGCCAATCGCTTAACTGGATATCCATCATATTTACCTGTAAACGTTCCGCCTATTAAGATTCTATCATCTGGTTGAACCAATAAAGAACGCACTGTACCATTACTCAAACCAGTACCTGAAATGAATGAAGTATCTAAACTACCATTAGTTGTTAGTCGCAATAGCCTTTTAATAAGGACACCATTAAAGTTTTGAAATATTCCACCCACAATAATTTTACCATCTGACTGAAGCGCTAGAGTATAGACATTTTTATCAAAACCCGTTCCTGTATCAAAACTAGTGTCAATACTTCCATCAGTATTTAACCGAAGTAACCTATTATAATTAGTTCCGTTGAAGCTTAGGAAACGTCCTGCAATAATCATTTTTCCATCATTTTGTAAAACAACAGCGTCAATCGTACCATCAGCGCCAGAACCAATATTAAAACTAGCATCTAGTGAGCCATCTGCTAATAACCTTACAATTTTATTTACTGGAGCATCATTATACTTTGTAAAACTTCCTGCAATAACAATCTTACCATCTGGCTGAAGCACCATTGCATAAATCTGGTTGTTAATCGCAATCCCATTTAAAAAAGAAGTATCAATTGAACCATCAGCTAATAAACGAACTAATTTACTTGTTGCATTTCCGTTATAACTAGTAAAACCTCCAGCCATAATAATTTTACCATCATCTTGCAAAACAGCAGTACGCACCGTGTTGTTTGCTCCTGATTTCCCAGTATTAAAAGTAGTATCAAGACTACCATCAACATTTAAACGAGCAGCTTTAGAAATTGGAATACCATTAAAACTGTTGAAATTACCAAAGATCATCGTTTGGCTATTAGCCAAAGGCAGTGTTTTATAGACACTATTATCAAAACCAACATTTGAACTTAGAAAATCTACATCCAGAACACCATTAGCATCGAGTTTAGCTAATCTACCCCTATTTTGAGAATTAAAAACAGAAAAAGAACCACCTACAAACCAAGAGCCATCAGCTGCAGAAGTAAAAGCATACACAGTAGCTGTTGCAGGTCCCGAACCAATATCAAATAATGTATTAATCGTACCATTTGCTTTAAGCATAACCATTTTAAGTACTGGAATACCATTATAATCTTTAGTAAAGCCACCACCAACCATAATATTACCATTATCTATAGCCTTTATTACAGCCACACTACTATTACTAAAACCCGTTCCCGAAAGAAAAGTGGCATCAATAGAACCATCTGTATTTAAACGTATAATTTTATTAGCCATAGCCCCGTCATAAAGCGTAAAAGTTCCTCCTACTAGAATTTTTCCATCAGCTTGCACGTCTAAAGCTGTGACATTATCATCAAATCCAGTTCCTGTCATAAATGTCGCATCAATGCTTCCATCTTGATTTAACCGAGCAATCTTATTAGACGCAACGCCGTTAAAACTAGCAAAGGAACCAGCAACAACAATTTTACCATCCGCTTGAACACATACTTCCCTAACTAATCCACTCGCACCTGTACCAATATTAAATGAGGTATCTACACTCCCATCAGATAAAACACGAGCAATTCTATTCATTGCAACATCACCAAATTTTGTAAAACTACCTACTATGATTATTTTACCATCACCTTGTTGTGTCACACCATAAACAATATTATTTTGAGCCCCTAAACTAGTATCAAATGTAGCATCTAAAGAGCCGTCATTGTTCAACCGAACTAATCTTCCTATGCTATTGCCATTAAAATCATTAAAAGAACCCACTGCGATAATTTTACCATCATTTTGGATAATTATTTGTTCAATTTTTCTATTGAATCCATCATTTAACTCAAAACTATCGTCTACTGATCCATCTTGATTAAGTCTACTAATAAAAGGCAAAGAGTTCCCGTTAAAATTTAAATAATCACCTCCTACAAGTAACTTTCCATCTTTTTGTAATGCTATTGTACGAACCACTTTATCAAAGCCATCTCCGTTTACACCATCATCAGTAGTATTGAATGTTTTATCAATTAAGCCTTGTTGTGCGGCGGCATTAACAAAATTTAGAAAAGATAGTAAAATCAAAAAATAAGTAGTTTTTTTAACCAAAACAATAAGGGTTTTAAATTAATAGATGCACGTTAAAAAGTTACTTTTAAAACATGCTAAAGAAATACATTTAAACCTTATTTGGGGAGAAGGGGTTTTTAGAAAGCAATCAACAATCTGAAAAACAATTGATTACAAATGTAGTGCTTTTTTATTAATACTACAAAACGTACTTTAAATCGTCACATTAAACTTTATATAAAATAAAAAAAACCCGCTGGGATCTTTCACAGCGGGCTTTTTAAAGAAAAAACGTTTCTCTTAATAATTAATTTTCTTAGTAATAACATTTCCGTTTTGAAGAATCACTTTTACAATTAAAGCTTGATCTCCAGCAATTATATTAGGAATAAGTAATTGTTCACTAGCCACCTTTGTTTTTAAATAAATTTGTCGACCTGAGAAATCATAAACAAATACTTTATCTATTAATTCGACAGAAGCTGTGATGATAATTTCTTTATTTTTAGTAGCTACAAAAACAGTGTTGTTTAAAGTATCAAAATCATCAGTTCCAAGTGTTTTATTAGCATACAAAATAGCAAAACGCTCATTAAAAACCCCTATTTCAGTTGTAAAAGCGTAAGGTGACTCTTTTAGATTATGAATAACGTTTAACAATTTATCTTCTAGATAAACCACTTGACTAGTAAACAAACCGTCTACTTGATCAATTGCAATTTTAAAATCTCCTGCAATATTACTTTTATATCCTAAAAGAACAGTGTCATTTTCATCAAATGGTAAAGCCCTTCCTTGTATTGCCATGGCAGAAGTATTCAGCAAGCTATAGAAGTTAATAAAGGCATTAGCATTAAAGCTAGCACCATCATAGGCATTCTCATATTCATTAGTAGCGCCTATAACATATCCTAGTAATGTTTGTTTAAAAGCTCCTCCGTCATTCCATAAGCTCAACCAAACTCTATTTTGTTCAAATTCTGCTGTCTTACTTGAATTTGATTGTTTAAAAAATTGTGAATTAGCAATTACAGCACCTGATTTTAAGCGCATTGCATTAGTAAAAACAGCATTACCTGACGCTATACTTCTTGTGAAAAAAGATTGCCCAGCAGCTATTTCCCCATTAGGTATATTACCACCTGCTGTTGCTTGAGTTCCCGTACCCCCTGTTAAATTATAAGAGGCATAATCATCTGATGAATAAGCATAAGCCCCTGAACCTGGGTTAGAGACATTTGTACCAATATCTGTAGTATGTGTCCAGAAATATATAGTTCCATCTATAACACCACTATTTGCAGTTAAAAATGTATTGGCATTTAATGCGGAAGGATATGGATTCCCTATTAAATTAGAAACTCCAGCTCCCATTATGGGTATGGAAACATTTCCGGTTATAGGCTCACCTATAAATGAAGCTGAGTAAACCGAGGGTGGAATTGAAGTATAATAACCTTGTGGTCCGCGAATGATATATCCTTTACCTGCAGTCATAACATTAGTATTAGTCTCATAATTCCAATCATTGATACTAGCGTTAAAAGACAGAAACTTATCCCCTGAAGTATTAGGAGAAACATCTATTAATCGTTGGTTTTTTACAGGGCTTGACCAATAAGTGTAATCAAATTTATCTATAGGGTTTGTATTTCGTAGATATGTTATATTACCTGAATTAATAGCAACAGGATTCACTTGAACTAAACTTGAATTATTATCAAAAACAACATTAGCACCAGACGCAACAGTCAAGTTATATTCTAACTTTATATATTGACCATTAGCAACAGATAAACTAGCAGGACTATTTACTGTCAAACTACATGCATTAATATTACCTGACAAACTTGTATTATAATTACCGTTAATAATCGCACTAGTACTAGTTGTAGGCGCACCTGACGACCATGAAGTCCCGTTCCAAGTAGAGGTTGAACTACAAATAGGAGTTCCAAACAAGACCACATCATCAATTCTAAAATAATCACTAGTTATTGCCAATTGTCTAAATCGAAGCCTTAAATTAGAAGCCGAAGGAATTGACCCTGAAGGGGTAACAAGAACCCATCCTGTAGTTCCTGACCCAGTGGCTCTACTATATATCAATGGCACATAAGTAAGCCCGTCTGAGCTCACCTCTACAATTAATTCATTGCTTGCTGTATTAGTTGCTTTATAGTGAGCAAAAGTCAAATTTAAACTAGAATAACTCAGCGTGTTTATCCCTGAAATTTCAAAAAAACTATTTGCTGTTGATGTAAAAAAAACATTACCTCCACCGGAAGCCCCTGTATATCCAGAAGAGCTGCTTGTAAATCGAACTTCAGATGTCCCTGAAAAAACTATTGGTGCAGTATTTTGGAATGTATTTAAACTAATTGCAGTATTTCCAGAAGGACTACCCATGTTTTCACTAAAAACAATAGTTTGTGACCAACCAGTAAATGATAGCAATATCAGTATAATAATTACTTTAATCTTCATAACATTTATTTAAAAAAAATACATTAACATACAAAACAAAATTATCCCTCTGTTTATTTAACTTCTTTAATAACATATGCTAAAATCATTAAAACTTATAAAATAACAACAAAATAGGAAGCGAGATTTAATTTTTCATACAATATCAGAAATTAAAAAACTTATTACAAACAAATTCATTGAGTTTTTTTTTATTTTTAATCTAGACTAATATTAATTCTTATATAGCGTTTTTCCTTTTTTCAGTAGCACCTTAACGATTAACGCTTGATCAACTGCTGGTAAATTATTTAAATCCAATTGATCATTATCAATTTTATTTTTAAAATACAGCTGCTGTAGTTCTCATCTGATTTTTATAAGCAGCGATATCAGAAGTTAAACTTGTAGTAAAAAAAGACTGACCAATTATAATTTAACCATCATCTTGCAAAACAGCAGTACGCATCTTGTTATTTGCACCTGATTTCACTGTATTAAAAATAGTATTAAGACTAACCGTCAACATTCAAACGAGCAAATTTAGAAATTCGAGTACTCTTAAAACTATTGAAATTGCCAAAGATCATCGTTTGTCTATTTGCTAAAAGAAGTATTTTAAATCATCACTTTAAACTTTATATAAAAAAAGCCCGCTGGAATCTTTCACAGCGGGCTTTTTAAAGAAAAAACGTTTCTCTTAATAATTAATTTTCTTAGTAATAACATTTCCGTTTTGAAGAATCACTTTTACAATTAAAGCTTGATCTCCAGCAATTATATTAGTAATAAGTAATTGTTCACTAGCCACTTTTGTTTTTAAATAGAGTTGTCTTCCTGAAAAATCATAAACAAATACTTTATCTATCAATTCGACAGAAGCTGTGATGATAATTTCTTTATTTTTAGTAGCTACAAAAACAGTGTTGTTTAAAGTATCAAAATCATCAGTTCCAAGTGTTTTATTAGCATACAAAATAGCAAAACGCTCATTAAAAACCCCTATTTCAGTTGTAAAAGCGTAAGGTGACTCTTTTAGATTATGAATAACGTTTAACAATTTATCTTCTAGATAAACCACTTGACTAGTAAAGAAACCGTCTACTTGATCAATTGCAATTTTAAAATCCCCTGCAATATTACTTTTATATCCTAAAGGAACAGTGTCATTTTCATCAAATGGCAAAGCCCTTCCTTGTATCGCCATGGCAGAAGTACTTAGCAAACTATAGAAATTAATATAGGCATTGGCATTAAAACTAGATCCATCATAAGCACTTTCATACTCATTTGTAGCACCTGTAATATACCCCACCAATGTTTGTTTAAAAGCCCCTTGATCATTTACTAGATTCAGCCATAACCTGTTTTTCTCAACATCAACAGTAGTTTTAGAAGTTGATGCTGGTCTAAAAAACTTGCTATTATCAATAATAGCACCTGCTTTTAAACGCATAGAATTATTAAACATAGCTGTTCCTGGCGCAATACTAGTCCCAAAGAAACCTTGCCCTGCCGCAATTTGTCCGTCTGGAATTGAGGTGTTAGGTCCGCTGCTTATTGAAGCCCTCGTTCCAGTACCTCCTGTTAAATTATATGAAGCATAATCATCTGAAGTATACGCATAAGAACCTGAACCTGCGGTACCATTTGTAATATTAGAAGCTAATTGAATAGATGTATTGTGCGTCCAAAAATATAATGTCCCGCTTAAAACACTATTATTAGCTGTTAAAAACGCATCGGCATTTAGTGCTGATGGATACGGATTTCCAATTAAATTAGATACTCGCGTACCTGCTATAGCAACAGAAACTACTCCATTAATAGGCTCACCTTTAAACGGCGCTTTATGAAAAACTACTGGATTAGGTGCATAATTTCCTTGTGGGCCCCTTATTATATATCCCTTACCAGCAACCATTGTTGTATTGTAAGCATCTTCATATTTCCAGTTATTGACAGTTGAGTCAAAAGACAAGAATTTATCTCCCAAAGTGGTAGGAGAGACATCTATTAACTTTTGATTTTTCACTGGTGCCGACCAATACGTATAATCAAAATTACTTACTGCTGACGTCTGACGCATATAAGTGATATTACCTAAGTTAATTGCCGCATCATTAATTTGTACTAAACTAGATAAGTCATTAAAAATCATTGTACCATTAACAGTTAACTGGTTTTGAAGTTTAAGTGTTTTACCTGAAGCAACTGTAGCTTCAACACCCGCATTCACTGTGCATGAACACAAATCAACATCGCTACTAATTGTGCCCGTTCCTGTAATGACTCCTATTTTATTTAAATCTGGTATTCCGCTCCAGGTTGAACCATTGTAATTAACAGTTTGAACAGTGTTTACAACTGCATTACTTGAAGATCCAGATGTGCAACTTCCATTTGAAACTGTAAATGTATAGGTTGTTCCTGCTGTTAATCCAGAAACAGTAGTTGTGGCTCCTGTTCCAGTTAAACCAGTTAAACTTGCAGTTGTTGGACTTGCAGTTACTTTCCACGATCCAGACGACGGCAAACCTCTCAAAGCAACACTCCCTGTAGACGTAATACAATTGGGCTGCGTAATTGTTCCTATTGTAGGTACCGATGGGACAGTAGACAAATAAACAACTGTACTAATATCATCGGCAGTGGTTTGTCCTGAAACATCAGAAACAGTATTCAACGAAGGATCTATTCCTGAAACACTGGCAGAATTAATTACTTTACCTGCTGTCACATCAGTTGCAGTAATCGTATATACAGCAGTAAGTATTTTTGTTTCTCCAGCTGCTAAACTAGCTATAACATTAGTGGCCAATACTAAACCTGGCAAAGGATCACTAAGAACAATATCTGTAATAGCAGTCTCACCAGTATTCGTTACTTCAAAAGAATAATTAATTTTATCTCCCAATACACCGCATCCAGACATAGATGCTTTTTTTACCAAACTCAATTCTGCAGTTTTAAGAGAAGCTTTATTAACAGCAATAAAGGCACAATCAGAACTTCCTGAAAAATTAACGACAAAACGATCAACAGAAGCTGCGTTAGCAGAAGTAATACCAAAAGCACTTAAATCCATAGCAAGCAACCGAATATCTCGAGTATCATTGGCTGAAAAACTAGAAGCTGCCAAACCATTATTAGCATTAAACAAATCCAATCTATAAGTTCCAACTACTTGAATACCATTAAATGCAACATTTATAGCGGTCCCTACTGTAGCACCTGTTGCATCTACAAATTTAAATGTATCTGTTACTGAACTCGGTTGAGCTACCTGACTAACTACAATATCAGGCACGTTATCACCTATACCTGTTAAGTTTATATTATCAGTACCTATTTTAAAAGAGACTGTATTACTCGCTATATTTGCAATTCCTGTTCCTAATGATAATCCATTAAGTCCATCGGTAAGTCTATATGCTAACTCTGCTGGAGTGGAAACACTACCTGAAATTGCAGGGATTAACGTCCTAGCTGTCAACGAACCATCCATCATAGCACCTTGCAAAAAATAAGTGTTTGATGTATACCCTAAAGATTGTATTTTTAGAGCTCTAAAAACCTGTGTATTGTAACCAACTCCTTTTGTTGTAAGTATCGCGTTATTTACGCCTGTAGAATAAATAACATTATTCCATTTAAAAGCTAATAAATTATTCTCTGTATTAGGTTGATTACCACTAGCTGTAGCTGTATTAGAAGCCCAGTACCCATTCCAATCCGTGTAAATTTCATTGACCGCTGTTTGACTATATATACTAGACCCAGCTAGAAAAGAAATAAATAATAAATACTTTGTGAATGGATAAACGGTATTTAAAAAAATTGTTCGAATTATAGTATAACAAGTATTGTAGATTAATATAAAGTAATTTATTATCATATAGATACTATTAAATAAAATTTGGTGATTTTCGCGAAAGTATATAATTCCTATTTGTTAAACACATTTAATCGACAAACTAATTAAATCGTCGTTCAAATACATTTTTCCGTACTAACTTAAGCCAAGCTATACTTGAATTTATGATAATAATGACAGCATCAACACTATCTAAACATTAAAAAAGGTTAGTTTCTTTAGCAATATAACAGATTTTCAATACTGCAGAATCAAAAAAATTAGGCATACTGATGATCTGACATTTCATCTAATTTTAATTTTAGTAAGATAACTTTAAACACATAAATACAACTACCCATGTGCATTCTATTTTACAAAAGGATAAACACAAAAAAAATAAAAACGACTGAGGCTTATGCACAACAAACACTCCAATTACTTAAAATATATGTTTTTCCTTAAATAAATCTAAGGTATTAGTGTTGAAAAAAAATCTAAAGACAAATACCTAATCTTTTTAGTAACAGAATATGCATTCGTGTTCACATCATAGGCTATATAAAGCTCCCTTCCAAGTAAATCATAAATACAAATCTTCTCTAGTTTTTCAGAATCTCGATATACGCTATTGTCTTGTTTTTAACAACACAATCAGATTGTCGATTGTCAAATCAAGATCGAATTTAAAAAAAATCACAAAATAAACGCCTTAAAAAACTTAATCAGCTTTACAAAAAGAGCCATCTTGAAAATTTTCAAGATGGCTCTTTTTCTTCTACAACTATTTAAAGACTATCAATTCTATTTCTATAATCTAAAGAATATATATGTTTTTATATTAGTAAACTATTTTTCGAGTAATCATCTTGCCATTATTTAGAACTACCTTTACTATTAAAGCACCGTTGGCATGAGTAAGATTTTTTACAACTACTTCATTAGAATCGATTGCTATTTTACTATAAAGTTGTCTTCCTGAAAAATCATAAACAAATACTTTATCTATCAATTCGACAGAAGCTGTGATGGTAATTTCTTTGTTATTAGTAGCTACAAAAACAGTGTTGTTTAAAGTATCAAAATCATCAGTTCCAAGTGTTTTATTAGCATACAAAATAGCAAAACGCTCATTAAAAACCCCTATTTCAGTTGTAAAAGCGTAAGGTGATTCTTTTAGATTATGAATAACGTTTAACAATTTATCTTCTAAATAAACCACTTGACTAGTAAACAAACCGTCTACTTGATCAATTGCAATTTTAAAATCCCCTGCAATATTACTTTTATATCCTAAAGGAACAGTGTCATTTTCATCAAATGGCAAAGCCCTTCCTTGTATCGCCATGGCAGAAGTACTTAGCAAACTATAGAAATTAATATAGGCATTGGCATTAAAACTAGATCCATCATAAGCACTTTCATACTCATTTGTAGCACCTGTAATATACCCCACCAATGTTTGTTTAAAAGCCCCTTGATCATTTACTAGATTCAGCCACAACCTGTTTTTCTCAACATCAACAGTAGTTTTTGAAGTTGATGCTAGTCTAAAAAACTTGCTATTATCAATAATAGCACCTGCTTTTAAACGCATAGCATTATTAAACATAGCTGTTCCTGGCGCAATACTAGTCCCAAAGAAACCTTGCCCTGCCGCAATTTGTCCGTCTGGAATTGAGGTGTTAGGTCCGCTGCTTATTGAAGCCCTCGTTCCAGTACCTCCTGTTAAATTATATGAAGCATAATCATCTGAAGTATACGCATAAGAACCTGAACCTGCGGTACCATTTGTAATATTAGAAGCTAATTGAATAGAAGTATTGTGCGTCCAAAAATACAATGTCCCGCTTAAAACACTATTATTAGCTGTTAAAAACGCATCGGCATTTAGTGCTGATGGATACGGATTTCCAATTAAATTAGAAACTCGCGTACCTCCTATAGCCACAGAAACTACTCCATTAATAGGCTCACCTATAAACGATGGTTCATACAAATTTATTGGGCCAGGTGCGTAATTCTCTTGTGGCCCCCTTATTATATACCCCTTACCAGCAACCATTGTTGTATTGTAAGCATCTTCATATTTCCAGTTATTGATAGTTGAGTCAAAAGACAAGAATTTATCTCCTAAAGTAGTAGGAGAGAAATCTATTAACTTTTGATTTTTCACAGGTGACGACCAGTAGGTATAATCAAAATTAGTAACTATTGGTGTCTGACGCTTATAAGTGATATTACCAGTGTTAACTGCTGCATCATTAATTTGTACTAAACTAGATAAGTCATTAAAAATCATTGTACCATTAACAGTTAACTGGTTTTGAAGTTTAAGTGTTTTACCTGAAGCAACTGTAGCTTGAACACCCGCATTCACTGTACATGAACACAAATCAACATCGCTACTAATTGTGCCCGTTCCTGTAATGACTCCTATTTTATTTAAATCTGGTATTCCGCTCCAGGTTGAACCATTGTAATTAACAGTTTGAACAGTGTTTACAACTGCATTACTTGAAGATCCAGATGTGCAACTTCCATTTGAAACTGTAAATGTATAGGTTGTTCCTGCTGTTAATCCAGAAACAGTAGTTGTGGCTCCTGTTCCAGTAATAGCACCTGGATTAATGGTCCAGTTTCCAGTTGCTGGCAAACCACTTAAAACAACACTACCTGTCGGTGCAGCGCAAGTGGGCTGAGTAATAATGCCAATAGTAGGGATATCTACAGCAGAGCCTCCACCAACAGTAAAACTTTTAGTAACTACGCAGCCAACTCCGAGCGGAGTAAGTGTAAGATTGTATGTGCCTGCTGAAAGTGCATTAATATTTCTATTTGTAGCGGTGAAAGATGGTGTTCCTACTTTCGTCCAAGAATATTTATAATTCCACTCAGGAGAATTTTGAAAAGTCCCATTCACTCCTACCGGTAGTTTAGTCAACGATGTTCCAACACCTTCGGAAAAATTGTAACCTGCCAACAATCCAGACTCTGTGCCTGTATATTGAGTTGTTGAACTAGCTAATGTTGCTATTGCGGCAGCTGACAAAGCTGATGAATACATTCCAACTTTCTTAATTTGCCCTGTAAATCCTCCACCCGAAGCATCTATTACACCCGCACCAATTTTAGGAGTAAATGTAGTATTAGAACCATAATTAGTTGTAGTAGACCCACCGGAAGCTATTAAGACACCGTCTATATATATTCTTAGATTACTTCCAGTTCCTACTGCTGCTATGTGATGCCAAGCATTATTTCCAAAAGTAGTTGTGAGCGTTGTTGTGATACTTCCTCCACCAGCAGTCCAAAGCAAAATGGTATTTGTATTAGTAAAGCCAAATTCAATTACATCGTTTTGACCAAACAAACTGTACCTACTTCCTATGTCTGCCTTATTAAATTTCACCCAACCTTCTAAAGTAAAAGCATTTCTATTAGACAAAGAAAAACTATTCCCTAAATCAATATAATCATTATCTGCATTTCTAAATTCTATTGCACTTTCTGGATTTATTAAGTTTATTGAACCTCCACTGGTATTTGAACAACTAGCATCAACTATGGTTGCACTAACTATTGGGTCTGGTATAATTGAAATAGTTATGGAGTTAGAGTTAATCGCAGCTGGACAAGAATTACTTACCACCACGTCATAAGCACCTTCATTTGCACTAGTAGGGTTACTTAGAGTTAAAGTAGCACTCGTAGCTCCTGAGACTACTCCTCCATTAGACAAATTTACACCGTCTTTTCGCCATTGAAAAGATGTAGCATTCGTTGCGACCACAGTTATTGTTTGGGTACCATTACCGGGACAAGTGGCAGTTGGAGCAACGGGTTGTGTTGTGATGCTTGGAGCAGTACAGATTTCATCAGCTCCCATATAGGGCTTTGCACGATTTTGACCATCTATATCGGTTGTAATTTCAGTGATAAGAACCCCTTGCAAATTATCATTTCCAGTACTTTGCAAATGAAAATCAGTAATTGACGTAAATAATGGATTTATACTTTTGGAATTAGAGTCGGTAACCGCTTGGTTCCAGGAGGTAAACCCTGCTGTTCCAATATACTCTATTGAATTAATTCTATTTGAAAAATTATTTGTAGCGTTAGACACATAATAATCGTTATAGTTTACAGCCCCAAATGTCCCTCCATTATTAAAAACTGCATATTGTCTATTAGTTAACGTGTTTACAAAGATGTTACTTCGTAAATTAATATTAGAGCCTCCAGTAATATAAACACCAGAAGCGTAAGCTGTGCTGGCTGGGGCGCCTTTCATTACAATAGTATTAAAAAAGATATTTGTCATACTACCTGAAGTCACAAAAATACCATTACCCTTATTGTAATAATTATAATTATTAGGATCAGCAGTGCTTACGTTAACGTTGGAAATAATATTATTAAATATATTTGTTACGCCTGTACTTTTAACTAAAATACCTGCAGTAAACAAGCCATTTTTATAAATTGAATTTACAATATCATCGATATAATTAGCAGATATCAAACCTGCGCTAGAACCCAATAGCACAATTCCCGCAGTATCATTACCATTATTAGCCGTATTATTGATGCCTGAGATTTTATTACCAGACACTTCGTAATTTAAAGCATTCAATAAATAGAATGCCCTAATAGGCTTTTCAATTGAAATAGTACTTCCAACACTATTTCCTGATATTTTCCAATTTGATGGAGAAAGAGATGCGGTACCGCTTCCATTAATATAAACAGCATCCTTTACGTTAATCATTAAATTATTCAAAACTAAAACAGAGGAGTTTGCAGCAGTAGCGGCCTCAACATTAATTCTATTATTCCCTCCAAATCCATTATTTCCCGAATAAACGCCAGTACATAAAGTTAGCTGCTGATTTCGATTTGTAAATTTTAAGTTACAATTTGTAACAGTAATATTCGAGGAGCTAATTGATCCGTTACTAGCGATCCAAATGATAGATCTATCAGTGTAACTTAAACCATCATTATTTACCAACGTTAAATCTTTTCCACCTGCTGCAGAACTACTCCCATCTATTACTACATTTTTTGCTCCATTAAACATAAAAACTGCTGCTACCCCAGTAGAAGAGTTTAACATATCAGCTGTTACAGAAACTGTCTTTCCTATGTTAGGCTTAATTGTTAGCGTATTAGTCACGCTAGAACCAGCAATTTGACCAATAACTATTTGAGAATTAACTACCTGATCTTCATCTACTAAAAAAACCACAGGGCCAGAAATTCCCACTGAATTTATACGAGCCACAGCGGCAGCTAAAGTTTTGAAATTACTATCAGGATTCGCAGTATTGATCGTAAATGAGCCGGATAATTGAGCAATACCAAAAAAAGGAATTAATAATAAGAATAGAAAAATTTTTTTCATAGTATGGTATTTGGGGTGAATCTAAATATTAAATAGCAGGTTATTCTTACAAACATATAGATAACATTACAATAACGATGTTTGTAAATATCAAAATGAAAAATACTCGATTAAAAGCATTAAAAAACGACGATAAGCATATTTTACAATGTGTTTTAATTAAACTTATAATATAACACAGCATTATAATTTATTACTAAAAAGCTCTTCTTTATATACGAAATCAGTCCAATTTTAGTTTTGAAAAATAATCCTAACTTTGAGCTGTATCTCCCGATTATTAAAACCTTGTCACAACAGCAAAAATGAATCCTACCTACACCATAAAAGATGCGCTTAAAAAAATAGAACATTACTGTGCTTATCAAGAGCGTTGTCATGAAGAAGTAGAGTCTAAACTTCGTGCAATGAAAATGGACTCACATGAAATTGACCAGATCATCGCTCAATTAATTAAGGATAATTTCTTGAATGAAGAGCGTTTTGCTCGCAGTTTTGCTCGTGGTAAACACCGCATTAAATATTGGGGAAACATCCGAATTACGAATGAACTGAAATTCCGAAAAATAAATCAGCGCTTAATTAGCACGGCACTAAAAGAAATTACTCCCGAAGAATATTATGAAACTTTCGAGAAAATAGCGTTGCGAACTTGGGAAAATACTAGGGAAACAAACACTATGAAGAAAAGAAAGAAAGTTTGTGATAGTTTATTGCGAAAGGGTTTTGAAAGTAATTTGGTTTATGAAAAAGTGAAGGAATTAGAAGACAAAGATTGATTTCTGTTTTGTAAATGGCCGTTACTTATGGACCAACTGTTCCTGGCGTTAGCTATTGGAACGCAGATGACACGGATTTAGCGGATTAAAACGGATTTTTATTTTTTTTTAAATGGGATAAGTCTGCAGCCTTTAAAACTCTCAACTTTAGCTGTAATGGAACGCGGATGACACGGATTTAGCAGATAAAACAGATTTTTTTTCTTTTAAAATAGAATAAGTTTGCTGCTTTTGTAATTCTCGTCTTTGGATAATGGCAAGCAGATTTAGCAGATTGAAAATGGATTCATTTGTTAGGAAAGGAATAATTTTCAAATTGAAAGTTACTAGCTTTGGTTGTAATGGAACGCGGATGACTCGGATTTAACGGATTAAAACGGATTTTTTTCTTTAAAATGGAATGAGTTTACCGCTTTTCTGATTCTCGGTCGCGCTTAATGGGACGCAGATTTTGCAGATTAAAAGTTACTAGCTTTAGCTGTAATGGAACGCGGATGACACGGATTTAGCGGATTAAAACGGATTTTTTTCTTTAAAATGGAATGAGTTTACCGCTTTTCTGATTCTCGGTCGCGCCTAATGGGACGCAGATTTTTCAAATTGAAATTTACTATATTTAGCTGTAATGGAACGCGGATGACACGGATTTAGCAGATAAAACAGATTTTTTTTCTTTTAAAATAGAATAAGTTTACCCCTTTTTTGATCCTCGTCTTTGGCTATTGGCACGCAGATTTAACGGATTTTTCTTGTTTATGAAAGGGATTGCAGTTGATATATTTATTATTCTTCCTTTTTAATAATGGCATGCGGATTCCACAGATTTAAGTGGATTTACTTCTAAGAAAATTGTAAATGACATTGAACTAAAATCGTTTCATTTCTGTCAGTTCGAGCGGAGTCGAGAACCGTATTAGCAAACAGCTCTCTATCGATAGACGATATACGCTACAATTATTATAATTACTAAATCTTAACCAAAATTCGTTTAGCACTTCAATTTTAAGAAAACTGTTGTTTTACTGAAGAGTAATTAGAATATCAATTTCCTCTTCGCTAAACCGAAAGCAGTACACTCACAGCATTACCGCCAAAACCTACTGCGTTTACTAACACTTTTTTAATGGGCTTGGTTTGTTTTTGCGCTTTTGCAAAAGGGACGCTGATGAAGGTATTGTGTTGCATCATCATGATAGCCAACTCTAAGCTTAGTAACCCTGAAGCGCCAAAAGTATGTCCGATTTTCCATTTATTTGTGGTCAGTAATGGCAGGCTTTCGCCAAAGACTTTTTGGATTGCTCTATACTCTGTTAAATCACCCTTGATGGTTCCTGGAGCATGCATAACAACGGCATCTACATCTGATAATTCAGTATCTTTTAAGGCCATTTTCATGGATTTTTGAAAACAAGTGGCTTCTGCAGAAATGGATATGTTGTGTTCCAGAACCTCTGTGGCGTAACCAATTCCTTCGATAAAAGCCAATGCGTTTTCTTTTTTCCCTATTTCTAAACAACAAACTGCTGCGCCTTCACCAAGAATCATGGTATTTTGTGTTTTCTTTAAATCTAATGCACGATTGGGATATTCCTCGTCTGACCTTGAATAGATTTTTAAAGCACGCATTTGCGCGATTGTAAAATCGGTTAAAGGGGCTTCACTACCACCAACCAAAAACTTATTGACCATACCTGATTTTAACCAAGCCACACCGTTTAAAACAGCATGCAATGCTGTAGAACAAGTAATAGAATGCGAAATTTCGGGACCTGAGCTTTGCAAATCATGTGCAATCCAAGAGGAAATATTCCCCAGAGTAGTGGTAGGCGAAGCCAATGTTTGCGCTTTTCCCGTTTCTAGATATTCTTGATGGTGTTTTTCGAATAATTCAGTGGCTCCACGTGACGAACCAATATTGATTCCGAATACATCATCAGTTGTCCAAGCTGCTTGCTCAACCGCTTTGCGAGACGCTTCCATGGCATATAGCACCGAATTGTCTAGAAACTTATATTTAGGATCCGAATGTTTTAATAATTCAATTTTAGCAATTGAATCTTCATTTAAAGGCGCTACAAACGTTGGGGCTTTATCAATGTTTTTCTGGGTAAAACAATGCTGGTCGTTCAGGTAGTGCTCCCAAATTAATTTTGGGTCATTACCCAATGGAGACATAGACGAGAGAGCGGTAATGGATATTATTTGTGACAAGGTGTATTAATTTATTACACGAAGATTCGCAGAGAATTTTCGCAGAGATTCACAAAATTCAAAATAGAGAAATCAGCCTGGCTAAACTTGACATTTTCTCCTAGTTTTATTTTGTGCAATTTTTTTTATTTAACCGCAAAGGTCGCAAAGTTTTTCGCAAACTGCATAACGAATGCGACCAAATAATGCGTTTTTAGAATTCAAATCATTAGTTGACTTTCTACTTATTGCTTTTTAGCCCTGATAGCAGTGGAAATCCTTTATCGCCGTTCTTAAGGCGGTAAAGATTGCAACGGATAGCAGGATTAGCTCCAAATTAAACTATATCAAGTGCTTGTTCGACTACTTGATATATTTTTTCTAATTGTACATCACTAATGATATACGGTGGTAAAATATACACGATATTCCCCACTGGTCGTAAGATTACGCCATTCTCGATGAAGAAATCATAGAGTTTGTTCCGCAAGCTTCCATAGTAACTTGCTGCTCCTTCTGTTTTTATTTCTAAAGCAAAAATAGTTCCCAGAACACGAGTGGTTTTGACCTTAGCATGCTCCTTAATTTTTGCTTGAAAGGCCAAGTGATTGGCGTTGACACGAACTAAATTAGCTTGCATTTCGGGAGTTTTTAACAACTCTAAACTCGCTAATGCAGCGGCACAACCCGTAGGATTAGCTGTAAAAGTATGTCCGTGAAAAAGGGCTTTATTAATATCTTCGTCATAGAAAGCATCAAAAATCTCTTGCGTAAAAGTGGTAATCGCCATAGGGATAGTTCCACCAGTCAATGCCTTAGACAAGCACATCATGTCAGCAGTTTCATTGACGTAATTCATTGCAAACGTCTTGCCTGTTTTTCCAAAACCAGTCATTACTTCGTCAGCAATGGTCAAGACATTATTCTCTTTGCAAATGACAATCAACTGTGCCAAAGCTTCCGGTTCGTGCATGACCATTCCGGCAGCACCTTGCACTAAAGGTTCAAAGATAAAACCAGCGCAATTGTTGTTTTTAATTTGTGACCTCAAAGCATCATAACTCTCTTGCTCTTGCCCTTTGACAGGAGCGGGAATGCGCACCACGTCAATAAACATCCCTTCGAATGCCTGCGTATAAAAGGAAATTCCGCTTGCCGCCATAGCAGCAAATGTGTCTCCGTGAAAGGCATTTTCGAAAGCTATAATTGTGGTTCGTTTTTCGCCTTTGTTAAAAAAGAATTGCAAAGCAACTTTGATCGCTACTTCTACAGCCGTTGAACCATTATCAGAAAAGAATATTTTTCTTTGGTTATCAGGCAATATTTCGATTAGCTTTTCACCAAGTTCGATTGCTGGCTCGTGCGTAAATCCACCAAAAAGAACGTGTTCTAGTGTCGTTAGCTGCTTGTAAATCGCATCGGCAATGTATTTATTACTGTGCCCGTAGGGATTCACCCACCACGAAGCGATAGCATCAATATATTCTTTGTTGTTTTCGTCCCAAAGCAAAGCGCCTTCTCCTCTTTTAATAGCGATAGGAAGCGCAGCTGTTTTATGTTGTGTATAAGGGTGCCAAAGGTATTCTTGATCCCTTTCAGAAAGCCCCCTAACCCCCGAAGTGGGAATAGTTGTAGTACTCATATTTATAATTTCAAAAGGTTTTCTCTAAATTGATCGGCGTAATCCTTAATTACATTTTGATCAAAGTAAGGTTCTTGTTCGATGCGACCGATACAATTAATTCCAGTTTTGGATAAAATTATGGACTCAGTAGCTTGATTTTTTTCACCACTGAAAATAATTCCAGCAATATTGATCTTGCGGTTTTGCAATGCTTCAATCGTTAACAGGGTATGGTTGATACTCCCCAAATAATGTCTTGAAACAACTACTACTTTATAATCTGCAGCAATTAAATCGACAATAGTATCTTGATTATTTAATGGTACAAATAAGCCTCCTGCTCCTTCTATAACCAAATGATTTTCGGTTTCTGGTGCGACAATCTTAGCTAAATCAATTGTTAAACCGTCAATTTCAGCGGCTAGATGTGGACTAGCTGGCGTGTTTAACTTATAGCTATTAGAATGAATAACCGTTTTATCGTTACTAATGTAGCGTTCAATTTTATGACTGTCCGAATTATCAAGGTCACCCGCTTGAATGGGTTTCCAATAGTCGGCTTGTAGTGATTCTGTTATAATTGATGAGGCAATTGTTTTACCTACATCAGTTCCTATTCCTGTTACAAATATTTTCATAATTACTAGACCACGGATAATACTGATTTAACAGATTATCACTGATTTTTTAAATTCTTTTTTCTATCGTTGGTATATATTATACGCTTAAATTCTGCCTCTTCTCCAAAATTCAACAAGAGACCTACTTCTATTTTAGTTGCTTTTAAATAATTCATCAATTGCGCTACATGAGCACTCTTGAGGACTTCACATGCCTTAAGCTCAACTATTACCTTATCTTCAACTAGTAAGTCACTATAATACTCTCCCAATAATTGCCCCTTTAAATATACTTTTATAGGACTTTGAGCCTTACCATTGTATCCTTTATTTTTTAATTCGAAAAACATCGCATTTTGATAAATCTTCTCCAAAAACCCGTATCCTAACTGGTTATAGATGTCAAAATATATCTTAATTATATCCTCCGTATTTTTTTTATGTAACAACTCACTCATAATAAATCTGTTATAATCCGTGGGATCAGTTTAATCTGTGGGCGAAAAAACAAAAGTACTCAACAAACTCAAGACTTTTGAGATTTCTTCCTTGGAATTATAACTATGTAAACAAAAACGGAGTCGCTCTTGTCCTTCTGGAACTGTAGGAGATAGTATTGCTTTAACATTGAGGCCACTATCTTGAAACTTTTGCGCTATTGCTTTCACTTTTTGATTGCCAGGAATTATTGCTGATTGAATTGCAGATTTAGATTGCACAAACATTGGTTTTAAACC
Source organism: Flavobacterium gelidicaeli (assembly GCF_013294005.1). GTDB lineage: Bacteria > Bacteroidota > Bacteroidia > Flavobacteriales > Flavobacteriaceae > Flavobacterium. The sequence continues at coordinate 160,710 of NZ_JABSNK010000008.1, forward strand.
CAATAGCATTTTTTGTTGGTTGAAATAAACGATATTGGATCTCAAGTCAACTAAGCTATTATTATTGGTATCTAGAAATTGATATGCGTGCAAAATTGTAGCTACAGCATGTGGTGACATTCCTGTTGTGTAAATAAAGCTACGAGCAAAATTCACTAAATATTGTTTTAACTCATTTGAACCTAGGATAGCTGCACCGTGGCAACCCAAACCCTTACCAAAAGTCATGATTCGGGCAAAAACTTCTTCCTGCAATCCCAACATTTGGACCAAGCCTTCCCCTTTATCACCAAAAACACCCAAAGCATGCGCTTCATCTACAACCAAATAGGATTTGTACTTTTTACAAATACCTACCAACTCCTCGAGATTGGGCGTATCGCCATCCATTGAGAAAACACTTTCGGTAACGACATAGATATTCTCTGTGCTATGACGCCTAAGAAGCGTCTCTAGCTCTTCAAAATCGTTATGGGCAAACTTATATGCTTTTGCATTAGATAACTTGATTCCGTCTCTAATCGAGGCATGACAGAGTTCGTCGTATAGAATTAAATCTCCTTTTTGAGGCACACTACTGAAAAAACCAACATTTGCATCATAACCTGAATTAAAAATCAATGCCGCTTCTGCCTGATGGAATCGGGCAATGTAATCCTCTGTTACTTGATACAACGGATGATTTCCAGAAATTAATCGCGAGCCTGTCGCCCCATTTTGAAAATACTTATTGTCGATTAAAAATTGATGCGTTCGATTAAAAATAACTTCTGATTGAGAGAGTCCTAAATAATCATTTGATGTAAAATCTATTAGATCACTTACATTAGGTAATTTTCTAAGTGCATTTTCGCTGTTGCGAACATGAAGTTTTTTGAGAAGATTTTCAGGTAATTTCATGCCATCAAAGTTATGAATTATTGTGCAAAATAAGCAGTTATCCTCTAGCCCAGATAGCAATGAAAATCCTTTTACTTTTTTTCTTTAAAAAATGTAAAAGATTGTAATGAATAGCTGGAATAGCTCCTAAATAAAAAAGCCAAACATAAATGCTTGGCTTTAAATATATAATATTGTGAAACGTTTTAGTCAGCTAAAATAATCACTTTATTGTCTTTCATTTCTAACGTTCCAGAAGAAATCGCTAGTGTATAATTTTGATCATTAATCTTTGTGAAGATCGCTGATGCTTCTTTACTTAACTGAAAAGATGGAGCAGATATACTCACGATTCCTTTTTCAAGTATTGAAACTATGGGCGCGTGATTATTTAATATTTGGAAGCTACCATCAACACCTGGTACAGCTACTGAAGTAACTTCTGCTTTAAATAAAGATGCCTCTGGTGATACTATTTCTAATAACATATTTTTGTAGTTAAAGGTTTAAAAGCTTAAAGTTTAAAGTTGCTTGTGAACCTTAAACTTTAAACCTTAAACTATTTTTTAAGCTTCTGCTAACATTTTTTCTCCAGCTTCGATAGCTTCTTCGATAGTACCTTTAAGGTTAAAAGCTGATTCTGGTAAGTGATCTAATTCACCGTCAATAATCATATTAAATCCTTTGATAGTATCTTTGATATCTACTAAAACTCCTTTTAATCCTGTAAACTGCTCCGCTACGTGGAAAGGTTGAGATAAGAAACGTTGTACACGACGTGCTCTAGAAACTGCTAATTTATCTTCTTCAGATAATTCTTCCATACCTAAGATCGCAATAATATCTTGCAATTGCTTGTACTTTTGAAGAATTTCTTTCACTCTTTGTGCGCAGTCATAATGCTCATCACCAAGAATTTGTGGTGTTAAGATACGAGAAGTAGAATCTAACGGGTCAACCGCTGGATAAATACCTAGCTCAGCAATCTTACGAGACAATACAGTTGTTGCGTCAAGGTGAGCAAACGTTGTTGCTGGTGCCGGGTCAGTTAAATCATCCGCAGGTACGTATACCGCTTGTACAGATGTAATAGATCCTTTGTTTGTAGATGTGATACGCTCTTGCATCGCTCCCATTTCTGTAGCTAATGTTGGTTGGTATCCTACTGCAGATGGCATACGACCTAAAAGAGCCGATACCTCTGAACCTGCTTGAGTAAAACGGAAGATATTATCAACGAAGAATAATACATCTTTACCTTGATCAGTTCCTGCACCATCACGGAAATATTCAGCGATAGATAATCCAGAAAGTGCTACACGAGCACGAGCTCCTGGTGGCTCATTCATTTGTCCGAAAACGAAAGTAGCTTTTGACTCTCTCATTCCTGGTAAATCTACTTTAGATAAATCCCATCCTCCATTTTCCATAGAGTGCATGAAATCATCACCGTATTTTATAATACCTGACTCTAACATCTCACGAAGTAAGTCATTTCCTTCACGTGTTCTTTCTCCTACTCCTGCGAATACTGAAAGTCCACCATGACCTTTTGCGATATTGTTGATCAACTCTTGAATCAATACTGTTTTACCAACACCGGCTCCACCAAACAATCCAATTTTACCCCCTTTTGAATAAGGCTCAATTAAATCGATTACTTTAATACCTGTGAATAAAACTTCTGACGAAGTTGATAAATCTTCAAATTTAGGAGCTTGACGGTGAATTGACATTCCGTTTACACCAGTCTTAGGCAATTCAGGTAAACCATCAATTGCATCACCAATTACATTGAACAAACGTCCGTAAACGTCAGCTCCAATTGGCATTTGAATCGGATTTCCTGTACCCACTACTTCATAACCTCTACTCAAACCATCTGTTGAGTCCATTGAAATGGTACGAACAGTGTTCTCTCCGATATGAGATTGTACTTCAAGTACCAATAGAGTACCATCTTTTTTTGTGATTTCTAATGAATCATAAATTTTTGGAAGTTCAACATCTTTACCGTTGAAAACTACATCAACTACTGGACCAATGATTTGCGCAACTTTTCCTATTACTTTTGACATTACTTATGTATTTATTAAATAGCTATTTAGGTTTATGAAATATGCCTAACCGAAACTTATCGTTTAGACCCTTTTTTCAAAGTGCAAAGATAATTTTTTAAAATAAAAAATCAATTATTTTTTTGATAAAAATCAGCAACTATTAAATGAATCTCTAAAAATCACATTTAAAATAGCCAAATCCCTGCATTTCAGTACAAATAAAAAACCACCACGTCAAAAAAACGGGTGGCTTTATTTTTATCTTTTGATCAAAATTTATTTAATTACTTTTGGATATAGTATAGGAAAAAGACTTAAATCTATTTTTTTCAATGTAGATCCATATTTTTCATTAATTGCTGTACTAAATTCATTTGCGATTAAAGCATAACCCATAGGACTTGGATGTATTCCATCTAATGAAAAACCACCTCCTGTTACATAAGTTGAAGTTATTGTAAAACCATTAGACGCAAAACCACCTGTTGACAATTGAGTCATAATTGCCTTAGTGTCAACAAAAGCCAATCCTTTTGCATCTGCAGCCGCTTTAATAGTGACATTATAAGCATCTGTAGCCACCTTGATCTCATTGATCTCAGTAGGGATCAAAACATGAGCATCTTGTAAAGGAAATGTAATTCCAAACTTATTTAAAGGAGAAGGCGGCGCCATACCTACACCAGAATTAGCAGCTGTTGGAGCTGTTCCAATAACTGATTGTGTTGGCAATAAAACTAAATCAGTAGCGGTAGCTTGACGCGCTTGACCAAAAACAGCACCGTAAAAAGCGGCTGTTGGCGCACCTAATTTAGCCGTAAAAGCAGCAGTTAATTGAGCCGATAAATTAGGCAAGGACTCATCTTTAATTAATAATGGATTCGCAGCAGTAGCAGACAATAAGTTGATACGATCACCAGCACCAAATGCAGTCAAAGCTTCTTTTAAAGGACCATATAGCAATGAATTAAGTTGTCCAACAGTTGCTTGTCCAGTAGCAAGATTCCCAGCACCAAGCACTGAAGCAGTTAAAGGATTATAAGGAACGGTTTTAAAATAAGGCAAGGTATTAACATAAGGTAAATTAGCCACAACACCTTTAGCTCCCTTAGCAGTTAGGTTAGTTACTAAACTTGAATATATATTTGCAAAAGCTGTAGGGTCAGTTATATCATTCCCCCCATAAGTTGCTGGATTTGCATTACCGGTTTGATTTACGCCAACCCCTCCAGAGGTAGCATAACCTAACACATCATTACCACCAATCCATAAAGTAAAAAAAGTAGGCGCTTGTACTAAAGCATCTTCTATTACAGTTGAAGTATTTGAAGTAGCAAATCTTGCATAATAAGGATTTGCTTTTCCAGTAGCTACACCTGTTATACTCCCATACCCAGGAGTTACTAAATGATAACTCTTTGCACCCGGAACTCCTAAATTATTAAAAGGCCCCGTAATACGATTTGTTACTTCTGTAGTAGGCACTCCATCAACAGAAGCCGGACCTGTCCCATTAAAATACAAACGAACTGCCGCTATTTGATTACCACCATACAACAATCCTCCAATATTATCAGACGCCAAAGGAGTCTTAAATTCTCCTCCTCCAGCTTCTACAAATTGCCCCGCTAAAAGATTGGTATACGCACCTTGTTGCCCTTTAATAAAAACGGAACCGTCACTATACCCAGCTGCAAAGGAATCCCCTAATGCTACATATTTTGTAAAGTTTGCCGAACCCGAAGTTGCAGGCACATTAGCCTCAGCAGCAACATTGTCATCACTACTACATGCCACAACGGTTAAAGAAACCAATAAGAGCAATTTTAAATTTTTTTTCATTTTAAAAGTTTTTATTTTATTAATTATTACTACTTGTTTATGGAGTAATGGTCCATGACGCAAAATATTGCTGACCAATTAAACCAGCGCCCAATACCTGAGCATATTCCTTACCACCTATGTTTGCAGCACCAATTTTTAAAGTAGACTTTAATTTAGGAAAACTATAATTCACTTGAGCATCAATAACTGTTGCTGCATCAATCATACCATCCACCATTGAAGACTGCCATAAATATGAGCTACTCCATCTTCCACTAATATTAAACCCAAAGTTATCAAATAATTTTTCATTACCAAAAGATGCTTTAGCTCTATGTTTAGGCGTGTTAAATCCTGCTTCAAAACTGGCATCTTGAGATTGATCGAAATTAAATTCAGCATAATTATAATTTACACTTACTTCGAAATCTTTATAGACTTTTTTAGATAAACCTAAACCAAAACCTAAAGATTTAATTTCTACATCTGTATTTGTATATAATTGATACGCTCTATAATCACCACCTTTAAGAGCTGCAACAGTTTGAAAACCTGTATCAGCTGGATTAACTACAGTACTGGGATTATCTTGCACGATTCCGTAATAAGGAGCTACAACATTTAAATTACCAATAAAATCATTATACACATTGTAGTACCCATTAATATCCACTGAAACATCACTTATATACGAGCGGTAACCTAACTCAAATGCTTTTACCTGCTCTGGTTTAACATAATTTACATTTGTTATTTGCAACAAACTAGCATTTCCTGTTGCAGAAAAAGCGCCAACAGAAGCTGCGGTGTACGAATTGTTATACGCATTAAGACCCGTTAAAGTTACAGTATTTGATCCTAAAATCAACTGCCCGAAATCAGATATTTTTCCACTTCCATCAATATCGTCACCTCTAACTTCAGAAAATCTAGTTAAATTATCTGGAGCTGACCCTAACAAAACCGCGCTACCTACGTTAAAACCAATGTATTGATCTTGTGTAGATGGATTTCTAAAACCCGTTTGAAACGAAGCTCTAAAATTGTGCTTTCTACTTTCACCTCCCGAATACACAAACGAAACCCTAGGTGAAACATTACCATCAAAATTCTTTGATTTATCGTAACGTACTGATCCTGTAAATTTTAAACGATCATCTAATAGCTTTTTAGATAATTGTGTATAAGCACCGTACTCATTATAATAAATTGGTCCATCAGCATCAGTATAGATTCTACCAAAAGAATTCAGTTCATATTGACGGTAAGACCCACCAACTTGCACCTCTGCAAATTTTATTAAATCTTTAAAATTATAATTAGCATCAGAATGGTAGATTTTAGAATTATCAACCAATTTAGAACCATTAAGAACACTTTCCCCAGCAATTACTTTATTAAAGGCATTCTTAAAAGCTTGTGTTCCCGGCATCAATCTAGTCCCTCTTGGATCATTTCCATTTACATTAGGCGTCAACACCAATCCCCCTATTAAACCTGTTGGACTAATATTATAATCAGCAAAATTTCTAGCACCAGCATGCGCTTCTGCAGCCACTTGACCAGCGAGTCTAGCATTTGCAAATGCATTACCGTAATCAGTAAACCAGTTTTTATCTGACTTCCATTCTCTATTCACATTTATACCTGTAAACAACATATCATACGAATCACCTCCATCCTCAGTGGTAGTATACCCTCTCACGAAGAAGTTTTTTCCTTTTATTTCCAACTTATGTTGTTGCATAAAAAAATTATTCAAGTAATACCTATTAGCCCCTTGATAAACTGCGTTACCATAACCAAATTTACTTTGCCAAATCACTTCGAGATTCTCATTTCCAAAAGGTCTATAATGTAAAGAAAAATCAATTTTGGTATTACTAGCCTTGTTATCGGTAAGATCCGTTTCATTATATCCTGTTCTTGAAATTTTCTCAGTTGGTAATGTTGGAGCAGAAATTATAGTAGCAACCTCATCTCCATATACATTAATACCATCGTAACCATAATGACTTCTATCTCTTCCTGCAACTGTTTTATCGTTAGTATTCGTGGCATACCAGTCCGTACCACGCATGTAAGTAAAATTAGCTTTAGCTGCTAATTTCGGACTAAAAGCATGTGCCATGCGTATTCCGTAATCTACATATTCATTATTTCCAGCTGCTTTTTGAGAAGTTTGCCCAAATTTTGCATAAGCAGTAATCCCTTGGCTAGTAAACGGACTTTTGCTTGTCATGAATAAAATACCATTAAAAGCATTTGCACCATACAATGCAGATGAAGCACCCGGCAAAAGCTCCACACTCTGAACATCAATTTCAGAAATACCAATCATATTCCCCAATACAAAGTTCAATAGTGGAGAAGCATTATCCATCCCATCAACTAATTGCATAAAACGAGTATTGGCTACTGTAGCAAATCCACGAGTGTTTATTGATTTAAAAGACAAACTACTCGTATTCATTTGAACTTCTTTCATATTCTCCAGACCATCATAAAAAGATGCAGAAGCTGATTTCTTTATATCAGCAACACTCATTCTTTCAATCGTCACAGGAGACTCTAAAACACGTTCAGGAGTTCTAGACGCCGAAACAACAATTTCATTAAGCAGGTTGTCCTCTTCACTTAAGACAACATTCACTTTTTGATTGTTACTAGTAATGTTTACTTTTTTAGCAACGAATCCTATACTCGAAACTTCAATAGTAAAAGGGAAAATTTTTGTAGTTTTTAAAACAAACTTACCGTCAAAATCAGTCACTGCTCCATCTGAAGCACCAACAATTTTAACATTCGCTCCAACAATAGCTTGACCCCCACTCTCTAACACAGAACCTGATATTGAATTCTGAGCAAAACTGAGGCTGCAGAAAAATAATGCTAACAAAAGTAAATTAATTTTCATTTGGTTGTTTTTAATGATTAGTACAGCCAAAATACAAATAATATTCATATTATCAGTAAAACAGTAAATTAAATAAACATATTACAATAAATATAGACTTTTTTAACACTAAACTATAAATATTGTTTTTATATTATAATTAGTTATTATGTTAAAAAATTACAATAAACTATGCACGCATAAGAAAATGAACTAAATATTGAATTAATCATAAAAATGCATCATTTGACTTCATTCCATAAAAAAAGCGAGATAAATATCTCGCTTTTCAAATTTATAATAAAATACTGTTTATTCAACAGTTACTGATTTTGCCAAATTACGGGGTTGATCCACATTACATTCTCTCATGACAGCGATGTGATAAGACAACAATTGCAAAGGTATTGTAGTAATTAGAGGCGAAAGTGCATCAGACGTTTCTGGAATTTCGATAACAAAATCAGCTAATTTACGCACCTCAGTATCTCCTTTGGTTACGATTGCAATAATCCTTCCACTTCTGGATTTTATCTCTTGAACATTACTTACAATTTTATCATAATGACCCTGCTTTGGAGCAATAACCACTACCGGCATATGTTCATCAATCAAAGCAATAGGACCATGTTTCATTTCGGCTGCAGGATATCCTTCAGCATGAATATATGAAATTTCTTTTAATTTTAAAGCACCCTCTAAAGCTACCGGAAAATTATAACCTCTACCTAAATAAAGACAGTTTGGTGCATCAATAAATGTTGCAGCAATTTCCTTAGCAATATCATTAGTAGTTTCTAAAGCTTCTTTAACTTTCTCAGGAATTAACTCTAACTCCTGCAAATACATGTGATAATCTGAGTGAGATAGCGTCCCTTTGGCCTTAGCCAAACGCAAAGCAATCATTGTTAAAACAGTGATTTGAGTTGTAAAAGCTTTTGTTGAAGCTACTCCAATCTCAGGACCTGCATGTGTATAAGCTCCCGCATGAGTTTCTCTAGAAATAGAAGAACCTACCACATTACAAACACCAAAAACAAAGGCACCTTTTTCTTTAGCTAATTTAATAGCTGCCATAGTATCAGCAGTTTCTCCAGATTGAGAAATTGCAATAACCACATCCTTACGTCCTATAATTGGATTTCTGTATCTAAACTCAGACGCATATTCTACTTCAACAGGAACCCGAGCAAATTCTTCAAAAATATACTCAGCTACTAAACCAGCATGCCATGATGTACCACATGCTACAATAATTATCCTATCAGCATTTAAAAATTTCTCAAGATTATCTTCAATACCTGCCATTCTAATAATACCTTCATTAGCATGTAATCTCCCTCTGTAAGTATCTTTAATTACGCTTGGTTGTTCATAAATTTCTTTAAGCATAAAGTGATCGTAACCACCTTTTTCAATTTGCTCTAAATTCATTTTTAGTTCCTGAATGTAGGGATCAACTAAAGAATCATCTTTAATTTTCCTAACTTTCATTTGCTTATGAAGTCTAATATTAGCCATTTCACCATCCTCTAAATACACTGCATTTGAAGTGTATTCAATAAACGGAGAGGCATCAGAAGCAATAAAATACTCCCCTTCACCTATACCAATTGCTAATGGACTTCCTAATCGAGCCGCAACAATTTCGTTTGGATTTTTTTTATCGAAAACAGCTATTGCATAAGCTCCAACAACTTGATTTAATGCTACTTGTACTGCTTTTCCTAACTTAAGCTTTTCTTTTCTTTGAACCTCTTCAATAAGATTTACTAAAACCTCAGTATCGGTATCAGAATGAAAAACATAGCCTCTTTTTATTAATTCTTCTTTCAATGGTGCATAATTTTCAATTATCCCATTATGAATAATCACTAAATCACCAGAATTAGATTCATGAGGGTGTGAATTTACATCATTAGGAACACCATGCGTAGCCCATCTTGTATGACCTATACCTACTGTACCATTCGTTGTTATTTCTGTAGCCGCTTTTTGCTCTAGATCAACTACTTTACCCTTAGTCTTACAAAGTTTAATAGCCTCACCATCGTAAATCATTACTCCAGCACTATCATAACCTCTATATTCTAGTCTTTTTAAGCCTTTTATAACAATAGGATAAGCTTCTCTATAACCAATATATCCAACAATTCCGCACATATTTTTTTAATTAGATTTTGTATAATAAATTTCAATCTTCAACCTTTTCTTGTCGTCAACAACAGGAGAAGAACCATATAAAACAACCCCTTGCGGACTCATTACTGATGCTTTAGCTACCTTTGAAATAGTAGTATTAGCTGTTTTCAAACTACTTGATGTAATAACATTAATATCTTGAGTTACCACCAAACCTAATTTAACATTAGTTGAATCAGAGTTCTTAACAAGGTTTCGTATTTGATTTGTAATTCTTATTTTATAATAATTATCAGTCGCTGATTCTGTATTCAAAATACCGTCATATATCAACTTTCCATTTTGAGACGTTGTACCTGTAGTAGGGTCAAAACCATAATCTACAATTGCGCTACTATTATTTAAATCATAAAGATAAACTCTGTTTACTTTATTTTCATTTGCAATAGCATCATCAACATGGAAAACTAGATTTGCTTCATTAATCAACCAACCATTAGCTCTAATTAAATCTATTTCATCTGCAACACCATTAGGAGCTCCAGTCTTACCATCAACTCCATAAAGATCTTTACCAAAAAGTTCTATAACAGCCATTGAACCTTCTCCTCCTTTTAAATACAACTTGTCATCACCAACTGTTTTATTAATATTACTAACTGATGTAGCATTAGTATAACTAGCCTTACTGTTACTTTCCTGCAATAAACTCACCGTATTACCGGTAAGATTAAGCACAATAGATTTATCTACCCTAGTCTCATCAGTCGCAGAGGTGTTTTCTTTATAATTAACCGTAATTTTACCTTTTGTAAAATCAAGAACAGCTAAACTTGAAGGACTCGATCCTGATTTTTCTACTTTAAAATACAAACCTCTAAAATATTCTCTAAAAACATCATTAGTAGCTAATTTACCGCTAGCGATAGCATCCATTATTTTTGTTTTAAAGAAAGTAGTATTAAGATTTAAACGCATTCCAGGAGCTTCTCTTGTAACAACTTCTACACCATCTTTAGTTTCTGATTTTTTATATTGAGCAGCACTAAATACGAACTCATCATTTTCACTTGTGATTCCGGAATCATTCAACCTTGTCCCAACTTTAGCAACATCAAAAGCAGCATTTTCGTTCGTATAATATTTTTGTACTTCACTAAGACTTGTCGTAGGATCTAAGGTTCTCATAAAATAACCAGATTCATAAACACTTAGTTTTATTTTACCATCACTTGGCCCATAGATAGAAGATAGCTCATAAGTTCCATCACCACTAGATGCATCAGTTGAAACTAAAGTACTTGTATAAGGAATCGTTAATACCACACTCTCAATAACAGGATTGACGCCTAGCGTAGGATTTGGACTAGCTAAAGAAATTTGCGTAGCAAAATTTGCAATATTAGTACCAAAAGCTTCTGTTTCATAAATACCTAAAGCATTTACAGCAAGGTTTTGAGACTCTACTGGGCTCACTTTTTGATTATAAGCAACCACACTTGCGGTATACTTATCAAAACCAAAATGATTATCACCTATCAATCCGTCACCAATAGAATTATAATCTTTATCACAAGAATATGAAAACACGACTAAAACTGCTAGAAGAATTTTCTTAAAAAAAGAATTATTGAACATATAATAATAAATATTTAAATTTTACAACGCTTCGTTATTATAAAAATTGCTATACGCTTCTGCGAAAGCATCTTTAGCGACGAAAGGTAAAAAAGGTTTTCCTGAAGATTCTATATATTTTGTTAAACTTGGAGAAAGCCCTTCTGAAGCAATAATTACCCCATCAGAATGGTCTATGGTTGCTTTTATTATACTCTCATAATCTGGATTTTTCAATCCTTCAATAGCGTCTAATGGCACACCGTCAAGTTGTATTTTATTAATCATTTCAGCATCTAAAGTACCTTCAAAAGATTGACTATAAACTGATGTTATGATTTTTGTATCGGAAAATAAAGCTTCATTTTTATAATAATGCTTCATGTAAATAGGCAACATCGCAGCCATCCAACCATGAACATGAATAATATCAGGAACCCAATTCAGTTTCTTAACTGTTTCAACCACTCCTTTAGCAAAAAAGATCGCACGCTCATCATTATCAGCATACATCACCCCTTCTTCATCAGCAAAAGTTGCTTTACGCTTAAAATATTCATCATTATCGATAAAGTAAACTTGAATGCGCTCTTTTGGGATTGATGCCACTTTAATAATTAAAGGCATATCCAAATCGTTCACTACCAAATTCATACCTGAAAGCCTAATCACTTCATGTAATTGATGTCTTCTCTCATTTATATTTCCATATCTTGGCATGAAAATCCTTATTTGTCCTCCCTGATCATTAACCATCTTGGGTACATCATAAGACATTAAAGAAACTTCATTTTCAGCTAAATAAGGCACCACTTCAGATGATACGTATAATATCCTCTTATCTTTCATATTGTAATTTGCTTAGTTTATTGGTAATAAAAACCACGCAAAATTACAAAAATTTATGCAGTTATTAACTAATATATTATGTTTGCATATAATTTAAATAAAATAACGATGCATATTTTCAATGGAAAGGCCGATTTAATAGCACATTTGACCGCTATTAATACCAGTAATTCTACTATTGGTTTTGTTCCAACTATGGGTGCAATTCACAAAGGACACCTATCTTTACTGCAACAATCACTTTCAGAAAACGATACTACTGTAATCAGCATTTTTGTAAATCCCACGCAATTTAACAACCCCGAAGATTTACTAAAATACCCCAGAACTCTTGAAGAAGATGTACAGAAAATAGCCACTTTAAATAAAACAATTCTAGTATACGCTCCTACAGTGGCAGATATTTATGACAAAAAAATTAGCTCTGAAGAATTTAATTTTGATGGATTAGAGCACCAAATGGAAGGGAAGTTTAGACCTGGACATTGGGACGGCGTAGGAACTGTAGTAAAAAAACTATTTGAAATTGTTAATCCTACAAATGCTTATTTTGGAGAAAAAGACTTTCAGCAATTGCAAATTGTTAAGAAAATGGTCGAAAAAAACAAACTCTCCGTTAACGTAATTGGATGCAGCATCTTTAGAGAGCCTTCAGGCCTAGCAATGAGTTCTCGAAATGAAAGATTAACAGCTGAACAAAGAGAGGAAGCTGCTTTTATTTACAAATTACTTCAAGAAACAAAAGAAAAGTTTCAAGAACACACAGCACAAGAAGTAACAAAATGGGTGACCGATAACTTTGCTGATAAACCTTCGTTTGATTTAGAATATTTTCAAATAGCCGAAGAGGATAGCCTTTTACCTTGTGAAACAAAAATAGAAACAAAAAAATACCGTGCTTTCATTGCTGTTTTTATGAATAAAGTCAGATTGATCGATACGATTTCATTAAATTAAATTACTTTTGTAGTATGCAAATTCAAGTATTAAAATCAAAGATCCACAGAGTAAAAGTTACTGGAGCCGATTTAAATTATATCGGTAGTATTACTATAGACGAAAACCTTTTAGAAGCTTCAAATATTATTGAAGGTGAAAAAGTTGCTATTGTCAACATCAATAACGGAGAACGTTTTGAAACTTACGCTATTAAAGGTGAAAGAAATTCTGGCGAAATAACACTTAATGGACCCGCAGCTAGAAAGGTTCAAAAAGATGATATTATTATTATTATCGCTTACGCCACTTTAGAATTTGAAGAAGCAAAAACTTTCAAACCTTGGATAATTTTTCCAAATGAAAAAGACAACTCATTAACATAAAATAGTTCTTAGAGAACATCCAATTATCCCCATTAAAAAACTATTTTTGATGGGGATTTTTCAATAATCGTATTTCCAAACTATAAAGCAATACCTTAAATCCAAATTATAAAGACAACCAATATGTATTTCAAATAAAGTATTATATTGGTAGCCATTTACGTATTTTTTATTATCTAAAATCAAACCAATGAAAAACTATTTTCTATTACTATTCTTTTCTTTAACCGTGTTTTCTCAAAAAAAAGTTGAAGATTTTAAGTCTGTTAGCTTGAACGAAACAAGAGAAATTAGCATCACACTTCCTGCATCTTACGAAAGCAACACAACAAAAGAATACCCATTATTAGTTTTACTAGATGGACAATACCTGCACGATCCTTTTTACGGTGCCATTAGCTATGCCTCATATTGGGATGACTTACCTGAAATAATTATTGTTACCATAAATCAAAACAACAGCAAACAAAGGCAAGAAGACTGCGCTTTTGATGAAGCCGATGGCTTACCTACAAAAAAAGCTACTGCCTTTTTCAATTTCATTAGCTATGAATTATTACCTTATATCGAAGGTAAATATAGAACCGCTCCTTTTAAAATTATAGCAGGTCTTGATACTACAGCAGGTTTTATAAATGCTTTTTTATACAAAGACAATCCTATTTTTAATGCTTATATTTCCCTAAGCCCAGAACTAGCTACTGAAATGGAATATTATGTTGCTGATAAATTAAAGGCGGTAAAAAAACCTATTTTTTACTATCAAGCATTAGCATCTGGCGACATCAAGCAAATGAAAGGTCCCATTCAAAAATTAAATGAGAACATAAAAAAAATAGAAAACCCTCTGCTTAATTATAAATATGATGAGTTTAATGCGTCACATTATTCTTTAGCACTTTACGCGATTCCGAATGCTTTGTATCAAATATTTGATGTTTACAAACCCATTTCGTCAGCTGAATTCAATGACAAAATTGTAATTCTACAAGAAGGACACACTGATTATTTGATTAACAAATACGATATCATCAACAATAAACTAGGATTAAAAATCCCAGTTAGAATTAATGATTTCAAAGCCATTGAAGCCGCAATCCTAAAAAACAATGCATACTGGGAGTTAGATAAATTAGCTGAAATAGCTGATAAAAATTACCCTAAATCAATGCTTTCATCTTATGAATTAGGTTTAATGTTCGAAAAAAAGGGTGACCAAAAAAGAGCTGCAAGGTATTACCAATTAGCTTCACAAATGGAACCTATTGGCGACCTGACAAAAGACATGATGATCGATAAATATTACGATATAACACACCAAAAAGAAGAACCAGATGGCAAAAGTAAAAACTAGTTTTTTTTGTCAAAGTTGTGGCGCCCAATATGCAAAATGGCAGGGCCAATGTAACTCCTGTAAAGAATGGAACACTATTGCCGAAGAAATAATTCAAAAAGAAGAAAAAGTTGCTTGGAAAACTGAATCTACAGCACAAAGTAAAGCGCCAAAACCGCTAAGAATAAATGAAATTGATGCTACTCAGGAAATCCGAATGGATACTACTGATGCAGAATTGAATCGTGTTTTAGGTGGCGGAATTGTTCCTGGATCATTAACGCTTCTAGGGGGTGAGCCTGGTATTGGTAAGAGTACTTTACTATTGCAAGTCTCTTTAAAATTACCCTATAAAACGTTATATGTTTCGGGTGAAGAAAGTCAGAAACAAATAAAAATGCGCGCCGAAAGGATTACGCCTACCAGCGACAATTGTTACATTCTTACTGAAACAAAGACACAAAATATCTTCAAGCAAATTGAAGCGATCCAGCCTGAAATTGTAATTATAGATTCAATCCAAACATTACATACTGATTATATTGAATCGACTGCGGGAAGCATTTCTCAAATTAGAGAAACCACTGCTGAACTAATTAAATTTGCTAAAGAAACAAACATTCCGGTAATTCTAATTGGTCACATTACTAAAGATGGAAATATCGCTGGTCCAAAAATTTTGGAACACATGGTGGATACCGTATTGCAATTTGAAGGTGATAGGAATCATGTTTATCGAATATTACGCTCGTTAAAAAATCGTTTTGGCTCCACAGCCGAAATTGGAATTTACGAAATGCTTGGCAGCGGATTAAGAGAGGTCTCCAACCCTTCAGAAATATTAATATCGCACAAAGACGAAGAACTTTCTGGAACAGCAATTGCAACAACTTTAGAAGGCATGCGCCCATTAATGATTGAAATACAATCCTTAGTAAGCACTGCAGTTTACGGAACACCACAACGAAGTACCACAGGTTACAATGCCAAAAGATTGAATATGATTCTAGCTGTTCTCGAAAAAAGGGCTGGTTTTAGGCTTGGCGCCAAAGATGTCTTTCTAAACGTAACCGGCGGAATATCAGTAGACGATCCTGCGATCGATTTAGCAGTTGTTGCAGCTATTTTATCCTCTAATGAAGATATTCCTGTAAATAAAGATTTTTGCTTTGCCGGAGAGGTAGGTTTATCTGGTGAAATTCGCCCTGTTAATAGAGTGGATCAACGCATTCAAGAAGCAGAAAAACTAGGTTTCTCTACCATTTTTGTTTCTAAATACAATAAAATCGCATTAAAAAACCCAGGTATAAAAATTCAACTAGTTACTAAGATTGAAGACATAGCAAGCATGCTTTTTGGGTAGTAACCCTATGGAAAAAAATAAAAAAACAGCTGACTATTTAAGATTTAATTCACTGATTTTCAATACTATTTTCGTAATTTTATATCAAAACTATAATATAGTACTAATTTAAAAAAATTACAAGATGAAGAAGCAAACTGGTATATGGATTGACTCTAGAAAAGCAATCATTGTAACTTTAAATAATGGTAAAGAAACTGTAACGGAAATTGAATCTGATTTAGAGAACCGAATCTATCACGATAAAGAAGGTGACAAAGGAAGTTTTATTGGTCATCAACATATTGACTCTCAAAATACATTTGACGAAAGACGAAAACACGAGATTAATAACTATTTTAAAGGAATCATTGCAAAAATAAACGATACCGATGAACTTTATATTTTTGGCCCTGCAGAAACAAAAACTAAGTTAGAACATAAAATTAATATTGAAAAATCAACTTTACCCAGCAAATTAAAATTAGTAGAAACTTCAGACAGTATGACTTCCAACCAAATTGTTGCTAAAGTAAAAAAGTTTTTCGCACAATAAAATAGCCAATTAATCTCTTTTTAATCACATACTTTAAAACTACGACCTAATCCTTGTAGTTTTTTTATGCCTTGTAAATAAACTAAACATTATATTTTTTCACAATAACAAAATATATTCCCCACTATTCAGTTAAATTTGTTTGCGTAATGCAGTAATTAAATCAAGGAAGCATTTAAGTCATTGCTAAACGCAACACGATTAATGAAAAATAAAAAACGTAAAATAAAAATTAGCTTAACAATTCTTGTACTAATGCTATTAGCATTATTTACAGGCTTTATCATTTTTAGAGACACACTACTTCAGCAGGCCATACAAAAGGTTTCCAGTAAATTGGATCAAAAATACAACAGTAAATTCACCGTAGAAAAAGCCGAATTCAATGGGCTTACTGGAATAAAACTAACTAAAATCACATTAGTTCCTAAAGATGCTGATACCCTTTTTGATATTCAAAAAATGGAAACAAGCATAAACTTCTGGCATTTGTTCTCTGGCGACATTCAACTTGGCACCTTAAAAATAAACAATGGCTTAGTTCAACTTATACAAAAAGGAGACCGTAAAAATTTCGCGGCTTTTTTAAAAAAAGATAGTAGTGAAGTGGCTACAAATGATAAAAGAGATTATGCTGTCTTTGCTTACCGCATTATCTCCAAAGTACTGAATTTGATTCCCACCGACATGAAAATCGAGAATCTAAAGTTTAAAATAGACGATAACGGCAAGAAAGCATTTATTGATATTCAAGATTTAGTTTTGGCAAACTCAAATATGGAAACAGCTATTAATGTTCAAACAAATACTTTTTCACAACGCTGGAAAATAAAAGGCTTCGCTGATCCTCGAAATAAAAAAGCTGATCTGCGTTTTTTTAACAGGGATACTGGCGCTATTAAAGTGCCTTATTTTGATGAACGTTACAATTTAATAGCAAGTTTCGACTCCATTAGACTGAATATTGAAAACATTGACCGTAGTGGTAACGAATTGCATATTGACGGCTTTACATCAATAGTGAATTTAAAGATTAATCATCCTAAAATTGCTGCGAAAGATGTGGTCATCAAGAACGCACGATTGGATTACCGTTTATTATTAGGCTCTGATTTTGTTGCGGTAGATAGCAATTCAACAGCTCAGTTTAATTCGATTAAATTCCGTCCATACTTGTCTTATGAAACTGAGTCTGATACGATTTACAAGCTCAAAGTTAACATTCCCAAAATGAAAGCGCAAGATTTCATCAATTCACTTCCTGATGGATTATTTACCCATTTTCAAGGAATGGAAGCTGAGGGTAATTTTGATTACAAGCTTGATTTTAAATTCAATAAAAACAAACCTGATCAATTAGTCTTTGACAGTAACATTAATAAAGAAAATCTAAAAATAACTAAATACGGAGAAGCTAATTTGAACAAACTCAACGGCGAGTTTATCTATAGAGCAATCATAAAAGAGGTATTGCAACGTCCTATTTTAGTTGGTAATGCTAATGCAAATTATACGCCCATGAGCGCAATTTCGCCTTATCTTAAAAAGTGTGTTTTAACTACCGAAGACCCTTCATTCTTCTCGCATCACGGGTTTATAAATGAAGCATTTAAACAATCTATTGTCAAGAACATTAAAACTAAAAAATTCGCTCGCGGTGCCAGCACCATAAGCATGCAATTAATTAAAAATGTTTTTTTAACTCGAGAAAAAACAGTCTCTAGAAAGTTAGAGGAAATTCTATTAGTTTACATTTTAGAAAATAACAGAATCGTTAGTAAAGAACGCATGCTCGAAGTGTACTTTAATATTATTGAATGGGGGCCTAATGTTTACGGAATAGGAGAAGCTAGTAAATTTTATTTTCAAAAAAAACCCGATCAATTAAACTTTAATGAATGCTTGTACCTTGCACGAATTATTCCAAGCCCAAAAAAATTCATGTACCAGTTTAATGATCAAGGAAAACTAAAAGAGTTTGCTGCGCAGCAAGAACGTTTCCTAACGAACATTATGCTTAAAAGAGGCTTATTAGCTATTGATGACACCATTTATAAATCATTACCGCTATTTATTTCTGGCCCAGCTAGATCTTATCTTCGCATTAAAGCTCAAGATACTGTTGCTGTAGATTCTGTAAAAGTAAGTGATGAATTTGATTTTTAGACCCAATGAATTACTGATTTTTATTTAAAACTAAATACATACTAGTTTAAAAAATTTGCTATAAAAAAAGTGTTCCATTTTCAAAACATGAAAACGGAACACTTTTTTATTTAAAAATTCTTATAATTAAGGTGCTGGATCAGGAATTATTGCCTGTACACCATCAATTGCTTTTAAAACATCTTCAGATAAAGTGACATTGATGGTATCTATATTTTCTTTTAATTGTCCCAAAGTAGTTGCTCCAATAATAGTACTCGTCAAAAACGGTTTTTGTTCGATAAAAGCAAGTGCTAATTCCGTTAACGTTAATCCATTTTTAACTGCAATTTCATGGTATAATTTTGTTGCCTCAGTACATTGAGCGCTATTGTATCTTGTGTATTGTGGGAACAAGTTGATTCTTGCTTTTGGATGACTTTCTCCCGTTAAAAACTTACCTGATAAAACTCCAAATCCCATTGGCGAATAAGCCAACAAACCTACATTTTCTCTAGCGCAAATCTCAGAAGAAGCATTTTCAAAAAGTCGATTTAACAGCGAATAAGGATTCTGTATCGTTTTTACTCGAGGCAAATTATTGTATTTATTCTCCTCTAGAAAACGCATAATTCCCCACGCATTTTCATTAGAAAGACCTATGTGTTTTATTTTTCCTTCTTTCACAAATCCATCAAGAGTAGTTAATACTTCATGAATATTATCTTCCCACTCATCATCCTGTAATGTAAAACCACGTTGACCAAAGGTATTTGTTTTTCTTTCTGGCCAGTGCAATTGATACAAGTCCAAATAATCCGTTTGCAAACGTTTCAAACTATTGTCTAAGGCATATTTAATACTTTCAGGAGAAAAGTCAACCTTGTCACGCATATAAGTAAAATTAGGATTTGGACCTGCAATTTTTGAAGCCAAAACTACCTCTTCTCTCCTACCTGATTTTTTTAACCAAGTTCCAATTACTTTTTCTGTACTTCCGTAAGTTTTTTCACTTGCTGGAATAGAATACATCTCGGCAGTATCAAAAAAATTCACGCCACGTTCTAAGGCATAATCCATTTGAGCATGTCCTTCAGCTTCTGTATTTTGTTGACCAAAAGTCATTGTACCTAAACAAATCTTGCTAACTTTTATATCGGTATTGGGTAATGTAGTATATTTCATTATATTTTTATTCGATTTTGAAAACACAAAGTTACAAAGGTTTTTATAATAGAAAAGGCTCAAAGAATGTCTTTGAGCCTTTTTTAACTTTTACTTAATAGTAGTTTAGTTGATCTCTTTTAACATATCAGCAATTTCATCTAATCTTGGCGTTAAAATTATTTCAATTCTACGATTCTTCGCTTTTCCTTCAGCAGTAGCATTAGATGCTAGTGGGGCATATTCACTTCTTCCCGCAGCAGTAAGGTTTTGTTTGTTCACATTAGCGTTTTCTCCTAAAATAGCAACAATTGCCGTTGCTCTTTTTGTTGATAAATCCCAGTTATTAGCAATTGGCCCTGAACTAGAAAACCCATCATTATCAGTATGACCTTCAATCAAAACAGCAATATCCGGATTATCTCCCAATACTTTACCTACTTCAACTACTGCTTTCTTACCTTCAGAACCTACAGAATAACTTCCTGAATTAAAAAGCAATTTATTTTCCATAGAAACATACACTTTACCATTTTTTTGCTCTACGGTAAGTCCTTTGCCTTCAAAACTATTCAAAGCATTTGACAAGGTCTCTTTTAATTTTTTCATAGTAGCTTCTTTCGCCGCAACTAATGATTCTAATTCTTCTAAACGTTGTGCATTTTTACTCAAACGCTCTTGCTCAATCGCTAACGCTTTTGCTTTAGCATCTAATTGAGCTAACAAATCACGGTTTTTACTCATGTTAGCCTGCAACGCATCACTGCTATTTTTTTCTAAAGCACTGTAGGATTGTTGTAGAACGTCCATTTTATTTTGCAAAGCACTTTTATCAGCCAGTAGTTTATCACGTTCTGATTTCACTTTATTCATCTCTGTTTTTAAAGAATCTTGTGCCATTTCTAGCTGATTTTTATTTAACAATAGATCCGCATTACCATCAGCAAGAACTCTATTTTCTTTTTTCAAATCAGTATACTTATTCTCTAAATCAGCGTATATTTTTTTAGAAACACATGAGCTTGCAAATGCGATTACTATTAATCCTAAGGAAATTTTTTTTATCATTTTTATATTTTAAAATTGTGATTTAATTTATGCTATTTCTACTAAAACAGGGCAATGGTCTGAATGTTTTGCCTCGGGTAATATTACGGCTCTTTTTATCTTGTCTTTAAGTGGTGCGCTCACTAAACAATAATCAATACGCCATCCTTTGTTGTTTG
Organism: Flavobacterium gelidicaeli; assembly: GCF_013294005.1. GTDB lineage: Bacteria > Bacteroidota > Bacteroidia > Flavobacteriales > Flavobacteriaceae > Flavobacterium. Next base: position 182,065 of record NZ_JABSNK010000008.1, read on the forward strand.
CTCTCGCGGTAGGAACACGCATAGTCCACCAAGTATAATTATCAGGTTCTTTGTTTAAAAAACGAAAACTATCAACAAATCCATTATCTAAAAAATCAGTTAACCAGCTGCGCTCTGCAGGTAAAAACCCTGAGACATTTTTATTTCTAATAGGATCGTGAATATCAATTGCCTCATGACAAATATTATAATCACCACAAATCACAAGATTAGGGATGTCCTTTTTTAAGTCAGTAATGTAATTTTGAAAATCATCCATATACATAAATTTATGACTCAATCTTTCACTATTTGTTCCTGACGGCAAATACAAACTCATCACAGAAAGTGAATCAAAATCAACACGAATATTCCTACCCTCAAAATCCATGTGTTCAATTCCAGTACCATAAACTACATTATTGGGCTTCACTTTGCACAATATTGCGACACCACTATACCCTTTTTTTGTAGCTGGAAACCAGTAGTGATAAGGGTAACCAGCAAGCTCAAAATCCAATAACGGAATTTGCTCTGGCGTTGCCTTAATTTCCTGAAGACAAATTACATCGGGATCTGCTTGTTGCAACCAAGTTATGAAACCTTTGGAAATCGCAGCACGAATTCCGTTTACATTATAGGAGATTATTCTCATTTTTTATCCATTTTGATTTTCAAAAGTACTAAAAATAAAAAAGTTTCTCTCATAAAAACCTTAAAATCCAATCCATAAATGATTAGATAATAGAGTTTTTTTCTATCTTTGTTTTTCGCTCGAAAAATACAAAATAAATGGGTTTAGTTACCGCCAAAGAAGTTGCAAAAGCTATAAACGCTGAGAAATATGGGGTTTTCGGAACCTTTTCCGGTTGGTTATTAATGAAAGTACTTAAGATTTCTAAGCTCAATAAATTCTACGATAGAAATAAACATCTTGAAGACACTGATTTTTTAAATGCAATTGTAGACGAATTACAAATAAAATTTGAAATTCCTGAAGAAGATTTAAAACGTTTGCCCAAAGATGGCGCCTATATCACCATATCTAACCATCCGCTGGGAGGGATTGATGGTGTTTTGTTGTTAAAATTAATGCTTGAAAGAGAACCTAATTTTAAGATCATTGCTAATTTTCTTTTACACCGAATAGCCCCTTTAAAAAAATACATCATGCCAGTGAATCCTTTTGAAAATCATAAGGATATCAAATCAAGCGTGGTAGGAATCAAAGAAACGTTACGCCATTTAAGCGACGGAAAGCCATTAGGTATGTTTCCTGCAGGAGAAGTTTCTAGTTATAGAGATGGACAATTAATGGTAGACAAACCCTGGGAAGAAGGCGCAATTAAAGTAATTAGAAAAGCACAGGTCCCTGTTGTTCCTATTTATTTTCATGCTAAAAACAGCCGCCTTTTCTACTTACTTTCTAAGATTAGCGGCACTTTTAGAACTGCAAAGCTGCCATCAGAAGTTTTTAGTCAAAAAAATCGCGTTATAAAAGTACGTATCGGAAAACCAATATCTGTAGCTGAGCAAAACGAACATAAATCATTAGAAAGCTATTCAGAGTTTTTACGAAAGAAAACCTACATGCTAGCGAATCCTTTTGAAAAAGAAAGTAAATTACTAACTACGCCGCATTTAAAACTTCCAAAAAGTCCTAAAGAAATTGCAACTCCCGCTAAAAGCGAAATGATAATTGCCGAAGTAGACAAACTACGCGAGATGGATTGCAGGTTATTACAAAGTAAGAACTACGAAGTGTTTTTTGCGGAAGCGAAAAACATACCAAATGTTCTACACGAAATAGGTCGCTTGCGCGAAATCACCTTTAGAGCAGTAGGCGAAGGAACGAATGAATCCCTTGATTTAGATAAATTTGACCAATACTACCACCATTTATTTCTTTGGGATGACGAAGCTAAAAAAATAGCTGGAGCTTACCGCATGGGATTAGGGTCGGAGATTTTTCCTAAGTACGGAATTGAAGGTTTTTATTTAAATGAACTCTTCCGTTTTGAACATGAGTTACACGATATGATGCACAAATCTATTGAAATGGGTCGTGCATTTATCATCAAAGAATACCAACAAAAGCCAATGCCATTGTTCCTTTTATGGAAAGGAATCATTCATACTACATTGCGTTTCCCAGAACATAAATACCTTTTAGGTGGCGTAAGTATTAGCAATCAATTTTCTGATTTCTCAAAATCGTTAATGATTGAATTCATGAAATCAAATTATTACGATCCGTATATTGCTCAATATATTCACCCTAAAAAGGCATATAAAGTAAAATTAAAAGACGCTGATAAAGATTTCATATTTAATGAAACAGAAGCCGACTTGAATAAATTTGATAAAATTATTGATGAACTAGAGCCAGGCGTATTGCGTTTACCTGTATTGATTAAAAAATACATCAAACAAAATGCAAAAGTAGTTGCCTTCAATGTTGACCCATTATTTAATAACGCAGTAGATGGATTGATGTATATTAGAATTGCAGATATCCCTGAAAGCACCATGAAACCCGTTATGGAAGAATTTCAAGCTGAATTAGAGCGCAAACTCACTGAGAAGGAAGATTAATTTCTCTATATTATAAAAGCTAAAAAGTCTCGACAATGTCGAGACTTTTTTATGTCTTAAAATCAATTTGTTTTAAATACAGCATCAACTGGCTCCCATAGCTCAATTTTATTGCCTTCCGGATCTAGAATCCATCCGAACTTACCATAATCAAATGATTGCATTTCTCCTACAATAGTTACGCCTTCAGTTTTTAGCGTTGCTAATAATCCCTCAAGATTATGCACTCTAAAATTCTGCATGAACTGTTTTTCACTTGGCGCAAAATAAGTAGTATCAGCTGCAAATGGAGACCATTGAGTAGCACAATCGTTACCTTCATTATCTTTCCACCAAAATGTTGATCCGTAATCATCTGTTTTTAAACCAAGATATTTACCGTACCAAGCAACTAATTCTTTGGAGTTTTTAGATTTAAAGAAAAAACCACCTATTCCAATTACCCTTTTTTGCGTAACAACTTCTATTTCTGATTCAAAATATTTTGCTTTTATCTTATCTACAATAACCTGCGCTAGACGCTCGTGACTTTCAAATGTCCAACCGGCAACGTGGGGAGTCAAAATCACATTTGGCGCTTCTAATAAATATTGAAAAGCTTCAGGCGTATTATCTTCTTGAAATAGTGTTTCAAAAGACAGTTTTTCATATTCTAAGACATCAAGCCCTGCTCCTAACACTTTAGCTGATTTCATTGCTGTAACTAAATCAGCTGTAACAATATTTTTACCTCTTGAAGTATTGATTATCCAAAATGGTTTAGTAAAACCATTGATAAAAGCCGTATCGACCATTTTATCCGTTTCTGGTGTCCACGGAATATGCAAACTCAATACCTCTGCTTTTTGTTGAAATTCGGCTAACGAAACTTGTTTAGCATTTACATCGCCAACATTCTCAAGAATATCATAGCACAAAACTTCAACATCAAAACCACGCAGTTTTTTGGCAAACGATTTTCCCATATTTCCATAACCAATGATTCCAACAGTTTTTCCATCCAATTCATGGCCGCGATTACCCTCTCGATTCCAGTGACCCGAACGAATTTCCTTATCGGCTGTGTTAAATTTATTGAAAAGGGAAAGAATCATCCCTAAAGTATGCTCTGCAACAGCATTGCGATTTCCTTCAGGAGCGGCGATAAGCGTTACATTTTTGTTTGTTGCATATTCGCAGTCTATACTTTCGAGACCAGCGCCTACACGTGCTATAAACTGAAGATTTATAGCTTTATCAAGGAATTGTTTATCAATCTTAAACCGACTTCGAATAACGATTCCTTGATAGTCATGAATCTTAGCTTCTACTTCTTCTTTTGTAGAAGTAAAATCGGTATGATTTGTAAATCCTAACGCTTGCAATTGCTCCATCATAATGGGATTATTGCTATCTATATGTAGAATTTTAATATTTTCGGGATGCAACATGATCATTTATTTTCTGTTGCCCAAAGTTACAAATTAGAATTAGGATTTTTTTGTATTTGCTTTTTATAATTGTATCGCATGTACAAAGCCATAAATAACCCAAAGAAGATTAAATTGGCCATAAATTTCCATACGTTAAACTGCTTACTGTCTATAAGATCCCACATTGCCATAACTACAGCAAATACAGTTCCTCCTGCCACAAAAGCTTTCAGCATTATTTTATAAGTTGGTTTCATGATTTTATTTTTTTTATATATTCTTTTTGGTAACAATCGTAGCATTCATCATTTAAAAGCAATTTATTTCCTTCTAAAACATAAGATTGACTTGGACTGCCAGAAGTATAAACAAGCATTTGTTTGTCTCCACCAAAAATAGATTTTTTAGTTTCAATAGTATAGTTTTCGGTTGCTATTAAAGTACCATTTTCATAAATCTTAACTTCAGATTTAGAGATTTGAATTTCCTTATTGGTTGTTGGAGTTGTTGTTCTTCCAGTGATACCACCACTCATTGCAACTAATTTCCAAGTACCTTCAATAGATTGTGTATTAGTAACAGCTTCAGTAGTTGATGAACAACTAAGAAAACCGAATAACAATGCAGCAAATAATACTAACTTTTTCATAAGATATGTTTTTTAGCTAAGATGCTAATATACAACAATGGTTGCGTAATTTTTGCAAGAATATTAATCAGTGTAATTTACATGCCCGCATGAGGGATAGCAGCAAGCTACCCACGTAGCGCGTATAGCCCGACACCATTAAAAAAAGGGCTTCATTAACACTCATGCTAATAAGACCCTTTTTTTAATGGGGGAACGCTCAAAAGTCAATTCCTTATAGGTTTATCCATTGATTTTTTTAATGCTGCTTTGATTCCGCGAATTATTGATGAACTAAAACCGTGCGATTCCATTTCTCTTATTCCCGCTATGGTACAACCTTGTGGTGTAGTCACGCGATCAATTAATTGTTCTGGGCGCACTTGTTCTTTCATTAGCATTTTGGCCGCTCCTTTTACGGTTTGTGCCGTAATTTCTAGGGGCCGTTTGCCAGTCAAAACCAATCTCAATTCCAGCTTGCATAGACGCACGTATGTAACGTAATGCAAATACTGTTCCTGAGGCCGCAAGCACTGTTGCCGCATCCATTAATTTCTCATCAATAACTGGTGCTGTACCAAGATCTGCAAACAGTTTTACCACTTTTGGATCTGGCTCCGTTTTAAAAGCCCGATTCTTCCATTTTTCTATACCAGTCTGCAAAATTTTAACATAACGACATATTTATCGTTATTATTGTTGTAAATAGCTCTTAGTTACTGAGACAAAACATATTGTGTTTTTAAATCAGGATAGATTTCAAATAGAAGCTGTGCTCTTTCTACTTGGGCATGCGTCCACTTTTCTCTTCATTTATATAGTAAATAGCGACTTCTAGCTAATAACTGTTTTACAGTATATCCATTATTTTTAAAGTTGGGGGAATGTAAGTTTTGTTTTCTGATTTAGCTTGTAGTATCGGCTGGTTCTCTCTATCCATTACCTCCCAGCGGTACTTGATTCTAATTTCTTGTAATGTCTCTAAGACTAATTCATGTACATGGATGCGATCTGTTACTTGTATGGCTTTTGAAAAACATTTTTTAGCTATCAACTTCATGGTATTGGCCATATCAAGAGTGATCTCTATAACTGCTTGTCTTTTTTTTTAAATTGATTTTACTAACTTGTTCTGTTTTAGTACCAACAACAATAGCCACTAATGATCCTTTTTTGCCTTTTTCTTTTTTATTGGCTACAATAGATACAGTTCACCTTAGGACAAGGCAACTTTGTCAATTGCAAGATGAGTACATTTTAGGGTAGATAATCCATTGATGGGCATGTTTTCTAGATTCCTAACTGCTAAAAGAACTTAAATGATTTTTATACTTCCTTTGGAGTTTTTTATGGTCAACACCAAAAAAAACGCCAATGGTGTTACAGTTAATAGCGGTGTTATATATATTAATTTCTTTTAAAAAAAACCGCAAATTCTTGCATCATAAGTGTTCCCTTGTCAACTAACTGCCAATCTCATTTAACAATCTCACCATTCATTTTATCTGTCCAATGACAACGTTTAATGTGTAAGAAAATAAATTTACCTTTAGTGGGAAATCTTGAATTGTGATTCCAACCCAAAACCCTTTGGATACTAATTCCAAAGAATCAAACTCTTTGGGAGGTTTTGATTTTTCTTCAAAATAGAGATGCAAGTTTTACTCAAAATTAGTTGTAGAAACTATTTCAAAGTTCTCAATTAAAAAATCAGGGAGCATAAATTTCAAAACGTTTATAGAAGTCATATCTCATTGTTAATACTACAAAAATATTAATTTTTCTAAAACTTCCGAATCAATACATATTGTTGTGGGGAAATATTTAAATAAGGATATTTGTATTTTAAAATCTTATCCCAATGCAAGAATCTTTTAATGAGATCCTAAAA
>NZ_JABSNK010000009.1 GCF_013294005.1 Flavobacterium gelidicaeli
ATTTTTACCCATCGTTATTTGAATTTTGCAACTCTAAATTACGATTATTTTAAGAAGCCATTAATTTGGCTTCTTTTTTTATCGGACAACAATGAATAAAAATGTAAATTTTGATAACTATTAAAAAATTATAAATAGCCTTAAAAAACTTCATTATTATTTAGATAATCGTAAAAAAAATGACTTTTAAATAGAGATACCTATTTTAAAATAGCTCATCTGAACATGACTAAAAAACACTCAAATATGCGCTTTTAATATTACTTTAGGATAAGACACAAAAAAACGGACTCCTACCTACAAGTCACAATTTCGCTGCTAATTCGTCAGTAAAAAAGTGATTTGGAGGTCTGAGTCCGTAATCTATATAGTGCTTATGACTATTTTAATCCTTCAAGAAAACCAGTATGTGATTTTTTTACACTGTAATCTTCATTGTACATCAAAGGCCAATCAATATGTCCCCAAAAATCTAGCAACCAAGATTCACTATCTCTCATTCCCCAAACCGTAAGTGCATACTGATTAGCTGCAGGAATAGCGTTAAAAATCTTCACTACTTCTTTGTACTTGTTTTTTTGTTCAATAGCTCTTTCAGGTGTTAATGAAGTTAAATTATTGTCAGGGTTAGCTTGAATATCTAATTCTGCAAAATGCATTAATAAATTTCTAGAAACAGTCCCATCAACCACAGCTTGAATTTCTGAAGCAGCAGGCCCTTTATAACTAATATGCATTTGTGCACCTAAACCATCAATAAGGTTGTCTTTTTTCAAATCATCAGCAATTTTAAAGATTGCAGCTCTTTTAGTAGCAGAAGATGCGAAATTATAATCATTGTAAAACAATTTACATGCAGGATCAGCAGCTCTAGCCCATTGGTAACATTTTTTAATATAATCGTCTCCCAATTTTTGTTTGAAAATTGAATTTCTTAACGGGTTTCCACTACCATCATCAACAGCTTCGTTAACAACGTCCCAAGATTTTACTTTTCCTTTGTAACGTGTTACTACGGTAGTAATATACTCTTTAATCATGGTCTCAAACTCAGCATCTGTACCTACAAAATTAGTTACCCAACTTGGGACTGAATTGTGCCATATCAAAGCATGTCCATGAAGATTTAAGTTATTATCTGTAGCATACTTCACAATTTTATCAACAGCTGTAAAGTCATACGTCCCCTTACTTGGATACATTTGATCCATTTTCATTTCGTACTCAGACGTAATGTTATCATATTCTCTTAAGATAATGTCCGATGTTATTCCCGTTAGTCGATTAGATCTTACTATCATACCTACATTAAAATTAGCTGCTTCTTTTAGCGCCGTTGTGGGTTCTGGACCTGTACTGATTATTTCTGTTACGATCACATTTGAAAATGCAGAAATTGACTCCCCTCGTACCGCTCTTACTCTATAATAATAAGTAGTACCAGAATCTAAACCTTCAATGTCTATCGTTAAAGCATTTACTGATAATTCATTATAATTTGGTAAAAGAGTTGAGAAATCAGCCGTTGTAGATACATCTAACAAATAATTATCGGCACGATACACTCTTGTCCAGTTAGCGGTAAATCCAGAATCAGTCAGATTCACTGCAGCATATGCAGAAGGTACCCCAGCAATCACTGCTACTTCTTCATCACTTTTAGAACAGCTTAATACAAATAAGCTTAAGCAGATTAACAACAAAGCTTGTTTTATTTTCATTTTTTTCATCTATATTTTTTTTTTTAAAGGTTGCTGCTTATATGCAGCAACCTTTCTAACAATTAACATTATTTACACTAAACCGAACTAGCGTAAAACCTTAAATCTAATATTATCAAATTGAACTTTAGAAGGATTTGGTGTTCCTCCATTTTGATTAATCGTCATCTTAACTTGGTTTATTTTAGAAGGATTTACATCTCCCTGACCTTGCTCTGATGAATCATAATTAGCTCCGAAATCTGAAGTTTTAACCTCTATAGTTTGCCATCCTGCAGTTGCAATTGTATAAGAATACGCCCAGTTTCCGCCATCACTGTCTACAAGAAGTAAATCAATTTTAGTTCCTATCGCTCCTCCACTATTTACATCGATAAGATAGAATGCTTTATCAGCATCTGTAGCCGTTTCACTCAATAAAGCATTTCCAGCATCAGATTGGCTTCCATTATATCCGTTTGCAGTGGCGCCTGCCCAAGTAAATTCTGCATATTTTCCAGATGTACCTCCTACGTCTGAATAAGAAAGTGTATTTGCATCACCATATTTTACCCAATTATTGTTGGGACGCAAACCACCACCATCAAAATCAGCCACTTTATATAAATCAAATCCTTGATCTATGTCTAAAAATCTTTTTGTAGTTCCTCCAGGCGTTGTAATTTCTACATCACCACCTGCAATTGCACTTGTTGGTACCATAAAAGTTAGTGAAGTAGAATTGATACGAGTAAAACTAACTGCTTCGCCTGCGAACTTAACAGAGGAAATGTTGAAAAACCAACCCCCATTTACCGTTACCACAGTTCCAACTTTTGGAACTAAAGGTTCAAATTTTTCAGAAATTATTGCTTTTGGCTGTAGAATTTCGAAACTAGAAACAACTACTTCACCATTTCCTTTTGTAATTTTTAATTCTTGAACTCCAAATCGGCTTCCTTTTTTATCATCAAAAGGAACATTAAAAAACAACGATAAATCAGAGCTCAATTGTGGATTAAAAATTACATTAACTGTATTGTCAAATTCAACTGTTTTAACATTACTTAATCCTGATCCTTCTATTTTTACTAAATCCCCAGGATAGCCTTTATCCTTATTTTCAGTTGGTGGAGAGGTTGTATTGTCTAAACTATACACCCCTTCCAACATTGCTGCAGCACCAGAATCATTATCATTTGAGCATGATGATAGCGCTAAGCAAACAATCAGGAATCCTAGAAAATGTCTACTATTTTTTATTATTTTACTCATTGTTTTATATTTTAATTATTAAAATTGAAAAGGAACTGGAGTCTCTCTAAGAAGTGGGTTAGCATCTAATTCAGAAGCAGGAATTGGAATCAAGAAAGAATTTTCAGTTGGTACTACTTTTTTAGAATTTACTTCTAATAAAGCAATATTACTGTATGCTCCTCTTTCCTGATTTGAAATAATATTTATCGCTTCCGCTCTGTCTCTTCTCACTAAATCAAACCAATAATCTCCTTCTAATACCAATTCAAGTCTTCTTTCTTTAAAAATATCACTCTTCGTAATACTTGTTTTTGCAGGCAATCCTGCTCTAGTTCTCACTTTATTAAATGATCCTAAAGCGTCTGCTGATGCAGTAGAAGAAGAATTACCTAATATAGCCTCAGCGTGAATTAATAATACTTCAGCATAACGCAACATCGTCGTATTTTGATTGGTTTGTTGTGGACAAGCACCTACGAATTCAGCTGTTGAACCAATAACATATTTTCTAAAACCCATTGATCCACCAAAACCACCAGGACTTACTGTGTAACCTCCTTTTTTAGTTACTAATTCGGGATAAAAATCCCCAGGCAACATAATAGTAGATTTTCTTCTTTTATCATTCTCTTCATACGCATTACGCAAATCGATACTAGGTACAAAAGTTTTCCATCCTGTATAATCTCCTGTAATTTCTGATGTTGGAGTAATATAAGATTGCGCTGCATTACCGTATCCGTATCCTACACAACCTACCCATTGCAAAGAGAATATTGACTCTCTACTGTTATTATTTGCTGGACTATTGAACATCAACCCATAATCATCAATAAGGGAGTAATCACCGCTTCTTATAACATTTTCAGAATGAATTTTAGCATTTGGATAATCTTTTAGCGTAATGTACACTTTAGCCAACATTCCGTCACAAGCACTTTTTATGACTCTACCTCTTTCAAGAGAACTATTCCCCGTTACTAATGGTAAACGTTTGTATGCCTCATTATAATCGTTGATAATAAATTTGTATACATCCTCTACATTATTTCTATACGTAGGAACTTTGTCTGTGTATTGCTCTATTTTATTTAAAATAGGCACGGCACCAAAGATTCTAACCAAATAAAAGTAAGCAGTGGCTCTCATAAAATAAGCCTCTCCTTTTACTCTTTCAACCACTTCAGGAGTTGTTGCTGGTCCTACATTTTTTTCTAAGTTGTTTAATAGTGTATTGGACTGCGCTACAACATTAAACAATGATTGCCATCCTTCAAAAACAAACTGATTAGTTGAATTTACAGAGAAGTTCTCAAATTGAGCTAAATCAGAATAAGCACCTACAGAATTACCAGCATAGGTATCTAATCCGTAAACGAACTTTTCATTAAAATAGAACCAAGGACGACCATAAAGTCCGCTACCAGATCCTAATACTTGTCCATCTGAAGTATAAAAATTATCTAAAACTAATTTATCCTCTGGCGGATTGTCTAAAAATTCTGTTGAGCACGATACTGTAAAAAATACAGCTATCAAAAGCACGAAATATTTAGTTGAATTTTTCATGTTGTTATTTTTTTTAAAAATCTAAGTTTAAACCTAATGTAAATACTCTAGCTACTGGATAACGTCCATTATCAACACCTGATAATAAGGCATCTTGACTAAATGAACCTACAGCAGGATCTAATCCAGAATAATTTGTGATTGTGAACAAGTTTTGTCCTGTCATGTATATTCTTAATTTACTGAAAAATTTAGTTTTACTAATGAATTCCTCAGGCATGGTATACCCAAAAGTTACATTTTGTAACCTTAAATAAGAACCATCCTCTACAAAACGGTCAGATACTCTACTGTTTCCATTAGGATCTCCATTTACATATCTTGGTATGTTTGTGTTTTCGTTCACACCAGCTATGAAACGATTGTTTACATCAGCACTTTGGTTTGAATACGGTCCACCTGTTCCTCCCAAACTTTCAGTAAGTTTTCTAGTCCAGTTGTAAATTTTATTTCCTTGAGTTCCTAGAAAAACAATAGATAGATCAAGATTTTTGTACGTGATATTATTGATTACACTATACGTAAAATCCGGAATTGGATTTCCTATATTAGTTCTGTCACCAGCATCAATTTTCCCATTACCATTGATATCTTTAAATTTTATATCACCAACCCATACTTTACCATTTGCACCAACTTCATTATCCGGCGTAGGGCTATCTGCTATATCTTTTTCAGATTTGTAAATTCCATCAACTTGATACCCAAAAAACTGACCTACAGGTGATCCTACTCCTGTTTTTGTTATTGTATTATTAAATTGGAAATTTCTATATATAGCTGAATTATTATCTCCAAAAGACGTTAGCTTATTTTTAAATGTCGAAAATATAAAAGATGAATTCCAGTTAAAGTTATCATTTGAAATATTTCTTGTGTTTAAGGTAACATCCCATCCTTTATTTTCGATATCACCAAGGTTAATTACTTTCGCTCCTAGACCTAAATTTCCTTGTTGTGGATTTGTACCTAAATAAGCAGGTACTGGCTCACTGAATAAGAAATCACTTGACACTTTTTTATAATAATCAACTTCTAAACGTAAGGCATCTTTAAAGAATCCTACTTCTACACCAAAGTTAGATGCTTTGGTTGTTTCCCATTGTACCGTTGGGTTTTGAATATTTTCTTGTGCAAAACCAGTTCCAAAACCCGTAGGAAAACTTACAATTGATGAACCGTATTTGTAACTTCCTATATTTTGATTCCCAACTTCTCCATAACCCGCTCTAAATTTTGCGTGATTAACCACATCTTTAAGTCCTTCGAAAAAAGGCTCATTACTAATTACCCAACCCGCAGCAAAAGAAGGAAAATAACCTGTTTTATAACCATCTCCAAAGTTAGAAGAGGAATCTGAACGTACTGTAGCTGTTAGCAAATATTTATCATTAAAGGAATAATTTAAACGAGCAAAATAAGAGTTTAAACTATTTGTCCCTTTATAATTACCATTTGTAGCCGTTTTAGCATCTCCAAGACCTAGCGTAGTAATATCATTTGATAAAAACCCAGTTCTTGTACCAGAAATCCCTTCATATTTAGACTCTTGCGCTTCTTGACCTAATAAAGCAACAACATTGTGTCTACCAAAAGTTTTAGAATACGTAAAGTAATTTTGTAATGTCCAGAACATACTTTGATTTTGTTGCTTAACAGACACACTACTTGTACTTGTTGTACCTATTGTAATATCTGGGTAAAAAACAGAACCATTAGTTGTATTAAAGTCATATCCTAAAACAGATTTAAAAGCCAAATCTTTAGAAAATGAAATTTCGCCAAAAAGACTTCCAACAATTTTATATTTTGCAAGATTGTTTCCTTTAGTCAAAGCTGTAGCTACAGGATTTGAAGCCGATGTATTACCAAAACCTTCTATTGGTCCACCAAAAGTCCCATCAGAATAGCGTACAGGAATATTAGGAGATTGCGATACGGCAGTACTAATCACACCATCTTCAGTATCGTTAAAGGCAATTTTTTGTTGTGTATTTGATAAAGTAACATTGTTTCCTATTTTGAACCAATCGTTAACTTTAGTATCAATATTCAATCGCATAGAATACCTTTTGAAACCAGTATTAATTACAATACCATCTTGTTCAAAATAATTTAATGACGTATAATATCTTGTATTGTCTTTTCCGCCTGAAATAGTGATCTGATGATTTTGCATCTGAGCATTTCTAAAAATTTCTTTTTGCCAGTCTGTTCCTTTTCCTAGTATTTCAGGATTTTGAAACTCATATGGAATTTGTTGTCCTAATTCTGTACTTACACTTGCTCTGTATTTTGCAAAATCTTGTAAATTAAGAACATCTAAGAATTTAGTAACCTGCTGTACACCTGTGTAGGTTTCATAAGAGATTACCGATTTTCCTTTTTTTCCTTTTTTAGTTGTAATCAAAACAACTCCGTTAGATCCTCTAGAACCATAAATCGCAGTTGCCGAAGCATCTTTAAGAATATCCATTGATTCAATATCTGATGGATTTATCGCTGTTAAAGCACTTGACTTAGTTTGTCCGTTTGCACCTCCCAAAGAGTTGTAATTAAAAGAGTCATTATTGTCTCCTCCATTAATAGGTACACCATCTACAACATATAAAGGCTCATTTCCTGATAACGAAGCGATTCCACGTATTCTAATGGAAACACCACCTCCGGGAGTTCCTGAATTTTGAGTTATCGTTACCCCAGAAACTTTTCCTTGCAATGCTTGATCTATCCCTGTAAAGGGTTGGTCCTTGATTGATTTTGCACTAACGGTAGAAACAGCTCCTGTTACATCTTTTTTCTTTACAGAACCATAACCAATCACTACAACCTCGTCTAGGTTATTTGTATCTTCAGTTAGAGTGACATTGATAGTACTTTTATTATCTGCTGCAACTTCTTTAGAGGCAAACCCTATAAAACTAAAAATAATCCTAGAGTTTGCAGGAACTTTATCTAGAGCAAAAGAACCGTCTGAGTTTGTTACAACTCCTGTAGCCGTCCCTTTTACTGAAACATTTACACCAGGCAAAGGCAATCGAGCCTGATCTGTTACGACCCCTTTAATGGTCTTGGTTTGCGACAGCACTGTCTGTGTGCAAATCATTGCCAACGCTATTAGTGCGAATTTTAGCTTGATCATCATATTAAATTGGTTTTTATTCGTTAGTTAATTGTTTTTACTTATTATCAAAATATTTAATTTTTATAATTCTAAAATCATTGTTAATATATCTCATTTTCAAAACGAACCTTGTCGTTTTTTTTAGCCTCTTTTTGACAGCCGTTCATTTGAAATAATAAAATTTAATTTTCCCCGCATGGTTTGTGTGTTAATGGTTTAATTAAAAAATCAGTTTGTCTTTATAATTAGTTTACAGAGTCAAAAATAGAGTAAGAGTGGACCTATTATATAGTACAAATGATGCAAAATCTAGTTCATTTGATGCATTACCCTCTTTCCATCTCAATGATTTCGGGACATTAAGAATATTACAATGAAAAATCTATTTTTTAAGTAATTAGCAATCGTTTTATTTTATTTTTAATTAAGTAAAAAAAAAAACACCTTTTTATTACACACTTCATAATTATCATAAAAAATATAAATTAGCAAGTTACACCGACTTTATCTCCAAATAAACAAAGAAATATGAAACCAAACATTTGTATTCTTACATTATTTTCAAACTGAATTTTTTGAATTATAAACCAAAAAAAAAGAGTTCAATTTGAACTCTTTTGGTACTTAACAACAATTTTTTATTCTGAATCTGTTGCATCATTATCCATTTTTGTAGGCAAGTGTCCATATTTTGCTTTATAACATTTAGTAAAATATGACGGCGATGCAAAGCCCACTATATAACTTATTTCGTTGATATTGCTATCTCCTAATTGTATAAGTTCTTTTGCTTTCTCCAATCGGACATTTCGGATAAATTCATTTACTGAAACTCCAGTTAACGTTTTAATTTTTCGATACAACTGACTCCTACTTAGAAAAACTTTTGAAGCTAAAACCTCCACACTCAAATCAGAGTCACTAATATTTTCATGAATAAAAGTTAATGTCTTTTGTATAAAATCATTATCAAGAGTAGTTGTTTTTTCTTTCGTGTTCTTGGTAATTCCTTTATAAAATTTATCAAACATGATTTGCCTACTGTTGATTAACTGCCCTAAACTGGATTTTAAAACATCCATATCAAAGGGTTTACTCATGTACATGTCTGCTCCAGAATCGATTCCTTCTAACTTGTCCTGAACCAAAGCTTTTGCAGAAAGCATCAACAATGGAATGTGACTCGTTTTTAAATCGGCTTTTACCGCTTTACATAATTCAAGACCATTCATTACAGGCATAATCACATCTGTCAAAATCAAATCGGGCAATTTTTGTTTAGCTAATTCAAACCCTTTTTGACCATTTTCGGCAACAATTACTTTATAACTTTTTTTCAATTCGTCTTTCAAGTAATTTCGCAATTCGGTATTATCTTCGACGATTAATATAGTATGCGTAATTTCGTTTGTAATGGCTACTGTATTGCTTGCTGCTTTTTCATCGACCACTACTTTTTTAATTGACTCTCTCAATACTACTTGATGTTCCTCATCTAGAATTTCAGCTTCGGTAAAATATTCATTACCTAACGGAAATACCACAGTAAACGTGGTTCCCACCCCCAATGTACTATTTACTTCAATCTTACCTTTGTGCAATTCGACAAAACCACGCACTACCTCAAGCCCTATTCCTGTGCTACCATAGTAGGTTTTATTAAGATTGTTAACTTGGTAAAAACGATCAAAAATGCGTTTAATTTCTTTCTTGTTCAATCCCGCACCCGTATCTTCAATGGCTATTTCAAATGTTTCTACTTTGTTTTGAGTATTAGCCAATGGTAAAAAAATCATTTTTTGTGATGCGTTGATACTCACTTTTATTTTCCCATTGTCAGCAGTTACTTTGAATGCATTAGAAATAATATTGAAAATAATTTTTTCAAACATCTTAGGATCTAACCAATCTTGAAGAGAATCAACGGTAGATTCAAACTGTAAATTGATGGATCTACTAGCGGCTTCCTCTTCAAAATAACTAACAATATTTTGAGTAAAACTCACCACTTCTATTAGTTGCACATGCAACGCCATTTTATTAAACTGTAATTTATTGAAGTCCATTAATTCATTAATCAAGCGTGATAAACGATCTGAACTTTTATGAATAACAAACAGTTTATTTAGGACTTCAGGAGGTAAACCAAAACTTTTATTTTTTAAAATATCTTCTAATGGATTAATAATCAAAGTAAGTGGCGTTCTAAACTCATGAGAAATATTTGTGAAAAACTGTAATTTCTTAGCATTTAATTTTTCGATTTGAACGGCTTTATCTCTTTCAAATTGAATAGCTTGTTTTTCCTCAAATCTCCTTTGTAAAAATTTCTTCATGTAAATAGATACCAAGATAAAAGCCAATACATATAAAAAATAAGCAAAATTTGTACGCCAGAATGGTGGTAGCACCTCAATGTGCAATTGCAATGGTTTTGCACTCCAGACTCCGCCTCTTTTGGCTGATTTTACATTAAAAATATATTTTCCTGCAGGTAAATTAGTATAAGTAGCTGCACGTTTACCACCTACAAAATTCCATTCTTTTTCAAATCCTTCTAAATAATAAGCATACTCATTTTTACCAGGATGCGCATAATTCAAACCTACATATTCGATAGTAAAAACCGATTGATCATTTGTCAAAACTAGGTATTCAGTCTCTGATATTACCTTTGTAAGTGGTGAATCAGCATCATTAGGACCCACTGACTTATTGAATAATTTTAAATCACTAAAATATAACAAAGGTTGCTTGGTACTTTTTACTATTTGTTTTGGGTTGAAATAATTGATTCCTTCGTAACTACCAAAGTACAAATCACCATTTTTGTCTTTTAAAACTGAATTATTATTGAAATCATTGTCTAAAAGTCCATCATCTTTTGTAAAGTTTATCGCGTTTTTTTTCTTTAAATCCACTTTGGTGATTCCCGCTTTTCCACTAATCCAGATAGCACCCTCTTGATCCTCAACGATTGCAGCAACTGACTTCTCGACTAAGCCCTTAAAATTATAATAGTAATCAAACTTATTAGCTGCAGGATTGTAACTAAATAATCCTGCACCATCAGTACCAATCCAAATATGTTTGTTTTGAGACTCATACAAGGATAAAACTGACTGGTTTTTTTGCATTTTTATGTCCGTCATCATTTGATTTTTCAAGGCCACTACCGAAAAATTAAAATTTTCATCATGCGAAACCCGAAATAATCCCAAGGTCGATCCTACCCAAATCCTATCATTCGAATCCACTAAAATTTTTCGAACATCTCCATTTGTTAGTCCATTTAATGAAAATGGAGCTGTATCACAATGATAAAATTTATTCTCAGAAGGAACATAATAGTGTAAACCTCGTAAATACGTACCAATCCAGATGACTCCATTAGAATCTTCAGAGAAGCTTAGCATTCTGTTTGAGATTATACCTGAAGTATTATTAGTATTGAAATTCACAAAACTATTTGTCCCTTTTTTTAAAAAATAAATCCCATCATTCCAGCTACCTAACCAAACATTTTCTTTACTATCTATAAAAACGGTTTGGATATCATCACTTTTTAAACCCGATAAAAAAGATGCGTTTTTACTGTTAATATGTTTATTATTATTCGTAATTGGATCATAATAATCAACGCCTCCACCTTCAAGACTGATCCATAATTTACCCGATTTGTCCTTTGCAATACTTGTTACTGACTTCGCTTGAAGCGCATTTTCTTTATTGTAAGTAGTGCTACCTATAGCATTAAACTTACTGTATAATTTATCAAAAACATCAACTCCTTGATTGTAGTAGCCCAACCAAACTCTATTTTCTTTATCGGCAAATAGGGACCAAACCGAATTTGATTTTAAACTATTGTTCTCCGCTTTGTTGTTGATGTACTTTTTAAGAATCACTCCTTGCTCATCTACCAGAAATAAGCCATCATTTTCTGTTGCGCACAAGATGGAATTGCCTTCTCCTTGCAGTAGTGCCATGACTCTTTTCTTGGTTATTGGAAATGATTTTTGAGAAAATCCAGCCGCATCTTTGGATACTTTAACTAATCCATTATAAAAAGTTCCTAACCATATATTTTGCTTTCGATCTAAAACAATGGATTCTATATGTTCATTGACCAAGGTTTCTCCGGTTGCATTGCGGACATTTTTCATGATTTTAGAACCAGCTTGCAAAGACTTTAATCCAAAACTAGTTCCCACGTAAATTGTACCATCTGCAGCCTTAGTAAAGCAATTTACCTGATAATTAGTATAAGTGACCACTTCTGAATCTATAAAGGATATAATTGATGTTTTTAAATTGAATTTCAAAATACCTCTCCCGAAAGTCCCAATAATCAAATTGCCTGAATTGTCTTGAATGATACTTTTTACAGGAACATCACTTTTACCGCCCTTTAATTGCTTTATTTTAAGATCAATAGTTTCAAATTTATTGAGTTCTCGATTGTAAAAACACAATCCCTGATCAGTACCAACCCATAATTTATTGTTTGAATCAACATAAGTACAGTAGATTATGTTGCTTATAATAGAACTATCTTTTTGCCAATCATTTTCGAAAACAGTATAACTTATTCCATCATATTTATACAAACCAGCACCAAAAGTACCAATCCACATATACCCATATTGATCCTGAGTAATACAAGAAACTCCTCTTTTAGAAATTCCCTCATTTATATTTATAAATTGATAACCTTCATACAATTTTTGTGAATGTGCCACATTAGTAACTACACTCAACATGATAAACAAGATGACTATCTTAAAAAATGGGAACGTTTTAATCATTTTCAAAATAAGTGATGGTTAAAAATTATAGTATCGATTTTAATTAAATAAATATGTTCTAGAGAAAATGCATGAGATGGTAAATATCAAATAACTGATTCGAATAAGCAACAATAGTGCAATCTTATTTTAAGTTAATTTTAACATTTTAAAAAAGCTTGTAGCTCCTCTTTAATTTTTTTTTATCGAAAGTTAAGTCCTTAATTTTGATCAAATAAGAAATTTCATCTCCATAATCTCGTTTCCAATGATAAACTGGTCAAGCAACCTAGGGATAGTGCTCCTCTTTTTATTGTATTACTTGAAACTCTAATACGATGTCGTTATGATAGGTTTCATTTGGTTTCAAAATTGAATTTGGAAAATGGCTATTATTAGGTGCATCAGGAAAGTTTTGAGGTTCAAAACAAATTGCTGGAAAAGGACCTTCACCCAAATTATTTTTGAATTGCAAATTAGGAAATTGTTTGGGAGTATAAATAACCATTGCTGGTTGATTATGGTAGACATTCATTTTAATTCCAGATTGAGACGAATACAAACTTGCCTTCAAGTGACCCTCGCCCATCACAAACGTATCATCAAATCCTTTAAATGTAGGTTTGTTAATTTTTGAAGAAATAGTATAATCAAAAGCCGTATTTACTGATTCCAAAATACGTCCTGACGGAATTAATTGCGCATCAACTTCTAGATGTTGCGTGCTATTAATATACAATTCTTGATCTAAAACAGTACCTGAACCGTTAACATTTATATAAGGATGAATCGTTAAATTAACTGGTGTAGCCTGATCAGTACTCGCCGAATAACTAATCTTTAAACTATTAGAATCCGTAATTTCAAATGAAGCTTCTACTTTTAATTCTCCAGGATATCCATTCTCTAAATGCGGACTCACATACGTCAAAACAACTGTAGTATCAGTTTGTGATTTTAAGCTCCAATACTTTTTATCAAATCCTTCCCCTCCGTGCAAGTGAACACCATCATTATGTTCTAATGGATATACTTTGCCGTCAACTTCAAATTTCCCTTTAGATATTCTTCCAGCATAACGACCTACTGTACTTCCTAAAAACAGAGTAACATCAGTATAAGGTGCTTTGATATACTCTTGAGCATCTTCTAAACCTACGACTACATTAGTTACAGTGCCTGAATTATTAGGAACTTTTAAACTAATAATTGTCACGCCAAAATTAGAAACTTCAAGTTCCATTCCGTTTTTATTCTTTAGAGTATATAATGCCAGAGTGTTCATTTAATGTGTTTTAATAGTAAGTTATTTTGATAGAAATAGTAATCCTAATTTCAAAAATTACATCGTTGCTGTGAATGCTTTAATAAATTAAATAGTATCAGCAGGGTAAACAATTCCTGCCTCTTTTCGTACTTGGTCTGCAATCGTAATGAGGTCTATACTATTTTGATGTGACCACATTTTGCTTTCAATTTTATTTGCAGCGATGCATTTATGACATTCTTCAATTTCATAGGTAAAACCTTTTCCTTTTGTAGGTAGAAGAATTTTTGTTTCCTCATCATCATTAAATATAGAAAAACTCTGAGCTTCATGCCACATAGGATCAATTACAATACGCCCTTTTTCACCGCTTATCGTAGCATGCATATTGGTTCTAGCGATAAAACTACTATGTAAAACCGCTTGTGCATTTGGATAATTCAAAAGCATGGTGGTTTGTTTGTCGGCTCCGCCTTCGTAAAAGAGTGAAGATGCCGCAATGTTTTCGGGTTTTCCCAAAATCATATAGGATAAAAACAAGGGATAAACACCCATGTCTAATAATGATCCACCGCCCAGATTCACATCTTCTAGGCGGTTTTGACCATTGTTCATTATAAAACCAAAATCAGCATTTATGTATTGTATTTTCCCTAATTCACCCGTTCTTATTTTTGATAAAACAGCTGTAAAAGTAGGATTGAATCGGGTCCAGAAAGCCTCCATAAAAAAACGATTGTTTTTTCTAGAAGCTGCAATCATCTTCGAAGCTTGTACAAAGTTGATCGCAATTGGTTTTTCGCAAAGCACATGCTTTTTAGCATTTAGTGCCTGTATGCTCAAACTAGCATGCGAATCATGTGGCGTAGCAATATAAATGATATCAACTTGATCATCGTTAATGAGCGAATCGTAATCTCCGTAGCTTTTTACAGCACTAAACGTAGTGCCAAATTCGGTTGCTTTTTCTAGTGATCGAGACGCTACAGCATACAACTGTGCATTTTCAACCAAAGCTAAATCACGTGCAAATTGCTCAGCGATATTCCCCAAACCTATAATTCCCCATTTGATTTTATTTTCGCTCATCTTGATAATTTTTAAAAGTTGAAATGTGTAAGGATTTAGCCAAAGGAACATAAATGTTTTGGCTAAAGCCCTATTGCAATTTAATAAGAACCGTTGATTAAAGTCAACGTCTATTGATGCCAGACTTCACCAGAATCACTGATGATAGTCAACGGTAATTTATTTACGACTCATTACTTTTTCAACGGCTTTTAAAATAGCTTCACTATTCAAACCATATTTTGCCATTAATTGTGCTGGAGTTCCGCTTTCGCCAAAAGTATCTTTGGTAGCCACATACTCTTGTGGTGTAGGCGTATTTAAGGATAATAATCCCGCGACACTTTCACCTAAACCTCCTAAATAATTGTGCTCTTCACAAGTTACAATACAGCCTGTTTTTGCAACCGATTTTAAAATTGCTGCATCATCTAATGGTTTTATCGTGTGAATGTTAATTACTTCGGCACTAATACCCATAGCTTCTAATTGCTCAGATGCTTGTAAAGCTTCCCAAACCAAATGTCCTGTAGCAACAATAGTTACATCTGTACCTTCAGTTAATTGAATAGCTTTTCCAATTACAAATTTATTTTCGTTTGCAACATCGGTATATTTAGGCATAAATATTGGCACCACTGGACGTCCAAAACGTAAATATACTGGGCCGTGGTGTTCAGCAATTGCAATAGTAGCTGCTTCTGTTTGGTTGTAATCACAGGTATTAATAACGGTCATCCCCGGCAACATTTTCATCATTCCGATATCTTCTAATATCTGATGCGTTGCTCCATCTTCACCCAAAGTTAATCCTGCGTGAGAAGCACAAATTTTTACATTTTTATCAGAATACGCAACAGATTGACGAATTTGATCGTACACTCTTCCTGTTGAAAAGTTGGCGAATGTTCCTGTAAACGGAATCTTGCCACCGATAGAAAGTCCTGCTGCAATACAAATCATATTTGCTTCGGCAATACCAATTTGAAAAAAACGTTCTGGGTTTTCTTCAATAAATTTTTCCATTTTAAGCGAACCAATAAGATCCGCACAAAGTGCAACAACATTAGGATTTGTTCTTCCTAATTCGGCAAGACCTGCTCCAAAACCAGAGCGTGTGTCTTTTTGTTCGGTAAATGTATATTTTTTCATTGTTGTAAATTCAAAGATTAAAAAAAGAATAATAGAAAGATTTTAGCGACAATCTGAAAACTGATCACTAATCCCAGTGTTTAACCAGCAATCAAAGAAACTGAAAACTACTATTGAGACTGAATACTGAGACTGAAAACTTTCTAATAATCCCCCAAAGTTTCTGGATTTTGTCCTAATGCGTTTGCTAATTGCTCATCACTAGGTGCTTTTCCGTGCCATGCATGTGTATGCATCATAAAATCAACACCATTCCCCATCATTGTATGCAACAAAACACAAACTGGTTTTCCTTTTCCAGTTCTTGATTTGGCTTCTTTCATTCCAGCGATAACTGCTTCAATATTATTTCCTTCTTTGATTTCGATCACATCCCAATCAAAAGCTAGAAATTTATCTTTCAAACTTCCCATGCACAAAACAGTGTCTGTAGAACCATCGATTTGTTGCCCGTTAAAGTCGATTGTAGCAATAAGATTATCCACTTTCTTTGCAGAAGCATACATGATTGCTTCCCAGTTTTGGCCTTCTTGCAATTCTCCGTCACCGTGAAGTGTATAGACTAAATTAGTGTCTTTATTTAGTTTTTTTGCTTGTGCTGCACCAATCCCCACAGACAATCCTTGACCCAAAGATCCTGAAGCAATACGTACGCCAGGTAAACCATCGTGCGTTGTTGGGTGCCCTTGCAATCTTGAATTTAATAATCTAAAAGTACTTAATTCCGAAACAGGAAAATAACCACGTCGTGCTAGAACACTATAAAAAACTGGTGAGATATGACCATTAGAAAGAAAGAATAAGTCTTCATCTTGACCTACCATTTCAAATTCTGGCTTCAATACCATTAGTTCATTATACAATGCTACTAAAAACTCCGTACAACCCAAAGAAGCCCCAGGATGTCCCGAGTTTACTTTGTGTACCATTCTTAAAATATCTCTTCTTGTTTGAGATACATTATCTTGTAATTGTGAAATTTCCATAATTAGTTTCCTTTTTGGTAATCTGCTAAAAATTGTGCTAATCCGCTATCTGTCAATGGGTGTTTTAATAATCCTGTGATTGAAGATAATGGACCTGTCATAACATCTGAACCAACTTTAGCGCAATTGATTACATGCATTGTGTTACGAACAGAAGCAGAAAGAATTTGCGTTCCAAAATCGTAATTATCATATACTTGTCTGATTTCGGCAATTAAAGCCATTCCATCGGTACAAATATCATCTAATCTTCCTAAGAAAGGCGATACATAAGTAGCACCTGCTTTAGCCGCTAATAATGCTTGACCTACTGAAAACACAAGAGTTACATTCGTTCTAATTCCTTTATCAGAGAAATATTTACATGCTTTAATTCCTGCAGCAATCATTGGTAATTTTACCACGATTTGTGGGTGCAAAGCAGCTAATTCTTCTCCTTGGCTAATCATTCCTTCATAGTCTGTTGCAATAACTTCTGCAGATACGTCACCGTCCACTATTTCGCAAATTTTCACATAATGCTTCAAGATATTATCTGCACCTGTGATACCTTCTTTAGCCATTAACGATGGATTTGTAGTTACTCCATCTAATACTCCTAAGGCTTGTGCTTCTGCAATTTCAGCTAAATTTGCTGTATCTATAAAAAATTTCATTTTTAGTTATTTTAGTTAGTTTTTAGTTTAATTTTTTTTTATTTATTATCCCATAATTGGTTCATTTCCTCTAGAGTTTTCCCCTTAGTCTCTGGTACAAATTTCCAAACAAACAGCATCGCTAAGATTCCCATAACTCCATAAACCCAGTAGGCAAAACCATGATTAAACAATGCGATCAATTCGCTATTTTTATCCATTATAGGAAAAGACCAAGACACAAGATAGTTTGCTACCCATTGCACTGCTACGGCCACGGCTAATGCTTTACCTCTAATATTATTCGGGAAAATTTCTGCTAGTAAAACCCAAGTTACTGGACCCCAACTCATGGCAAATCCTGCAACATAAACAAGCATACAAATCAATGCAAAGACACCCATAGAGTGTGTAAAAAATGCTGTACCTAGCGCAAACATTGCTAAGGCCATTCCTAGTGCTCCAATAATCATTAAAGGCTTACGACCAATTTTATCAACTGTTTGAATTGCTAGAACAGTGAATATTAGATTTATTGCTCCTACTATTATAGTTTGTAGCAAAGCCGTATCTGTTCCTGACCCCATGCTTTTAAAAATTTCTGGCGCATAGTATAATACTACATTGATGCCCACAAATTGTTGAAAAACGGAAAGAAAAATACCAATAACAATCACCGATAATCCATAAGAAAACAACTTACCTGAATGCTTAGTGACTGTATTTTGAATGTCATTTAATATCATGTTAGCCTCTTCAGGACCGTTTACTTTAATAAGTACATCCAAAGCTTTTTCAGGTTTAGATTGTAGTACTAAAGATCTAGGCGTATCTGGAACCGAAAATAAGAATACTAAAAAGAGAACAGCTGGCACCACCTCTGAAGCAAACATCCATCTCCACCCAATTGCATTTAACCAAGTAGCATCACCTTGACGTGCTATAAAATAGTTAACAAAATAAACTACTAGCATACCAAAAACAATAGCAAATTGATTCATTGAAACTAACTTCCCGCGATTACGTGCAGGTGCAATTTCAGATATGTAAAGAGGCGATAACATCGACGCTAAGCCCACTCCTATTCCACCAATGATTCTATAGACTATGAAAAGACTGTAAAAAGTATGGTCACCTTGACCTATAGGTTTTACAAACATCTCAGGCATTGCAGAACCTAAAGCTGAAATTAGAAATAAAACTGCAGCCAATATTAGTCCGTTTTTACGGCCATATTTCTTGCTTATCACTCCTCCAAAAACACCACCTATGATACAACCTATTAATGCACTAGAGACTAAAAATCCAAGTCGAGCATTAGACGCCACCTCTGAAAGTCCGAAAGGGAGTACAAAGAATTTCTCTAAAGAACTTACTGTTCCTGAAATAACTGCTGTATCATATCCAAAAAGAAGTCCTCCAAGTGTTGCCACTAAAGTAAGTCTCCATAGATAGGCAGAATTTGATGCTGTTGACATATATTTATTTTAATTAATGGTTAGCTATAAAATTTATTGTAGTTGAATATAAGTGTACTAATAGTAGTAGTAGTAGTAGTAGTAAAATTTATATTCGAAAAGTATTAAAACAGCAACGAGAAGTAGTCAACAAACTACTTCTCTCTACTGCTAAACACAAATCAAAAAAATAAAATGGTTGATTAAATATATTGGTTAATTATATTTTCAAATAATTCTTGCTTACCACTTTGCAAGTTAAGCTCGCCATTTTCATGTGCAATTTTGTATAAATCTTGCATTGATAGTTTTCCATCTTCAAATGCTTTTCCGTTTCCAGTATCGAATGAACTGTAGCGGTCTGCTCTTAACTTATCATAAGCCGATGATGTGATAATTTTATCTGCAGTCAATAATGCTCTTGCAAACGTATCTGCTCCACCAATGTGTGCATGGAAAGCATCATCCATATCAGTTGAGTTTCTTCTGATTTTTGCATCAAAATTAACCCCACCACCTTGAAGACCACCTGCTTTTAAGAAAACCAACATAGCTTCGGTAGTCTCTTGAATGTTATTTGGAAACTGGTCAGTATCCCATCCGTTTTGGTAATCACCACGGTTAGCATCTAAGCTTCCTAACATTCCTGCTTGAGCAGCAACATCAATTTCGTGTTGGAAAGTATGTTGTGCTAATGTGGCATGATTTACTTCGATATTGATTTTGAAATCTTTCTCTAATCCTTGTGCGCGTAAGAACCCAATTGCAGTTGCAGTATCAAAATCATATTGATGTTTTGTTGGCTCCATAGGCTTTGGTTCAATTAAGAAATTCCCTTTGAAACCTTGAGCACGACCATAATCACGAGCCGTTCTCAAGAATTGTCCCATGTGGTCTAATTCTCTACCCATATCTGTATTTAGTAAAGACATATAACCTTCACGTCCACCCCAGAATACGTAGTTCTCACCACCTAAAGCAATTGTTGCATCCATAGCCAATTTAATTTGACCACCAGCTCTAGCCAATACATTAAAGTCAGGATTAGTTGCTGCACCATTCATGTAACGAGGATTAGAAAAAGCATTTGCAGTACCCCAAAGTAATTTTACTCCTGAAGCTGCTTGTTTCTCTTTCAAATACTCTGTGATTGCTGCCAATCTACTTTCTGATTCTTTGAAAGTAGCACCCTCTTGAATCAAATCATAATCATGGAAACAGTAGTAACCAAATCCCATTTTTGTAGTAAATTCAAATGCAGCATCTGCTTTTTCTTTTGCAGCTGTAAGCGCATCTGTAGGTTGGTCCCAAGGGAAATTTTGTGTTCCAGGTCCAAAAGGATCTGAACCTTGCCCACAGAAGGTATGCCAATATGCGATAGAAAACTTAAAGTGATCACGCATTGTTTTTCCAGCTACCACTTGGTCTGGGTTGTAGTATTTGAATGCTAACGGGTTGTCAGATTCTTTTCCTTCAAATTTAATATCTCCAATTCCTTTGAAGTATTCTTTATTTCCTAAAGTTGCCATTTTTATATTTTATTTATTGATTATTAATTCTAATTCTTTTTTCCAAAGTTCGTATGCAGTTAAGTAAGGTGCTTTGTCCTTAAACGGCATGTAAGTCATTACATGGTCATTCTCCATGATCAACTTACCATATTTCTCAAAATTACCTTCGTGAAGTCCTGAAGCTCTTGCTGCTCCAATCGCTCCGGTAGTATTATATATTTCAATTTCGTGTCCGATTAAAGTCGCTACAGTATTCGAGAAAATCTCAGAACGGAATAAATTATCATTCCCTGCTCGCATTACATTTACTTCGCTACCATCTGCCTTTAAAATATCCATTCCGTACACAAATGAGAATGCAATTCCTTCTAAGGCTGCTCTACACACATGTGCTTTGTTATGATTATTTAAGTTGATATTTACTAGCCTAGTTCCTATATCTTTGTTATTCAACATTCTTTCGGCACCATTCCCAAAAGGCAACATACAAACCCCATCTGACCCCACTGCGACTTCTGAAGCTAACGTATTCATCTCTTCATAAGAACTAACAGCCAAATTGTTTAACAACCAGCGGTATTGTATTCCCGCACCATTGATGTTCAGTAGTTTCCCAATTCTAGGGTTATTTTTGGTATAATTTACGTGTGCAAAATTATTAACACGAGTGCTTTCTTTCCCAGATAAATTATCAGTAACAGCATAAACAACCCCCGAAGTTCCACCCGTAGCTGCTACTTCACCTGGATTAAATACATTTAACGATAGAGCATTATTAGGTTGGTCGCCTGCTCTGTAAAAAATAGGTGTTCCCGCAGCTAAACCACTTTCTAATTCTCCTTTATCATCCACAGTAGATTGCAAACCAAAAGTGTCTACAATATCTGGCACCAATGACGGATCAATACCGTAATACTCTAATAAGAAATCAGCAACAGTATCCTTCTTAAAATCCCACATAATCCCTTCAGACAATCCTGAGATCGTCGTATTGATTACATTCGAAAATTTGTATGCTATATAATCTCCTGGAAGCATGAATTTATAAACCTGACTGTAAATATCTGGCTCATTTTCTTTTACCCATTTCAATTTTGAAGCAGTAAAATTTGCTGGAGAATTTAGTAGGTGAGCCACACATTTATCTTCACCAATGGTGTTGAAAGCTTCATTTCCAATTTCAACCGCTCTACTGTCGCACCAAATAATCGATTTACGCAAAGGCGCACCATTTTTATCCACCAAAACCAAACCGTGCATTTGGTACGAAATCCCAATTCCTTTGATTTGGGTTCTCGAAATAGCGTATTTCTTTTTTAATTTGGCTACAGCATTACAACAATGCATCCACCATTCTTCTGGTTTCTGCTCTGCCCAACCGTTTTTTAAAGCAAGCATTTCCATTTCTGTTTCTGGTTCTTGGACAACGCCAATGCTTTTTCCGGTGGCTATTTCTACAATGGCTGCTTTTACTGACGAGCTTCCTATGTCAAATCCTATGTAATACATATTATTTGTTGTTAGATTATTTAATTAGATCTTTTAGGTTATCAAAAATATGTTATTCACTATTATTTAAGCTTAAAAATAGTATATCATCAATTTAAAGGCTTTTTGTATGATAAAATCAAATTACGAACTATAAATCTGTAAACCGTTGATTTCATTACAAATACAAGCTATTTACCACTGAAAAAATGCGTTAAAAAAGCTTACGTAAAGGTTTAAGTAACTTTTTTATTTTAATTAAAGAAACCAAGAATACTAGCATTAAATACATTTTATTAAAATTGAAAATGAGTATTATTTACCTTAAATTAGCACAGCTTTTAAAACCCACAATCAACCGAAATGATACCAAAAATTACATTAAAACAAATCGCAGCTGAATTTAATGTATCCATTGCAACAGTTTCTAAAGCTTTAAATGATAGTCATGACATCAGTTTAAAAACAAAGGAAAAAATACAAGAATTTGCAAAAGCCCATCACTACAAACCCAATAAAGTAGCGTTGAGCCTTTTAAATAAAAAAACAAAAACATTAGGCGTTATTATTCCTAATATTATGAATAGCTTTTTTACCGAAGTATTTGTAGGTATCGAAGAAAAAGCATCTGCACTTGGTTACAGCCTGATTTCGTGTATCTCCAATGAATCTTACGAAAAGGAGGTTAATACCGTAGAATTATTAAAAAGTGGAACTATAGATGGTTTCATCATTTCGATTGCAGAAGAAACACAAATCAATCAGGATTTCAAACATTTAATAGACGCTATAAATCAAGGAGTTCCCATTGTACTTTTTGACCGTGTGGCCGATGAGATTATATGTGACAAAGTAATAGTAAATGATTTTGAAGGCGCGCGTCATGCTACAAATCATTTAATCGAAACGGGCTGTAAAAAAATTGCAGTGGTCTCGGTAATTGATAATTTGAGTGTGGGGAAATTGAGAGTCGAAGGCTATAAGCAAGCATTGACCGATAACAATTTTCCTATTAATGATAAAATAATTGTTCGTCTGGCGAGAAACGAAGACTTAGAAACAGCCATGAAAATTGTCCTTGCTGATAAAACAATCGATGGTTTGCTTTGTCTTGAGGAAAGTTCTGCCATGCTATCCTTAGACCTAATAAAGAAGATGCAATATAAAATACCAGAAGAAATGGCAATGATTTGCTTTACTAATGGAAAACTACCTCAGCATGTTACTCCTACCATAACCACAATCAGCCAACACGGAAAGTTTATAGGAGAAACGGCTACTAACATGCTTGTGGACAGACTCGAAAGCAAAACAGAATTGGAATTTTCGACTAAAATTATAAAAACGAGTTTAATACAAAGGCAGTCTACCGCTAGAATTAAGTAGTTTTTATTAGTCTAAATTTAATTTTCGAAAATAAGAAAACATATTCAAGTCATACGTAGTAGAGACTAATTCTTAGATTACTCTTTTTAAAAGAATTAAAGAAACTTTTAATTAGGTATTATAAATTATTTATGGAATATAATTTTAGTTTTATTAGGTAAGTAAAGCTCATTTTAAAAAACCATCAGCTTACATCTGACTTTTCTTGAAATAACTTTTGAGATGAATTGATTTTATACCAAAGTCAATATATATCCTATTAATGCTCCGCCAATAACTATAAAAGCACTATTCATTTTCTCAAATATAAAAACAATTATAATACTTAATATAGAAATTAAAATTGTTCGCCAATCGGTTAAAGTATCTTTACCCATCTCTATACAAACTACTGCAATTAATGCAACTGCAGCAATGTTTACAGCATCTAGAAATGCTGCAATAGTTTTAGATTTCCGCATTTTTGGAATAAACGGAATTAATATTGACACAAAAATAAAAGAAGGAAGAAATATCCCAATAGTGGCTGCTATTGCACCCCAAAATCCCCCTAATTGCCAACCTACAAACGTTGCAGTTGATAAAACAGGTCCAGGAGTAAACTGCCCAACGGCAACAGCATCTATTAA
This sequence comes from Flavobacterium gelidicaeli, assembly GCF_013294005.1. Classification (GTDB taxonomy): domain Bacteria; phylum Bacteroidota; class Bacteroidia; order Flavobacteriales; family Flavobacteriaceae; genus Flavobacterium. The sequence goes on from NZ_JABSNK010000009.1 coordinate 24,017, forward strand.
TTGTTGCCTTGTAAGCAAACCTGCAGTAACTAACTCTACATCCAAAAAGGCAAACAAAACATAACCGCTACCGTAAAGGATAGCTCCAACTTTTACGAAAGTCCAGAAAATTTTTAGGCTACTAACCGAAGTAAGTTGGAGTAATACAAGTGGAGTGAAACTCATTATATTCTTTGTTGGATTCTGGATAAAAGACCATATCAATCCTAAAAAACCACAAGCAAATAAAGCGATAATTTGGTTTAAACCAAGTAGACACGCTATAAGTGTCAACAAACCTAAAACACCAAGAGTTACGTTTTTTAAAGCTTTTTTTCCAAGACGATAAACAGCTCCAATAATAATGGCAATTACAGCTGATTTAATACCATAAAGAAAAGGTGTAACGTTTGGTAACTGCCCGTACTGTTCGTAAAGCCAAGCAAAAATCATCGTGATGACAACAGCCGGTAATACAAAGCTTACCCCTGCTATAATCAATCCTTTCCACCCGGCTTTATGGTAACCACAATGCATGGTCATTTCAGTAGAATTAGGACCCGGAATTAAGTTTGTTGCGCCTACTATATCAAGAAAATGTTCCTGAGTCATCCATCCTCTTTTTTTTACAACTTCATCTTCCATCATTGCAATATGAGCAGCAGGACCACCAAAAGAAATACTTCCCAGTTTAAAAAAAAGTTTAGCTACTTCTTTCAATTTATTTTCATTTGCCATGTTTCATTTTTTTATAAAAGAATTATTGTTCAAGTAAATGTATTAGAAGTGATCGGGAAATTATTCAAATTATATGTGAATAATTGCAAGATTGTATTGAAACTCCTTCATCATATTATATGCAATTTTAAGTCAACAAATATATTTTTATATTTTATAAAAATTTACTTTGTAAACAACAACTATAAAATATTAAACAAATTTGGTTATTTCTTCAAGAATATAGTCTGTTAGATCTTTTTTTTTTTTGCTATCCTTAATTATCAGAATTGAGTTCTTATTTTCAATTTAGAATTAGATAATAACAGCTTTCTATTATTGAGAAATGACTAGTAAAAGTATCTCCATTTTATATGAATGGAATAAATCATAAACCATCCAATCTAAAACTACTATTACATCTTTACTCCGCTCGATATGATAAAAAAACGAATTAAGCTATATTTATTTGTATTAGTATAATAAGATCCAAACTTAGATAACGCTACTTCTAAAACAATAAAAAATGGCTGTCAAATAAGTGTTACACTCTTGACAGCCATAATTAATATTGAAATTAATTTAATGAATTACTCTTTCATTATTTTTTTTGAAACTACTTTATTATCCGCCTCAAAAATCAATAAATACACTCCTGATGGAAGTCTATTCATATCAATTTGTTCTTCTTGTACACCTGTTTTAATTACTTTTTGATAAATAACTACACCAAATAAATCATGCAATGTGATCTTTTTTGTTTTAGCATCTCCTGAAACATTTACTTTCAATATATCAGTAACTGGATTTGGATATACAAGCATATTGTTAGTTACCTTTTGAGTTGTAGTTGCAACTGTATTCACTGTTGCATTACAATCTACAGGTGAAGTAGCAGTATTTGAAAAATAAATAGCATGAGATCCACTTACCTCAACAAAAACAACATCATTCCCTATTAGATTAACATAATATTGATTGTTATCAAAATTTGTTATTCCAGATCCTTTAATTGTTACAGTTGGAGCAGCTGCGTTTAAATTTTTAACTGTAGTAGATGAAAAACCTGAATACCATGGACTTGCATTATAATTAAATGAGAAATCATATAGACCATTATTTTCAAGATTCCAATTAAAAGTTCCCATAGAAACTGTAGCAAGATTAGGTCCATTTGTTCCTAATACATAGATATTTTTAAACGTACCATTTTTAGTTGGTAAAGCGGTGCTTCTAGGAACACTAAAAGTTGTTAGTAAACAAGTTGATCCTGTCGCTAATGCTTTGAATATTGCTGCTATTGTTTGATTTGCAGTAACATTTGCAAACACATAACTTGTCACAGCACCTACTGAAACCCCATTCACAGTAACACCATCAACTTGGTAGCCTGCACTTGGTGTTATCGCATAAGTTTTACTAGCTCCACTTGTAACTGTAGTAGTACCTGATGGTGTAATAGATCCATTAGCACTAGCAGTTGCGGAAATAGTGTAACTTGAAATAACATTTGTTTTAAAAGTTGCCGCTATAGTTTGGTTTGCAGTAACATTAGTAAATGCATAAGTTGTAACTGCACCCACTGAAACTCCGTTTACGGTTACAGCATCTACCACATAACCAGCATTGGCTGTTATTGTAAATGTTTTATTAGATCCACTAGTTACCGTTGAAGCTCCGCTAGGTGAAATAGTACCATTGCTAGCTGCAGAAGCAGTAATTGTGTATGATGTTGTAGCAGTAGTTTTGAATGTAGCTGCTATAGTTTGATTTGCAACAACATTTGTGAAAGTATACGAAGTAACTGCTCCAACAGAAACACCATTAACAAGCACAGCATCTACTACATAACCAGTGTTTGGAGTAATTGTAAATGTTTTACTTGTTCCATTTACCACAGTAACAGATCCAACTGGCGAAATGACCCCATTTGCTCCTGCAGTAGCTGCAATAGTAGATGAAGTTGTGGCTGTTACTGAACCATTTAAAATTTCTGGAGCCAAGTAAGGTTTTAATAAGTCATACTTCCATTGAACCAGTGTTGACCAGTCGTCACCAACAATTCCTCCAGTATCACCTGAATTAGGATTGAAACACCAAAAAGTCCATGAGTATTTAGATCCCATGTATTTAAGAAAGCTTTTCATCCAAATTTCATCTTTACCTCCAGCAGTTTTGATACCAAACTCACCTACAAGTAATGGTGAAGTGTTATTATTGTATAAATAACCAAAGTTTTTATCCCAAATTGCTGACATATTATCTGGGAATGTACTGTCACTAAACCAAGATTGTTCAAAAACTGTAGGGCCGTATTCATGTGGTGAATAAAGTAATTTATTTGCTTTAGAAAGTACAATAGGATATGTTTTTGCTCCAATTAAATTTCCTCCCCACCAGTAATTATCACCACCGTAAGATTCAATTCCTTCCGCAATAATTAATACATTAGGGTTTACAGCTAAGATAGCGTTTCCACATCTTTCTACAGCTTTGTTCCAATCAGTTGCTGGGTTAGAATTTCCCCAAGTAGCTGTTTCAGGAGAACCTATAACTTTTCCGTGTGGTTCATTATCTAAATCAAAACCAACAACGGCATCATAGTCTTTGTAACGATTAGCCATTAATACCCAGTTTTCGATCCATTTAGTTTCTGGAACTTTTGCAGAATACCAAATTGTTTCAGATAAATACCCATCAGCAATTCTAGCATGATTGTCTAAAATAACTTTTAAGTTAAGTTCTTGGCAATATTTAACTAATTGATCTAGTAATTGTATTGGTGTAGTAACATTCTTAATATCAGCATTCATTGGTGAAACTCCAGAATAGGAATCAGTTCCATAAGAATCGATTTGAATGGTAACACCCGGCTCTAGCATAGCATCTGTCCATGGAATTCTAACACAGTTAAATTTTAAATCTTTGATTTGTTGCAAGACACTCTTCATATCTCTAGTCCATAAACCGTGAGGTTTGTACATTGCAGTTTCAAAACCAAACCAGTTAATACCTGTTAATCTAACTTCTTTTCCAGAGGCATCAATTAATGTATTTCCTGAGGTACTCAAGAAATTTTTATTTGTAGTTTGAGCATTTAGATTATTACCTAAGACTAAAACGAAAAATAAAATATAAATTTTTAATTTATGTATCATTTTATATTTTTTAAAACTTGTTATAATTTTTCAAGTAAAAATGACTGTCTAAAAAAAATATTTTGGACAGTCATAATTACAATGCTTATTTTATCGTGTTACTTTTTAATAATATTTTTAGTAATCACTTTATTATCTGATTTAAATACAAATACATAAACTCCTGCTGGAAATTTATTCATATCGATTTGTTCTAATTCAGTATTTCTATTGACATTTTTCTGAAACATTACATTTCCAGATAAATCATATAGCGCAATCGTTTTTGATTTTGCAGTACCTGAAACATTAACATTCAAGATATCAGTAACTGGTATTGGATATGCAACCATGTTATTAGTTACTTTTTGAGTTGTAGCTGCAATGGCATTAACTGTAGTAGCATTACAATCAACAGGAGAAGTAGCTGAATTAGAAAAGTATATAGCATGAGAACCACTTACTTCTACAAAAACAACATCATCACCTATTAGATTAACATAGTATTGATTGTTATCAAAATTTGTTATACCAGAACCTTTAATCGTTACTGATGGTGCTGCAGCATTCAAACTTTTAATTGTTGTTGTTGTTGTAAAACCTGAATACCATGGACTTGCATTAAAATTGAATGAGAAGTCATAAAGACCATTGTTCTCTAGGTTCCAATTGAAAGTTCCCATTGTAGCAGATGTTAAATTAGGTCCGTTTGTTCCTAAAACATAAATGTTTTTGAAAGTACCATTTTTAGTTGGTAAAGCAGAACTTCTAGGAACACCAAAAGTAGTTAACAAGCAACTTGAACCAGTTGGTAATACTTTGAAAGTAGCCGAAATTGTTTGATTTGCAGTAACATTTGTAAAAGCATAATTAGTAACAGCTCCTACCGAAACTCCATTTACAGTTACAGCATCAACCTGATATCCTGCACTTGGTGTAATAGTATATGTTTTACTAGATCCACTAGTAACAGTTGTAATCCCTGATGGCGCAATAGCTCCATTTGCTCCTGATGTAGCTGTAATACTATAATTAGTACTTACCACAATTAATTTAAAAGTAGCAGCAATAGTTTGATTTGCAGTAACATTTGCAAAAGCGTAACTAGCTACAGCACCTACAGAAACTCCGTTTACGGTAACTGCATCAATTTGATAGCCCGCATTAGGTGTAATAGTATACGTTTTACCTGAACCACTAGTGATAGATGAAGCTCCTAATGGAGAAATTGTTCCGTTAGCTCCCGTTGTAGCTGTAATAGTGTAAGTTGGATTTACAACTATCAATTTAAAAGTAGCAGCAATAGTTTGATTTGCAGTAACATTAGCAAACGTATAAGTACCTACTGCCCCTACTGAAACTCCGTTTACGGTTACAGCATCAATTTGATAACCTGTATTAGGGGTAATTGTATATACCTTACTAGATCCACTGCTAACTGTTGCAGCTCCTACGGGAGAAATAGTTCCGTTAGTACCAGCACTTGCAGTAATGGTATACGATGGAGTTACTTTAAAAGTTGCTGCAATTGTTTGATTTGCAGACACGTTAGTAAACGTATAAGCAGTCACTGCACCAACTGAAACACCATTTACAGTTACTGTGTCAACTTGGTATCCTGTACTAGGAGTTATAGTATAAATTTTACTAGATCCACCAGATACTGTTGAAACTCCTGTTGGAGCAACAGATCCATTTGTACCAGCTGATGCCGTAATGGTATAATTTACAGTTGTTCTAGATGGCTCTTTACCATAAACAAGTACTCCATTTTCATAAACTGGAACGTACAAAGTTTGTGCTTCTGCAGCGGTAACTCCAGTATAAGAAAAGTCATTAGCAGAACTCCATGTATTTGCAGGTCCAGTCATTCTAAATTGACATTCTCTGTAACTTTCACTTTGTCCCCCTGGATATATTGCAGCATTATTATACTCTACTTCAGCATAATAGATGTTTCCAGTCCATAACTTAAAACCAGGAAGTAAAGTTGCGTTTGGTGCATAACCACCTAATACAACTGAGTAATCACTAATAGTATATCCAGCAGTAACTCCCTCAGTAATATCAATAAAATATCTAAATGATAGTTTTGCTGGCTGTCTTGCAGGCCAAGCTGTATGATTTTGAATTTTTATTGCAGGCTCAAAAAAGCTAGAACCAGTACTGTTAGACTTAATAGAAGTTAAATATTCTTCGCCTACAGCTTCTGTCGGAACAGGAGGTAAAGTAACTGCTGATCCATCAGCAATAATACGAGCTAACGCACCACTAAATCCTGAATTATAATCAGTAGCAACTTCATTTTTAATATAATCTGATCTGCTATCAGTATAATCATCCGCTGCATCTGGTCCACCCACTAGAGCACCATATAAAGTATGTCTACTAGTTGTTGGTGGTCCTGAAAGATTGTTTGTCCAAGTTCCATGCGCACCACGATGGTGAGGGTTTACTGGAGGATTTGTACCAAAACCACAAACATAGCTTCTGTTATTAGGATTAGATCCTAGAGCATAATTAATCTGTGTTTTGGCAAAATCTTTATAAGTAGTTTTCTTTGTAGTGTTTGCAAGAGGTAAATCTCCGTAATAAAGTGCTAAAAATGAAGCATTAGACGAGTATCTAAGTGATCCCCATTGTTGCAAATAAGCTAATCCACCAGGTGTATAAGTTATTCTATCACCATTGTATCCTGTTGTCCAAAAGTCAAGATTTCTTTCAATGTCTTGATAGTATTTTGAATTACCAGTCAATTTAGCTAACAAGGCATAACATCCATAAGCTTTATCATCCCAGTTAATTGTCCATTTGTACGACTTAATAGTTGATGATTGGCCTTCATTAGATAAAGAATTGTAAGCCGTTTCTGCATTTGTTAAATATGTTGCATCATTTGTTGCGCGGTATAACCATATCGCTCCCCAAACTAGTTCGTCATTATACCCACTCCATGAATTGTAAAATGCTGTAGCATCAGTGATAGATTCAGAATATTTTCCTCTGTAAGTATTACCAAAAGTATACAATTGTTTAGCATGTGATAATAAAATAGCACTGTAAGCAGGATCCTCTGTAGCAAATATAATACTTCCTGCAGCAAGTGCAGCAGCAGTTTCCATTGCTAAATCAGTTCCAGGATGAGCAGCATCAATTTTGTAAGATGGTCTTGCCATTTTCATAATTTCTGGTGCTCCCCAAAAAGAATGATCTGCAGATCCATTACCTACCTGACCGTAAAGTTCATTAGGTGCTGTATGACACTTTATAAGATAATCATAAACATATCTTAAATTGTTTTTTACAGCTGTTAATTGTCCTGATTTTTCATAACCAGCTTTAAAGTCAATAGCTCCCCAACCCAGCATTGTTGCTGTATAAGCCATAGGGAAACCAAATTTTACATGATCACCGGCATCATACCAGCCCCCTGTCAAATCTTTGCCTACATCACTTCCGTCTGTCATTCCAGATGCTGCTCTCCAGGATACTCTATTTGTGCTTGATAGTTTACCGGATTGTTGTGCTTCATAAAAGAATAAAGATTTTTGTAGGGCTTCGGAATAATTATAATTATCCTGAGAATAAGCTTTACTATTAAAATTCCCAATAATTATAAGAAATAGCAATGCTAATTTTAATTTTCTAATTGTTTTCATACTTTGTTTGTTATTTTGTGATATTTTGGTATTGTATGTTCCCTTTTTTTTACTTGGATAAAAAAAATCCAAATTCATTTATTTGGGACTACCTCTAATTCTAATTTTAGCTTTGTTTTTATTTAAATTTTCAAGAAGGAGAGAATTCCTTTTTTTAGAAAAACTTAAAAAATTCTTATTACGAAAAAAGAGATTAATAAAAATTCTTAAAACGCACTTCAATAAAAAAACAAGCGAAAATTCTTTTTTATTTAAATGACTTTGTAGCTGTTTTTGAGTAAAATTATTATCAAAACTTATTAGTAAAAACGTATTTTTCATATTGCTTAAAAAAAATAATTTACTTTTTATATAAATAACCCGTAATAGTAAAGGGTTTATCTTTTTATTCTAAAATTCACATTTAAAACATTCATATTTTTTGTTTAAATTAAGTAATATTAGTACTATATTTTACAGTTAAAATCCAACTTCAAAATCAGTTTATAAATTTTATTTTTCAATCCTTTTTATCTTGAAAATTCTTTATAAAAATCAAAAAAAATGAACTATAAAATTGGTTAAAAAAACCAACAATTGGTTAACCAGTGGGCGTTTCATGGACTATTAGCTAGTAAAATAACTCTTATAAACATTAAAAAAAATCGTTAGTAATTTAACATTTGTCGATGTTTTTTATAAAAAAAATAAACATTAAAAGTAAAACATAACAAGAAACAGCTTACAATAAAACTTTAACAAAGATAAATTAAGTTTCATATACTGAAGTTTAAACGGTAATAAAATCGATTAAATGACCATTTTAACAATAAAAAGAAATTAATTCTTACAAATAATTCATAAAACAGTGTTTAGTCAATTTTTATTAATTTGATTAAAATTTTAACTTAAAAAAATATTCTTTAAACATTTTTTTTTAAAGAAATAGAAGGAAATTTAAGAAATGAAATTTCAAATGATAACACTGGAAAGCTTAGTCTTAGTGATAATATGAATAAGTAACTATTCCATAATAAGAGTCTGAAAAAAAACACTAACATTAATTTACTTTAAATTAAAAAGCCCTTTTATTAGACTTTTTACCAAGTAAAAAAATAATAAAAAGTTGCAATTTTTTCCCTAACTAAAATTTGCTTTACAATTCAAGTTAATCTCATAAAAAAATTCTTAATTTGTAAATTAAAACCCATATTTTAATTCCTTTTACATTTCTTTTTTATAAGTTATTTCTGTTTTTTTTAACTAAAATAAAAAATATTTAAACTGATAATGTTATCTTTTTTTAACAAACGATAATAAATAATAACATCAAAAAAAAGAGAGGAAATTTATGCTATAAAAAAATTTAACTATTAAATAAGTTTACTGGGTTTAGGTAAAATCAATAAAGGACTAAAAGTTTCAACAAAAAATTTATATCATAAATATTCAGTTGGAAAAATATCAATTATATTATTTAACTTATTTAATTGATACAAATTTTAGAATGAAATTAAACAAGTAGTATAGTGTCCGTTTTATATAAAATCTTGTCTTTTATAATTACTAAAAAAATCAAAAACTATTTATTAAAATTGAATATAGTAACTGATAGACAATACCAACGTTGAGGTTACTTTTACGTCTTATTAATTTAATATATCCTTACATCAATCGCTAAACTCAAATCTATTTTTATAACGTAAAATGTTATAATTAATATTTATTTGACTAAAACTGCCTAGGTTAGTTAAGATTCTTTTATTAATTTTAAATCACTAATAATCAGCTACGAAAAAAAGACTATTTATGAAAAACTTGAACTATGGTATAATAGGTAATTGTCGAAGTGCTGCATTAATTTCTGATAAAGGAGCTATAGAATGGTGCTGTCTACCTGAATTTGACTCCTCTTCTATTTTCGCAAAAATTTTAGATACAGCAATTGGTGGAAGTTTTGAAATTCACTGTACCGATGATTATTCAATTAGCCAAAAATACCTTGAAAGTACCAGTATACTCGTCACTACATTTGATAACGGCACTGATGCTTTTGAAATTAATGATTTTATGCCTCGCTATCGCAAAGAAAAAACGGGCTACATGATTCCTCCAGAAATTATTCGTTATTTTAGAAAAATAAACGGTGCCCCAAAATTCACAATTGAATACAACCCGAGATTAGAATACGGATTAGGACAAACGAACAATTTTGTTAAAGAAGATCATATTATAAGTTTGAGTGAATCGACAAAGTTTGATTCCTTATTTCTATACAGTAACTTTAACCTAACTGCAATTAAGGAAGGTAAAACAATTCAACTTGAAGAGGATGGTTATGTTTTACTAGCGTACAATGAAAAAATATTAAAACCTACGTTAACCAAAATAAATTTAGAGTTCGAGAGAACAAAATCCTATTGGTTGGGATGGGCAGATAAAACAACCGAATATAAAAAGTTCAACAAGGAAATTATTAGAAGTGCAATTACTTTGAAATTGCTTAGTTATGAAAAAACGGGAGCTGTGCTTGCCGCTGCCACCACTTCCCTACCGGAGACAATTGGTGAAGTTAGAAATTGGGATTACCGTTTCTGTTGGATTAGAGATGCTTCTATGGTTGTTAAAGTAGTGTCCGAATTAGGGCATAAAAAAATGGCCAAAAACTACTTGCAATTTATTGTTGATTTAATTCCAGATAAGGATGAAAAATTACAAATTATGTACGGGATTAATAAAGAGAAAAAATTAACTGAAGAAACACTTGATCACTTAAGTGGTTATATGGATAGTAAACCCGTAAGAATTGGAAATGCCGCTTACTCACAACGTCAAAACGACATCTACGGAATTTTGATGGATGTGATTCATCAACAACTGAGCACCTTTAGTAACGACACTGAAAATGGTGAAGAATTATGGAATATCACTAAAGGAATTGTTTGGGTGGTTGAAAAACATTGGCAAGAACCTGATAAAGGAATATGGGAGTTTCGAACAGAAGAAAGGCATTTTACCTTTTCTAAAATACTATGTTGGACCGCGATTGATAGAGCAATTAAGGTAGCGAAAATTTTAGGTAAAAAATCGAATGCTGTAAAATGGGAACCTTTAGCCAAATCGATAAAGAATGATATCTTAGAACACGCTTGGAACGAATCTGTGCAAGCGTTTACACAATCCTATGGCTCTACTGATTTAGATGCATCTGTACTTTTAATGGAGAATTATGGGTTTATTGCTGCTAAAGATCCTAAATATGTTGCAACGGTAAATGCAATTGGACGTGATTTGAGTAATGACGGTCTTTTATACCGCTATAAAAACAAAGATGATTTTGGACTTCCCTCTTCTTCCTTTACAATATGTACTTTTTGGTTTATCAATAGTCTGTACAAAATTGGAGAAACTAAAAAAGCCGAAAAACTATTTAAGAAACTGCTTTCATATAGCAATCATTTAGGATTGTTTAGCGAAGACATTGATTTTGAAACCAAACGTTTATTAGGGAATTTCCCCCAAGCTTATTCCCATCTAGCTCTTATTGAAACGGCCATTAATCTTTCTAAAATCACTGATGATGAAGAAGTTTTAGAAGCGATAAAGAATTAATATTTCAAATTAAAAAATAGACTCAACCGCAATTAATCTCTAATTGCGGTTTTTTTATATTTTAAAATAAATCAACTAGCTTGTGATTTATAAAAAAAAGAAAACTTGCGTATTACACCAATTTATAAAACAGTCTAATTGCTAGTTTGAGCGTAGTCGAAAACCATTATTGCCTTTCGGCTGCGCTTTAACTGATAAAAATTAGCTCGGATTCTACCAGTTTTTAGCATTATACTAAAACCTCAGCAATTTTCTCTGTCGCTAATAATTTTATTAAGGCTTTTTCTTCGGCATTTAATTTTCCGTTTGAAGTAGTTTTACGGGGTTGGTAGTTCCAAATTTTCCCGTTTTCAAAAGACGCTATTACTGTGGGGTGCACATAATATTTTTTACAAACTGTACGAGTATTTCCTAATTTGGCTGAAACCAAATCAAGAACTGCAACAATTTTTTTCTTACAATCTGTTACTGATAATGGTTTTTCTTGTTGTAAAAAACTGCTTAACGCATTCAAACTACCAGACCAACATCTAAAATCTTTAGCTGTAAAATCTAATGATGTACATTCTTTTAAATAATTATTAATATCACCCGAACCTACGGTATGGTGGCTGCCATCGTCATCATAATATTGAAAAAGTTCTTGACCTGGAATATCTCTACATCTTTTTACCAAGCGCATTAATCGTTTGTCTTTTAAAGTAATTTTATGTTTTACTCCTTTTTTACCTTTAAATTCAAAGGAAATTAATCCTTTACTAATTTTTGCATGTTTATCCATTAAAGTAGTCAGTCCAAAGGAACCGTATAATTTTTTATACGCTTCATTTCCTATTCGGATGTTGGTTACTTCGATTAATTTAATTACTAAAGCAATTACCTTTTCATAAGGCATTCCTTTTTTATTCAAATCCTTTTCTACTTGAGCTCTAATTTTAGGTAACGCCTTCGCAAATTGGCGTAAGCGATAAAATTTAGATTGATTTCTAATTTTATTCCAGTTGCCGTGATATCGGTATTGTTTTCTCCCTTTTGTGTCGATACCAGTTGCTTGTAGGTGTGAATTTTCATAAGGAGAAATCCATACTTTTTCCCAAGCTGGCGGAAGCACTAATGTTTTAAATCGGGTTAATAATTCTCGATCGGTAATCAAGTCGTCATTTTCATCTTTATATGAAAATCCTTTTCCTTTTCTAAATCGGTAAAAACCTCTTGAGGAATTTGTAAAATAACGTAGTCCTACTAATTTAGCAGTAAGTTGCGGATTTTTATCAATTTTTGATAGTTTACTTTCTAATCTGTGCATGTTGAGTGACTTTAAACAATAAGAGTAAATTTAGCTCCGTTAATTGTAAAAATCCTTATACAATTTCATTTAGGAATTATAGCATTATAATAAACTACTATGTTTTTAAGTAATTATTTTAATCTAAAAAGCGTCTTTAAATTCCCTAATTAAAGTGATTTAAAAAACGCTTCTCATAATTTAATCGTATAAATTATTATAGCAGCTTGTTATAAGCTAATGCCAAAAAACATTACAACGTAGTGATACGTTGTAAAAGACCTAGAACCTCTGTATTGTCTTTTATAAAATAATTTGCTACCGTTTTTGCATTCCCTACTTTTACTGTATAAGCAGTTTCAGGAAGTTCTTCGAACATAAATTCATCAGTCCAATCATCGCCTATTGCAAATATAAAATCATATTTCGTATTCGAAATAATTCCAGTCGCGGCACGACCTTTATTAATATTACTATTTTTTACTTCTAATACTTTATTCCCATCAAGCACTGAAAGACTGTTGTTGAACAGCAAACTTTTAAGAACATGTTTTAACTCCATTGTTCTCAAAGCAGCCATCTCAGCATCTGCTTTTCGATAATGCCACGCTAAGGAATATTCTTTTTCTTCTATTAACGCTCCAGGTGTACTATCTGTAAAAGCTTCTAATACTGGTCTAATGTTTTCTTTCCAGCTTGATTTTAAATGATCAAGAGCAACCCACTCCTCCCCTATTTTTCGCAACCAAGCACCATGATCAGTAACCAATGTGTAGTTTTTATGTCCAAACCAACTCTCGAGTGTTTTACGGTCTCTTCCGCTAATTATGGCTACTTCTGTATTTTCATCACTATTGATCTTATCGAGTAAATCATATAGTTCTTGTGTAGGTCGCGCTTCGCTAGGGTTGTTTTTAAAACCGACTAAAGTTCCGTCATAGTCTAGTAAAAGCAACTTTTTAGTAGCTGTTTTATAATGTTGTGCAATTTCTTCAATCTTATTTGGCGTAAGCTTTTTGGCAACTTGAACAGGAACCGCTTCTTTGGCTACTTTGAGTGCTTTCAAGAATTCTCCAGCCCATCGTTCTACATCATATCTAGAAATTCTTTTCTGTAATGCTTCTAATCGCGTTTTTTGTTCTTCAGCTGGCATTTCTAAAGCCATTTTGATGCTATCCGCAATTTGATCAAAATTATTTGGGTTTACAATTATAGCCTCATGCATCTCCTTAGCTGCTCCCGCCATTTCGCTCAATATCAATACACCGTTTTCTTTTGTACGAGTAGCTACATATTCCTTTGCAACTAAATTCATTCCGTCCCTGACTGGTGTAACCATTGCCACATCAGAAGAGACATATAAATCAATCAACTCATCAAAAGGCAATGATCTATAAAAATACCAAATAGGTGTCCAGCTAATCGTAGATAAATCTCCGTTAATTCGTCCTACTAATTCATCGGTTTCTCGTTTTAGCAATTGGTATTGGGCAACATTTTCTCTCGAAGGTACGGCTAGCATAACTAACCTAACCTTGCCTTTGTATTCAGGATATTTGTTTAAAAAATATTCAAATGATTTTATTCTATTAGGTATTCCCTTGGTATAATCCATTCTATCAATAGACAAAATCAACTTACTTTCATCATTCGATCTATTATGAAAATCGATGCTTTTCATTAATTCCGACTTTGAATCTTCGGGATATTTATCGTGTTCCAGTGCTGCATTATGATAGCGATTATAATCAATTCCCATAGGGAAAGAATCTACTTTTATGATTCGGTTACCGTATGAAATTTCGTTAAAGTTTATCTCTACATCTTTTATACGTCCTACTGAGCTTATAAAGTGGCGTGCATAGTCATAAGTATGAAAACCTATTAAATCAGCACCAAGCATTCCTTGTAATAATTCATTTCTCCAAGGACAAGTTCTAAAAAGTTCGTAAGATGGATAGGGTATGTGTAGAAAAAAACCTATTGTCAATGTAGGGTTCTTTTTTCTAAGTAATTCTGGGAGTAGCAACAATTGATAATCATGTACCCAAACGGTGTCGCCATCATTCACATTTTCTAAAACCACGTCAGCAAATTTTTGATTTACCTCAACATAGGATTCCCAGTGACTTAATTCAAATTCAGTATATGCTTGAAAATAATGAAATAAAGGCCATAACGCTGTATTACTAAAACCATAATAGTAGTTATCAATATCAATATGACTTAAAGGAACTGCCACACATTTTTCATTGGCTAAAGCCGCATCAACTTCAAGCTTTTGAATATCGCTCATGTCCTCGTTAGCTAATCCAGACCAACCAATCCATATTCCGTTGCCCTCTGAATGCACTGATTTCATTCCGGTAGCTAAACCACCCGAACTTGATTTTGCAACCAAATTATCATCAACATATTTTAAATCTACTGGTAACCTATTTGAAACTATTACTGTTTTATTCATCACGGAATTTTTTTATTTTATCTTTTTGATTTTTTGAATCAGTCTAATTTTATTACTATTCAATTAAATTATTTCAAGGCTTTTGTACGGTATTGCTTTCTGATAATATAAGTTGGCTTTCACTAAATTTACCCGTAATAACGGTTCCTAAATTGTCTATCCATTGTGTAATTACATTTTCAATGAGTTCCGGTTCAAAACCAATGATCACCATAATTTGAACACCAAACTCTTGTCGTACATTTTGTCCTATTTTAAACATATATGAGTAATTTTCTAGTTAAATATAGCATTCAATAATTTAAAAACACCAAAAGAGTCGTTTTTAACTCCTTATCTATCTGTGTTTTATTGATATTAAAATTAATACAGAAAGTATTATTCATTTTACATTATTCTCACTACTTATTATAGAATTCTCATTAGTATTAAAACAAAATAATGTTGTTAATTAAAATTTAAACCATAAAGAAATTCCCAATAACTAGTGCTCTACAATAGCTGAATTTTAGCAAAATTCACAAACCTACAGCTCCTTAATTGTATAGTATTATTCCTTTTATTAAATTAGCATTGCGATATGCGCTAATAAAATAAATTTATAAGAGTAATAATTTTTTAAAAGAGTCGTACACTATTTTATAAATACTACTAAAACGTAACGAAATGGATAAAATATTTTTCAGCAATTGGTATAGCATTATCCGTGTTATAATTATTACCATTATTGCTTACCCAGCATTAATTTTAATATTAAGAATATCAGGAAAACGTACTTTATCTAAAATGAATGCTTTTGACTTGATTATTACAATAGCCATAGGTTCCATATTTGCCACTGTAATTCTAAGTAAAGATGTAAGCCTTTCAGAGGGAATACTTGCTTTTGCAATGTTGGTTTTTTTTCAATATTTAATTACCTATTTCTCTTCACGGAATAAAAAAATAAGCAAGCTTGTAAAATCTTCTCCTACATTAATGGCTTATAAAGGGCAATTACTAAAAACAAATATGCTCGACGAGAGAATTGATGAAGATGAAATATGGGCAATTATTAGAAAAAAAGGATATAGCGCATTAGAAGAGACTGCTGCAATTGTTCTAGAAACAGATGGTAGTTTATCAGTAATCGACCATATTAAAGATGTAGAAGCCCCACCAATAAAAACACTATTGGATTCATAATAGTGAATAGAAAACATTAAAATATGTTGATTACAAAATTAAAAAAACGCAAAACTATTTTTTAAAAGTAGTTTTGCGGTTAAAATAGGTGCATTAAATTTTATATTGTAATAACTCTGTAATTAATTCTTCAAAATCTACTGAAGCAACTGCTATACGCTTATCAGCGGCTCCGTAATAAATGTACAATCTACCATCAAACAATGAAGTACCTGTTGGAAAAACTACATTGCTCACATATCCTGATAATTCCCATTTTAAATCAGGTTTAAATAAAGGATAAGGCAGTCTAGCAATTTCTTTTGTAGGATCATTAAGATCAAGTAAAGCGGCACATGCAGCATAGACATAACCTTGCGCCGAATCATGTACACCGTGATAAATTAAAAGCCAACCTGCTTTTGTTTCTATTGGTGGGCAACCACCACCAATATAACTTATTTCATGATCGTATACAGATGTCATTAAAATATGCTCTTTGAAGTGTAGCAAATATTGTGTCCAGAAATCTTTATTCAAGTCTTTTAAATTTGCTACGGAAGCTATTTGAATATCGGGTCTAATACGGTGTAAAAAAGTGAATTTACCATTGATTAATCTTGGAAAAAAAACAACGTTTTTATCTGAAAGAAACGTTTTTCTATCGCGTTCATTTTTATCATCATCGTGAACATTAAATCGGTTGTATTTATCGTTTAGATGGCCATTGCATTGTGTTAATCGGTTAAATTCATGGTAATTTAATTGCGGTACCATAATTCCGTGTTTTTCAAATTTAATTAAATCAATAGAAGTAGCATAACAACCTAGCGCATTTACGCCATCATAAGCCGTGTAGGTCATGTAAAACGTATTTTCTATCTCAACAATTCTTGGATCTTCAATACCGTGAACTTCATCTTCGGTAGAAGGTATAATTAAGGGTTCTTGCTTTCGATCAATAACATTAAGTGGCCCCTCTAGTTTGGCATAACCAATAGTGGAATAATTGCCTCGTCTTACCGCGCGATAAAAAATATGAACCGTATTTCCATCCTGTAAAATTGCAGGATTCAGTACACCATCATTTTCAAACTCTAATTTGGTTTCCTTGAGAATAACGCCTTCTTTTTTAACTGTAATCATTTTACTTGCTATTTAGTATAATTAAAACGAATCTATTTTTTTAAACCAAAAAAACCAATTGATTTAAGCTTTCTTTACTTTATTAGAGCGCATCATTTTATTAGTGTTCAAAATATAACTTTTGCTTTTTATCGAATGTTCCTCTGCCCTATTTGCTGTAACTGTATGGTCACTTAATAATAGATAAGAAGATTTTTCAGTTGTATGTTCCTTAATTTTTGGAAGCTGTATGATCTTGCCTCTTGACGTATAAGTTTCTATTAAAAGACGTGCAGATAAGTAACAAACCGTAGACTCAGCACCTTGATTTAAATTGACATTTTCTTCTTCAAGACCATCATAACAACCTCCTGTAATTGGGTTGTACATAATGTGATTTAAATGATTGTTTCCTAAAAACCAGTCAAATGCCATTTTCATGTTTTTTTTATAGACTTCATCACCAAAAGTCTTGTAGAATAAATCCAAAGCGTGCATCATGTAACATGCCTCAATAGGTTGTTCTCCATATTGATGTGGTACAACTCCTTTTTTATGCCAGCCTTTATTGCTGATTATTTTAAATTGTCCATCAACAAACATTTTAGAAATTAAAAAATTCATAGAATCTAATGCAATTGTTTTAGTAGTCTCTTTTCCTGTTACCAAATAAGATAGTAATAATGCTTCAGGCAAAATACTGTTAGCATAGGTAAGTTTATCCTCAAACCAATTCCAATTTTTAGAATATGAGCCTGTATAAATTACTTTAATTTTTTGTGCCAAATCATCAATTATTTGAGCAACTATAGAGGAAGGCATCACACTATAAAGATAAGACAATCCTTTTATTGTAAAGCCAATAGCTCGAGGCGAATGAAGATTTTTTGCACAAGACAATGCTTTATCGATACATCCATTTGCTTTATCCCTAAGTGAAGCTGGAAGTATTGTTTCATTCAATGATAATAAATATCCTAAGGACCAAATGGCTCTTCCGTTAGAATCCTCTAAATTTTCATTTTTGTTTCTTGCTTCGATTTGATTGTGTTGGTCTACATAGTTAATGAAATTTCCATCCGAAAGTTGGCATCTTTGGATAAAATCAACATACGTTTTCATATAGCTAATGTCTGATTGATCTTCAGTTAATTGGTAATGTTTACACATTGTAATTAATGCTCTAGCGTTATCATCTAGCGTATAACCTGAATCCAAGTCTGGTTCAGATATTTTACAAAATTGAATCATACCTCTATTTGTAGTCATCGCTTTTAGATGATCCATTTTAATTTCAGGATAGGTGATTTTAGTTTTTACCAAATCTTTAGCAATCTTTTGATAGGTTTTTATGTGTTTTATAGCCGTATTTTCCCAAGAAGTTTGCGTCGTTTTTGCGTAAGCATTCAATGCCATGTGCGCTCTTAAATTAGCATCACCTAATAATTTTAATGTTGCTATTGCAAATTGATCTTCGTTTTGAATATCTGCTAAAATGCCTATGTCAGCTGTTAAGCTCTCTAAAGTATGCGGAATCTTACTCGCAACAATAGGACAAGAACAACTCATTGCATAGGAGAAAGTACCACTGACCGCTTGATTGGGGTCTTTAGAAGTAAATAAATATACATCCGTGGCCTTTAAGTAATCTAGGAGTTGGTCTACCTCTAAATATTCATTTACAAAGCGCACATTATTTTCTAAATTTAGCTCCGTAACAATTGCTTCTAATGAGTTTCTATAAACGTCTAAATTATCAACAATGGTATTGGGATGTGTTTTTCCTAGTACTAAATACAATACATTCGGAAATTTCTCGACAATTTTAGGCAAGGCTTTTAATCCTGTTTCTATACTTTTCCCTTCTCCTAATAATCCAAAAGTGGAAAGAATTAATCTGTCTTGTAAATCTAGCTTCTTCTTTGCTTTATCCGTATTTTCGTAACTAACTAAGTGGGTGCCGTGTGGGACAAAGGCGATATGCTCTAGCGGAATTCCATAATCTTCCATCAAGATTTTTTTAGACTTGTTAGTCATGACAAAAATAGCTTGAGAATAACTGCATAACAATTGTACAATTGCTTTTAGTTTTTCATCAGGATTGGGAATCACACTGTGAAAAGTATAAGCAATTGGCTTTTTAATTGTATCTAAAAAGTCTAAAAGATAATCTCCATATTGACCACCAAATAATCCAAATTCGTGCTGAATGTGCACGAGTTTAACGGCAGGGTCTTTATTAATTTCTTTAGCTACAGTAGTATATGCAGCTTTGTCTTTTGATGGTAAATGGTAAGCAGAATCAGGAGCGGCTTCTCCTTTAAAAGTTACTTCGCAAATTTCGCAATTGATGCTTTTTCCATACGCTTTATTAATTGCGTTAACTGTATCTTCCGTAAAAGTTGCAATGCCACATTGTGTAGGTGGATAAGTCGAAAGAAATACTATTTTTGATTTAGTTGTTAAAGTTTTCATCCCTATTATTTGTTTGTCGATTTATATTTGTTTGTTTAATCCAAATTTAAGCCTAAAATCGACACTTATATTTATACTATTTTTGGTATTTATTATAATATTTAACCTTATGACTGTCAATACTTACCGTATTATATTACAATAGTATCCCTCTTTAAAAAATTGTACTTTTGAATTTGATATTTCGTAAGGAATGCTAGCTGTTTGTTACTAATTATTTTACAGACATAAGCTACATAAAACATCAAATTAAAGAACCTAAAATAAGTTTTAAACCTATTTATTTGTTTAAAAAAATAGTATAATAAGTCAATAATGTTACGTTAATGTCTCTCAAAATTCAATCACTTTATTCTCAAAGATTATCATACTAAGGATATAATTTTATAAAACAGAACTATAATTGTATAAATATTCTATAGTAAGACAGTTGTATTTTTGGGTTATCAATAATTAATTGGCTTTTACTACGCCAAATAAAAAATTGATCCTAAAAATGATACTATTACAAACATAAATTATAAAAAATGGAAAATTTAATCAACATGGAAAGTTTAGAAAACTTAAAGGAAAATCTCGATAAGGCACTTTCTGAAGTTCCTGCAAATTATTTATTAGGTGCAGGTGCAGTAGCATGGTTACTGTCCAGCGGATTAAAACATGCTGGAAAAGCTAAAGCGGCTTCGTTTGTAGAAGCACTTTCAGTTCCTGTATTGTCTATTGGTTTGTACTATAAAATGACTGAAATCTCTCGTAAAAAAGAGGTGTTGGCTGATTAAATTTAATCTAATAAAAGAAAACTTCAACAAAAACAAACATCATGAGTAAAGCAATAAGTAAAAACAAGTTAGACAAAAATGAATCTCTTATAAAAGCAAACGTTCCTAAATTAGAGCGTATATTAATGGTCGCTGCAGGAAGTTACCTATTATATAAAGCCTTATCTAACAAGAAAAAGAACATTACTAAAACAACTGCGGCAAGCGGAATGTTGTTAAGAGGACTAACAGGCTACTGCCCTGTTTACAGTGCGATTGAGCATATTAAAGAAGATTCCTCTTCAAATATTACTATTCGATTAAAAGAAACTATTAATAAGCCTGTGGGTGAAGTATATGCTTTCTGGAGAAATATTGAAAATCTCCCTAAATTTATGAATCACTTGGAGAGTGTAAAGATTATCGATCATAATTTATCTGAATGGACTGCTAAAGGCCCAGCTGGATTAGGTTCATTAACTTGGAAAGCTGAAATTGTAAGAGAGGTAACTGATACTGTAATTAGTTGGCAATCTATTGAAAATGCTACGGTAGAGAATACTGGTAAAGTTTCCTTTACACCAAAAGGAAATACTACTGATGTGGATATCATTATTTCCTATCATGCACCACTAGGCAGCGCAGGCGAAAAGGCTGCACAATTTTTAAATCCGTACTTCAAAAGTTTAGTTAAAAAAGACCTTCATAATTTTAAATCTTTTATTGAAAATTTAAAAGACATGAAGTAATATTTTACTAGTCTACCTTTTATTTAATCCAGACTGGTTACAAAATTTATAATTGAATAAACAGTAATCGATAACTATGGACTATATTGGTCTATAGTTATTGTTATTATTGTAAAACTTTGCACGATTCCAAATCGTAAATTATTAAGTTTTCGATTGGCTTTTTATGCGGTTTCAACACAATCTTTCATTATTTTATTTGGCATCATAAAACCCAAACATGAAATTTATTCTTTAAGATAGCTAACTAGGAACCTTAATTTATAAAAGCAAAATTCAAATCCCACTTATTAATTAGTGCAAATTGCCAGTTGGAACAGCATCGAAAATTACAAATAGATTTTACTGGTTATTATATTCCTTTTTTTGGAGTTCTCCTTATTATTACCCTGGTTGCAACTCTAATTTATTCAGTTTTATAAAAAACTCAATGGTTAATAATTGCATTATCAATTTTTCATTTTACATATTTTATTATAATCTAAAATTTTGATGAGGCTTCCTTTTTTTTCAATCAAACCTTCGTTTCTAAACTCTGTTAAGGTTCTACTTACCGTTTCTGATGCTGTTCCTGACATAGCTGCAAGATCATCTCTTGTTACCTTAATACTATTGCCCTGAACCTCATCTTCTAACTCAAAAAGTTTAATTAATGATTCTGCTATTCTTTTTCGAACAGATTGATAGGCTAATAATAGCAAATGGGTATCCTTAGAACGAATTTCATTAGATAGAATTTTAATAAATTTTTCAGCTACGTCTGGATAGCGTTTTAATAGCTCTTCAAGTTCTTCTTTTGGAAAAAAACACAGTTCACTATCTTCTAGAGCTGTTGCAGTATCAGTAAATGTTTCATGGCAAAGGATGGTATTTATTCCTAAAAAATCATTACTATGATAAATTCCAGTCATAAGTTCCCGGCCATCTTCAGCCATCTTTACTGTTTTTACCTTTCCTGAGATTACTAAATAAATCCCTACTGCACGATCACCTTCGTAATGAATGGTTTGGTTTTTCTTAAAAGGTCTGTGAACATGCTCTTCTATTAATTTTTTCAGTTCCCCTATGCCTTGTTTAGGACCATTTACCTTTTCATTGCTTGCTAGAGCATCTTTATAAAAATCTTGTTCTGATTTTTTTTTGTTTAATCTGCTTTCTATCGCTTGTAAAAGTTCCATATCGTCAAATGGCTTTGTCAAGTAATCATCAGCCCCCATTTCCATGGCTTTTCTTAAATCTGGTCGTTCTGATTTAGCTGTAATGAAAATAAAAGGAATTGTGCTTGTTTCAGGATTTTTGTTAAGCAAGTACAAAACACCATAACCATCAAGCTCGGGCATCATAATATCACATAAAATAATATCAGGCAAGTTTAAAATAGCAGCCTCCACACCTACTTTACCATTATTGGCTTGAAAAACTGTGTAGCCACTCAAGGTAAGAATCTCTACGATGTTTTCCCTAATGTCATTATGATCTTCTATAATTAATACTTTGCTCATGATATAGGAAATTTTAATGTGAATAATGTTCCGTCCTGTTTATTGCTTGTAAACTCTGCTTTACCATTCATCAAAGATACATACCTACTAACAATATTTAATCCAAGACCAGTTCCTGGAATACTGCCCGTATTGTGTGCTCTAAAAAAGGCTTGAAATAAATATTTTTGTTCTTCTATGGGAATACCTATTCCGTTATCATGTACTGATAGAATACATTCCGAATTATTAATCTCAGTTGTAAAATCAATACAGCATATATCACCCGAATATTTTATAGCATTTGTAATCAAATTAATAGCACAGTTCTTTAATAAATTTGCATCTAGAGATACCATCGTTTGATCTCCTATATGCTTATAATTAATATTTTGACTGGCTTTCGCCAAAAGTTGCATTTCTTCGGTTAATTCTTTACTAAACTTCACTAAGTCAAAACTAGTGACACTGACCACCATCTTCCCTACCTCTAATTTTTCAACATAAAGAAAGTCATTCAATATAGCGGTTAAATTCATCACAGAATTTTTAATTTTATTCACGTGTTTATTAATAGGCTCACTTTGAAATGATTCGGCATATTTTTCAATTAATGAGGCAGATAACTGTACCGTACTAAGTGGTGTCCTAAACTCATGAGAAGCCATCGAGAGAAATCTATTTTTCAATCTACTAAGTTCTTTTTCCTTTACTAAAGAAATACTCACGTTCTCTTTGGCCTTTTCTAAGGCATCAATCGTATCATTAAGTGACTTTGTTCTTACTTCAACCAATTCTTCAAGTTCAGCGGCATAGTTTTTAAAACGTTCTTCATCCATTTTCTGTTTAGAGAGATCATGAATAAATCCAGCATACATCGTTTTTCCAGAAAATTGTACCTCACTAACTCCCAGCTTCATAGGAAATCGTTCTCCGCCTTTACGCAACCCAATTAATTCCCTACCTGTGCCTATTATACTTGGTTTTCTAGTGTTTTTATACGTTTCTAAATAATTATCGTGTCTTTTACTATCATCAGATGGCATTAGCATCGAGATATTCTGACCTATAACTTCTTCTTCGAGGTAATTAAATAAAATACAACCAGCCGGATTAATCGATTCAATAATCCCTTTTTCGTCAATAGTGATGATCCCATCCAAAGCATTTTGTACAAGAGCATATAAAAGTGCGGCGTTATTCATCTAATAAATCGATCAAATTAGGATGATCTGGATAAAGAACGACTATTTAAAAACAGTAAATCAATTTGCAACTCGTTACCGTTACACAATTCACACATAGCCATTATTTTAACACAAAAAGAAATAATTGCAGTAATTTCTTTCAATTCAATGAAGGATTCTTTACTTGAAACATTTAAATTAATTAAAATACGGCTTTTAACTATAACAAAGTGATGTAAATCATACTTTATAGTGCTTACCATCATTTACAATTACTTTCTTTTGTTGCTTCTTTGTTACTATAATTCAAAATATATTTCGATGTCATATAAGTCTCTACCATTATGCATGCTTCTTATAAAGGACGATGCTAAAGTAATAAATGTTTTTCAGTCAGCTTTAAGTAATCTTGGGTCACAAAACCCCATATCGTTATACCAAAATATAGAATTATGCCTTCAGCATTTAAAGGAGGTTCCTAATATGGTTACTCCTATTCTATTTTTCTACTTGAATGAAAATGTCCGTAAGTGCATTAACGAAATCATAACGATAAGGAAAGATTTAAAAAACAAAGACCTTTCTATTGTTGTTTATGATTCAACAGCAGCATTTTGTGATGAAGACATTTTTATGGCTGGAGCCAATATTTATATTAAAAAATCAAACGATATTATTAAATTAAATAAAATCATTAAGAATGCCATGAATATGAATGGGCAATTTGAATTAGGACAATTTAATAGGGATACTTTCTTTCTTTCAGTTTAATGCCAAAGCATGTTATTAAATGACGAAGGTCATTTTCAATTTCAAAGTATTTTCTCAACTTTGAAAAAATAATCAAGAATTGTGATCTCTTTTTCACACTTAGCAAAATTAATTAATCATGGGAAAAATAAAAATGGATAGTTTAATAACAGTATTAGCCGATGTAGAAAAGTTAGGATTTACATCTCAATTTGAAGTAAATGGAGAAATATTAACTTCGCTTAAAACAAATAAAAAGTATATGCCTAAGCAAATAAAAATAGTACATTTTTATCGCTTTGAAGGAGCGTCAAGTCAAGACGATAGTGCTATTATGTATGCAATTGAAACTGATGATAATGAAAAAGGAACCTTAGTAGATGGTTACGGAACCACTGCTGATAAAGCAACTGCTGATTTCATGCGTGCTGTAAATGAAATGCATAAATAACAAAACCAAAAAAATATAATACTTACTACTGCCTATAAATTGGTTTGTAGCAAAATTCAATAGCTAATTTTTTAAAAGGTTTCTTTTACTTTTATTCTAAAATCGCTATTTAATTTATCACCGTTATTCACATCCTCTTCTGTAAAATAACATTACTTACAGTAATATTAAAGCGGTATTAAAATCTAATTGTAAAAATCAAAATTATATGATTTTAAAACGTGACTGCCATCACAAAATGACATGACCTAAGTCATTTTATAGCGTCTACCAGTAAAGTACTTTTACTACATAATACTGCAATAGCTTGATACTAAATAACAAATAAATGCATCCGGTCAAGAGAAGAAATTTTACCTTTTAAGTCTGCTTTAAAGGTCCTAACTGGAATGCATTTTTATAAAAAAACGTAGTATTCTAAAAAAAAAGCCGCTTTGTATTTTATAAAAATCAATACTTAAAATAATGATAGCCTACCTCAAAAAAAATTTCTATGAAGCGGGCAAACTCTCTATGTTTGCTGGAAGGTTCTTTCGGGAAATATTTACACGACCGTTTTATAGTAATGAATTTATTCGTCAGTGCTATGCAATTGGTTTTAAGTCATTGCCTTTAGTTTCCATTACAGGATTTATAATGGGATTAGTGCTTACTATTCAGTCTAGACCTACTATGACCAAATTTGGAGCCGAATCTTGGTTACCCAGTATGGTTTCGTTATCGTTAATTAGAGAAATTGCACCCGTAATTACAGCGCTTATTTGTGCTGGGAAAATAGCTTCAGGAATTGGTGCTGAACTTGGTTCTATGAAAGTATCTGAACAAATAGATGCTATGGAAGTTTCGGCTATAAACCCTTATAAATATTTAGTCAACACACGCATACTTGCAACAACTATTATGATCCCAATTTTAGTATTCTATGCTGATTTTATTGGGATTTTTGGTGGTTACATTGGTTACAATGTACACGGGAGTTTGGGACTGTTCCGCTACTTTTCTGAAGTTATTGAACACCTTGATTTTTTGGATTTATTACCGGCTACGATAAAAACATTCTTTTTTGGATTCTTTATTGGACTAATAGGTTGCTATAAAGGTTTCAATGCTAAAAAAGGAACTGCTAGCGTAGGTATGGCAGCAAATTCGGCCGTGGTTTTATCATCGCTTATCATTTTTATTATCGATATGCTTGCCGTTCAAATAACTGATTTATTTTTCTAAGAGATGCAAAAAGAACCTGTCATAGTAATTAAAAACCTCCACAAGTCATTTGGTAAAAACAAAGTCTTGAGAGGCATTAATCTTACCGTAAATAAGGGAGAAGATCTAGTGATACTCGGTCGCTCCGGTTCTGGGAAATCAGTTACCATTAAATGCCTAGTTGGACTCATTGATGCTGATGAGGGAGAGTTAAACATTTTTGGGAATGATATTGCTAAAATGAACTATAAAGAACTAAATGCAATTCGGTTACGCATTGGATTCCTCTTTCAAAGTGGCGCCTTATATGACTCCATGTCGGTGAGAGATAACTTGGCTTTTACATTAAAACACCACACTCCTCATCTTAAAAATGAAGAAGTAGATGCACAAATTTTAGAAGTACTTGAAAACGTAGGCTTAGAAGAAGCTATTGATAGCATGCCATCTGAATTATCTGGCGGAATGGTGAAACGAATAGGTCTAGCAAGAACCCTCATTATAAAGCCTGAAATCATTTTATATGATGAGCCTACTGCGGGACTGGATACAATAACAGCAAGAGAAATTGACGAATTAATCTTATCTGTACAAAAAAAATACAAGACTACTTCCATCATCATTACGCATGATATTGCTTGCGCAAAAATGACAGGGAATCGCATTATGATTTTGAAAGATGGCGTAATTCATACTGAAGGTTCCTATGAAGAATTAGAAAACAGTGCTGATGACTGGGTACGTTCCTTTTTTAATTAAAAAACAGTAATAAAATTACCACTATGAAGAAAAGAAATTCAAACTATATCTGGAAATTAGGAATGTTCGTCATTATAGGACTCCTAGTCTTTTTTGCGACTTTATATTTTATTGGCAGCAGCCAAAACCTTTTTGGTTCTACATTTCACTTGAAAACAAAATTTAAAAATGTAAGCGGTCTTAAGGTAGATAACAACGTGCTACTCTCAGGTATAAATATAGGTTCTATTAAGGAAATCGAATTTATATCTGACTCTTCTGTTGTGGTCGTTATGGTTATCAAAAATGAAGTGCAACAATATATTAAAACGGATGCATTAGCGAGTATTGGTTCTGATGGGTTGATGGGAGACAAAGTGGTTACTATTTCTCCAGGAAATAAGTCAGACAGAGTGGTTGAAAACGATAGCTATATTGCGTCAGTAGAAGAAGTTGAACTACAGGATTTGATGTCAGGACTTAAAAAAAGTATTGATAACGCTGAGGTTATTACAAAAGAGTTATCTGAATTTAGTTATAAAATCAATAATGGCGAAGGCATGTTATCAAAGATTTTGACAGATCCACAACTAGCAAAAAGTGTCGAAAAATCCGTAACCAATCTCGAAGAAGGATCAGATCAATTTGTTCTTTTTACAAAAAAAATGAACGACAAGAACGGAACATTTTCTAAGCTCATGACCGACCCGTACTATACCAATAGCATCAAGAAATCCTTGTCTGGTTTAGAAAAAAGCACCGCTGATATTAATACTTTCACTGCTACACTTAATAACGGAAATGGAATTGTTTCTAAATTATTAACCGATACAAAATTAGCAAAATCATTAGATTCTACCATGACTAACTTACAAACTGGTACCAAAAAATTAAACGAATTAGAAGAAGCAGCGAAGCATAATTTTCTTTTAAGAGGCTTTTTTAGAAAACAAGAAAAAGAAAAAAAGAAAATTGAGGACGCAAAATCAAATAAATAAAACTTCTTTATTAAAAATAAAACAACATGAAACACATCCTAATTTACATTCTTTTTATTGTAACAGCAGCATTAGTATTGCTTAACCGTTATACATCGCTCTATATTAATAGTTCCATTTTACACTTTATTGTGCTTTTTATAGCTGGAGCAACAATTGTAATAATTATAGGCCACTTGTTTGGTAAATTACGAACTGATAAATCAATATTAATCACTTTTTTAATTATTGGAGGCATCACTTTAGGAAAGGCTTTTTTTACTTGGGAAGGAGATTGGAAAACACAGACAGTTATTTATAAAAATATTCAAAACGGAAACAAAACAATTGAATTTCAACTGAAAGCCAGTAGGTTTGCTTTTGGGTATAGAGAACGCGTAGTAGAACGCTTTAAAGTCGTACCACTTATAGATTGGACAACCGCTGTAGATACAACTACCTTAGATAAATCAACATGGAAAAAGGTAGATATCCACATAAACGAGATGAACTTACCTGATGTACCTGCTAAGCAATAGTTTTCAATTTTCTAGCTAAGCTGTTTTAAATCAATTTTATAACTGATCTAGGTCATTTCGTTGTTCGTTATAAAGTTGGAAATTAGCTTTTATTATCAATTAAGTCTTATCTCAAAATAATCCTGATAATTACAAACTAAAAATAATATCATGAAAGCAAAATCTAAAAAAATGACGGGCGAAATTTCTGCCGCTCTTACTAATGCAATTCTAGCAAAGGCTGGCACTAAGAAAATAATAAAGAAAATTGATTCGGCAGCTAAAAAATTAGCAAAAAAAATCAATAAGGAGACTAAAGGAACCATTACCAAGATTAAAAAAAAGAGTGCTAAAAAAGTCAAGAAAGTCAAAAAGGAGTTAAAAAAAGAAATCCTGAAAAACGAACCCATTCTTGAAGGTGCAGTTCTTTAATAAAGCATTAGTAGACCTTAGCATCATTGTAGCTTGATAATCGAGGATGCATCATAGCAGTACAAAACAGAATCTTTGTTTTATACTCTAATGTAATTCTTGAATTTTCAATTTTAAGAAAAATGCTTTGGCAACAGCCAAAAACAGTTGTTTATGAAATCAGCATTTAGCAAGCAATCAACCTGATAACAGTATAAAAAAACAAACTGTACCACTACCCTATTATTAATTAATAAAAAATAAAATGGAACTATATAAAAACTTAGGCATTTGGATGGATCATGAAAAAGCATATTTAATTGATTTACATGATAAAGAAAACACCCATACGATCGTTTCTAACTTTACTTTTGAGACTAAAGAAGCAGCTTTAAGTGACAGCGAAAAAGGAATGCACAACAAGCGTCAGCAAATGCACGAGGCCTATTACAAAGAAATTGCCAAAGCGATTTTAAATTACAATCAGGTCCTGTTATTTGGTCCTACCAATGCAAAAACAGAACTACATAATTTCTTGAACAAAGATTTACATTTTAAGGGTATTCAAATCGATGTAGAACCAGCCGATAAAATGACTGATAATGAAAAAGATGCTTTTGTGAGAAATCATTTTAAAAAATAGAGAAATACTAGTTTAAAATAGTATTAAAAAAACAAAAACCTCCAATCTCAATTGATTTTGGAGGTTTTTTGAAATAAATAGAAAAGATGACCAATGTCATTTTTTAGGTTTAAACATTACTTTATTTTTGTTATGCTTTATGAATTTAAACCAAATTATAAATTCTTTTTCTCTTAAGCCCATTATTACTTATAGCATAGTAATTTTAGGCTGTATTTTATTGGGGTTATTACTAAGGTGGGGGTTATTTTGGCTTCTTACATTTTCTAACACTAAGAAACCAACCGTTTTAAAAGCACAATTACTCAAGCATTTAAAAAAACCAGCTAAATTCCTGTTACCATTTCTATTTATCTACAGCTCTTTTAGTATTATTGGATTAGCATCTTACTGGCAAACAATCGTTGAAAGTTTAATCATTATCAACTTCTCATGGATATTGATTGCATTATTGAATGCAGCCGAAGAAATTGTACAACAAAAATTTACTGTTGATGGCTTCCATCAAGCCAAAGAAAGAAAAGTCTTGACGCAACTGCGCTTCATGAAGAGTTTTTCAATTATCATTATTATCACTATTGCCATTGCTGTTGTTTTATGGAATATTCCTGCAGCAAGAAAATTAGGTACAACCATACTAACTTCGGCAGGTGTAATTGGTATCATTGCGGGTGTTGCCGCCCAAAAATCAATTGCCAATCTTATTACGGGTTTTCAAATAGCCTTTACTCAGCCTATAAAAATTGATGATGAAGTTGTTATTCAAGGGGAGTTTGGTACTGTCGAAGATATCACACTTACCTATGTTGTGATCAAAACTTGGGATTGGAGGCGACTCGTTGTTCCTCTTAATTTTTTTAGTGACAACTCATTTGTAAATTGGACTTTTAGTTCTAGAGAATTAATTGGTAGTGTTTTTATTTCTGTAGATTATACTTTTCCTGTTGCTAAACTGAGAACAAAACTAATAGCACTTTTAAATGACAACCTGCTATGGGATAAAAAAGTTGGGGAACTATTAGTTACTAAAAGCGATGATCGAGCAATGGAATTGCGTTGTACGTTTAGTGCTAAAAACGCCTCAGATGTTTGGACCTTACGCTGTCAAATGAGAGAACAACTCATAGGTTTTATACAAGAAAATTATCCTGATTCTTTACCAAAATTAAGACAAGTAGACGAATTTAAAAAAAGTAAAAATGAGTGATAGTGCCAAAGACAACCTACTTTTTAAAAATATTTTTCACTCCTCTGTGGAAGGAATTTTAGTCATTGATGACAAGGGATTAATAATTAAAGCAAATCCAGCTGGTGAGCAAATGTTTGGTTACAGTTCACAAGAATTAATTCATCAAGATGTAGAGAATCTCATTCCTTCTCGCTTTAAAAACAACCACCATTCTCATAGAGCTAACTATAATTCAAAACCCAAGGCAAGACGTATGGGACATGATTTGGATTTATGGGGATTAAAAAAAGATGGTTCTCAATTTCAATTAGAAATAAGCTTGAGCCCTACAGAAATAGATAATAAAAAAGTAGTAATTGCTTTTATTATTGATGTTACAGAGCGTATGGCTGCAAAACATGCCTTAATCGTTAGTGAAAGCCGAATGGCTGAAGCACAGCAAATTGCACATGTAGGTAACTGGTACTGGAACTTACAAACAAATGAACGAAGCTGGTCAAACGAGTTCTATAGAATTTACGGTCTTGAACCTGGTGATGTACGACTCAACAAAGACACTTTAAGTAATTTTATTCATCCAGATGACAGAGAAAATACTTTAAAAATAGTAGCTCTTGCTATTGAAAATCAAACAGATTATCAATACGAGAAAACAATTATTAGACCCGATGGTTCTTTAAGAAATGTTTTAACCAAAGGGAAAATTGTATCTGATGCGAATAGTAATACAAAAGAAATGTATGGTACTATTCAAGATATTACTAAGCAAAAAAAAGCCGAAGAACAGCTAAAAGATAGTGAAGAAAATTTACGGAATTACACCATAGAATTAAAAGAAAAAGTAACAGAACGCACTACTGAGCTGAATGCGATAGTTCAAAAATTGACCAAATTAAATGTAAATCTCAATAACCAAATTCATGTCACCAAAGAGGCCGAAAGAAAAGCCTTAAACAGCAAGCAATTGCTAGATAATGTTTCTCATAATTTCCCTAAAGGATTTATTGCCGTTGTTGATTCTAAATTGAGGATTGTATTTGTCGAAGGGGAAGAGGTTATAGCATTGGGTTTTGAAAATTTGGTAGAGAACAAAACCGTACTTGGCGATGTTGTTGGTGTCTCAGATGAAATAAAGAAAATCTCCAGAGAAAAAATAGTAAAAACGCTTGAAGGGGAACATCTCTCCTATGAAATCGAATTTAGAGACAATCACTACCTAGTTAATACCACCCCATTGTACAATGATAATAATACTATAGAACAAGTTTTATTAGTTTATAATAATATCACTTTACAAAAGAAGGCTGAATTTGAAATGTTTAATACCTTAAAAAAAGAACAAGAATTGAGCGAGTTAAAATCGCGTTTTATTTCTATGGCTTCCCACGAATTTAGGACTCCGTTGAGCGCCATTTTATCTTCGGCTATTTTAATCGAAAAACAAAATGGTGTTGGAAAAGAAGCTAAAAGAATAAATTATGTGTCTAAAATAAGATCGAATGTAAAGAATTTGGTCGTAATTCTAAATGATTTTCTATCCCTGAGCAAACTACAAGAAGGAAAAATAATTGCTCAGCCTGTATTATTCGATTTGGTTGCATTCACAAAATCATTACTCGAAGAATTAGAGGACATCAAAAAAAAGGGACAAATTATAAGGCTACAGTCTGAAAATTCAATAATTGAAGCTTTTTTAGATTTAAAATTAATCAAGCATATCATTTATAATCTTGTTTCTAATGCTATAAAATATTCAGAAGAAAATAAAGAAATAATTATCAAAATAAAAAGTAATAATGAGCATGTAAACATTGAAATAATTGATGAAGGAATAGGTATTCCTATCGAAGATCAAAACAATATGTTTCAAAGGTTTTATCGCGCTAATAACGCATCAAATATTCAAGGAACTGGTTTAGGTCTCAATATTGTGAAACAGTATACTGAATTAATGGGTGGTACTATTACTTTTAAAAGTGAATTAAAAGAAGGCGCTACTTTTTATATTGAATTTCCATTAGATACTAAAAAAAATGAGTAAAATACTTATAATTGAAGACAATCAGGACGTACGAGAAAATACTGCTGAAATTCTTGAGCTAGAAAACTACGTTGTTATTACCGCCGAAAACGGTAAAATTGGTATTCAAAAAGCCCTAGAGCATATTCCTGATATTATTATATGTGATATTATGATGCCTGAAATAGATGGGTATGGTGTATATGATGCTTTAACGAACAATACGATAACCGCTAGTATTCCGTTTATATTTCTCACCGCTAAATCTGGACAAGCAGACATCAGAAAAGGGATGAATTTAGGTGTAGACGATTATCTAATCAAACCATTTGAAGAGGAAGATTTATTAGGAGCAATAGCATGTCGCATCAAGAAAAAGAAATTTTTAGAAAAAGAATATTCTAAAAGTATTCACGGTTTTAATGAGTTTCTTAATGAGGCTTCAACATATTTAAATCTTGAAGATTTATCTAAAAATCGAAGCATTAAAAAATATAAAAACAAAGAAAATATTTTTACCGAAGGAAGTGCTGCGCATCAATTGTACTTTATTCAAAGTGGTAATGTAAAAACCTATAGAACAACTGAATCAGGAAAGGAATTTGTTATTGCATTGTATGGCCCTGGAGATTTTATAGGGCAACTATCTCTTCTTGCTAGTGCAGGTACTTACGCCGAAACTGCTAGTGTTTTAGAAGACGCGGAGGTTCTGGCAATTCCGAAACATGATTTTACACAACTGCTCTATGGCAATAAAGAAGTATCTAATAAATTTTTTGGTATGATTTCTAATAATATTATCGAACTCCAAGAGCAATTGGTCGATATGGCTTTTGCAACTGTACGACAACGTACTGCTAAAGTGCTTTTAGAATTAGACAAAAAGGGAATGATTAAGGATGAAAATCATACTGGAATAAGCATTCCTAGAGATGATTTTGCGGGACTTATAGGTACTGCAACAGAAACTGCTATTAGAATGTTAACTGAATTTAAAAACGAAGGATTAATAGGTGTTGAAACTAATAGAAGGCTAGTTTTATTAAATAAAAATAAACTAAAACAAGTTGCTAAAAATCATTAATATTTTCTTTACTACTTATAACATTAATCCAGAATTACAAATCAACATTTTCATATTATAGTCCTACTTTGGGCAACCTAATTGTATTTA
The DNA here is from genome assembly GCF_013294005.1 of Flavobacterium gelidicaeli. Lineage (GTDB taxonomy): Bacteria > Bacteroidota > Bacteroidia > Flavobacteriales > Flavobacteriaceae > Flavobacterium. Next base: position 57,862 of record NZ_JABSNK010000009.1, read on the forward strand.
AAAAGGAACTAAGACTAAATTGTCTTAGTTCCTTTGAAAGTATTAGTCCTACTTTATAATTGTATTTTTAATTATTAACAACCAATTGCTAATTTTAAAAAACACCCTGCACAAACAACTTCTAATACTTTCAAGACTTTCATTACCACAGTGAAAATCTATATTTTAAACAACAATTTTCTTTTTTTATACCACAAAAATAGTAACTGTTTGCCATCTTCTAAATGACCTACATCAGTTTTATATTATTTTTAAGCTCTTGTTTCTAAAGAACTTTTTCTTGAAATCATCTTATCTTAAGATAATGCTCCTATTTTACAGTTAAAATTTAAGTGAACAACCTAATCAATTTTAACAGACTGACCTGCGTCATTTTAGAAAAAAAATCAAGTACCTATCTTTACAATAAACTTATTAAAGTAATCACTCATGCAAACAAAAATTTCATATTACCAAAATAAAAAAGAGTTCCGTTTATTCGTTAGTAATACGTATCAGGATCTTATTAAACTAAAAAAAGATGACGATAAACCTTCTTTTAATGTATTGGTGTTAAAAATTATGCCTGAAATAAAAAAGTATGTAAACGGGCAACTCAATATTGCAATTAAAAAAGGGCATTTTCCCAAAAATAAAATCAAAGCTGACGATATTATTGACCAACTTTTTATCGAAATCTATGATCACATTGATGAGGTAAAACAAGAGAAGGATTTTTATCTCTGGTTGTTTAAGAAAACGAATGAACTTCTAGACGATATTACTGTAGAAGAAGAGTTTGATGAATTTTTCTTTAAAAACATTGATGATTATTCTAAACCAGAATGGGATGCTATGCAAGAAAATTTTAGCACTGATGGAGATGGACATCTCTTGATGATAGAAGAACTTGATGACATTTCATACAACCATAACGACTATACTTTAAATCATGTTTTTATAGAAGACAATCAAAAAGCGTTGATCGAAAAAATAGACAAAGAATTAAGTGCCGAAGAAATTCAAAATCACATTCAAATGGTACTCTACAATTTGCCTTATTCCATGCGCAATGTATTTGAATTGTTCACTATTGAACAACTAGAATTAGAAGAAATTGCCAAAATTAGAAACAATACCCTAGAAGAAGTTTCCCAACTTTTAAATGACGCTAAACAAGCATTACAAGCAAGTTTCCTTAAAAGATTTGCTATTGATTAATATAACTTTATTAATTAAAAATTCTTAGCATTAGCACTATTAAAATAAATTAAAACAAACAATTATGAGCACAGCTATTTTAAATCCAAAAGCACAGTTCTTACTTGGTGCAGGATTAGACGTTTTACACTTTGAAAGTAAAGAATGGTTAGACCACATTAATTTATGGAAAGACGAAATCACATTTTTTAATGTAGTATTAAAGAAAAAATCAACTGCTGAAAAAAGTAATTCTAACTATCAAAAGATATTAAACAATATTGATACTATTTACAATGATTTATTTCAAGACTTAGAACAAAGTATTATTGAACACGAAAAATTATTATCCAAAATTGAAAAAGGTGACAAGGGATTATCCGATAATGATTACAGAGAAAAACATCAACAAATTCTTCTAAGAATGAACACTTTTACTAAAGATTTTGTCAAATTCAAAAAAATGTTATTTGATTATGAAAAAGGACTATAATTTTAAAAAGTAAATAACAAGCATATTTCTTTATTAATTTAGAAACTACAAGCCATGCAACTATTACTATACAAGAAAAAATACAAAGTAAATGACAATATTCAAAATTTCATGCATTTTTACAATGCTAAAAACATGAAACATTTGGCTAGTGATTTATTAGATAAGGGATTATCGCCAGATCAAATTGCTAATGCATTTACAACAGCTATCAAAGTCGCAAATGTTTCAGGAATTGAAGTTGAAAAACATTTTATGCCCATTTATAGCGGCATCAATAACGAAATAATTCAAGATTGCAAACTGTCTGATTTAGGTTATGGTTTGGTACTAATGAACGCCGATTCCAATTTATCTACTGTTGGTGCTTTTCAAATAGATATTTTAAAAGGATACCTTAAAAAACGTTCCTAACTCTTTAAATCAAAAGAGGATAAACAGCATTAAATCTGTTTATCCTCTTTTTTTACTTGAATTAGTAAGCTTAAATTAAATAAACCTACTTCAAAAAATCAGGATTTTCATATGCTGGATTAGGGTATTTATAAAACCCCTCACCTGTAGCAACACCTAATTTATTTTTATCAATAAAATGCTCTTTTAAGTATTTTACCGTTTTTATTTTTAACGCATCTTCCGTTTTCTCTGCTGCAATTACATTAACATTATACGCCGTTGTAATGCCTATAACATCTAAAATTCCAAAAGGCCCTACTGGCGCACCAGTTGCTTTTATCCATGTTTTATCTATCGTCTCCACATCAGCAACTTCGTTCACTAACAAGTTAGTCGCAGCACTTAATAAAGGTACTAATAAAGAGTTAAGAATGTATCCAGGTTGTTCTTTAAGTACTGGCAAAGCGAGCATACCAATAGCCTTAGCAAAAAGCACTACATCTTTAAAAACAGTAGGATCAGTTCCTGCATGGCCCATGATTTCGGCTGTGTTGTGAATCCAAATTGTGTTTGCAAAATGTAACGCCAAAAACTTTGCTGGTCTTCCTGTAGCATCTGCAAAATCACTTGGTAAAAGCGTTGATGAGTTGGTCGCAAAAATTGTTTTTTCGGGAGCAACTTTGGCTAATTTATGGTAAAAATCAATTTTAATCGCTGGATTTTCTGGAACCGCTTCAATCAGCAAGTCGGCATTTGCAACTGCTGCTCCTAAATCAGCATTATAACTCAGGTTTTTAAAGGTGGCATCCAACTGTTCTTGCGTTGCCTTCAAATCTTTTTTATAGGATTCACTCAAGTCTTTGAATTTTGCTTTAGCTTTTTCTAATACAGCATCATTTATGTCATAAACGGTCACATTAAACCCATGAAATGCGGTTTGAAAAGCAATTTGGTATCCTAAAACACCACTTCCTGCTACGGTAATATTTTTATAGTTCATTTTATAATATTTAAATTGTTATTCTGTTTTAGCCAAAATATTGCCTTATCTATTTATTGAAATTCAAGTTTGATGCAGTATAATTTTGTCATACATCTTACTATTTTTTCTCAAATAAAATAAGATTACTTCAAAATTAGCAATTTAAAGATAATTATAAAATGATCTAAGTCAGTGAAAAAAAAGCCCTAATCTGTCAATAGAATTAGGGCTTTTAATAAGAAAACAATTGTAAATAATTCTTCGTTATCTTTTGATTAAAACTAATATTCAACTTCCAACTCATTTTCTACTCTCCATACTCCAGGTGCATAATAAGCTGTTGTTTTAGCTTTATCTTTTTCTTTTAATGAATGCACTTTACCTGTGAGTTTGATAGTATGGCCATCAGCTTTTACAATAATATCTTTAGCATCAATATCAGCCGAACGTTCAAATGCCTTTTTAATTTTTTCTTTAATATCAACAGCATCTACTGTATTTTTAAGAGTAATATTATTCACTACATAATGAACCCCAGTTAGCGTTTCTACAGCTCTTTTAGCAGCATTTTTTTCAAAATCCCATAGTACCTCACCGGTCAAATAAACCCATCCATTTTCGACTTTAACCTCAATTTTATTTTCAGGTACAGATATATTCCATTTTAAGGCATTAACTGCTGCAGTAGCTATTTCAGTATCTGATTTATTAGAATTCGTACCATATTTAACCGCTATCTCTTCAGCTACTCCTTTTACCCCAACTACACTCCTAGCCGCCTTTTCTGCTTCTTGTTTTTTTACATAGCTGTCTACGGTTCCAGATAGTGTCACAATTCCATCTTTTACAATTACTCCAATTTGAGTTTCGTCAATACTTGGTTGCCATTGTAATTCTTCCAAAACATTTTCTTTAATACTAAGATCTGTTCTCATATTTTCTATTATTTAAATTATGAATAATTATAGACCAAATATATAACGATTATAAAGCATTGACACTGACCCACATCAGCACACCGTTATTTTATAAAACTTTAAAAAAGGATAAAAATCATTGCACATTTTATTTTTGTGAAAAATAAAACTAGCGCAATCAAAAAGAAAAAACCCAAATAGAATAACTTCTATTTGGGCTAATAAATTGTTTTTTAGTTACAATTATTGCAACAATTTTATTTTAAATGAGAACGCAACATCCAAGCGGTTTTTTCATGTTGTTCCATTAATCCTGTGATATAATCGCTAATTCCATCAGCCTTCATTTTATCAGCAATGGGTTTTATCTCTTCTCTGATAAATACAATAATGCTTTCGTGATCTTGTAATAGCTCAGCAAAGATACTTTGGCTATCATTTTTACCCTTTGTTTCTTCCGTAAGATGCGTCAATTCTAAATATTTCTTCAAAGTGGCAGGTACATAATGACCTAACGCACGTATTTTTTCGGCTACGGTATCAACAGTTTCTTGTTGTTCTTGGTATAAAGTTTCTAAATATAAGTGTACAGAGTGAAAATCAGCTCCTTCAATATTCCAATGGAAATTAAGTGTTTTTGAATACAATATAAATTCATCTGCCAATATCTTTGACAATTGGTCAGCGATTGCTTGTCTGTTTTCAGTTGAAATTCCGATGTTTGGAGTTTTCATTATTTTTCGTTTTAAATTTATAATTACTCAAAGGTATTACTGTTCTAAAACAATTAAAATGACCTAGATCAGTCTTGGATATTTTTTTAAAATAGTGTTCTCTTTTCTTTTTCAAAAAAAGGAATTTAGCTTAAATACTACAAGTAGTGTAGTTTTTCGGTAGAATAAGTAGCTCCTATTCTACACTCATCTCAATTACTGCTAATAAATTAGAAGCATCACCATCAAATTTATTTCCGTTAACAAAAAAAGAAGGCGTACCATTTACACCACTACGAATACCGCTTTCAAAATCATCATCAATTTTTTCGGCAATACTACTTAGTTGCATGTCCTTTTTGAATTTTTGGATATCTAATCCTAATTTTTCAGCATGGCTTATAAAATCATTGGGTTGTAAATACTCTTGGTTTTCAAAAATACTGTTGTGCATTTCCCAGTATTTCCCTTGTAATGCAGCGGCTTCTGCAGCTTTAGCGGCTTCACGAGCATTTTGATGCATTTCTGATAAAGGAAAATTACGAAATACAAATTTAACTTGGTTTCCAAATTCCTTTATTATTTTTTCTACAACTGGATGTGCTGCACCACAATGGCCGCATTGGAAATCTCCAAATTCTACGATTTCTAATTTAGCGTTTGAATCTCCTTTAATGTGATCTTTTTTATTAACGTCTGGATGTAAACTCATTTTCTTTTTTTTATTTGTTCATATTTTCTAAAGCTTCTAAAATACCATCGGCGCCAGGGTTTTCTTCATTTGGAGATACAAAACTCCATTCGATAACTCCTTCTCTATTAATTACAAATAAAGCTCGTTTGGATTGTCCTGATTTTTCATCATAAGCACCGTAAGCTTTTGAAACGGCTCCTTTTGGTTCAAAGTCGGCTAATAAAGGGAAATGTAAATTTCGTGATGCTGTAAAAGCATTATGGCACCATACACTATCTACTGATATGCCAAATATTTCGGCGTCATGCTTTTTAAAAAATTTAAGTGTTTCGTTGTATAAAGCCATTTGATCGCTACAAACCGGACTCCAATCTGCGGGGTAAAATGCAAGAATTACATTTTTTCCTTTCATGTCTGCTAAAGATATTTTTTTATCAGGTGAAGCGTCTAAAGTAAAATTAGGTGCGATATCGTTTTTCTGTAACATACTATTTTATTATTTTAATTAAACATTAGAAACAAATCAACTTTTCATTTGTCTCTTTAAAATCATATTCAAATATAACCATTGTAATCCCAATGATAATTATGGAATTGTAAGCTTATATTACTTCATTTACATAATTTCACAACTATTATAAATGTCAAAAAACAGCTGACCAAAATCGTGACGCAGCTGTTTTATATCAAAGTTTATGCTATTCAATTAATTTATTTTTATATCCTGCAATAATTTAAAAACAGTTTTCCAACTAATATTTAGTTTATCTACTAATCGCTTTAGCTGCTTTTATAAGTGCTTCTGGACTATGAATAGACTCATATACTGGTAACACTTTTTTATCGGTTTTAAATAAACCATAAACCGCAGTTTGTGCCGTTCTAACCGAATATTCAACGGTAAATACTACATCTTTTGGAACCTCAGCAAATTGTCCTAAAAAAGCAAAATTTGTGGCTCCTTTTGGTAATACTTTTGGTCGATCACCCATTTTTCTAGGCATAAACAAACTATCTATAAAAGGCATTGCAGTAGGGATACAATTCACTTTTCCAGCATCTGTAATGGGCTTCATCATCTCTTGAACCTTTAAATGAAACCATAATTCCTCTAGGATTTCGGCTCCGGTACATTCGGCCATGGTTTTATTAATGTAGTTTCCTTTTCGATCAGGGTATAAACCGTATCCCCAAAAAATCTTGACATCGTCTGGTTGATTTGGAAAATGAGGTTGGCGCGCAATAACAATTGACATTAGCCAATTTGAATCGGTTAGTGTAACCAAACCACCAGTTCCATCTACATTTCCCGAAAAATTTTCCATGTGGTCATGAAAAGTACTGTCTTTAAATGTTGCGGTAAAAGAATACCATTTTTGTAAATCGATAGCATCACAAAACGGACTTGGATTTCCAAAAGCGGTGTCTTTTTCGGCAATTTTTTTCCAAAGTTTCCAAGATCCAGATTCTTCAAGTCCTTTTAGTTTGGCTGCTCTATTCCAAGCACCATTATCTGTACTATCAGTAATGGAACCGTTGGTGATAAAAACATAATCATTCTCTGTTAGTACAATTTCATTTTTATTTTTTAAATGCAATACCGTAGCTGTTTTTTTATCAGCAGATAGATCAAAATCAATATCTACCACTTCAGAATCCATAGTGAATTGCACCCCTTCTTTTTCTAAATAACGCTTTAACGGCACTACAACCGAATCGTATTGATTGTACTTGGTACGCATTACGCCTCCCAATTTATTCAATCCATCAATCATATGAATAAAACGTCGCATATAACGTCGCATTTCGGCCAGGCTACTCCATTTTTGAAAAGCAAACATTGAAGACCAGATGTACCAAAAATTAGTAACAAAAAACTCTTGGTCAAACCAATCTTCTATTCTTTTCTTTCCAAGCGATTTCTCGGAAGCAAATAGTAGTCGTAGTAACTCTGTTTGTTCCAATAATGAAAGTCCATAAGAAGAAACATCTAGTATCTTTCCGTCTTTAATTAGTCTCGCTTGTCCGTTAGAAACAAATCGTTTATTGAATTCATTAGACTCTTCAGTTACCGTTAAAAGCGGATCTTCTAGCGATGGAATATTCGATAATAAATCCCAATAACAAGTATAATGAGGTTCATGCATGCGTCCCCCTCGTACAACAAATCCGTCGTCTTTGTTTCCTGCACCATCAAGTGCACCACCTGCGATTGTACTTTTTTCAAGAATATGGATGTTTGCTCCTTTAACTTTAGCATCTTTGATCAGGTAAACAGCACTTGCTAGTGACGCAATACCGCTTCCAATTAAATATACTTTTGAGTTTTGAGGTGTTTTATTTTTTTTAATTTTCATGAGTTTATTTTCTAAATGGTCCATTTTGGTATTAAATACCAGTTATTCTCTTATGTAGTATTTTAAGTTCGAAAGCGAGTACAATTCTAAAAACTCCAGCGGTTATCATTGCCATTGCTGTCATGTAAACAATACTTAAACCTGCAAATACAGGATTAGACAGTAACAAAAATGAAAACAATAGTGTCATGATTCCAAGGAATAATAACCATCCCCATGAAGGTACATTGGCTGTTCTAAACTGAAAAGAAAACCCAATTGCCATCATACTTTGAAACAATAACCAGAATCCAACATAGAATGGTAAAATAGCCATTGTCATTAAGGGATTCAAAATCAATAGCATTCCTACTACTAAATCTACCATACCACCTGCTAGATACCAACCCCAACTGTGTAACTTTTTTCTATTTGAAATAGCGAAAACTATTTGGGATAGTCCCGAAACAAATATAAAGGCACTAAAAATAAAACTTAAAGAGACATAACTGACTAATGGCGTTTGAAACACCCATATTCCAACAATAATGTATAGAATACCTAGTAAAAGAGATATCCACCAATTTTTTACTGCAGACTCCATCGAACTTAAAATTGTAGTTGGCATAATTGCATTTTTAAAAATTATTTCACATTGTCTTTAAAGAGATCTTTTAAAGCAGTCCCTAATTCATCCATATCATGAGTAAACTCTCTCTCAAATTCTTGTTCCTCTTCTTTAGCTGATTGGTTCATTTCCTTAACATCCTCTTTGAATGCTACGCCTCTTTTTTCTAATTTCTCTTTTAACTCTGTATTCTTTTTTTCGAGTTCATCCAATTTTGCTGTTAGTTTCACTTTTTCTGCTTTATCCGCTTTAGCAATTTTATCCCTAAGCGCTTTAATTTGAGTGTCTGTGTTTTCAATAGCTATTTTAGACGAAGCTTCAAACTTTTTCCAGTCTGCATTTACGGCTTCTTTAGTCTCAACACCCGTATCTTTTGCTCCTTGTTCTAAATCTCTGTTCAGTTCTGTAACATCCTCTTTTACGGCAGATGCGTCATCTTTTGTTGTTTTTCCACAGCTTGTTAAAATAGTTCCTGCCATCAATGTTATCATGGTTAAGGATAAAAAATTTGTTTTCATAATTGGTTGTATTAAAGTTTAATTTTATTTTTTTCTTCTAGTTTGTATTTCTTTTTTAAAATCATATTAGTGTCAAACTCGTAAACTTGCAGCACTCCTGTTGGCACAGTTACTTTAGGAATTTCTGAGGAGTTAATATTCTCAATATGCGCCATTAATCCTCTAATTGAATTCCCATGTGCAGCTACCAAAACGGTTTTTCCTTTTACCAATTCTGGTACAATAACCTCAAAAAAGTATTGCACTACTCGCACTTCGGTTTGTTCTAAGGATTCTGAGGCTGGTAAATAGCTACTATTGACAGTATCATATAAGTGATCAAATTTGGGATGTCTTTTATCAGTAAGTTGCAAACTGGGCGGTGGAGTATCAAAGCCTCTTCGTACTTTTAAAAAAAGTTCTTCTCCAACTTCTCTTTTTACCTCGTCTTTATTTCTTCCTTGCCAAGCACCATAATTTCGCTCATTTAGTTTCCAACTTTTAATAAAATCTACATGCATCCTATCAGCATGCTCTAAAATAATTAGTCCTGTACGGATGGCTCTTTTTAGATAGGAAGAATAACAGATATCAATAGCAATTTGATGCCTTTTAATAATTTCACCCGCTGTATTTGCTTCCTCTATTCCTTCTGGAGCAAGGTCTACATCTGTCCAACCTGTAAATATGTTGGCTACATTCCACACACTTTTTCCGTGTCTTACCAGTATGAGTTTTCCCATTTGATATTGATTTAAAATTAGACTAATCCCTAATTTCCTCTTCTAGAACACTAAGCAAGTGCGTTAATTTTTCTTCTTGTTTTTGTAATCTCTTTTTCAGTCTGTTTATTTTTGCTTTAGCAAATGCATCTTCAACAGCAAGTTCATATCCTTTAAGACGGGATTCTAATTTCTTGATTCTATCTTTTGTTTTAGCTTCGACTTCTTTTAAAGCCGATTTTTTTTTATGTTCAAAATCGGCAATTTTTGATTTTCTTTTTGATTTTAAATCGGTAATCTTAGCTTTTATTTTGTCTTTTTCTTCGTTAGTTGCTTTTCTTAGTTTCTCACGTTCCTCTTCAATTTTATCTTCGATGTCTTCAATATGTTCATCGATATAATCGTCAAATTCGATTCCGGCTTCACTTCTAATAATTTCTGACGCAAAAGGTTTTACTGCATCGTCAATAAATATGGAACTGTCTTCGCCAACCTCGGCAATAATTGCAATGGTTCCAATGTTCATTTTATTACTGACTTTCTGGATAAGTTCTTCTCCAAAATCATGACGACTTACATCCCAAGCTGCTCCTGCAACAACACCTGTATACAATCCTACAACTAATCCTACAGGACCAGCAACAGAACCTAAAAGCCCACCAAGAGCCATTCCCGTTAACGTTCTCCAACCTTCTCCTTGTTCTTTATAAAATAAAATTTCATAATGATTATTTTCTATTTTACGAATCATCATGTGTTCATAGAGCGTAATATCTCCATATCCATCTAGTTCTTTGATTTTATGTAAAGCTGCTATTGCGTTTTCTTCTTCTGTAAACGGAATCACTATTATATTTGCCATAATTATTGTCTTAAAATGTTAGTTGTTATTTTATTTAGTGAAATGCTTTAACTACGCTTTCCAATTCCACTTTTAGACTCTTATCGAATTTTGTGATTGGTGGAATTTTAAGGTCGAGGTCGAGTAATTCATAAACGGCCATTTGAGCTGCTCTAATGGAGTATTCAACAGTAAATACTACATCATCCGGAATTTCTACAAACTGACTTACAAATGCGAGGTTTTTTGAGTTTTTGGGTACTGGAAGTGGTCGGTCCGTTTTTAAACGAGGTAGGAACATACTAGTGATGTAAGGCATTCTACACGGAATGCAAATGGCATTGCCAAACACGACATCATAATCAAATTTTAAATGGCCGCATAATTCTCGTAGAATCTCTTCTCCCGAACAAGCTGTCATGGGTTTCCCTACAAAATTCCCTACGCGATCTGGATGTAGTCCATAAGTAAAAAACACTTGTACATTAGCGGGTTGGTCTTTATAATGTGGTTGATTGTTTAATGAAAAACTCATAAACCAATTCGAATCTTTAAGCGTAACTTGACTTCCTGTTCCTGCTTTATTACCCGAGAATTTTTCCATTTGATCAAAAAAAGCGGTGTCTTTTAATGTGACCGTAAATGATTCCCAGAAAGACTCGGCTATATTGGTATTAAATACTTCTGGTTTTCCAAATTCAGGATATTTTTTTGCTAGTTTCTCCCAAATCGCCCAGCCTTGGCTGTCTTCTTTTGTGTAAAATTTAGGCGCAGTTGTCATGGAACCATAACTTGAGGCATCTGTCATAGAACCATTTTGAAAAAACACCAAATCATTGGCTGTAACTCCAATTGTTTTACTAGTTCCAGCATTTTCATAAATAAGGTTTTTAACAACTACCTTTTCGGTTCCTGTTTTGGGATCAAGTTCATATGCAGTATCAAGATCAGTTACCGTACACTCTTTCATAAAATTCACTCCGTGCGACTTAAGCCAAACAATTAATGGCAGAATCATCGAGTCATACTGGTTATAAACGGTACGTTTTACTCCTGTCATAGTTTCTACGTTTGGAAATTCTTGCATGAATCGGTGTAAATAACGTTTAAACTCTACGGCGCTATGCCAAGGTGAAAAGGCAAAACTAGTACGCCACATGAACCAAAAATTAGTTTCAAAAAAGGAAGGAGAAAACCAGTCAGAAATACAGCTATTTCCTAATTTATCTTCACTTGCTTCACTTAGCTTCAATAATTCAGCACGATTTTCCATAGAAAAACCTAGTTTAGACGCATCTACAATCGCTCGGTTTTTGTCAATTAATCGTGCTTTTGCATTTGATTTTACACGTTCATTGAACGCAACAGTCTCTTCATAAACAGAAGTATTAGGATCTGTAAGTGATGGAATTGATTTGAATAACTCCCAAGTACATTCGTAAATATTTAATGTTAACATGCGCGATCCGCGTAAAGTATATCCTTGTTGTGGATTTCCGCCTGCATCTAAACTTCCGCCTAAAACAGCTAAACTTTCATAAATCGTAATGTTTTTACCATCTAATCCGCCATCTCTAATTAAAAATACTGCTGCTGCTAATGATCCTATTCCGCCGCCTATGAAGTAGGCTTTTTTATCTTGATTGTTATTCATGATTAAAATACATTAATTATTTTTTTCTTATTGCTAATCAAACTCATCTTGGTTACTGAAATTCAATTATTTAAAATGCCTTTTACAATAATCGAATACAACTCTTGACAAGTTTTCAAAGAACAAAATTAAGGCGTTATAAAAACGGTTGCACTGATCTAGATCAGCCTCACAAAAAATAAAAAATTAATTTAATGCAGTATCTCGACAAAGGTGCTGCGTGAGGGATTGAAGTGGAAATCCCACAGCAAACTCCCGATTTTTTTCGGGAGTGCAGCGAGGAATTGTAGCGGAAAGCCCGGCCCTTGGGACACGCCCAAACAATTTTTATAATTTAAATGCAACTCTATTTCTAAAAGTAGTGCTACAAAAAAAGGTTGGCTACCAAATTAAAATTAGTAGTCAACCTTTGTTTTTATTCTTCTTTTTTGAAAAACGAAATAGTACTTTTAGTATTACATGTACTTTTCAAGGAATCTAAAAAAGTCTTTTTTAAGCTCGGCGTAAATATGTCTTTGCGTTTCTATTTTGTCTCTAAAGGCTAAATGTTCTTTAGTAGATTGAATATCTAAAGCATTCTCACCCGTCATGCTTTGTCCAGCGATACGCTCCTCGTGTTTTTCGATAATTTCTTGTAGATCTTCGATTACACCACCGTGCAACACAAATTCGTTTTGATAATGTTCTAATTGAGCCAATACATCTTTGTCTGTCCAGCGAGTCACGAGTTCGCTCAATTTGTTATTGAAGAATACTAATTCGTCTTTCCAAAAGGCCAATTCCCCTTTCCATTGTTCGTGTTCAAAATGCATATTGCTGTTGTATAAAACTTCATTTTTCATGATTTAGGCTTTTAATGTTAGTACTAGTGTAGTAAATATTCATCAAAAGTATCTCAATCAGGCACTGTTTAAAATGACTTAGGTCAGTTGTCATTATTTAACTACTTTAAATTCCTTTACAGTTCCCGTTATGAACTATTGAGAAATTACAAGAATTAGCAATAAAGCATAGTTCGTTTGCCTTTTTATGTAGCGTTAAAGCTAGTGTGATTTGTTCTTTATTTTGAATAATAACTTGAGGAAATAATCGAACTTCTATAAACCTACCGGATCCATTATCTAAAACTTCAAGCGTTGCTTCGGCATTATCAGTGTACGAGAGTATTTCGATTCCGTTTTGCGCACACAGATACAAATACGACATCATGTGACAAGAAACTAAACTACTTAGTAACAAATCTTCGGGATTATATAATGTAGGATCTCCCTTAAAAGCTTTGGCAGCAGATACGTTCAGTATTTCTTTTCCTTCGATGGAAATGGTGTGGCTTTTAGTGTAATTTTTCTGCTGTGTTTTGACAATTTCTTTATTAGAAAACCAATTCAATCTTGCCTTAAATAAATGGGTAAAACTCATGTTGCTTATTTTATTACAAAAGTACTTAAAAATGCTATGGGTATTAAAAAGAGTATTCATTCAAAATTTTACTTATTGTGCAACTAGCAATCCTTAAAAACCTGATTTTTTGAATTATATTTTTGTAGTTTTACCAATTAACCGCAACTTTATAAAGTGAAACAAAAGCTACTTAATATCCCTCCTATTCCTGCTGTTTTGTTTGCTATAATCAGCGTACAGTCTGGTGCAGCCATAGCCAAAACATTGTTTCCAGTACTTGGAGCGGCTGCAACAGCATCCTTAAGAATAGGGATTTCTGCGATTATTTTAGTAGCCGTTTACAAACCAAACTTATTTAAAATTACGAGCAACCAATGGAAAATTGTCATTCCATATGGTTTGTCTTTAGGAGCGATGAATTTAATTTTTTATCTCGCAATTGAGAGAATTCCAATAGGGCTTGCCGTAACACTTGAATTCATAGGACCGTTAGTCGTTGCCGTTCTAGGTTCAAAACGGATATTAGATTATTTATGGGTGCTTCTCGCTGCTTCAGGAATCGTTTTGATAGCTCCATGGAAAGAGGAAGGTGTAGATTTGCTTGGCGTAGTATTTGCATTGACTGCAGGTGCTATGTGGGCTGCATATATCATATTAGGAGGAAAAGTTTCTAAAATAATGAAAGGTGGCGAAGCTGTTGCGACCGGAATGTTATTTGCCTCGATGTTGATTATTCCTTTCGGAATTATGGGGAACGGATTTGCTACTATCACACCCCATTTCTTTTATTTGGGAGTTGCCTTAGCACTTTTATCCAGTGCTATTCCGTTTACTTTAGAAATGAAAGCACTAGGGCAATTACCTTCACGTACCTTTAGTATTTTAATGAGTTTAGAACCTGCAGTAGCTTCTATATGTGGTTTACTTTTTTTAAACGAAGTACTTACATTTAATGAAGTTATAGCAGTTCTTTTTGTTGTTATTGCATCAGCAGGATCTACACTAACTGCTAAAAAAAATCGTTAATTTAGTGTGGATATATTTTAGCAGTAGCGTATCAATTTCCTTTTTATGAAATGAATAATTTAGAAACAGCTTTATACCAAACACAAGTAGAGTATAGTCCCATTAATTTTTGTCACATCGAGCAGAGGTAAGAAGCAATAGTGGTACTCCACTTCGCTCGAACTGACAATTATGCTGTTTTATAAATAGCATTGGTATTATATCTTGATTGTTGCTCCCATTATTTTTAAAAATTCTCTAATAAAACTAGGGTGAGCTGGCCAAGCTGGTGATGTTACTAAATTCCCATCTACATATACGCCATCTGCAGGGATTGATTGGAATTCTCCTCCTGCTAAAGTTACCTCAGGACCAACTGCTGGATAGGCTGTTAATTTTCTTCCTTTTACTACATCGGCAGCTGTCAAAATTTGAATACCATGACAAATGGCTGCTACCGGTTTGTTCACTTTAAAAAAATACTGAACAAATTCAAGTACTTTCTTATTTAATCTTAAATATTCTGGTGCTCTACCTCCAGCAATAACTAAACCATCATAATCCTCTACGTTTACCTTATCAAAACTATAATTTAAAACAAAATTATGTCCTGGTTTTTCAGAGTAAGTTTGATCTCCTTCGAAATCATGAATGGCAGTTTTAATCGAATCTCCCTTTTTTTTATCTGGACAAACGGTATGCACTTCATAACCTACCATTTCAAGCATTTGAAAAGGAACCATTGTTTCGTAATCTTCTGTGTAATCTCCTGTTAAGAATAGTACTTTTTTCATCGTTTGTTTAGTTTTTTGATGTGATTATTTTAAAATAATAAATGCTGTTTCTATAGACTCAAATATAACGAAATTGTTTCAGGTAAACACCTACTTATAATTAAATGTCCTATACTATCACTCCTAATTTGTTTTAGAAAGAAATCACTATTAAACTCATTTACAACAGTATTACACACATTTAAAAACCCTAGCAACCAGCAACCTAATCTTTTGGAATTTACAAAAATGAAGTTGCTTTTATTTTAGATTAAAAAAAAAGGTCAAACTTAAATGATGGATTACTTTCCATTTAAATGATAAAACCGATTGCCTAAAAATAAAATTAATAAATACACAAGTGTTGCAATTATAGCAAGTGTGAACATAAAAGTGATGATATTTAGTACAAAATTGGGAACAAAATGAAGTCTGGGATGGGTATAATAAGGTTCACGATGCAACCTTTCGTGGATAGAATTTTTTATTATTTTGATTTTCTTTTTTATAACTAAAAATTTATGTTTTTACCTTGATAATTGACATTCTAAAATTACACAATTAATTTACAATAAGGCTTTTATATGCCTCTAATTTTAAGATCATTAATTATCCTTTTGTTTATTTTTAATTTGCGCCATTGCTCTTTCGGCAATTGCAGTAATCGATAGCGACGGATTCACCCCAGGATTTGCTGATATCATTGCACCATCAACAACCAACATATTTTTATACCCAAAAACTTCATTATTCTTATTGATCACCCCTTTGCTAGAATCCTCCGCCATTACAGCACCGCCTAAAACGTGTGCTGTGGAGGGAATTCCAGCAATCGATTCTAAAACAAACGAAGTAGGCTTCCCTCCTATTATTTCGCTATATTTTTTTGTTAAAGCGATAGACGCTGGAATATCTGCAGATGGTTTTACACCTGAACTTACCGTAGATGACATGCCGCCAAACCAGTTTCCCTTGAATTTTAAAGTACTGTCTATTGATTGCATAAATAGTAAAACTGTTGTGCTTTTTGACCAACTATTTCTAAAGTAGATTTTAAAATACGACAACGGAAAACGGAAAAATTGCTTGAACATATTAAGCAATCTTGTCAAACTATTTTTTCCATTCGATAAAGGCAAATGCAATAATTTCCAAAAACCAGAACCTTCGGCATACCTAACAATTTCTAAATGGCTGTTTTCATCTGTATGCAACATGCTACCTATAGCAACTCCCTTAGACAAATTTTTACTTTTATCTAAAGTAGAAACACTTATTAAAGTTTCATTGTTTGTACGGATATTATCGCCCAAAGTATCAGACAATAACGGCAACGATTTTTGCTTAAGCTGCAACAACAACTTTATTGTACCCAATACTCCACCCGAGAAAACAACTCCTTTAGCAGTAAAATGCTTTTTTTTACCAAAGACTTTTGTGCTTGATTTCACACTAATTTTGTATCCAGAAGCGCCATCATTATTATCTATAGGTACGACATCTACAACCTCGTTTTCAGCTAAGATCTCGGCACCGTTATTTTGAGCTAAATAAAGGTAATTTTTATCCAAAGTATTTTTAGCGTTATGCCTGCATCCCGTCATGCAACCACCACAAAAAGTACAGCCAGATCGATCAGGACCTTTACCTTCAAAATAAGGATCTTTTACCTCCTGCCCTTCTTTACCAAAGAAAACAGCAACATCAGGGTGCTCAAACTGATCTTCTCTACCCAACTCTTTTGCCAAGGTTTGCAAGGCAATGTCCCCGTCAAATAATTTAGGATTGCGAGCTGCTCCAAGCATTTTAAGCGCTAACTGGTAAAAAGGCTTTAATTCGGTTTCCCAATCTGCGAGTTGGCTCCAACTTCCTGATTTATAAAAATTGGTTTTGGGTATTGGTAATGTATTGGCGTAGACTAGTGATCCGCCACCTACGCCCGTTCCAGAAATCACTACAATATGCTTGAAAATACTCATTTTCATAATTCCAAAAAAGCGTAAATGAGGCATCCACAACCATTTGCGTAGTTTCCAGTTGGTCTTGGCAAAGTCGGTTGCTTTGTACCATTTTCCTTTTTCGACAACCAGTACTTTATAGCCTTTTTCAGAAAGACGCAAAGCACTTACTGAACCTCCAAAACCACTTCCTATTATGATATAATCAAAATCGTGCTGCATCATTTATAATTTATTTATCGAAAAATAAGCATTTTTATCTAATTATGATGCATGCATAATAAAAAGGAATGGTCTCTAAATCCATTTTTTTTTATAAACATAAAAAAACCGCCTATCTTTAAAAGAAGGCGGTTTGATTTAATAAAAAATGTTTTACAAAATATAATCTGTTGTGATAAAGTTAGATTCTTCACTATTTAATAATGCTTGTAAAATTTCGTTATTATAATCATTGTCTTTTGAAGCAACAAAAGTTCTAATCGAGAATGAACGTAAGGCATCATGAATACTTAATGTTCCTACAGCCGAGTCTTTACGACCTGTGAACGGATAAATATCTGGACCTCTTTGACAAGAACTATTTAAATTCACACGACAAACTAAGTTCACCAATGTATCAATTAGCGGTGCCAATGTTTTAATGTCTTTCCCAAACAAACTTACTTGTTGGCCATAATTAGATTCGGCCATATCATTTAAAGGTTCTTGTATATCATCAAAAGTTAAAATAGGCACAACAGGTCCAAATTGCTCCTCGTGATAAATACGCATCTCCTTGTTTACTGGATACAATACCGCTGGGAAAATATAATTAGGGTGGTGATGTCCTCCTTTTTCATTAATCACTTTAGCGCCTTTGCTAGTAGCATCATCAATTAATTCTTGAATATAAGCTGGTTTTTCTTTTTCAGGAAGTGGTGTTAATGAAACGCCTTTTTCCCATGGGTTTCCAAATTTTAATTCATCCACTTTAGCAGCAAATCTTTTGTTGAATTCTACTGCAATATTTTCATGGACATACAATACTTTTAAAGCAGTACAACGTTGTCCATTAAAAGACAAAGTTCCTGAAATACACTCTTGTATTGCCAAGTCTAAATCGGCGTCTGGAAGAATAATCGCTGGGTTTTTGGCTTCAAGCCCTAAAATTAAACGCAATCTATTTTTATTAGGATGTTGGTCTTGCAAAGCAATAGCCGACTTACTATTACCAATTAAAGCTAGAACAGTAACTTTTCCTGACGCCATAATAGGCGACGCAACTTCACGACCTCTACCGTAAACTATATTAATAACTCCAGCTGGAAAACTATTTCTAAATGCTTCTAACAGTGGGGATATTACAAGAACACCATGTTTTGCAGGTTTAAAAACCACTGTATTCCCCATAATTAAAGCTGGAATAAGCAAAGCAAATGTTTCATTTAATGGGTAATTGTAAGGCCCTAGGCATAGCACAACACCTAACGGACCACGACGTACCATAGCGTTTACACCTTGACTTTTAGTAAATTTAGCGTTATCACGGTCTAATTTTTTATAATCTTCAATAGTATCGTAAATATATTCTACGGTTCTATCAAATTCTTTTTGAGAATCTGGTAATGACTTTCCTATTTCCCACATCAAGTATTTTACTACTTCATCACGGGTAGCTTCCATTTGAACTACAAAACGAGTCATGCATTTAATACGATCTTTTACGCGCATGGTAGGCCATAAACCTTGTCCGTTATTGTAGGCTTTATCGGCAGCATCAACGGCTTCTAAACCTTCTTTTTCTCCCATATAAGGAATAGAACCTAATATGGTAGGTAAATACTCTTCGGTAGATGAAATGGTAGAAAAAACGGGGGAGGTTTGGCCTTCCCAGTTTACTAATGTTCCATTTAATAAATAAGTATCTTGATTTAGTAAATCTTTAATTTGATATTCTTCTGGTATCGAATTCATAATGTGGTTTTTTAGTTATAGTAATAAAAAAAAGAGGCAGGAGCCTCTCTTTACGTTTTAGGGTGCAACAACGTCTCCGTTCCAAGCTAAGATCCCTCCTGATAAGTTATAAGCGTTTTCAATTCCTAACTCATTCATAACCTCACAAGCTTTTCCGCTTCTAGCTCCAGAGCGACAGTATACATAGTAGTTTTTATCTTTATCTAAAGCTTCTATTTGGTCAACAAAAGCCTGTCCTTGATGAATGTCTATATTTATAGCATTTTCAATAATTCCGTCGTTGAATTCATCTTCAGTACGTACATCTAATATTACTGCATTTTTATCAGCTTCAAGCTGTGCTACCCAATCTTCCTGTGTTAAATTCATAATGATCTTTTTTGTAAAAATACAATGTTTTTTGCTAACTAAAAACTAACAAATTGTGAATTAAATAATAATATCGAGAAAACGATTTCGTGACTAATTAATAACCAGCTAATTATAGATTATACTAATAATCTTTAAATAAAAGTCTACTAAATCTATAGGTAAATTATAAAAACCGTAATGCTAATTAAAAGAACGTAAAGCAATTAACTTACTAAATTCTTTGCTAGTGATCTCTTATTTTTACCGTACTTTTACATTACTACATGGAAATTTTAATCCAAAAAAATAAAAATGCAAGAGACACTTAAAAAAATATTTCCCAATTTTTCAACTGATTTACTGTTGGAAATTGAAAATCATGCCATCATACAATCCTTTGAAGCTGGAGATGTTATTATGCGAACCGGCCAATACATCAACTACACCTTATTAGTTACAAAAGGACAATTAAAAATTTACCGCGAGGGAGAAAATGGAGGTGAATTTTTTATGTATTACCTACATCCAGGACAAGCTTGTGCAGTGTCAATGATATGCGCAACCAAAAGTCAAACTAGCCAGATTATGGCAAAGGCAATTGATGATGTCGAAATTATTATGTTGCCCCTATCGTTAATGGAAAAATGGATGATGGAACACCGTAGCTGGTATGAATTTGTTATTCTTACTTATCGAACTCGTTTTGAAGAAGTATTAGAAGTTCTCGATAATGTAGCTTTTAGAGCAATGGATGAACGATTAGAATTTTATTTAAAACGCAATAGCGATGCTTGTGGATGCAAAGATTTAAAACTTTCGCACCAGGATATAGCCACCGAATTGAATACGTCAAGAGAAGTCATTTCTCGATTATTAAAAAAGATGGAGCAGCGTGGTTTAGTACAGTTACATAGAAATCATATCGCACTATTAAAATAAAAAAAAGCCTCTATGTGATAAATGTTACTGTACAAGCACTTTTATCAATCAACCTTTGCAATAAAATTTAATAGATGGAAATTCTTGGTTACTTTGCTTCAATAATTATTGGTCTTTCCTTAGGACTAATAGGTGGTGGCGGTTCTATTCTTGCTGTACCTATTTTAGTATATCTTTTTCATGTACATCCTGAAAAGGCAACAAGTTATTCTTTATTTATTGTAGGATTCACCTCTATGATAGGCTCTTACAATCATTATAGATTAGGGAATTTAAAAATCAAGTCGGCATTAGTATTTGCTATTCCTTCTATTGTATCGCTTTTATTTGTTCGAAAAATGGTGTTTCATTTAATCCCTGACTCATTATTTTACATTCAATCTTTTGAGGTGACTAAGAATTTATTAATCATGGTTGTTTTTGCTTTTTTGATGATTGCCACATCAATCTCTATGATTAAAAACAATAAAAATCTAAAAGAAGGCGTCGTTACTAATTATAAAATGTTGGCTACAGTGGGTTTTCTAGTAGGTTTAATAATTGGTTTTTTAGGCGCTGGTGGCGGTTTTTTAATTATTCCTGCTTTGTTGTTTTTTGCTGACTTACCTATGAAACAAGCCGTAGGGACCTCATTATTTATTATATTCATTAATTCTCTTATTGGTTTTGGAGGGGATGTTTTAGGAGGTGTTGTATTAGATTATAAATTACTTCTTATCATATCATTAATGGCTGTTATTGGTTTATTTATTGGAACACAATTATCTAAAAAAATTGATGGTGCAAAATTAAAACCTGCATTTGGTTGGTTCGTTTTGGTCATGGGAATCTATATCATCACTAAAGAGATTTTCTTTAAATAAACTAAAGTCATCCCCTATAAATTTTCAAAATTGAATTATAAAATAAGTTGAATAACCACTTATCAACATGATTACAAGTTTAAACCCTATTTATCCTTAGTGATTTTAATGAATTTGTTATGAGTAAAACCTATTAAATAATAGCTTATAAATTCAGTTAAGCAGCCTTAAAGTGTTCTATATTCAATAACAAAATAAACAAAAACCTTTTCCCTTATTAAAATAGTATCCACTGATTAAATCATTTTGAATCATATTATTCTTTTACAATAAAGTTTTCAAGGCTATTTGAGACCAATAAACTTTAATATCGCCTTTTTTCATGAATTCTATTCTAAATATTATTCTACTTTTTTATTTAATTATGTCAAAATATTGACATAAAAAAGAGTTGTTTTCGAGCAAAATAATATTAAAATCCTTTTCTATATCAAAGCTTATCATTAATTAAATAGCCTCCTCATCTTACTTGAACATACTGTTATACAAAAACTCCCTTGTAAATACATTTTATTACAAGGGAGTTTTTTATTTATTTATAATCGAAAGTGACTAATGCTCGCCATAACCTACATCATCCATTTTTCCGCTAAATACTTTGTACTGAATAATGAAATAGGTAATTACTAATGCAAGTGCAATTACAAACCAATAGACTCCTACCGAAAGTCCATATTCTCCTGCCGCAGTATTGTAGATAGTCAAAGAAGGATTCACCGAATTTGTAGACGGCAAAACATTAGGAAAAATAGAAGCTGCAGTAGAGGTAAAACCGCCAAGTAAAAACAAACTTGAGAATAAAAATCCTGCTCCATCATGTTGAAACGATCTTACTTTAAACAATCCAAAAATACCCACAAAACACATGACAGGAAATACCCACAATAAAGGATTATCTAGAAAGTTGTGAAAAGGCTGAGGCTCTATGTTATGCCAAATCATCAATGAAATAATTACTAACGCTAGTAGCACAAAGTTAAGTTTAAAAACGACTTGTCTTAACTTTGGATTCAAGTCTGAATTGGTTTTATAAATAATCCAATTTGCGCCGTGAATCATTAGCGCTACAACACTAACCACACCTAAAAACAACGTAAACCAATCTATAATCCCTAGTTGATCAGCCTGCGGACTGAAGCTAGGATTCCACAAAGGCAAAAAGAAAAAGTGTGCTTCTTGCGTCGAAACCCCATTAGTGACCATACCTAAATTAACCCCACGAACCACGTTTCCTAAGGCAACTCCAAAGAATAAGGCTAGTAATAAACTCGCGATACCAAAAGCTTTATCCCATACCGCTTCCCACATAGGATGGTGAATTTGCCCGCGTAATTCTAAACCAACTGCCCTAAAAATAAGCAGCCACAATATCATCATCAAAGGCAAGTAAAATCCGCTAAACGAAGAGGCATAAAGCGTAGGAAAAGCAAAAAACAAAACACCTCCTGCAGCAATTAACCAAACTTCATTAGCATCCCAAAACGGACCTATAGCATTTGTAATTGCTTTTTTATCTTTTTCAGTCTTAGCAAAAAACAGATGAATTATACCCGCACCAAAATCGTAGCCGTCCAGAATTACATAGACCGCTAAAATCCCCATTAAAACAACATACCAAAAGAATTCCATAATCTTTATTTTTTTACAGTTTCTGGACCATTTTTAATAATCTTACCCACTAAGAGTAAAAACAACAAACCTAACAACATATACAGTCCCACGAAGCCTAATAAGGTAAATAATGTATTACCAGAAGAAACTGTAGGCGATGCTCCTGCCGATGTGCGTAGTAAATTGTAAACCAACCAAGGTTGTCTCCCTAACTCCGAAGTATACCAGCCTGTGGTATTTGCAATATAAGGAAACGGCATCATAAAGAACAATGCCCACAAAATCCACTTGGTTTCAAAAAGTTTTTTTCTAAATAATTGAAGTACCGCCAAGGACATTAACCCTATAAAAAGCGTTCCTAAACCTACCATAATGTGATAAGCATAATAAAGTCCCGAAATATTGGTAGGATGGATACTTTCGTCAAACTGATCTAGTCCTTTCACTGTAGTGTCCCAACTGCCATAAGTCAAAAAGCTTAAAACATTAGGCACCGCAATTTTATTGTCTAGTTTTTTATCCTTCACGTCAGGTTGCCCTATAAGTACAATTTCGGCTCCTTTTTCCTCTGTATGAAAAATTCCTTCCATAGCGGCAAAAGTGACTGGCTGGTATTTCACCACATTTTTTGCCAATAAATCTCCTGTAGGCACCGCTACAATTAAGCTCGAAATCAATCCAAATACCACTCCCGTTTTTAGGAATAACTTTCCGTAGGATACATTTCGTTTGCTCAAGATATACAAAGCGCCAATCCCTGCAACTACAAACGAACTCGTTACTAATGAAGCCGCTTGATTGTGTAAATAAGAAGGCCACAACCACGGATTTGCAAATAAAGCACCAAAGTTATTTAATACAAACTTTCCGTTTGCTAGAATTTCGTAACCCACAGGATTTTGCATCCAGGAATGCGTGGCAATAATTAAAAAACCACTTGCCCAAGACCCTATAAATATGAGCAATCCGGTGACAAAATGCCATTTATGCCCTATGATTTTTTCTCCAAAGAGAAACATTCCTAAAAAGGAAGATTCCAGAAAAAAGGAGAACATGCCTTCCATGGCTAATGTTTGTCCAATAATACCTCCTGTTAACTCCGAGAATTTAGCCCAATTAGTTCCAAACTGAAACTCCATTGGAATACCAGTAACCACACCCATTGCAAAATTCAATGCAAATATTTTCATCCAAAAATGGGTGGCCTTATTGTAAGTTATATCGTCTGTTCTAAGAAACTTCCATTTAAAATAGACAATTATTAAAGACAAACCCATTGTCAATTGCGGAAAGAGATAGTGAAAAGTAATCGTAAATGCGAACTGCATTCTGTCGTAAAAAAGCATTTCTTCCATACTGTTGTAATTTTTTGTAAAGCTACCCGTAAATTTAACCAATTAAAGTAACCTATGTCACATAAAATCATTTTAAAATCCTGATAAATGTCATAACTTGTTATACAAATAGGTAATAGCTTTGTTTTTAGATATTTCGGTACTTAAGTGTTATTTATGTAACTTTAGTCACTGTGAAATATAAATACAAGAATTACCTTTGTATGAGAAATTAAAAAAATACTACGATGAAAATTGAACAAATATATACAGGATGTTTAGCGCAAGGAGCTTATTATATCACTTCTAATGGGGAGGCTGCAATCATTGATCCGCTTCGTGAAGTGCAACCTTATTTAGATCGACTTGAAAGAGACAATGTTAAATTAAAATATATTTTTGAAACTCATTTTCATGCTGACTTTGTTTCTGGACATGTTGATTTGAGTAAAGAAACTGGTGCTCCTATAGTTTATGGACCTACCGCAAAACCAGAGTTTGAAGCTATTATTGCTACAGACGGACAAGAATTTACCATAGGAAATATCAAGATAAAAGCTTTACACACTCCAGGGCATACTATGGAGAGTACTACCTATTTATTAATTGATGAAAATGGTAAAGAGTATGCTATTTTTTCTGGAGACACTTTATTTATAGGCGATGTAGGAAGGCCTGATCTAGCTCAAAAAGCGGCTGATATGACGCAAGAACAACTGGCTGCTACATTGTATCATTCTCTTAGAGACAAGATAATGACACTTCCTGATGACGTAATTGTATATCCTGCGCATGGTGCTGGAAGTGCTTGCGGTAAAAACATGAGTAAGGAAACTGTAGGAACTATAGGCAACCAAAAAGAAACCAATTATGCTTTAAGAGCAAATATGACGGAAGCTGAATTTATTAAAGAAGTGACAGATGGTTTATTGCCTCCTCCTGCTTATTTTGGGATGAATGTTGCCATGAATAAAAAAGGCTACGAAAGCTTTGAAACAGTTTTAAATAACGGAATGAGAGCTATTACTGTTGCTGATTTTGAAGCAGTTGCAGAGGACACTGGTGCTCTTATTTTAGACACACGTAAAAATGGCGTTTTTGCCAATGGATTTATTCCGCAATCTATAAATATAGGTATCGATGGTGATTTTGCCCCGTGGGTAGGTGCTTTGATTGCCGATGTAAAACAACCTATTATTCTAGTTACCGAGAATGGTCAAGAAGAAGAATCGGTTACTCGTTTAAGCCGTGTAGGTTTTGATAATTTAATCGGACATTTAGAAGGCGGATTTGAGGCTTGGGCCAAAGCAGGAAAAGAAATCGATACCGTAAATAGAATCACAGCCGAAGCATTTTCTAAAGAGGTTAAAATTGGCGAAAGCAAAGTAATAGATGTTCGAAAAGAAACAGAATATGCTGCTGAGCACGTGGATGAAGCATTTAGCAAACCTTTATCAAACATTAATGATTGGGTAAAAGATATTGATCCTAAAAAACCGTTCTTTTTACATTGTGCAGGTGGTTACCGTAGTATGATTGCTGCTTCTATTTTACAAGCTAGAGGATTTAGAAACTTTAAAGAAGTCGAAGGTGGCTTTAATGCCATCTCAAAAACGACAGTACCTAAAACTAACTTTGTTTGTCAAAGCAAAGTTTTAAAATAATAAATTAACGTCAATTTAATACTACTGTTTTAGTACGCTAAAAAAAAGTCCCTATCTTTATCTTAATGATCTGTAGGACTACATTTTTATCTTTTTCCTAGCAGTAGTATTGTTTGATATTAGAAGTAGAAAATAAAGCACCATATGAATAACAAACAATGTTGTACAGAATCAAGTGACAAAGTATTAGATCAAAACTATTGGGACGGTCAATACAAAGCAAATACCACCGGTTGGGATCTAGGAGTTATTTCGCCTCCTTTGAAGGCTTATATTGATGCCATCGAGGATAAAAATAGAGCTATTTTAATTCCTGGATGCGGCAATACTTATGAGGCAGCTTATTTACTTGAGATGGGCTTTACAAATATCACGGTAATTGATATAGCGCCCACATTAATAAGAATCCTGCAACAAAAATTTGCTGCAAACAATAATATTCAAATTGTTTTAGGTGATTTTTTTAAACATCAGGGTAGTTACGATCTAATCATTGAGCAAACATTTTTTTGCGCATTACCTCCTACCATGCGTCAAGAGTATGTTGCTAAAATGCACGATCTACTCGCTAAAAACGGAAAGTTAGCAGGAGTATTATTCAATAGAACTTTTACTGCGGGACCTCCTTTTGGCGGAAGCTTAGAAGAATATAAATTGCTTTTCAAAGATGCCTTTGAGGTTTTGACTATGGATGTAACCAAAAATTCAATTACTCCACGAGCAAATACAGAGCTTTTTATAGAATTAAAGAAAAACAACGATGTTACAGTTATTCTTTATAAATTAGAGGGCATTAGCTGTAGTAATAGTAAAAACACCGTTATTTCAAAATTTGAAGTTCTAAATAACGTTTTGAACGTGAGTATAAATACTGATTTTACAACACTTTTATTAGTAAGTACAAATGTGTTTCCGTTATCAGAGTTACAAGAAGTGCTTTCTTACAATAATAACTTAAAAATAAACACACTATAAAAT
The DNA here is from genome assembly GCF_013294005.1 of Flavobacterium gelidicaeli. GTDB lineage: Bacteria > Bacteroidota > Bacteroidia > Flavobacteriales > Flavobacteriaceae > Flavobacterium. Next base: position 84,747 of record NZ_JABSNK010000009.1, read on the forward strand.
GAAGCAAATTCTCTTTACAAATTGGCATGCCATGCGCTGGATTCGTTTAGCGATTGGCTTATTTTTAATCCAGCAAGCTTTTCAATACCGCCAACCATTATTTGGTTTTATGGCAGCTTTCTTCTTATTTCAAGCAGTATTTAACTCGGGTTGTGGATTAAATGGTTGCAATGTACCAACATATAAAAAAAATAAAAATGAGTAGTTTTCACGATATTATAAATTCAGACAAACCTGTATTAGTTGATTTTTTTGCTACTTGGTGTGGACCTTGTAAAATGCTTGCTCCTGTTTTAAAAGAAGTAAAAGACAACTTAGAAGAACGCATTTCGATAATAAAAATTGATGTGGATAAAAACCAGCAACTTGCGTCGCAATATCAAGTTCGTGGCGTACCTACAATGATTTTATTCCAAAACGGAAAACAATTGTGGAGACAATCTGGTGTTTTACAAAAAAAAGATATCATCAATGTTATTTTAGAAAAGAGTAATCAATAACAATCAAGCACTATTAAATTCCGTATTTAAAATTCTTATTGTTGCCTTAGTGGTTTTGCTTACTATTATTAAGTAGGTTGTGCTTTTTAACTTGTGCGATAATATATAAATCATTAACGGTCATTTAATATGGAAGTCTAATGAGCTGATTGATTATTAAAATGTTTGTTCCAAAATAAAAAAAAGTAAATCAAATTACTTTTTTTTACAATTGAATTAACCAAATGGTTAAACTAAATAGTTAGCAAAATGACTACTGAAGAAAAAATATTTAATGCCGCGCAAATCGTGTTTCAAAAAAAAGGTTTTTCGGGTGCTAGGATGCAAGAAATTGCAGACCAAGCTGGAATAAACAAAGCCATGCTACATTATTGTTTTAAAAATAAACAGCTACTATTTGAAGCCGTTTTTAAAAACGCATTTAGCCAACTAGCACCACAGATAAACGAAATATTCAATTCAGAGGCAACAGTATTTGAAAAAATAAAGAAATTCACTCAAAACTACATTTCGTTTGTGATTAAGAATCCATTTTTACCTGCATTTATAATTCAAGAAATGAATAATAATCCCGAGTTTGTAGCTAATTTTCTTAAAAATAAAAATGCTCCTGATGCTTCAAATTTTATTTTGCAAATAGAAAACGAAATGACGGCAGGAATTATAAAAAGAGGCAATCCAAATCAGCTTTTATTGGATATCCTATCAATGACTATTTTTCCTTTTGCAGCTCAAATGCTTGTTAAAAGCATTATAAAACTTTCTGACAATGAATTCAATACCTTGATGGAAGAACGTAAAATTACTGTTTCAGAACAAATTATTAACGCTATAAAAAAATGAAAAAAATAATTATTCTAGTACTTATTATAGTTCCTTTTTTTACTACAGCACAAGAAAATCTGTCTTTAGAAGATTGTTATGCTTTGGTAAATAAGAACTATCCTATCGCAAAGCAAAGTAAGTTATTACAAGAAAAATCAGCTTTAGACATTGCAACTATCAACCTTGGAAAACTTCCTAGACTTGACCTAAATGCGCAAGTCACCTATCAATCTGATGTGACACAATTACCTATAAAAATTCCAAACTTAACGGTTGACCCTGCTAATAAAGACCAATATAAAGCAACTTTTGATGTCAATCAAATACTTTATAACGGTGGGTTAATCAATGCAAACGCCCAACTGAAAGAGATACAAACAAAAACACAACAGCAACAAGTTCAAGTGAATTTGTATCAATTGAAATCAAAGATTAACCAGCTCTATTTTTCTATTTTACTATCGCAAGAAAAAATGGAAATTCTCAAAGCCAAACAACAACAGTTAGTTTCTAAAGTAAATGAAGTAAAAACAGCAGTGAAATTTGGTGCCATTTTAGCTGCTTCTGAAAAAATTTTAGAAGCTGAAAGTCTAAAAATAAAACAGCAGCTTACAGAAATTAATTATGATAAAAAGAGGTTTATAGCAAATTTAGCTTCATTAACCTTTTCAACAATACCGGACAATGTGATTTTAATTAAACCAATTTTTGAAAAAAATTTTACTACCATTAACGGCCGCCCAGAATTACAACTATTTGATTTACAAAACCAACAAATTGAACATTCTAAAACTATCATCACAAAGAATAAAGTGCCTAAAATAAATGCATTTGGACAAGCAGGATATGGAAATCCAGGTTTGAATATGTTGGACAATTCTTTTCAAACATTTTATATGTTGGGTGTAAAAGCTAATTGGAATGTATTTGATTGGAATAAATCCAAAAAAGAAAAAGAAGCTTTGACTATTTCGGAGGCAATTATTGTTACCGAAAAAGAAACCTTTCTTGTCAACACTAACTTACAATTACAAGAAATGGAAAACGAAATAAACAAACTTGATGAAATTACGAGTACTGATTCTGAAATTATTGCTTTACGCCAATACGTAGTAAAATCAGCTGATTCACAATTAAAAAATGGGGTGATTACGGCATCTGATTATTTAATCGAGTTGACAAATTTGTATGAAGCGAAATTGAATCAAAAAATACATGAAATACAATTAGATTTAGCTAATGCTAATTATTTAATTATAAACGGAAATTAATTATAGCCTCAGATAAATTCGTAATTCTTAGAAATTAAGTGACGAATAATAAATTAAACAAACATGAAAAAATACATACTAATTTTACTTACTATAAGTTTTATTTCTTGCAATAAAAATGATAAAAAGGCAGATGGCTACGGAAATTTTGAAGCTACGGAAACTACAATTTCAGCAGAAGCAAATGGAAAAATAATCTTTTTAAACCTTGAAGAAGGCGATATTCTTGAAGCCGAGAAACAAGTAGGTTTAATTGATACCACACAATTGTATTTTAATAAACAACAACTGATTGCTTCTAAAAATACTGTTTACTCAAAATCTACAAATGTAATATCACAAATTACTGTTTTACAAGAGCAATTAAAAACAACATTGATTGAGAGAAACCGCATTCAGAATATGTTTGCAGAAAATGCGGCTACTAAACGTCAATTAGATGAAATTAACGGTAAAGTAAATGTCCTCAATGAACAAATAAAAAGCGTAAAAACACAAGACGCTCCTATTGTAAATGAGGCCAAATCTATCGCTATTCAAATAGATAAAATAGACGATCAAATTGAGAAAAGTAAAATTACAAACCCTATAAAAGGTACCGTTTTAGCCAAATATGCTGAAGCTAATGAGATCACTTCTTTTGGAAAACCACTGTACAAAATTGCAGATATTTCAGAAATGACATTGCGAGTGTATATTAGCGAAACCCAATTAGCACACATACAAACAAATCAAAAAGTAACTGTCAAAATAGATGCTGATCAAGATATGAAATCATATACAGGAATAATTTCATGGATTTCTTCATCGGCTGAGTTTACACCAAAAACGATTCAAACAAAAGAGGAGCGCGTGAATCTAGTATATGCTGTGAAAGTAAAAGTAAAAAATGATGGTAGTTTAAAAATAGGAATGCCCGCTGAAATGTGGATTCAGAGTTTGAACAAATAAAGCTGATCCTTAAATTTAATTATGAGTATTAAAGTCCAAAACATATCAAAATCTTACAACAAAATTCTCGCTATTGACGAGATCACTTTTGATGTAAATCAGGGAGAATTATTTGGATTAATAGGTCCTGATGGTGCTGGTAAAACAACGCTTTTTAGGATTCTTACCACTTTACTTTTAGCTAATGAAGGTACGGCGACCGTAGCTGGATTTGACGTGGTTAAAGACTACAAATCTATTAGAAATTCTGTAGGATACATGCCTGGTAAATTCTCACTTTATCAAGATTTAACGGTCGAAGAAAATTTAAAGTTTTTTGCCACAATTTTTGGGACTACAATTGCAGAGAATTATGAATTGATAGAGGATATTTACATCCAGATCGAACCTTTTAAAAACCGCAGAGCTGGGGCACTTTCAGGCGGAATGAAACAAAAATTAGCATTGTGTTGTGCATTGATTCATAAACCATCTGTATTATTCTTAGACGAACCCACTACAGGTGTTGACCCTGTTTCAAGAAAAGAATTTTGGCAAATGCTCAAGCGCTTGCAGCAAAAAGGAATAACTATCTTAGTTTCTACGCCATACATGGATGAAGCTACTTTATGTGACCGAATTGCCTTGATCCAAAAAGGGAAAATTTTAAAAATCGATGCTCCTGAAAACATCATTAAGAATTATGATAAAACGATCTATGATATTCGGGCTAAAAATACCCATCAATTAATTGTCGATTTAAAGAAATATCCAAGTCAGTATAGTGTTTATGCCTTTGGAGAATATCTTCATTATATTGATAAAAGCACTGATTTTAATCCTGACGAATTACAAATTTATCTAGAATCACAAAATCATCTGGAAATAGAAATCAAAGTTGCAAAAAATACAATTGAAGATGTTTTTATGGATTTAACCGCTGTAAATTTACAATCATGAAGCAGGAAAAAATAATAGAAGTAAAAAATCTCAGCAAGGTATTTGGTGATTTTAAGGCCGTAAACAACATCACATTTGAGGTGTATAAGGGGGAGATTTTTGGTTTTCTTGGCGCAAATGGTGCTGGAAAAACTACGGCTATGAAAATGCTCATTGGGATTTCTAAACCTAGTTCAGGTGAGGCAATTGTTGCTGGCTTTAATGTAAAAACCAATACTGAAATGGTCAAGAAAAGCATTGGTTATATGAGTCAGAAATTTTCTATGTATGACGATTTAACAATTAGAGAAAACATTACTTTTTTTGGTGGAATTTACGGTTTATCCAAAGCAAAGATTAAAGAAAAAACGAAACAACTGGTACAAGAGTTACAACTCGAAGAAATGGTAGACAAACTAGTTAGGGACTTGCCACTAGGTTGGAGACAAAAACTATCCTTTTCAGTTGCTTTACTGCACGAACCAAAAATCGTATTTCTAGACGAGCCCACCGGCGGCGTCGATCCTATTACTCGAAGACAGTTTTGGGAACTGATTTATGAACAGGCAAACAAAGGAACAACCCTATTTGTTACCACGCACTACATGGACGAAGCCGAATATTGTGATCGAGTTTCCATCATGGTCGAAGGACAAATTGAAGCACTCGATACCCCAAAAAATTTAAAAGAAAAATACAAAGTAGCTTCTATGAATGACGTTTTTTTAAAACTGGCTCGAAATATAGAATAGTAGGAATTAGAGAGGTGTAAAAGGGAATCAGTTTAAAAACTCCTTTGCTAACTTTACATTTAAATAAAGCATAATGAAAAGATTTATCGGTTTTGTTACTAAGGAATTCTATCACATTTTTCGTGATAAACGTACTATGTTTATCTTATTTGGGATGCCTATTGCGCAAATAATGCTTTTTGGGTTTGCGATTACTAACGAAATCAATAATGTAAATATTGCTATTTTAGACCATTCAAAAGATTCGGAAACTCAAAAAATCATCAGTAAAATCAATGCTTCTAAATATTTTAATTTAGAGCAAGAAATTACTAATGAGAACCAAATAGAGGCAATTTTCAAAAAAGGAAAAGTAAAAGCTGTTTTGGTTTTCGAGAACGACTTTATAAAAAATTTACAAACACAAAAACAGGCTAAAGTCCAAATAATCACTGATGCAACTGACCCTAATATAGCCAATACAATCACTAATTATACAAATGCTATTTTACAAAATCACATCCAGCAAGTCAATACCTTAAACAAACCTACTTACCAGATACAAACCCAAACACAGTTGTATTACAACCCTGAACTTAAAAGTGTATTTACCTTTGTACCAGGAGTAATGACAGTGATTTTAATGTTGGTTTCTGCAATGATGACCTCCATATCCATCACTAGAGAAAAAGAATTAGGAACCATGGAAGTACTTTTAGTATCACCTATGAAACCCTATCAAGTTATTATTGGTAAAGTATTTCCATATATCTTTTTATCCATCATTAACGCTGTTGTAATCTTACTGTTAGGCTTTTTTGTTTTCAAAATGCCGTTTCAAGGCAACCTGTTTTTACTGGCATTCGTTACTGTATTATTCATCATTACTGCCTTATCATTAGGGATTTTAATTTCAACAATATCCAGTTCGCAACAAATGGCCATGATGATTTCATTAATGGGGCTTATGCTGCCTGTAATCATCCTCTCAGGATTTATATTTCCTATTTCGAGTATGCCCCTACCCTTACAAATCATCAGCAATATCATCCCTGCTAAATGGTTTATCATAATCATAAAAGCCATTATGCTTAAAGGAGCAACGTTCTCTATAATTTGGAAAGAAATCCTTATTCTCATAGCAATGTCCGTACTTTTTATAGGCTTGAGTATTAAAAATTACAAAATAAGATTAGAGTAATTTAAACCCAATTAATTTTGGTTTTAGGAGCTTTATCCTGCTGTACGTTACAATCTTTTGCCTCGTTAAGAAACGAGACAAAAGGATTTCCACTTCCATCAGGGCTATACAAACAAGAACTATCTATGAAAACAATAGCATTCATCATCCAGAAGGAATTCAAACAAATATTTAGAAATAAAGGCATGTTACCTATACTGTTTGTATTGCCATTAATACAACTATTAATCCTATCTAATGCTGCTAGTTTTGAAGTAAAAAATATCAAGTTCTGTTACATTGACAGCGATCATTCCGCTGTTTCTAGAGAATTAGTAGGTAGTTTTGAAGCTTCCAATTACTTCAATGTAGTTGAAAATTTTTCTTCACATAAAGAAGCTACAGCTGCCATGCAAAAAGGGAATATAGATGTACTTCTTGAAATTCCAAACCATTTTGAACGCGACTTATTAATCAATAAAAAAACAAATCTCTCCGTTAGTATTAATGCCATTGACGGCGCAGCAGCAGGAGTAGCTAATGTTTACATCACACAATTAATTAGCAATTTCAATAAAAACATACAAACGCAAGGAATGCAATTTATTGATGGAACAGTAGTACAACCACAAAGCATTATTAGTATTCCGTCTTTCTGGTACAACAACACTTTAAATTACAAAACGTATATGGTGCCGGGAATTTTAGTATTACTGGTAACTATGCTAACGCTTTTTCTATCGGCTATGAATATTGTACGCGAGAAAGAGATGGGAACACTCGAGCAAATTAATGTCACTCCCATCAAGAAATACCAGTTTATTATTGGTAAGTTATTTCCGTTTTGGGTATTGGGATTGTTTATTTTAACGGTGGGTCTTATTATTTCTAAAGCCGTTTTCAACATTCCTATGCTAGGGAATTTAGGACTAATTTATTTGTTTACTTCTGTATATTTGTTGGTTATATTGGGAATAGGTTTATTTATTTCTAACCACACCGAAACCCAACAACAAGCGATGTTCATTGCTTGGTTTTTTACGGTTATTTTCATCTTAATGAGCGGATTGTTCACTCCTATAGAAAGCATGCCTAACTGGGCACAAAAGATCACGTTGTTTAACCCTATTCGCTATTTTGTAGAAATTATTAGAATGGTTTTACTCAAAGGAGCCAATTTCTCAGATATATCAAGACAATTTTTTATAATACTGGGCTACGCATTTGTGCTAAATGCTTTTGCAGTTTGGAGTTATAAAAAAACGAACTAGAACAGTTTGACTTTGACGAAAGCCTAAATATAAAACAAAAAAGCTACTCCATAGAAGCGATTAACATGCTAACAGGAGCGGCTTTTTTAATTTATAAAATTACTAGGCTAGTGCTTATTACTTGTTTTAAATATTACTAATCATTAATCCATTTTCTAGTAATATTTTCTAGATCTGGAATATTAATAGGTTTAGGTAAATAATCGTTCATTCCTGATTCAAAGCATTTCTCTTTTTCACCTATTAATATTCCTGCTGTAATGGCTATTATAGGAATGTCTTGGTGTTTGTCCATTGCTCTAATCTCAATTGTTGCTTCGTAACCATTTTTATTAGGCATTTGTACATCCATAAAAATAATATCTAGAGGCAAATTTTTAAACTGTTCCACGGCTTCATTACCATCATAGGCTTCATATATGGTTGCATTAGGTAAAATTCGCTTCATTAGCGTTTTTGCTAAGAGCATGTTTATTTTATTATCCTCAACGATCAGTACATTTTTAAAACTCAAGATCTTGAGAGGTTCCTTATTAGGAATAACTTCATGTGCTATCTCAGGTAGTTTTTCGTATTCTTTTACAACTGCTTTTTGAAATTTTATCGTGAAGAAAAACTCACTTCCTTCTCCATAATTACTATCTAATTTTAGTGTACTGTTCATTAATGCTAGCAATTGATTAGAAATGGTTAAACCAAGTCCAGTACCTCCAAATTTTCTGCTCGTAGAGGTATCCTCTTGAACAAAGGATTTAAATATTCTTTTTTTATTGTCTTTCTTGATTCCTATTCCTGTGTCTTTTACTGAAAATTTAATTTTACAAAAATTATTATTAATTTCAGTTATAGCAGCTACTTTAAGCTTTATAGTTCCTTCACTAGTAAATTTTAAAGCATTACTCAATAAATTGACTAATATTTGTTTTAATCGCACTGCATCAGCCAAAATATATTCGGGGACATTTTTAGCTATGTTTAATTTAAGTTTTATATTTTTTGAAGTTGCTTGGTGTTTAAACAAATCAATTACTTGATTATTGAGTGCAATTAAATTGACTTTTTCTATGTCTAATTCTAATTTTCCAGATTCAATTTTAGAAAAATCGAGTACATCATTTACAATTTGCATTAATGATTTAGCCGACTCATTTACCGTTGACATGTATTCAAACTGGTTCATTTTTAAATTAGACTGCATCAATAAATGTGTAAACCCAATAATTCCATTCAATGGTGTACGTATTTCATGACTCATATTCGCTAAGAAATCTGTTTTGGCTTTATTAGCTGACTCCGCTTGCTCTTTGGATTTCTGAATCTGAATTTCCATTTTCTTGCGCTCTGTAATATCAATAAAACTTATTACAACCTCAACAATTTCACCTTTGCTATTCAACATAGGATAGCCATTAACTAAAACCCATTTTGTGTTTTTATGTTCAGACTTGTAAATGCCTATTACAACGTTTTTTATGGGTTTAATGGTATTCAAAATTATACGTATGGGATAATCTGCTTCTTTAATAACTGATCCTTGATCATCTAGAAATTCCCATAAGCTACTATTTTTTTTCTTTTCAAGAATATTTTTTAAATTCAAACCTAATATTTCAGAAGCTTTTTTATTACTCATAATTACCGAAGCATCAGCAGCATGCACAATAATTCCAGCATCTAAATTATTTAGTAAACCTCTATAACGTTCTTCACTTTTTTCAAGAGCAAAGTCTCCTTTTTTAGCATTAGTAATATCTCGAGACAAACATATAAAATGCGTATCCCCATTTTCATTTACTTTCATGGGAGCAACTGATAGTTCAAACCAGTGTGTACCATCAGGAAGTTCAAGAGTATATTGCTTTCCAGTTGAAAAACCTTTTTTAGAAGCTTCCTCTAGAGCAGACAAACTTACTGCTGTAACATTAGGTGGTAAAATATCTTCAAATTTCTTTCCAATAAAATCCTCAGCTGGCATGATTAACATACTTGAATGGTGCGAGTGGAAATTGTAAAAATACCCGTCAATTCCTACTTCAAAAAGTAAATCAGGAATAGCGTTAAGAATACCTTCAAGTTTTTTATTAATATTTTTAAATTCCAATTCTGCTTTTTTAAGATCAGTTACGTCCAGCATTGATCCTATAAAACGTGTTGGCTTTCCTTTTTCATCTCGTACAATTACAGCACGTTCATAAAAATAACCATAACTACCATTTGCTTTTTTAAAACGGAATTCATTTGACCAAGAATTAGAACTACTTAAGTAACATTCTTCAATACTCTTTATGATTCTATCCTTGTCATCAGGATGCAACTTAGATCTCCACAAAGCTTTATTCTCCTCAGTGGTTAAATTTTTATTATAAGAGTTCAAATTATCGTAGGACACTTGATTGTGCCAATTTTTACCTGTAACAAAATCCAATTCGAATATCGCATCATTTGTTGCTGATGAAATCATTTCAAATCGCTCATTGGCTTTTTTAGTACCTTCTTCGGCAATTTTACGCTCTGTAATATCAGTGATAGTACCTATGTAACCTACAACCTCGTCATTTTTATCTTTTTCAGGAATTGCTTGCCCCATTACCCATCTAATTGTTCCATCAGGCCTTACAAAACGATATTCCGAAAATGATTTTTCTTGTTTATTATTAGCAATTTCCCAAGAACTTATCATTGCTTTTCTATCGTCCTCATGAACGGTATCAAGCCAACCATACCCTAAAGCTTGCTCATAAGGATATCCTGAAATTTGTGTCCAACTAGGATTTACATAAGTAGTTAGTCCCGAAACATCAGTACGAAAAATTCCAACAGGTGAGGCCTCTGTAAGGGTATGGTATCTTTTTTCGCTTTGAAAAATAGCTTCTTCTACTTTTTTACTTTTTATGTCTTTTTCAATTACTTCTAATGCAAAAGCAACATCTCCAGTGGCTTCTTCCAGCAATTTAATTTCTTCTGAATCGAAAAATTGTTTCTCATTCGAGTAAAAATTAAATACACCTACAATTTTTCCAAACTTTTTTATAGGCAATGACATCATGGAGTTGTATCCACGTTTTAAAGCATCTTCTTTCCAAGGTTGCATGACTTCATCATTTTGAATATCATTACAAACTACATAATTACCATCATTTATGACAGTACCTACTGGTCCTCGAGCCCCAATATCATCGATTAGAATTTTTTCAAGTAACTCAATATAACCTAAATCATCACCAGCCATCATCACTGGTTTTACTTTTCCAGTAGTTTTAATTATTTTTCCAATCCAAACCATTTTAAATTTACCAAAATCAATAGCAATTTTGCAAGCCTCTTTAAACAAGGTTTCCTCATCTGTTGTTCTAACAATCATTTGGTTAATTTGACTAATAAACAAGTAGAGTCGGTTATTCTTAATGATTTTTTGTTCAGCAACAATTCTATCCGTGATATCAGTAACAATACCATGACAAATTACAGTTCCTTCAGGTTCAAGAACGGGCAATGAATTTACTTCATGCCAAACAAGCCCTTTTGTGGGATGAATGTAACGGTAAACCACTTTTAGTGGTACAAAAGTACTTTTTGTAATTCTGATTTTCTCTATAACATTTTCAACATCATCAGGGTGTATTAAATCAAACATTTTACTAGAGTCCTCTTTTATATCATCAAAACTAAAACCATAAATAGCTTTAATTGACTCACTAGCATAAGGATAGCTTAAAGAACCATCTAAATTTTGACGCATAGAGTAGATTAAACCAGGAGAGGTAGCAGCTATTTTAGCAAAAACATCACGTTCTTTTTTTAAAATTGTATCCGAAATTACTTTATCAGTTACATCTCTAAAATTGGCAATAATCCCCTCTACAGTGCTGTCATGAAATCTATTACTAATAACTCCTTCCAGCCAGATATAATGCCCTTTTTTATGTTTTACTTGGAACAAAGCTGGAATTATTTTTCCAGGATTTGCAACAGCTTCTTTTATATTGCCCTGTATATAATCTAAATAATCAGGGTGAAAATAATCCTCATCAGGAATAACGCTAAACTCTTCATCGGTATAGCCAGTAATCCTTTCTGAAGATGGGCTACGGAATAGAACATTTAATTTTTCATCAACAACAGTAATGATACCTTCATTGTGTTCAACTAAGGCTCGAAAACGTTTTTCGCTCACCTGAAGTTCATTTTCTGCTGCTTTCTTAGCCGTTATATCTCTAAAGAAGTTTGATATTCCATCTTTGGATGGATAAATTTGGTTCTCTATCCAATACTTATCATTATGTAAATATTGAAAACAGGAATATTGCTGACTTTTTAACGTATTATGAAACGCTGAATATAGCTCTGAATCAACAATTTCAGGAAATTCTGTCCAAATGCACTTTCCAATCATATCAACAGGATTACGCTGTAGCATTTCACCTGCTTTTTTATTCATATACGTATAGCACCAGTTGTTATCGAGCGCTACAAAGGCATCTGTAATTCTATCAAGTATAGAATTAATAAGATCTTGATTTTCTTTATTAATGGTAATATCTTTGGCGAAGCCTAAAATTCTATTTTCTGAAATTCTTACGGCTTCAATAGCCCTCCAGCGGTATTCTCCGTTTTTATTTTTGCCTCTAACTTCTGACTTTGCTACTCCGTTCACAGAAATATTTGCAAGAAAAGAATGAATTAAATCATTTTGTTCTTCAGGGTTTGTCAAGTCTCCAAATCGTTTTTTTAATAGTTCTTCTTTAGTAAAACCAGTACTTATACAAGCCGCTTTATTAACTTCTAAATAATAGCCATCATTATCAACTACAAAAACTGAATCAGGAGCATTCTCAATATATTCTCTAAATTTTGAGTTACCTTCCTCTTCAGCAAGTTTGAGTTTTAAAGCAACTTCTCTATTTTTTTTCTCTTTAAGTTTTTCTTGAGTTTTTCTCTTTTCAGTTATATCTTGAGTATTTCCTCTAATCGCAATAAATTTTCCTTTTTTATCAAAAACAGCAACTACTTTAACATTGATACATTTTGTGGTATGCCTTAAAAACAATTCATAATCAAGTTCAAATGGCAGTTGATCCTTTTTTATTTGTTCTATCTTATCTTTAAAAAGTAAAATTTGATCGGGTTTTAATTTTTTTTGGTAAAGTCCAAAGAGATCCTGATTTGCAATTTTTTCTATTTCATAAATGGCATACATTTCATCAGACCACAATAATTGATTTGAATCTAGACTTAATTCCCAAGAACCCATTTTAGCAATTTGCTGGGCACTATTTAATAAATTTTCGCTTTTTTCTAATTGCTCAGTTGCCTTTTTTAAATCTGTAACATCTCTACCTATTGCATAAAATATTTCACGTGAAGTACTTTCAAAACTAGACCATTGAATAATTACAACTTCACCCGTTTTAGTGATTAGTCTGTTTTCAAAGTTTTTAGCAATTTTACCTGATGTCATTCCTGATAACTCCTGTATTGATTCATCGATATCATCAGGATGAATAAAATCAATTATCTTTTTGTTTTCAACCTCGTGTTTACTGTATCCTAATATTTTTTTAAACGTAGGATTAACTTCCTTATAATAGCCGTCAATTCCTGCCATACAAATCAAATCATTTGACTCTTCAAAATAACGGTCAAAATTATTTTTTAATTTATTTTTTTCTTGCAAACGCAGTAATTCTTCCTCTTGATTTTTTACAATTTTAAGAAGCTCCTCGTGACTAAGTTTAGAAAAGGTTGAACTCATAAATGACAAACTAGTTATACTTAGGTTAAATATAGCAAAATATAATAATAAATGCATGAGCTCTTTTCAAAAAAAAAAATAGTGTGCTGCCTATTTTACTCAAACAATAGCTATAAATTACTATGATCTGTAAAACAAATCGTTTTATATCATTATTTATAAAAACAATATTAGTTACTAAAATCAATAATAGTTCTCTGGTACTTACCTCTATTACCACTAATTACATTTATACTGTCAATGTCTTATACAGCAGAACTACCCAAAAGCATTTTAGAGCCTATTCTGAAATGCTTTACTATTTTATTTACCAAGTGTGACTATTGTTACTGTGGAGCCCTTATTGCAAAATTATCTTTGTGTAATAATTAGAAATAAAAATGATGAAGAAAATAAATTTAATAGTACTAGTAGGAACAATTTCGATATCGACTTACAGTTATGGTCAAGAAACGTTGGCTATTTCTAAAAGTGAGCTTTCGCAAAAAGTGACTGAAAAAAATTTACAAATTAAAATTGCAAACCAAGAGTTTAAATCGGCACAAGCCGATTACAGACAATCGAATGCTATTTTCTTACCGAATATTACCGCCTCACATACTGCGATTACTACTACAAATCCTTTAATGGCTTTTGGATCTAAACTGAATCAAGAAATTTTGACCGCTTCCGATTTTGATCCGAATTTATTGAACAATCCAAATCGTATTCAAAATTTTGCTACCAAATTTGAGATTCTACAACCTTTAATTAATGTAGATGGAATTTATGGTCGTCAAGCAGCTAAGGCTAAAATGAATGCTTTTGCATTACAAACGGAGCGCACCAAAGAATACCTTGAGCTAGAAGTAAATAAATCATTTATGGAATTGCAACTGGCTTACAAAGCAGTTTCGGTTTTAGAAAAAGCAAATACTACTGCCGATGCTAACTTGAAATTAATAGAAAACTATTACAAACAAGGAATGCTGCAAAAAACAGATTTATTGTCGGTTCAAGTGCGTGTAAATGAAGTAAAAAATCAATTGCAATATGCTAAGAGTAACATTCAAAACGCTTCTGATTATTTGGCTTTTTTACTAAACGAAAATATTGGAGACAAAATATACAAACCAACAGAAGAATTAGAAAATAGCATTACGATTGAAAGCAATGCAACAACTCTTTCTGAAAATCGAAAAGATATTCAAGCCATGAATTTATCGACTACAGCTTATCAAAAAATGATGTTGTCTAGCAAAATGAATTTCTTACCAAGATTAAATGCTTTTGGTAGTTACGAATTGTATGATGACTCCTTATTTGGAACCGCTGCCAAAGGATATACATTAGGTGCGCAATTGTCATGGAATGTTTTTGATGGTTTTAAATCGATAGGAAAAATGGAAAAAGCAAAAGCTGATTTTCAGAAAGCCGAAATTGAAACCCAACAATACAAGGCCAAAAGCCAATTGGAGTTAAACAAAACCAATCGTCAGATAAAAGATGCTGAGAATAAAGTGAATCTTGCCCAATTGGATCTAGAACAATCACAAGAAGCGTACAGAATAAGAAGTAACCGTTTTACTCAAGGGTTAGAAAAAACAACCGACTTATTACAAACAGAAACACAAATGTTCAAAAAGGAATTAGACTTTTTGCAAGCGGTTTTTGAATACAATTTCACCCAACAATATTTACAGTTTTTAACAAAATAAACAGCATAAACAAAAAATTGAAACACATAGAATCATAGAAAAACACATTGCAAAGACTTTCATAGGCATTTTATTTTCACATAGCTATGTGGAACTATCCGAAAGCATGGCTTCTAAATTAAAAGTGTAAAAACTATGTCTCTATGTGTTTACAAAAAAATCAAAGCAAACCTCTTAAATCATACAAATGAAAAAAATATTTATACCAATTATAGCCGTAGCGATTTCGACCTTAACTTCTTGCAATGGTGAAAAGAAAGAACCAGTAACCGAATTGCCTGCCATTGCAGTAAAAGTAAGTGGTGTTTCTGAAAATGATAACAGTCCGTTTGTAAGTGCTAGCGGAAAAATCGAAGCAGAAAACAGTGCTAATTTAAGCACTAGAATGATGGGATATGTTACCAAAGTAAATGTTATTGTAGGACAAAAAGTAGCCGCTGGACAAACGCTGGTAAGTATCAATAATACCGATTTGCTAGCCAAAAAAGCACAAGTTGACGCAAGTATTTTACAAGCAACGGCTGGATATAATAATGCTAAAAAAGATTACGATCGTTTTATGAATTTGTTCAAGCAGCAAAGTGCATCACAAAAAGAATTGGATGATATGACCGCTCGATACGAAATGGCAAAAGCAGGATTGGAAGGCGCCAGACAAATGCGAAATGAAGTCGTAGCACAGTTTAAATACTCCAACATTACGGCTCCGTTTTCGGGCGTGGTAACCAGTACTTTTGTTAAGGAAGGTGATATGGCCAATCCAGGAATGCCTTTAGTAAGTATTGAAGGGGCATCAAAACTACAAGTGACGGCAATGGTATCTGAAAGTGATATTACAGCAATCAAAAAAGGGATGCCTGTTACTGTTTTGGTCAAATCGAGTAACGACCAACTTACCGGGAAAGTAAGCGAAGTAAGCATATCTGCCAAGAATACTGGTGGACAGTATTTAGTTAAAATTAATTTGGACAAAGCAGATGCCTCGGTATTATCAGGCATGTTTGTAAACGTTCAATTTCCAATCGAAAAACAACAAAACGCCTCTAAAAGTGATGTAATGTTGATTCCAGAAACGGCTTTGATAAAACAAGGACAACTTACTGGATTATATGTGATAGGTAACGATAGCATTGCCATATTAAGATGGTTGCGTATTGGTAAAACTTTTGGGAATCAAGTCGAAGTACTTTCTGGATTGGCTGCAAATGAACAATACATTGTTTCGGCTGAAGGAAAATTGTTTAATGGTGCAAAAGTTAGTATTCAGTAATTAGTGTTCAGTAAAAAATAGTTCTTAATACTGCGTGAGGGATAGCAGTGGAAATCCTTTATGTTTTTTCTTTAAAAACATAAAGATTGCAACGAATAGCCCGACCCGACCTTTTGAGAGGGTCACGCCCAAATAAATAAAATATTATGCAAGAAGGAATTTCAGGTAAAATTGCCAATTTTTTCATCAATTCAAAACTAACTATTTTGATGATGGTGGGTTTGATGATCATTGGGGTTTATAGTTCTTTTCTGATTCCAAGAGAAGAAGAGCCACAAATTAATGTGCCAATGGCTGACGTCATGGTGGGGTATCCAGGAGCGAGCCCTACGGAAGTTGAAAGTCGTGTGGCCAAACCGCTAGAGAAAATTATTTCGAATATTAAAGGGGTTGAGCACGTGCATACAATGGCTATGAACGGTCAAGCGATGCTTATTGTTCAGTTTTATGTTGGTCAGGATGTGGAGCGCTCGTATGTAAAGTTATATGACGAACTAGCAAAGCACGAAGATATGTTCCCAAAAGGAGTGTACAAACCGATGGTAAAAACACGTTCTATTGACGATGTGCCGATGTTGGGTATTACGCTTTGGAGCGAAAAAATGGACGATTTTCAATTGCGCCAGATTGCCGAGGAAGTAACATCGGAAATTGAAAAAGTAAAAGATGTTGCCATCACTAAAGAAATTGGTGGACGTAGCAGAACCTTAAAAGTGGTTCTAGACAAAGATAAAATGGCCGAAAACGGTGTGGATGCCCTAGGTATTATGCAAATGATTCAAGCCAATAATGGTAGCTCACAATCAGGTAGTTTTGTCAATCAAGACCAAGAATATTTGATTACAACAGGTAAATTTTTAACCTCAGCAGATGATGTTGAAAATCTAGTGGTTGGGGTTAACAAAAATTTACCTGTGTACCTAAAACAAGTAGCTAAAATTGAAGACGGACCTTCAACAGCTAGCAACTATGTCTCTTTTGGATACGGAAAAGCCAACAATGAATACAAAGCAGATCCATCTGAATATCCTGCCGTTACGATATCTGTAGGTAAAGTAAAAGGTGCCGATGCAATGAAAATCTCGGAGAAAATTATTGAAAAAGTAGGCCATTTAAAATCCAATTTGATTCCGAATGATGTGCATGTTGAGGTAACTCGTAATTATGGAGAAACAGCCTCAGACAAAGTAGGCGAATTATTGCTGCACTTAGGAATTGCTATTTTGGCGGTAACTATTTTGGTAATGTTTGCTATGGGATGGCGCGGTGGATTGGTCGTGTTCTTCTCGGTTCCGTTAACATTTGCATTGACATTGTTCAGTTATTATATGCTGGATTACACCCTGAACCGTATCACGCTTTTTGCTTTGGTATTTGTGGTAGGTATTGTCGTGGATGATAGTATTATTATTGCCGAGAATATGCACAGGCATTTTAAGATGAAGCGACTCCCGTTTAAACAAGCCGCTATTTATGCGATAAACGAAGTAGGAAACCCAACGATTTTAGCCACATTTACCGTAATTGCCGCTATTTTACCAATGGCATTTGTATCTGGAATGATGGGCCCTTATATGAGCCCAATGCCAATTGGAGCATCGATTGCAATGATATTATCACTTTTTGTTGCCTTAACGGTGACGCCTTATTTAGGATATCATTTATTGCAAGAAAAAGACGATCAAGAGCACAAACATGCCGAAGGTCTTGAAACCAATTTTATTTACAAAATATACAACAAAATTGAGCGCCCATTGCTAGAGAGTAGTGCCCGAAGAAGAATTCTTGTTGGAATTACCGTACTACTTTTAATAGGTTCTGTTGGAATGTTTTTTGGTAAAGCCGTTTTGGTAAAAATGTTACCTTTTGATAATAAAAACGAGTTCCAAGTAGTAATTGATATGCCCGAAGGTACTACGCTAGAGCGAACTGCCGCAGTAACTAAAGAGATTGCACAATATTTGACTACCATTCCAGAGGTGGTTGATTACCAAAACTACATAGGAACATCGGCGCCAATTACCTTTAACGGATTGGTACGCCATTATGATTTGCGTGGAGGAAGTAATATGGCAGATATCCAAGTGAATTTGTTGCACAAAGAGGATCGAAAATTACAAAGTCATGATATTGCCAAAACAGTGCGTCCGAATATTCAAAAAATTGCCCAGAAATATGGTGCAAATGTAAAAATTATTGAAGTTCCGCCAGGGCCTCCTGTATTGTCAACATTGGTTGCTGAGGTTTATGGTCCTGATTATAAAGATCAAATAAAAGTAGCGCAACAAGTAAAAGACATTTTGCATAAAACAGATGGCATTGTAGATATTGACTGGACCGTTGAGGACAATCAAGTCGAATACAAACTAGAAGTGGATAAGGAAAAAGCAATGCTAAACGGAATTGCACCGCAACAAGTAGTTGGGAATTTGACTTATTTATTGAAAGAATATCCTGTCTCTGACTTATATGCTGAAACTTCAAATGATAATGTAGGGATTGTGCTTTCGCTTGACGACAAGGATAAAACAAGCTTGCAAGACATTCAGAACTTGAAAATAAAAGGAAGTCAAGGCAATATGATTCCCGTAAGTGATTTAGTAAAAGTAGTTAAAGGAACTTTACAAAAAACCATTTATAGAAAAGATCAAAAAAGAGTGGTTTATGTTACGGCTGATATGGCTGGAGCACTAGAAAGTCCTGTTTATGCCATTCTTGGAATGACCGAGAAACTAGACAAAATGAAAATTCCAAAAGGGTACAAAGTCAATGAATTGTACATGGAACAACCCACAGACGAAAGCGATTTCACTGTAAAATGGGATGGAGAATGGCAGATTACTTTAGAAGTATTCCGTGATTTAGGTGTTGCTTTTATGGTTGCCATTGTGATTATCTACATGTTGATCGTGGGATGGTTCCAAAATTTCAAAACTCCAATCGTAATGATGTTGGCTATTCCGTTATCGTTAATCGGAATTGTATTTGGACACTGGTTGCTAGGCGCTTATTTCACAGCAACTTCTTTTATTGGTATGATTGCCTTGGCAGGAGTTATGGTTCGAAATTCTGTTTTACTGATCGATTTTATCGAAATAAGATTGAATGATGGCGTAGCATTAAAACAAGCCATTATCGAGGCTGGAGCAGTAAGAACCTCTCCTATTCTATTGACAACAGGAGCTGTTGTAATAGGAGCTTCTATCATCTTGTTTGACCCTTTGTTTCAAGGATTAGCAATTTCGCTAGTATTTGGAGCTATCGTTTCAACTATTCTTACGTTAATTGTAGTGCCTATTATTTACTACATCACAGAGCGTAAAAAATGGGAATCCTCCCCCAACCCCTCCGAAGGAGGGGAGAAAGAACCTAAAAAAGAAAATGATATATAATTAACTACTCCAATTCCCTCCAAAAAAGGGAGGGAATTGGGATAATTCTAAAACACTATGAAATTACTCATTATAACAGCTATATCATCATTTGACAGCGAAGTAAAAAGAATGCTAAAACAATCAGATGTAAAAACCTTTACTTATAAAACAGTAACCGGATTTAAAGATCTATCCGAAGAGGCAATTGAAAGCAATTGGTTTGGAAGTGAAAGCAACGAAAGTGAATCCATCCTTTACTATGCTTTTGTAAAAAAGGAAAAAGTTGACTCCTTTTTTGAACTCGTTAATACATTTAACAACGAACAAAAAACTGCTTCTCATATTCAAATAGCTGTATTGAATATCGAAAAGTCAAATTAATAATTTATTTAGAGAAAGAATTTCCTCATCACTCGCAACAACACTATGAAAAATAAAGTTTTTAGAATCCTCGTAGGATCGTTTATACTGATCAGTCTATTATTATCTGTTTACGTCAATCAAAATTGGTTGTGGTTCACAGTATTTA
Organism: Flavobacterium gelidicaeli; assembly: GCF_013294005.1. Lineage (GTDB taxonomy): Bacteria > Bacteroidota > Bacteroidia > Flavobacteriales > Flavobacteriaceae > Flavobacterium. The sequence goes on from NZ_JABSNK010000009.1 coordinate 105,016, forward strand.
TAGGCGTTAACCTAATCCAATCCGGATTTACAAAATGGTGCTTATTAGAAACTATTCTATCCAAATTAGGATTAAAAGACTAAGGTAGTTACACCTCAACAACAACCCGATTTGCGTCAAGCTTATCGGGTTTTTTCATGTCTGTTTTTTGGGCGCCCCCCCGCCTCCACTACGTTCTGTCGGGGTCGGGCTATACGTTTCAATCTTTACTCCACTCCGTTCCGTAAAGGATTTTCACTGCTATCCCTCACGCAAAACACCACCTACACCATCATCCTATGTTTGTATAATTATTAAATTAGACAATTAACCAAGAAAAGTAAAATGGGTAAAGAACAAGACTGTTGTTCGTCATTTGTCATTAAGACCGTTCGCAATGTTAGTCACTTTACCCTTCTATTTAAAACTTGAACAGATCATTAGGCCAATTGAGCCTGTATTTAGGATTGATAAGTAACAAGTAGTATGCTTTTCGAATAAAATATTCATTATGTGTAAAATAATAGGAATCGACATTAGTAAAGAAACTTTTGATGTTGGATTTATAAATGATTCCAAATGGTGTCATTTTGTATTTGAGAACACTGAAAAAGGTTTTCGCAAGTTATTAAAAGAAGTAGATTTAACCGACTGGATTGTTATGGAAGCATCGGGACCTTATTATCTTCAGTTAGCATTATTTTTTTACAAGAAGCAAATAAATGTATCTGTTTTAAATCCATTAATAATAAGAAGATATAATCAAACTAGACTGTATAGAGCTAAAACAGATAAGAAAGATGCTCAAACAATCGCAGAGTATGGAGCTCAATATGATTTAAAAAAATGGAAACCTGAAACAAAAAGTATCATTGAAATCAAACAGCTTTATACTGCTTTGGAACTAATTCAAAAGGAGATAAATCAAAGTAAACGGCAATTAGAAGCATTTACCTCGGCAGGGGTACTATCTAAAGACTTGGCTACTACTTTAAAATCAATAATTAAATTTTTAAAAGCTAAAAGCACCAAGTTAGAACAACAAATAGAAGTCAAAGCAGAGCAATTTTACAAATCAACTTTAGAACGTTTAAAGAGTATTCCTGGTATAGGAACTAAGACAGCGATCATGTTAACAGTCATAACAAATGATTTTGAAAAATTTGAAAACCACAAACAGCTCATTGCTTATGTAGGTTTTAGCCCAAGGCTCTATCAGTCAGGTACAAGTGTAAGAGGGAAAGGGCATATTTGTAAAATGGGAAAGTCTCAAATAAGAAAATTAATGTACCTGTATAGTTGGTCTGCGAAAAGATGTAATCCTGATTGTGTCAAAATGTATAATCGACTTAATGAAAAAGGAAAACCAGAGCGGGTTATAAAAATAGCTTTGGCTAATAAATTATTAAAACAGGCTTTTTCAATAGTAAAAAACCAAACATATTATTCTGAAAAGTTTATAGATAAAGCTTGTTTTTAAACACAGATCATTGCGAGCGAAGCAAAGTAAACTCACAATCAAGAGCACACAAACGGAGCAACGATGTTTGATTGCTTCGAAACTAATAATGAGATCCTTAAAAAAATAGCAAAAAAAAACTCGTATTATATTACATTTTTTTTACATGACACTTATACAAAGTGCGTTGCAAAAATTAGTAATATTATACGAGTAATTTAAATTATTGTTTGGGAATTATTTACAAACAATTTCGCTAAGAACAGTTGATGTGGTCGCTTGCTCTAGAGTGTATTCGCTTTCTTTGTACAATACAAATTTATCTATGGCATGTCCCGTAGAACGTGCAGAAACCTCCATTGTGTATTCAGCTGCAGTTGTAAATTTTACAAAAATATTATGAGAATCATTGTCAGATGTGCTTGCTTGCCATTTAAAATCTAAATCGTTTCCGCTTCTATAAATTTTAAACCAACCATCAGTAGAAGTTCCATTAGGAGTAGGCGTTTTTCCCGATCCACCAGGATAAACTATACTACCTGAAGTTTTTTCTCCATAAAAATCATTAGCATCATTAAATCGCAACCAAGAATCATTATGGTCAGATCCTGATGTTCCTGTTTTTATCGCTGATCTCCAAACAAAACGGTAAATCCCTGGATTATTGACCTTAATTTTAAATTTTGTCAACCCTTTTCCAGGCGTTCCTAGACTCTGTGCTCCGTTCCAAACCATATAGCCTTTTCCAGAGCTATTTTTATCTGTCTTTACTAATTCCCAATCCGTCGTGAATGCCGCATCTTCAAATTCAACGTTTATTAAATTGTCTTTCTCTACAAAAACAAAATTTTCAGGATTGTCGCAAGTTCCTTCAACTGGAAAATCACAGCAGTTGTCTACTTGTTTTTCTTCATCTTCATCTTTAGAACAAGATAAAAGGGTTAAAAGGGTTAGGGTAAAAAGGGATGCTTTTGATAAAGTAACTTTAAAAATCATAGTTAAGTGTTTATATTTTGAATTATAAAACGATAAAAATAGGATTTATTGTGTAAATCACTCCCATTACTAAGAATAGTATAAATTAAAGCCTCTATTTTAAAAAGTGAGTTACATACTTTCAAATTAATTCTCCTTACCTTTTTTTACTTAAAAGTAATTTTTGAAACATCGCTATAAAAATGTAACCTTATAACATAGGTAGTATTCTTTTTATTTTTGATATGTATAAAATTTATCTTAGTCTTATTTAAAAGCCATTCTTAATTATTTATGGCTGTATTTCTTTCGATAAAAAAAAATTAACAAATTAATAACTCAATATTTGTATATACAACTAAATAAGTTGTTACATTTGTACCAACAAATAACATATACGGAATATGAAAATTGAAGAAATTATAAAAACAAATGTAACACTTACTAATTCGAAAAGAATTATATTAAATGTGTTGTATACTCAAAATATAATCGCTGAAAAATTCAATGAAGTATTAAAGCCTTATGACTTATCTAGCGAGCAATATAACGTGCTGCGAATATTAAGAGGCCAAAATGGTAATCCTATTAATATGTTTGTAATTCAGGAAAGGATGATTGCAAAAACCAGTAATACAACTCGGTTAGTAGACAAATTGTTATTGAAAGAATTTGTAACTCGTAAAGTTTGTCCTGATAATAGACGAAAAATTGAAGTTGCCATTACTCAAAAAGGACTTGATGCACTCACACAGTTAGAGCCTAAAGTAATTGCCCACGAAAATCATTTTGCAAAGAATTTAAATACTGAAGAACTCGAATTATTAAATATTTTAATCGAAAAATACCGAAACCAATAAATAACAACATTATGAGTACATTACTTGACAAACAAAATTGGCGCTATGCAACTAAAAAATACGATAGCACTAAAAAAATAAGTACTGCTGATTTAAATTTTTTAAAAGAAGCAGTTCGTTTAAGCGCTTCTTCGTATGGTTTGCAATTATACAAAGTTTTAATTATCGAAAGCGATGATGTAAAAGCCAAGTTAATTGCTGCTGCTTACGGACAAACACAAATTACGGATGCTTCTCATATTTTTGTTTTTGCCAATCAAACAAATGTTGGTGATGTTGAGATTGAATCTTACATTAAGAATATTAGTGAAACTAGAGGAATACCTACTGATGCTTTAGTTGGTTTTTCTGACTTAATGAAAGGTGCCGTTAGCGGAATGACTGAAGAGTTTAAAAATATTTGGACTACAAAACAAACTTACCTAGCTTTGGGTAATTTATTAAATGCCGCGGCTGAATTGCATATTGACGCAACACCAATGGAAGGTTTTAATGCTGCTCAATTTAATGAGATATTAGGACTAGACAAACTCAACTTGAATGCAGCAGTTATCGCTCCTGTGGGATACCGTCACAATGAGGACGATACACAACACTACAAAAAAGTTAGAAAATCAAACGAGGATTTATTTATTACACTATAATTATATATCAATTTTAAAATCAAACAAATGAAAAATTTAAAATCAATTGCATTAGCATTAGTATTAGTTTTTGCTACAGCAACAGTATCAGCACAAACAAAAAAAGTAGACGCCGCAAAAAGCACCATTAACTGGTTAGCTAAAAAAGTAACAGGTGAACACAGCGGAACAGTAAACCTAAAAGATGGTGCACTTGTATTTAAAGGAGATAAATTAGTTGGTGGAACTTTTACTACTGACATGACTTCATTAACTGCAACTGATTTAACCGGAGAATATCTAGCTAAATTAAACGGTCACTTGAAATCAGAAGATTTCTTTGGAACAGAAAAATTCCCAACTTCAGTTTTAGTTTTCAAAAAAATTGGAACTAAATCTAAAGGAGTTTATGCTGTGGTTGCTGATTTAACAATCAAAGGAATTACAAAATCAGTTTCTTTTGACATGACTGTAAACGGAAACACTGCAACTACTAAATTTATGGTAGACAGAACTCAATATGATATCAAATACAACTCTGCAAGCATCTTTAGTTCAATAGGTGACAAAGCTATTTCAGACGAATTTGAATTGGCTGTAGCTTTAAAATTCTAATACTTTTTTCAAGTATATAATAAAAAACCCAGCAAGTAATTGTTGGGTTTTTTATTTCCACAGCTTCTACAGATATTAAAGTTTTATAAATTTTAATATTTATTGTTTTAATATGATTGTCATATAAATATATTTTCTATCTTTGACTTATGAAAACAATTACAAACAATACTTGGTGGTGGAACAATTTACGTCAAACGTCGTGAACTAAGCACCTATGGTATTTTTTGAATACAAATATAAAAGGCTTGTCATCACGACAAGCCTTTTTCCGTTTTTATACTTTTAAATAAATTATAAATCATCAAAATTTATTCGCATTGAAATCATTTAAATTAAATACTAAATACAAACAAATTCTAGCAGACACCATTACGCCTGTTAGTATTTACCTTAAAATTCGCGACAAATTCCCTAATAGTTTGCTTCTAGAAAGTAGCGACTATCACGGCGGAGACAACAGCTTCTCCTATATTTGTTGTAATCCCATAGCCTCTATAAAAATTGAAAACGAGACAATTTTAAAATCATATCCTGACGGAACTTCCGAAAAGATCTTTATTACTGAGCAGACTTCTATTCCTGAAATAATTCAAGAATTCTCTCATGAGTTCACATCAGAGAAGAACGATTTTAAATTTATAAACAACGGTTTGTTTGGATACCTATCTTATGACGCTGTTCGTTATTTTGAAAAAGTAACAATCGCAAAAAAAGAAAATAGCAACACTATTCCTGATGTTTATTACGCCGTTTATCAAAACATCATCGCTATCAATCACTTTAAAAATGAAGCTTATTTATTTTGTCACAGTCTAGATGAAGACACTAATAATCTTGCTGAAATAGAACAACTCTTGCAATCACGCAACATTGCTTCTTACAAGTTTACAAAGGATGGTGACGGTTTCTCTAACCTTACAGATGATGAGTTCAAGCACAATGTGGCTTTAGCCAAAAAACACTGTTTCCGTGGAGACGTTTTTCAATTGGTTTTATCACGTCGTTTCACGCAAGGTTTTAAAGGCGACGAATTTAACGTATACAGAGCTTTAAGAAGCATCAATCCTTCACCTTACCTATTCTTCTTTGATTATGGTGATTTTAAAATTTTTGGGTCTTCGCCCGAAGCGCAAATTATTGTTAAAGATCGTAAAGCCGAAATCCATCCTATTGCCGGAACTTTTAAACGCACCGGAGATGACGAGAAAGATGCTGTTTTAGCCAAACAATTATCTGAAGACAAAAAAGAAAATAGCGAACATGTCATGTTGGTTGATTTAGCTCGAAATGACCTAAGCCGCAACGGACACCATGTAAATGTAGAGCGTTATAGAGAGGTGCAGTTTTTCTCTCACGTGATTCACTTAGTTTCTAAAGTTACAGGACATTTACACGATAAAGCAACAACAATGCAGGTCGTAGCGGATACTTTTCCAGCAGGAACGTTAAGTGGAGCACCTAAAGTAAGAGCGATGCAACTGATCGAAGATTATGAAAAAACAAACCGCAATTTCTACGGTGGCGCTATCGGATTTATGGATTTTGAAGGTAACTTTAACCATGCAATTATGATTCGAACTTTCCTAAGTAAAAACCACCAACTCCATTCACAAGCCGGTGCAGGAATTGTAGCAAGCTCTGACGAAGAAAGCGAAATGCAAGAAGTCTACAACAAGCTAAGAGCATTGAATACAGCATTAGATTTGGCTGAAACAATATAATCCCCTAACCCCCGAAGGGGGAATTAAAATTTTTAATTAAGACAAAAAATGACAAAAGCAAATACATCCTCTGCATCAGTTTCCCCTTCGGGGGCTAGGGGGAAAATACTAGTTATAGACAATTACGATAGTTTCACTTACAATCTAGTGCACTACTTAGAAGATTTAGACTGCCAAGTGACCGTTTATAGAAACAATGAGTTTGCAATAGATGATATTGCTGATTTTGATAAAATACTACTTTCTCCAGGCCCAGGAATTCCAGATGAAGCTGGCTTGTTGAAAGCTGTGATTGAAAAATACGGACCTACAAAAAGTATCTTCGGGGTTTGTTTAGGACAACAAGCCATAGGAGAAGTATATGGCGGAACACTATCTAACTTAGATAAAGTATACCACGGCATCGCTACTAATGTTAAAACAGTAGTAGATGACGAACTTTTATTCGAAGGATTGGGTAACGAATTTGAAGTGGGACGTTACCACTCATGGGTAGTAGATGCTAATCTACCTGATGTTCTAGAGGCAACCTCATTTGATGAGAATGGTCAAGTAATGTCACTACGCCATAAAACCTATGATGTACGTGGGGTACAATTTCACCCAGAAAGTGTGTTAACACCAAACGGAAAAAGAATGTTAGAGAACTGGGTAAATATCCTCCCCCCGACCCCCTCCGAAGGAGTGGGAGCCAAAACGGAACTAGATAATTGATACTTATTTACCGTCATAGTTTGCTAAAAAACATTGCAAGCAAAGTTTACAAAAAATGTTCGCAGTTAAAGTTTCAACATAAAGTATAAAGACAAAGTCTAAGAACAATGCTTAAAGACAAAGTTTAATCATCCAGTCACCCCCTCCTTTAGAGGGGGCCGGGGGAGGATAACAAAAAAACAAAATGAAAAACATATTAAACAGACTAATCAATCACGAAACGCTTTCAAAAGAAGAAGCAAAAAGCGTGTTGGTTAATATTTCAAATGGAAATTACAATCCAAGTCAAATAGCCGCTTTTGTGACTGTTTACATGATGCGTAGCATAAGTATTGAGGAACTGGCCGGTTTTCGTGAGGCGCTATTAGAGCTTTGCATTCGAGTAGATTTATCTGCTTACGATACAATCGATTTGTGCGGGACAGGTGGTGACGGTAAAGATACTTTCAATATCTCGACGCTAGCTTCATTTATTACTGCAGGTGCAGGTGTCAAGGTAGCCAAACATGGTAACTACGGACTATCGTCAATCTCAGGTTCAAGTAATGTGATGGAAAGTTTAGGAATCAAATTCAGTAATGATGCTGACTTCCTTGAAAAATCTATCGATCAAGCTGGAATTTGTATTTTACACGCTCCTTTGTTTCATCCTGCAATGAAAAATGTGGGTCCTATTCGAAAAGAACTAGCCGTAAAAACGTTCTTCAACATGCTAGGTCCTATGGTGAATCCTTCATTCCCACAGAATCAGTTAGTAGGGGTTTTTAACCTAGAGTTAGCGAGAATGTATGCGTACTTATATCAAAATACCAATGTGAATTTTACCATTTTACATTCTCTTGATGGATACGACGAAATTTCGTTAACAAGCCCAACGAAGATTATCACTAACAGTATGGAAGGAATGCTTTCTCACGAGACTTTTAATGTAAATCAGTTAAAGCAAAGTGAAATCGAAGGTGGAAAAACAATAGCAGCATCAGCAAAAATGTTTACAGACATCCTTTCAGGCAAAGGAACCGAAGCACAAAACAATGTTGTATGTGCAAATGCTGCTATGGCAATTGCCACAGTAACAGGATGTACTCCATTAGATGGTTTTGCTCAAGCAAAGGAAAGTTTGCTATCAGGAAAAGGAATGAAAGCATTGACAAAATTACAGGAGTTGAGCAAAAGTTAGTTTCAAGTTTTTTTTGTTTCAAGTTTCAAGTTACACAAACTGGGAACCTGAAACTTTAAACTTTAAACTTTAAACAAATAATAAGATCATGAACATACTCGATAAAATAATAGTAGATAAAAAAAGAGAAGTCATTCTCAAAAAAAGCATTATTCCGGTTTCGCAATTAGAGGCTTCGGTGTTTTTTTCGAAAGAGACTATTTCATTAAGCACTAGTTTAAGAAACAGCAACACTGGAATCATTGCGGAGCACAAGCGCCGTTCTCCTTCTAAGTCGGTTATCAATCATAGCTTTACAGTGGAAGAAGTTGTCAAAGGATATGAGAGCGCTGGAGCTTGCGGAATTTCAGTTTTAACAGATGGAAAATACTTTGGTGGATCATTAGACGATTTACTATTGGCTAGAGCTTCGGTAAATATTCCGCTATTGCGAAAAGAATTTATTGTAGACGAATACCAAATACTAGAAGCAAAGGCACATGGAGCAGATTTGATTTTGCTAATCGCTGCGGTACTAACGCGAGACGAAATCAAATCATTATCTGAATTTGCTAAAAGTTTAGGGTTAGAGGTTTTACTAGAAGTGCACAATCAAGAAGAGTTAGAAAAATCGATTATGCCCACGCTAGACATGATTGGCGTGAATAATAGAAATTTGAAAACCTTTGAAGTGAGTTTGGATTTCAGCAAGCAATTAGCAGACATGATTCCGAATGAATTCGTAAAAGTATCCGAAAGCGGCATTAGCTCAATCGAAGCGATAACTGAATTAAAACCTTATGGTTACAAGGGATTTTTAATAGGGGAAAACTTTATGAAAACAGATGATGCTGGAAAAGCAGCAACGGAATTCATAAAGCAACTAGCCCCCTAGCCCCCGAAGGGGGAACTCCTCTTTTTGTGGACATGTAAAAGAAGAAAGAGGCAAGAGTAAGGAGTAAGGAGTAAGGAGTAAGGAGTAAGGAGTAAGGAGTAAGGAGTAAGGAGTAAAAAACTTCTACCGAAGTTTTTTAAGATAAATAAATAGATATGAAAAATCCAAACATGGACGGCACAAAGTCTCCCTCCCCTTCGGGGAGAGCCGGGGTGGGGATAAAAATCTGTGGTATGAAATACCCTGAAAATATCCTCGAGCTGGGAGCACTCCTACCCGATTATATGGGCTTTATTTTCTGGGAGAAATCGGCTCGTTATTTTGATGGTGTCATTCCTAAATTACCTCAGTCTATTAAAAAAACGGGGGTTTTTGTGAATGAATCTTTTGAAAATATTGTTCAAAAAGTAGCACAATACGATTTACAAGCAGTACAGTTACACGGTAAGGAGTCGGTTGAATTTTGTGGTGAATTACGTAAATCCTTGTTAAAGGAGATCGAAATCATAAAAGTATTTTCAATTTTAGATACCTTTGACTTTGCGGTACTTAAACCTTTTGAAATGGTTTGTGATTACTTTTTATTCGATACTAAAGGAAAGCTACCAGGAGGTAACGGAAGTACATTTGATTGGAAAGTACTACAGCAATACCCATCATCAAAACCCTTCTTTTTAAGCGGAGGAATAGGTCTTGACGAAATGGATGCTGTAAATGAAATTTTGAAAACTAATTTGCCCGTTCATGCCATAGACGTCAACAGCAAATTTGAAATAGAACCTGGATTAAAGAACATATCATTAAGTAGGGATGCAGTGCAATGTATCTCCACGTTTAATCATCCACAATAAAAAATAAAACAATGTCATACAACGTAAACGAAAAAGGCTATTACGGTGAATTTGGAGGAGCCTACATTCCAGAAATGTTATATCCAAATGTAGAAGAACTGCGTCAGAATTATTTAAAAATCACAGCTGAACCTGAGTTTCAAGCTGAATTTGATGCCTTGCTTAAAGATTATGTGGGTCGCCCTACTCCATTGTATTTTGCAGAACGTTTGTCTGCGATGTACAATACTAAGGTGTATTTAAAAAGAGAAGATTTATGTCATACTGGTGCGCACAAAGTCAACAACACTATTGGACAAATATTACTCGCTAAAAGATTGGGTAAAAAACGCATCATTGCCGAGACTGGAGCTGGACAACACGGTGTGGCTACGGCTACTGTTTGTGCACTTATGGGAATGGAATGTATTGTGTACATGGGGGAAATTGATATTAAACGTCAGGCGCCAAACGTGGCTCGTATGAAAATGCTAGGTGCTGAGGTTCGTCCCGCTCTTTCAGGTTCAAAAACGCTAAAAGATGCTACAAACGAAGCCATTCGTGACTGGATCAACAATCCTGTGGATACCTATTATATCATAGGATCTGTAGTAGGACCACATCCCTATCCTGATATGGTAGCACGTTTCCAATCGGTTATTTCTAAGGAAATCAAATCGCAATTACTGGAAAAAGAGGGTCGTGAAAACCCCGATTATGTAATCGCATGTGTAGGTGGAGGTTCTAATGCTGCTGGTGCTTATTATCATTTTCTTGATGAAAAAGATGTTAATATCATCGCTGTAGAAGCCGCTGGACACGGAGTAGATTCTGGCGAAAGTGCTGCTACTTCAGCCCTAGGAAAAGTAGGTGTAATACACGGTAGTAAAACCTTATTGATGCAAACTACTGATGGACAAATTACCGAGCCGTATTCTATCTCAGCTGGTTTAGATTATCCAGGTGTAGGTCCTATGCACGCTCATTTATTTGCTTCAGGACGTGCACAATTTATTTCCATCACAGATAAACAAGCAATGGACTGGGGATTGAAACTATCTCAACTAGAAGGGTTAATTCCAGCCATTGAAAGTGCGCATGCATTTGCTGTTCTAGATGAAATGAAATTTAAAAAAGAGGATATCGTAGTGATCAATCTATCGGGACGTGGTGATAAAGATTTGAGTACTTACATTGATTATTTCAATTTGTAGATAACTTTTCACTAATTTTACATTTGGGCGTTTCCTTTTTTCCTCTGATAAAAATCAGAAAAAAAAGGCCGGGCTATACGCTAAATTCCCAATAAGAATACTAGCGGTCTAAGGACCTTATATTCTAAATTGGGCGATACCGCTGCTATCCCTAACGCAATAAAAACTATGAGAGTAAATAAATCATAGCACAAATTCAAAAAAGAAAAAATGGAAAAATTATTTGCCTACGGATCATTAAAAGATAAAGAAGTTCAGGAAACCGTTTTTGGAAGATTCTTAGAAGGAACTCCTGAAACGTTGAAAGGATATGAAGTAAAAGAAATTAAAATCGAAGAGGAATTTGGTATGGAAACCTACCCTATCATTGCCCCTACTGAAAATACTAATGATATTATTGAAGGGATGGTTTATGATCTTTCAGTTCATGAACTAGAACTCGCAGATACCTACGAAGGAAAACAGTACAAAAGGATTGAAGTTCGTTTACAATCAAATGAAGTAGCATGGGCCTTTAGCGCCAAAACGTAAAAAAATATAGTACACAGATAAGGCATCTGTTAATTAGTATAGCAATGAATAGAATAAAACAAAAGCTGCAAGAAGATAAAAAGATATTCTCTGTTTATTTCTCTGCTGGATATCCTAGTTTGAATGATACGGTTCAAATTATACAAGACTTAGAAAAAAATGGTGTAGACATGATCGAAATTGGTTTGCCGTTTAGCGATCCACTTGCTGATGGACCTACAATTCAAGCAAGTTCTACCCAAGCTTTACACAACGGAATGACTACGCAAGTGCTGTTTGACCAGTTAAAAGATATTAGAAAAACAGTTTCTATTCCCCTAGTAATGATGGGATATTTCAATCCTATGTTACAATACGGAATAGAGAACTTTTGTAAAAAATGTCAAGAAGTAGGTGTGGATGGATTAATTATTCCGGATCTTCCTGTTGATGTTTACGCTGATGAATACAAAGCTATTTTTGAAAAATATGGTTTGCTAAATGTATTCTTGATTACACCACAAACATCTGATGAGCGCATTCAGTTTATTGATAGTGTCTCTGATGGATTTATTTATATGGTGAGTTCGGCAAGTGTTACAGGATCACAAACTGGTTTTGGAAGTACGCAAGAAGACTATTTCAAACGTATTGCCAACATGAATTTGAAAAATCCACAAGTAATTGGTTTCGGAATCAATAATGCCGAGACCTTCAATCAAGCAACGAAATTTGCAAAAGGAGCCATTATAGGTAGTGCATTTATACAGCACTTAACCGAGAATGGTACTGGAAGAATAGCTGATTTTGCAAAAGCAATTCGATAGCGATTACTACCAAAAATAGAACAACGGCACTTATAATTTTTAAGTGCCGTTTTTTTATGCCCCATTGTCAAAGCTTAGCCGTTGATCTGGAATTATAATTTTCGATCTAAAGAAAAAAACTATATATTTGAATACAGAAATTAACTACAAATTACAATTTTATTAAACTTTCTGTATGGTAATTTTTAAAGATGATGAATGCATGTGCCCGCAAGTACATGCAATGCTATTAGAGAATTTCAACCACATTTATACACAAACAAACCATATTACTAACCAATAACCAAAACAATGAATATTACGACTTTAAAAAGCAGACCAGATCTACCCAAGGAAACAAAAGCTGGCAAAATGTATGACCAATTTGAAAAATTATTAATAGAATTGAAAAATAAGCCGTTGTCAAACAAAGAGATTATTACAATTAATGAAAATGTTGACGCTATCAATTTCTCTACTCTAGAAGGAAATGATTTTGCTAAGTTGATCAAGACAAATCAGATTCAAATACTCAAACTTATTCAAAAAGAGTCTAAAATCGTACCACAGCAATACTATGTAACATTAGGTACGATTATAGGAATGACTGCTATTGGTCTGCCAGTAGGAGTGGCATTTGGCTATGCATTAGGAAATATGGGACTGTTGGGACTAGGGCTACCCATTGGTTTAGCTCTTGGCGCAATTATCGGTAAATCTTTAGATAAAAAAGCGTTCGAAAATAATAAACAACTTGGCTTAGCAATTAAGTACTAATTGAAACATTACCAACTTCACTAGAATAAACCAAACCCTAAAACACAAGAAATGACCAATACTGATATTCATAATTTAAGCGATGCTGAACTAAAAGAAGAAGCTAAAAAATTAAAATCATTTTCCATACAAAATAGCGTCTTCATAGGAATTTTAATGGGAATTATATTTTATAGTGTAACAAAAAACACTTGGGGATTAGCTACTTTAATTCCGTTATATTTTATTTACAAACTGATTAATGCCCCTAAAAGTAAAAGAGCAAAGGAGATAGACGACATTTTAAGAGAGCGATCAGTAGCCAAAATTTAAAAAAATTTAAGTGTACTCTTATAATTGGCTTTGTAAAGGCTTAAAGACTGCCACAAATCATAGCTGTTGTACGCTGTCAACTGATGAGGAAAAAATCATCTAATATTAGCAATGATTCATAAAATAGTAAAAGCGTAATTAGAATATAGATTACTTTAAAAACAAAATACACAAACAATACAACTAATGAAAAATTTAATTCTTATTGCCTCACTGTTTTTTTCAATTTCTTCATTTGCCGACTCTAGTTTTTTAGCAGGTTTAAATTTTTACACTGCGTATGAAAAGATAGGTAACAACAAATACACGACTATTAGTAAGAAAGGGATAACTGTGAAAGATTTTACTAATACACTTTACAGCAATGATGTAGCTCTAGGAGAAAAGGTGGCGCTTATAAATGCGTTATCAACCTATTATGAATTTACTGAGAAACCTACAGGTCATTTTAAAATGTATCAAGAGGCATTTTACACGCCACTAAAAAGTAAATATGCTGATAATTTTTCGTTTGAAAATGAAACTATTGCACCAGAAATCAGATTACTATGGGTATTAATGACCGATTATGATACTTCAAATCCAAAAGTTAAAACGTATCAATGGTTAGCTCAAAAAATGCCTCATAGTTTAACTGCACAAACAGTTTCTGTAATGGCATATTCTTACGATATATTGTACAATGACTTAAATGATTTTCATACAATACAGGATTTAAAAAACAATTATGTAGCGGCTTATTTTAAAAATATAAACAACTTTACGCTAGATGCTCCTATTGAAATTAAGGCATTGGCTGTAGAGGATATACTCCCTTACACTTTAGATTGTGAAAATAGACTTAAGTGTTTTGTAGATACATCATCAGAAGCAACCACTATTGAGGGTCTAAATAAATTGTCAGATTCAATAAAAAATAATATTAAGATTGGAAAGGTTATTTCGGAATGGTATAACGACAATTGGATTGATTCAAAAGAAGCTGCTCTGGTATGGATCGAAAAACAAGAAAATTGCATCGATAAAATAAAAGTTTCACCTATTCAAAAATCAGAAATGAGATATTTTTTTATAAGTAAGATCTATAAATTAATGCATAATAATGACGACTTCACTTACCGCATGATGGATAATTCTTTTGTTAAAATATTGAAAGGATCAAAAGACAGCGGTGACATTTTAAATGACGCCACTTCTTACCTGGATTCAGTTAGTTTAGATTTGGAAAAAATAGGCATTAGTAAACGTGATGTAGAGGAGCTTAACTCATCAAAAAACAATTTCCAGACTGAATTTGAAATTCCAGCAAACGAATCAGGAGTAGTTGCAGGACTTGCTTTTGGTGGTGATGACGCTAATTATACATTTAAGAATAATTTTGATGCACTGCATCATTTACTATTTTATTATTACTTACATCCAGAAAAAATTACAGAAATGTATGACTTAGAATAATCAGACTAACTAAACGTTTTACTATTAGTAAAAACTTATTTTACATTTTAATTATTCTCGAGTAGAAAAAATGAGTGCAATTATAATCTTCCTGCTTTAGCTAGCACAGCGTATAAAATGAACCGATTGAAGATAATATGAGCTTTGTTATTTTGATTAGGGAATATTATTTTAACTTATAGTCTTAAGAATAAAGAGGATCATATAACTTCTTTGTCTTGCATTATTTAAAAATAATTAAAACAGGACTTGGATAAATGGTTCCTTTTATTAAAATAATTAATTCGCAAAAAATTGAAATACTACACCATCAACTTCCCAATAAAACGGCTATGAGTCCTTATAAATAAATCTATTTACGTAAATTGCGGTCTATCTAAAGTTAATATTATGAAAGACAATAAAATACTACATTATATAAAAGACGTAATAACAAATATGCCTACGGGATGGTTGGACATAACCACGCACCGACTAGATATTTACGATGAAAAGCAAGCCAAAACACAATTCTTAGATCAGTTTGAAGCGTTGTATAATAATGAAAATTCAAGCACTACAGCGCTTAATGAATTACCTACTGCTTATGATTACATTAGACTAGGACATCCTTTATCATGTGTGTTAGAATGGGGTATTGCTAAAACAAATGATCTAAAAGCAGATAATGTAATTAGTTTTTCGTCTAAAACAGTTCCTGTATTATCCGTTTTAAGAAAAAATTTATTAGATCATAAAAATACCCAAATACTTTATACTGGAGATTTACCCACTTCCTTTGATGCTGAAGTGGTGAAGAATATTTATGGTTATCATTTTGATTTAAAGAAAATTGAAAATACTGATACCATTCAGGCTTTTAATGGCAGTACTGTTTTAATTGCAAATGAAAAGCAATTTGGTGCCCTTACTATTCCTAGCGGAGTAGATTTTTATATTAGTCTGTACGAGCAGTTAGGAAGCGTTTTAATTGTAAACGGAAAAGAAAACGAAAGTTACGTTTCGGATATCCAGCATGTAAGACGTAGAGAAACTATTGCAATGACACCTTCTGACTCGCTTGCAGCTTTAAAATCATTAGTAGCACAACAACCCATTATTGCCATTAAAAGCAATGTAACCGCTGATAAAAAAGCTGTTTTAGAGGCTATAAAAAAAATTACAAACACGAGTACAACGCCACTTGTTGCTTCAAGTGGACTTTCAATTCAGTATGCTATTTTAATGGGATTAATTCATGATGCCGTTGAAAACCACAAAGGGAAAGCAATTAAAATTATCGTTCCGCCTAATTGTTATGGAGGCACTAATGATCAAGCGAGACGTGTTGCTGCTTGTATTGACAATGTTGAAATTGTAGATTTATTAGTTGATGGCGATAATGATATGGTACAAAGTATTGACACTGTATTGACCCAAATTGCAACTGAAGACGCAATTCCATACATCATTGCTGAGATTCCAACAAATCCTCGTGTAGAAGTACCTAATCTTACTGATTTAAAAAATGTTTTAAGTCAAAAACGTAAAACTGCAACTGGTACAATTGCTATCGATCCTGTTTTTATTTTAGACCAAACATTTTGTCCTAATGTTCACTTTTTAGGTGAGGAGGATATTCTTGCCTCTGTTAGAACAATTTCATTTGCTAGTGGATCTAAATTTCCTAGTGGTGGGAAATGTACTGCTGGTTACTGTGTAGGAAACAAAAAAACAGTTGCTTTGATGGAAAAAATTGCTCTACATCTTGATCTTTGCGATAATGAGGCTACAGATCTTCAATATGAAATATTAGCCAAGCAGTTGCCGTCAATGAATCAACGAATTAGTGCTGCGTATGAAAACACGCGCGATTTTGTAAATTTTATCCACGATTCCTTACCGGGAGCAAAAATTAATTTTGTTTCAGAAGAATTGGCTCAGCAAGGGTTTACTCCTTCTGTATTCTCGTTAGATTTGCCTACAAAAGGAAATACTGCAGCTGAAAAAGAAGCGCACAAAAGAGAATTGAACTTGAAGTTAATCAACTTAATGATCACTGCTATTCCCAATGAAAGTAAATTTTGCGTAAGCTATGGTCAATTAAAAGGATGTTACTGGACTATTCCCGCAACTTCTACTCAAGGAACAACTAAGGAAGGCGACAAAGATTATATTGTACGTGCATCACTTTCTGGAGATATGGATCTTGAATTACATAAAAAAGTCTTTTTAAAATTTGTGGAGAGTATTTAAGATCTTCAAAAGTTAGAATTCTAAAAAAGCACATATACTATAAAAATTGTATGTGCTTTTTTTAAATTGGACTAATTTTATAGAAATATGTTTTATTATTTATTTTAAACTATTCCTTCTTACTTAGATTCAATTAATAAATATACAAACTAATAAATCCCCGAGTTATGATCGAACAAATGAAAGAAAGTGCTATTGCTTTTTATAAGATGGCATACGAAGGCAACCCAAGAAAAGCAACTGAATTATATGTGGGTTCAGAGTATATCCAACATAATCCTGAAGTTAAAAACGGAATAGAAGGTTTTATTGAATATTTTGAGAGAATGCAAATTGAATATCCTCAAAAAACAATTGAATTTGTGCGAGTAATAGCCGAGAATGATTTGGTTTCACTTCATACGCACCAAATATGGCCTAACGATGACCAATATGTGACTATGGACTTTTTTAGATTTGACAACAAAGGTAAAATCGTAGAACACTGGGATGCAATCCAGCAAATCCCAAAAAAATCAGCCAATACAAATAAAATGTATTAGTAAAAAGTATCATAAATTGATCGTAAAAGTATTTTAGGAAATAGAGAAATGGCTTTTATAAAAAGTCAAACAGGAAATGAAGCATTATCAAATTTGTACCATGCTAAATTTGACTTAATTATCACCTGTGTATTATCTACATTAAACGGAAAAGGTTATAAATCATCTTGGTTCACACTCTCTCCTGCTGACGGCCAATGTATCATAAGGTTAGCATTTCAAGAAGGAATTTGTTCTATGGATTCAGGAAGAGATAAAAATGGTAATTTTCATGATATTTTAGGGGTCAAATTTAAAGACTCAGATGACTGCAGAAACCTGTATTTTAATATTGAACCTGCTGCAAAAAGAATGTTTGGTCCCAAAGGTTAATAACATTATGAATAGCTACTCGTAAACTTAATAGCGCTCTAAGAAAAAAAAATCACTCGTTCTTAAGTGCCTACAAAACGTATTCTAAATTTCTTCTAAATTGAATGCTTATCTTTGTATTTATGAAATTACTACTCATTGAAGACGAAAAAGATCTAGCCAATAGCATTCAAAATTATTTGACTGGTAACGATTTTGTTTGTGAATGGGCAGGCAATACAAAAACAGCAATAAATAAAATTTCAAATTACGATTACGACTGTATTTTACTTGACCTTAGTTTGCCTGATGGTAATGGATTTGATGTGTTAACCGAATTGAAAAAACAAGGTAAAACAGAAGGTGTAATCATAATTTCGGCTAAGGAAACTTTAGAAACAAGAATTGAAGGCTTTACATTAGGAGCTGACGATTACCTCACAAAACCTTTTCATTTATCGGAATTATTAGTGCGAATTCAAGCCCTAATTAGACGAAAAAACTTTCAAGGAAACAATCTTGTAACTTGTAACGAAATTGAAATTGACACACTTTCTAAAACGGTAAAAGTCAATAGTCTTAAAGTTGAGATTACTAAAAAAGAAATCGACTTGCTTTTATATCTTATAGGGAATTTAAACAAAGTATTATCTAAAAGCGCTATTGCTGAACACCTTTCAGGAGATATGGCAGACATGTTAGATAATCATGATTTTGTTTATGCACACATCAAAAATTTAAAAAATAAGTTGAAAGACGCAGGCTGTGATGATTATATTAAAACGGTTTATGGATTAGGATATAAATGGCAAAATGAATAAAAACTTACTTTACAAAACTTCTAGAGCTTACCTACTTTTCTCAGTAATATTGTTGGTCGTTTCGGCACCTTTATTTTATTATAGTACCCAAAAATTATACATTGATGAAATCGATGAAACACTCTTGCTGCATAAAAATGAGTTTATAAAATATTCATTACCTACTTTAAAAATAACTGATATACCAAACTGGAATAAATTCAATCGAAATAATAAAATTGAAGCGTACAACAACACTAAAAAAGACAGTCTTTTTTATCAATCATACCATGATATTTTAGATTCAGAGATGGAACCTTATCGCGAATTAAATGCGCCCATTATAATCTCAGGAAAACCATACACCTACTCTACCAGAATTAATCTAGTAGAAACTGAAGATTTAGTCCAGAGCATCGCATTCTTATTTTTAGCAATTATTACGTCACTCTTGATTGGCTTATTTGTAATTACAAAACGATTATCAAAACGACTGTGGAAACCGTTTAATGACACATTAGCGCAAATCGAAAAGTTCGAAATTGACAAAGCAACAACTCCTGTTTTTGTACCAACTGATATTGAAGAATTTAATCGTTTGAATAATAGTATCGAAAAATTAATCGTTAGAAACACTTCTATTTACCGCAGCCAAAGGGAATTCATAGAAAATGCAGCTCACGAACTCCAAACCCCTTTAGCTATTTTTCAGGCAAAAATAGACAGCTTTATTCAGAGTGCTGTTTTTAGTACTGAGCAATATCAAATGCTCGGTTCCTTAAACGAAAATGTTAGTCGTTTAACACGCCTAAATAAAAATCTCCTTTTGCTTTCTAAAATTGAAAATGACAATTATAATACCAAGGAGGTTATTTACTTACACGAAATCATTCATAAAAACATTTCCTTTTTCACGGAACAAGCAACAGCCAAAAACATAAAAATTACACTAGAACTATCCGAAAAAGTTGTAGCCAAATCTAATCCTGTTTTGACTGAGATACTTATTAGTAACTTGTTTCTTAATGCCATAAAACACAATACAAGCAACGGAGAAATTAATGTAACGCTAAGCAACAATTCATTATTATTCTCGAATACAGGACAAGCGCAATCCTTAGTAACGGATAAATTATTCAACCGTTTCTCAAAATCAAATCCATCTGATCATGGGAATGGTTTAGGTTTAGCCATTATCAAGAAAATTGCCGATCGCAATAATTGGTCTGTTTCTTATACCTTTCAAGATACTCATCATTCTTTTTTGGTGACATTTTAAAATTAAACTACACTGAACTATTGGTTTATTACTGATTCTAAATTAATTCAAAATCTCCTTGCAACTTTGTAGTATAATTTTAAATAACTTAAAAAGATACACCATGAAAAAGACCTCCTTAATTGCCGTAGCACTATTAGTTACAACAATAGCATTGGCTCAAAAAATTCAAACAAAAGAAGTGCCTGCTGATGTAAAAACAGCATTTCAAAAAAATTACCCACAAATTAAAATACTAAAATGGGATAAAGAAGACGGCAACTTTGAAGCCAGTTACGAACTAAACGAAATCGATAATTCAGTTTTATTTGATCAACAAGGAAACATTATTGAATCAGAAGTCGAAATTAAAACAACTCAATTACCACAAGGAGTTTTAGAGTATGTAAAAACCAATTATAAAACATTAAAAGTAGATGAAGCAGCAAAAATAACGCATAATGATGGCGTTATTGTTTATGAGGTAGAAATGAAAAAAATGGATTTACTTTTTGATAGTAACGGAAAGTTTATCAAAGAAATTAAAAACTAAAAATGCCACAGAGAATGAAAATCAAATTTTTTTATACGCTACTTTTTATCACTATTATAACGTCATATTCTTTTGCTCAAAGCAAAAGTGTAACTCTATCAGGTATTGTTAAAGACAAAGCTGACCACACCGTATTACCTTATGTGAATGTAGTATTGAAAACCGAAAAAGACAATGCCTTTGTAAGCGGAACAGTAACTGATGAAGAAGGACGGTTTTCATTATCTAAAATTAAATCAGGAAATTACTTTATTGAAGTTTCTTATATTGGCTATACTACAAAAAAAGAAATCGTATTTGTTGGTAACCTAACTGACTATCTAGATTTAAAAACTATCGAAATAGCAACAGCATCAACCACACTTAATGAAGTTGTCATTACTACTAAAACAAATGAAATCAGTGAGAAAATGGACAAAAAAACATTTTCTATAAAAGACAATATTAGTCAAAGCGGCGGTTCTATTTTACAGGCTATACAAAACTTACCTAGTGTAACTACTCAAGATGGTAAAGTACAGTTGCGCGGTAACGACAAAGTAACTGTACTTATTGATGGTAAGCAAACGGCATTGACTGGTTTTGGTAATGCAACAGGATTAGATAATATTCCAGCATCAGCAATCGAAAGAATTGAAATCAT
Source organism: Flavobacterium gelidicaeli (assembly GCF_013294005.1). Taxonomy (GTDB): domain Bacteria; phylum Bacteroidota; class Bacteroidia; order Flavobacteriales; family Flavobacteriaceae; genus Flavobacterium. Next base: position 126,305 of record NZ_JABSNK010000009.1, read on the forward strand.
CAACAATCCGTCGGCTAAATATGATGCCAATGGAAATGCTGGAATTATCAACATCATTTATAAGAAAAATAAAAAAAATGGATTTAATGGAAAAATTGGCTTAACAACTGGTTTGGGTTCTTTATGGGTTCGAAAAGAAAACCTGCCAGCGATAACACCACAATATACTTTTACGCCAAAAATAAATCCTAGCGTATCCCTTAATTATCGCAAAGACAAAGTAAATGTGTTCTTTCAAGGAGATTATTTATATACTGAAACACTTAATAAAAACGAATTTGTAACGCGTAACTATGCAAATGGTGACATTATCAATTCGCAATTAAAACGCAACAGAAACACCCATTTTACCACATTAAAATCAGGGATTGATTATGCTATTAACGATCAAAATTCGCTTACTGTTTCAGGAATGTTTGGCAGCGAAAAAATTATTGATCGTGGTGACCAGCCTTTTTTTAATAGTGATTATTCACAACGTCTTAGATTATGGCAGTTTTTAGAAGATGAATTAAAAACAACTGTAATGGCAACGGCTAGTTACCAACATAAATTTAAAGAACCTGGACGCCTTATAAATGCTGGCTTTAATTACACTTTTCATAGAGAAGATGAAAAGTACTTTTATGACAACTACCTTCCCTCTACTACAGGTACGGATGCTTTTAAATTAATCTCAGATGAGCAAGTCTATGATTTTAACTTAGATTACATTGCTCCTTTTAAATATGGGAAATTAGAAACTGGAATAAAACTTAGAAATAGAAACATCCCTACAAATATGCAATTTATTCCCGGCGAAAATTCTGTACTTGATAGTAATGCGGGTGGATGGGCAACTTACAAGGAATTGATTCCGGCGGTATATGGAAACTATGTTTTTGAAAATAAAAAATGGGAAGCCGAATTAGGTTTGCGAATTGAATATGTCAAAATCCAGTACGATGTAAACCCAGATCATGTAGTTTATAAAAGTGACGGATATAACTATACGCAACCCTTTCCCAATTTAAGATTGGCTTATAAAATTAATGATAATGACAAAATATCCGTTTTTTACAATAGACGCGTAGATAGGCCTAATGAAGTTGATATTAGGATTTTTCCCAAGTATGACGACGCTGAAATTATTAAAGTTGGAAATCCAGCCTTGCGACCACAATTTACAAATTCGGTGGAATTGGGATACAAAACTACTTGGGAAAAAGGAAGTTTGTACAATGCCGTTTACCATCGCTTTGCAGCAGGTACTATTACTAGAATTTCAAGCACTGTAGCTCCTAGCAAACTGATTTATGCTACTTTCCAAAATGTCGATAAAAGCTACAATACAGGCTTAGAAACCATTTTATCACAAGAATTTTCAAAATTATATTCTTTAAATATTAATCTAAATGCATATCGCAATCAAATAGATGCTTTTACTGTTGAAAATAAATACCCCACAGCACATACCTTTTCGGCAGAGCAACAAGAAATAATTTCAGGAAATCTTAAAGTGAACAACAGCTTCCGTTTTGCTAATAATCTTGATGCACAATTAACCGCAATTTATTTAGCACCTGATATCATTGCGCAAGGAAAAATAAAAGCACGTTTTTCATTAGATCTGGGACTAAAAAAAACCATTCAAAAAGGAAAAGGAGAATTATTCTTAAACGCAACTGATTTATTGAATACCATGATTATAAAAAAAGAAATCAACGGACAAGGTTTTAATTACATCAGCAATGATTTCTATGAAACACAAGTCATTAGACTAGGATACAGTTATAAATTTTGATCTAAAAAATATTCTTTACTCCACAATCTATTAGTAGCGTAAAATTTTCGTGTTTTATGCTACTTTTTTTTCTATAAAAAAATGCTTTTCGATAATAAAATAACCTCTTTTCAAACTCCATTTTTCAATAAATAGCCCCTATTTTGGTTAACCAGATTTATTTATAAATTTTAACAAGAAAAAGCTTTTTTAAATTTGTTAAAAACAAGATTTCTTTGATTAAAAATAAAAAAAAACACTCTTTTTAACTTTATTTTTTGAGGCCATTTACTATAAATAAAAAATGTGGAAACCCGCATTTGGTCTACAATTAAGTAAATTCAAAAACTAGAAATCGCTAATATTAAAGTTAATAATTGACATTATTTATTACTTTGATAACTTTTTGATAACAATATGGTAATTATTATTGCGTTTACATTATTAATTAACCCAAATTATTAAAAATGAAAAAATTTAAATTCAGCAGAATCAACACTATTTTCTGCACAGTAGCTTCATTATCGCTATTAGCCGCTTGTTCAAGTAACGACAATGAGGAAACAACAATTCCTGAAACAGCATCAGCTTTAGAAGCAGCTGATTTACACTTAAGTGATTTTAACGCACAATGTAGTTACGTAGATGGTAACTGGAGTTCAACAGCCTACTTGAACAACACGATGATCAATACTACACAAACAAACTTTATTTATGCTCAAAACACTAAAATTGCAAATGTTTTTGGACAGAGTGCTGTAACCCTTAAAATGGTTCATGACAACACTAGTCCTAATTCTACTTACAATGCAATTTCGTATTCTAATCCAAAGAAAATTTATTTTGGAGAAGCAATTTACGTTGCTGCTTTAGCTAAGGGACAAATTGTACCTGCTATGATTCTTGCTCATGAATTTGGTCACCAATTGCAATATACCTACAATTTGCCATCTAAGCCAGAAAACACAGCAAGACCTAATGAATTAGAAGCAGATGGTTTTGCAGGATACTACATGAGAAAACCTTCAGGATATAACGCTACATGGGAACAAGCTGGACCTGGATTTGAATTTGCTTACGCAATTGGAGACAACAACACAACTAGTGCTGGTCACCACGGTACTCCGTCACAAAGACGTTCAGCAGCACGTTTAGGATGGTATTTAGGAAACTATGATTTATCAGCTAGTGATTTTGATTACAACTTCTTCTATTACTATAACAATGTATTATCAGGTACTTACCGTACAACAACTCCTGAAAGAATCAATCCAAAAATTGATGCTTTTATTAAGTCAAAAATGGCTGAATTACAAAAAATTAAATCTGGTGAAATTTCTGGTGATGAGTTTACTCAACTTAAAGACTAATTTCATTTAATACTTTATAATGTACTATTTATAGTTATTTTAATTAAAGTTATAATACAAAAGAGAGAACCTAACAGTTCTCTCTTTTTATTTACTATAAATACTATGTATAAAAAGCCCCATTGTAAGTTCAAGCGGAGTCGAGAACCTCTATTGCATTTTGACTGCACCAGATGTGATAAAAATTAAGTTGGACTATTTTATACTGTTTTTTGATGTAAATTAATGACTAAAATTCATAACTGTAATAAAAAATGCCACTTAAATAAATTATTTAAGTGGCATTTTTTATTAATTATTTTAGTCTAAAATTCTTAAGAAACAACTTCCTCTTCGACTTCCTCTTCAGTTACAAATTCCATGTGATCTTCTACATCAGCAACTACTTCAGGTTTTGAAGCTTTCAAAATATTAAAACGTTCAATTTTTTCTAAATCTTGTTCTTCTCCAGAGAAATATGGAAATACATCCATGATAGGTGATTCTGCAATGGCAGGAATACTATAATCTCCCATTGTACCTTTCATCACTGCTGTTGTATTATCAAAAGCTTCTTTGACATCATTAGCTTGTAAAAGAATATACATATTTGTTTTGCGTTCTTTACCACTTTCTTCGTCATAAGCTAGTAAAGAAACTTTAGACTTAAACCAACGATCGCTGTTTTCAAAAGGATGAATTTCAGCATAATTCGCTACTTTAATATTCGTGATTTTAAATTCTTCACTAATATAAGCTGACATCTCTTCATTTATTCTACTTTCAGCTTCTGTGTAGGATAAAGCGTCTACTAGATAAGGTTCAGTTGTAACCTTTTGTACTCCAGTATCATCCGTTTTTCTATATTTTACCTTGCATTCGTACCAAGTTGTGCTCATAATATTTATTTTTTTAAGGATGTCAAAGATAGATTTTAAAGAAAAAAAAATACACAATTAGCAAAATAGATATTCACAATTTTAAAATAACGCCGCTATCACTACTCTAATCCATTATATTTCAGCATTCCCAGCTAAGTGAATAAATATGGCAAAAGAAACAGTTAATGTTACTTAAAATATTGCCTGTGTATTTCCTAAGTTTTTAATAGATATCTTCAATCACATAAGTGGTTTCATTGAATTGAAAAGTATTACCTTTTTCTAGCCCTCTCATATTAGCATATATAGGCGCTCTAGTAGAAATTCCGATAACGGTTACTCCATCAACTTCAATTTTTTCACTTGATATCCCAATAAAGAAAACAAATTGTTCCGTAACCACAGTTGCTCCTGGCTCAACAATAGTACATTCATTAGATACATCTAACGAGTTGAGATAAGCAAGTTCTTGTTGTGCAAAAGCGAGTTCATCACCCAGTGCTTTAAGTAATTCATATTTTCCCGCTCTACGGTCTTCACTCTGACTTGCAGATTCATTATTACCAAAAGCAGCGTCGTTTATTTCGGCTTCACGTTTTTTAAAATTCTCAATCAATTCATTCTGATTTTCTAAGCACGCTTTTAAAATCCAGTTTTTATCTATTTTATTTTTCATAGTAATTTAGTATCAATTTAATAAGTGGTAAGATATACTATTTATTTTACAAAATGTATACCCAATAAACACAAATTAGCTGTAATTTATTCTAAAAATAAGTTTTTCAAAATCGTATAATTTATAAAACGCGAACAGCTTTAACGAACCTACGAGTATAGCCCTTTTGGGTTAGGCTCGAAATCATTACTTGCATTTTCTTACTTGATGAAGCGTGTATAAAATTACTTTGCATACCGTTAGGCTCTGATACAATACCTATATGACCTATCGCATTTCTAGTAGGACTTAAAAACAATAGAATATCTCCTTTTTTTACATCGGCAATAGGGATTTCCTCTCCAAAATTCTTAAACAATGATGAACTTCTAGGAACTTTAATTTCAAACTCTTTAAAAACGTAATATACAAATCCCGAGCAATCAAAACCTTTACTGCTAGTACCAGCGGTAACGTAGGGAGTTCCTAGTAACTCATTGCCAAACACAACAATACTATCTCTTAATTGTTCTTCATTATTTGTTGGGATTATTAATTTCTCCTTTACAGAAAGTTGGGCTTTTGCTAAAGACTGTGGTACCGCTTTCTTTTCTATAACTGATGAAGTATTAGTAAAACTACTCAAAACAGTCAATAATAAAGTAATACTACTTCCTAATTTTAAATAATTGATATTTTTATATGTCATAATAATAAATGAAATTAATAGCTGGTTTAATTGATTACAAAATCAACTTTCTCTACAATGTTTTTATCAAATAGGTAGAATGATATTGACCCTTTTTTACAAATTTAAGTAAATTAAGATGATTAGAAATCAATTATGGTAAATTAGGTTTACTACAACTTTTTATTTTTAACTAAATATGTTGTTTTAATACCATAATCCAGAACAATATATTCCAATCAAATATTAAATCGATCTAAAAGAATACAATCAAAAGTTTTATTTTAGACTATAAAAAAAGCCCTTCATAATAATGAAGAGCTAATTTATTGAACTAATATTTACATAGTAAGAATTAGATTTTTACAACCATTTTTCCTTTATTTTTACCGTCAAACAACCCTATAAAAGCTTGCGGAATAGAATCAAATCCTTCAACTACAGTTTCAGTAGCTTTAATTTTTCCTTCTTTAAACCAAGTCGCTAATTGCTGTGTAGCTTCAGGAAATTTTGCTGCATAATTACCTAAAATAAAACCTTGCATTAAAGCACTATTTTTAACTAAAAAGGGCTGAACGCTGACTCCTTTTGCCGGTTCTGTATTATTATAAACTGCTATTGCGCCACATATAATCATTCGAGAAAACTTGTTGATATTAAAAAGAACAGCATCTGAGATTGCGCCTCCTACATTGTCAAAATAAATATCTACACCATCAGGACAAGCAATAGCAATCGCCTCGGCCATATTATCTGTAGTATTGTAATTGATTGCATCGTCAAAACCAAATTCGGTTTTTAACATGTTTACTTTCTCATCAGTACCAGCAATCCCTACTACTCTACAGCCTAATATTTTACCTATTTGTCCAACGATACTTCCTACAGCTCCAGCTGCTCCCGAAATAATAATTGTTTCTCCTTTTTTAGGTTTCCCTATTTCTGTCAAACCTAAATACGCAGTCATTCCAGTCATACCAAGTGCTCCTAAATAAACTGATTGGCCTACAGCTGTAGTATCAACAACTTTTAGGCCTTCACCAGTGCTTTTTTGAAACTCTTTCCACTCTAACATTCCTGAAACGTAATCACCAACTTTAAAATTAGAATTATTGGACTCCATTACTTCTGCAATTATACCAGAACTCATGGGTTTATTCAATTCAAAAGGAGCTGCATAGGATTTTGCATCACTCATGCGCCCTCTTAAATAAGGATCTACAGAAACATAACTTGTTCTTAATAAAACTTCGCCTGTTGTTATAGTAGGTTTTTCTTCAGTTACAAATTTAAAATCTGATAATTCTGGTCTCCCTACTGGTCTTTTGTTTAATAAAATAGTACGACTCATCTTTTTAGTTTTTTATATTCATTACCATTGTTGTCCGGTAAAAATAATTTGAAAGTTATTTTTTCTTTATTTTGCAAGGCTTGACGAGGTTTTAACCTAGTTCAGCTTGTTTTCGAGTAC
>NZ_JABSNK010000010.1 GCF_013294005.1 Flavobacterium gelidicaeli
TCGAAAACAAGCTGAACTAGGTTAAAACCTCGTCAAGCCTTGCAAAATAAAGAAAAAATAACTTTCAAATTATTTTTACCGGACAACAATGATTTTTATTTTAAAACCACTCATTAACGCCTACAAATAGTGAAATACGCACGATTTGTTGTAGTTATAGCTTCAAAAGTGTCATTTGGCAACGGAACATCCTACTACTTTTACCAAACAGTTTTTACAATTACTAGTCAGTTTTATAACAGCTAATAATTTAAGAATAGTAAGTTCAAAATTGTATTGAAAATTCAGTTTTATACCCAAAAAAAACGGACTGTTTTCGAAATAAAAACAACTCCAAATAGTCAAACAAGATTTACCCAATTATAAATTAAAAAATACAATATGTCTCCATTAAAACAGATTTGTCTTTTCTTTTTACTTGCCATTACAACTTGTGGTGCACAGGTAGTAGTGCATAAAGATGCCTCAAAAACTTTTGAAGAACGCGCTTCTTTTTTGGTTTCGAAAATGACATTGGAAGAGAAGGTTTCTCAAATGACCTACAACTCTGTTGCAATAGATAGATTAGAAATTCCTGAAATGAACTGGTGGAACGAATGCTTACACGGAGTAGCTCGTGCAGGAATCGCCACTGTTTTTCCGCAAGGAATCGGAATGAGTGCCATGTTTGATAGAAAGCAAATGTTCGAAAATGCCAATGCAATCTCAGATGAAGCGAGAGCCAAACACCATGATTTTGTATCTAAAAACAAAAGAGGTATTCACCAAGGATTGACTTTCTGGACACCCAACATTAATATTTTTAGAGATCCAAGATGGGGTCGCGGAATGGAAACCTACGGAGAAGATCCTTATTTAACGGGAGAACTTGGGGTACAATTTATAAAAGGCCTACAAGGAAACGATCCTAAGTACTATAAACTGATTGCTACAGCCAAACATTTTGTGGTACACAGCGGACCAGAAGCGAGTCGTCATAGTTTTAATGTAGATCCTTCTGCTTTTGATATGTTGAATACGTACAGTCCACAATTCGAAAAAGTTGTGAAGGAATCGGGCGTATATTCTGTGATGTGTGCCTACAATAGTTACAAAGGCGTGCCTTGTTGTGGTAATAAGGAATTGAGTAGTTTATTGAGAAAAGATTGGGGCTTCAAAGGATATATCGTTTCTGACTGTTGGGCAGTAAAAGATTTTTATGACAAAGGAGCTCATGAAGTAGTACAAACTAAGGAAGAAGCATCGGCTATGGCTGTACAAGCGGGAACCGACTTGAATTGTGGGGATTCTTACCCTTCATTGGTGAAAGCCGTAGAACAAGGTTTGATTTCTGAAGATGAACTAACCGTTTCAGTAGAAAGATTGGTAGAAGCACGTTTAAAACTTGGCTTGTTTGCACCAAAAGGAGATGTGAAATATGAGGACATTCCGTATAGCGTAGTAGATTCAGAGGTACACCGTTTACTAGCATTACAATCCGCTAGGAAATCGATGGTTTTATTAAAAAACAACAACCAATTACCATTAAGCAAAAACTTGAAAAAAGTAGCTGTTATTGGTCCGAATGCAAATGATGTGGATGTGTTACTTGGCAATTACAACGGTTTTCCGTCACAACCAGTTACGCCTCTGCAAGGAATAAAAAATAAGTTGCCAAATGCTCAAGTGAGTTTTGCACAAGGGTGCAGGCTGGCTGATGGCTTACCAATATTAGAAGCGGTTCCTACTGCTGTCTTGTATTCGGATAGTAAATTAAAAAACAAGGGGTTAAAAGCGGAGTATTTTTCGAATACCACATTAAAAGGTAACCCATCACACAAGCAAATCGATGCAAATGTTGACTTTTTATGGGCAACAACGCCACCATTCTCAGTTATGAGTTATGATAAATATTCAGTTCGCTGGACGGGATATCTTTCGGTTCCCAAAGCAGGTCGCTATGCGATAGGAGGGCAATCTTATTCTGGAATGAAATTGTATGTTGATGATAAATTAATTGTCGAAAGTGATAATGTTTATGAGCCTAAAACAGAATACGAGTATTTAGACTTAGAAGCAAACAAAGCCTATAAAATTAAATTAGAATACAAGCAAGACAATTCAGAGCATGCTATAATGCGTTTTTTATGGGAAGCACCTAATGAAAATCTTGAAAAAGAAGCAATGGCGTTGGCTGAAGCATCTGATGTTGTCGTGTTTTGTATGGGATTGAGTCCGCTTTTAGAAGGGGAAGAAATGAAAGTGAAAGTAGACGGTTTTGCAGGTGGTGATCGTGTGGATATAAAACTACCAGCTTCTCAAACCAATTTAATGAAAAAAATAAGCACCCTAGGAAAACCAATGGTTTTGGTTTTGTTAAACGGTAGTGCGCTTGCCATCAATTGGGAAAATGACAATATTCCTGCTATTCTTGAAGCTTGGTATCCTGGACAAGCGGGAGGTACTGCAATTGCCGATATTTTATTTGGTGATTACAATCCGTCTGGGCGTTTGCCACTTACTTTTTATAAAGACATTAATGACATTCCAGCCTTTGATGATTACAACATGAAAGGCAAAACCTATCGTTATTTTCAAGGGAAGCCCTTGTATGAATTTGGTTTTGGTTTGAGTTATACCACATTTAAATACAGCAATCTGGTTTTAGACAAAGAACAAGCAACGAATAAAGAAATTCTACTTTCAATTGATGTTACCAATACTGGTAAAGTAGATGGTGACGAAGTAACGGAATTGTATATGAAAAGTGCCAAAGACGATTTTCAAAACACCATAAGGACATTGGTTGGTTTTGAAAGAACTTTTCTAAAAGCAGGTGAAACAAAGACTATTTCGTTTAAAGTGCAACCAAAACAATTGGCACAAATCAATGCTGATGTAAAAATGGAAGTAAGTCCAGGCGATTATATTTTTTCTGTAGGAGGTGCACAACCAAATGAGGAAAGAATAAAAGAAGCCAATGTAGTTGTTAGCACAGTTACTTTAAAAGGAAACCCATTCAAAATTTAATTAAAACATTATGAAAATAGTTTATAGTCTATCAATTACGGCATTATTTCTTTTTAGTATAGCGACCAATGGTCAAGTTAGTACTAAAAACACTAATGGACATACCGTTGTTTCTATCGAAAAAGATAATTTTTTAATCAATGGAAAAATAATTAATAAGGGCAAAACTTGGAAAGGGAAACCTATCGAAGGATTGTTGTTTAATTCCAGAATGGTGCAAGCGACTTTTGATGATGAGAATCCAGAAACAGCTGTTTTATGGAAATATCCCGACACTCAAAAATGGAGTGCCGATCGCAATACAGACGAGTTTGTTGCTGCCATGGCAGAATGGAAATCGTATGGATTAAATGCGATTACCGTGAATTTACAAGGCGGTAGTCCAACAGGCTATGGTAATAAAAACTGGATCAATTCGGCTTTTACTGCTGATGGTTCGATTAAACCAGCGTATTGGAACCGATTGACAAAAGTGCTTAAAAAGGCCGATGAATTAGAAATGGTCGTAATCATAGGATTATTTTATTTTGGACAAGACCAACTTTTAGCAGATGAAAATGCAGTAATCAATGCTGTTGATAATACTATAAACGGACTTCATGATAGTGGCTATAAAAACATCCTTATCGAAGTTGTGAATGAATGTGACTTACCGTATTACGACCACAAAATCTTAACGGAAAGTGGTATGGCAACATTGATTAATAGAGTAAAAAACAATAAAAGAGGAAACTTCAGGTATTTAGTATCCACTAGTTTTCAAGGTGCTTCGATTCCAACTTCAAGTGTCATAGAAGCGTCTGATTATATTCTACTTCATGCGAACGCTGTTGAAGATCCAAAAGGGGTGGCAATGATGATTGAAAAAACAAAACAAGTACCAGGTTACAGTCTAAAACCAATTGTTTTTAATGAAGATGATCATTATGAATTTGATAAAGAAGAAAACAATTTCAGAACAGCAATCGAAAATAAAGCTTCATGGGGTTTCTTTGATTTTAGAAGAGAAGGAGAAACAAATATTGAAGAAGGGTTTCAAAGTGTACCTGTAGATTGGAAAGTGAGTTCAGCTCGAAAGAAAGCATTTTTTGAGTACGTGAAAACCATTGTAAATAGTGCAGAATAAGTAGATAATAAAACTAAAAATTGATTTAAAAAACAGAATATGAAAATAGTAAATAGCAAAACGGCTACAATTATATTGGCAGGGGTTTTAATGATGAGTTGTCAGGCTAAAAAGGAAGCTGTAAGTACTGCACCAACATTAAAAAGCGCCTATAAACAAGATTTTTACATAGGTACCGCTCTTAGTGCGGACCAAATCAATGAAAAAGATGCTGATGTAAATAACTTGATCAAATCACAATTTAGTGCTATCTCTCCAGAGAATAATTTGAAATGCGAAATGATTCATCCAAAATGGGATGAGTACACTTTTGATGTAGCTGACAAATATGTGGCATATGGAAAAAAGAATAACATGTTTGTTGTAGGTCATGCACTTATTTGGCATGAGCAATTGTCTCCCTTTGTACTTGCAATAAAAAGCAAAGATTCATTGAGCATGTTTATGCAAAATCACATTAGTACTGTTGCCGGAAGATACAAAGGTAAAATTGATGGATGGGATGTTGTTAACGAGGCTTTAAACGAAGATGGAACATATAGAAAATCTATATTTTTCGAAAAATTAGGCGATGATTTCTTAGTAACCGCTTTCAAATTAGCCGAAAAAGCAGCTCCAAATACGGAATTGTATTATAATGATTTTAATATCGAGCAACCGGTAAAAAGAGAAGGTGCTATTCGATTATTAAAGAAAATAAAAGATAGTGGTGCTCGCATTGACGGAGTTGGAATTCAAGGGCACTGGAGCCTTGATGGTTTGCCATTAAAAGATATTGAAGAAAGTATAATTGCTTATTCTAAATTAGGATTGAAAGTGATGATTACGGAACTAGATATATCTGTTTTACCAGTTCCGGAGAAGTTAGTAGGTGCCAATGTAGATCAGAATTTTGAAGAAGATGCCAAAATGAATCCGTACACTAATGGAGTTCCAGACAGTATCCAAGTGAAACTTGCGCAACGATATGAAGATTTATTCAAAGTTTTCTTGAAGCATAAAGACAAAATTAGTCGTGTTACTTTCTGGGGAGTAAATGACAGTCAGTCGTGGTTAAACAATTGGCCTATCAAAAACAGAACAAACTATCCATTGCTTTTCGATCGAAATAATAAGACCAACAAAGCATACGATCAAGTAATGGCTTTGAAGAAAAAATAGCACTATTGTAAACTCTAGTACTGCAAACGGCTAAAAATTAAATAAAATTAAAAGAGATTATGATACGACTTTCTAGACTTTCGAAAATATTGGTTTTATCGTTGTTCACTTTATTTTGTCAACAAGGTATTGCACAATCTTTCGATAATTATAAATGGGAAACCTTGGCCTGTACAGGAGAACCTGCAGCACGACATGAAGCAGCATTTGCAGAAGTTGGCGGTAAATTTTACCTGCTTGGCGGTCGACGTATTCAAGAAGTGTCCATTTTTAATCCTGAAACAAATACATGGACCTCAGGTGCCAAACCGCCAATTGAATTGCACCATTTTCAAAGTTTTTCTTACAAAGGGAAAATTTATATCGTTGGCGCTGCTACTGGGCAATTCCCACACGAAACTCCAGTAGCTACAGCTTATGTTTATGATCCTGAAAAGGACAGTTGGGAAAAAGGATTTTCGATGCCAGAGAATAGATTAAGATCCTCTACAACCACCAATGTTTATAAGGACAAACTTTATATTTCGGGTGGTATTATTGACGGTCACTGGGATGGACACGTAAGCTGGTTTGATGTTTACGATTTCAAAACAGGAAAATGGGATAAACTTACTGATACACCTCGAGCTCGTGATCATGCTACCTCAGTAGTTTGTAAAGAAAAATTATATGTATTGGGAGGAAGGGTTTCATCAGGCGCTATCGACAAGGTTTTTGAATTAACAATTCCAGAGGTGGATGTCTTTGATTTCAAAACTGGACAATGGAGCACACTTGCCAATCCTGTTCCTACGCAGCGTGCTGGTATTGCATCAATTTGTATTGGTGATAAAATTTTAGTTACTGGTGGCGAAAATGCAGATCAATTACTAGCATATAATGAAGTTGAAGTTTTAGATACAAAAACCGGAATTTGGAGTACGCTACCCTCTTTGGAGCGAGGTAGACATGGTACTCAATTTATTTGGTACAAAAAAGAATTGTATATCGCTTCGGGCTGTGGCCAAAGAGGTGGCGAACCGGAGTTGAAAACGATCGAACGCTTTAGTGATAAAACGATTAAATAATAGGAAACGTTTAGAAAGAATAACCATAAATAAAATTACAAAATGAATAACACATCCCAAAAACTTTCGGTTTTAGAGAAAGTAGGTTACAGTTTAGGCGACTTTGCAGCCAATTTAATTTTCCAAACTTTGATGACCTTTTTGGCGTTTTTCTACACAGATGTGTATAAAATTCCAGCAGGTACAGCAAGTGCGATTATCTTTTTTGGAGGTTTTATTGGTGCCTTTTTTAATATTATAATGGGTGCTGTTGCCGATAGAACAAGAACCCGTTGGGGAAAATTTAGACCTTGGATTTTATGGACTTCTCTGCCATTTGGAATCATCGCTATTTTGGCTTTCTCAACACCAGATTTTGGTCCAGACGGAAAAGTAATTTACGCCTTAGTGACTTATTTCTTGTTGATATTAGTGTACTCGGCCAATAATTTACCATATTCAGCTCTAAGCGGAGTTTTGACAGGAGATATGGGACAACGTAACAGTTTGTCTTCGTATCGTTTTGTGGCGGTAATGTTTGCACAATTTATCATTCAAGGATTGTTATTGCCTTTGGTTTTAATATTGGGTCATGGCGACAAAGCAGCTGGTTTTAAAACAACTATGATGATTTTTGCAATAGCAGGAGTTATATGTTTTATAATCACATTTTTGACTACAAAAGAACGTATTGTTCCCAAGAAAGAACAAGAATCATCAGTAAAACAAGATTTACTCGATTTGTCTAAAAACAAGCCTTGGGTCATCATGCTTTTTGTTACTATTTTGATTTTTGTTACGCTTTCGCTAAAAGGCGGAATGTATATTTATTACTTTAAATATTACTTAGATCCTGTTGCTCAAGCGACGTTCTTGCAAGATATTGGATTCAATAATATGATTGCTGGATTAAATGATTCATTAATCGGAATGGGACTTACCGAGTTTCAGTGGCCAAAAGATGCCCCTACATCTGCCTTTAGTTTGTTTAATTCTGGTGGGATTTTGTTCATGATTTTCGGAATTATGTTTTCAAAAGGATTGGCTGATAAATTTGGAAAAAGAAACATTTTTATTGCCTTTATATTCCTATCTGCTTTAAGCTTAGTGCAGTTCAATTTTTATGCGCCTACTTCCATAACGTTAGTTTTTGTTACGCAGATCGTACATGGATTTTTGTACGGAATTACGATTCCGTTACTATGGGCAATGATTGCAGATGTAGCTGATTATAGCGAATGGAAAAACAACCGACGCGCTACTGCGATCATCTTTTCGGCTATGATATTTGGTCTAAAAGTAGGTTTGAGTATTGGTGGTGCACTAGGTGCTTTTTTATTGTCGAGATACGGCTATGTGGCTGAAGCAGCGAACCAAGCGCAATCAGCAATTGCTGGAATTAAATTAGCCGTAAGTGTTTATCCAGGATTATTTTTTATCGCAAGTGCCGGTTTGGTATGTTTTTATATGATCGATAAAAAAATGGAAGTACAGCTAGAAAGTGAATTAAAAGAAAGAAGAAGTAAAAATATAAATTAAATTATTATGCCAGAAGAAAATATCAGTCATATCAATTTTGACGAAATAAACAAAAAAGCAATTTCGCAACCGCTAATCAAACACATGTACACCGCAGATCCTTCGGCGCATGTTTTTAACGGAAAAATATATATTTATCCTTCACATGACATCGAAGCGGGAATTCCGTTTAATGACAACGGAGACCATTTTGGGATGGAAGATTACCACGTTATTTCTATGGATAGCCCAACAGGGGAAGCAAAAGATAACGGTTTAGCACTACACGTAAAAGATGTGCCTTGGGCCGAAAGACAAATGTGGGCACCAGATGCTGCTACTAAAGGTGGAAAATATTATTTGTATTTCCCAGCCAAAAGAGCCAACGGAATTTTCCAGATTGGTGTTGCGATTAGTGATTCTCCAGTAGGGCCATTTATTGCTGAACCAGAAGCAATTGAAGGAAGTTATTCTATCGATCCAGCTGTTTTTTGTGATGATGACGGTAGTTATTATATGTATTTTGGTGGAATTTGGGGTGGTCAATTGCAAAGCTATAGAAACAATAGTTATGATGTAAACCACAAAGAACCAGTAGGAGATGAGTTGGCTTTAAATCCAATTATGGCAAAGCTTTCTGCTGATATGAAAAGTTTTGACGAATCGGTAAAAGAGCTCGTAATCCTAGATGAAAACGGAAAACCGCTTTTAGCAGGAGACAATGATCGTCGCTTTTTTGAAGCTTCGTGGATGCACAAGTACAATGGTAAATATTATTTCTCATATTCAACAGGAGATACGCATTTTATCTGCTACGCTACGGGAGATAATCCTTATGGACCGTTTACGTATCAAGGTCGTATTTTAAATCCAGTAATTGGTTGGACTTCACACCATTCTATTTGTGAGTTCGAAGATAAATGGTATTTATTCTACCACGATTCTAGTTTATCTGAAGGAGTTACCCACTTAAGATCGGTAAAAGTAGCGGAAATCACTTATGATGAAAATGGTAAAATCCAGACTTTAGATCCATATTTGGAATAAAAGGTAAATATTAATGTTTCAACTTTTTAAGTTGGTCAATTTTTCAAACCTAGTTGCTGTACGCATCTTTTGGTTCGAATAAAACAATTTGGTTGGTACTGTCAGTATGCGTTGGGTTTTAATTCAGCAATACTGACAGTTTTTAATACGAAAGCTCAGGGCAAACCCATGAGTTTTAAAAAATAAAACAGCCAAGATCCTAGCGAAAGCGATGAGGATAAGCAACTACATAAATTTGGGCAAGTATACAATTGCACAAATCATCAAATTACTAAAAAATTAGTGTATTTGTAATTTAGATCCTCAATAATTGGGACTAATTAATGTAATTCGTAGCCAAAAATAACTACTGTTTTTGCTTATATGAAAGCTATTATAACTTGAATAGTTATTAAAAGGAGTACTAACCATAATAATTACAACGTTATGAATTATAAAAATATCTCGGCAGTTTTTATAGCATTTACACTATTTTCTTGCTCTACTACCAAAAAAACTACGCAGTCTCCAAAACCCAAAAATGTAATTCTACTAATTAGTGACGGAACAGGATTGTCGCAAATTTCGTCCGCATTTTTCTTCAAAGATTCAAAACCCAATTACACTCGATTTAAAAATATTGGACTGATAAAAACATCTTCTGCAGGTCAGGAGATAACCGATTCGGCCGCTGGTGCAACTGCATTTAGTTGTGGTGTCAAAACTTTTAATAGCGCGATAGGAGTTGCAAATGATTCTACAGCAGTACAAACAATTGTTGAATTGGCTTCGTCAAAAAATGTGAAGACGGGTTTAATAGCCTCTTCGGCAATTACGCATGCAACACCAGGAAGTTTTTTTGGTCACCAAATTAATCGCGGTATGGGGGACGAAATAGCAGTAGACTTATTAGGTGGTAAAGTTGACTTTTTTGCGGCAGGCGGATTAAAATATTTTACACAGCGAAAAGACAAACGAAATTTAGTAACCGAATTAACAGCGCTAAACTATAGAATTGACACTACAGCTTTAGGGAATTTTGCTCAAATTAAATCAAGACAAAAAGCGGGTTTTCTTTTAGCTAAAGATCAGTTGCCAAAAATGTCTCAAGGTAGAGGCGATTTTCTTTCGAATGCAACCGAATTGGGAATCCAATTTTTAAGTAAAGACAATGCACCCTTTTTTATAATGACAGAAGGTTCTCAAATTGATTGGGGCGGGCACGATAACGATGCTCCTTATTTGATTGCTGAATTATTAGACTTTGACAATCTAATTGGTAAAGTATTGGATTACGCCGAGAAAGAGGGTAATACTTTAGTCGTGGTTACTTCTGACCATGAAACAGGTGGGTTCACACTATCTGCAAAAAGAAAAAGGAAAGCAGACGGAACGGAATATGATGATTATAGCAAGGTAGGAACTTCATTTTCTACAGGCGGACACTCTGCTACTTTAATTCCGGTTTTTGCTTTTGGACCAGGATCAGAAGAGTTTAATGGTATTTATGAAAACAATGAAATTTTTTCGAAAATAGTAAAACTTACAGGTTGGAATTCTAAAAAGTAAACTAATAATACCAGTTATAATTAAGACGGTATAATAGGCATACGCTTGAATTCTTATTTTTCATTAAGCAATTTTGTTTAATAAAATGTTCACAAGGATTAATTTCAAAACACATAAAATGAAAAAATCTACAATTTTTATTAAACAAAGGGTAAAGCAAATTGTTATCTGTATATGTATAACGGCCATGTTTTCATTGTCTGGATATGCGCAACAAGCTGAAATTAAATTCCCTCTAAAAGTGGGGGTAAAACCAGAAAGTATTACAAAAGGTTTTAATGATAATTACTATGTTACCCTTATGAACGGGGCAGAGCAAGGTGATGGCGAAATAGTTGAAATCTCTAAAAATGGCGTAAAAGTTTTTGCAAAAGGTTTTGATGATCCCAAAGGTATTGTCTTTCTAAAAGGTCATTTGTATTTATCGGACCTAACTCGAATTTGGAAAGTCGATAGTGCTGGTCATGTAACTGTCTTTGTAAAAAAAGAGGATTTCCCCGAAGTAGTTTTGTATTTAAATGATGTTGCAGTTGATGCTTAAAGTAGAGGGGTTTACGTGGCTGACATGGGAGCAGTAAAATACATGCGTGACGAAAATAAAGTGCTTTGGCCGCTTGATAGTGAACAGGCAAAGCTGATTCCGCAATTGGGTCGAATTTATCATGTTGATTTGGATGGACATATATCCATAACGCAAGATACGTCTCCCTTGATGTTGAACCCAAATGGAGTAGGCGTGGACAACAAGGGCAATATTATGGTAGGTGCTTTTTTTCTTGGTAATTTTTTAGTGAAACGTGAGGGTAAATTAACTCCATTGAAAGGGCAATTCCGAGGTGCTGATGGAGTCGAACAAGATAGTAAAGGCAATTATTATGTTAGTAGTTGGACGTCAGGAACAGTTTGGAAAATTGATGGAAAAACCGAAAAAGCAACGGTATTAATTGAGGGTTTAAAATCGGCTGCAGACTTTTATTTAGAAGAGGACAAAGGGCGACTATTAGTTCCTGATATGCTAGCAGGGATTATATATGCCGTTAGTATTGAGAAATAAAAACTAATTATTTGGCTTTTTAATATCCGAATTGATTAATAAATCTAGTAACTAAACCGAATAATATGAAGTTGAAAAATAGTATTCTGATGGCGGGATTCCTGTCAATTTCTTTAAGTAGTACAGCACAGCAGTTCGAAAAAGCAACTGTAAACGAAAAAACGGTTTTCGAAGGAAATAAGGAAACAATTGCGGTAGAAGCAGAGCATTTTTATAAACAAAGCAAAAACGAAATCAGGCAGTGGTATCGAACATCATCAACAGAAGCTCCGAAAGTAGGTAGAGATGAAGATGAAAATCACAACCTTGGGGCGAGTAACAACGCTTATTTAGAAATCCTACCCGACACAAGAGTAACTGCTGAAGATGAACTTATTGTAGGCGAAAATTTTTCGAATGAAGCCGGTCAGATGGGGATTCTTCATTATAAAGTGAATATCAGTAGTCCCGGACGCTATTATGTTTGGGCGCGAATATTTAGTATGGGTGCAGAAGACAATGGACTACACGTAGGCATTGATGGTACTTGGCCAGAACACGGACAACGCATGCAATGGTGCGAAGGGAAGAATGAGTGGACTTGGGGAAGCGCACAACGTAAAGAGTTGATTCATTGTGGTGTTGCCAAAGAAATTTATTTGGATATCGAAAAGGCAGGGATACACGATATCCAGTTTAGTATGCGCGAAGATGGCGTCGAACTGGATAAATTTCTCCTAACGAAAGACATTGATTTTGTTCCAAATGGAGAAGGTCCCATAGAAATAAAAAAACAAATTACAGCTCTTTCTTATATTGACGAAATTGGAAAAACTGTGAATGGAACGAAAATCATGAAAGCTATTGATTTTCCTATTGAAAACACCAGTTTTTATGTCGATAATGCATGGCTGGCAATAAATCCTGAAAAACATAAAGAGGCTACGGTCACAACAGATTTTCCTTATGAAAATGGGGTATACGATATCATTTTTATAGGTGTTGGAGAAAATGATGGACAATCAGGTTTTCAAATGTTAGTAAACGGAAAAGAAGTGGGTAAGTATTCTGCTCCTTTGAGTAAGAATTCCTTCGAAGAAAGCATTGAATACAACAAATTATGGAAAAACATTGAACTCAAAAAAAGCGATAAAATAGCTGTAATTGCTACTGTAGGAACTGATGGTACAGAATTTACTCGTGGACGTTGGGGAGGAATTGTATTTGCTCCAAAGTCAAAGGGAAAAGATGTTCTTAAAAATTCAAAAGCATTTTCTATAAAGAAAAACGTCGGATCGGAAACTATTGTGAGTGGATCTGTAACTAATGTCAAAAAATAAAAAACATGGTACATAAAAAACAACGTTATCCTCAAATTGCTACGATTCTTTTCGTTTCAACGGTGTTTGCCTTTACAAGTTGTAAAAGTGTAAGCCAAAAAACTACGTCTGAGGCAGGTCTAAAAAATGTTTCAGAATTTCCAATTGGTACGGCAATTAATGTCAATAAGTTGATCAATGACCAAGCATTAATGGCTTTGCAAATTTCAAATTTCAATAGTATCACCGCTACTAGCGATATGAAAATGCAGTCGATTTTGCCTGCTGAAAACCAGTTTAATTGGAAAAAGGCCGATACTTTATTGTATTACGCTACCAAGCACAACCAACGTCTTTTTGGTCATAACCTTATTTGGCACAGCAGTACACCTAAATGGGTAGAAGAAAAAGGAGCCAAAGACAACATCTGGTTGGGTAAATTTATGAAAGAGTATATTCAAAAATATGTCGGCCGATACAAAGGAAAAGTAGCTGGATGGGATGTTGTTAACGAAGCTTTTGAATCTGCAGGAGGTGAGTATAGAAAAACGTTCTGGTACAACAATTTGGGTAAAGAATATATAGCAAATGCCTTTCGATATGCCCATGAAGCGGATCCTAATGCCGTGTTGTTTTATAATGATTTCAATATTGAGCGTGATACTACAAAATTAGATGCCGTTTTAAAAATGGTCGAAGATTTCAAAAAAGAAGGTGTACCCATTCATGGAATTGGTTTTCAAATGCACATTCGTATGGATACGCCAGATGAAGCTATTGCCTATTCTTTGAAAAAAGCGGCAGCAACAGGTTTGCAAATTCACTTATCGGAGGTCGATATTATTTTTAATTCGCACAATGACGAAAGATTGGGGGGTATCGAAAAATATACTTCGGTAACCGATGAAATGAAGCAAGCACAGGCTGAAAAATATAAAAATCTAGTTTTAATGTATCGTAGCATTGTTCCAAAAGAACAGCAATTCGGAATTACAGTTTGGGATTTTACAGATAGAGATTCTTGGATTAAAGGATTTTTCAATATGAAAGATTGGCCTACTATTTATGACGATAATTTAAAGCCAAAACCTGCTTATTATGGTTTTCTAGAAGGACTAAAAATGAAAATAGAAAACAAATAATATGACGTATATCAAAAATAATATTGTGAAGTTTTCGGCCCTAGTTTTTTTGCTATTGGTTGTAAAGTCTTATGGCCAAGAAAAAAAAGGTAACCGTGAGTTTTACCATGCCAAATACGAACCCGAAAACGGAATTTATCACGGTGCTGGTCAGGATAAAAAGGGTTTTAATGATTATGTAAATGCTGTTGGACACCATAAAACGCCAGCAATTTACATGACGTATGTCAATATAACGTCACCAGTAAAAAGGATTGAAAGTTGGGGGAAAGGTTTGAAACAAGTTTTAGATAGCTTGCCCAAAGGAATGATTCCTCAAATTGGTTTAGGATTTACGGGTGGAAAAGATACAGGAGCAGGTTTGGACAAAGAAGTTGCCAGCGGAAAATATGACAAACAATTACAAGCATTCTATAAAGTGCTTTTGGAACTAGACAGACCGTCTTTTACCAGAATCGGCTACGAGTTCGAAGGCGATTGGAATGGCTATTCACCTGAGAGTTATAAAAAAGTATTCATAACTATTTCAAAGGCATTTAAAGAAAAAAATATAAAATCGGCTACGGTTTGGTGCTCAGGCGGTGGCTCCGCAGATTTTATAAGTACAAAAAAGTTGATGGAATATTATCCTGGTGACCAATATGTAGATTGGTGGTGTATTGATATTTTTAGCCCTGAAGAATTTGATAACATTGGTTTGCAAAACTTTTTTGATGGTGCTCATAAACATAAAAAACCAGTGATGATAGGCGATTGTACACCACGTTTTGTGGGTGTAATGGATGGTGAAGTTTCTTGGGATAAATGGTTCAAACCTTTCTTCAAGATGCTATATGACAATCCAGGAATAAAAGCATTTTGCTACATCAATTGGGATTGGGAATATTGGTCGAATAGAAATGGTTTTCCGTGGCACGATTGGAAAGATGCCCGTATAGAAAAAAATCCTTTTGTATTAGAAGCGTATAAAAAAGAAATGGAAAGTCCCTTATTTATTCACCTTGATAAAAAATAAGAAAAATGAAAAGAGTTCTTTTTTTAGTTATTTTTCTAAAGTCATTCGTCAGTTTTGCTCAAGAAAACTACAGTATTTCTTCTCAAAAAGATAGACTCAGGCAATATTCGGGCCAATGGGTAAGTGCTATAAATCCTAGTTCTGATAGTGTTGCAAAACTTCCTGAGATAAAAATGAGTAGTTTGACTAATTTCAATAATCATTCGCTCACGGTTGAAGTTTTTCAAAAAGATAATACCAATCAATACAACCCAATATTGTTAGAAATTATTGGTTATGATTCGGTTACCGATGCTATTTTTGCTGCAGGTCATAATGCAAAAGGCGTATTTTTCACAGGAAAAGGCATGTTTTCTTCAGAAAACCTTTGGACGATGCAAGACAAAGACCTCAATGGGAATAAGACAATGAAGGTTGATTTTAACTTTCAAAATTTTACAGATGTTATATTGGAAGGATTTGATACTAATGAAAAGAGTTTATGGAAAACAAGATACATTAAAAACAATCCTAAAGATAAAAATATTGGTATTCAGCTCGTTTCTGTTCACAAAGAAATGCTTAAAAACCCAAAACAAACCTTAATTCAGTTAGGCAGAATGGGATATAGTTATGTGGAAACCTTTGTATATAAAGACGGAGGTTTTTACGGTCAAAGTCCAACGCAGTTTAAGGCTATGGTTGAAAAAGCAGGCATGAAATTTTTGGGTTCCATGACCTTTTTCGATCCCGAAGACAAAAATGATGATGCCGCAATCAATGCGTGGTGGAACAAAACGATACAAGACCATAAAATAGCTGGTGTTGAATACCTATCGACTTCAAATAGTAAATTAAAAGGAATTAAGACGATCAAAGAATTGCAAGAGTATTGCAATTATTATAATAAAGTTGGAAAACTCTGCAAGGAGAACGGACTCAAGTTTGTGTACCACAACCATGCAGATGAATTTTTAAAGGTCGAAGGCGAATCCATTTATGATTATTTTCTTAAAAACACCAATCCGGATTATGTCTATTTTCAATCTGATTTGTATTGGATGCATCGGGGAGGAGTTAATCCTATCGATTATTTCAAAACCTATCCCAACCGATTCATTAGTTGGCATGTAAAAGATTATAAAGAATTAGGCGAAAGTGGAAAAATAGATTTCAAGGATATTTTCAACTATCAAAAAATAGCTGGAGTGCAGTACATCTTGTCTGAAGTGGAGGACTATAACTTTCCACCTTTGTATAGTGTGGATTTGGCTTGGGAATATATTTATTATGAACTATTAAAATAAACGTTTGATTATGAGACTATTTAAAATGAAGTATCTTTTATTAACCCTATGCATTCTTACAATGATGAAAGCAAATGCGCAAGATCAGTTTCGTGTTTTATTGTTTACCCAGCATGATACCTGGCATTATAACACCATTCCTGTCGCTGTCGAAGCATTCAAAGAAATGGCAGCCGAAAACCAGTTTAAGTTTGATTGGACCCAACGTCCAGATGATCTTATAACAAAATTACCAGAATATGATGTCGTGATATTCATGAACGCCAATGCCAATTTTTTACTGCCAAAACATATGGATGCTTTAAAAGCATTTATGAAACGAGGCGGTGGCTTTGTAGGCATACACGGAACGGCAGATGGTGAAAACGATAACGCTTGGTTTGATGGTCTAGTAGGAGCGAAATTCGTAAATCATCCAAAATTACAAGCAGCCATTGTAAACGTTGCCAATCATGATTTTCCAGCAACATGGCATTTACCCAATAAATGGCTTCGTTCTGATGAATGGTATAACTTTAAAAATATGAATTTCGATAAACTACATATTCTATTGACGGTTGATGAAGCTTCTTATGATTTTACTGCCGGTTATGATGCGATCCCGTTAAAAGGCATGGGAAAGGCACATCCTATTGCATGGTATCAAGAGTATGAAGGAGGAAGATCGTTTTATACGGCTTTGGGTCATAAACCAGAATCGTTTAAAGACAAAAACTTTTTAAACCATATTTTTGGAGCTATTTATTGGGCTAAAGGCGATTCAATTAAAAAATAAACTAACAATACGATATGAATACTAAATCAAAAAAACAGATTTACAGCAATTGCCTAAATTTACTGAGCATCAGCTTGCTTTTGACCGTAAATATAGCTTGCAAGGCGCAGAAAGATTTAAACAAAACTATAATTGCCGATGGTGCGCAGCTTACTTTGGTTGCTGATGGATTCGAATTTACCGAAGGTCCTGCTGCAGACAAAAATGGCGATGTCTATTTTACAGATCAGCCCAATGACCGTATCCTGAAATGGAATGCCAGTGACAATACCGTTTCAGATTATATGAAACCATCTGGTCGTTCTAACGGATTGTATGTTGACAACCAAGGGAATTTGTTGGCCATTGCCGATGAAAAAAATGAGATTTGGTCTATTGATGCCAATAAAAAAGTGACCGTGATAGTTGCGAATTTTGAGGGTAAAAAATTTAATGGTCCCAATGATCTTTGGGTAGATGCCAAAGGGGGTATTTATTTTACGGATCCTTATTACCAACGTACGTGGTGGCAACATCAAGAGCCACAGCAAGCATCAAAAAGGGTGTATTATTTAGCACCAAACACAAAAATACCAACAATAGTAGCCGACGACAACTTCAATCAACCCAACGGAATTATAGGTACTCCCGATGGCAAAACCCTATATGTTGCAGACGAATCAGGTAAAAAAACCTACTCCTATACAATTGGTAAAAACGGCCAACTTTCCAATAAAAAATTGTTTGCCAATATGGGTTCGGATGGGATGACGATTGACAACCTAGGGAATGTGTATCTCACAGGAAAAGGCGTTACTGTGTTCAATAAAAAAGGAGAACAAATAGAACATATTGCCGTGCCTAAAGACTGGACTGCCAATGTCACTTTTGGCGGTAAAAAGCAAACCACACTTTTTATTACTGCCTTGGATTCGGTATATACCTTAGCCATGGCAGTACACGGAGTGCGATAAGTACAAATAAGTAACCAAAAATTTGAAGTATTTATTACAATACATTTTTCTATTAATAAACAAAAAAACCATGAAAAAACCAAAGTTCACAATAAATAAAATGGCCACAATTATGGGTGTTTTATCATTATCATTCACAGCTTGTACCGCTCAAAAAGTGAAAACTACCGCTGTTTCGAAAACAGTAACAACTACTGAAAATGTAACATTAAAAGACGCCTTTAAAAACTACTTTTTATTAGGTAGTGCTATAAATGATGATATCGTTTCGGGTAAGGATAACGCCTCACAAACTATTATAAAAAGGGAATTTAATACCGTAACCCCCGAAAACTGCATGAAAGCGGAAGTAGTATGTCCGTCACCAGGAGTTTATGATTTTACATTGGCTGATGCCTATGTTGCTTTCGCCAAAGAAAACAAGATGTTCGTTATGGGGCACACCTTGATATGGCACAATCAAACGCCTGCATGGTTTTTTACGAATGATAAAGGAGCGCCAAATTCGCAAGAAGAACAAAAAGAGCAATTACGTACCCACATCAAAGCGGTTGCTGGTCGCTATGCTGGAAAAGTACAAGCATGGGATGTAGTAAATGAGGTTATAGATGATAATGGCAAATACCGACCTACAACATGGGTAAACGGTATTGGCGATGGCGACGAAATGGTTCGATTGGCCTTCAAATATGCAAGTGAATATGCCCCTAACACCGAATTGTATTATAATGATTTCAATGCTTGGCGTCCAGAAAAAAGAGACGGAATAGTTCGCATGATCAAGATGCTTCAAGATGCAGGAATCAGAATTGATGGTGTTGGGATTCAAGCACATTGGGGTTTAAATTTCCCTAAGACGGAATACATTCAAGAAGCGATTGATGCTTATGCGGCATTAGGAATTAAAGTAATGATTACAGAATTGGATGTAGATGTATTGCCAATTACCAAAGAAGGTCAAATAACAGGTAAAAGTATGATGGAGCCTCAGTATCAATTAGAGGAGTTCGAAACCTTTTTAGATCCTTACAAAAGTGGTTTGCCACAATCTGTAGAAGTGCAATTAGCAAACCGTTACAAAGAATTCTTTGAAATTTTTGTAAAGAACAAAGATAAAATAAGCAGAGTCACTTTGTGGGGACTGCAAGATGGTATGTCTTGGAAAAATGACTACCCAATTCCTAATAGAACAAATTACCCACTTTTGTACAACAGAAATTTCGAACCTAAATTGGCGAGACAAGCTGTATTGGAGACTGTGAAATAAAATTTGATTGCTAGTTATAATTTTATAAAAAGTAATAAACGCTTCCTGAAAAGGGAGCGTTTTTTGTTTTGGGTGATTTTTGAAATCGAGTTAAAGTTTGAGAATTAGATGAACTACCACTGTTTTTAATTTAAAAATGTTTCTTCGTCTGTTCGAGTGTTTTATTGAAAAATGCTTGTTTGCCGACAGGCGGGTATCGAGAACTTTCCTCATAAAAGGATAAATAAACGAGGGTAAATTTTACCTTCATTAGTAAAACGAGAGTAAATTTTCACTATATTTACACTTGAATGATAAACAGAGGTAAAAAGTGCCCTTGTTCAAAAGTAGTAGGATGAACAGCAAAAAAAATTACAGTCCCGAAATACCGTATAATAATTTGCCTCCATTACCACCTCAGGCGGAAATGGAGAATATAGTAATTCTAAAAAAAACTATCAGTGCTAGTAGAGCGTTGTCTGAGCTTAAGGGAGCAATAACTAATCTACCAAATCCAACCCTTTTTATTGACACCATCAACTTACAAGAAGCACAAGCGAGTTCGGCAATTGAAAATATTATCACTACTCAAGACGAACTATTCAAAGCTTCTATTGCTGATAAAAAAAATGATAATCCAGCCACCAAAGAAGTAATGCATTATAAAGATGCCTTATGGTATGGTGTAGAGCAAATTGAAAAAAGACCTATTCTGACCACTAATTTGTTTATCTCCTTAGTGCAAATTATAAAAGAAAATCAAGCTGGTATTCGAAATGCACCAGGAACACAATTAAAAAATCCTCTAAGTAATACAGTTGTGTATACACCACCTGAAGGAGAGAATGTGATTAGAGAAAAACTAAAAAATTTAGAAGAATTCATTCATGCAGAAGACACAATAGATCCATTGGTAAAAATGGCAATTATTCATTATCAGTTCGAAGCGATTCACCCCTTTTTTGATGGGAATGGACGTGCCGGAAGAATTATCTTGTTGTTATACCTCAAAATGACAGGTCTATTAGATTTGCCAGCTTTATTTTTAAGCAATTATATTATAGAACACAAAGCAGAATATTATACCAATCTAAGAAAAGTAACCGAAGATGGCAATTGGGAAGACTGGATTATGTACATGCTAGATATGATAGAGCAAACGGCATTAAAAGGCAGAGATCAGATTGCAGCAATAGAAAAATTGATGAATGAGATGGCAAC
Organism: Flavobacterium gelidicaeli; assembly: GCF_013294005.1. Lineage (GTDB taxonomy): Bacteria > Bacteroidota > Bacteroidia > Flavobacteriales > Flavobacteriaceae > Flavobacterium. Next base: position 20,446 of record NZ_JABSNK010000010.1, read on the forward strand.
TGAAATACAACAAAAATTGCCCAAAATATATTCCAAAGATTTAATGGAAGAATTGTTTAGGTTACCCTATACCAAAAGAAACCAATTAGAAAAAGCAGGTTTAGGAACTATAAAAACAGTGGGGAACTACCTCAAAGAATTAGAAAATCAAGGCTTATTAAAAAGTGAACAACTAGGCAAAGAAAAACTATACCTAAATTTTAGATTGTTGGAAGTTTTGAAAAGGAAATAAATGAGTTACCAAGAAGTTTTTACAATAGGTTAATATCTCAATTTAAAAAATTAAAATAAAATTTAATATGCCAATAATTACAACCGTAGCAATAACATCTTTACTTTCTTCATTAGCTCAAAAAGGATTAGATAAAGCTTTTGAATCTGGAGTTGATAATATTTCAGGAGATGCTTATAATTGGATAAAATCATTATTTTACAATAATAATGAACCGAAGAAAATTTTGAAAGAATTACAGGGAGACCCTCAAAACTTAGAAAAATTTGGTAATGCTGTCGCAATTATTAATAATTCTATTGAAGACGATCCAAAATTCGAGGGTTATTTGAAAGAAATTCTTTTAAAACTGCCAAATATTGAAAATACTATTTCTAATAGTAAAAACGTGAATACAGGAAATGTGAACACAGAAGGAGGAGATTTTAGAATTGGAGATAATTATGGAAACTAAAAATTCAAATACTGGAACTATTCATGCTAATAATGTTGGCATTGGCGATCAATATGTAACAAACTTATTTGAAGGTTTATCTTTTCTTTTATCTGATTATCATGCACAGATAAAAACCATCTATAACTTGATTTTGGAATTCAAACCCAAAACAGCACTCCACTTACTTATTGATTTGGAAAAGCGTGTGAAGGAAAGTAATATTCCTAAGAACGACAAAATAGAAAGTAAAATACTCTTCTTTAAAGCGCTTTGTAAAAGAGAATTGGAAAATTTCACTAAAGAAGAATCTGCATTAGATTTCATTAAAGCTTTCAACTTAAACAATAAAGATGAGGAGTTAAAAATTAGAGCATGTATTGAATATCTCAATATTGCTGATAAAAGTAAAGCAATAGAATTAGCAGATGAAATTTTAACTTTAGATAATTATAATGCAACCGCTTGGTTTGTAAAATCAATATCATCTGATGATATTAAGTCTTTTTTTCTATCCATTCCTAAGATTTTTTTTGAAAGTTGCAATTTCCAGCACAGTATAATTTATAACCTATTTGGTAAACAATTAAAAAATCTAAACGATTTACAGCATTACAACCTTAAATTATCATTTGATTTTGATAAATATAAAGAAGTTACTTTTCAAAACAAACAAGCATGGATAATAGATCTCGATCTATTAATAAATACGATTATCAATAAAGCTACTGTTAAATTTATTTCGGGAAAAAACTTCATTATTGAAAATGACCCTGAATTAATTAAAGCAATAAGTCTATTGGAAGTTTATATAAAAAGTTTAGAATCAACAGAAATTTCGCATAGTACATTACATCAAAAATTTTATTTGAATTATCTGAAATATTTAAATTCAAATGATGAAGTAGCTTATAAATCTTTGGAGCAGCAGTACAATGAATTGGCTAAACCTTATTGGTTTTACACACTTTTTTATTGTCAATTAGCAAATCACAAAGAAGAGTTTCAAATATCATTAGATTGTCTATTGGAATACGAACAATTGAAAGGTGAATTGCATTCAGAATTCTATCTTTTTAAATCAGTTGTTCTTCATTTCCTTTCAAGGAACGATGAAATCGATACTCTTTTTGATGATTACCTAAAGTCAATTGATATAATCGATGAAAAACACTTGTTTAATTTGATAAATGCTTTTTTTAATATTCAGCAACATTTTAATGATGAAGATAAGTTTGTAATTCAACTTGGAAAAGTTTTAGATAAAAAATTTTCTTTTGATGATTTAAAAGTATTATTTAAAGTAACTATTGAATTAATATATATTAGAAAGTATGATAAAGAAGAAATTTTTTATTCCTTAAATTCTATTAAAAATAATAATCAATTTGATGTTATTTGTAAAAATTTAATCGCAAAAAATATAGATAAGCTTGACAAGCCACTTGATGCTTTAAATTTCATGGATACTTATATTGATAAAAATATCGTATCCGAATCACTTAAATTGTATATATTTTTTCTTCATAATTTATTACAAAATAAAAAAGATACTCCAAAAGGGAAAGCAAGTGAATTAATAGCATTATTGAAGTTTTGGAGAGTGAATAGCGATTATATAGATGAAAATTTATTACGTATTGAGCATGATTTATACGGAAAAATAAATGATTTAGATAATCTTGAAAAAATAGATGAATTACTATATTATAATTTTCCGGAGAATTTATATTATTTACATTTCTATCTCGCTGTATTGGAGAGAAAATCTAATTTTTATAAAATTAAAGAAATTTCCAAATCAATTCCTACTATATACGAGAATGAAAGTATTGGTATTGCTATTAGTGGTGTACTGTTAAGAAATAAAAACAATACTAAAAAAGGATTTGAAATATTATACAATCTAGCGATAGATCATAATAATACAGCAGCAAGACAAAATTATTTTGGTGGTTCTTTGTTGTTTAGTGAATATTTTAAACATTATGATTCAATTGAATTAGGTCATTGGGTAATCCATAATGTTGATGGGAAGAAAGAAAAGAGACAAATTGTAAAATCTGAAGGAATTCAAAAGGAATTTTTAGGTAAAAAAGCAGGTGATAAATTTACTAATGTTAGTTCATTGATGAAAAGACATAGTGTCATTGAAATAATCGAAATTTTCAATGATGCATTAAACCTATTTAGAGATATCGCAAATGAAGCTGATAATCCTATTAATGAGTTAGGATTTCAATCTTTACAACTACCTTCAGATATAAATGATTTTCCAAAATTTCTAGTTGAACAATTTGGTAGCAGTGGGACTGAAGAAAAACTCAGGATAGATAAACTTTTGGTGGAATATCACAATTATCAAATTGGTTTTATTACAATTGTAAATGCTGTATTCAGAAGTAAATTTATTGATGCTTACATGCATCTAACTGGAAATATTGGTAGTAGGTTCACCACTATACCAAATATATTTACGGCGGAAATAAATAAAGAAAATGATACAGTAAGATTTGTGTTGGATTTTAGTTCAATAATGCTCTTTTATTTTTTGGAAAAAGAATTGAATTTTAAATTCAAACATAAATTTATTATTTCACAAGACACAAAGTTTTAAATTGAAAGTGAAGTTGCTAAAATAACAAATTCCCCAGAATCTACTTTAAGTGTGAATATAACAACTGAGGGTGTTAAAAACCATATTTATCCTGAAGGTATCAATAAAAAGAAAATAGAATTTTTAAAATCAATAATTAATTGGTTAGAGAATAATTGTGAAATTGACTTAGTTGCAGAAAAATTAGATGTAATATTAAAGCTTTCTGAAAAAGAAGGAAAAATTGAAAGTGGTGTTATGAATAATTTGATTGATTCATTGTATCTTTCAATAAGAGAAAATCATAGATTCATTAGTAGTGACGTTTCTGTTTATTTGTTTGAGACTAATAAAATTAATAATAACTATTTAAATCCAGAAAAATATCTATTAGCCTACTATCCAGAAAAATGTAATTCTAGTTTATATAGATTCTTGTTGAAATCAAATTATTTAGGAATTGATATAGGTTTTCAAACCTTAAGAGATGAGTTCATTGCCTTCATAACAAATAGGGAGAATTACTATTCATTGGCTTTAGAAAATTTACAATTTTCGGTTAACAACAACCCTAATATAATTTTAACCTGCCTTAAATTTATTAATTATTTGTATTCTACTGCCTTACCGCTAGCTACAAAAAATAAATATGCTTTTGAAATATTTAGCAATTCATTACAAGGTATGGAATTTGATTTGATTAATGAATATCATTTTTTTCTAACAAAACAAAGCAAATTTTTAGAACCTAATCTCAGTAAAATTCTAAATATATTTTGCATTTGTATTAATTTAAAAACATACTCGACCGTCCAGTAATTCAAGAAGCTAGTTCGTTTATAATTTTGTGAATCTTACCTCGCTACCGCACGAATCCTTCTGTGTAGTAAGGATGGAAAAACGACTACCCAATTCCCAATAGAACAAACTACCCACTTTTGTACAATAGAAATTTTGAACCTAAATTGGCGAGACAGGCTGTATTGGAGACTGTGAAATAGAAGTTCTGGTTAGGATTTTTATCGAAATTTCTAGCGTCGTATTAATCAATATACGTTGAATTAATGATAATTACAGTTGTATAATTGTTTTAAAAATATAAAACCTCGAAAATCTTAGTGTTTTCGAGGTTTCTTAGTGTTTACATCTTTTTTCAGGATAATATTCATCATGAAACTATTGTTGAATTTTAACTCATAGTTCAGGATGTGAATTATTGGGATTATTGCAATTTAGAAAAAGAAATAACCAACAGATAATTGCAGTACTCCGTTTGTGTATTTATTTGACGAATTGTCAACTTTATTGATGTTAGATACCCCCATATTGTATCTTGCACCAAAATTAAGACCATTGTCTAGTTTATAACCTAGACCAAAATTAACGCCAAAATCAACAGACTTAAACGAATCTTTTACATTAATACTTTCGTTTTTAGCAGACAACAAATAGCCTATTTGCGGTCCAGCTTCCACACTGAATCCTTTTATTACATAATATTTCCCCATCAAAGGAACATTTAAATAGCCTAAAGCAACTGTATTATCATTGAAGCTATATCCCTGGCCAGAATATAACAACTCAGGTTGGAATGAAAATTTATCGGAAATTGGAATTTCTGATAAAACACCAAAATTGAACGATGTTACAGCATCAAAATTTTTGGTGTTATCTCCGCTGATATTTGCAAAGTTTAAACCTCCTTTAATACCAAAATTGATTTTTTGTGCATTAACATTTGTAAATCCTAAAACTGTAAGAACAGCTAGTGTCAAAATTTTTTTCATAAAATGTGATTTGAATTATTTTAAGCAAAATTGAAGCAAATAGAATAGCTAAAGGTCTCAAAAGCTTAAAAGTGTATAAATTGGTACTTATTTATTGGCGTTTTTATATTCATTTGGTGTTTGACTAGTCATTTTTTTAAAGGAATTGTAAAAAGTTGTCTTTGATGTAAAACCAGATTCCAATCCAATTGTCAACAAATTATAATTTTCATATTCAGAATTTGAGATCATTTCTTTGACCGCTTCAATCCGATAGTTATTGATATAATTGGCAAAGTTATCACCTGTTATGCTATTTATAATTTGGGAAAGATAACCTGGACTAATGCCTAGTTTTTCAGCAACTTTCTCTCGGTTTAATGTGCTGTCTGTGTAAATATGTTGCTCTTTGCAAAGTGATTCTAGTTTTTGATAATAAATATTGTCTGCAGTAATTGATTCTTTCTGTTCTTCGGGTCTATTATTTTTTATGATTGGAAGTTCGTGATCATAAAGCGTTAAATCGGTATTTAAAAAAGTAGTAACAGCATCTTTGTTTTTGGCCAATTTGTATTTGTAAATACCTATATAAGCTATCCAGTGAATTAAAAATGTAGCCACCAAGGCCAATGTACTCATGGAGTTAGAAATGTCATAGTTAAGAAGTAAACCGATTAGTGCAGCACTTAGCCATGCAAATAGTAGTAATGAGGCGATGGTTAATAAGGTGAGTATCCAATTTTTTTCTTGTGAATCTTTTAAATCTTTTATCTTGGAAAAAGAATAAATCGAAAGAAATGGGATGAATGTAACAGCTAATAAAAGATGAATCAGACTAAAAATTTGGATTACAAATATTCCTGTTTCAGAAAAAGTAACCGCTTCTACAATATGATCAAGACTGTATATTAAGGCAAGGGTTGCGGATAATGCAAACGGAATATAGTACAAATAACTTCGTTGTTTAACTTTTGAGGTTTTATCGATGCGATTGATTACAAACAAAAATAGAAAAACAGGTATCAAAAAAACCCACTCGATGTCGTCAATAAATTGCAGAATAGGGTAGGAGGTGAATACGTGTTGAATTTCACTAACATGTTTCAGTAATTCTATTGACAGCGTAAATAGCAAATAGGCTAAATATTTATTTGAGTTACTATTGAATAGTGAAGACTTTATTATAATAAATCCTAAGACAATTCCCTGAAAAATCGCAATATTTAAAAGTGCTATGTAGATCAATATTTCTAATATAAAAGTTCGATATAGATTTATTTTTGGTCAGTAATAATTTATTTGTTTTTAAACAAGGATAAATTAATCTGAATTGATAAGGCGAATTTATAGTAATAAGGATGGTATTTTTTATAGCTTAAGAAATGATTAACTAAAAAGAGAGTATATGGTTAAACAACTTTTAAGGGTGCTAGACCGAATAACACGGTTGTGGTCTGGATCTTAGAAGATTTTATGGAAGAATTGGAAATAAACAAAGCCTCCTATATCTATAAAGCTTTTTTAGTGGTCGGCAATAGCAGAGATTTATTTCCTCGGCCCCTTATTGTACCAATTCTTTCGAGTATTAAGTAGTACACGATTGAGTTTATTGGCAAATTATTATCGAAAAAGAACAAATCACTCACTTTGGTCCAGAAGAAATTCCGAACCTAAATTGGCGATTGAAGGAATTATGAAGACTATAAATAAATTTAGTTGCTAGTTATAATTTTATAAAAAGTAGTAGACGCTTCCTGAAAAGGGAGCGTTTTTGTTTTGGGTGGTTTTTTAAAATGAATTTCTTTTCGAGAAAGAGCTTAGCTTCTGAATATCGATTATTTTCGAATGGATAGCTTTTTACATAGATATCAAAGTCAATCGAGAAAGCATATCAAGAAATAAATAAACGAGGGTAATTTTTTGCTTTATTTACCTTCGTACATAATACGAGGGCGAAAAACGCCTTTGTTATTTAATGCGTTTTAGTTTCGTATTTACTATATCTTTCTAAACAAGATTAGACAGTAGCGCTATTTTTTGTACTTCTGATGGTGAAAGTACTTCTTTCCTATTAACATTATACTTTGGCTGATTTTTTAAAGCAGCCAATAGAACACAAAGAAACGCCACCTAGTTTGTCATTCTGAAAGAATCTCACACACGCATACACAACGAGTATCACAATCAGGGTCATTGCGACGAAGGAAGCAATCACGCACAGCATGTCACTTTTTATTGATTTGTAGATTTGATTTTAAACTATTATTGTAGGGGCTGCCGGTAGTTTAGTAACGGATGTGGGTTATGGACACAGACATCGCGAAGCTTCGGGTACGCGCTAACAAACCGTTGAGATATTGTCATATCCAAGTGGTCGGGTCATTTACGGAATACAATATGTATAAGCTACTGTAATTGTTAATAGGAATAGGCGCAAAGTCGGAGACATTTGCGCAGCGTTCATGATGTAGTTGCTGGTTGAAAATTGAATTAGGAATTATTTTTTGAGGAGCGGGGTTGTCATTATCACTTTCAGTTATAAAGGTAAATCTTCGTAACTGTCATTAAGTATCTTACTAAGTTCTTCGGCATTGACTTGGTCATTTCCATTGTATTCTGGAACCACATAAAATTTTTTTATGATCTTTATTTCTGTTTCAAATCCATATTTTTTTAATAAATCAAGTAGTGTTTGCCTCTCATAACCTGTTTCTAATTGAGTAGACTGATATTTACTACTATTCATTTTAGCAATAAACTCTCTCCCATCATCATAAAAATTCGCAGAGGTAATAAATACAGCTTTTGCTTGTTTACCTTTTGTAATTGTTTCTTTGTAATACTTTTCCGCAAATGGAAGTGATTTTCTGAAAAACCATTTAAGTGTAGAATGTTTATTACTATCACCCAAATTTATTGTAGCTCCGGCATTATATCCTTTAAGTTCAACAAAAATTAACTCCGGTGGATTACTGGACTCAATAATGTAATCATATTCATGGCGCTCTTTCTTACCGTCTTTATCTATTTTTAGTATCTTCCCTCTTTCAATAGCAGCATTGGGATATAATGTTTTAAGCAAAGGATACATTAAAAATTCAAATAAAGTTCCGCGTAACTCTTTGAGTGCTTCATCCTGTCCTGAATTATTGATATTTTTTAATACATTTTCTATCGTTGCTTCTACGCTATCAGTTCCTCTAAGTAATCCTGACAATTCTTTTATATCATTTAACACTTGATAAATTTTTGTTCCAAAGATGGCACTGATATCAAAACTAATAATTCCATTTTTTTTAATGGTATTGAAGGTTTTCTGAGAACATGATTTATAAATAATAATAGGAAGAGTTTTTCTTACTTCTTTTAATACAGATCTGCGATTTATTTGTATTCTCGCAATGAATGCGTCCAAATGTATAGAAGAATACTCATCTGCCAAAACAACGTCTAAAACAACTAGTGTCTGCTTATCAGTTGTTTCTGCGTTTGCACCTAAAATTGGATTTATTCCTGTTGCACGAGTATATGCAAAAGCATCCCATACTAAATTATTATGTTTAGCTCCTATATGTGGAGTTTTCTTATTTCTGTAAATGGTATTTGTATTATCAATTAAATTTGAATTCCCCAACCATCTTAGTATGTCAGGTAAAATGGTACAATCGGTTACCATATTTATGAAATGATTAGCCATCATCATTTCTACCTCTAAATCTGTTCTCTTTTCATTATCTTGTTTGTAAATAATATAAACCACATTATTATTGTCCTTTTCTTTATAGACAATATCAAGTTTCATTAAAAGAGTAATAATGTCATCAAGCGCCACGATTTTTGTTGAACTTTCTTCCAATGGCGATGCTGTAATTTTTAGTCCCTCATAATAGGAAATGATGCCACCGTTTTGATCCATTAGCTCTAATAGCCTATAAATAGGGGGGCGTGCTTTTTCTGCTATATCTTTTATCCCGTCCTTTCCAAAATCATATCCGTTGCAGATATATACATATTGTCCCTTACCGAATGTATAAGGAATGGAAGACTTTATGGCTTTTTGAGTTACAGCCCTGCCAACAATCTTTCTAGCATTTTCTGATGTAATAGAAAATTCACCTATTAAAATTTTATGAATTTCTATGGCAGACATAAATAATTTTTTATCCAATAAATCGGCTAAAAATTTATTATACTTATCCTGTACTTTTAATTTTTTTTCTTGCATTTGTCACGCTGCCCTTATAAATTTTATTTTTTAACGCTTATCGCACCATCATTTTTTATTTCAAGAATGTTTGAAAAAGTATTAAATGTCTCTAAATCAATTAATTGTATTTTAATATTTATCATAAAAAATGTCAAATTGATTAAAAACACCAATGAAGCTCTATATTAGTTGTCACAAGATACCATTATTAATGAACAATCTAATTTGAATGCTAAAAACTTATACCTAAAATAATTTATTTTCAGTAGATTTAAATATAATAACTTCCTGCATTCCAGCTCACGAATCCTTTTGTGTAGTTAAGGATGTAAAAATAACTATCAAATTCCCAATAAAACAAATCACCCACTTTTGCACAACAGTAATTCCGAATCAAAACTAGCGCCAAAAACAATATTGAAAACAGTAAACAAAAAATAAGATAGTACAAACTCACATTTGCGCTATCTTATTTTTTTATGTTCTCTAGTAAGCTACTTTCGCTTTATTTTCCAACTTAGGTTCTACAATAGGGTACAAGTTGTAGGTTGGATAGATTTCGGTTTTGAAAGCCTTCCAAGCGGTTCTTTCAATGGCTAGATTTACTGCGGCTAATTTAGAGGCGGGAAGTTCTAACACCACCATTTGCCCAATCCCCATAACCACATACCAGTTTACTACAGAAACTCCTTCGGGAGGAAAATTTTTATAAAAACCTTGATCGGTTCTAACCTTTTCAATCTCATTCAAATTCATGCTTTGATCGTGTTTAAGGAAAATGGTCAACAACAACTTGTCATCGGGTTTTGGAGTAGGAACTGTTTCTTTATTCGATTGTGAATAACCAAGGATTTGGACTAAAAAGAGTCCGATTACGAATGCGTATTTCATGTTTTAAATTTTTTTAGTTGTTGATTTTTATTTAGTTGTATTAGAATCAAAGATAAACAAAGCCTAATTGACTAGTGCGTTTATACGTTTCTAATATTATAATTATTTAGGAGTACCCGTACTAGATTACTAATTGTAAAAGCCACGCCGAATTCAGAAATTTTTACTAATGTGCTGAAATTTTCAAAATCTACTTGTCATTTTTCTACATACTAAAAGCGATAATCATATATTTATTAGTTAGTTGACTTAAATCTCGGTACAAAATAATTCAAACAGTAAAGCATCGCGCCATACGTCAAAATTAAGGTTGGCATATTGGTATTAAAACCCAAATCAAATTCTGGAATACCCAATAATTCTCTAAAAGAGTGTGTGGCGATGAGTAACATGAAGATCAATCCGTAGCCGAAAATAGCAATAATTGCTATTTTGTTGGTAGCAGTTCGGGTAACGCCATTTTTCGTTTCTTCAGTAAAGAAATACCAGAGTGCAACAGCACTAAAAATGGCTTCTATTAAAATCGCAATGTATGGCGAAGCGGCATACAAACCAAGACCTGCCTCAGTAGTGCCTGCGCCAAATAAATGATGCATATGACCAGAGAAGAAATCAAGAACAAAATGAATTCCGATTAGAAACATACTGACTATTCCTATTTGAGTGCTTTTGAATACTAATTTCCCTATGATGAAAACAATAGCCAACCAGAACAATAGTGGTACCAAATCGTGACTATACAACATGTCAACCGCCATATTGCTCAAGGTGGCATCAAAGGCATCACTTGGTGTTGTGGTTTCTAATCCTAGATAATGAAAGGTAAACCAGAGTAAATCCTGCAATTGTGATAGGATTAAAAAATATAATAAAGCTCCTTTTGGATACTTTTGCTTCGCTATTAATGCTGTTGTGAAATGTCCTGCTAACATATTTGTTGTTTAAATTTTGTATTTTTGCTATCGAATCGAAAGCAAAAGTAATAATTACTATCGAATCAATAGTAATAATTTTAAAAAAAATGGAAAAAGAATTTCGTTCAGGCTGTCCAATCTCTTCTACACTTGATGTTGTAGGCGATAAATGGTCTTTGTTAATTATAAGAGATATGCTCGTTAAACACAAAAAGACGTTCAAAGAAATATCAGATTCTGATGAGAAAATTGCACCCAGCATTTTATCTGCCCGACTAAAATTATTAGAAACCTATAAACTAATCTTCAAGATAAAACTTCCTGAAAATAAGAAAGAGAATATTTATTTGTTGACCCCAAAAGGCATTAGTTTAACGCCGATTATTGTAGAATTCAGTTTGTGGGGAACTGATAATATGCGAGAGTTCACTACCATTGATAATATAGACGGACTAAATTTAGACAAGTCGGATATTATAAGATCAGTGCAGGATGGTTATAGTTCTATGGTGAATACTCACTTTTAAAAGTATTCTCAGTTTATTCCGGAGTTTGTATGAAATTATTACTAATGATTAAATAAAAGTATTAAAATAGTCATAGTGCGATAAATAGTAAAATCCAGAAATATTGTTAGGTTTAATAAATTCCGAGATTTATTAAGCTTCCTCAATAGTACTCCTGGATATTGTAATTTATAAGAGCTGTTATCTTTTATTAAAACGTCAGGATATGTCAGTTCGAGAGGAGTAGAGAATCAGTACTTCATCTTGACTATACTCGATCTAACAAAGATCATTTTGGACTATATTTAAACTTCGTCTGGTATAACATTCTATTAGGATGTTATTTTCTGTATCAAGAAAAACCTCCTGTATCATCCGATATAGGAGGTTTTTTATTAATTTGAGACTGCTTAAAGATCTAGAGTTTAACTTTAATTCCGGCATTGACTACAAAGCCATCCAGCGGGGCAAAAATGTCTTTGAAAACAGGTTTTGAAAGTGTTCCAGTATAGATGCTACCAAAACGTGTTTGGCGGGTATCAGTGAAGTTTTCGAAATTAGCGTAAATCGAAAAGTTCTCCCATAGTTTCTCTATCATCACTCCAAAAATCCAGTAATCGCGTCCAGTTGTACCATCAGTTAATTGTTGTGGACTATAGTAATAGGCCTCTAAACCCACTTTCCATTTGTCTTCGACCTCGTACATCAATACATTGTTTAAGCGGTGTTTTGCTGTTAAAGGATTGCGAGATTTGTTGCCGTTGTTTTCGACTGTGGCGTCAGTGTAGGTGTACCCAATGAACAATTTAAAGTCTTCGTAACTGAATTTTAAATTGGTTTCGGTACCCTTAGTGTTTAGATTTCCGTCTATATTCAAGAACTGAAAAGTGTCGTTTGCAAGCGGTGTCAAAATTAAAGGATCGTTCACTTTTGTATAGAAAAACAACTGGTTTACCGATAGTGAAAGTGCATCAGTAAGATGTGTCTTGTAGTTTAAATCAAAGTTGAAACCATAACTTTTTTCCAGTTTGTTAGTATCGCTGTTTATAGGTAAAACGTTTTGATATTGCATCGATTCGCTTTCCTCAGTAAAAATTGTAGGCGTTTTATAACCTAATCCACCACCAAGTCTAGAGCTAAGCTTAGGGCTAATTCTAAACAATGCCGATGCACGAGGCAATAGTGAAAAACCATATTCATGCACATAATCACCTCTTAAGCCAGCTTCTAGATCCAACCAGTCAGTTGCTTTTACCGTGTTTTGAACAAAGGCGCCATAGGTGATTTGGTTATAATCTCTTACCGGAAATGTGTTGTTGTTTTTCTCTTTAAACTCATCAGTGTACAAATTTGCTCCGGCAACCCATTGCGAAATCTCCCCGTTATTAGCATACGTAAATTCGGAAAAAGTACTGGTTTGAACCCCATCAAAAAGGTAATCAGGGATGGTAATCACACGGCTGAAATTGTTGATACTGTTTTTTACCGTAATAGATTCTCTATCATTAAATTTATGAGAAAGAGTGAATTGCGTGCTCACTCTTTGGGTTTTATTTTTTTCGAAATAGCTGTCGGGGAAATCACTACGATTTTTAATATAATCAATGTTTCCACCTATTCTGTCTTCGAAAACGGTATTCACACCAAAGTTCAATTCGGTTTTATCGTTGAGGTATAAAAACAATTTAGGGTTGAAGTTATAACGTTCGAATTTAGGAATAGCGGTTAATTTATTATCAGCAGGATCGTAGGCGGCGTTGCGGTCATGAGAAGCAAAAACAGTCAAACCTACCTTACCAAAACGTTGTCCGTAAAATCCGTTTATGTCGAGACCACCAGCAGAAGTTCCGTTTAATAAAAAGCGTAATTCTCTTTCTTCTGTAGGCGTTTTAGACACTAAATTTACTAATCCAGCAATCGCTCCACCACCATACAATGTAGAGGCAGAACCTTTTATTATTTCGACCTGTTTCAAATCTAAAGGTGGTGTTTGCAACAAACCTAAACCGCTTGAAGCACCAGAATAAACTGGAAAACCATCCTTTAATATTTGGGTGTAGCGGCCGTCAAGACCTTGAATCCGAATAGAGGAATTTCCTGAAGTAGCCGATGTTTGCTGTGTTTGTATCCCAGTACTCTCATTCAGCATCATTCGGATATCACCAGGCTTCATGTTGGCTTTTTCTTCTAACTCTTCACCAGCGATAAACTCGACGCGGGTAGGTATATTGCTTATGGTTCTTGTTCCCCTAGTTGCTGTAATGACAATCTCGTCCATTTCTTCAGCGTTACTTTTCATGTAAATGATTACATCTGCTGCAGTGATTAGCGGGACTTGAATTGTTTTGTTTTCTAGCTCATATCCTTCCAGTTGAAAAGACAGTGCGTACACACCTTCGGCTAGGTTTTCAAAAGAGATAACTCCTTCATCGTTAGAATAAGCCGTTAAGGATTGTGCTTGTATGGTAGCTGTAACCGCATTCAGTGGCAAATTAGTATCGCTATCTTTAATATTGATTTTAAGGCTATGCTGTGCCTGAGCTGTGCCAATAGTTGCTATTGCCACAAAGAGTAAAATATATTTAAACATTTTTTATTTCTTAATATGAATAATTTTTCAGCTACGTCTTGTAGACAGCTGATAGTAAAGATTATAAATAAAAAGAAAATTTGGGTGGTTGCCAGATGGCACCGTTAAAGGAAGATTTTACAAGGGTAATAACAGCAATATCAAGTGATTTATTGCTACTTACAAGCGGTTGTTTTTGAGATTTAATCACAGTAGATGTGTTCATCGCAAAACCTACGCAGCTACCGCAAGAGTAGAAGGGAGAACATTTGCCAGTACACTCGTTACCGCATTTGTGAGAATCTTGTTCGCACTTTTTCTCTAGCGTACATTTAGATTTGGTTTCTAATGCGCTGCAGGGTACGGTTGATAGAAGTAGTACCAAAAATGATAAGAGTATGCTCCAGATTTTCACAAGGCAAATTTAAAAATAATATTTGCGAAATGATTATTAATTCGGTTCAAATTTTAATGAAAGGGAGGAATATTGTATCAATTGCAAGCGATAATTTTTAATGTTTTAATATTTGCCACAGATTAGCAGGATATAAAAGGATATTAAGCTGTGCTATTCTTTTTAAGCTGTGGCAAAATTTAATTTTTATACTACTTATAATTTTTAAACTGCTAGAATGAGGCATTAATGTTTTGTTTTCGAAATGACCTTTATTAATCGCAATTTGTCATTCGAAAAAAAATACGTTTTAAAGTAAAATCTTTAATGCGATTTAAAATTGATGAGGTGCCCGATGATCATTCCCAAGCCACCTATAGGAACCAAAGGAGAATTTACCTCTAGAAATGATTCTAAAATCACACCGACAATCACTATAATTATAGAGCAACTAAGCAACACTTTCACCAGTAGCGGACTCGAGCTAAAAATGATTTTCAGGACTACACAGAATGAGATAAAGGCAAAGAAAAGATCAAGATAATGGTTGCCAGTAAAACCTAGTGGTAGTACTGTTAATAGCGGAAAAACTAGGCAATGTACTAAGCACAAGGTTGCACTAGATATTCCTAAAAGATCAAAAACGATAGTTGCTTGTTTTTTCATGGCTGGATTATTATAAGCACGCGGCTTTATGTGCCGCATGCTCACTTTTTAAAGATTAATGTGCAACACTGTTTTCATGACCAATGATGGTGATGCTGTATGGTGTTGCCGAAGTTTGAATCTTCGTGGTATTAAATGTTGAAAGGTTTACTTGTAATAATTCAGCTGTTGCTAGAGATTTTAGGTATCAATCTTTCACTGAGTTACAAGAAGCAGTTTGTGCATTCGATAAAACAAAAAATACTAATTGAAAAGCTTTCTATCAAATGCGCTTTTTAGTAACAGCTTATTCCACGGATGAGCCGTATGTAACCGTTACTAAAATGCGCTAAAAGATTTTCAATAGCAGTAAGTCTGTTTTATTACTTGAGAGTTAATTTATAAAACAGTGATAGGGAAGCTAACTTCAGCATCTGTGCTTCCTGCAGCATTGGTGATATCTCCAGCTGCAACATTGCTAGCAGATTTACTTGGTTGGTGACGCAAAGTAATTGTTACTGTTCCTGTAGCGGCATCAGTAGTTGTAAATACAGATTGTAAACCTACAGGCAGTCCATTTGCATCAAGGTTACTAGCTGATGCACCGTAAGTAAAAGCGTTTAAATTCCCTGTTTTTTGATAAAATACTTGGTGATCAACCCCTTCTTCGATAATTTCGAGTGTAATATCATCCACAGGAGTAGCTAGTTCATTTTTAAAGGTAAGCACACCATTGTAGGTTTTATTTTTTTCGAAATTTCCAGAAACAGTAATCACAGGAGCATTGGCACCTTCGCCATCTAAATCTTTGTATTGCAGGGTAATTGCAGTTCCACCGTCCACAGGAGTATAAATTGCCGTTACCGTCGTAATCAACTCTTCCTCGTTTACAGGAGCATCAGTACTGTCATCATTACTACATGATGAGAAGGCTACAACTGTTGCCATGATAAGTGCATACGATTTCAACTTGTTTAATTTTTGCATTGTTTTCATTTTGTTTGAATTTAAATTAGTGTTTATAAAGTTTAATAATTGAATTTAAGTTGAATTTGGAAGCTTCGGCCTATTTCATCAGCAAAAAAGCGCTGACGGTTTAGGTAGTCTCGGTATGAAACATCCATAATATTTTGAACAGAAAACGCTACTGTTGTACTCACTTTTTTAAAGCTGTTGAATTTCATCTCTGAATAAAAATGGAGTAGGTGGTAAGCGGGTGGGGGCGTACTGATATCTACAATCACAGCTTGAAATTCATTGTTATTGATGATATTAGTACTAAAATTATTATCTGCGAACCTATTTTGTCTCGTTACGATCTCGCTCTTAATTTCTAGTAGTAGTTCGTGCCATTTTTTCTTAGAAAAGCTAATTTTATTGTACAAGTTAAGCGGCGGCATGTCAATTAAAGGTTGGTTTTCAGTGCGATCATCGCCCTTTACATACGCCATAGCAAAACTATGCTGCCATGAATCGTTGATTTTCCATTGTGTTTGAAGGTCTACGCCAAGTAGTTTAGCATTTGTTTGCTTGTATTCCCAGACTGGAAATGCGCCGCGAATTGTAGTCTCAAATCCCACAGGCTTTAGATAAATGTAATTTTGAATATAATTGATATACGGGTTTACTTCGATAGAAAACTGATTGATTTTTTTTCGAATAGTAAGCGATAATTTGGTTGACTGTTCCTTTTCTAAATTCAAATCGCCTAGTTCAATTACTCCTGTTGAGTGGTGCAATCCATCACTAAAATATTCAGAAGGGTTAGGATTTCTTGAAGCAAAACTCGCATTGGCAAAAAAGTGCCAGTTGGTAGCCGTTTTCTTTTGAATTCCAGCACTTGCGGATACATTGTAAAAAGTAAAACTCGGTTTTGTCAACCACTGCGTTCCAAAATCTTCAGTTATAAATTCGGGAAACGTGCTGTCATAACCGCGTTCTTCCCATCGTGACTTTTGGTAGTACTTAGTTGCATCAATTTTCGAAAAGTCATATCGCAAACCACCATCAATAGTGAAATCATTAGCCAAGTGGTAAGTTGCAATTCCGTAGGCACCTAAATCTATTTTATCATAATTAGGGATCAATGGTCGAATGCCAGTTGCGGGATTAGCATAGTTGTTTTGGAAACTACCTATAACACCCGTTTTTAAATTCCAGTCGTGTGCTTTCTTTTGGAAATCTAAAGAAAGTGTGCTTGTTTTTAAATCCAAATCTAAGGCCGCGGTATTATTATATTCGGCTCTACGTACATCAAATTCCAACCTTCGGTTATATTGATACGCATACTGAACAGCTAAGAAAGCCGATTCGTTGAAATAGTAATTGAAATTAATTTTGGCGATGTGGTGCGTTACATCCTGTTTTGGATTATTAATAGTATAAGAGAAATCATTGATGATCGCTGGGGTTTTATTGTTGATCGATTGGTACAGGTCATTCACATTTCCGGTATGGGAAGCGCTCAAAATTCCAATAACCGATTTGTAATAACTATACGATGCGCTCACATTGTACTTTATAGCATCGTATTTAATATCTCCCGAAAAACTTGCTCCACGATTAGCAGTATTCGATAAAATATAATCAGGAGCTGTTTTGTCCCCCATATATTTAAGAGTGGTTAGTGCGTTGTAACTCCAGCCGTTGCGATTGCCTTTATGAATACTCGAACTAATCGATCCCCCTTTTCCATTGGTGTCATAGTTTAGGATTGTTTTACCAAATAAAGTATCTTTTTTACTGCTAATAGGTTCAATTAGCACTAATCCACCTATTGCATCACCGCCATATTGTAAGGCCGAAGCTCCTTTAATTACCGTTATTTTATTGGCACTGTTAATGTCAAAATTGGGTGCGTGTTCAGATCCCCATTGTTGGTCCTCCAGTTTTACATTGTTGTTTAAAATGGCGACTCTACTGCCATATAAACCGTTAATTATTGGTTTTACAACTGCATTTCCAGTCTTTAGAGTAGAAACACCTGCCACTTCAGATAAGGCATCTCCTAGAGATTGATTGCTGTATTTTTCTATTGTTTGTAGGTTGACAAGCTGCGCAGGGTTTGAGCTGTTATCCGTTTTGGCTTTAGCTTGAACAACAACCTCGTTTAATTTAGTGGTATTGACTTGCAATTTAAAATCAAGAGTCAAGTTACTTTTTAAATTAACAATCGTATCGGTGTTTTGATAACCCAAGTAGGATATCGAGATAGCTGTTTTTACTGGAGCTAAATCGTCAATTACATAACTACCTGATACATCGGTTCGCGTAGTTTTGTTACCAATGTGCACATGGATATTTGAGGCATTTGATTGCCCTTGTAGTGTTATTTTTCCAGTGATGGAGTGTTGCGAATACATGGTATTGCAAAAAAGCATCAGCCAGAAAAAAATCGAAATTTTCTTTGACATTTGTTCGTTTTAAAATAGGTAAAAGCCGATCAACCTTGGTGTAAGGAGATTTGTTTTGTAATATTTTAAAAAGTTGGTGGTGCTCGTAAAGAGAAGAGACTTCCGGTGAAGAAGGAGAAATTTTGAGTTGAGACCACTGCATAAATGGTGCTGATAGTAGTAGTTTTAACAAACTGAAATAAGAAAAAATCAGAAGCAGTGAAGCAGCTAAACTGAAAATCACAGGCAGCACATTTTAAATCAATGGTATGACTGTGCGCCAGTTCAGATTTGTTTTTTGACAATTCTTGGTTTGCAATTTGCTCCGTATTAATTTCAGACTGGTGCACATAACAATGCACTGACTGAAACAGTACTGAAAACAATACTGTAAGTGAGAGTACAAAGTTAATTATGGCAATTTTCTGTTTCATTAATCGTAGTGCAATACTTTATTTGTGGCGATAGTAAGTGATGTTTTCTAACTACCTACTTTTACCGTATCTTTGCTTAATGCAATTGAGTTGCAAATATATAAATCTTATTCTTAAATGCAACCTTGTTGCGTTTAATTTTATATCCAAATGAAAAATACTAGAAACACTACAGCGAAAGCGGCAATTTTCGAATTAATAAAAAATTCAGAAGTCGCCTTGTCACACGCTGAAATACAGGAGCTAAACCATGATTCTTGTGACAGAGTAACGATTTATCGCATTTTAGACCGTTTGACTGCTGAGGATGTTATTCATAAAATTGTGACACCATCAGGTACGGTAAAATATGCTGCCTGCCATCATACTGACCATAAAGAACATCACCACATTCATAATCACGTGCATTTTAATTGCGAAGTATGCCAGTTAGTTACCTGCTTAGAAAACGTAGAGCCTACTTTTAAACTACCAAGCAATTACCAAATAAAACAAGTTAACTTCACCGTTACGGGTGTTTGTCCTTCTTGTGCTGTGGAAAAATTGTAATTATTTTAAGAGTATTTTTATAAATTATTTATAAAAATAATTTGAAGTTTAAAATGTAGTTGTAAAAAGTAATTTTTATTTATGAATAAGTGTAGGGTAGAACTATTTAAGCAACTTAAAGCATTTATGAACCCATAATACAACAAGTGATTTTTTAATTTAATACACTTTATGAGAGCTAAAGCTAAGTATATTAAGATATTATTTTTTATAATCAAATAACAAATACAGGCTTTTTTTTGTAGTATTATATTTAAATGTTAATAAATATAATTTTATAACAAACTATTTGTTAGTTCATTATAAATCTATATTTTTGTTTTTTTTAACAAAAAAATAATTACATACATAATGTTGAAAATAAATTTTCTTTTTTTGCTCTTTTTATTAAGTAGTATAGGGTATTCACAAAAAAATGATGTTCAAGTAATGATTACTGCTAGAGCTCAAAAAGATAAAATATTGCTTCGTTGGGCTATAAATTCACCAATTGAATGGCAAAAAGCAAATAAAAAAGGGTATTTGATAACTAGGACGACCTTAATTAAGGATGGAAATGTTATAAAAAATCCTGAGAAAGTAGTTTTGACTCCAAAACCTTTAGTACCAGAAAATTTAGATTCTTGGATTGACTATGTTCAAAAAGATAATAATGCAGCTATTGTTGCACAAGCTATTTATGGAGAAAGTTTTGAAATAAGTGGAGCAAAAGAAGGAGAACTTTCTAGAATTGTAAATATGGTTGATGAATTAAATCAACGGTACTCATTTGGTTTATATGCTGCTGATATGAATTTTGAAGCAGCCTTAAAAGCGGGTTGGGGGTTTGTAGATAAGGATGTTAAAGAAAATGAAGTTTATGCTTATCAAATAAGTGTTTATGATACGCCCAAAGTTAATTCGTCTTCTTATATGATAGGGTTAAGGGATTATTCAGCTTTGCCTGCTCCCACTGATTTTATTTCGGTTCCTGATGATAAACAAGTGATGCTCTCTTGGGATTATGAAACATTTAAGCATATTTATACCTCTTTTATAGTAGAAAAATCGGCTGACGGTGTGAATTTTAAATCTATTTCTAATACTCCTTTAGTCAATTTAAACGATAAAGACGATCACCCTTCAAAAAGAATGTATTATGTGGATACATTAAGTGTAAATGATAAAATGTATCACTATAGACTGTATGGTATTACCTCATTTGGAGAAAAAGGAGAAGTATCAAAACCTATTACAGCTACTGGAGTATCAGCTATAGTAACTGGTGCGAGATTAACTGATTATCATATACTCAACTCAAATGAAGTCAATCTTGAATGGGACTTTCCTGCAGCCTCTGAAGTTTTCATCAAAGGATATGAAATTAATTTGGCTGATAATGATCGCGGACCTTACTCCGTAGTTTTAAAAGACATTCCTCCCTCACAACGTAAATTAAATTTTAAAGATGGTTTATTTCCATCTAATTATTTTACAGTTACTGTGGTGGGAAAAAATAATCAAAGATTAACCTCTCAAAGTATGTTAGTACAACCAGTAGATTCTATAGCTCCACTTAAACCAGTAGGGCTAGAGGGTGTAATTGATTCTCTAGGTGTTGTTCAATTAAAATGGAAACCTAACATTGAAAAAGATCTGCGTGGTTACCGTATTTTAAAAGCGAACAATATAGATGAAGAGTTTGTAGATATTTACCATCAATCTTATGTTGGTACCACTTATAAAGATAATGTGAGTTTAACTATGACAAATAGAAAGGTATACTATCGAATAGCTGCTGAGGATATGCGTTTTAACATTTCTGAAGTTTCGGATATTTTAGTATTAGATAAACCAGATAAAATACCGCCAGCTGCACCTATATTTAAAGATTATGACAATAAAGACGGTAAAGTATATTTAAAATGGATACGCAGTTATAGTGATGATGTTGTAGGATATAGTTTAAGAAGGAGAGAGCAAGGTGTTGATAAATGGGAAGAAATCAAGCAAATTAATGATACTATTCAAGAATTTGTTGATGATAGAGTGGAGAACAAAAAAACCTATCAATATGCTATTTTAGCTAAAGATAAAGCAAATTTATGGTCCTCATTAGATCATTCTACAATAACAGTTACCGTTTTAGATTTTTCACCTTTAAAAGTGATTGGTTTTCTTCAAGGGGTAGCTGACAGAGTAAATAAAAAAATAGTACTGAGTTGGAATTACAACAAGTACAAAGATCAAGTACTAGGGGTGAGTGTTTATAAAAACGAAAAAGGAAGTGCTCCCACTTTATGGAAGGAATTAAATGCAACCGTTACAAGTCTTGAAGATCAAGCGCTAAAAATAAATGTAGAGTATGAGTATCATTTAATTCCAAATTTAATGAATGATAAACCAGCAAAACAAGAACAAACAACTGTTAATTACTAGTTTATGAAAAAGATTTATTTATTGTTGTTATTGTTGGTTTCTGGCTTTAGTTATGCGCAAGTTAATTTAAAAGGTGAAGCTTATTATAAATTGTCCATAATTGGGAAAGTAGGAGGAGGAGGATCAGGTAGTTGTGGTACTTTTAGGGGGTTGCAATGGATTTCTTCAGAATTTCAAGTAAATTCAAGGATTTTAAATCATTTTGGTACTTACAAATCCAATAGTCAGTCTTATATGAATCAATCGATCAATTACGATATAATTTATTATGAAAATGATCCAATAGTAAAATTACATTTTGGAACTGTAAACAGGAAAGGTAATCCAAAATGTACGTCTTATTATAATTCAGGTAATCCAGCTGTTACAAGAAGTTTTTCACG
Source organism: Flavobacterium gelidicaeli (assembly GCF_013294005.1). GTDB lineage: Bacteria > Bacteroidota > Bacteroidia > Flavobacteriales > Flavobacteriaceae > Flavobacterium. The sequence goes on from NZ_JABSNK010000010.1 coordinate 42,775, forward strand.
GATTTATAATTTTACTGAATTTGAAAATATTGATGCTGGTGATAGGCAGATTTCGGGTGAAGTGACTATAACATCCAACCCAGTAATAAACTTAAGTAACCCTGATACTAACAACAATATTATAGGAACTGAAAGTTCAATTAAAGTGCCAGCGATTACAGGTGTTAAGAATGAATATTTTAATTGGATGTATCACATTGATGGAGAAGGCTATTATAGAAACAGAACTTTCGGTGGTCGTGTTTGGGTAGATATATGGAGAGCCTTACCTGCTGATTACCAACAAAAAAACTCATTAGATATTAAATGTCAAGATTTTTTACCAATAGATGCAGTAGGTAAAAAGATTTGGTTAAGAGCAAATACAAATGGAAATACAGTTGAATTACTCTACGCTAAATCAGCTCCACTAATAGAGTCTGTTAACGCTTTACAAACTAGCTGTTTTGATAGTGAGGATGGTAGAATCATTCTTAAATTTAATTCAAAATTAATTACAGGAGAAACTTTAACTTGTTCAGTTTTAAGTTATGATCCATTAACAGGTGACGAGCAAGGTGTTTTTTATTCTACACAAGACGGACAATCTATAACAATAGGAGATGATCTTACTTATGAAATTCCTTATGATTTTTTAAAAGGAAAATATCATGTTAATTTACTTGGTTGGTACAAAGAGCCAAATAAAGTTGGAGCTAATACCTACGTGAAGGATTCTATGCATGAGGTGGATTTTATAATAACTTCACCTGCTCCAGTTGACTTTTCTATTAAGAAGAAAAATGATATTTATTGTTATGGAAATTCAGATGGTGTAATTGATATTGTTGGGTCAGGAGGTATTAGTAACGGTATATTTCAATATTCTACCGATGGAGGGAATATTTGGATAACATTTTTAGAAGGTGAAAAGACTTCTTTAAGTTCTTTGCCTTTAGGTGATTATTTTGTAAATGTTAGAAAGCTAAAAAATTCAGAGGACACAGTAGGTTGCATCGCTATGAATCCAGATGGAACTTATAAAATAGAAACCATAACCATATCACAACCCAAGGCTGCCCTAAAATTAGAATATACTCTAAAAGAAGATCCCACTTTTTTTGGAGCTGCAAACGGAAAAATTGTTGCTGCTATAACTGGAGGAACAATAAAAGACGATCATACTTATAATTTTGAATGGGAAGATAAAAACGGAAATCCAGTTGTAGCAAAAGGGGAATATAATGCAGCTGTTGAAACCTACTATATTACCTTAGACAATGCCAGTGATGGAGAATACACATTAACAGTAACAGATAAAAATTATAATGTAGCAACTGATAAAGCAGGTTGTTCGATTATCGAGTCTAAGCAAATACTTACGCAACCAGAAGAGATTGTAATCACGATAGATCAAACCCAAGCAATTTCTTGTAATAGCGCCAGTTTAAATCCATTAGGAAACGGAAATAAAATAGCAGACGCTATTTTAACTGCTCAGGTTAAAGGAGGAATTCCATTTACTGGTTCTGCCAATAACGGTTTACCCTATAAATTTATTTGGTCAAAATATAATGTTTTAACGGACTCTTGGGAAATTTTATCAGATAAAACTACAAAAGAAGCTAAAAATTTAACAGCGGGTAAATACTCCTTAAATGTTGAAGATGCGAAAGGCAATGTGCAAGGAACCTATAGTACCACACAATTAGAACTTGCAAATCCAACCGAATTTGAAATTATAGAACCTTTACCAATACTCATTACCTTTACCTCCAGTGATGTTTCTTGTTATCAAGGAAACAATGGTTTAGCTGTAGCTAATGTTGAAGGAGGTGCAGGAGGATACACTTATGAATGGTTTAATACAGCTGAAGGAATAATAAATGGTAATACAATTTCGCAATTAGTTGCGGGTACCTATACTGTTGAAGTTACTGATAAGAATGACTGTTTTGCTAAAGCATCTATTGTTATAATAGGACCACCTTCTTCTTTAAGTATCAATTATAAAGACATTATTACTCCTACATTTGCTGGAGCAACTAACGGAAAAATTACTGCCGAAGTTTCTGGAGGGACAGCAAAAAAGAATGCTTCGTACAATTATGTATGGACAAACTCGAATGGGATTGAACAAACTGCAGTTACAGCAATAATAGGTGGTGTATTTACCATTTCATTGGATAATTTAGGTGCCGATGATTATTTTTTAACGGTTAAAGATGAAAATTATGATGCCCTTAAAAATCAAATTATTAATTGTTCAGTATTAGAATCTAAAGTTACGCTAAACGAGCCAGAACCTTTAAAGGTGGTTTTTGAAGTTAGAAATACAATTTCATGTAACAGTGGTAATCAATTCGGAAATAATATAGATGTAACCCCTAATGATGGACAGCGTGACGAATCTCAAGACGGTATTTTAATTGCTCATGTTACGGGAGGAACACCTTTGGCAGCAGCCACTAATAATGGTTTGCTCTATTATTTTTATTGGAAAAAGCAACTAACTGACGGATCATGGGTAGCTTTGCCAGATATTAAAGGAGAAACAGCTTCAAATCTTTCTCATGGGAATTACGCACTAAATATAAAAGATAGGAACGGAATTGTATTGGGAACTTATGCCAATAATCTACTTACCCAAGAAATTGATGCAATACAATTCATGCAAGAACCTTCTAAATTATCAGTTACAATAACTAAAGACGATGTTTTTTGTAATGGTGGTAATGACGGTTGGGCTACAGCCAATGTAGTAGGAGGTACGCCGCCTTATAATTATAACTGGTCTAATGGCGTTTCGGTATTTGAAAATACCATATTAAAAGCTGGGAAATATGTAATTAATATTACAGACGCTAAAGGATGTGCTACTCAAAATGAAGTAACTATTATAGAACCTATAGCACCCATTATTGTCAAAGTCGAAAAAACAATTAACCCAAGTTTTTATCAAGCCACTAATGGTGAAATTACCGTTACAGTAAAAGGCGGAACACTATTAGCTGATAATAGTTATTGGTTTGAATGGAAGAATAGTAAAGGTGTAGTTCAAAATTTAACAACAACAACTTTTATAGATGGTATATACACTATCAAATTAAGCGATCTTCCTGAAGAAACCTACAATTTAACAATCAGAGATGCTAATTATAATTTAGCTACAAGTAAGATGGGATGTACTGTCCTAAATACTACAGTATCTCTTGAAGATCCAGATCCTCTTGAAGTTACTTTTGAAATTGTAAATACTATTTCTTGCCATGTTGATAATGAATTTGGTAATGAGAAAGACACAACGCCAGCAGATAGTCAAAGAGATGAATCACAAGACGGAATTTTAGTTGCTCATGTAAAAGGGGGAATTAAGTTAGAAGCAAGTCAAAACAACGGTTTACCTTATTTCTATACTTGGAAAAAGCAAAAAGGGGATGGTACATGGGGTATTTGGAACGATCAAGATGAAACAGCCCAAAATGTATCCGAAGGGACCTATGCTCTAAATATTGAAGATGCTAATGGTATAAAATTAGGTACCTACACTAATAATGTTTTAGTAAAGGAAATAGATGTTACTCAATACATGCAACAGCCTACTAAGCTAAACCTAACATTTACTAAATTTGATGTAGGCTGTACTGCTGCTGATGATGGATGGGCAGAGGCTCATGTAACAGGAGGAACAGCTCCTTATAGTTTTCAGTGGACGAACGAGGCTACTACGCAAAGAATTGATGATTTAACAACTAATAATTATTTTGTTCTTGTCACTGATGCAAAAGGCTGTAGTATTCAAGGAAGTATTTTTGTAGGAGATCCTGACGGAGTTATAGCAATAGAGACAATAAAAAATCCAACTTGTTTTCAAGGAAATGATGGATCCATCAATTTAGACGTTACTGGAGGAAATTCACCCTATACTTACAAATGGAGTACAGGAGCTACTACAAAAAATGTTCAAAATCTTGCTGCAGGAAATTATGAGGTAGAAATTATGTGTCCTGATTGCTGCGTTTATAAAAAGAAATTTGTCCTTAAAAATCCTGAACAAATTTTTGTAAATGTAGGTGAAGATAGAACCTTATGTATTGGGCAAACGTTAGATTTAGACGCCACTAATGGTGCTACAAATGCAACATACAGTTGGACTTCAACAAATGGATTTACATCAAATGAAGCAAAAGTTACTTTATCAAAAGCAGGAACTTATCGCATAAAAGTAACTTCGGCTTTAGGGTGTATAGGCGAAGATGAAATTACGATTAAAACAAGTCAAAACGCTATTAGTTCTGAGTTTTTATTGAGTTCACAAGCTTATTTAGACGAAGAGGTTATTTTAGTAAACACCAGTGATCCTTTTGGAGAAAGTAGTCAATGGGAAATACCTAGTGGAGTAACAATAGTAGAGCAAAAAGAAAAGTATATCACCTTAAAATTTGACGCTGTGGGCACCTATACCTTGGGGCTGCAACAAACTCAAGGAGATTGTTTTGCTACCTATACTAAAAATATTGTAGTCGAAGCAAGGACATCGACTGCTGACCCAAATTCAAATTCAAAATTTATTACTGGATTTATTGTAGCTCCTAACCCAAGTGATGGGAACTTCAAAGCCTATATCAATTTTGAAGAAACTAGCACAGTAAATTTAAGGTTGTTCTCTGGAAACGGACAATTCACGGCTATACAAAAGAAAGATTCGGGTAAGAAAAAGTATGAAATTGATTTTAATACTTCCTTATCAGCAGGAATATACATTTTAGTATTAGAAACAGAGCAACAAACACTTGTTAAAAAAATCATCATCTATTAAAATGAAGAATCATTTCAAAAATATTGTACTATTTGTATTGTTCTCTCTTTCAGGGATAGGTGGTTTTGGTATTTCGGCTTACGCTCAATTATACCCTGTACAACTGACGCCTATTTTTAATAGTCCGTATAGTGTAAAAATATCCGACTATGCCACTAGCATGGATACTAAAATGCAGTTGCTTATCAATCCTAATGATATTTCGATAAACAATAGGCAAGTACGACTTAAGTTATTTATTCAAGGCAATGGTATTAACATACAAAGTAGTGATTATGTTCAGGGATTGCCACCAATATATATTAATGGAGGCGAATTAAAAACGATAACCAATACTGATATTTCGGCTTTATTTAGATTAGAAAACCTACAAGGAATTTCGGCAACTCAGTATGCAAACCCTTTGCCAGAAGGGATGTACAGTTTCTGCTTTGAAATGTATGACTATGTAACCAATCAAAAAATTTCTAGAAAAAGTTGCGCCAATTTATACCTTATATTAAATGATCCTCCATTATTAAATACGCCACAAAATAAGGAGTTAATAGCGTATACAGAGTTTCCTAATATTTTGTTCACCTGGACACCAAGACAAATTAACGCTACTAATGTATCGTATCAATTTGAACTTAAGCAACTTTTTGATGATACCCTAGATCCTCAAATTGGTTTTCAAATGGCTCCTGTTTTACATCAGGAAACACTATTTGGTACGGCATTACTTTATAACTTAAGCAAACCTGTATTAGTTCCAGGAATGCGCTATGCTTGGCGTGTAAAAGCCATCTCTACAACAGGACTTTCAGAGAATGCGGTGTTTAAAAATGAGGGCTACAGCGAAATTTATTCCTTCAAGTACACCGCCGCATGTGTAGCTCCTAGTTTTGTATTAAGTGAATCACAAAGTACTAAAAGCGTAAAGATAATCTGGCAAGGTGTTCCTGAACACACGCGCTACCAAATTCAATATAGAAAACAAGGTGTGCGTAATGCCCAATGGTTTTCTAATTACAGCCAAAACACACAAAGCTTACTAACTGACTTAGAACCAGGTATTACCTATGAATTTAGAGTAGGATCTAGTTGCGAATCAGTAAATGATGGGGTGCAATCATTTACGTATTCAGGTATAAATACCTTTACCACAACTATAGATAATAAAGAGATAGCTTACAATTGTGGTATTGTTCCAGAAATAAGCATTACCAATCAAAAACCATTAACTAATTTAATACAAAGCGAAACCTTTACTGCAGGAGATTTTCCGGTAACTATTTTAGAATTAGTGGGTAAAAACAGCCCTTATTCAGGTAAGGGGTATATCATAGTTCCTTATTTAGCCGATACAAAAATAGCAGTAGAGTTCAATAGCATCGTTATTAATACAGATTACCAATTAATAAGCGGTGTTGTCGAGACAAGCTACAATCCAGAGTGGAAAAATGTTACTGATGTAGAAGATTTTACTGGCGAAGGTCAGGGCGGACAAATTGAAGAAACCGTTCCGTTTAAAATACAAGATATTGTAATTAATGCCAATGGTGATATTGTAGTTAACGGTACAGAAGGGGAACAAATTATAATTCCTGGGGGTAAAGACACTGTTATTAGCGAAGATTTAAAAGATGCCGATGGAAATAATGTACCAGGAAAAGTATACACCGTTGACAGTAAAGGTAATGGAAGTAACGAAGCAATTGCCGCTGCTCCTGATGGTAAACCAACCCCCGCAAATACTGATGGGGTAGATGCAAGCGGTCAAGCCAATGCCTTTACGGCCCAAGGTGCGAGTATAGCGTTTACGGTAAACAGCAGTAGTAAGTATGCCTTTGATGTTATGCCAAAAAATGCTACAGTTGCTTTACAAAAGTTGTATAAAAAAGTAGACGGCGTGGCACTACCTTACAAAGCAGTGGTCAATGGTTTTAGCGATACTCTTATAGCAACTTTAACGCTTACAGATACAATTGTAAAACCCGAGAATATTGTTTTCAAGACACAAAATGGAGCACTTATAAACGCTACTAGAAACGATAAAACATTTGAACTTACCGTAAAAGGAAACCTATCCTATGCCGAAGAGCAAATACTAGCCACTGTAAAACAAGGGGACAAATGGAAAGTAATAGGGGCATTTATGCTAGTGCATATTTCGCCAAAAGAGGTAAATGTAGCATTAGTTCCTACTGATAAAGTTTCTGAGGATAAGCTGGACGCTATCATTGTAGAAACTCAAAAGACCTACAATAAAGTAGGTATTAAAATAAATTTTAAGAAAGAAGGAATACTTAATATTAATTCAGTCGTATCCGGTAATACAATTACAACTGAAAAAAACACCATTACTTCTACTTATAGTGCAGAGCAACAGAAAATCAATGCTTTATATAAAAGTGATAGCTATGTATTATTTATTACTGATAAAACTTCAAGTACAGGACAACAAGGATACATGCGCCAGAATGGACAATATGGTTATGTATTTAACTCAGCAAATAGTAGTACACCAGCACATGAATTAGGCCATGGGATTTTTAAATTGGAGCACCCTTTTGAACAGTATAATACTACAGAAAAAAGCACTGATTTATTGATGGATTACAGTCAAGGTACCGTTTTAAACCACCAAGATTGGAAACAGATTAATGATCCTGCATTTAAATTTTATGGGTTTCAGAGTCAAAGTAGTGGGGCTTTGGCTGGAGGTGGGCTTGAAGATCTAATTATGGTTTTGAAAAACCTTGCTACAGACTCATTTATTAAGTGCACGGTTTGTGAGGAAAATAAATTTGAAGCAGTCGGAGGTTTTGATGGATCGAAAAGACAGTTTAGAAAGGTTTCTTACAATAATAAAACTTATATATGTTTATTAGCATCATTAAAAGAAGGTCATAAAATAGATCTTATAACTGATGACTTATTAAGTTATGCAGATAATATTGCAGAAACTCAGCCTGAATTTGCTCAACTTATTGAGGCTACTAAATCAACATTCAGTAATAAGAAAGATTTATTAGCTGTAATAAGTAATAATTCTCAATTAGTTTCATGCGATGTAATTTACCCTTTTAGCAATGACATTTGTGCAGGAGGAAAAATGGTAGATGATCAAACACTTTTAAATGTAAGTAAAGAATTAGAAAATTGTTACTATTCAGATTTTTTACCGAAACTAGTTGCTGGTTATTTAAAGGAAATCACTACCAATTCAAGAAAGAATCAAGGAATTGAATTTGTCAAAGACGGTAAAGTTTATAAATTAAATGGAGATGTAGTCGAAGAAGTTAAAACACCATTAACTGATGATGATATCAGAAATGGAAAATGGACTGACACAGCAACCGATGTTAAAATTAGAGTTACCCAAAATAAGGAAGGAGTTTTTCAATACCAAGCAATTGGAATACGAAGCTCGTTAACTGTGGCAAGTGGTAAAACTGCCAAGCTAAAAGATCTTGCGGCGTATATAGAAAATCAGGGCAACCTCTTCTTTCAAAAGTATAAAGTAACTGAAGCAGATTTAACTCCAATAAAAATGGGTGTTAGTTTGAATAATGATAGTGAAGTTTTTGCAGATGGTAAGAACATTGCTATAGATAATAATGCAACATTCTTCAAAATTTCATCTGAGGGAATAGGACTTTTAACGACGTTCTTACAAACGGCATTAATAGAAGAAACTGCTTATTTAAATAGTACCGAAAATAATACTACAATTCATGCACCTGGGCTTGTAACTGGATCTGTAGAAAGCGGGGCAACTGTTGTAACAGATGTGACGAGTCTTTGCTCAATGGTTTATGATTTGTCTACAGATGATAAAGCGAGAAGCGATATGTGGACTGGACTTATTAAGCTAAAAGACGCTGTCAAAGATGAGCCTTCTGGAGTAATACCAATCTTTGTTCAAATGCTAAGTGGCAATACAAATGATGAGTGGGCAGTAATTGCAGACAAACAGTCAGATGAAGGTAAGAAAGGGCATTTGTACTCAAGAGGTGTAGTGACTTCTGTAAAAAGCGTCCTTGTAGGTGGTGCGCTAATTACAAAACTACCAACTCTAGCAGAGGAATTAGTAGGCAAGATTGAAGATGTTTTAAAAGTTGGTAATAAGATATTTAAGTCAGCAGATGAACTTGCGAATGCATTATATAAAGCAAGGTCTGATATTAGAAAAGGTATTATTGATTTTACAGAGAGTAGAAATTTGGCTTTAGAATACTTTGAGCATATTAAGAAAACCGATTTAACTTTAAAAAACGTAAAATTTGATGATTGGTTTGAAAACACCTTTAAAAAATATGAAGCAGGAACACCAAATTTTGAAGCACATCATGTTATTCCAGCGGATTTATTAAAGACAAATCCAGATTTAAAAAAACTGCTATTTGATTTACAAAAAGCAGACCCTGATTTTAAATTTGATTTTAATGGTTTAGATAATGGTATAATGTTACAAAAGAAAAGTTTAAGTTTAGATATTAGTGGGCACACTTCACACAAAAAATATAATAATGCAATAGGAAAAAAAATAACGGAAATATGTAATGACTCTAATTTGGATAATTTTGAAAAATTTGAAGAAGTACAGGATCTAATTAAGAATACGAAAGAAAAACTTAAAAAAGAAGTTTTATTGGGAAATAAAGATGTAAATGATATAATAAATTTCTAATTATCATGAAATACTACAAAATTGATTATATAAGTATTTTTAATACTAAAGAAGAGGTTTTAGGTTATGCCAACGGTGAATTTGTTCATAACGGTAAAGAATATTTTGAAAAAATTGGTAATGGCGAAATAATTAAAGAAGCTCCTGTTTTTAATTACTTTTATTTGCAAACTTCTGGGGCTAAAAAGGAATGGGAATGGCGCTTGCAAGATGTGCATGGAGGAGCTTATGAATATCCTGCAGGGGGATATTGGTATATTTCAGATGATTTTAAACTTTTGTTAGAAAATTTTAAAATCGCTCCAGATTATCATTTTTATGAAACTAAGCTTTTGTATAAAGGCAATAAATTAAAATATTGGATCTTTCAGTCCCCTATAAATCCGTTTCAAAATATGGATTTTCAGAAATGTGAGTTCATCATTAAAGATAATATTAATACTTATATCTTTCATTCTAAAGAAGAGTATTTATTATTTTACAAAAAACATTATAGAGAAACAAAAACAAAACTACGAAGTAAAATAATATTTTTTAATGAGTATTATGATTATGTGGTAAATGCAAATACAGGAGATAAACTAGTTTCAGAAAATTTAAAAAATGCGATTGAAACCTTGAAGTTGGAGGGCTTAGAGTTTTTTGAAATTGATTATGAGGTAAGCGTGGCAAACTCTTAAAAAGTATTGAAGAAGTCCCCCGCTGGTTTGAGCGTATGCTAGCGCGAGCGTCTCCCCGCTGGCTTGAGCGTATGCTAGCGCGAGCGTCTCGCTCGTGCCCACAAAGTAAACACAATATTAATTAAATGAGTACAAAATATAAATTTGGAGAAAAAACAGGAGCTTATTTTGTGAGTTTCGCAACAATAAATTGGATTGACGTATTTACAAGAGATGCTTATTTTTGGATTATTATAGAATCATTGGATTTTTGTAGAAAAAATAAGGGGATGGAAATATATGGATATTGCATTATGCCAAGTCACGAACACTTAATTTTTCGTTCGGGAAATGGTGATCCATCAGGATTGATGCGAGATTTTAAAGGTTTTACTCCAAAAAAAATGCTTAAAACAATTGAAAAAAATGTTCAAGAGAGCCGAAGAGAATGGATGCTTTGGATGATGGATCGAGCAGGTAAAAAGAATAGTAATGTAGAGCATAGACAATTTTGGCAACAAGATAATCATCCAATAGAGATTTGGTCGTTAAAGGTTTTTGAGCAAAAGCTTAACTATATTCATCAAAATCCTGTTGAGTCAGGTTTTGTAACTGACCCAATAGATTGGAAATACAGCAGTGCTAGAAATTATGGAAATAATGACCAAACACTTTTAGAGATAGATGTGAATTGATTTATAATGTGGGCACGAGCGGGACGCTCGCGCTAGCGGGGGAATCCTTTTGTGTAATTCGTGAATAAAGAACAAAGCAAAGTAACAATACGTTAATAAAATTAATTAAAAGTAAATGTGTGGGCTTTTGATTAATTAAACAATAAATCACACAATAAAATAAATTAAAATTTAATTAGTAACAAAATGAAAACATTCAAAACAACAAAATCAATTATTTTAACAGCCTTAATGGTAGTAGGAACTTTATTTACATCATGCAGTAGTGATGATAATGATGCATCTATTGTAGGGGTATGGAAAAGAACAACTACTGTAAGCGAAACTTTTAAAGCAGGAGTTTCACAAAGCAAAACAACTTATGTAAGTGATGCTGAAAATTATTCAAAAATAACATTTAATGCTGATGGTACATATTCTGAATATGAAATATCTTCAAATGATTCTCCTTCTACAGATCCTGGTACATACACATTTACAAGTGATGTATTGACATTGAAATATGATGGTGAGGATACGGTTTTTGAAAAATTCCCATATACCTTATCAAATAACAATCTAGTTTTGATATATACTGAGGATTATGAATCGGAAGGCGGTGTTGCTGCAAAAAATGTAACGACTACTACATATACTAGACAATAACAACCTATTGAATTTAGTATGATGTAGTTAAATAAAATGTGTTGATTACGTTTATTAATTTTAATAAATTATTTAGGACTGTCCTCAGGGACAGTCTTAAAATAGATAAAATAATAATAATTATGAAAAAAATTGTAATAACGGTCTTAGTCGTATTAGTAAATTTTGGTGTTTTTGCACAAAAGTTAAAAGTTGATAAAGGAGAAATAAAATTGGATGAAAAAACGATTGGTTTTATTGAAGGAAAAAAACCCGTTTTTAAAATTTTTAGTCTAGATAAAACCTATGCTATAACTGCGGAGTTAAAGAGTAAGCCAGTCAACCCCAATGCCACTGTAATGGCGTTACCCTGGATTGTTCTTACCAATGATGCAACAGGAAAGTCAAACGAAATCGAATTTAAAAGCCGAAAATTTAGTGGTTTTAATTATGATAGAAGTGTGGCGTATGAACTTTTAGATCGTAATTATTTGACAATTGATGGTCTTAATATTGAGGAATTAGAGCGTTTTATCAATAGCGAACCAACAGGGATTTCGGTAAAATATTTAGGGGAGCAGCAAAACATAGATAATACAAATAAAATTGCAGATAGTTATCAATTAACAATTGATGATTACGGTAACATTTATAGTGTTAAAGCGCAAAACCAAGATCCTAAGGATAAGAAAATTGCAGTTATTAAGATGACTTCACCTGCTAAAAATGGGGAATTGATGTATGAGGTACTAGATGTAGACAATTATTTAATTGCTACTTGGTATGCTAAAGCAGCGATGGTATCAGGTTATGATAAATTTTTAAATCAAGAAATGATGACCCTTGATAAGAAAGTATTTAAAGCTGCATTTGATAATCGAGGGAATCCTACGGGGTATAAAATGAGCAAAGATATAACAGCTATGAATATTGTAAGGGTATTAGTAGGTAGTGGTTATACTTTAGGGCACCATAAAAATAATTAAGAAGCTATAAAAAACATTGCAAGTTTTAATTTGTAATGTTTTAAATAAATTAGAATGAAAAAAACTTTACTTGTATTAGTATTAATTGTTTTTACGGCTTGTTATCAAGAAACGGCAATAGTTATTGAAGGTGATTTTACAACCTCATTTGTTCGAGGCGATGAATCAGTTCCTGTAAACATATTGATCAGTAATAAAGTTACTGGAGCAGATGCCTATGAATGGACCTTTGAAGGAGGTAGTCCTAGCACATCATCTTCTAAAGATCCTGGAGAAATTTTATATGAAAAAGTAGGTACTTATTCTATAAAATTAACAGTGACAAATGTTGATGGCGAAACGAAAGAGTTTACTAAAACAATTGTTGTTAAAGACGGTATCGATATTCAATTTTCTAATGAAGTGCTAAAAAGTAATTATTCACCGGTTGAAGTTGTAGTAACAAATAATACCGTTGGTGAAGGATTCCTTTACAGCTGGGATTTTGAAGGAGGAACACCTACACAATTTATAGGTAAAACACCTCCTAATGTTATTTTTACTAGTCCGGGTGACCACAAGATTAGTTTAACGGTATCTAATGGTTTTGAGAACGAAACCCAGATTCAAACTATCAATGTAAACCCTTATTTGGTTAGTATGTTTACCTATGAGCCAGCAACTGAGGATGATGATTATGAAGCTCCGGTAAAGATAATGTTGACTAATTCATCAATTAGTGCAACATATTATAAATGGACCTTTCAAAACGGATTACCAGCGACCTCTACAGATGAAAATCCTACAGTAGTTTTTACAACTCCTGGAAGCCATGAAATAAGTCTAGAAGCGTTCAATGATAAAACAAGCCAAGTTTTCACCCGCATTATAGATGTAAAGGCAAATACTAACCTTCGTGTTTTTACAAATATTAAGTTAGGTACAAATGCAGCACATAATAACAATACTATTGGTGCTATGTTTTCTACAATTACTAGAACGGTTTATAAGGCTAATGAGATCACAAATGACAATAGTAATTTGATTGATATTGTATTTCAGGGTTTAAATAGCAATTTTACTTATAACAAGTTTATTTCACCAGATCAAGCAAGTAGCAATGGATTTTTGACTCTTAAAAATGCTCAAAACACAATTTTTGTTAATTCTCAAAGTGGTTGTAATTGCGGTTTAAACTTTACTGAAAGTCAATTTGATGCAATGGTAAATGATACTCCTTTAAAATCTTTAAATATAGAATATACTGCGGGTGGTTATCAAGAATTTGGTTTAACCTATCCAAGAATTATTTTGTTTAAAACACAAGAAGGTAAAAAAGGGGCTATTAAAATAAAAGATATGGTAAAAAACGGAACCAGTTCTTACATTTTGATTGATATAAAAATACAAAAGCAATAATTACTAGCGATAGATGAAAGGAGGTAGTTTGAAAAGTCTGTTTTGGTTGTTTGTCATTGTATTTTGTAGTATAGCTAATAAAAGTTATGCTCAAGCTATAGATTTAGAACATTTTTACGAGCCAAAGTTTAAAGTTACAGGTACGGTAAATGCAAATGGAATGTATTATCACTCTAGTGAACAAAATTCACGTGCGCCTTTTACTTATTTACTTTCAGGAAATATTAATATTAGTGCTTTTAGTTTTAATGTTCCGCTATTTTATAGTGTAACAAATCAAGGAGATAAATTGGGATATACAGCGCCATTTGATTTTAATAGGTTAAGCATCATGCCAAAATACAAATGGGTAAAAGCTTATATTGGAAATGCAAGTATGACTTTTTCACCCTATACTTTAAGTGGTTTTCCATTTAAGGGATTGGGGTTAGAGCTTACCCCTCAAAGTCCTTTTAAAATAAGTTTAATGGGAGGACAATTACTAAAAGCAGTTTCTGAGGACGAAGCTTTAGGAGGCGTACCTGTGTACCAAAGGTTTGGTTACGGAGCTAAAATAGGTTTTGAAAAAGAAAAATATAAAGTAGGATGGATAGGCTTTTATGCCAAAGATAATAGCAATTCTCTTGGTTTTTTGAATGAAGATAAAGGGGTTACACCAAAAGAGAATTTTGTAAATAGTTTTATTTTTAGCAGTTCTTTAGTGAAAAATTTGAATTTTAATGTTGAATATGCGTTATCCGTTCTTACAGATGATACTAGAGCTACAAAAATTTCGGGAGGAGGCTTTAAAGATAAAATATTTGGAGCTAAAGAGAGTACCAGTTTTTTAAATGCTTTAAATTTAAATTTTGATTATAGTATCCAAAAAAGTAAAATAGGTTTAACGTACGAAAGAGTTGATCCTAATTACAACACTTTAGGAGCATTATATTTTAATAATGATTTAGAAAATATTTCGTTGCGTTTTTCGCGACCTTTTTATCAAAATAAAATTAATGTTTCTAGTAGTTTAGGTTTTCAAAAAGATGATTTATCGAATACTAAAAAGCAAATGACAAAACGTGTTGTAGGATCGATTAATATGAATTATGCGGTTAATGATAAAATTAATTTTACTGGTAGCTACTCTAATTTTTCAACTTATACTAATAAAAAGTTAGATCAGTTTGAGTTAATTAATAATCCTAATGTTGTGCCTGCTGATACTTTAAATTACAGGCAATTATCTCAAAATGCAAATATGAATGTTTCTTATATATTTGGACAAAAAAAGAATCAAAACTTAAATTTAAACTATAGTATTGCAGGACAAGCAAATGAGCAAGGTGGAATTATTAGAAGGGGTCAAGCCAGTACTATACAAAACTATAATTTAGCTCATTCTATAAATTTTATGGCTATCAAAATTAGTTTAAATAGTTCCCTAAATTACACCAATAATCAAGTAGGTATTGCTAATAACTCTTCGGCTGGGGCATCCGTGGGTGCTTCAAAAAAGTTATTAAAAGACCAACTTAATGTAAACTTTGGCTTACTATACAATAATTCTCAAGGAGACGGAAACTCCAGTTCAGTTTTTGGAATAAAAGCGAATAGTAGTTATCTATTAATCAAGAAACATAGTTTTAATATGAGTGTTATTTCTTTATTTAGAAGTAGCTCAAGTGCTGCAAAAAACAATGATTTAACGGCTAATTTTAACTATGCTTACACTATTGATAAATTAAAGTTACCTGAAAGAAGGCAAAGGGAAAAAGTAGAAAAAATAGCAGCTGATCCCATCTTTAAAATTAGCTATCAAGAACATACTTATGAGGGTACTCGTAATGAAATTTTAAAACAATTAACAACATTGCAAGATGCATTACGACCTATGCCTAAAGAGGATATTGACGAGCTAGCCCATTTGTTATTATTAACATCTTTAACTCCTGATGATAAAAGTTTTAAAGAAAAGGCAATTCTTTACTTAGAAGCATATGATGCAAACAACTCTATTTTAGATAGCTATAATGAATACATTTCTAAAACTTTAAAGAGCTTACAAAAAGAAATGATTCGTAAAGATGAAATTTTTGAAAACGGTTATGTTATTGCTTTAGGGGCTGTTAATAAACATAAAATGCATGGTGTGGCTGAAAATGATGTAACGAATAAGGTGAGTTATAATTCGTACTTAAAATTAGTGGATAGAAAAAACAAAAAATTAGCACCGTTATTAGTTCATAGATGGATGTTAAAAGAGTTATCGGGACTTGCAGCTACGAGTGTTGACGAATTTCATTTAAATGAAAACCTTTCTAATTTTAATAAACAAGAGTTGAGCACATTCTTTAAATTAATAAAAGAGAAAAAGACGGAGGGTGAAATAATTGAAAAATTAAAAATAAAATTGATTCCTTTTTACCATACTCTAGCAACTAATAATGTGACAGGTGATGAAGTTGAATTTAAATTTTTGAGATATAATTAATAAAAAACTGCAAATTCTTTAATTATCACTTAGAATATTGCTTTCAATAATATTTAGAGAAGTTTAGCTGATACTATCCTTCACAAACAATAAAGGTTATGCTTATGAAAAAGTTTTCTAGAATACATTTATCAATATTATTTTTCCTTTTTAATATTGCTTTCTTTTATGGACAAGAAGATACTCCTAAAGAAGTTGGAGCGGCTTCTAGCGCTATTGAAAAGATTCAGGCTGCTGATCGATGGGTAGATAAGTTTTCAAATCAGGATTTGGTTGAGTTACCTATTGGAGTTCGCAATACAGTGAATAATGTTCAGTATTCTATAGGAATTACAAAAGCTGTTTTTTCGGCTGAGTATACTACTTTGACTGTTTTTTGTAGGGTAGATATTCCGCAAAAAGATAAAAACGGACAACCGATGCAACTGTTTTTTGGTGCAGATAATATTAAATTATCACATTCAGGAGGTATTATTGGCGAAGCTAAATTAGTATTACTAGGTAATGTTGATATCCCTTTTAGCGAGAATAAATGGCAATTATCTTTATATGGTGGTTTTGATATGGCAACTGGCAATATAAATGATTTGACTTATGTTAAAATTGACTGTGATGGTTTCAAAGAAATGAAAATTTCTGGTGCTGTTGAATTTTCTAGAGATTTAATACTACCAATTGATCCTATAAGTAAAACAGTAAATGAAGGGCAAACGACTGTAAGTAAAACATTTTATAATGGTAAAACAAAGCAAATTCCTAATAGAGTAAGAGGAGAATTTAGTTTTACTGCAAGTAGCTGGAATGATATTTTAGTGAATGTTAGTTTGCAACCTTTTGTCTTAAAGGACAAACGAAATGGTAAAGATTTTGAAGGGAATTTTCAGTTTTTAGTAAGTAACGCTGTACTTGATTTAAGTGATTTAAAGAACGATCCTTCGGTGATTTTCCCGGAATATTATGCTAAAAATGCTCTTTTAGTACCTAGTGAACAATCTTGGAAAGGAGTATTTGTACAGGCATTTGATGTAGGTTTACCCAAGGAATTTCAAACTACAGATACCGCTTCAAAAAACGAACGACTTCATGTAGGTGCCCAAAATCTTATTATTGATAAATTTGGTGTGTCAGGAACTTTTTATGCTGATAATGTTTTTCCATTAGATAGAGGTATTACTAGTAAAGAGAAAGCTTGGGCTTATTCATTAGATCATATAGATGTAACTATTGCGGCTAATACTTTTGTAAAGGCTAATCTGAGTGGACAAATACTTTTACCTATCAGTAAAGCTGCTCCAGAAAAAAAGGAAGCTCCAGCAACAGTAACTCCGGCAACAACTCCGTCAGGAACAACAGCTGTAGTCAAAACACCAGAAACCAATAGAGCGGGTTTGTATTACAATGGGTTTATCTCTATGAAAGAACAACAGTTAATTGTTGTGACCAAAGATTCAATTGCATTTGATATATGGAAAGCAAAAGCATTGTTACTCCCTAATAGTTCTATTGAATTAACGTTGACAAATGGGAAATTCTTACCTAAAGCAAATTTGAATGGTACGATTTCATTTGGAACTAATAAAGGAGCAACAGATGATAAAGCTGTAGAGGGGAAACAAACTGTTGATTTTAAGGGAATATCTTTTGAAAATTTACAATTACAAACCGTTTCTCCTATTATTTCTGTTCGAAATATGGGGTATAAAGGTACAGTTGCCTTTGGTAATTTTCCCGTTTCAATAGGTAATATTAATGTAGCAATCAATGGAGATGATTCACGTATTGATTTTGATTTAGGAATCAACTTAATGGATGCTATTGGAGCAGGAGCAACCGCTCGAATTGGGATAAAAGGGAAAATGTATGATGATGGTTTTAGGCAAAGGTGTAAGTATGACGGCTTAGATTTATCTGCTATTGCTATTAATTGTAAATTTAGTGGATTGACCATAAAAGGAAGTCTTATCTTAATGGAAAAAGACCCCATATATGGTAATGGATTTAATGCTGATCTAGAAGTTGATGTAGCTGGTGTAGTTAATGTAAAATCGAAAGCAATATTTGGTCGAACAACCTTCAGATATTGGTATTTTGATGCGGCTGTAAAGTGGCCTCCAGTGCCATCACCATTTATGATTACTGGTTTTGGTGGAGGAGCCTATTACAAAATGCATCGAAATGAAGATATAGCCATTGGAGATTTTTCTCCGTCAGGATTGAGTTATACTCCTGATGAAAAAGTTAGTCTAGGAGTAAAAGCATTAATTTACTTTAATATTGGTTCAGAAGCAGTATGTGATGGTGAGGCTGGATTTGAAATTGCTTTTAATTCTAAAGGAGGTATAAATAGGTTAGCAATTTTTGGAAAAGCAAATGTTATATCTAAGATTCCAGGAGTAAAAAATATAGGAGGCTTAATGGCAAAAGTTGCATCCAATGCTGAAGCAAAGAAAAGTTTTATGGGGGTAAAAGATACTGACCTTGAAGGATCTTTTGCTAGTAAATATATTCCTAAAGCTAAAGAATCCATTCCTGGAGACTTGTCCGCTGAAGTAGGAATTAAAATGGCAGCAGCTATTGAATTTGATTTTCAGAATAATTCGATACACGCCACTACAGATGTTTATATTAATACGCCAGGGAACTTTTTATCAGGTATAGGACCGGGTGGACGAGCAGTTTGGGGAGTTTTTCACAAAGATTCAAAGGATTGGTACATGTACATGGGAACACCAGATGATAGATGTGGAATAAAAATAGGAGTAGCTGGAGTATTTTTAAAAACTACAAGTTATTTTATGGCTGGTACATTACTTCCTGGAAGTCCACCACCACCAGCAGTAGTGGCACAAATTTTAGGTGTAGATGCTAAAGAATTAGATTACATGCGTGACGAGAACGAGTTAGCAAATGGAGGAGGTCTAGCCTTTGGAGCGAGCTTAGAATTTGATACAGGTGACTTAAGTTTCTTACTTTTTTATGCCCGTTTTCAAGCAGGTATGGGATTTGATATTATGCTAAAAGATTATCAAGAAGCAAGATGTTCAAATACAGGAGATCAAGTGGGGATAAATGGATGGTATGCTAACGGACAATCTTATGCCTACTTGCAAGGAGAATTAGGTATTAGGGTTAAATTATCTTTTTTGAAATTTAAGATTCCAATTATATCTGGTGCAGCTGCAGTATTGTTGCAAGCTAAGTTACCAAACCCAGTATGGATGCGTGGCTATGTTGGAGGGAATATGAACGTTTTAGGCGGATTAATAAAGGGTAAATTTCGTTTTAAATTTGAAATTGGAGAAGAATGTGTGTTTGAAAATGCTTCACCTCTAGGAGGACTCAAATTAATCACAGATCTAACTCCAAAACAAAATGCAACTGATACAGATGTTTTTGTAATCCCACAAGCAGCATTTTCTATGAAAGTAAATGAAGCGTTTATAATTCCTGAAGACCAAGGTGATGTTACCTACAAAGTTATTTTAGAACGTTTTAAAGTTTTAGATGGTACAGTTGAAATACCTGGTGTTTTAAAATGGAATTTAACTAAAGATAAAGCGAACTTTGTATCAACTGACATCTTACCTCCAAATAAAGAGTTTAAAGTACAAGTTGAAGTTAGTTTTCAAAAGATGACTAACGGTGTTTTTCAACCTATCAAAGTTGATGGGCAAATAGCGAAAGAGTTTGAAGAAAGGTCTTTTACTACAGGTGGTGCCCCTAGTTATATTCCGCTTAGTAATATTCAATATTCGTATCCTGTTGTGGAGCAGAAATACTTTTTAGAGGAAGAATATCCAAAAGGATATATTCAGTTAACGCGTGGTCAAGATTATTTATTTGATGATAATAATTGGGAAACGAAGATCAAGTTAAATGAAGAAGGTTCTAATAATTCAAAAGAGACTGCTTTTAACTACGATAAAAGTTCAAACGAGGTTTATTACGAATTACCAAATATTAGTCAAGAAAAAAAGTATGGTTTTACTATTTTTAGTAGTTTAAAACAAATAGCAGAAGATAAAAATAATACAACAGCTGCAAAAGTGAACACAATTAATAATGATGAAAATGATATTCAAATTAAAGAAAATCAAGCAGACGATCTTTCAAAAGACAATGGAACTATTGAACGATTATCGTATTCATTTAGTACAAGTAAATACAAAACATTTGCATCAAAAATGAATTCGATAAACACTCAAAGTTATAATTTTGGAGTGCTGTATTCAGATGTAATTTACCTAACTAATACAATTTCTAGTCAAGAAGCTTTTGATGTGGTTGAACTTCAAGGAGTGAATTATAGTGATAATAAACCTATTGTTACAGCTAAGTCAAAATTAAATGATGATTATTATTTAAAAGATATTTATCCTTATTTATATAAAAACTACCCTATAAATAATGTTTATTCTATCAAATCGAGAGATACAGATGAGTTAGGAGTGATCCCATCAAAGGCAATACCTCTAAATGCATATTACATGACAAGTATTGAAAATGATATAAACCAATCTTGGACTAAAAGTAATTTTCCTTTTAAGTATAATATGCCTTTGGTTTACAAATCGGATTGGGTTGATTTAAATAATCAAATAGTTAATGACTATATTAATGGTATTACACAGAGTTATGAACTAGCTCAGTTTTTTATAAAAAACAACTATCTATTTATGAGATATGGAGATTATGAAATAACAATGCAGTATCAATTACCAGGAGATAAAAAGACAACTGATTATACTTATAAGTTTAGGAATAATAATAAGTTTAGATAAATTGTTATATTATAAAAATAGCTTTAATCATTTTAAAAAGACAGTTTACTAAATTTGTTTCGTCTTAAATTATTGAATAAAAAAATTATTAAACACTTGCAAAATATTTTTGCAAGTGTTTTTTATTGGTCATAGATTTGGATTTAAAACTTTGCAAATTATTGTACAAGTTTAGTAATTTGATAAATCTAGAACTGTATTAAATGGATGCAGTTTTAAGGTAGGGTTTAGATAAAATGAATAAATTAATAAGTCTATTTTTAATGCCATTGTTCCAGATTAAATCAATCGCAGGTTCTAGTACTTCGACTTCATTGTATCTTCTCTTTTTAGTCGTAAAATTAAATCACAAATGAATTATTTTTATTACCAATAACGAGTCTCAATTTAGTTTTTGGTACATGGAACGAAGCCGAGCTGTAATAGGAGGGGCTTAGCTTAGATCGAACTAATCATTGGATTTTTTATAAATTGTATTGACTTAAATTATGGATGCAATTTTTTAGATGAAAAACAGCTTTGAAAGTGACTTTATGATAAATTAATCTTAAAATAAGGTAAAATACCTTCATAAAAGGATTAAATTGTACCTTTCTTAAAATTTAAAAGAATTTGGTATGATCACATTAGTAGTTAATAAAAAGAAACACAGTCTAGACGCATCGCCAGAGATGCCCTTATTATGGGCATTACGCGATACATTGGGACTTACAGGAACTAAATATGGCTGTGGAGTAGGAGCTTGCGGTGCATGTAAAATCTTAGTTAATGACGAAGTTACCTACTCTTGTTTGACACCAGTTTCGGCTGCCGTTGGCAAAGAAATAACCACGGTAGAAGGAGCTACGCCTAACTTACAATTACTCCAAAAAGCATGGATCGAATTTAATGTCCCGCAGTGCGGATTTTGTCAGCCGGGTCAATTAATCGCTGCCACTTCCTTATTAAATTCCAATAGCAACCCTACTGATGAAGAAATCGATGACGCCATGAGTGGAAATATTTGCCGTTGCGGAACCTACCAACGCATCAAAAAAGCCATTCATCATACGGTTGAACTTAAAAAACAACAGAAATAATGAGGGATATTCAAAACATAAGCAGGAGATCATTTATCAAGAATATAGGATTAACTTCGGGTGCATTGATCATTGGCTCTCATTTGTCTTTGTTTGCCAGTGAAACAGAATCCGTTTTGGCAGGTGCTTTTCAACCCAATTTATTTGTTGAACTACTACCCAACGGTGACTTAATTTTAGTTGCTTCTCGTTCTGAAATGGGAAATGGCGTTCGTACTTCCCTAACCTCTGTCATTGCTGACGAAATGGAAGCAGATTGGAATAGAGTGAGTGTTGAGCAAGCCATTGGACACAAAAAATACGGTGATCAAAATACTGATGGATCTCGTTCTGTGCGTTATTTATACGAAGCCATGCGAAAAATGGGAGCGACGACTCGAATGATTTTGATCTCGGCAGCCGCTCAAAAATGGAAGGTTCCAGAATCAGAATGTCATGCAGAAAACCATTTTATAGTCCATAAAAACGGTAAAAAAATTGGCTTTGGAGTTTTGGTCGAAATAGCCAAAACCATTGAAGCACCAAAAGATATTATTCTAAAAGATCCAAAAGACTTTAAATACATCGGTAAAAACTTAAAAAGTATCGATGTCGAAAAATATGCCAACGGAAGCGCTGTCTTTGGACTCGATTTCCGTTTGCCAAATATGAAATTTGCTGCCATTGCGAGATGTCCAGTAACTTTTGGAACGGTAAAGTCCTTTGATAAAACCGAAGCCATGAAAATTCCGGGTGTCGAAGCTGTTTTTGAAATTGAACGCATTAAGACTCCTTTTGGCGCACTTGGCGGTGTTGCAGTTGTAGCAACCAACACTTGGGCTGCGTTTAAAGGAAAAGAAGCTTTGATTATCGAATGGGATAATGGTAAAAATGGCAGTTATGATTCGGTTAAATACATGGAAATGTTAACCGAAAACGTCCACAAACCTGGTGTGGTGAGTAAAACCAGAGGTAATATCGAAGCCGCTTTTACCGCTTCCGCGAAAGTGATCGAGAGTACCTACCAATTGCCGCATTTGTCACACGCACCCATGGAAGTGCCCAACACTGTGGCTTGGGTCAAGGAAAACAGCTGTGAAGTTTGGTGCCCAACG
This sequence comes from Flavobacterium gelidicaeli, assembly GCF_013294005.1. GTDB lineage: Bacteria > Bacteroidota > Bacteroidia > Flavobacteriales > Flavobacteriaceae > Flavobacterium. The sequence continues at coordinate 66,037 of NZ_JABSNK010000010.1, forward strand.
CAAAACCCACAAGCAGCACACGAAGAAGTAAAAAACTATTTGGGATTTGATGATGAAAAAGTAATCATCAACGTTACCTTACTAGGTGGTGGTTTTGGCCGAAAATCAAAACCTGATTATGTGGTTGAAGCAGCTATAATATCCAAATCCATAAAAGCCCCCGTTCAAGTAGTTTGGACTAGAGAAGATGAAACGCAACACGGTTATTATCACACCGTAAGTGCACAATATATGAAAGCGTCGCTGGACGAAAAAGGAAATGTAACCGGTTGGTTGCATCGTTTTGCTTTTCCACCTATCAAATCAACTTTTGATCCTACGGCAGATTATCCAAATGGTTGGGAAATCGAATCGGCTTCTGAAGTTCCTTTCGGTATTAAAAACTTTCAAATCGAAGTAGGTCAAGCGCCTGCCATGGTACGAATTGGATGGTTGCGCTCAGTAATTAACATTCCGCACGGATTTTCGATCAATGTTTTCACAGATGAGTTGGCCCATGCCGCAAACCAAGATCCTTTGGCTTTTAATCTAAAATTATTAGGCGAAGACAACACTCCAGAAAACGATAAAAGCAATAAATTCAGTGCTACTCGATTGAAGAATGTGTTGAAAAAAGCAGCAGAAAATGCGGGTTGGGGCAAGCCGCTTCCAGAAGGGCACGCTCAAGGATTGGCCGTTCATTATAGTTTCATGTCTTATGTAGCCTCAGTTGTTGAAGTTTCTATGGTAGAGGGTATTGTAAAAATTCACAAAGTGAATACCGTCATTGATTGCGGAATAGTAGTCAACAAAAACACGGTTATCGCACAAATGGAAGGTGCTGCTATTTTTGGAATGTCACTCGCTTTTTACGGAAAAATAACCGCCAAAGACGGTGCGATTGAGCAAAGTAATTTTGGTGATTATCGAATGGTTCGAATGAATGAAGCTCCTAAAATCGAGGTCGAAATTGTAGAAAGTACTGCACCACCAACAGGAGTGGGTGAGCCGGGTGTTCCTGTGATTGCTCCTGCAATTGTAAATGCTATTTTTAAATTGACTGGTAAACGTTATCGCAATTTACCCTTGGCTGATTATGAATTGGTTTAGATCGTCAAACCTTTATACTATTAACTAGTAAAAATGGTAGTAAAATCAAACTATTGACAATTTTGCAGCAAGTAAGTTGTATACTATTTTTCAATTGCCTCCAGCTTTAGCTGGAGCAAAAATGAAGAACACAAAAAAGGCTTTAGCCCAAAGCATTGTTTTATTTGGCTAAAGCCAATTTTAAATAATACCAATTTCACCCCAGCTAAAGCTGGAGGCAATTAATTTTAAAGAAACATCAGTACTGAACAGTTACTCAGTAGGACTTTGAAATCATAAACCATTAAGAAATAAAGATTCATTAAACCTGATTTTCTTAATTGTTAAAATAATCATTTTATACCAAACAAGATTTAAATGAACAATTGGCTTGCCTTATTACAAGATTTCAAAACCAAAAATACTCCGGTAGCTTTGGTAACTGTCACTCATATTTTGGGTTCAGCACCTTGTAGATTAGGTGCAAAGATGATTGTCGTAAATCATAAAGAATTTTACGGCACTATAGGCGGCGGAAAACTAGAATTTCAAGTTATAGCTGAAGCTGTAACAGCGATAAAAGAGAATAAAACAAAATATTTTAGTTATACTTTAGGCCCCGAATTTGAACAATGTTGTGGTGGAAAAGTAGCCTTATTAATTGAACCTATGAATCAATCTCCTCAGTTGCATTTATTTGGCGCAGGCCACATTGGCGTTGCTCTTTGCGACATTATGAAAGACACCCCTTTTGGGATTCATCTGTATGATACTAGAGAAAACTGGCAAGAAATCATTGCCATTGATTCTTCAATAGCATACCACAATGAACCGTTTGATTTATACAAACAAACCGTGGGCTGGGGCGATAACTGCTATGCGGTAATTATGACCCACGACCACAAATTGGATTTTGAAATAACCGCTTTGGCTTTGGCTTCCCAAACTAAATACATTGGTTTGATTGGCAGCAAGACCAAGAAAAATAGATTCAATGCTATGTTGATAAAAGAATTGGGAATGGCAGAAGGTATTGCGCCAGTACATTGTCCAATTGGACTAGACTTGGGGGGAAATACCCCCAAAGAAATTGCCATTAGCATTGCTTCTGAATTATTGAAGGTTTATTATGGAAAATGAAACTGCTTATATACTGTTGGCAGGAGGGAAGTCAGAAAGAATGGGTTTTCCCAAAGGTTTATTGGTGTATAATAAAACGATTTGGATTTTAGAACAGCTCAATCGAATTGCTAATTCATCTATTACAACAGTATATATTGGTCTAGGTTATTATCACGAAGATTATTTTAGCGTAGTTCCCTGGTTCAAAGAGGCACAACACCGTTTTGTAAAATACAATAATTTAAAAGTCAAAGTTATTGTAAACATTACTCCAGAAAAAGGCTCTTTTTCGACTTTACAAGCCGTTTTGGCACAAATTCCCGAAAATCAAACTGTTTTAATTCAGCCGATTGATGTTCCTATTTTGAACATCGCAGAGCTAGAACAAATAATTAGTACTACCAATACGATTGTCCAACCGCAATTCGAAGGAAAAAATGGGCATCCCATTCAGTTATCAGCTCTGTTTTGGAACCCGTTGTTGCAATTAAATACAACAGACGAACATTCTCGATTGGATTTTCAAATAAAAAAAAAGAATCCTGAACAGTGTACCGTAGTTGCTGTTCAGGATTCTTCTATAATTCGTAATCTCAATACGCCTGCAGATTGGGAAAATTATACTCAAAATGTAGAAGCTTCTATATAATAACTATCTTAATTTTTTTACCATTTCTGGCGTTACCACTGATTTGTTATTACCCCAGCTCGCGTATACATACGTAAGCACATCTGCGACTTGCTGGTCTGACAATTCTTGCTTTGGCATTGGCGTAGTGTATTTTTTACCGTTGACAGTTATGGGACCATTCGAACCATTCAAAATTTGTTTGATCGCTCTGTTGACATCGGCGTTTAAGTAATCTGACTTTGCCAAAGGTGGAAAAGCACCTGTGATTCCGGTACCATTCATTTGATGGCACGACATACAGACTTTGTTGTAAATCGATTTTCCGTTGTTTGCTTGTTCTGGACTTACTTTAATATCTTGGTAAGTAGGAACCGAACTGAAACTAAACAACATAAAAGCGGCAACGGCCATTCCTGCGATATATTTTTTCATATTCTAATGCGTTTTTAATTTAATTTTTCATTTATAGTAAAAACTACTCAAAAACCAAGCCATCGGTAGGGTATGTCATAGGATTGATAATTTTCAGTTAGTAACGGGTAAACAAAACAACTTATATCAACCAAGCCGATTAAAAGCAAAGAACTGGATTTTTATAAAAACACCACCGAAGAAGAATGTTGTTCTTGGTGGCATTTCCCTTTTTTATTTTTTATAAAAAACATTTTCAATTCCTTGTCTGAAAGCTTCGTCACCTACTTCGTTTCGCTGCGCGTACATTGCTTTTGCATCAGCGCCAGCAACATAGCGTAAGGTTGATTTTCCGTCAGTTGCGGCTTCATAAACGACAGCTGCAATTTGTTCCGGTGTTGAATAATCTTTGGCTCTTTCTGGATCCATAAAAACGGATAGGACTTTGTGCATCTGTTCTTGGTAAGCAGGATGTTGTGTCATCACTAAGGAACGACCCGCAAAATCAGTAGCAATTCCGCCTGGTGAAACTGTTTTTACTGTGATTCCAAATTCTTTTAATTCGAATGCCAAACTTTCACTCCAACCTTCCAACGCCCATTTTGTAGCGTGATAAACCGAATTAAAAGGCAACGTAATCAAACCGCCAATAGAAGTTGTTGTTATAAATGTACCCGCTTTGTTTTCTCTAAAATGTGGTAAAAACTGTTGTGTTACTCTCATTACACCCAAAAGATTGGTGTTCAATTGATTTGTTAATTGGTCATCTGTTGCTCCTTCAAATGGGCCAGCCAGTCCGTAGCCTGCATTGTTAAAAACCACATTTATTTTGCCAAATGATAAGGCCTTTTTTACCGTTTCCTCGATTTGCTCCACATTGGTAACATCCAATGGCAAAAGCGTTATGTTTGCTACTTCAGCGAGTGCTGTTTCGTTTTCTGGTTTTCTCATGGTAGCGATAACATTCCAGTTATTTTTTGCAAAAAGTAAAGCTGCAGCTTTTCCTAAACCAGAAGAAGCTCCGGTTATAAAAATTGTCTTTTTCATACTAATATTATTTTATGTTTTAATTGCTAAGGATTTGTGGTTCTTATTTGGCAATAACCAGCTATACTGATGCCTATTTTTAAAAGGCAAAAGCATAAATTAATTACAGTAAAAACCGGATTATTTGGGTGTAGCCAAACAGAACGTTGCTTAATTCAAGCTTTGCCTATACTCGTTCGGGCTCATAGCCGTTTTCTTTTTGAACATTTTACTAAAGTATTGCGGGTATTCAAATCCCAATGCATGGGCGATTTCGCTAGCGCTTTCTTTGGAATTGAGCAACTGGTTTTTGGCTTTTTCGATTATAAATTGATGAATATGATCTTGCGTGCTTTGGCCGGTTTCTTTTCGCAACAAATCACTTAAATATTTGGGCGACATATTCATCGCTTCGCCGCAATATTGGACTGTTGGGATTCCCAATTCAATTTGTTTATTGGTTTTATAATATTCCTTTATTACTTGCTCAAATTGACTCACAAAATCCTGATTCAGATTGGTACGGGTAAAAAACTGACGGTCGTAGAATCGCAAACAGTAATTGAGTAACAGCTCTATATTCGAAATGATTAAAGTCTGACTGTGCGCATCGATGTTGCTGTTGTATTCGCGTTCAATTTTCAAGGCAATTTCAGTTACCGTTTGTCGCTCTTCGTCTGAAAGATGCAGCGCTTCATTCGATGAATACTCAAAAAAAGAATACTTTTCGATTTGCTTTCCCAATTCTGATTTTCGAATTAAATCCGGGTGAAAAACAATACTCCAGCCGGTGTCTTCGCGATTTACATTTTGTTTTTCTACTTCCAAAACTTGATTTGGCCCCATAAAAACCATTGAACCTTCTTGGTAATCATAAGAGTTTCTGCCATAATTGGTGATGGTAAAAGGGCAATTATCTTTTAGACTAATTTGGTACAAACCTACCGAATATTTGAATTTTTCAATTTCTAAATCTTTCAACTCTTTGGCCAAGCGAACCACCGAAACGAGTGGATGCTTTGGCTTTTCTAAACCAAAAAAGTCATGCAGTTCAGAGATGGTGTTTATCGTGATGATTTCCTTCATAGATTTCGAATAAAATTAAATGACTGTTTCTTTGTAGCAACATTGAGCAAAAATGGAACGCGGATTAAACGGATTTTCAAACGCTGATAAAAACGGATTTTTTAACAAATGCAATATAATTTTGTCAAATCGAGCGCAGTTGAGATGCAATGCGTGGTTCTCGACTTCGCTCGAACTGACAATAGGACTGTTTAAAAGCATAATACTATTAATTAGAAATCTGTCTTTATCTGTGTCTTCGCGATAGTGAATCAGCGTCATCTGCGTACCTAATTCATTGTGTATTATAAATTTTGCCACCAATTGCTGTAGGTACTGTTTCCTTGTACTAAAATTTCTTGTCCAATTTTTGGCGTGATTACTTCTAGATTTAGCTCTTTGGCTTTGGCTTGTACTCGGTTGATTGGGTCTTTCCAATCGTGCATTGCCAGTTTGAAACCTGCCCAATGTATCGGCATGATTTTTTTAGCTTGAACATCAACACCTGCTTGAGCGGTTTCTTCGGGCATCATGTGTATGTCGGACCATTTGTCGTTGTACTGCCCACATTCCATTAAAGCCAAATCGAAAGGGCCGTATTTATCGCCAATTTCTTTGAAATGCGATGCGTAGCCGCTGTCACCACTAAAAAATAATTTCTCCTCTTTGGACTGAATCACCCACGAACACCACAGCGTACTCTGCCCATTGTTTAACTTTCGACCTGAAAAATGTTGGGCTGGTGTACAACTCAAAGTTAAGCTATCAAATTGAATATCATGCCACCAATCGAGTTCGGATATTTTGGAAGTTTCAATTCCCCAGGCTTTTAGGTGCTCGCCAACGCCAAGCGGTGTGTAAAAGTGTTTCGTTTTATCTTTTATCTTCATAACCGTTTCATAATCGAGATGATCGTAATGGTCGTGTGAGAAGATCACGGCGTCAATATGCGGTAATTTTTCGATAGCGATAGGCAATTCGGCATTAAAACGGTCGGCACCTAGCATTGGGTGCGGTGCTGCGACTTTACCAAACATCGGGTCTAGCAAAATCGTTTTGCCATCCATTTGTAATAAGAAAGCCGAATGTCCAAACCACACCAATCGTGCTTTTCCTTTGTAATCGGCTACATCAATCGAATCGATTTTTTGGACTTTTAAATCTTCTTTTGGTCGGCCATTTTTTACTTTGTTAGTAAAAAAATAATAAGCCACATCTAACTTTTCCGAAAAGCTAAGTTCTTTGGGAACGGCCTTGGTATTATTGAATTTTCCATTTTTGTATTGTGCCGATTTTTGGTACGCAAGTTGTTTTTCTTTCGAAACATCTCCTCCAAAATTGGGATAGAAATTCGTGAAAGCCAAATAAACAACTACCAAAAGGCTAATTATTAGGAGCGTTAGTATCATGATTCTTTTTATAATTCGTTTCAATTTTCTGTTCTTCATTTATTTAGGACAAAATTAAACGAATTATAGGGTATAGCTGTATACTAATTACTTTTCGTTGTATGCTTATTGCTGAAATTGGTGGTTTTTGAATTTTATACTTTATAGTTTAAACCTATAAGATTATAATAAATAGAAGTATATATAATTTTTAACGCTTAAAAGCACTCAACGGAACGCAAAGCAAATCTACCTAGTTTGTCATTCTGCAAGAATCTCACACACGCATACACAACGAGCATCCGCAATTTGGGTCATTGCGAGGAACGCGGCAATCACGTACAGTGCGTCACTTTTTATTGATTTACAAATTTGATTTTAAAGGATTATTATTGGTGGTTTTTGTTGTCTAGTAACGGACTTGACTACTGTAATTGTCAATAGGAATGGGCGCAAAGTCAGAGACATTTGCGCAGCGTTCACGATGTAATTACTGTTTAAAAATAAAATTGGGAATTACAGTTTGCGGATTGGGGCGAGATTTAGCGTGGGCTCGACATCAGTTTAATTCTATTTTAAGTTCATGAAGTAACTTTAATTGTCTATCTGTTAGTTTATTATCTTTAAAAGCTCTCTTTGTCCTTGATAAGGATTGATAAAGATTACTTTGGAGCCTGTCCTTTCCATTTTTAGGATAGTTATTATTTTTGTTAATAAATTCTGCAATCTCTCTTATCATATTTGCCCATTTTGTAAAACCATCTTTAGAACCAGACTTTAAAGCAATTTCTTCATCAATACCAAAGTCCTTTAGTTTTTGAAGGTATACTGGCAATAAATTTCCGTTTTTATACTCATATTTTTGTTTAGCCCACCAAGCATAAAGTGAATTTCTTTTTCCATTTATCATTGAAGGAATGCTAACACTTCCATTTATTATGTTCAATTGTGAAAATTCCAGAAACCATTCATCCCATGTCTTATCATCTTCTTTATTATTCCAAACAAATTCAATTGATTCAAGTTTGTATACTTGCCATTGTTCTAATGGTTTTCTTTTTCCGCCTGAGTGTGTGCCTGCTTGTGCTTGACGTTGAGCCTGACACCAATTATACATTCGCCCTTCAATTCCATTTACACCAAATTTTGGCCAACTATCTTTTTCTGATTTTAACGATTTTACATTTTCAAACATTTCAATCCACCTAGCACGTTCATTTTCTTTTCCTTTAGCATCTAGATCATATCCGATTGATTGAAGAGCCTTAATCTGTTCATTTGACAACCTCCCATTCTTGTGTACTGACCTTTGAGATCCAAGCCATGAATTATAGTCTTTTTGTGTTGTTCTAGTTGGAAGCTTTCCATTCTTGTTAATCCATTCCTTGATTTTTTCAAAGATTTGTTCCCAAGTCTCAAAGAAACGGTCAAGTTTAAGCTCTTCTATTTTCTTAAACTGATAATGAGTAAGAGTTCCTTCTTCAAATCTCTTTTGATTTCTATAAATCCATGAGTATTCATTTCCTCCAATTTCTTCAATTGAAATGGTATTGCGATTTTCTAGCGTCTCCTTTATTCTATGCCAATATTGAGTCCAATTATCAGTCTTGCCTTAAAAATTGAAATCAATTTCAGCCATTTTTTCAAACCAAAAGTTACCTAAATCATTTTCTCGATATCTGGTTCTCATTGTTTGGCAATAGACATAGAGTTTATTTTCGATAGAGGTGCTATCTTCTCTATTATATTGGGGCCATTTCGAAGGTTTTTCTTGTCTGAATTTTACAAGGTCATTGTATGGCTCAAACCATTTTTTCCTGATTGAAGGACCTTCAAAACTTTTGTCAATTGCAAGAAAACGTTTTTTTTGTTCTTTGGAAATGATTTTGTTTTCTCTTACACAAATTGATTGATACTTACACCATTTAACTAATTCGTCGTCATCTATACCTTGACATGGTGGAAATACATTGTCCTTTGCATATTCTTGAAATTGCGAATACATTTTTTCCCATTTCCATTCTATGATACTCCAAGCAAAATTTATTGAATTTAATTTTCGCAGTTCTTCATTCTTGAGTGTACCGTTTTTCTTTCTATTACGCTGGTTAGCAATCCAATTGTATAAATCTTTATCATCCTTTTTGCTAGGATATTCTTGATTATTACTTCTCAAATAGTTTTTCAGATTCAAGAACCATAAATCCCAATTATTAGAAGACTTCTCTATAATTTGATCAAAAAGAGATTTTCTTAACTTTTCTTCAAATCCTTCTAATATAATTTTGTCTTGTTGTTCCAAAAAGCTTGAACCGATAATGTCAATCTTATTTATCTTTCTAGTGCCTTTTCCGTAGGCAATAAGATTAATTTCATCTTGAAGCCTTTCATCTTGGTCGCACAAAGACCGAATAACTTGCAGCAAATTTTTAAATGAACTTGTACTTATTGCGTTTTCTAGGCTGTCATTTTTGGAATGATAGATTGGAACAACTATTAGACCTAATTTCTTTCCTTCTTTCTTGCGCAGTGCTCTTCCGACCGCTTGCACAATATCAACTTTGGAGTTTTTTGGGTCACAGAAGTAAACTAAGTCAATGGTAGGTACATCAACACCTTCTGTTAAACATCTCGCATTAGAAACTATTGCTTTTTTTGAATTTTTAAATTCTTCAAGTACTAAGTTTCTAAAACTTGTTGGCTGTTCACCGCTAACCGAAAACGTTTTTGTGTCTGGAAATAACTGCCCGTGTCTCATCGCAAATTCTTGAGCTAGTTTTACTCTTGAGTGGAAAGTTAAACCATGATTTGCATTGTACTTTTCCATTATATGTTCAAGAGCATAATTATTTGCTAATTCATCAATGGAAATATTTTTATCAATAAATTTTCTTTGTTCAATATATTCTTTAACCTCATCACTATTTACACCGATTGCTACAATTTTGTAATCCACAAGAATTTCTTGTTCTATAGCATCCTTAAACGTCATTCTATGAAACTCATAACCAAATATTTCTGGGTCGTTCATATCATAAGCATACTTTAAATCCTCTCCGAGTTTCTTTTTCAATGACTCTTTTACAATTCTAGGTGTAGCAGTTGCATATAATCTGTATTTTGAAGGAATACGATTGTTATTATGAACTAGGCTGAATTTATTATTTCCAAGACCTGCCGTTTTATGAGCTTCATCACAAAAGGTAAAATCAAACTCAAAGTCTATCTCTTTGATTGCGTCAGCAATAACTTGAAGGGAATGATAAGTTGAGAAAATTACTTTCTCATCAAATGGTTTTAGAAGAAAGGATTTAATATGTTCAGAATCAGTAGTAACTCTTGTATCAATTTCATAGGTATGAGTAACAACAGTATCTGTTGTGTCCTTGTCAATGTCTGTTTCAGAACATACACATAGATACTGATAAACTATTTTCCGCTGTTTTGACCACTCATTTTTTATTTGTCTAAGCAGAGCGAGAGAAGGCACAAGCACCAATGTGTTTTTACTTTGTAGTTTTTCCTTAATCCAAAGTGCTGTAAAGGTTTTACCCGCTCCACATGGTAGAATCAACTGACCCCTTGGTTCATCACCTTCTGTGAACCATTGTGTACACTCTTGTATTGCAATCTTTTGGTGCGGAAGTGGGTCGAATAACTTTCTTTCTGTTAAATGATTTTTGGTGAGTAAACTATTAATAGAGTTGAATGTCTCTATATCGATTTCATTTAAGTTGGCAACTCCGTAAAAAGTAAAATTGTCATGCCTTGTTTTTGAAACATTGTCTAGGTCAATTGCATTGGAAAAAACGATGTATCCATCTGCACTAGGACAAAAAGCAAAAAGGTTAGCGATTTTATCGGCTGACCAATTTAATTTGCTGGATTCGTCATTTTTGTACTTGCATTGAACAACAAAATACTTGTCTTCTAAATCTTGTAGAACCAAGTCAACCCCATAATCCTGATTGCCTAAATTGAGTTTGTTTCGGACTTCAAGCGGAGTTTCTTCAAAAAGCCAAACATTTTTAAAATTGTCTTTTTCGGTTGGAGAAACAAGAAAGTAGTTTTTTGTGAAAACTTCGAAAATTTTACCTGCCCTTGTGTCTTTCTTGGCTGTCTCTGTTGAATGTACATTGTACTTTGAGAGCTCAGTTTTTAGTTCTCTCCATGTTTCTTTGTTCTTGATAAGTTCTGTCAGTATGTTCTTGTACTCTGTCATTTTCTTTTTTTGTGCGTTGGCAAAAAAAACAGCTCTTTTGGTTTTTTAGCGTTGGTTTTCGTGTCGGTTAAAACCAAATTTTCTGTTTGTGCGGTTGGATTTTACAGTGAACGATAACTCCTTTATATTTGTGACAAAATCATACAAAGCCACCCAGTTCTGTGTGTAAGAGTATCACACCTATGATACTTTAATCATTATGCTAATGTAAGATAAAACAATGAAAATTTTCACATACATATTGTGTAAAACAAAGTTATGTTAAAAAAAAATTTCTTTAATCCCAAAATCCCTAGCCCAGATAGCAGTGGAAATCCTTTTGGAAAGGCGTTTTTTAGCCTTGCCAAAAGATTGTAACGCATAGCTGGAATTAGCTCCAAAAAAAAGAACAAAATGAATACCAATTTCGAATTGGAATTATCTTCAAGTAGCCTTAATTTTGTAGTAATTGCCAAAAGAGTTAGACGGCTCGAATTTATCTGTAGCCAGCTGGCGAAATTTATTCCGCGCCCATTACAGCTGGAATGCTGTAAATTAGCGCCCAATGGAGTAAAAACCAGTCAACCGCTAAAACAATTGTTTCACCAATTAATTACTATGAAAAGCTTTATTTGTATGATGACACTATTTTCTTCTATGCCTCCACAGCTACTTTTTGATTTTACAAAAAAATCTAACATTGAAGATTGGCGCGTTGTCGATGATGTGGTGATGGGAGGCGTTTCGGCGGGTAGTTTTACATTAGATTCGGATGGATTTGGTGTGTTTGAAGGTGCTATTTCACTGGAGAACAATGGTGGTTTTTCGTCTGTTCGTTATCGATTTCCAAAGGTGAAAACAGCAGGATATAGCAAGATCGTCATCAAACTTAAAGGTGATGGCAAAAAATATCAATTTAGGATAAAAACTAATTCGGGAGATTCGCATTCGTTTATAGCTCCTTTTTCGACTTCGGGAGAGTGGGAAGAAATCGAAATTTCGCTTCAAGATATGTACCCTGCCTTTAGAGGTAGAACACTGGAACAGCCCAATTTTTCGGATGCTTATTTTGAAGAAATTGCTTTTTTGATTGGCAACAAGAAAAAGGAACAATTTAAACTCCTCATTGACCGAATAGAATTGAAATAAAGGAGTTGATCGCAAAAATAACTTCGCTTACATGGATTTTACCTGTCTAAAAAAGAAACAAAGTTGAGATAAACCTTGGCTTGAATTCTCATAGCATGAGGAATTATGATAGTTTAATTCGCTTTTAAACAATTATATAGTAAATAAAATTGAACATTAACAACTCTATCGCGCAGATTTGCAAGAAATTATAGTTTGGAAATTTTTCTGTGCCTTCAACAATTAGAATGCACCCGAATTGCAATTCTGAAATAGTCAACAGCACACGAATAACAAGTTCGTTTGCTTAATAAAACAGTGTATTAGTAACTGCTTTAGAAATTTTATTCCATAAAATAAGGAATGCCAGAGTTAACACTGCCGTCATAATTAAAGTAGATTGTGCCATGAATAAGGTTAGTTCTGGGGAAGGTAAATTAGCTACTTCCATTTGCTTTTCAATTATAGTTTGTAAAGGCTCAGTAAGTGTTAATGACCCAAAAAGTAACATAAATACAGCTGTAGTTCCGGTTAGAAATCCGTTTGATTTTTTCATTTTATAAAGTCAGCTGCAAATAATCCAATCCCAATTGTGTTACCAATCCATATAGAAATAAGGAACTTACAAACTCAAATGATTTCTTTTTTACGTTTAGGTCCGTGAAATAGTAGTTGAAGTAGATGCTTTTTGAAAGCACATCATAAGACTCACAAAATGCTTGGGCATCAATTTGTTCTTTGTACAGTCCTTGTTGTTTGCCGTTTTCGATATTACCGACAATAAACTGCAAAATGATAGTGTCACTATAATTTATGGCATTAAAAAAGCTATTAGCAGGCCCTTTTTTAATTTCGTTTTTGACCATTGGATAAACTCGATGCATTTTTTTGTTGATGTAGGTAATAAAATACATCAATTCTTCTAAGGCATTGTGCCCTTTCTGCTGAATTTTACTGATATTTTTCTTGAGTATTTTGGCTTGTTTTTGGATCGTTTTAAGGACTAAATCTTCTTTATTTTCGAAATATTTATAGATTGTTTTTTTCGAAATCCCACATTTTGAAGCAATATCATCTAGGGTTACATGGTTGATTGCGCTGCTGTAAAAAAGTACAGCAGCGTTTTTCAATATTAGGTTTTTGGTTTGGTTTTTCATTCCAATTATTTTTATGTTATTCTAAACTTGAAGTCGCTTTCTTGTAATTGGCTTCGCTAATTTTGAATACTGCTTTGGCGTCAATCACATCAGAGAAAGCGGTTTGCCACATCACTTGTGCTTCTAGAACATCTTTTCCTATCACCGTTCCGGCATCAAAACGGTCATTGTTTAAGCGTAAGTTTTCATCTGCTTGTGCCAATGATTTTTGAGTGATTTCTATACGCTCTTTGGCACGAAGCATGTCAAGTTTTGCATTTGCAATTTCGATAGCTACTAATTCTTGGGTTTGTTCCAATTCAAATTTTTGTGCTTCTACTTTATAATCCTGTTCTTTTACTTTTTGTTTGCGTCCTCCCCAATCAAAAACGGGAACTTTCACGCTCAACATGGCATAGTACGAACTAAAATTATTATCGCCTGTAGCAAAATTAATTCCTTTGCCCAGACCGTATAATCCGCTTACGTTCATTGCTACTGTTGGTTTTCTGTCTGCTTCAAGTAATTTTGATTTTAATTCTTCGATAGAAACCGCTTTTTCAATTATTTTAATTTCAGGACGATTTGCGATCGCGTTTTCCTGTGAAATCTGACTTTCGATTGCATTAATCTCGATCTCAGCATCTTCAATGGTGAATTCTGTTTCTTTCGAACCAATTAATTGCGCCATTTTTAAATTTAAAATGGTCAAAGCATCTTTGGCTTTCGATAAATTCAATTGCGCTTGATTGAGTTGCACTTGTACACGCAAAACATCATTTTTGTAGATGATTCCGGCATTGTACGAATTGTTTAAATCCTTCAATAATTGACTCAACATTGCATTGGACTTAGTTGCCAAATCGATTTTACCTTTGACATTGATAATTTGCCAATAAGTGGTCTCTACATCAAGAAGCACTTCGTTATTGGTCAATGTTTTTTGTGACGTATAAAGCGCCACTGCGGCAGTACTAATTTGTTTGGCGGTATTAATTTTGCCACCTGCATAAATGACTTGTGTTACACCCAAGGTTACACTAGCATTGTACTCTGGTAACAATGCGCTCAACGGTTTACCCACATTTAGACCAGTTGCACTCGCTTCTACACTTGGTTTGTTAGCTGTAAAAGCACCTACTTCAGCGGCAGTGGCTGCATCGATTGAAGCAGTAGCTTTTTTGATTTTTTTATTGTTCGATAAAGCCTCTTTTTTAGCAGTGTCAAGGGAGAGATTTCTCCCCTGAGCAAAGCTGTTTGTGGTAAGGCTGGCAGCCAATAGCGTGAAAGCTACTATTGCCATCTTTATATTTTTTGCAGACATATGATTATTTCCTTTTTTTTAATTTGTATTTAAAGATGTTTATTCTACGCACTAAATAGTTTTTCTTAGGTTTTGGTTTGTATAGAATGGGTTCAAAAGTTTCAGCATTAGGATGCGGATGTTTTTCTGGTGACACCTCAATGTCTACATATTTGTAATAAAGTACAGGAACAATAAACAAGGTCATTACCATAGAAACTAGTAATCCAACAGCTAAAACACTACCCAAAGGTGCCCATAGCGGTGATTTTCCGGCAATCATAGGCACAACACCTATCGCTGCTGCAACAGAAGTCAAGAAAATAGGACGCATACGTCTTTTTCCGGCTGCTTTGGCGGCTTCAAATTTAGAATAGCCATGTTCTAAGATTAGTTCATCGGCATAATCGACTAGTATGATTCCGTTACGAACCACAATACCAATCAAACTAATCACTCCCATAAATGCTGTAAATCCAAAAGGGTTTCCTGTAAGATACAATCCTAAAAAGGCACCTAATAAACTTAACGGGAACGTAGCAAGAACGATTAATACCTTTGTAAAGTTTTTGAATTGAAATAAGAGCACTAAGAAAATAAGAATCAAACTTATTCCCATTGAAGAAGCCATTCCAGGACCCGTTTCATTAATGTTTTCAAATTCACCACCGTAATTAATACTGATTCCGTCAGGCAATTTAAGGGCCTCTATTTTCGGCATAATTTCAGCTTGAATAGTTGCTGCTTTCACACCCAATTGTGCTTCTGCTCGTACTGCTAGTGTACGTAAACCGTTTCTGTGCGCAATAACTCCTGTATGCCATTCTGGAGTAATAGTAGCAACTTCTCTTAGCGGAACTTTAGTCCCCAAAGCGGTCGAAATATTTAAAGCACCAAGTTCACCAACATTTTTTCGATCATTTTCATCATAACGCATTACAATATCAATCGGTTTATCACCTTCATAAATAGTGCTCACCGGATATCCTTTTAATCCTGCTCCTAAAGTTTGAGAAACAGCAGTATTGGTAACTCCTAATCTATTGGCAACATCGTCTTTTAATGCTACTTTGGCACCCAGATAATCGTCTTGATAAGTGGTTCTAATCCAATTAAGCCCTTTGGTACCGGCAAGAATTTCTTCTATTTGTGAAGCGACTTGCTTTTGTTTAATCATGTCATCGCCAACGATTCTCACTTCAATTGGTGAAGGCGCTTCGTTCAAAGATAATTGACGCACTCTTATGTAACCATCTGGTACAAAGTTTTTAAACTTATCCATATATTCTGCGGCTAGTTCAGTCGTAGCATCTTTACCTGTTGTGGTAATGAATATTTGAGCAAAGTTTTTTCGTGGAAATTCTGGTGCATACGTAGAATGAAAACGAGGAGAACTTGTCCCTACAAAACTGGCTACATTTACCACTCTGTCGTCTCCCTTAATTTTTTCTTCCACACGTTTTACAACGGCTTCTGTTTGTTCTAAAGTCCCTCCATTTGGCAACCAAACCTCTATGTTAAATTGGTTTCTCTCGGCTGTTGGGAATAATTCTTGTTCTAATTGTGAAGCGACTCCAAATCCTAAGAAAATAGACAAAAGCCCCATTAGCATGGTTACATTTGGTCTTTCGAAACAAATATCTAATATGCGGTTGAATACATTTTGCAAGCGATCCAACATGCTTTCTTTCTTATTAGGATCTTTTTCTTTGTCCTTTAATCCTTTTTTAATGAAGATGTAACACAAATAAGGTGTTAATAAAAGTGCTACTAATAAGGAAGCAAATAAAGCGACAGCCACCGCAATAGGTAAGGCTTGAATAAATTCTTTCGAAATTCCGTTTAAGAAAAAAGCCAAAGGTAAAAACGAACAAATAATAGCCATAGTTGCTGTAAAAACAGGCACCATTAATTGTGTCGCACTTTGCCAGCCTGCCGTCCACGGATCTTCGCCTTCGTCTAATTTTTCGATATAATTATCAACTACGACAATGGCATCATCAACCACCATTCCTAATACAATAATTAAGGCCGCTAGCGTTACTTGATGGATTTCGATTCCCATCATATTAAGTATTCCAAAAGTGATAAATATAGATACCGGAGCCGCAACGGCCGATACTATTGCAAATCGAAACGGAAGCAATAGGATTACTACTGAAATTACCGCTAAAATGGCAATGGCAAATTCTAGCATAAAGTGACTTATACTTTCTTTTACCACCTCTGGCTGATTTACAATCGTTTGCACTTGTACATCTGGAGGTAACTCTTTTTTTATTTTGTCTAAAGCTAGTTCTACCTTTTCACCAAATTGTACAATATTGTTTCCTGGTTGCATTTCTATCGCAATCATGGTCACTTTATCGTCACCTACTTTTATATAGCTGGCTGTTTCTTCATAACGGCGTTCTATAGTGGCAACATCTTTTAAACGCACTACTTTTCCTCCGGCTGTGCTGTAAACAATTTGATTGCTTAAATCAGCTGCATTTTTATAATGATTTTTTGCAAATACCGAAACCTCCGAGTTTTTTAATGTTATTCCACCAGCAAAACCAGTGTTATTTTGACTTTGAATAACCTGTGCAATCGTAGAAAAATCGAAACCATACTGTCTTAATTTTTCATCTTTTACAGTAACGTATATTTGTTCTTTTTGTCCGCCATATCGTTTAATTTTAGACGTTTCCGGAATGGTTTTAAGTCCGTCTTCTAACTGATCCAAATACGTTTCTAATTCTGCATAACTTCTTCCAGGAGCAGAAACCGTAATCATTTGAGAAACAACATCTCCAAAATCACTATTCACCATCGGCCCAATCATCCCCGGAGGTGTTGGGAAATTTTGTGGAAAAGTAGTACTTAAACCGCGTTGTAAAGTAGACCAAAATCGATCAGTATCTTTTACGTTTTCGTTTAATTCTACAGTAACAACAACCTGACCTTCTTTGGTATCAGAAAATGTTTTTTCTTTTCTAATTTCTTCAAAACTAAATAAGTATTGTTCTAATTGATCGGTCAACTGTTTTTCTACTTGTTCCTCGTCTGCACCAGGAAAAGCAGCGATAACCAACCCTTTACGTACTGTAATTTGAGGATCTTCACTACGCGCCATTGTAGCTAGTGAATAAATTCCCAAAATCATAAGAAGTGCCGTAATTACAAGCGTTACCTGATGGTATTTCATAGAGGCTTCTATGAAATTTATTTTTACTTTTTTCATTTTCATCTTATCTTTCAGTTAAATTAAAGGCTAATGGCCTGACCTTCTTTTACATTCTTTTGGCCTTCAATTAGCACTTTATCGCCTATTTTTAATCCGGAAGTAATGATGATATCATTGTTTTTAAAATCACCAACAGTGACTCTTTTTTTAATCGCTTTTCCGTTTTCTGCTACATAAACAAATAGGATATTGTCTGCATTTCTAACTATAGCTACAGAAGGAATGCTAATCACATCCACAACATTTCCTGTTTCGATTTTGATGGTACTAATCATACCAGGCAAAAGTTGGTTGTCGCTGTTGTTCAAACGCACTTTTACATTAAAGGTTCTCGTTAATTCGTCAGCGCTTGGATTTAAAATATCTACTTTACCGTTGAAAGTTTTGTCTAGTGAAGCAATGCTTACTGTTGCTGCTTTACCAATTTTTAATTTCGCGATTTCTGACTCGGTTATCGAAGCTTTTGCATACACTTTATCCGTTTTCATGATGGTAAATGCAGGAATACTTGGTGCAGCAGTGGCACCAACTTCAGCTGATTTTGTTGTGATGATTCCTGTGAAAGGAGCGTACAATTTGGTATCAGAAAGATTTTTGGCAGCCATACTTTTGTTAGCATTTGCTTGAGCAACAGCTACTTTTACGGCAATAAAATCACGTTCTGGTAAGCTTCCTTTTTGGTACAAACCGTTCAATCTTTTATAATTATCATTATCTTGTTCTGCGCTTGCTTTGGCGATATAAAAGGCATTTTGGTAAGTAGTTGCATCGATTGATGCTAGTAACTGTCCTTTTTGAACTCTTTGTCCTTCATCGACAACTACGCTTGAGATTCGTCCTGCAACGGCAAAGCCTATCGAAACAGTATTGTCTGCTTCGATTGTTCCGCTGTAGTTAAGCGTTTCATTTTCAGATGTAGTAGTGATTTCTTTTACGCTAACCTTTGCAGCGATTTCTTCTTGTTTTGTTTCTTTTTTATCGGCACAACTATTTAGTAAAAAAATAAAAGTGGCTAAGAGAGCTAATTGTTTCATAGTGGCAATTATGTGAGTATTTATTTTAAAAAAATTTACTCTGCAAAATTGCTACAATACTAGCTGTTACAAAAGGTCTAAAAAAGGGGAGTTTTGGTCAATATCGATTATTTAAAAAATAATGATAGTAACTTATTTACCATAAATAGGTTTCTACACTTGGTTTATTGGTCTAAATACCGTGTTACGATATGTTTTTATATTTAGAAGGAGAAAAACCGGTTTGCTTTTTGAAATATTTTCCAAAAAACGACTGATCGCTAAACTTCAATTCGTCTGCGACTTGAGCAATCGTTAAAGAAGAGTTTTCCAACAAAAGTCTGGCTTCCATGATTACGGAATCCTCAATTAATTGGCTTGCTGTTTTTCCAGAAACATCTTTCAATACTTTGGATAAATGACCAGTAGTCACTGCAAGTTCATCGGCATAAAATTGCACGGTGCGTTCTTTTTTGAAATTAAGATTCAAAATAGATAGAAAACGTAGTGTAAGATCTTCTTGTCGAGAAAACTCGGCTTCAAGATTAGGATGAGCGGTTCTGAATATTGCTGCTAAATGATACATTAAGGTAATAAATCCATGTCGAATTATTTCTTTTCGAAAAGGCATAGCAATCTCTGTTGTTTGGTTATTTTTTGCCAATAGTTTAGCCAACGAAAGGGTAGCCACTCTTTCTTCCTTAGATAATTTCAATTTCGGAATGTTGCTTGCTGTGAAGAAATTCAAAGCATCATAATCTGTCTTTTTAAAATTATTTTGAAGAATGAATTCATTCGAAAAACAAAAGCCTACCAACTTTAAGTCAATGCTCATTTTTAAGATATGCATTACAGTGTGCGGTTTTATAACCACCATTTCATTCGCACCCAACACATAGTGAATCAGATTCAGCTGAATGTGAACTTCGCCTTTAAGGATTAACATGAAGGTATGATTGTCTGTTCGAAAGGGATAACTAACCGGAATTTCGTTGAATTCGTTTTTCGAAATATACACATGCAGCCCTTCAGATTCTTGAGGTAAGTCCCCAAAAAGCCCAACAATATCATTGGTTGAATGGTGTTTTATTGTAGATGGATGCATATGGTATTTTGTTTTTTTTGATGGTTACAAAGATAATACATTTATCTATAGAACTATTTCTATCGAAAAATCAATTATTGCTTTACTATTGACCGAATAGAATTGAAATGAAATGAAGGAGTTGATAAATCACTAAATTAGCGAAACAGACATCATCTGAGTTTCTACCTTACTAACTGATACAAATACCTTATGGAGGAAGATCACTCTAAGTAACTTGGTAACTATCGTTAATTGAAAAAACAGCCAATTTTAAACCTTCATCTTTTTATTCAAAAGACTGTAAATTAGACAGGCTTACTTTTTATTTTTAAAATCCGTCATCATTTCTAAAGCAGAAATATGGGGTCTTCCCGCTGCTTTCTCATAATCCGAAGGAACATCGTTGGCTCCCATTCTAATTCCTTCATAGATGCCTGCGATTACTGTTCCCATAAAATCGCCTAACTCGGCTTTTCTTTCGGTTGCGTAGTCCGCTACAGAAACGGAATTGTAAACCAAATCAGTTCCAAAAACCGTATTTATGTCGGTTGCCAATTGGGCTTGGTTGATGCCGTTGCCAACCAAATTATATACGTGTCCGTTATGTTGGTCTTCCACTAGCATTTTCGCGTAAGCGTAACCCAGCTCTTGCCTACTCGTATAGGTGCATTTGCCGTCGCTTGCACAATTGCGAATTTCGCCGTCTTTTTTATAGGTGTCTATATATTCCAAATCGGGCTCAATATAGATTCCGTTGCGACCAATAACCCAAGATAATCTAGATTCTTGCACGTCTCTTTCGGATTGTCTGTTGGTTTGAACAATTGGGCTAAAAGCGTTGTTTTCTTCGGCACCTACGATACTGGTGTACACGATTTTTTTGACTCCTGCGCTTTTTGCGGCTTCAATCACATTGCGGTGTTGCTCGATTCTTTTTTGTGGTTCGTCCATGCCCGAAACGAGTAAAACGGTAGTTACGCCTTGTAAGGCTGCATCAAATTCAGAGCGATTGTTGTAATCGCCTTTTCGAACTTCGACGCCTAGGTGGGTTGCTTTTTCGACTGTTCGGGCAATGGCGATGACGTTTTCTTTTCCGATTAAGTTACTGAGGTGTTTGACGATGGAAGCGCCTAAATGTCCACTTGCTGATGTTACTGCTATTTTCATATTATATTGTATTTATTGTCAAAAAGAGACACGGTTTTTATATTGTATTGTGCTGAAAAAGGGGGACACATATTGTTATTACTTTGATTGTGCTGAAAAAGTTAGACACGAATTACACTAATTGTCACGAATTATCAGTACTTAATTTAATTGCACGAATTTTTCCGTTGATTTTATTTGACTAATCGAATTCAAAATTCTATTACAAAGATGACAGTTTTCTACTTAGTGGTTTATATCAATCTTTGGCTAATAATGGTAAATCTGAGACTGTTATTCTGTTTGTGAAATGGCTTGTTCTATTTGAAGTTGTGCCATGTCTATGATTCGGTTATTGTCGGTTGGTTTTAATATCGACAATTCTGTACAGGCGAGTATTACGGGGAAATTTTTGGTGTATTTGTTTAGTATCGAATGGTAGGACGCTATCAAATCTGGGGTTTCAGTTTCGGCATAGGTTAGTTTTCGAACTTCGTCTATAAACAAACGGTCTTCTTTTGACGGAAGTTGGATTTCTATTCCTTTGGCGTTGAAATACGAACGTATGTAATTCGATTCCATAGAATGGAGTGAACCAAATAAAACGATGGTGCTCCAATGGTTTTGCTGGATTTTTTCCACTGCTAAAGTTAGTGGGTGAAGAATTTTTTTCTGAATAGCTAAGCGGTCAATGGTTTCATGCAGCGTTATATTCGGAATCAAAATAGTAGTAATGGCTAACTTTTCGAGCTCATCTATATACGCTTTCAAAACGACATCCAAAGCCTCCGAAGTATTGGGCAAAAGCGGATTGATTGTATCAAAATCGGCATTAATCATCACAAACGGAAAAGTGCTGTATCCGCCTTTTTTTTGATTATACAATCGGTTTAACTCCTTGATGTAGTACAAAGTAGAGTGACTGCCCAATCCCAATAGTCCAACGGTTGCTTTGCTCATTTTTTTTATTTATTTAAGATGTAGTACCGTTATTATTTAGGTAAAATACATATCTTGTTTATCCGATAAATTTAAAATTTAATTTCTGTTAGTTCTAAAATGCATAATTTTATTTTTCACGAATGGCAAACGAAGAATAAATCCAATACCTACTATTATTCCATAAATAAGCCAAGTTTTTTTGAGAAGTAGTACGTGTAACAAACTCAAAACAATAGCTCCGTAAGCATAAGTTTGAATTTTTTTCCAGTTCTTTTTTAATTTCTTCATTGCTTTTCTATTTGAAGTAAAAAACAACGGAATTAAAATTAATACAGCTATAAAACCTGCAATATAATTGGCTTCGGTAAAGGTTTCTGCAAATCCTTCGGCAGCAATAAAGATTATATAATGAACAAAACTCCACACGGCTGCTGCGATACCCATGGCTTGACGCACAAATAAGTTGTTGACCCCAAACAGTATAAAAAAGGGCGTACAGCTAAGCACAGCTGTCATCCACCTTATGGCAAACTCGCCCGAGATATGGTACAGCATTTCTAGGGAAGACTTGCCTTCGCCAGCAGTTCCTTCTGACAAACTAATCGAAAAACCATTGGAAAAATTTAGGGTAACCAAATTTAAAAGTGGGATGATCGGCAAGACAGCAATTAATGCGACTAGCATCCAACCGTAATTTTTTTTAATAAAACTCATTTGCTATTTTGATTTAAAAGCTGCTAATTCTTTTTCTAAAGCTTCTGCTTTTAATTTGAATTTTTCCATCGCATTTTTTAATTGACCAACTTTTTTTAGTAATTCATCATTTTGAATAGCTTGATAAGTTATTTCTCCGTTGGCTTCTTTAATTTTTGAATTTCCTCCACATGTTGGGCAAACTGCTACTTGACTCATAATTTTTAATTTATTTTATACAAAATTGCATCTATATAATCATTTTATAAAGGTAAATCCTCGGTTAAAAATGGTAAATATAAGCCTTTACTTTTTTTACTGTAATAATTTCTATTTATCAGGAAAGACGCCTCAGACTAAAAATAGGCAGGAAGATTTTTAAAATTGCAGTAGAATAGGGTGGGGGGGACTGATTTGCTGAAATCAGTAAAATCTACGGGCTAATTTTTAAGCAAACGACACACAAATTGGTGAAATTGGGCTATGATAAAGTTTTGAATTCTTTAGGAGTGAGATCTGTATGTTTTTTGAAGAATTTAGTAAAATTGGTTACCTCATCAAAACCAACTGCAAAGGCGATTTCTTTAAGACTAGTATTGGAACTCACCATCGCTCTTTTGGTTTCGAGAATTACAAAATCGTCTATGAAATGTTTGGCGGTGTTCAAGGTGAATTCTTTGACTACTTGGTTTAAATGTTTGGTCGAAATAAATAATTTATTGGCGTAGTCTTTTACGTTGCGAGTGCTTGTATAATGGGCTTCAACCAAGTTTTTGAACTGAATAAAAATAGCGTAATGGTTTAAATTGTTATTTTCTAAGGTATCATTGAATTCTCGTTCCAATCGCAATAAATACAAGTTGAGCAAAGCGGCAACAATATTTTCTTTGGCGTACTTATTTTCGTTTTTTAGCTCTACGATTAATTGGTCCAAAAAGATTCTATTTCCCGCTTCATTACTAAATATAGGCGACGAAATATGGTAATTGTACAAATGCGAAATCATATTTATCGAAGATTTCGAGAAGTGACTCACCACAAAATCTTCGGTAAAAATGATCAAATAGCCCTCATATTTTGCGTTTTTCTGAAAAGCATGTACTTGTCCTTTCGCAATTTTAAGGGCTGTGCCTGCTTTTAAATCGTATTCTTTTAAATCTATTTGATGGGTACCAAATCCTTTAGTTACTAATAATAAAGCAAAAAAGGATATGCGGTGCGGTTGCGTAGGATTGTGATCGACAATATCGGGCATTCTGGCAAATAAATCGGATAGATTCAAAAACTCAAAATCTTTTGATTTCTCGACACTATGAAATGATATATTGGGAATATTTTTCAACCGCTATTTTTTTTGCAAATTACTAAAAATTTTTGCGTTTTGGAATAGTGGAAAAAGAAGAATTCATAAAAGGTTTTGAAAGTTGCTATTCGAAAAGATAATTGACTACTTCCTATATCAACAATAGACTTTTGGCCTTTTCGATCCCATAAAATGAATTAAAAGGAGGTGGTTTGATGGATTTTGCTAAATTGTGCCCAAATTGAAAAGAGAATCAACAGTTCTGTTACATTCGATTGGGAAAAACATAAAAAAACAAGGCTTAAAATGGAAGAGTATCTACAAAAATTTAATCTATTTACCAGTCAAGAAATAACACAATTCTTAGCTCTTTGTGAATACAAAACGATAAAAAAGAATGATTATTTCTTGCAACAAGACGAAATTTGCGACAATCTATCTTATGTGGTTTCGGGAATTTTTCGGTCTTTTTATTATTCGAATGCTGACGACCAAATTACCTATTGTTTTACTTTTCAAAATAGTTTACTAATGGCGTACTCTTCGTTTATATCTGGAAACAAATCTCAGGAAAACTTGCAAGCTATTTCCAATTCTGAGATTATTTCGATCCCAAAAAAGAAGTTGGAAGAGTTAGCTAAGTCAAATACTAAATGGTTGGAATTTTTAAGAATCATTGCAGAAAATGAGTATGTTGATCTTGAGAGTTGGATTTTTAACCATCAAAAAGATAAGGCACAGCAACGTTACTTAGATTTATTGAACAAGCAACCCAAATTAATACAAGAAATACCTTTGCAACACATTGCTTCCTATTTAGGAATTACCCAAAGACATCTAAGCCGCATTAGGGCCAATATTACTTATTAGACAAATGTCCTAGTCCTATTCTTTACGTCCTTCATAAATTTGCATATAATTTAAAACAAAAAATATATGAAAACAATAATTTTAATAGGAGCAAAAGGAAAAATGGGTCAAGCAGCTTTAAGCGGCTTAGGAAAACACAAAGTAATCACTGCAGGACGTTCGGCTGCTGATTACGATTTTCAAGTAGACATCACAAGTGAGGAATCTTTAAGAAAGTTATACAAAGATGTAGGCCATTTTGACGCCGTAGTAAATACTGTTGGAGTTTGTGAATATGCTAATTTCACTGAAATGACCGAAGAACAATGGATGACTACCATTATGAGCAAAATGATGGGGCAAATTAATCTTGTACGTATTGGTCAAGAATACATTGCTGATAAAGGTTCGTTTACGCTAATTACAGGGATTTTAAATACAAAACCAATTCCGTTTGCAATTGCCGATGCAACTACAAGTGGCGCAATAGATACGTTTGTTAAATGTGTTGCTTTTGAAATGCCTCGTGGTATTCGTATCAACTCTATAAATCCAACGGTTCTAGAAGAAGCTTGGGATGTATATGGTGAAATGATGCCTGGATTTGAACCCGTTCCTGGTAGATTAGTAGGGAAAGCTTTTGAGCGTTCAGTTGATGGTTTCATCACTGGTCAAGTACTTTTTGTTGATGCTTATTAATCAATATTGAAAATAGAAAAAGGCGTTTGATATTTTAATCAAACGCCTTTTTTTTGTTTATTTTAAATTTTAGGATCAATTCAACTGCTTGCGATACGCCACAGGAGTTTGTCCTGTTTTGCTTTTGAATAATCGGCTAAAGTATTGCGGATATTCGAAACCTAAATTAAATGCTATCTCCGAAACGGAATTATTCGTATTAATCAATAAATTTTTAGCCTTTTCGATCATATAAAAATGAATATGGTCTTGGGTATTTTTACCAGTTTCCTTTTTCAATAAATCACTCAAATAACTGTCCGAAAGATGCAATTTTTTAGCAAAATAATGCACCTTAGGCAAGCCATTCAAACGAATGTCTTCCGACTCAAAATAGCTCTTTAGTAAACCATTGAACTGACTAAGAACCGTTGTGTTTTGGGACTTTCGAGTCAAAAACTGCCTGTTGTAAAAACGTTTTATATAATTGAATAACAGTTCGATATTCGAAACCAAAACATCTTGACTAAACTCATCTAGGTTTGCGCTATACTCTTCTTGGATTTTTAGAACAATACCATTTAGCGTTTGCTTTTCTTTATCCGAAATATGAAGCGCTTCGTTGGTGTCATAGCCAAAAAAACCATAGTCTGTCAATTTTTCCATTAATCCAGAACCACGTATTATATCCGGATGAAAATAAAGTGACCAGCCTTCCATTTCGCCTTTCTCGGATATATAATCGATCTCAATTACTTGATCTGGTCCTACTCCAAATAGTGCTCCTTCGGTAAAGTCAAAATAGTCTCGACCGTACTTAAATGCGTTCGAAGTTTTTGTTTTTAAAGTAATATTATAAAAAGGGACACTCACTTTTTTATGCACCACTTCATCAGTAAAAGCAACTTTGGACAAATCTAAAACAGTAATTAAAGGATGACATGGTTTTTCATATTCTAAAACATCATGCAATTGACTAATCGTTTTAATCTTAAAAAATGTGCTTTTACTTTCTTCCTTTTTGTTTTCCATTTTTACATTGTATAAAGTTAAAGCCTTTGGGGCTATAAGGTATTTGCGTTAACAGCAATTAATGATTCTCGGTTTATAAACAAATATAGAAGAAAAGAACAAAATTGTAAAACTTGCTCTAAACTGCTATTTTCATATGTAGTTGTAAGCTGTTATTTTCAATTATAACAGAAAAGCTTAAACTAAAATCTAGATTTATCTTTTTATTTATTTAGTGTTTTTTTATACCAATCTACAATACCTTCTCCAATTTCGTGTGGATGCGATTCTTGTAGATAATGCTTTCCTTCACCTAAATCTACTGCCGTAATATTTTTCCAAGTTGCAGCTATATGCTCACCTAATTCTCGATTAATTATTAGACCTGGTTCTGCATAGAATAACAACTTAGGAACGTCAGAATTTTTGTGGTATTCATTGTATGAATTAACAATGTCTGTAGTGAATTTTGGAACACCATCAAACGAAATTTGACTAGGCCACATAAACAGTGGTTTACGGCTCTTTTCTTCCAAATAAGGCGCTCGGTAATGGTCCATTTCTTCTTGAGTTAATTCTCTGCCCGCCATCATGGGTAGCATAGCTTCAATAAAGAAGTTGTTTTTAACGATCATATCATGTCCTTCTACAGGGTCACGAAATTTTTTGAATAGTGCTTCGGTCTCTTTAGTCGTATTTTTCCAATAAGAAACTTGAACCATAGCTTCAAAAAACACAATTCCTTTTACATTTTCTCTATGCTGATTGGCATAATTGAAACCTAAACCAGAACCCCAATCTTGTATTACTAGAATGACGTTTTTTAGCCCTAACTTTTCAACAAATGCATCTAAATAAGCAATATGATCTTTTAATGTATAGTCTATATCTGGCTTGTCAGATTTACCCATTCCAATAAGATCTGGAACAACTACACGACCTAAGGCACTTACATACGGAATAATATTACGCCATAAATAACTTGATGTAGGATTACCGTGTATTAGTAAAAAAGTATGTTCTGAATTTTTATCTCCTTCATCTACATAATGCATTTTAGAATCTAATACTTCTTGAAATTTAGACTCAAAAGGAAACGCTGCTGATATCTGTTTTTTGTTTGTCATATTTTTTTACTTTTTAAATTTTTAAATTGAACTTTTGCGGTTTAAAACTCTTCCCACTTTTCTAATTTCCTTCAGTTTTTCTCGTTTTGTTTTATCCCATTTTTCCGTACCTGCACTATATCCATAAGCACAAATTTTAGTTGCATTTTCAAATAGAAATTCTTCCTGCTCTTTAGGATATATATTTCCTATTTCTCTAAGTGTCCAACCTACTCCTTTCTCTACATAATAAGCTTTGTCAGAAATTAAAGGTGCTACCAAATCTATAAGTACTTGAAAAGGTAAATAGTGTTTTCTATGTACGCTATAATAAAGTAAACCTACTATGCTTTGTCTTCTATGCCATGGGTTTTTAGAAGTATTCCATTTTTTATACGTTGGCAAAATTAGTGCTGCATCATATTCTACTAATTGCGCATATATTTTTGAAATACTATCACTAGTTTCCCAACGATTAATTTTGTCTTGCCATACTTTAATCGTCGACCAAGAAGCAAACATTTCTTCTTTGTTTCTAATATGCTCCTCCAAGAAATACAAACAAAACATTTCTGTTCTGTACTCTTGAGTATTTTTCCAAATAAAATCCCATATCTCTAGTTGTTCACTAAAAGTTAAAAGGCTAAAACTAAAGCCGGCATTAAAAGCTTTCCTTTGTAAAGGAACGGTTTCACCTGCTTTAGAAGTGATTGTTTCTATTTCTTGAAGATAGTTTTGCATATTATTATAAAATTCTTGTAGGAATGGCTTCTTTCGCTAATGTAGATTTAAAGAAATGACCAACCGTTTGTGATTTTATATTTTAAATTCCCCAACAGCTTTTTCACAACCATTCCAATTGATAGCTACATTAGATTCATCAAAAAGTAGTTCTTCTGGTTCTAACAAATTAGGAAAACCACTTACACCTTCAGTTGGTCCATAAAAATCACCAGATTTCGCTTCTTTATCCATAGCCGCTCTAATAATTCCAGCCGCACCATCTTCTGCAGACTGTGCTTGGCTCATAACTCCTCCGTTAACATCCATTCCACCTGTTTTAGATGAAGTTGATTGAAGGTTGGTTATTGCTACTCCAGGATGCGCTAATAATGAAATAATATTTTTAACGTTAGCTTCTGAAAGTTTCTTTTTTAAACCATATGTAAAAGTTGCGTTTGCCAATTTACTTTGGTGATAACGCTCCCATCTAGCACCTTGAAAACTTGCATTTTCTTCCTGTGTGCCATTGCCTCCTAAATTACCTCCATTTTTTTCAAAATATGCAGATTCTAATGGTCCACCTAATCTAGATATCGACGATTGGTTTATAATTCTAGCTTCACTACTGTTTTTAAGCAAAGGATATAATTCTTTGGTTAAAAGAAAGTGTGATATGGCATTTGTTTGCATCTGAACATCATACCCATCTTTAGTCGCTTCATCTTTTACAGCCATAATACCTGCATTATTGACTAAAACATCAAGAACATTATATTCCGATTTAATTTTTTCTGCTGCTTGTTTCACACTTTCTAAATCTTGCAAATCGCAAGCTATAGCTTCAAATTTACCGTTTGGAACTGCTTCGGTTAACTGCTTATACGAATTTTCTGATCTTGCACTTGTGCGATTAAGCAATAGGACTGTAGCCCCTTTTTTAGCAACTTCTCTTGCGAATACAAATCCGGTACCACTTGTTGTGCCTGTAATGGCAACCACCTTATTTGTCATATCTTGAGCATGTTCTTCAAGTACTTTATTAAGGTGTATTGTTTTATTTTGAGTCATAATTTTTTATTATTTTTAATTCTTATTTTTAATTCTTATTATTAAGCTCCAAGTACATTAGCCACGTTGAGTCTTAAACTTTTAATACGCCATCCATTTTTTGTTCTAACATAGTCATTATCATAACTAGCAAGCATACAAATTACTTTTTCACCATCAATAGCTGGAGAAAAAAGTATCCATTTTGCAGTAGCTTTATCTTCATTAATTTCAATAATGGGGTTCGTAAAACTATGAATGAAAAATTTATTTTCTGCATCAAAAGATGTAAAGGATTCCATTATTTCTTTGTGTCCATTAGCTAGCACTCCAGCTTCTGGGGCTTCCCATAAAGCATCTTCCGTAAATATTTCAGCAAGCTTCTCAATATACATTTCCTTTCCATTCCAACCTTTATCTACATAATGACCGTAGGTAGCCTGTAGTGTTCTTATAGCTTCTAAATCTTCTAATTTTTGAATTCTTTGTTCTAATGTATTTTCCATTATTGTATTTTTTTATGAATTCCACAGGTACTAAACTCTTGTTTTGTACCCAAGGAAATACTAGTTCATTAACTTAGAGATTCTCTAATAGATTCTTCTCCGCTAAATAACTCAACTGTTTTGCCTTTTGTAGCGTTATTTTCTAGACAATACGCAATTACATTAGCGACATCTTCTCTAGGAATGACTAGCTCTTTAAAATTTTCAGATCTTGTAGTTCTAATTAAACCCGTTGCTTTTTCATTGATTAAACTACCAGGTTGTAAAATCGTATACGCTAAACCACTTTCTAATAAATAATAATCGGCAAAATACTTCGCTACTAAATATGGTTTTAAGTCAGATACAAACTCGTTAGGATCACCAGCACCCAGACCACTTACCATAATAAAATGCTGTATATCATTTTTTATAGCATAATCAACAGCCTTTTTGGCTGCCCATAGATCTATTAAAAGTGTTTTATCGTAACCTGTATTACCTCCAGAACCAGCACTAAATACTACTTTATCGCAATCTTTAAAAGCGTGTTCAAAATCGTTTTCAAGGTCTCCAACTACAATTTCTGCACCTAGTTTTTCAAGTTCTTGCCCCTTCTGTTCATTACGAACCAAGGCAACTACAGGATTTTCTTCTTTGAGCAATTTTTCAACAAGCATTTTGCCTATTTGCCCACTTGCTCCTATAACTAAGGTTTTTTTCATAATAGATTTTATATCATTAAAATTCCTGTACTGTTGGACGAATTACCAACTCATTAATATCTACATCATCAGGTTGCTCAATAGCATAAGCCACTGCTTTAGCAATAGAAATAGCAGGAATAGCATCTTTATATACTTGTTGAACAAACTGAGATGTAGCCTCGTCTGAGCTTCCTAGTTGCAATTCAGAATCTATTAGACCTGGTGTAAGTATAGTGGTTCTAATGTCCTTACCTACTTCTTTTCGTAAGCCTTCACTAATCGCTCTTACGGCAAATTTAGTCCCACTATATACGGCTCCACCTGGGCTCACATTTAATCCGGCTACGGAAGCAAGATTTATAAAATGACCTGATTTTTGTTTCTGAAATTCTGGTAATGCTGCAGCAATTCCGTATAACACCCCTTTGATATTTACGTCAATCATGCTGTCCCATTCGTCTACTTTAAGAGCAGCTAATGGTGCTAATGGCATAATACCCGCATTATTTATCATTACATCAATTTTACCAAAACTATCAATTGCCATTTTAACCAATGCTTTTACATCATTAGCTTTGGTAACGTCTGTTTTTAAAACTTCAATCGCTCCTCCGCTTTTTCTTATTTCATCAGCTATTACTTCTAATTTATTTAATCTACGAGCACCTAAAACTATTTTGGCTCCTTTTTCTGCTAAATAACGAGCTGTAGCTTCTCCTAATCCACTACTTCCTCCTGTAATTACTACTACTTTACCTTCTATATTATTTTTCATCGTATTTGATTTTTAAGTTTTTTTTAATTTGTTTTTCCTACTATTAATTTTGAAAATGGTATTCCAGTAACTTTTACACTACCAATTATGAAGACAATTGCTAATACTAAATCCATAAATGAGATAGCCACCATTTCTGTAGCGACTCCCTCAAAATTTGCGGAAGCATATTGCACCAACGAAAACCCTATAAGTCGAACTAAACCATTCCAAACAATAATAGACGCTCTATTTTGAATATCATTTGAAGCCCAAACAAGTGCTGCTCCAGCAAAAAGGATAAAAGAACCTGTTACAGCCCCCGTAATAAAAGTGTCTGCTGTGGTATTTGACAGCGCCTGATAGAACATTCCAAGACCAATTGGAAAATTAAAAATACCTGTAATAAGGACTAATTTTTTAAACATGTTGTTTGAATTTTTCATTTTATTTTATTACTTTTTTGCTAATTCATTAACCTGTTCATTTTCTAAAAGTTTGTTGTCGGTTCCAAAAAGAACGCTATTAATCATAGCGAGACCAACGTTGACACTTGTGGTGTTATTTTTCTTTTTTTCTAAAAGTCCAAAAAACGGACGAGCGATAAAATAGAATGCATTTACCCAAGCAGTTTTGGATTTCACCCCTTTCAAAGGAAGAATTACTTGAAGTCGAAACATATAAGCATCTTTAAAGCCCATATTCAGAATCATATTCTCGGTTTTTCCTTTTACACGGGCCCACATCAATTTTCCTTTTTCGGTACTATCGGTTCCTTCACCAGAAACATAATTGAATACCATTTGTGGATTACTAGCATAAAGCGTTTTAGCCAAAGCTTGGGTAATTCCATAAGTAAATTGATAGTAATCTTCCTCTTTCATTCCAATTGAGGAAACGCCCATGCAATGAAAACAAGCATCATACCCTTGCAATTGATCCTTAATAGCTTTGAAATCGAAGAAGTTTTTATGAATAACTTCTTTCAATTTTGGATGCTGCATTTGCAAAGAGCTTCGGTTTATGACCAATACTTCTTGAACATTTGGAGATTCTAAACATTCTATTAAAACGCCTCGTCCCACCATACCCGTGGTTCCTGTTATAATTACTTTCATTTATTATTTTTATTTTTTTGAATTTCTAAAGAGACTTTAGCCCAAGCAATAACTTGGTTAGCATCTTCCAGAATTTCGATAGGAACTTCATAAAAAGAAGCGACCACACTGTTATTTTTAAAAAGTTTTAAAGCTTCAGAACCAGCTGCTAGATAGTCCGCTTTATTGTTTTCATCTACTTTGAAATAGAGTACTTCTTTTGAAACAATTCCGAACATCAATTCGTCTGCATACAGACCTATACAACCGAACATTCGTTTGCAATGAATCATTTTCCAATTGGACAATTGATCCAAAATAAAGTCTAAATAATCAGTTGAAGCAGCCATTTGTATTTATTTTGATTCTAAATTTTTCAGCATTCTTCGTAAAGATAACACAAAACTCTCGGGACTATCTTCTTGTGTAAAATGACCCGCTTCAGGAAGTAATTGCACGGCTGCATCAGGAAAAATAGAACGCCATTTATCTTGAATCTCTTTAGAAGCAACAACGTCATCTTTTAATCCGAAAATAAGTTCAACAGGCTTTTCTTGAAGTGTGCTTAATTTCCCTTCTAATTCTTCAAGCCAATCAGCTGCCAAGGTAATTTCTGCCGGAAAAACAGCGGTTCCTTTTCTAGACTCTTTGGTTGGAAAAGCCATTGAATATGCATCTGTAATGGCTTTGTTACTGCTTGATTTGGAATTAATCGAGCCTTGCATTAATGTAGTTGCAAAAAAGTTTTCGTCTATAATTTTTGCTTGCATTTCTGGCGTTCTCATGTACATGGAGAATTCGACCATTTTACCTTCCGCTTTCCAAGCCCAAGTATTGCTTATCACAACTCCCAACACTTTATCAGGATTACTAGTAGCAACAGATAAACCTGTTGGACCTCCCCAATCTTGAACAACAATAATAAACTTATCTAGTTTTAAATGTTCAAAAAGAAGAGCACTAATCCATTGTGCATGCTCTTGTGGCGTAAAACCATAATTTGCTGGTGTGTCCGAAAAACCAAAACCAGGTAAATCATAAGCGATTACTCTAGCTTCACCAGAAAGTTCTTTAATAATATTTCGATTCAAAAAAGACCAATCTGGGTTTCCGTGCGTCAATACAATCGGAATTCCTTCGCCTTCATCAATATAATGCATAGAAACTCCGTCTCTTTCGAACCAATTACTTTGAAAAGGATATTCCGTTTTATCCACTATAAAAGGTCGCTGCTTTTTGTTGTTTCTATCTCTATTGAAAATTACCGGATCAGGTATTTGAGTGTTTATTTTGTTTTCCATGGTATTTTTATTTAATGTAAATGGTTATTTCTTTGCTGATTTTATAATTTAAATCTATAAACAAACGCTAACAATTTGTCTAGCACAAAGATAAGCAACACTATAGACTCAAAATTTATACTAATTCTTGAATGTTGTATACTTTTTAAGGAACGCAGTTGCAACGCTGTAATCTAGATCGTATTTAATTCACTACGAGTTAGTTACTGTATAATAGTAATTCATCATTTACCGATAATAAAAAAGCTGAGACTATTTTTGTAATAATCTCAGTGCTCACGATGTAATTGAATTTTGAAAATCGAATTCGGAATTATACTTTAGGGATTGGGCTATTAAGTTGATTATTTTTTTTGATATAACATTTTTGCACTTCCTAACAGGTAATTTCTCCATCCAAAATTAGGATAGGCTTTATCCATTTTCTGAATGAATTCTTCTTCATTCTTAGCCGAAGAAAGTAGTCCTTTCATTTCTTTAAGATAGTTAATTTTAAGGGTCACATCTCCCGAAGTTTCCGGTGCACTGTGTGAAGAAAAATAGGTGGTATAGCCTTTTTCTTG
Organism: Flavobacterium gelidicaeli; assembly: GCF_013294005.1. GTDB lineage: Bacteria > Bacteroidota > Bacteroidia > Flavobacteriales > Flavobacteriaceae > Flavobacterium. The sequence continues at coordinate 100,250 of NZ_JABSNK010000010.1, forward strand.
AAAAGCAGTAAGCTCTTTAATTACCGTATCTATAAATTTAGTATTGAAAATCATAGTATGGTTGTCGTGCCCAACCATATGTAAGTGAACCGCCTTTATTTCTGGCATTTCTACATCAAAACCAAAACCGGTAGGCGTAATAATAAAAGGAATCCCTGAAATCTCTTGAGCTCCCGCCTTTAATAAATCGGTTGGTACAATTGTAGTTTCGTCAAGATCTTGTCCTGAGACTTTTTTCAAGACAGATAGCGATTCATTTCCGGAATTCTTCATATAATCCAAAGATTCTTGATTAGAATAGATATGATTGAATTTTAGCTTGTCAGTATCAAAAAAGTGCTTTCCAATTAAATGATACGAAACCATTACATCAATATCTTTGTAACCCAAGCCAACAATATAATCCACTAGTTCCTTGTAATTATCTTTCATTGGAGGAGTCTCTATTAATACCCCTTTTCCCTTCTTTTCGATAAAAAAAGCGTGAGTATTAAAAAAGCCTTTCGTTTCATAAACGTGAACTTTCGTTTCTCCGTAATCAAAAATTTGCATAGTACCCTTTTTCAATTGCACTGCTTTTATATTTTCATTAAAAGCTCGCATACTTGGTTCTTGAGCTGAAACATTCTGAATTCCAAATGATACTATAAATCCGTAAACTATTGCTGTAATTATATTTTTCATCTTTAACTAAATTATATTTCTGTTACAAAATTCATGTATTGTTTTAAATCTCCATCTACCGCTTCCTCCAATAATTTTCCTGTTTTCATGGCGTACGGTTGATGAAAATGAATGTCCCAAACATCAGATTCTTTTCTCCAATGCTCATAAACAGCCAAAGTATCTTCTTGCCCATCAACAGTGTATAAATCGAACAGGATGTTTCCTTCTTCCTCTTTTCGAGTGTTGGTAATATGATCTTCAAATTGGGCTAGAATTTGCTTTCTATAAGCTGGATCGAACTTAAAGATGAAGAAAATGATGAACAGTTCGTCATCTGCATTTGCAGATTTAGAACGATCTGGTAACGGGTTTGTATCTCCTAAAAAATAAAAATCGGGTGCCGTTGCCAAGGCTGTTTGGCCTATTTGCATTAACTTTTGCGTATGAGGCTCTTTGTCATGAGATTCGATGGCTGCTTTGTCTGCCCAACGTTCGTACACAAAAAACACATTGGAATCAGCTTTCGATACAAAAACTTTAATTTCGTGATTTCCAGCTTCTTTTTGTGTTGCCGCTTGCGCTTCTTTTAAAGTTGCTGCAAAACTAGTTGCGTGTTCTGGTTTTGCGGTGAATTTTACTATGGTGCTTTTCATGATGTTTTTTTTTTGATTTAAAAATTACTTATAAGATGGTGATTACTTCTTCCTCTGAAAATCTAGATTTTGGAAGGCTTGCATTAAAATCAGTATCTTTTCTATATCCCAAAGACACTACAGCTAAAGCAGTATATCCTTTTTCACGTAAACCAAACTCTTCGTCTAAAGCTTTTACATCTACACCTTCCATTGGGCAAGCGTCAATTCCTAATGCAGCAACTCCTAATAAAAGGGAACCCATATTTAAATACACTTGTTTTTCCATCCAATGTGGTGAATCTTTAAGGTCGTATTTATGAATATCTGCAAACAACATACGCCCACCGTGCATTTGGTCTTTAAATTGTTGAGCCGCAAAACGACCGTCTTTATCTTCTTGTTCTAAAATGCTATTCATATAGGCATCGTCTGCATTTGTGCGCGCTGCAATAACAATTACGTGAGACGCATCTAAAACCTTTGGTGTATTAAAATGATAGAAACCTTGAGTTCCTTTTGCAATACGTTCTTTTCCTGCTGCAGTGTCTGCAATTAAAAAATGCCAAGGTTGTAAGTTTACACTTGAAGGGCTCAAACGCAATACATCTTTTACTTGTTGGAAATCTGCCTCTGAGATCTTTTTAGTAGCATCAAATTCTTTTACTGAGTAGCGGTTGTTCAAAATTGTAGTTAAGTTCATGTTTTTATATTTAGTAGATTATTTATACTATCATTTTTATAGTGGCAAAAGTATGTATAGTTTACAATGTACACAATAACGGTCATAAAGTATAGTATAAAATAAATTTTTAACTAGCTATATTTCAATTGTTTAAAAAATAAAAATAAACTATAAAAAATATAGTTGCACACTAATAAATAGCGTTATATATTTGCACATTATAACATATATAAATAAGCAGTTATGGACAGAAAAGAACTTTTCGAAAAAAAGCCAAAAATAAAGATCAACGACAAAATATCGTGGTGTCCTACTAGTGCAGCAATGGAATTAATAGGCGGGAAGTGGAAAAGTGTAATCCTTACTCATTTGATTAGTGGCACGAAACGCTACAACGAATTACGCAAAGAAATTCCGGGAATCACGGAGCGAACCTTGAGTTTGCAACTCAAACAATTGGAAGAAGATGATATCGTGAACAGAAAAGTTTTTACCAAAAAACCACCTTTAAAAGTAGAATATACCTTAACCGAATTTGGTCAAACTCTCGTTCCTATTTTAAACCTTATTATCGAATGGGGCCTTATGGCAGCAGAAACCAAAGGAGAGTTTGTTTTTGACGAAGAGTAACTATTTGGGAAGCGTTAAATATGCTCTTGCCTAACTATTGTAAACAAAAACAAAATATTTAGGATCGCGTACCATCTCATGGCTCGTAAAAAAGATTTGTTGCTGTCTGTGAAAAATGATTTAATCCAACATCTGAGCAAATCTACCTAGTTTGTCATTCTGCAAGAATCTTACACACGCATACACAACGAGCATTCGCAATCAGGGGCATTGCGGGGAACGTGGCAATTACGTACGGTGCGTCAGTTTTTATTGAGTTGCAGATTTGATTTTAAAGGACTATTATTGGTACTTGCTACTATCTAAAAATGGATTTAGCTACTGCAATTGTCAATAGGAATGGGGGGCAAAGTAGGGAACGATTTGCAGTTCATTCGACTCAATGGTGCTGTTGTTGGTGGTTTGGTTGGTATTCTAATTGCTGTTGTTAAACTGGCTTTACGATAAGTTAAAAGCTTGTTGGTACTGTTAAAAGCATGAAAAACACAGTCGGCATTAGGTTTTGCTTTCAATGAACTTCCATCTAGTTTGTCTCGCTGAAAGTGGATATGCAAATAAAAAGTGGAGTTTAAGTTAGGCGAGATTTTTGTAATTATTTGATTGTTAAATTCCTTTATTGTCATATATTCTAAAGCTGAATGTCTTCTTTTTTGATTAAACCATACTTCAATTTATTCAAAAACTTAAAGTTTCATTTGTTCTTTAGATATCAGCTTATTGCCGTAAATTAATTTTGTTTTTAATGATTTAAAGAAATTTTCAGCTACTGCATTGTCTCATCAATTTCGTCTATTAGCAAAAAGTATTATGGTAAAAGATTTTCGCAAATCAATCGCGTTTTAAACCGCTAAGAAATAAAAAATAGAGAAACCTTCTTGTTTTTCATTTGAATAATTTATTAATACCCTTATGTTTAAATTCGATGCAGCCTAAACAATGATTATTCGAGATTAATCGAGTAATGATTTTGTTTTTATTTAGAGTGTTTTAGGGTTGTATTGCTTAAGGATTGTTTTTAATAAAGCATTAATTTCAAATGGTTTTGTTACAAAATCATTCATACCTGCATTCATACATTCCGATAATTCTTTTTCTCCTACATTGGCAGTTAATGCGATAATTGGTATGTTTTTTTTGTTTTCATCTTCAAGCTTTCGCACGTGACTGGTAGCGGTCATACCATCCATAACAGGCATAATAACATCCATTAATATTAAATCATATTGGTTTTCTTTAATTAGATTTAATGCCTCAAGACCGTTTTTTGCAGTAGTAAAATGACAGTTCTTTAATTTGTTCTTTAACTGTTTTTCTAAAACTAATAAGTTTATTTTATTGTCGTCAACCAAAAGAATATGTATTGCCGTGTCTTGAAAACTATTTTCGATTTTTGCTGAATTAGTGGCATTATTTTCTATAACTGGCAATGGGATTGTAATATAAAATGTCGTGCCTTTATTTGGTTTAGAATCAAATTTAATGCTTCCGTTCATCAGGTCAATTAATCCTTTAGAAATGTTTAATCCCAGTCCTACACTGTTTGTGGAAGTATTTGAAGTGGCATATTTTTTAAAAAGTTTTTCGCCTAGTTCTTTATCAAATCCTTTTCCAGTATCAGAAATAGTAATTTGAAGTTCGAATTTATTCTTGTTATCTGGATCGTAATTTCCATTTACCAGCATTTTTACCGATCCTTTTTTAGTGTATTCGATGGCATTATTTAAAAGATTCAAAACAATTTGATTGATTCTGTTTTTATCTCCATAAACAAAATCAGGAATGTTGTTTGCAGTTTGAATTTCAAATGTTAAGCCCTTTTCTAATGCGAGTCTTTCATTCATTTTGAATAATGAATTTAAGGCAATACTTAAATTAAACTCTGAATATTGTAAAGAGAAAACACCGTCGTTTAGTTTGGTAAAATCTAATATGTTATTTACTAAAGCTAATAGATGATTAGAGGAATAGTCCATTAGTTCCAAGAGGTCTTGATCTTCCTCACTTTGTATGTTGTTTTTTAATATATCTGAAATTCCTTTAATTGCGTTTAATGGAGTCCTTATTTCATGACTCATTATTGCAAAAAAAAATTCCTTATTAATTTGTAATTTCTTCAGTTCTACTCGAGATTCTTCTAATTCAAGATTTTTAGCTTTTAAGTCATCTATAACGTATTTTACTATGTTTGTTTTTGCGGTAAGTAAAACAATCATAAAGATCATCATCATTAATACAATAAAATAAAAAAATAGAGTGGTAAAATTATTTTCAAAATATTTTGCATTTCCATAATCGAATCCAAAGAAATCATAATACAATATAATTGATACAATTGCCACTATAAAGAGGCATAAAAATAATAATAATTTATAATGCCGAATTATGATAAGTAAAACGATAGGCATTAAATAGAGTAAAACAATAACACTAAAAGATTTTCCATACAATAAAAAAGAAAATGTATAATAAACTAATATAAAAAAAACGGATACTATCGCTTTTTGATTAAAACTAAGGCTTTTTGAATTTGAAAAGTACAAAAACAAGGCGATAATGACTAAGCTACCCCAAGCAGAATAGGTTAGTTTAAAGTAAAAAAGGAATGTGGTTACAATTAGAAATTGTATCGCAAAAAAAATAAAACTAAATTTATTTATTTTACTAAACTTATACATGTTTTTAGCATTTGTAGAAGAGAGGGTACTGTTCATTTAGAAATATTTAGAATATAGGTGATGTGAATCGGTTAGTACACTTTTTTTTAATTACATTTCTGTCTGTAAGATGCTAAAAAAAAGTGTAAAATAACTACTTTTAATTGTTTTATTTGGGCAATGGGAATTTACCTCTAAAATTATATAAAATATTGGTAAATAAAATCTTATTTTAATAATTATTTCAAAAAACATATCGCTTTAACCAATCCTGTCCGAAATAAAATTAAGGCATACGAAAGCCTACCATTTCATTGAGTTTAGGTGATGAAATGGTAGTTTTCTAAAATTGAACCCCTTGTATGTCATCCTCTAAGATCTTCTTAGTAGCATCAAATTCTTTTACTGAGTAGCGGTTGTTCAAAATTTCGTTTAAAATCATAATTTTAAATTTAGTTGATTATTTATACTATCATTTTTATAGTTGAGAAAGTATGTATAGTTTTCACATTGTGCAATAACGGTCAAGAATTATAGTATAAAATAAATTTATAACTAATTGTAAATAAATTATTTGTAAAATAAAAATAAACTATAAAAAATATAGTTGCGAACTAATAAATAGCGTTATATCTTTTCGCATTATAACATATATAAATGTGAAGTTATGGACAGAAAAGAACTTTTCGAAAAAAAGCCAAGGATAAAAATCAACGACAATATATCGTGGTGTCCTACTAGTGCAGCAATGGAATTAATAGGAGGGAAGTGGAAGAGTGTGATCCTGACCCACTTGATTAGTGGTACCAAGCGCTACAACGAATTACGTAAAGAAATTCCAGGAATCACGGAGCGAACCTTGAGTTTGCAACTCAAACAATTGGAAGAAGATGATATCGTGAACAGGAAAGTATTTACAAAAAAACCACCTTTGCGAGTAGAATATACCTTAACTGAATTTGGTTTAACGTTATCTCCAATTTTAAATTCAATTGTAGAATGGGGACTTATGGCTGCAGAAACCAAAGGATAGTTTGTTTTTGAAGAATAACGATCTAGGAAGCGTTTAAATAGGCACTTCCTTATCATTCTAAACATAAAACAATATATTTAGGATTACATATCATCTCATGCTTCCTAAAAAAAAATATTGATTACTAGGTAAAATGACCTAATCCAACACCTGAGTAAATCCACCCAGTTTGTCATTCTGAAAGAATCTCACACACGCATGCACAACGAGCATAAGCAATTTAGGTCATTGCGAGGAACGCGGCAATCACGTACGCTGCATTACTTTTTATTGATTTACAAATTTGGTTTTGAACAATTGTTATTAGTATTTAATGTAGTCTAGTAACGGATTTAGTTTGCGGGCACAGAATGTAATTCTGCGCTAACAAATTGTTGAAACTGCTATCATATCTATGCAGTCGGGGCCAGAAAAAACCTGAAAGAATTTTCCAAATACACGAGAACCCTGGAATTATATATACATGGTGTTGGCCGCAGTTTCTATTTTTCTAATTATTATTTCTATTAGGCCTTTCTTTCAAATATACTTTTGTTTATGATTTTATTTTTTTAGAATTAAAAAAAATAATCCTTTCATAAAAAATGAAAGGATTATGATCGTAATTGTTTCATTATAATAATCTACTTCTATTAATTTAAATAGACTATTTCGTGTAGGCCATCTGTATGATACGTTTTTGTTTCACCATTTCTTGTTACAATTAACTCTTCTTTTGCAGTATATCTATAAGCATCTTCACCTTTAGCGATTTCAGATTTCTCTATCATTACAATCTTTTCTAGTTTAACATTTGCAATAAAGCTAAAATCCCCTTTAGATCCTTTTAATGTAAAGTCTTTAGCAAAGGTATATCCCATAGTTTCTTCGGTCATAGTCGCATTAATAACACCCTCAGTTTTGCTTATATGGTTTGGGCCATCAAATGCATCTGTAGGTGACATTATTAAACTCTTTTCATCCGTAACTAAGGCCACAGAATTAGCAATTTCACCATCTAAACCTATCATCATTGAATAATCAATTGAGATGGCTGGCGTATGAATTTTTCCCCAATACCAATTCTTAAACGCACCTGCTAAACTTTTCTCACCCCAGTTATGGTCATGATAGCCAATACCCTTAACTTTAATAGCGTCTCCTCCTTTGTATAATTCTCCTTCTATTGGTCCGGAAGGAACAGCTACTGTCCATCCCATTGGAACCGGATATCCTTCTGTTGTAAATGGGTGATTCTTTTTCTTTAATTTTAATTTAGCACCATACCCATCAATCATAGTATAAAGCTCATAATAATCGCCACAATCTTTACAATACTCTTCACCAAGGGTAACATCACACTTTTCATAACTAGTGGATACATCCTCCTCTTGGTATAATTTTATTTTGCTGATTTCTGGTTGCCCGTGCGGATATATATTTAATCTAACAGACGGTTGTCTTGGGTTTAATCGAGTATCTTTAAGAGAATACATGACTACAAAATGATCTCCATTGTCAAAATGTGCATCAAAGTACCACCAATCAAAAGATTCTTCTCTGTTTGTTACTGGAAAAGCAATATGTGTTGCGTCTGCTTTTGTGTAATTAATTTCTTTTTTTTCCATAATATCTAGCTTTTAAATGGTTGTTATAGTTTTATCTTGTTTAAGATATTAATTTTTAGATTTATTGTGTTAAGTTATTGAATAGAAGTAAAAGTCCTATGGTTTTTATACACGGTTTGCAGTCTATTATTTTCCAACAGGATTCCCAAAATACATTAATTCCCAAACTGCTTTATTACTGGTGTACTTCTCTATTAAATTACCTGATTTGAAAACTCTTATTTCTGCTTTTCCAGTAAACCTAAAGTATGCAGGATCGATACTTGTAAGCATTTTTGCAAGTCTATATTTAAGCCCATGACCAACTGATGCCGCAATTAAATCTACTTCAACAATAGTGTTTTTTCTATAAAGTGAATATTCATATCTATATTCACTTTGAGGGTCCTCATAAATAAAAATTAAATCGTCACTTACATCTTTTTTTAATGTTGAATGCTCCTTACCATACGTTCTATATAGGGTTACTAATTCACCATCATCAACAACTGTTTCGCCATCCTTAGAAATATTAAAAGTAATTATATTGTCATTATTAAATTCTTTTTCAGATATCATTTCTGAAGCAATTACGGTATAAGGGCCAACTTCAGCTCTGGACCAATACCAATGGTTGAAAATTTCCATCATAGAGACATTTCCCCAATTATGGTCGTGGTAGGCAGAACCAGCTGTTTTTGTTGTTACACCTTTGTAATTGTATTCCATTTCCATTTCACCTTGAGGTACAGGCACTACCCAATTGAATTCTTTGCTTTCGTCGGCACCAAATACCATATGTCCTGTTTTTGGTCTCCAGCTTTGCGTAGTTCTTTTTATAACGGCTGTTAAGTTTATATCTTCATTTTCTATATGAATTTTATATTCCTTTAAGTTTCCTACTACATAATTATTACCCATCTTAACATTGCACGAATCTTTTGAAGCAAAGAAATCTTCGGGGTCACAGTAAAATTTTTCTGATATTTTACTGCCGTCAGCTTTATCTATACTAACTGTTAAGTATGGATTAAAAGGTTTTTTTATGTCGGTCATAAACTTGGTGTAAAACGTTATGACAACAGTACTGCCATCTTGTAAATGAGCATCAAAATACCACCATTCGTAGCTTCCTTTATCGCCAGAAGTTCTCATTCCGTCTTCCCATTTTTCAGGAATATTACCTTTTATTAAGTTTCGTTTATTATAGTCGTCACTAATTTTTGCTAATTTTTGACTGAATAAAATAGTAGAAAAAAAAAGTATTATAAGTGTAAGGCTAATTTTGATTTTCATATCCATTTGAATCAAGTTGTAATTTATAGTTCTTGTATACCACAAAAATAAATATTACTGATTCGAGTTTTATGAAACTAATTTCATGTTTTAACTAGTACGTTTTATTTTACTTAGCCATTGGGGCGTAACCCCCATAAATTCCGCTATATATTTAGATGGAACATTTTTAGTAATTGGATTGTGTTTTTCTAGAAGGTAGCTGTATAATTTATCTTTTGGTAGACCTATTAGTTTGGACTTTATTTGATTTATAAAAATGAGAGCTTCTATAATATGCGTATTGCAAAATTTATCAAAAGCGTTATGTTTTGAACTCAATCTTTCTATTGTATTTCTATGAAATGCAATTACTTCAGAGTTTTTGAATGCTTTTATTTGCGTATCAGAAGGCTCTTTTAAAAAATAACTTTCTGGTTGAGTAATAAAAGGATGATAATTGTCAATATGGAACGACGTTGTTCTAAAATTTGATTCATTATCATCAAAGTACTGACATACAAATCCACCTTTGATTACTATGTAGATATATTTACTATATTCTCCAACATTTAGAAGATTTTCATTTTTTTTGATTTCAATTTGCTTACCGTTCAAATTGATCTCTTGAATTAAATCTTCTGATAGACCGTATTGAATAGCATGGTTTATAAGGTTTTTCATTTTTCTTTCATTTTCATTTACTTTTTTTATTTCATCATTGCTAATTTCAATCTCCGAAAGAATATTAAGTTGTTTTTGGAATCAAATTTGATAAAATATTGGACTATTACAAAGAAAAGTTATATTTTATTGCAATTTTCCTATATATAGCAATTTTCTCTATTAAAACTTTGAAAAGAGGAAACCACGATGAAACCTAGCTTACTAATCTTACAAAAAAGAAGGCTCTTCGTCCTCTTGAATTACCTAAACTTGTTTATTGATATCCCATATTAGCGAAAGTAGAGCGGGTAATTTATTGCAGCGAATCAAGTAACGCGCTTGGTGTCATTTTGTGAATTTTTACCTCTGAGCAATCATTAAAACTTTTGAATGCTGCTATCTCTTTTGAAAAGGCAACTTTAAACGCATCATTAAAAGAAAAATTTTCTTCAAAAAACAAATGATGTATATGAAGCGTTGCACTCTTTTTATCGGCCTTACAATCCATTCTGGCCACTAATTTACCTTTCCATAATAAGGGTAATGAAAAATAGCCGTATTTACGTTTCGCTTCGGGAGTATAACATTCAATTTTGTATTCAAAATCAAATAAGTGCTGCATGCGTTTACGCTGAATCAATAAATTATCAAAAGGAGATAGAATTTTCAGCTGACTTTTGATAGGGGTATTTACCAAATTCAAAGTATCAGGAAAGGCGTAATAGAGTTGTCCGTTTACATTTAGTTGCACTAATTCATTGTTTGAATGCATCTCCTTTAGTTCGAAAGCGACAACTGTTTTGGTGTTTTTAAGTAAATAAGCAATTTCACTCGCTTGACCAATACCATTGGCCCTTAAATAGCTTGTAATTAAAAACCGGATATATTCTTGCTGACTAGGACTATTAGTATCAATGTTGTTGGGTAGGACGCGTTCCGTTAGGTCATACACTTTATGAAAATTCTTCCGACTCGAAATCATCAAATCGCCTTGCATAAACAAATTCTCTAAAGCTTGTTTTGCGGGTTTGCTTTGCCATTCTCCCAGTTTAGCCTTGTGTTCAAAGTCTTTTGCCATTAAAGGTCCTTCGTTTTCTATGCGTTTTAGTATAGAATCCATTAGTTTGACATCTTTCTGAAACCAGTGGCTTTGTTCGTTTTTTAGAAAAGCCTCTTTACGGGGAAGCGAATACTTATAATCGCGCATGGGCAGATATGCTGCAGCATGCGACCAATATTCGAATAGTTGTTTCGATTCAATTAAGGTATCAATATGAGATAGTTCGTATTCAGGATTTCTATTCCATAACGTATGATGATGGGCACGCTGAATAGCAGATATGGTATCTATTTGCACATAACCAAGATGTTCAATACTGCCCAGCGTAGTATCTATCGCCGTTCCTGTTACTATATCTGGCAAAAAACGTTGAGAAAGCAACACTATCTTTTGTGCTTCTGATAGGGAAAGTATTTCTTTCATAGTAGAATTTTACTTTGTTGTATTTTTTAAATCTTGTAAGATATAGAAAAACATTCTAGTTTTGACTCATAAAAGCACACAACATAAGTCAAAGCAAATCTATCTAGTTTTTCATTCTGCATGAATCTCACATTCGCATACACAACGAGCATCCGCAACCAAGGTCATTACGAGGAACGCGGCAATCACGTACAGTGTGTTACTTTTTATTGAGTTGTAGATTTGATTTTAAAGGTTTATTATTGGTGTTTTCTGTGGTATAGTAACGGATTTAGTTTGCGGGCACAGAATGCAATTCTGCGATAACGAAACCTATGAACTTACGACAAAGCCGCGCAGTTGGGTGCCTATTTTTAAATTAAATCATTTTCTAAAATATATTTAACAAACATTGCACTGCTCCATGCTGCATATGGTTTTGCTCCATCAGTTTTATCTTGAGTATTGTCCATTACAGACTTAATAATTAAAGGTATTGTTCTTCCATTATTAACCAGTTCACAAGCTCGAGCTACGCCATAACTCTCCATTTCTAAAGCAATAGATTTTCTATCTATTACGCTTATTTTCTCATCAAAATAACCTTCAATATTAATAACTTGTCTTACACAAGCAATTGAACCAAAGTGTATATTTATTACCTTTTTATAAATAATATCTTCGTCTCTAATAAAATCAATAATATTTTGTTTTTTACGTTTAAATTCAGTGATTTTTGAACCATCTGTATTTGAACCCTCAATTTCATTTTTAAAACCTAATTTATCAATTTTACCTTTATCGATTGTGAAAACTTTGCTAGCCACAACTACATCTCCAATACTTGTGTTTTTAGGTTTACCACCTAAAACACCTGTCATAATAAGGTATTTTGGATTAAATCTTAAAATCAATTCTGTGGCTAAAATTGAAGCATCGATCATACCCGTTTCTAATTGTGAAGCATATACAATTTTCTTAGATTCTTTCCCTTTAAAATGACCATATTCTATTAAATGTTTTTCATTTTCAATCTTTCCTTCTGTTTTAATAAATGGTAATACCTTTTCCATCTCGTCTTCTTCCAGGGCGGTAATAATTGCATAATCACATTGTGGGTATGTACCACTCTCATTATTCACTACAGCCTTTGAATCCATTTGTATTTTGTTATTTAAACTTAGAAAATCTTTAATTTTAATAGCTTTACATCTATCTGCTTTTAATTCATCTCTAACTTCATGATATTTACATATTTTTTTTGATAGGAAATCAATGTATTTATTTTCGAGCATTAAAGCTTGAATTTGCTCTTTTTTATTACCCTCAGAAATAAACATATAATCTAAATCAGGATGTTTATCAAGAATGCCTGATCCTTTAAATTTAGATATTCCCTTCAAATTATCAGTTTTGCCAAATACGTGTACTACTAAAAAAAAGTATTCGTCATTTTCTAATTGACTCTTTATTACATTTTCAAACGTAATATAATTGTTTACACAAAAAAATCTTTTAATAGTATAACCTTCATCGCCCAAGAGTTCTTTGGAACTTTCAAAATTTATTTGTTCGTCAAAAACGATTAAGTTGATTTTATTTGTTTCCATTTATTTTAAATTTAAGTATTTGTATAAATTGATTTTCAGATTCTTTCTTTATGTATGTGAATCCATAAATACTACTATCAGATAGATTTGAAAGGCATCTTGTTCCTTCTCTAGTGCTATTTGAATAATCTTTTGGTCTAATATCATTTTTTAAGATTACTAAAATATTATCATTCTCATTGTGAATTTCAATTTCAATTTCATTTTCTAAAACACTATGATTAACCATGTTTTTTATAATTTCTTCAATAATCAGATCTTTACTAAATTTTTCAGGAATCGAGCATTCAGAATCTGAAACTAATAACTCATTGTGTCTAGTTTTTAATTTTTCGTTTTTTAGACCCATTATTAAATGGTCTACAAAATCTTTTAAATTTGTAGTACAATTTGATATTAATTCATAAAACAAAGAATCTTCATTTATTTCTTCTTGTATTTGTTTAATGTTCAAATCCATTACTTCTAATACTTCAACTTCTTTAAAATCCACATTTATAAAATAAACAAAATTGTTAATAAATCCGACCCTACTTCTAACAGATAAATTCCCTTCCTCAATCTTTTTTTGAAGTTCAAAATATGGGTATGGTGTTAGAATATCGGGAAATGAACTTGTGAAATTTAATATGGGAGTTGTGAACTCCGTAATATGCATCCACTGCTTTTTCATTTCTTTTATATCTTCATTTAAAAGCTTTTCATTTTTGTTTATGGTTGCAATTAATTTCCCTATTTTACTACTAAACTTACTAACATAATGGCCAAACTGTTGTTTTTTAGAATGTAAATCTGGTTCTTGTTGTTTCTTATAATGAGCTTGTAAGCTTAATAATTGTGACGTAAAATTCCCTCTAGATGGTAACGTTGAAATAAAATTGGAGTATTGCTTTAAAACATCATAATGGGGTGTTTTTAAATCAATTAATTCCGCAATAATTTTTGTTAATTGTAAATCATATTTGGAAGTATTTAATGCGGTTTTATTTAAAGGAAAATATTTAGTTAATTTATATAGTACATAATCAAGTGAAGATTCCTTAGGCTCAGTAAAATCTATTAGTTTAATGAAATTTTCTTTTGTTAATTCCTTTATCAACTTATCATCCTTAAAAACGATAAAAAATAAATGTATAATATCTCTTTTATCCCAATTATAAGCTTTATGTTTTTCATAAGTATTAAAAGAATATAATAAAAATTTTACAAATTTCTCTACTAAAGAAACTACATCTGGCAGTATTAAAGCGAGTTTATCATAAAGATATGGTTCATATACAAAGCAAGCACATATTAGCTCAATTTCCTTATATCTATTTTCTTCTTTAAGTTGTTTATCTTGACTATATTTTTTAATAAACGCATTAAAATATTCAAAACTTTCTTGGTATAATCTATATCCAATTACTTTTCCAATTTCTTCACGCCTCTTTATTAATTCTTTTTTAGGAATTAAATTAGTCCCTTTTATTTTAGGAAGGTATTTGTAGTCTTTGAAGTTTTTATCTTTTGGTTCTATTTCTGCAAGAACCCTTTTAGCAATCCTTTTAATATTGTTGGGTGTATTAGAAATATTGATTAGTTCTTTTAACCAGTATGTTTCTTTGCTAAGTGGATTACTATCTAGATAATATGTTGGGATATGCCAATGTGTAACAAAGTATATCGATAAATCAACTGACGTATTTTTTTGAACATTAATTGAAGAAAGCCTAGAGAAAAATTCTCTTTTATGGTCATTAATTCTTCCAATGAAGCATAACAAGATTATCTCTTTAGCATTGTAGAAAGAAATTTCATCAATCATTTGGATTAAAGAATCTCCTGTAGAGGAACCGTCATCAATTATCAGACATAAATTATTATCAACTTTTGAAGAGAGGTGTTTTGAATTATGTGGAAACCTCCAACCTTCAGCTGTATTTATTCTATCCATTTCGATAACCTCTATTTTATCATTACCTAAACCAGTCTTTAAATTTGTAAAAAAAATGTCAGATTTAATTCCTGATTCTCTTGGATAAAACACTTGAACTTTTTCTGATTTAAGATTAGACCTGTTAATCTTATCAAATGTTTTTTTAAGTAGATCTCACTACTATCCGAAAGTCTGAAATTAAAAATGCCTGAGAATCCCTTATTTTTGTTTTGCGAAAAATAAAATAATTTTATGGGACTCTTCAAGCG
>NZ_JABSNK010000011.1 GCF_013294005.1 Flavobacterium gelidicaeli
TGTTGCGGGTGCAAAAGTACTGACTCTTTTCCGTTAAACAATACTTTTGATTGCCTTTTTTTAATGTTTTTATAACTTTAATTTTAAACTACTGGAAACCTTGTCTTTGAAAAAGAGTTGTTGGTGCGGTTTTGAGTAAAAGTAGGAATTATTACTGTTGTAGATTGGGTTCTTATTAGATTTACGACCTATTTATGGTTTTCCCTAGGTTGCAACTCGCTTAGAGAACCTTTCATTAAAATACTTTACAGTTAAGAGCGACTTTGCAGAAGCTATTAATCCTCTTAACTTAGCTCAGTTATTATGCTTTATTACTAAATGTAATTTGAACAAACTAATTACTCCTTAATATATAGGTAGCAAAATCTAGATTCAAACACACCACTCCTCCCCTAGCCCTGATAGTAGCGGAAATCCTAGGGAGCAGGTGTTCGGCGAACTAGATTGTAGCAGATAGCAGGAAATAGCTCCTGTAAATTAAATTACACACACCAAGGTTACTCAGCTCAAAAAAATCTAGCTTAAGAAAAATTCATATAGCACAGTTATACACGAGCTAAATATCTTAAGATAAAACACAATCACTCATACACGAAAATTCATTCAGCTAAAAAAAAAAAAAAAAAAAAACCACATCTACCTCTTTATTTAACAATGTCTAAATATTCTATAAAACTTAACTTAACAACCCCAAAGCATCGGCAGCAAAAAAAACTCTTAATTCAAGATATACATAATATTATTACATACCTATATACAATTATATCTAATAATAATTAATAGCAACATTGATTTTAACTCCTACAACAGTCAAATAACATTAAATAAAATTTCATTACAAACGACCTATCCTTCATTCCTAATATATTACGAAAAAGAGGAACACAAATCATAAAATACAAATACATCAAAACAAATACACACCAACACAAAGATGACCTATTTTAAATATAACACAAAATCTAAAAAACAAGCATAAATAAAAATATTCCATAAATCAAAACAAAACACCCTTATAAAATAGGGGTGTTGAAATGAATAAACATAAAAATAAACCAAAATACCCTATTAAAAATGCAATTCAAATAAAATAACTATTGTGAATTATTTATTTTTTCATATTCAAAAATGAATTATGCTTGTTTTTTTAAATTGATTTTTTCTTATCAATAATTCTTTCCAAATAAGCGTCATTTGTTAGCTCTAAATTCTGTTTACTTACTAAATGTTAATAAATTCGCCTTGTTTTACTGTTCAAAATTCTTTCAAAATGAAGAGCTCTCATTTTATATTTTAGACTTAAAACACATTAACTAACAACCAAAAGAATTAACAAAAACAACTATTACATGAAAAAGCTACTAACAATACTAATATTAGCATTTGCTGCTAACACATCATTTGCTCAAGACACTCCATTAGAAATTTCGGGCTCAGGAGACCTATATTATAAATATGATTTTTCTAAAACTGCAAACATCCCTACTAGTTTTGCATCTGATCAAAATTCAGTTTCTTTAGGAATGATTGATATCGCTTTAAAGAAAACTACAGGTAAAACCTCTTTTGTAGGTGAAGTATCCTTTGGACCAAGAGGACAATTTCAATCCATTTTAAATTCGGACGGAACTTACGATGAATTAGGAGCTAATTCATTTCACATTCAAAATTTATACGCAACCTATGCGGCATCAGATAAACTAAGCTTTACTGCTGGATTCATGGGGACATTTATAGGATACGAGGTAATATCACCATTAAGCAACTTCCACTATTCTACTTCTTACTTATTCACAAACGGTCCTTTTCAAAATGCTGGTGTAAAAGCAACTTATGCAATTTCCGACAAAGTAGGAATTATGGTTGGTGCGTTTAATGACGCTTGGAATTCTTACACTGCAGACGCATTTAAAGGACTAAACGCTGTTGGCGCACAACTATCTTTAACTCCAAGCGAAAATATTAGCGCTTACGTCAACTTTATGGATGGTTCCGTAAGTGGAACAATCATTGACTTAACAGCTTCATTTAAAGTTTCAGAAAAATTCAACTTAGGATTAAATGCAGCCGATTACTCAAATGAAGGCGATGTAGGATATACAGGTGTTGCTTTATACCCATCATTTGCTGTAAATGAAAATTTTGGTTTGGGATTACGTGGTGAATATTTCGATTATAAAAAAGGATCTGGTGACACTTCATTCACTGCTTTTACATTATCTGCTAATTTAAAATCAGGTGGATTAACTTTTATTCCTGAAATAAGACTAGACAACGCTTCAGATGAAGTATTTGTAGATTCAAATATGGCCGGAACAAAATCAGCAACTCAATTTGCAGTAGCGGTAGTTTACGGTTTTTAAACATTCAAAAAAAAAAAAAAAACATAATGTAAATTACTATTTACATATAACTCATGATTACCCCTATATTTTTTTTTAACTGTCAAGGTGCTCTTAGTACTTTGGCAGTTTTTTTTAATATCAAATAGAGCTAATCGATGAATTAAAAACAAGAAAAAGAGTTTCCTAAAATCTAGAAAACTCTCTTCTTACTATTTATTTTAATCTATTTACTGCTTTTTATAAACTGCATAAATAGTATTGATTGTATTTTGATCCAATACAGCATTAACTTCTTTTTGCATATAATGTAATTTAAATGCCGTAATTGCTGCTTGTAGATTTTTAGTATCGTAACCTATTACACGCAATCCTAATTCAGAACTAAAATACATAGGAGCTTCTTCTAAAACCTCATCATACCACAAGCCAAATCCATTATCGGCTAAAGTTTTCCATGGAAAAAAGACACTTGGATCTTGCTTTCTACTTGGCGCAATATCAGAATGTCCTATAATATTCTCAGCAGGAATTTTGTAATCCTTTTTCAACTTACTCAACAAAGCCATCAAGCTTGTAATTTGAGCTTCAGAAAAAGGTTCTTTACCATTATTATCCAACTCAATTCCTATAGAAGCAGAGTTGATATCAGTATTTTTTCCCCAGCTACCAGAACCAGCATGCCAAGCACGCAAGTAATCATTAAGCATTTGAACCACTTCACCATTATCACCTATAACATAATGAGCACTTACCTGTGTTCTTGCTAAAGTAAATGTTCTTATCGTTTGTTGTATAGAATCTTGAGCAGTATGATGAATAATTATAAAGTTAGGCTTACGCAAATTAAAATTAACAGTTCCTATCCATTTCATATTACTATTCTCTGGATACGAAGCCCCTCTATTATAAACGCTATCTTTAAAAGTGTACAGCTGTTTTGCATAAGAACTATCAATACTTATAGTACTTTTTATTACCACCGGTAAAGGTTCAGGTTCTTTCTTAGAAATAACCTCTTTAAAAGTTTTTAATTTCTCATTGTATTCTTTCTCGCTAACTTTATAAGGATTAGGAGAACATGATGCAACTGCAATAGCCAAGGCTAAATAGTAAAAATATTTTGACATAATATATTAAGATGCTAAAAAGACTACCTGTTTCTTCTTTTCTTTTTAGAACTTGCGTTCTCTTCATTTAGAGCTTTATATTTCTCTTTTTGATCTTCATTTAAAAACTCTTTGATTTTTCTATCTGTAGTTTCTGAAAGCGCCTCAAATTCTTTTATTTTTTGTTCTTGATTGCTTTCATCTTTCAATAAAATACCTTGCGATCGAATACTTTCTGTCAAAACATTTGCAATAGCAATTTCTTGCAACGCATCAAGATCAAGAGCTGGCTTAATTTTTTCCATGATTTTACCTACAGTAACCTCAATAGGAATTTCTTTAGGCTTTTCGGGCTCTCTATTTTGACTCATTTGATTCATTCCTCCATTTCTTCCGGAGCCGCTATTACCGTAACCATTTCCATAACCATTGTTTCCATATTGTGCAGAAACGCTTGTTAGTGTCAGTAAAAAGAATACAACTATTATTGCTTGAAATGTTTTCATATACAGTATTTTAATTTGAGCTATAAAAATAAGAATTATTGTTTAAACTGGTTCACCATATAAATCAAATTCTGTTGCTTCGGTAATTCTAATCATTGCAAAATCAGCCGTTTTTAAATAATGTTTTGACGCATCAATTAAAACCTCATTATCTACATCAGGACTATCAAATTCAGTTCTACCTACAAAGTGACCACCTTCTTTACGATCAATAATACATTTAAAAACTTGACCAATTTTTTCCTGGTTCAAGTCCCAAGAAATTTGAGATTGCAATTCCATTATTTCATTAGCACGTGCTTGTTTAACATCATCTGGAACATCATCTTCAAGCAAGTAAGCATGTGTATTTTCTTCATGAGAATAAGCAAAACATCCCATTCTATCAAATTTCATTTCTTGTACCCAATCCTTCAAAATATTAAAATCTTCTTGAGTTTCCCCAGGATACCCTACAATTAGTGTAGTACGAATCGCCATTCCAGGTACTTTTTCACGAAAGTCTCTTAATAATTTCGTGGTTTTTTCTTGAGTAGTTCCACGACGCATTGATTTTAAAACTGAATCTGAAATGTGTTGTAAAGGAATATCAATGTAATTACAAATTTTAGGTTCGCGCTTCATTAAATCCAAAACATCCATAGGGAAACCAGTAGGAAATGCATAATGCAAACGAATCCACTCAATTCCTTCTACTTTAGCTAAAGCTTCTAAAAGCTCAGCAAGATTACGTTTTTTGTAAATATCAAGTCCGTAGTAAGTTAAATCTTGTGCGATTAAAATCAATTCTTTCACACCATCTCTAGCTAATCCTTCTGCCTCTTTAACTAATTTTTCAATAGGTTGCGAAACATGCTTTCCTCTCATTAAAGGAATAGCACAAAAACTACATGGTCTATCACAACCTTCAGCAATTTTTAAGTAGGCATAGTTTTTTGGAGTTGTTGTTAGACGCTCTCCCAATAACTCGTGCTTATAATCAGCTCCTAAAGCTTTCAATAATTGAGGCAACTCAGTTGTTCCAAAAAATTGATCCACATTTGGAATCTCTTTTTCTAAATCAGGTCTGTAACGTTCCGATAAACATCCTGTAACAAAAACTTTGTCTACTAATCCTTTTTCTTTTTTATCTGCATATTCCAGAATCATATTTACTGACTCCGCTTTAGCATTGTCAATAAATCCGCAGGTATTAATAACAATTATATTCCCTTCTTTGTCAGCAGGAGCCTCATGTTCAACTTCTTTTCCGTTTGCACGAAGTTGTCCCATTAAGACTTCACTGTCATATATATTTTTTGAACACCCAAGAGTGATCACGTTGATTTTGTTCTTTTTTAAAGACTTGGTTCTCATAGATTTGTAAATTGGAGTGCAAAATTACAATTTTTATTTCGGGTAATGTAAAAGATTCCTGTTTTTATGAAGCTATTCCTGCTGTACGCTGTATCTTTTCCTAGCAAAAAAGCTAGAAAAAGGATGCCGCTGCCATCAGGGCTAAAAAAAACCGTCTTGTACAAATAACACAAGACGGTTTTCATAAAAATTTTATATCAATTACAATTCAAATAAAACTGATAATGACACATTATTATTTATAGAATTGATTTTTGCTCCATCAGTAAAACCTTGTGCAAAAAACCCTTGTTGCGAATCTCTTTTTGCGTAAGCATAAGACAAATCAACTTTAGTAGCACCAAAGTTATATCCTAAACCTCCTGAATAACCCGTTAAATCACCAATAGTAGTTTTGTTTTTATACGGACTCTGCTCATAGCGGTACCCTGCTCTCAAACTCAATTGCTTAATTTTATACTCTGCTCCAATTCTTAATTCACCTGTATTATCAAGTACATCATTCATAGCATTATTTATACGAGTATAATAAGCATCGTTTTCAGGCTTGAATTTAGTGTTACTATAATCTTTTATAGCATAATCTATACTGATCAAGCCTGTTTTTCCAAAAATATAAGCTAAACTCCCTGTAACTTTACTAGGGGTTTGCAATTTATATGCTTCATAAAAATTAGTAACCTGAGGATTAAAATAGTTGTCTTTATCAACTCCACCAGAACTACTTGTTGTAGAAGCTATTTTTTGAGAAAATTCATCATTTAATCGGTACCATGTAGAAGACTCATAAGCTAATCCAGCACGTAGCTCATTAGTTACCTTAGCAATCGCTCCTACTTGAAATGAAAATCCAGATCCATAAGTATACAATTCATTATCAAAACGAATATTACTAATTGTATAATCTGTAGTTAAAGGAGCAGTGTTACTTTCATAAAAAGCAGTCGATTTTCTATAATCCGTAAAATGTGAATTTAGATTGATACCTATATACAACTTGTCTTTATAAGAAGTTGCTGCATTAAAAGACAACTTTCCATTATAACCCTCAGCTGTTACTGCATTTTGCTGGTAATAATTACCTCCACCAGGAACATTAGAATTATAAATTACATTATTAGCATTAGTTGTATTAGGGTTAATCACAAATGCATTGTAACCTAAAAAAGCTTGTTGATCGCCATTATTTAAATTTCGATAATTACTATTTTCTAAAACACCTAGTTCAGTTCCATTAGCATAATATAAAAAATAATCATCTACTGAATTTACTGGATTAGTACCTTCTGAAAAAACTGAATTATTGAAATTATTTGTATTTTCAAAGTTAACTCCAACAGTAAATTTTTTCCAATTACTTTTCGTTCTTTGGTTATTAAAAACAAACACACCACCAGCTTGATTTATGTCAAAAGTGTTGTCTTTATCATTTGACCTAGTACCAAAATAATCAGAATCATTTTTAGTATTCATACTACTCAATGTCACACCCACTTGATTGTTAACAAAAACAGCAGATCCTGCAGGATTCACATTTAAAGAAGACAAATCTCCTCCAAGCGCACCAAAAGCACCACTCATAGCTCTATAACGAGCCGTTCCATTTAAATTATCTTGTGAGTAGCGTAGCGCATCTCTTATTTCTTGCGACTGTGCGGTACAAAAAGAGAGCCCCGTGATGAGTATAAAAATATATTTTTTCATTTCCTTTAGAATATAAGTTATTATGTAATTATGATATGATGATTAATTCCCTCCTCGTCTAGAACTTCCACCAGAACTTGATCTACTAGAGCCCGAAGAACTAGAAGAACTTGATCTACCATAGCTTTGAGACCCTGAAGAACTATTACTACTAGGAGTTGATTCTCTACGTGTATTATTACTACTATTTGTTCTAACAGGTTGGCTATAAGAATTATTTTGAGAACTACTTCTTCTAGTGTTGTTTGAATTACTATTAGTTCTAACAGGCTGGCTATAAGAATTATTTTGACTACTTCTTCTAGTATACTGTGTATTTGTATTCCCATTAGAACTTCTAGAAGTTCGTCTAAAATCTACATTATTAGAACTTCTACCCGTACTGTTTCTAGTAATACCGTTGTAATCCCTGATAGAATTTACGTTGTTATTACTTGAAGACCCTCTTCTACTTGAATTATACGAATAATTTCTATTACTGTAATAAGGACGATTATAATTGTAGCCGTAATTACGGTAATATGGATTGTAGTAATTTGCATAGTAAGGACTATTCCATCCATAATTAGAATACCCATAACCGTAATAAGGATAATTCCAACCAAAGTTATTGTAGCCAAAATTGTTATACCCATAGTTATTATAACCATAATTACCATAACCGTATCCGTAATTACCATATCCATAATTAGGATATCCGAAACCAAAACCTAAAGAAAGTCCTGAGTTATATGGATTGGAATTAATTTGGATTACAGTTCCTGATGAATTACTTCCCCAATCAGCATAATTCTCATCCCTTACATCATTATTAGCTTCTTCAGTGTAATTATTATAATCATCTATGTTTGTGAAAATTTCAGTAGACTGATTACCATCTTGCAAAGAACTAAAATAATCACCGTAAGAGTTACTTTGATTGTTCTGATTATTTGGATAATTTGTATCATCAGGAGCATTTTGATATTGCTTTTCTGTTGTATTTACAGCCGTAGCCCCATAAATCCCATCATTATCATAGTAAGAACTATTTTGATACGACCCACAAGAACTCATTAAAACGCTTATAAATCCAATAGTAGCATAAATAGCACTGTTTTTGGATGAAAAAATATTAGTTTTCATATCTCTAGGTTTTTTTATTGTTGCACATTACAAAAATAGTTAGTTTTGCTGAACTATTTAGTTAAATAAAATAATGCAAAATTTATGCCAAACTATTCAATATGAGCAAGAACCTTACAACAAGATCAGAAGATTATTCAAAATGGTATAATGAACTGGTTGTCAAAGCCGATTTAGCCGAAAATTCAGGAGTTAGAGGATGTATGGTTATCAAACCTTACGGATATGCAATTTGGGAAAAAATGCAAGCAGAATTAGACCGAATGTTTAAAGAAACAGGACATCAAAACGCTTATTTTCCGCTTTTTGTACCCAAAAGTATGTTTGAAGCCGAAGAAAAAAATGCAGAAGGCTTCGCAAAAGAATGTGCTATTGTGACACATTACCGATTAAAAAATGATCCAGACAAACCTGGAAAGTTAATGGTGGACCCAAATGCTAAACTAGAAGAAGAGCTAATTGTTCGCCCAACTAGTGAAGCAATTATTTGGTCAACGTATAAAGGATGGGTACAGTCCTACCGTGATTTGCCTTTACTAATTAACCAATGGGCAAACGTTGTGCGTTGGGAAATGAGAACTCGTTTGTTTTTAAGAACAGCTGAGTTTTTATGGCAAGAAGGACATACAGCACACGCTACTAAAAATGAGGCAATAGAAGAGTCAGAAAGAATGATGAATGTTTACGCTGATTTTGCTCAAGATTTCATGGCAATTCCAGTTGTAAAAGGAATAAAAACAGAAACAGAACGTTTTGCAGGAGCCGAAGAAACTTATTGCATTGAAGCACTAATGCAAGATGGTAAAGCACTTCAAGCAGGTACATCCCATTTCTTAGGTCAGAATTTTGCAAAAGCATTTGATGTTAAATTTGCAAATGCCGAAGGTAAACAAGAACATGTTTGGGGAACTTCATGGGGAGTTTCAACACGATTAATGGGAGCGTTAGTAATGACCCACTCTGATGACAAAGGATTAGTGTTACCACCAAATTTAGCACCAATACAAGTAGTAATTGTACCTATACATAAAACAGATGAACAGTTAGCTGAAATCACTGCCGAAGTAACTATTTTAGTAGCCCAATTAAAAAAGCTAGGCGTTTCTGTTAAATATGACGACAGAACAACGCAAAAACCCGGCTTTAAATTCGCTGAATGGGAATTAAAAGGAGTTCCTGTTAGAATTGCTATTGGACCAAAAGACCTAGAAAACGGAACTTTTGAGATCGCAAGAAGAGACACTTTGACTAAAGAATTAGTTTCTAAAGACGGAATTGCAACTTTTATTAGCGATTTACTAGAACAAATTCAGAAAGATTTGTTCGAAAAAGCGCTTGACTATAGAAATACGCATATTACTGAAGTAAACGATTTTGAAGAGTTTAAAACCATTTTAAACAACAAAGGAGGTTTTGTATCAGCACATTGGGACGGAACAGCAGCTACAGAAGAACGCATTCAAGAGTTGACTAAAGCTACAATTAGATGCATTCCTTTAGATAGCGTTGAAGAAGCCGGAACCTGCGTGTTTACTGGGAATCCTTCAAATAAAAGAGTGCTTTTTGCGAAAGCTTACTAAATATTTTAGTTTTTTTTGTCTTAGCTATTGTGCGACTCAAAAATAGTTGTATCTTTGCATCCGCAATACAGAAGCAGGCCCGTTCGTCTATCGGTTAGGACGCATGGTTTTCATCCATGTAAGAGCGGTTCGATTCCGCTACGGGCTACTATTCTGATGCTAATACAGTTTTCACTAACTTTAAAAGTGATAATGGCCCGTTCGTCTATCGGTTAGGACGCATGGTTTTCATCCATGTAAGAGCGGTTCGATTCCGCTACGGGCTACAATTAATCTTTAATAGGTTAAATTAACTAGAGGGATAATGGTCCGTTCGTCTAGGGGTTAGGACGCCAAGATTTCGTCTTGGTAACAGGGGTTCGATTCCCTTACGGACTACAAGTTAAAAGAATAGTAAAAGATAAAAATATAATAAAATGGCAAATCACAAGTCAGCTCTAAAAAGAATCAGAAGTAACGAAAAGAGAAGAGTATTAAATAGATACCAACATAAAACTACTCGTAATGCGATAAAAGCATTAAGAATAGCTACTGACAAAACTGATGCTACATCTAAATTGTCAAATGTAATCTCTATGATTGACAAGTTAGCTAAGAAGAACATTATCCATGATAATAAAGCTTCTAACTTAAAATCTAAGTTGACTAAATTTGTTGCTAAATTGTAATAAACGACAATATCACACAAATCAATAGCCTCTTTTTTAAGGAGGCTATTTTTTTAGAATAAAAGTCAAGAAAACTACAATGGAGGCATAGCTCAGCTGGATAGAGCACCTGCCTTCTAAGCAGGCGGTCGAAGGTTCGAATCCTTCTGCCTTCACTTAAAAAAAACCGATACATTTTGTATCGGTTTTTTTGTTTTAATTTATATCAAAAAGCAAATACACTATTTGAATCAAGTCCAAAAAAAAAAACATTTGCAGAACAAATTCTACAATTGTATAATTAATTATTCTAAAAAAGCACCAAGCTTATACGTAGTTGGCGTTTTGAAGCCTTATAAAGGAATGTTTCCGTGTTTTCTATCTGGAGTGACACATTCTTTATTTTCTAACATACTGAAGCCTTTAATCAATTTACGCCTGGTATCTTGCGGCAAAATAACCTCATCAACAAAACCACGTTGTGCCGCAGTATACGGATTCGCAAATAATTTCGCATATTCTGCTTCTTTTTCTAAAAGTTTAGCTGCTGGATCTGCCGCTTCATTAATTTCTTTTTTGAATATAATTTCTGAGGCTCCCTTTGCTCCCATTACAGCAATCTCTGCAGTTGGCCAAGCAAAATTCATATCAGCACCAATGTGTTTTGAATTCATTACATCATAAGCACCTCCATACGCCTTACGCGTAATCACCGTAATTCTAGGCACAGTCGCTTCGCTTAAAGCGTATAATAATTTTGCCCCATGAACAATAATTCCCTGCCATTCTTGATCAGTTCCAGGTAAAAATCCTGGTACATCTACTAAAACTAGTAACGGAATATTAAATGCATCACAAAAACGGGTAAAACGCGCTGCTTTTACGGAGCTATTTACATCTAGACAGCCTGCTAAATACATAGGTTGATTAGCAACAATACCAATACTTCTACCTCCAAGTCTAGCAAAACCAACAATAATATTCTCTGCATAATTTTTATGCACTTCAAAAAAAGAGTCTTCATCAATAATTCCAGCAATAACACCATGCATATCATAAGGCTTATTTGGATTATCAGGAATAATAGCCGCTAGTTGCTCACGCAATTCATCATTTAACTCATAAGGTAGTTTTTGAGTTTTCTCTTTATTACTTTGAGGTAAATAACTCAATAAACGTTTCACATCCTCTAAACATTCAATATCATTTGCTGCTGTACAATGTGCCACACCAGACTTAGTGGAATGTGTACTCGCTCCGCCTAACTCTTCTGAGGTAACAGTTTCGTTTGTTACCGTTTTAACGACACTAGGACCAGTAACAAACATATAACTTGTATCTTCTACCATCATAGTAAAATCAGTCATTGCAGGTGAATAAACCGCACCACCGGCACAAGGGCCCATAATTGCAGATATTTGCGGAATAACACCACTTGCTTGTACATTTCGATAAAAAATATCAGCATAACCACCCAATGAACGAACACCTTCTTGAATACGCGCCCCTCCTGAGTCATTCAAACCAATCATAGGAGCACCCATTTTAACAGCCATATCCATCACTTTACAAATCTTCTCTGCATGAGTTTCAGATAGCGCACCCCCAAAAACGGTAAAATCTTGAGCAAAAACATAGACTAATCTTCCATTGATGGTTCCATAACCTGTAATTACACCATCACCGTAGTACATTTCTTTTTCCATTCCAAAATCAGTTGTCCGGTGTGTAACCAGCATCCCAATTTCTTCAAAAGAACCTTCATCCATCAAATAAATAACACGTTCTCTTGCTGTTAATTTCTTTTTTTGATGTTGCTTCTCTATTCTGTTTTTCCCTCCGCCCAAATGAGCTTTGGCAATTTTATCGTTTAATATTTCTATTTTGTCTTTCATACTTTTATTTTTAACCGCTAATTCACAAACTATTAATTTTTAAATCTCTAAATGAGAAAAAATTAATTGGGTAATCGCACTATTTTTTGATCCTCAAAATATTGTTTCAAAGCAATTCGAGCTGCAATCTCAGCCTCTTTTGTAATTTCAGCTTTTAATAAATTGGCGCTATAGTACTTTTTAACAAAATGCGTATCAAAATTTCCAGAGCGAAATGCCTCATGCTCCATCACAAAGGCACCAAATGGCAGTGTTGTTTGCACACCTTCTACTTGATAATCAGCAATAGCTTTAATCATTATTTGAATAGCCTCCTCACGAGTTTCGCCATAAGTAATAAGCTTTGCTAACATGGGATCGTAATAAATAGGTATATCCATTCCTTGTTCAAAGCCATTATCAACACGTATTCCTTTACCCGAAGGCAACTTATACACGTCAAGATGCCCTACACTTGGTAAGAAATCATTCATAGGATCCTCTGCATAAACACGCAACTCCATTGCATGACCTTTTATCCTTAAATCCTCTTGTCTTAGCGTTAATGCCTCACCTCGAGCTACCTTAATTTGCATTTCAACCAAGTCCAAACCCGTAATTAACTCGGTTACCGGATGCTCTACCTGCAGACGGGTATTCATTTCTAGAAAATAAAAATTATGGTTTTCATCCAATAAAAACTCTACCGTACCCGCTCCTAAATAATCACATGCTTTAGCTACTAAAACTGCAGCTTCACCCATTTTTTTTCGTAATTCAGCTGTTAATACCGATGAAGGAGCTTCTTCAACCACCTTCTGGTGTCTACGTTGAATACTGCATTCTCTTTCAAATAAATATAAAATAGTACCATGACTATCTGCCATGATTTGGATTTCGATATGACGCGGAGACGCTACATATTTCTCTATAAAAACTGCACCATCACCAAAAGCATTTATTGCTTCACTAATAGCACGTTTCATTTGAGATTCAAATTCCTCTGCGTTTTCAACAATTCGCATTCCTTTTCCACCACCACCAGCTGAGGCTTTTATTAAAATAGGAAAACCTATCTCACTTGCCACAATTTTTGCTTTATCAATATCCGTAATCGCTTCATCAAGACCAGGAACCATTGGAATATTATAAACCTTAACCGCTTCCTTTGCGGCCAGCTTGTTTCCCATGATATGAATCGCTTTTGACTTTGGGCCAATAAAAATGATGTTGTTTTTTTCTGCTTTTTCAGCAAAATCGGCATTTTCACTTAAAAAACCATAACCAGGATGAATAGCATCTACACCAAGGTTTTTAGCAACTTCAATAATTTTATCTCCCAGTAAATAAGACTGACTAGAAGGTGATTCTCCTATCCAGACTGCTTCATCGGCAAATTTTACGTGAGGCGCATTTCTATCTGCAGTAGAATATACTGCAACTGTTTTGATTCCCATTTTTCGGGCAGTTTTCATTACCCTGATAGCAATCTCTCCTCTATTAGCAACTAATATTTTTTTCATTTTTATATATTTTTGGCCACGAAAGCAGTAATTATTCTAATGCTTATTAAAATGTTTTCGTTTTTTAAAATTGTACTTTTTAGACTTCAAATTTTAGATTCACAGTATCAATAATTACCTTATTCAGTATCGAATAAAATAATTATCTTCTAATTTTAGGTGAATTAAGGCGTACTTTATTCAAACTCAATTAACTGTTGTCCCTTATCTACAGCATCTCCCTTACTTACTGCAATGGATTTAATTACTCCGTCTCTAGGTGATTGAAAACTGTTTTCCATTTTCATAGCTTCTAGAATTAAAAGCGGCTCATTTTCCTTTACGGTTTGACCTACAACTACACTTATTTCTAGAATCAATCCTGGCATAGGTGCTTTGATGGCATTGATTTGTTTAGCTAAGCCAACTTCAAATCCCATCTCTTTTATAAGCAAGTCTAAATTATCAGCAATAGCCACTGTGTAACTATTATTATTGACTTTAACTGTATATTTTTTTTGATTGAAATTTGCTGAGACAATTTCAGCTAAATAAGGGGTTTCTTGGTGCAAAACATGAAACTTATTTGTCTCAATAGTTACGGCATCAAGTTGGACTGCATGTTCTTTTTCAATATCGAATTCAAAAGAATCATTTACTTTTACTTTATAGCTATCACTCATTAATGTAATTTTTATAGTCGTAAAAATAAGTAAAAGAAAACGTTTTCGTAAAATAAAAAAGAAGTTTTATAAATGAATCTAAAAATTTATCTGTTAAACTCCATAATAATAAACAAAAATAGTGGCACATAAAAAAACTCCAAATCAAATTTGGAGTTTTTCTTAAGATATCTATTACAATGAAGTGAGCGTTTTTTTGATTAAATTTTAGCTTCAACCGCTTTTACAACTCCTTTTAGGGTTAAAACACTAGGTGCTAATCCGTCATTTAAATTCACAGTTACCGTTTTAGAAAACGAACCTGCACTTGCTGCATTATAAGTTGCTGTAACTGTTCCTTTTGCCCCTGCTGCAATTGGTGTTTTAGTATAATCAGTAGCAGTACATCCACACGAGCCTTGCACATTGGTGATAATAATAACCGCTTTACTCGTATTAGTAAACTCATAGACCATTTTTTTAGGAGTTCCTTGCGGAATTTCTCCTACATCAATTGTTTCTGCTTTCCATAATACTGAAGCTACAATTACTGCTGATTTCTCCTTTTCAACAATAGTATTAATGGGCTTAATTACTGCAAAAGACATCAATCCTAACGAGACTGCTAACATGGTAATTTTGAAGATTTTCATAATAAATTTTATTTGGTTAAAACTATTTAATTCTACTGTACAACAAAAGTAATTCCTAATTAAGCACCTTCTTGTTAAGTGATTTCAAATGATTGTTAACGAGTTGTTAATAGCTCGAATTAAATGTATTTTTTAGTAATATTACATTTTAAAAGTATCATAATTGAAGATCAACAAACTCAACAGTATCATTCTAATAGGATTAATTGCTATTATAGGCATCTTAATCGCTCAATTACTATGGACTAAAGAAGCTTTTACCATTGAAGAAACTAAATTCAGTCAAAAAACGCACATCGCTTTACTTGAAGTCGCTAAAAAACTATATCAAAATACTACTCGTGAACTCCCATTTGAAAATCCAGTAAAAAAAATAGCTAATGATTATTATATTGTAAACATCGACAACGATTTTGAACCCACAATTTTAGAATTTTATCTAAAAACAGAATTCAAGAAAATCAATCTCAATACTGATTTTGAATACGCTGTTTACAACTGCCTAAGCCAAGAAATGGTTTATGGCAACTATGTTTCATTAGACAACGACAATAAAAAAGCCATTACGGTAAATTTTCCAAAACATAAAAATCTGGTTTATTATTTTGCTATTCGGTTTCCTAATGAAAATAATTATTTGTTTAGTTCATTGCGTTTTTGGTTCATATTATCGTTTGTTTTAATTCTGATTTTAGTGATTTACGTTTACTCTATTTTTACTATTTTGCAACAAAAAAAATACTCTGAACTACAGCGTGACTTCATCAATAACATGACGCATGAATTTAAAACCCCTTTATCCTCCATTTTAATTGCTTCAAATTACTTGATTAAACAAAATCCTATAAAAGATGATGAACGACTACAAAAGTACACCCAAAGCATTATCACGCAAGGAAACAAACTCAATCAACATATAGAAAAGATCTTAAATATCGCTAAATATGACCACTCTCCTTTAGCACTAAACAAGGAAGAGTTATCACTTATCCCTATTTTAAAAGATACTATTGAGAGTTTTAATCTAAAAAATGAAAAAGCCATTATAACTATTGAAAATGACACTGCTAATTACTTTATCACAGTTGATCCTTTTCATTTCACAAATTTGGTTTATAATCTTATCGATAACGCTATAAAATACTGCGATGAAAATCCCGTAATTAAAATCAAAGTAACAACTGAAAAAGAATATATCTCATTGCAATTTATTGATAATGGTATTGGAATAAATGACAAACACAGCCCCTTTATTTTTGATAAATTCTATAGAGTTACTAATCAAAAAAGCAATGAAATCAATGGATTTGGAATAGGTTTGTATTATGTTAAAAAAATATGCACATTACACCATTGGAAAATATCCATAAATAACAATCCTAAAAAAGGCATCACGATAACTCTTTTAATACCTACAAAATAATGCGCGTTTTTAAAATTTTATATACTGAAGATGATGAAACACTCGCCTTTTTAACTAAAGATAATTTAGAACAAAACGGTTATGAAGTAACTCATTTTACCAATGGCAAAGCCGCATTAGAAAGCTATGAAAAAGACACTTTTTCTATTTGTGTTTTTGATATTATGATGCCTAAAATGGATGGTTTTGAATTAGCTACTCAAATTAGAAAAACCGACACTAATATCCCCATCATTTTCCTTTCGGCAAAAACATTAAAGGAAGACCGCATTAAAGGTTTGCGACTAGGCGCCGATGATTATCTAGTCAAACCATTTAGTATTGAAGAGTTACTGTTGAAAATTGAAATTTTTATAAAACGTTCTCAAAAAAGCACTGTTAATAATGGTGCTTTTTTCCGCGTTGGTAAATATCATTTTGATACAAATAATTTCTTTTTAACTAATGAAAATGAAAAAATCAGTCTCACACAACGCGAAGCTGAACTATTGAAATTATTTTTAGAAAACAAAAATACAGTTTTAAAAAGAGAGCAAATATTAACCACACTTTGGGGTGATGACGACTATTTTATGGGACGTAGTTTAGATGTTTTTATTTCCCGCTTGCGAAAAATATTGGCTAACGAAAAAAACATTTTAATTGAAAACTTACACGGAATAGGTTTTAAATACACCGAAGAATTACAAAACTAACAATCCAAATTCTCGTAATGTATTAATGGGTTTTGAGAACCAAAAAAGCTCAAAATCCTCTAGATTCGTTTCAAAATCTGCCTTTATTTCTTGAAAGCTGTGCACCTTAGAATTTGTTACCTTCATTTTTTCTAAAGCAACAAGTAACCAGTCCCCTAATTCTTTATTTAATTGAATGCTAAAACTTTCTTTTTTATCATGAAACGTAAGTGCTACCATTTCCCACGAGTTTCCTTTTTTAGATTTGGTAAACGCTTCCGCAAAAGGCTTCCCTCCTAACCAAACAATTTTAGCGTTAGGTTTCACACTTAAAAAACCATCGTCTTGCAAGGCATTAAAAATAAAGTCATCAGGGATTTTAGTCTTTGGGATTTTAAAATCAAACCAATCTTGCAACTCATAATCAAAACAAATTCCGTGCATGAAATTGAATAATGATTTCTTAAGTCCAAAACTAAATTTATCATGATCTATTCCCGTTGAGTCGGTATAATTAATATCATTATTAGCAAACGTTCCTATAGCTTCCGTTTCTTTTACTACTCCAAATTTTTCTGGAAACATTCCCACAGGACTGTGCGCCGTCATCGCAAACTGATGCCAAAATCCTGACTGCAAAACACCTGCTTCAAACAGCTGACGCACCATTTCTAGACTATCTACCGTTTCCTGAATGGTTTGTGTAGGATAACCGTACATTAAATAGGCATGCACCATAATTCCGGCTTCAGTAAAATTACTATTCACTTTAGCCACCTGCTCTACAGTAACTCCTTTATCTATCAATTTCAACAACCGATCAGAAGCCACTTCAAGACCACCAGAAACAGCAATGCAACCAGAAGCTTTCAATAACAAACACAAATCAGCGGTAAAGCTTTTTTCAAATCGAATGTTTGTCCACCATGTAACCGATAATTTTCTGCGTAGAATTTCTATCGCTAAGGCACGCATTAAGGCTGGAGGCGCAGCTTCATCAACATAATGAAAACCATTCTCACCTGTTTGTTCCATCATTTCCTCCATACGATCACACAGCAAACTTGCCGCTACGGGTTCGTAGATTTTTATATAATCTAATGAAATATCACAAAAGGTACACTTACCCCAATAACAACCATGTGCCATGGTCAATTTATTCCAGCGTCCATCGCTCCACATTCTATGCATAGGATTTACGATTTCGATTACCGAAATATATTTATCCAAATGCAAATCAGAATAATCAGGGGTTCCTACTTGCGCTTGTTTATAATCTGGTTTTAATGAATTATTTTTGTAAACAACTTTTCCATCTTCTAGAATAAATGTTCTTTTAAAAGAATTATGATCAGGATTTTCTACATTATTTATCAATTCTTCTACTGGCACTTCACCATCATCTAAAGTGATAAAATCAAAAAATTCAAAAACACGAGCATCAGATAAAGAGCGTAGCTCAGTATTTGGAAACCCACCTCCCATCGAGATTTTAATATCTGGATAGTTCCTTTTTACCCATTGAGCCGATCGAAACGCACTGTATAAATTCCCTGGAAAGGGTACAGAAATCAAGAAAATAGTAGGCTGTACTGTTTCAATTTTTTCTTTTAGTATCGAAAGCAAAACTGCGTCTATATAGGTAGGTTCTTGCTGTAAGACAGTATATAATTCGTCAAAAGAATTCGCTGACCTCCCTAAACGTTCAGCATAACGGCTGAAACCAAAATTTGCATCAACACATTCCACAATAAAATCAGAAATATCTTCAAGATATAATGTAGCGAGATGCTTTCCCTTATCTTGCGTTCCCATAGTCCCAAAAGCCCAATCTAATTCTTCAAGCTGTGCAAAACGAGAGGCTTCAGGTAAATAATCTTCCTGACAAATTTGTAACGCTAATGTTGGGTTCTTTCCTTGTAAAAAGGCTATTACTCCGTCAATTGTTTTAATGTATTCGTCTTGTAAGGCAAAAATACGTTTGGAATTATCAGAGATTGTAGTAACTTCATTTGCAATGTCAAACATCTCTTTCAAACCTTTTTTAGAAAATAATTCCAAAATCACTTCAATTCCTAAATCCGCATGAACTGATTCGACATCAATTGTATTCAAGAACCCTTTAATGTAAGCAGTTGCAGGATACGGCGTATTTAATTGTGTAAAAGGAGGCGTAATTAGAAAAAGTTTCGTTTTCAAAGGGAATAAATTTTCTGCAAAAATAAGCTATTTTATACCAACAATATAAATATATGCAAGTATCTCAACCTACTAAAATTTGTGCTCCTCTTTACTGATCATTAAAAGCGAAAATAAAGAGATACAAGCGGCAGCAGTTAAATAAAAACCAACATAAGTTAAACCATAATGTGTTGCTAACCAAATAGCAATCATAGGCGCAAATGCGGCTCCAATGATCCCTGCCATATTAAACGCTAATGAGGTTCCTGAGTAACGAACATTTGTAGGAAATAATTCTGATAAAAAAGTTCCTAAAGGTCCATAAGTAAAACCCATTAATATCATCCCAACACATAAAAACAAAGTCACAAGAAAAGGACTTCCAGAGTTTAGAAAAAAAGAAAACACAAAACCAAAAAGAGCAATAGCTATTGTTGTACAAACAAGCATTTTTCTACGTCCAATACGATCTGCAATTAAAGCAGATACTGGAATAAAAAGCGCAAAAAACAATACCGAAAATAATTGCATTAACAGAAAATCTCTTTTTGAATAACCCAAATCAGATGTTGCCCAGCTCAAAGGAAAAACAGTCATTAAATAAAAAACTAAGAAAGTTGTTATGGCTGCAAATGTGCCAAAAATCAATTGGTTCTTGTAAAACTTCACTAACGTAAAAAAAGGAATTTTCACTTCTTCTTTTTCTTTTTTTACATTTTCAAGAGCAGGAGTCTCCGTAATTTTTAATCGAATGTAAAACCCTAGAACTACTAAAAGCGAACTCGATATAAAAGGAATTCTCCAGCCGTAGTCAAGAAAATCTTGAGGAGACATTGTATCAGTTAAAATTAAGAAAGTTCCACCTGAAAGTAGCAAACCTATAGGTGCGCCAAGTTGAGGAAACATACCATACCAAGCACGTTTATTTGGAGGTGCATTCTCAATAGCGAGCAATACCGCTCCGCCCCATTCTCCGCCTAAACCCACACCTTGACCGAAACGACAAAGCATTAACAATAAAGGCGCTGCTATTCCTATGCTTGTATAACTAGGTAAAAAACCAATACTAACCGTTGAAATACCCATGGTCAGTAAAGCAATTTACTAGTGTTGTTTTACGTCCTACTTTATCACCATAATGCCCAAATACCGCCGAACCTAAGGGGCGTGATAAAAAAGCGATTGAAAAAGTGGCCAATGATAACAATACGGAATTAGTACTATCAGCTGAAGGAAAAAATAATTGAGGAAATACTAAAACTGCTGCGTTAGCATAAATATAAAAATCAAAAAACTCTATCGTTGTTCCTATTAAACTACCAAAAAGTACATGCTTTACTGAATTCGTATTGGTTGATTTTTTTTCCATTGTAGTGATTAATTTTATCCTTATAAAAGTCAGCCTTATTTTTTATAACAGCAAATGTTTATTAGCCTTTTTATAGACGTATCCAAAAAAAAGAAAATCTATCAAAAAACTTACTATTAAAAAATCATTATCTTATTGTAAACAATAAAAACGTAAGAATACCTTTTAAAAACTATTCTGTTTAAATAATTCATGATATAATTAATTAGCGGTTTCAAATAGCCATAAGCTATTAAGCGGATTCTTTATTCATTAAAAACTCCCAATATAATCGCCGCATTTTAACTTTGGTATAAACCAAAACCCTTATTAACATTATGTTTCTTTCTTAAAATCAAAATAAAAAAGCAACTAATCAAAATAGGAATACTGCAATTTTACGGCTATAAAAAATGATTTAATTATTTAATACACAGTTCAAATGAGGATTCATTGAATTTAAAATAGTTTTAATAAGGTTATTTGTTTTTTCCTAATTTAATACGTAAAATTACAAAACAATTAACACAAAATTAATATAGCCACTTTTATTACATTGAAAATAAACCACAAAAATATTGCAACTACATCTGAAGATTCCCAATTATGGAGCCGATTGAAAGCGGGAGATGAAAAAGCTTTTTCAATACTATTTGAGAGATATTATGAGCATTTAGTTCGTTATGGAAATTCCTTTTCAAATTATTCCGAGAAAATCCAAGATTGTGTGCAAGATGTATTTACTGATATTTGGATATACAAAGAATCATTAAGTGACACTACTAATGTTAAAGCGTACCTATTATCAAGTGTTCGTAAAAGATTTTCTAGACTTCAAGAGCGAGATAGGGTTTTTAACAAAGTTACATCAACTGATGTTACTAATTTTTTATTTGAATTTTCGATTGAACATCAATTAATAT
This sequence comes from Flavobacterium gelidicaeli, assembly GCF_013294005.1. GTDB lineage: Bacteria > Bacteroidota > Bacteroidia > Flavobacteriales > Flavobacteriaceae > Flavobacterium. Next base: position 21,610 of record NZ_JABSNK010000011.1, read on the forward strand.
CTGATGAAATAACTGCTACTAAAGTATTCCAGTTAAATAAACTTATTAACCTCTTACCTTCAAGGCAAAAAGAGGCTTTATACCTTAGATACAATCAAGGTTTAAACGTAGAGCAAATTGCTGACATGCTTGAAGTGAATTACCAATCAGCTAATAATTTATTACATCGCGCATTACTTAATTTGCGTAAAGATTGGAGCGGCTCTATTCCCTTACTGACACTACTATCACTTAGTGTATTATAATTATTTCTTAAAGAAATTAAAAAAAAACCATAATTTACTGAGTATACAATAAAGAAACTGTCCTTTATATGTTTGTAACCTTATTTTTAAAATGCAAAGACGCAATCAATATACAGAAATAGAAGACTTTTTAGCAGATGCCTCTTTCCTTTCATGGGTACGTTCAAATGTTGATCGTGATCATTGGGAAGAATGGACCCTTGAAGATGCTAAACGTGCTAAGTTAGTAGAGACTGCACGTTTGTGGGTTTTAGCTATGAAAGTACCTGAAAATTCTTTTTCTACCGCAACAGTTCAATCAGCACTAGTCGCTACTTGGAATAAAATTGAAAAAAAGGAAGATGCTATTTCAAATAAACCTGTAGTAAAATTATGGAATAGAAATTGGCTAAGGTCTATAGCAGCAGTTTTGGTTTTTGGATTACTCGCTACTTGGACCTATAGTCATTTATTTATATCAAATGACACTACACAAATTTATAATGAACTTATCGATGAGAATAATGAAGGCTTAGTAGAACAAACCAATAATTCTGACAAACCACAAATTATTACTTTATCTGACGGAAGTTCTGTTTTATTACAACCTAAGAGTAAATTAAGTTATCCAAAAACTTTTACTGGAACAGAAAGAAGAGTGTATTTATCAGGAGAAGGCTTTTTTGAAATTAGTAAAAATCCACAAAAACCATTCTTAGTTTATGCCAACGAAATTGTCACTCGAGTTATAGGTACAAGTTTTAAAGTTACTGCTTATGCAAATAAACCAAATATTGAAGTGCTTGTTAGGACAGGAAAAGTTAAAATTGAATCTAACAAAGCGATAATGAATAATGATAAAAATGAAGACATCACTTTATTGCCTAATGAAGCTATTCGCTTTACACGCCAGGATCTAAAATTTAAAAAAATAACTGATATTACTAAAGATGAAGTTTTAATAAATTCCTTAAGTAATATCGAGCAACTTAGTTTTGATTTTACTGACATCCCGGTTAGTCAAATTTTTAAAACAATTGAACAAGCCTACCTAGTTAATATTGACTACCCAAAAGAAAAATTAAAAAACTGTCACTTAACAACTTCACTAAATGACCAACCTTTACCTGAGAAACTAAAAATTATATGTAAAGCTCTAGGAAACAATACAAACTATGAAATGAATGGAAATCAAATTATCATCGATTCAGATGGTTGTAATTAAACCAGTAATGCCTATGTAAAGTTAAAACTAAAAAAAACGCCGAAAATGCTGTAACATAATCGACGTTTAAATGAAATCAAATTGTCTTCTGTAAAAAGCAATTTGTGTTGTTCTATAATACCCGATAATAAGTACTAATAAAAACCAAAATTATGAAAAAACCTGTTGTTAAACAACGATTACTCTTTCGAATCATGAAAATAACCCTATTCCAACTCTTGTTGGCTTTTGTGTTTTCAACTGTAACTATGGCAAATAGTGTAAATGGTCAAAAGAAACTAGATACTAAAGTTACCTTAAGTATCGAAAACTTAACTTTATACAATGCTTTAGTAAAACTTGAAAAGACGGCGAAAGTTAAATTCTCTTACAATTCAAGAATAAGCCAATTGAATCAAAAAGTGAATTACAAGGCTAATGATGAACTATTATCATCAATACTTAGCAATATTTTAAAGCCTCTTAATATTACTTACTCTGAGGTAAGCAATCAAATTGTATTACAAAACGAAACGGCATTAGCGAATGACTTAACACTTAATCTAGTTAACGGTTTAAATAGTGTTTTATTTGCTAAAACTGTTACAGGAAAAGTACTTGATGACAAAGGTAACCCTTTACCTGGTGCTACAATTTTAGTAAAAGGTACTAGAGTAGCAGTAATGACAGATTTTGACGGTAAATTTACTATTGATATGCCTGGAAATACTACAACTTTAGTTATTTCCTATATTGGTATGCAAACACAAGAAGTTGTTGCAAAAGCTACTCCTATGACTATTATATTAGCAGAGGTAGGACAAAAATTAAATGAAGTGGTAATTACTACTGGATACGAAAAAACATCAAAAAGAACTTTTACAGGTGCTATTAGTAGAATATCTGAAAAGGATTTACTAGTAGAAGGTGTAGTTGATATCAGTAGAATGATTGAAGGAAAAGCTGCTGGTGTTACAGTACAAAATGTAACAGGAACTTTTGGAACAGCTCCTAAAATTACCGTACGTGGATCTTCTTCTATTTTTGGAGATACTAAACCTCTTTGGGTAATTGACGGTATTGTTCAAGAAGACATCGTGAATTTATCTTTTGCTGATTTAGCATCTGGAAATTCTGAAACTTTATTAAGTTCTTCTATTGCAGGACTAAATCCTAATGACGTACTAAGCATTGAAATATTAAAAGATGCATCAGCTACCTCTATTTATGGGTCAAGATCTTTAAACGGTGTTGTAGTAGTAACTACTAAACAAGGTAGACGTGAAGCACCATTAAGTATTACCTATTCATTAGAGCAAACAGCGAGAGTTGTACCTAGCTATAATCAATATGATATTTTAAATTCTCAAGAAACAATGGGAATCTTAAAAGAAATTGAATCTAAAGGTTTCTTTGGCTTACCAGATACTTCACAAGGTCGTTATGGAGGAGTTTATAATATTCTTGCGAACGCTATAAACACATATGACACCACTAATGGAGCTTTTGGTGTTAAAAATGATGAACCAAGTAGAAATGCTTTCTTAAAAAAATATGAATTAGCAAACACAAACTGGTTTAAAACATTATTTAGACCTTCAATAACACAAAATCATTCATTAAGTTTAAGTGGTGGTGGTAAAAATAGTACTTACTATGCGTCACTTGGTTTTTATAGCGATCCAGGATGGACTATTGCAGATAAAGTAAATCAATTAACATCAAACATTAAGAGTACTTTTTTCATTAATGACAAATTAAAATTAGCTTTATCAACACAAGCTTCTGTAAGAAATCAAGCTGCTCCAGGGAGTTACGATAGCCTTAAAGATGGTGTAAACGGAAGTACCACCAGAGATTTTGATATCAATCCTTTTAGCTATGTATTAAATACAAGTAGAACTTTAAGACCTTATGATGATAATGGAAACTATGAGTACTATAGAAATAACTGGGCTCCAATAAACATTATTGAAGAGTTGAAAAATAATTACATGGACATCAATGTAAAAGATATTCGTTTTCAAGCAGATTTAGGGTATGACATAACTCCTAAATTAACTTATAACTTTACAGCTAACGCACGTTATGCTAATACAGTTAGAGAGCACAATATCCTAGAGCAGTCTAATATTGTGGGTGCTTATAACGCAATGGAAACAACAATTGTTAGAGAAGCAAATATATTTTTATATGAAGATCCTAACGATTTAACGGCTCCTAAAGTATCTGTTTTACCTAATGGTGGTATTTTAAGAAAATTCACAAACGAATTAACATCTTATAACATTAGAAATAGTTTTAATTATAAAAATGTTTTTAATGATGATCATGAATTCGAAGCTTTATTTGGTCAAGAATTAAGATCAGTTGATAGAAGTAATGATAACTTTACTGCTTATGGCTTACAATATGACAGAGGCTTAACTGCTTTTACAGATCCTAGAATTCTTGAAAAAATAATTAATGGTGGAGAATCATATTATGGTTTCAATGAAGAAAGAGAAAGAACAGTTGGTTTCTTTGGTAAAGTAGGATATACTTATGATAGACGTTACACTGGGTCAATCACAGGACGTTATGATGGATCTAATAGACAAGGTAATAGTACTTCTTCAAGATGGCTACCTACCTATACTTTTAGTGGTAAATGGAATATTATGGAAGAAGATTTCATGAAAAACATTAACACAATTAATAACTTAAGCTTAAGAGGTTCTTACGGTTTAACAGCAACTGCAGGACCTGCAACAAACTCTCTAGCAATTTACAAGAGCTTTATTACTGATCGTCTTAACTTATCAAACAGAGAAACTGGTTTAGATATTGATGAACTTCAAAATGCTGATTTAACTTGGGAAAAACAATTTGAAACTAACATTGGTTTAGACTTAGGTATGTTTAACAATAGAGTTCAGTTCACTACTGATGTATATAGCCGTAAAGCTTTTGATCTAGTTGATTTTGTTACAACTTCAGGAATTGGAGGTCAAAAATTAAAAAGAGGAAATAATGCTGATATGGAAACTAAAGGTATTGAAATGTCTTTAACAACTAGAAACCTTAATGACACAAGATTAAAATGGACTACCTCTTTTAACTTTTCTATTTATGATCAAAAAATAACGAAGTTACAAAACAACCCTCAAGTATTAGGTTTAGTTGATGGTACTGGAGGAAACACTGTAGGACACCCAAGAAACGGGCTATATTCATACCAATTTACCGGATTGACAAACCAAGGTTTACCAACATTTGTTATGGCAAATGGTGAGCAAGACAATATTGCTGGTGCTAATTTTCAGGATTCAGAAGATGTTACAAAATATTTAAAATATGAAGGATCTATCGAACCTAATAAATCAGCAGGTATTTCAAATACTTTCACTTATGACAATTGGTCTTTAAACATCTTTATCGTTGCTGCTGGTGGTAATAAAGTACGTTTAAACCCAATTTATGCTAGTGAATATGACGATCTTACTGTTTTTACTAAAGAATTCACAAACAGATGGATTAACCCTGGTGATGAAGCACTTACTAACATACCCGTAATCGCTGACCAACGTTTGATTGCTAATTACAATGCGCAATCAAAAAATTTAGAAATAGCATACAATACTTATAACTTTTCTAATGAGCGTGTAGCTGATGGTACTTTTGTAAGATTGAAAAACGTTTCTCTAACTTATGAATTCCCTAAAGATTTAAAGAAAAATCTAGGCGTTAATACGTTTTCATTAAAAGCTTCAACAGCGAATCCGTTACTAATTTATTCTGATAAAAAATTAAACGGACAAGATCCTGAATTTTACAGAACTGGAGGAGTTTCTCAACCAATTACTAGCCAATACACATTCTCACTTAACGTATCATTTTAATAAAAAAACATGAGAAAAATAAAAATAACCCTATCCCTCTTAGTTATACTAGGACTTAGTAGTAGTTGTGATGATTTCCTTTCGGAAGTTCCAGACAACAGAACACAATTAGACACACCAGAAAAAATTTCAGAAATATTAGTTAAAGCATATCCAGAAGCTAATTATATGGAATTTGCTGAAACAATGACTGATAATGTTTTTGACAGCGGTGATTTAACACTTACTACTGTTAAAAACAGTCAAAATTACAACTGGGAAATGCAGGAGAACATTGCTCAAGATACTCCTTCTAATTATTGGGATGCTTGCTATACAGCAATTGCGCACGCTAATCAAGCCTTAGATGCAATTGAAAAATTAGGAGATCCTTCTAATTTATTACCTCAAAAGGGAGAAGCTTTATTAGCTAGAGCCTATTCACATTATATGTTAGTAAGTCTATTTTCTAAAAGGTACAATCCTGCAACTGCTAAAACAGATCTAGGTATTCCTTACATATTAAAGCCTGAAACTGTATTACTTGCTCAATATAAAAGAAACTCTATTGAAGAAGTTTACAAGTTAATTAAAGCCGATTTAGAAGAAGGATTAGCCTTTGTAACAAGTGACTACAAACAACCTAAATTTCACTTTAATAGAGCTGCAGCAAATGCTTTTGCTAGTCGTTTCTATACTGTAATAGGAGATTGGGATAGCGTTTTAGATGTTTCTAATGAATTAGGAAATAAACCTGGTTCTCAATTAAGAGATTATCAATCTTACTTAGATGTAGACTTTGAAACAGGTACTCGAAAATATTCTGATGAGGGTGAAAACACAAATCTTTTGATAGCTTCTGCATCTTCTATTTACTCTAGAAGTTTTTACATAAATAGGTTTCAATTAACGGGTGCAGATAGAGACTTGATGCTTGGTGCAAATACTAATTTAGTTAATAAAACGTATTTATATAGACCACTCTCTTATAATGGCCAAACTACCCTTTTTATTCCAAAATTTGTAGAATATTTCAGATATACAAACGCTAACGCAGGTATTGGTCAACCGTTTGATGCACTAGTTCTATTAAGCAATGACGAGCTATTCTTAAATAGAATTGAAGCTCATGTAATGAACAACCAACTAGGTATAGCTAATGACGAAATTGATCATTTTCTATCGCTTAGAATAACTGATTATGATGCTGCAACTGATAAGGTTTCTGAGGCTAAAATAGTAGCAAAATATCCAGTGATCAGTGATGAATATACGCCGTTTTATAGCTTAACACCCGTACAAACTTCATACATTAAAGCACTTGCTGAAATGAGAAGAAGAGAGTTTCTTCACGAAGGTTTAAGATGGTTAGATATTAAACGATTTGCTTTAAAAGTAACTCACAAAGCATTCAATCAAGCTGATAATGTTTTAGAAAAAGATGATTTACGTAAAGCAATTCAGTTGCCGTTACACGTAACAAATACAGGAATAGAAAAAAACCCACGTTAATACCTTAATTAAAATGAAAAAATTAAATCTATATAAAAAAGTAGTCGTACTTTCTTCGGTTTTATTCCTAGGAGCTTGCGCAAGTGAAGACCCACTTAAAGAAAGTATTCTTGATGTGTCAATTCCAACAAAAACAACTTTAGATAATTGGATTGACACCAATTACCTTAACCCATACAATATTAATGTTCAGTATAAATGGAATCAAAATGTAGTAGACAACAATCGTTTTTTATTCCCTCCATTACAATCAAAAGTCCAGCCAGCTCTAGAAATAGTTCAAAAAATTTGGCTAGATAGTTACTCTACAGTTGGTGGAGCTGATTTTGTAAAAAAAATATCACCTAGGGAAATTGTTCTTGTTGGAGGATTAAATTTAAACACAACGGGGACAAGAACTTTAGGTTTAGCCGAAGCTGGTTTAAGAATCACCTTATTTGAAACGGATTATGTAGTAAAAAACAACCGTGAAAGCGTAAAAATGTTTGTACATACTATTCAACACGAATATATTCATATATTAAATCAAACTAAACCTTTTGATGAAAAAGCATTAGCAAAAATAACTCCAACAGGTTATACTGCTAACTGGGATGCTACATCAACTGCTGTTGCTAACGAAGAAGGTTTTATTACTGATTATGCAAGATCAAACATAAACGAAGATTTTGCTGAAATGGCATCTACAATAATAGGTAACACAGAAGATGAATACAATGCCATACTAGATGGAATAACTGATCCTGTAGCAGTAGCTAATATTAAGGCTAAAGAAGCGGTAATTGTAAAATATTTTAAAGATACATTCTCTATTAATATCTATGATTTGAGAGATGAAGTGGAAAAAAACACTATAGCAGTTACTAATTAATTTATATAAAAAACATTATGAAATTAAAAACTATAATTAATTATCTATTGGTGGCTTTTATAGCCATACAATTGGTTTCTTGTGATAACAAAGAAACCCTCGATTCGCCTTTTGGTGCAACACCCACTGAGCGTTTAAATGCGCAACAAACAGAATTAAATGATTTACTTGAATCATCTGAATTTGGTTGGAAAGCAGTCTATTTTACAGATACAACTCAACTAGGTGGATTTACTCATGTATTTAAATTTAAAGATGGTGTTGTTGATATGGCATCAGATTATGATGATGACACTTCCATTTATTCTAGTGAATATAGTATTGAATTAGGTAGTACTGTTAGCTTACTTTTTTCTACTAAAAATAGAATACATTTATTATCCGATTCAGATAACTACCCAACATCTGCATTAAGAGGAAAGGGATATAAAGGAGACTTTCAGTTTTTATATTATGGTCAAGAAGATGGTCAAATCATTTTTAGAACTAACAGAAGTTTTGAAGAATTACGTTTTGTTAAAGCTACTGCAGCTGACTGGACTGATTTAGCAAAAGGAAGAGCAATGATACCTAATGTAATAGGAGCTACTACAAGACCTCTATTTAGGTTATTAGAAACTAATGATGGATCAAAAATAAGTCAATTTGACTTTAACTTCACTACAGCTTCACGTTATGCTGTAGCCAATTCTATTGAATCAGGATCTAGTTTTTCATACAACATGGGGATTGCATATACCCCTACAGGAATTATTGTTAGTCCTGCAGTAAAAATAGGCTCACAGAGCTTGTCTGAATTTACTTACGAAGAAAGTACTGGAAGTTTTAATGCCACTGGTACAGGAGGAGTTACGGCAACTATTAGATATTCTAATAAACCGCTAGTTATTACTGATGATTATTTAGCTCTCTTAGATGGAAATCCATCAACTGCTTTTGGTTATATAACTAGATTTTTAAGCGCTGCTCCAACTAACTCTGACGTTACAAAAAATTTGTTAGCTGAAATCAATGCAAACCTCCCTGCAGGTATAGCAATAGATAGAGTCCAACTTCAATTTAACACTGCATTTGGTAGTTACATAGTGTACACATTTACTGGAGGTAAAGGATCAGAATTTCATAATTTACAAGTTATTGAAGACCCTGTTAACAAAACAATCATATTTCAAGATCTTGGTTGGGATTCAGGCAGTACGCCAGCAGTATTAGCAAAAATAGATGCAGAATTACTTAACCCAAAAGGATTGTATGTAAAGCGTGAAAACTTCACATTTGGAGGACCTCCAAACAAAATATATACTTTTACAAGCGCATCTAGTAATTTCAGAATAACTACTTACGCATTTCAATAATAAATATAATAACCAATTATATTGCACCCCGAGTAACCCCAAATCTTGGGAAGAGGCTGTCTGAAAAGACAGCCTCTTTTTTTTAAAATAAATTTCTTGTTGATTTTATTATTAACATTTGAAAAATTCACAAAGCTTTCATAAACCTAAAAAGCGTAACTTTACTTTTTATTACTTTAGCATTAAATTTAGAAATTCAAACTTATGCCTACCGACTGTATCAGCTATCAAAATTCTGGATATTTCTCGCCTTTGATGAATGATTATTTAGACGAAAAATCAAACCTAGCACCACTATACAACCGTTTTCCGAAAATTGAAAACTTTGAAGCACAAATTCTTGAAAAACAAGCCAATTTTAATGATGCCTCTAGAGCGCAGCTGGTAACTGTTTTACAAAAACAATACGAAGGATTAAACATTTCCCCATTAACTAAGCAGAATATTGAAGCTCTAAAAGGTTCCAATACTTTTACCGTTACAACAGGGCACCAACTTAATTTATTTAGTGGACCACTTTATTTTTTATATAAAATTATATCTACTATTAATCTTACTAAAGAATTAAAAGAGAAATATCCTGCCTATAATTTTGTTCCTATTTATTGGATGGCGACTGAGGATCATGATTTTGAAGAAATAAACTATTTCAATTATAAAGGAAAAAAATTCAGATGGAATAAAGAAAGTACTGGACCTGTAGGGAGATTATCAACTGAAGGATTATCTGATTTTTTTGACATCTACCAGCAAGAATTAGGAACTAGCACGAACGCTACAACACTTAAAAAAATATTCAAAGAGGCGTATTTACAGCATGATAATCTAGCTAGTGCAACAAGACAGTTAGCTAATGCACTTTTTGGAGAACTAGGTTTAGTAATTATTGATGCTGATGAGCGCTCGTTGAAACAAAACTTTATTCCTTATATAAAGGAAGAACTTTTAAAACAAACTTCTCATAAAGCTGTTCTAGAAACAACTGAGCAACTAAAAGAATACAATATCCAAGTTAATCCTAGAGAGATAAACTTGTTTTATATTGAAGATGACTTACGAGAACGAATCATTCTTGAAAACAATATTTATAGCATTAACAATACTAAAATGACGTTTTCAGAAACTGAAATAATACAACTTTTAAAAAACAATCCTGAAAAGTTTAGCCCTAATGTAATTATGCGTCCACTCTATCAAGAGGTCATATTACCCAATCTATGCTACATAGGTGGTGGAGGCGAAATTGCCTACTGGCTGGAATTAAAGTCGTTCTTTAATGCTGTGAATATTACTTTCCCAATGCTTTTAGTTCGTAATTCCGTTTTATTAGCAACCGAAAAGCAAATTAAAAAAATAGATAAGCTAAAATTGAGTTGGAGCGACTTATTTGCAAAACAATCACAACTTATAAATAAAGTCACTCAAAAAAGTTCTGAATTCCCAATTGATTTAACACCTCAAAAAGAACAATTACAGCAGCAATTTAAGGCTTTGTTTGAATTAGCGAAGCAAACAGATAAATCATTTACTGGAGCTGTAAAAGCGCAAGAAGTGAAGCAAACAAAAGGATTAGAGAGTTTAGAAAAACGTTTGCTAAAAGCACAAAAAAGAAAGTTTAGCGATGAAATTGAACGCACAACCGACTTACAAAATGAATTATTTCCTAACAAAAGTTTGCAAGAAAGACAAGCTAACTTCTCTGAGTTTTATCTTGAAAGTGGCGATAATTTAATTCCGAAATTGATTGCAAGTTTGCATCCGCTAGAGCAAAAATTTGAAATTATTACGTTATAATGATTTTTGACACACTATAATAGAAAAATTGTAACATTATTAAACAAAAAAAACTATTTTTGCACAAAATCTAAAAAATAAAAAAATGGCTACTAATAGAACATTTACAATGATTAAGCCTGATGCTGTTGCTAACGGACACATCGGAAACATTCTTGCAATGATTACTAATGCAGGTTTCAAAATCGTTTCTTTAAAATTAACTCAACTTACAATTGCTGATGCACAAGCGTTTTACGCAGTTCACGCTGCTAGACCTTTCTACGGTGAATTAGTTGAATTTATGTCAAGAGGACCAATTGTTGCTGCTATTTTAGAAAAAGACAATGCAGTTGAAGATTTCAGAAATTTAATTGGTGCTACAAACCCAGCTGAAGCTGCTGAAGGAACTATCCGTAAAGCATACGCTACTTCTATTGGAGAAAATGCAGTTCACGGTTCTGACAGTGATGAAAACGCAGCTATCGAAGGTGCTTTCCATTTTGCAGGAAGAGAGCAGTTCTAATAAGAAAATACAGTACACTCTTTTTATATTCGAAAATAAAAAAAGAGCTCTTTATAAAAGTGGACGTTAATCTTAACGTCCACTTTTTTTTGTCCACTTTTTTGTACCTTTATTAGAGTACCAAGAACCACTAAAGTATAGTACTTTATTTATCCCATCAAGCGCAGTTAAAATACGGTAACATGTCTCTATTTCGTTCTAATGGTAATTGGATTCTGTTTTAAATAGTAATAGAAATAACTATTGTGCATTAACAATATTATAGACAATGATTTTATCTTTATAAGTAATATAGAGTTGTTTTCTATTGTCTTGTTTTTTTCGAGTAATGATAGCTACCACACAATCCTCTCCGTTCGTGTCTTTACAAACAAAGGAATATACAATATCTGATTCATTCTCTTCAGTAGGTTCATAAGCTGCAATCTCAAATAATTGAACTAAAGGTAAATAAACTACAAACCTGTTTTTTTCAGTATCTAAATTTATTGAGATAGTAACCAGCTTCAAATCAGACCAACTACCCCATTTTCCTCTTTCATTTTTTTCAAGAACACTAAAACCTGATGTTCTAAATTTATAATTTTGTGCAAAGGATTGCTGTATTCCTAAAAACAAAAAAAAAGCTATTGCATATACTTTATAATTATTCATCATGATTTCAATTAAAAACTAAAGGAAGCTACTTCGTTCTGTGCCATTTTAAATTCAGCTATCATTTCATCAATAATAGTCGCTGATGATTTTATTTCATGAATCAATCCTGCAACTTGACCTATTTCTAACTCACCTTCAATTAAATCACCTTCAAACATACCTCGTTTAGCTCTTGCTCTACCTAAAAGCGATATTAATTCCTCCTTGTTTCCGTGATTTGCATAGAGTTCTTGAACATCATTAAAAAACTTATTTTTTACCAATCGTACAGGCGCAAGCTCTTTAAGTGTTAATTGCGTCCCTCCTTCTCCTACTTCAACAATTGTTTGTTTAAAATTATCATGTGCCGATGATTCTAATGAAGCGGCAAACCTACTTCCTACTTGTACTCCATCAGCACCAAGCGCGATAGCAGCTAGCATTGCACGACCGGTACCTATTCCTCCCGCTGCAATAACCGGAATTTTTATTTTTTCTTTCACCATCGGAATCAAAGTCAACGTTGTTGTTTCATCACGTCCATTGTGTCCTCCCGCTTCAAAACCCTCAACAACAATGGCATCAACCCCTGCATCTTGTGCTTTTAAAGCAAAAACAGTACTACTTACAACATGTATCACTTGTATTCCGTTTTCTTTTAAATAAGGAGTCCAAGTTTTAGGATTACCAGCCGATGTAAAAACAATTTTCACACCTTCTTCAACAATAATCTTCATAATTTCGTCTATATTAGGATACAACATAGGAACGTTAACACCAAAAGGGTTTGTTGTGGATTTTTTACATTTTTGAATATGTTCTCGCAACACCTCTGGATACATTGACCCAGCTCCTATAAGTCCTAAACCACCTGCGTTACTCACGGCACTAGCTAATTTATAACCACTAACCCAGATCATTCCTCCTTGAATAATAGGGTATTTAATATTGAAAAGTTTGGTAATCTTATTCATCGAATAGTACTATTTACTGTTTTATTATTTTTCCGTTTTTAACAAACGAATCTGTTTCAAATGTATAGAAATATACCCCATTACTTAAAGATTGTAATGAAATAAAACTAGATTCTTTATTTATATTTTCCTCCAAAACTTTTTTTCCTAATGTACTATAAAAATATACTTTTCCATTATTGAAATCTTTTGGTACGGGAAATTGAACTAAATCTTTAGTTGGATTAGGATAGATATAAAAATCATTAGCAATAAAGTCTCTAGCACTTAGATTTTTGGCTACAGCCAAACTAAAGTCGGGAATTCCGTATCCATAGTTATTATCTGGACTTGTAAAACGATCTGCCGATTCTACAATTATCGCTCTAATTTCTTTATTGGTTTTATCAGGTAATGCTTGCCACAAACAAGCAACCATCCCTGCTATGACTGGGCTAGAAAATGAAGTTCCATTTGCTGTGGTGATCTGGCCAAATTCATTTGATAAAACAGTCGCAAATCCTTGTGCCATTACATCTGGTTTAATTCTACTATCATACGAAGGTCCTATTGAACTAAATGAAACACGAGATTTACTACTATTAACTGCACCAATTGTCAAAACCGAAACAGCATCTGCCGGAGCAGCAATATGAGGATTAATAGAGCTTCCTGAATTACCCGCCGAAATTACGACCATCATTCCTCTACTAAAAGCAATCTCAGCACCTCTTGAAATAAATGTAGTTTGCCCATCCATTTGCGCATAAGTATGACTATAGGAACTATTATCAAAATCAAAATATCCTAATGAACTATTGATAATATCCACACCTAAGCTATCTGCTTTTTCAGCTGCTTCTACCCAAAGCGATTCTTCAACAGGGTTTTCGGCATTTTCATCCTCTGTAATGAATAAATAAAAACTTGCATCTGGTGCTGTACCCACTAACGAATTATCAATATAACCTCCCATTGTCGATAGAACAGAGGTTCCGTGCGAACTTGAAGCATAAAAATCTTCCTTTCTATTCACAAAATCATATCCTCCTAAAATTTGATTGTTATCACGTAATCTTTTAAAAGGCGCAGTAGTATTTACTCCCGGAAAACCAGCATCTAAAATGGCAACAACTTTTCCAGAACCAGTATAATTTTGCTGATGCAAAAGGTCTCCTTTTAACATTGTTATTTGGTTAGATGAAGCTCCATAATTATAATTCACCGCTGTTTCTTCTACTTTAGTGATCGCTCTAGCTTGAGTAAGCCTGTTAATTTTATTAGATTGAATTAATCGACCGGTCCCGTTTAAACTTTTATTCGCAAAATCTACTTTGTCAACAAAATCAATTGTTTTCAAGCCATTAATTGCTGTTTGAGTTCCTCTAATATGTAACGCATTTAGCCATTTAGACTTAGCCATTACCGTAATTCCTGCTACTGATTTTATGTTATTGATGTAGGTTTGATCAATAGGAATATCTTTTAAATCAAATGCAATTTTTTGATTAGCTCTTCTGTCAATAGCCCTTTGAGTGAGCATTTTTAACGGAGAATCAAGATAAGTTTGTGCATTAGACTTTTCTTTAAAGTACACCCAAGCATCCTCTTGTGCAAAAGTGATTGTTGTCATTGATAAAAAAAGTAGTAGGTAAAGCTTTTTCATAATCAATTATTAAATTAGTGTACTAAACTACTAATTATAAATAATAAAAACCAGACTACAGTAAATAAAACTGTAGTCTGGTTTTTTGACTTTTATATAAATAAGGATGCTTTACGAAATCACACCTGAACCAATTAGTTCATCTCCAAGATACCAAGCCGCAAATTGCCCTTCAGTAATTGCTGATTGCGGCTCTTCAAATGAAATATACATTCCGTTTTCAAGCTGGTGTAACGTTGCTTTTTGAAGTGGCTGTCTGTATCGAATTCGAACCATTGCCTCCATTTTTTGACCATTTTCTAATGCCATATCAGATCGTACCCAATGTACTTCGGGAGTGTCAATAAAAAGTGCTTTTCTAAACAATCCTGGATGCTGACTACTTAAACCAGTATAAATAGTATTTGTATCTACATTAGTACCTATGATAAACAAAGGATCTTTAGTACCACCTACATTAAGCCCTTTACGTTGTCCTATAGTAAAATAATGCGCTCCTTGATGTTTCCCAACTACCTTACCCATTTCTGGAGTATAAGCAATTTTATTTGAAGCAAGAACCAAAGCTTCTTCCTCAGTCAATGCCACTGTATTTAAATTAGTATATACAGCATCATCTTTATCTATTTGAACAATTAACCCGTCTTTTGGTTGCAATTTTTGTTGTAAAAATTCTGGCAAACGTACTTTACCAATAAAACAAAGGCCTTGCGAATCTTTCTTTTCGGCGGTTACTAATTCCATTTCAGTTGCTATTTCGCGTACCTCAGGTTTCGTTAATTCACCTATAGGAAACAAGGATTTAGCCAATTGCTCTTGTGATAACTGACAAAGAAAATACGATTGATCTTTGTTAGTATCAGCACCCGCTTTTAATTGATAAACTGTTTCTCCGTTTACAGTTGTTTCACTTTTCTGGCAATAATGTCCTGTTGCTACATAATCAGCACCAAGACTTAAAGCAATTTTCATGAAAACATCAAATTTTATTTCACGATTACAAAGTACATCCGGATTTGGAGTTCTTCCTTTTTCGTATTCGTTGAACATATAATCAACGATTTTTTCTTTATACTCTTCACTTAAATCTACAGTTTGAAAAGGTATTCCTAATTTCTCAGCAACTAATAATGCATCATTACTGTCTTCTAACCAAGGACATTCATTTGAAATTGTCACAGAGTCATCATGCCAGTTTTTCATAAAAAGACCAATCACTTCATATCCTTGTTGTTGCAATAAATAAGCGGCAACACTTGAATCTACACCTCCAGAAAGTCCTACTACAACACGTTTCATCTTAATTCTTTATTATTTTATAAGACTGCAAAGTTACAACGTTTTATTTGAGTAGCGATCTTAGTACTGCGTTAATTAGGATACTATTTAGAATTGGTCTGCGGAAAACTCATATTCAATTCTTTCACTTTCTTTCCTTTTTCAAAAAACTCCCAGATGCCCACTTTTTTATTATTCAAAAATTTCCCTGAAGAAGCTATATTCCCTGAACCATCTCTAAAAATAGCCGGACCATTAAACTCTCCATTAACATACATCGTTTCCTCTAAAACAAATCCGTTTTCAGAATAAATTTTACACATTCCGTTTTTCAAATCATTTTTATACACGATTTCCTCAGCAATTTTTCCATTTGGATAAAAAACAGATCGTAACCCTTCCAGTTTACCATTCTTATAATTCTCGAGTGTCATAATGGTTTTTGCAGCTTGATGATAGTATTTCCACTCCCCTTCAAATAATTTATTGACTACCTTACCTTCGCTCACTTTATTATTGGCTTGATCATAAAAAATAGTATAAGCACTTGTGTCTTTATCATTAAATTCTCTTGTAGCAATAATACTTCCTGCTTTTGTATCATCAAAAAATTTAAACAGGCCGATTTCTTTTCCATGAGAAAAGTTTCCTTCATATCTCGGTCTTTTAGAAGTTTCGTAAGTCCCCTTCCAGACACCTTCTTTTTTCCCTTTACTATCTAATTTATTCACATTAGTCTGTGCTAATAATAATTGAGTTGAACAAATTAAAAATGCCAATGAAAAAGCTTTAAAGTATTTCATAATAATTTATAAGTTTAATAGATGCGGTTTATTGAAATGCAAAAATAATCCTTTTACACAAGAACTTTTCAATTTCCATAATATTACTTTTATGTATAAAAATTTAAAAATTATCATTAAACAAAGAAATAACCATATGTTAAAACTGTTTAACTTATCATTTTTAAAACAAAACACATAAAATCAAAAAAAAGCTTAACAATAACAGAGTAAAACAACTAAACAACTCATAATCAATAGTTATTATAATAATAAACAAAATTTAAAATTATCACAAAATTTATATTATGTTTATTATTATTAACTAAAAGTTAAACAAATTATCTTAAATTGCTCAAAATTTAAAACAAACAATTATGAAAAATTTATTAAAACCTATTTTTTTAATGATGGTTGCTTCATTGACATTTTCAGCAACATCATGTAGTAATGATGATAATGATGAACCAGTTGCGACAGATAATACCATAACAGGTATTGCTGCAAAAACACCAGATTTCAGTATTTTAGTCCAAGCTTTAACCAAAGCAGATTTAGCAGTAACCTTACAAGGAACTGATAATTACACCGTTTTTGCTCCTACAAATGCAGCTTTCACAGCATTTCTTGCCACTACACCTTACGCTACTATTAATGACGTACCTACTGCTGCATTAAAAGAAATTTTATTAAATCATGTTATTAGTGGTACAATAAAATCTACTGATCTTACAACAACATACATAAAAACATTAGCAAAAGGAACAGCTTCAGCAACAAATAACTTAAGCATGTTTGTAAATACTAGTGGTGGTACTGTAAAATTAAATGGTGTTGCCATGGTAACTAGTGCAGATATAATGGCATCAAATGGAGTAATTCATATTGTTGATGCCGTAATCAACTTACCTACAATTGTAACTCATGCGACTGCTAATCCAAATTTCACATCATTAGTTGGCGCTCTAACTGGCAATGATCAACCAGATTTTGTATCTATTTTATCAGGTACAGGACCATTTACTGTATTTGCCCCTACTAATGATGCCTTTACAGCATTAGATGCCGAATTAACTGGTGGGATTGCAAGTGTTTCTGCAGCGAATTTAACTAAAGTACTAAAATATCATGTAGTTTCTGGAAATATATTAGCAGCAACTTTGACTGAAGGAAAAGTAGTTCCTACATTAGAAACGCCACAATCATTTACAGTACAATTAACTAGTGGCGCAAAAATTAAGGATGCAAATGACCGAATTTCTACAATTGTAGCTACAGACGTACAATGTTCTAATGGAGTTATCCATGTTTTAAACAAAGTATTACTACCTATGTTATAATTCATAAATATCTTAAACTAAAAAAGCTTCCATCACTGGAAGCTTTTTTTATGTTTAAAATAATAACTATTTCTTTTTTTGTTGCGCTTTTACCGCTTCTTGTTGTTCCATTACTTCTTGTAATTTTCTCTGGAACTTACCTTGTTTCTTAGGCTCTTTTAATTTATTTTCTTGAATTTGAGCGTGAATTTTATCACTATCAATAATGTAGTTTTTAATTACAAGCATAATACCAATAGTAATTGAGTTAGATACAAAATAATACAAACTCAAACCAGATGCATATCCATTGAAGAAAATTAACATCATCAATGGCGAAACATAAATCATGATTTTCATCATTTTAGCCATATCCGGCATACCTTCTTGTTGAGGCGCAGCCATTTGTTGATCTCCTGTAGTCATTTTCATGTAAAAGAAAATAGCAATAGAAGCTAAAATAGGAAATAAACTTATGTGATCTCCGTACCCTGGAATATGAAAAGGCAATTGGTAAACAGAATCAAATGAAGATAAATCATCTGCCCATAAAAACCCTTGTTGCCTTAAACCTATAGCTGAAGGGAAGAATTGAAACAAAGCGTAAAACACAGGCATTTGTAATAAACCTGGGACACAACCCGCCATCGGGTTCACACCTGCTTTATTATACAGCTTCATTGTTTCTTGCTGTTTTTTCATTGGGTCCTTTTTGAATTTTTCCCCTAACTCAGCAATTTCAGGTCGTAAAACTTTCATTTTTGCTTGAGACAAAAACGATTTATACGTAATAGGTGACATAACTAATTTTACTAAAATAGTAAAAATAACAATTGCCCAACCGTGAGAAATAAACATACTTAAAAAACTATACATAGGAATAAATGCATGACGGTTAATCCAACCGAAAATACCCCAACCTAAAGCAACAATATCCTCTAAATTTCTATCGTACGTTTTTAATAACTTATAGTCCGTTGGTCCGTAGAACCAATTCATTCTTTGGTCAATTTCCCCATTTTTAAAAGCTAAAGGAACAACCGCTTTAAATTGCTTTGTAAAAGTAGTATCTACTTTATCATCCTTAACTAAATTAGTCGAGTGTAATTCTGCTTGCTCGAAAGGTGTAGCTGACAACAAGATAGAAGAGAAAAAGTGTTGCTTGTAGGCTACATAAGATACGTCCTTAACAATATCATCTTCTTGACTACCTAATCCTAAATAGTTACTTTTTCCATCTTCATGCTCATAATACAACTCAGAATAACGGTTTTCATACGTAATACTTTTTTCATTCGTATACGTTTTTAAATCCCACTCTAAATTTAATGGTTTAGAAGTATTCAATACTTTACTCAATCCTTGCGACTGAATATCAAAATCTAGCATATAATCATCTGCTTTAAGCACATATTTATATTCTAAGTATTGGTTTGCTCCAGCTTTTAAACGCATTGATAAAATTTGGTCTTCACCATTTTTTGTCAATGTTGGTTCAAAATAAAGGTCTTTAGTATTTAAAGTATGATTGTCACTAGTAAACAATTGAATGTTTAAACTCGCATTATTATCTTTAACAAGTTTTACTAATTCTCCAGATCCTTTTTTAAATCTTTCGAAATTTTTTAAAGTAGCCTCAACAATGTACCCCCCTTTATTAGCGATTTTTAAAGTAACCAACTTATTCTCAATAGTTGTAAAACCTTCTTTAGCGGATGGAAGTGCTGCTGAATAGGCAAAACTACCTAATGATTTTTGTAGTTGAGCTATTTGCAATGTATCTCCTACGGCTACAACTGCAGCTTTTTCGGTAGTTTTTACATTATTTGCTTTAGCATCCTCTTTAACTACCAATTCTTTTTTGGTTTTTTCTGCTGCTACTTCCGCATCAGTTGGTTGGTTATTGTACATCATCCAAATCAATATACCAAAAATCAATACAAAACCAATTAACGAATTAGGGTCAAACTTTTTTTGTTCCATTATATTCAATTATTATTTATAGCCTGGCTTGATAACAAGCTCAATTAGGCATTACTATATATGCGTATTCTAAAATTATTTTTTCTTAGCTTTTACAGCTGCTGCAACAAAATTCACAAAAATAGGATGCGGATTTGCTACTGTACTTTTATATTCTGGGTGGTACTGTACTCCTATAAAGAAAGGATGATCTTCAATCTCTACAATCTCTACTAAACCTGTGTCAGGATTCACTCCAGAAGCAATTAAACCTGCTTTTTGTAATTCATCTGCGTAAGCGCTATTAAACTCATAACGGTGACGGTGACGCTCTGTAATATCCGTTTTACCATAGATTTTATAAGCTAACGTATCTGGCTTAATATTACATTTCCAAGCACCAAGACGCATGGTCCCACCTTTATCAGTAATTGTTTTTTGTTCTTCCATTAAGTTTACAACTGGATGCTTAGTCGCTTCATTCATCTCAGTAGAATTTGCATCAGCATAGCCTAGAATATTTCTTGAATACTCAATCACTGCCATTTGCATTCCCAAACAAATCCCGAAGAATGGCATTTTATTTTCACGTGCATAACGTACCGCTTCAATCTTACCTTCTATACCTCTTTCACCAAAACCTGGCGCAACAAGAACAGCGTCTAGATCTTTTAATTTTTCAGCTACATTTGAAGCATCAATATGTTCTGAATGTATTGAAATAACATTTACTTTAGTCTCATTAGTAGCTCCTGCATGAATAAAAGCCTCTAAAATTGACTTGTAACAATCTTGCATTTCTACATATTTCCCAATCAAACCAATATTTACAGTATGTTTAGGATTTTTTAATCTTTTCAAAAAAGTGTTCCAAGTTTTTAAATCTGGAGCTGATTTTTTAGGCAAGTCTAATTTCTTTAAAGCCACTAAGTCTAATCCTTCTTCAAGCATTAAATTAGGTACTTCATAAATTGTATCTGCATCAATAGATTGAATTACAGCCTCTCTTTTTACATTACAAAACAAAGCCAATTTATTACGAATTTCATCTGAAATTTCGTGCTCTGTTCTACAAACTAAAATATCAGCTTTAATACCGCTTTCCATTAAAGTTTTCACAGAATGTTGTGTAGGTTTTGTTTTTAACTCACCCGCAGCAGCTAAATAAGGCACTAATGTTAAATGAATAACAATAGCATTATTTTCACCCATATCCCAAACTAATTGACGAACAGATTCAATATATGGTAATGACTCAATATCCCCTACAGTCCCACCAATCTCAGTAATCACAATGTCATAATCACCTGATTTACCAAGTAATTGCATTCTGTCTTTAATTTCATTAGTGATGTGAGGAACTACCTGTACCGTTTTACCTAGAAATTCTCCTCTACGCTCTTTTTCAATAACCGAAAGATAAATTCTTCCTGTAGTTACATTGTTAGCTTGAGAAGTAGGTACATTTAAAAAACGCTCATAATGACCTAAATCTAAATCAGTCTCAGCACCGTCATCAGTCACATAACACTCCCCATGTTCATAAGGATTTAATGTTCCTGGATCAACGTTTAAATAAGGATCGAATTTTTGAATTGTGGTCCTGTACCCTCTTGCTTGTAATAATTTTGCTAAAGATGCTGCTATAATCCCCTTCCCTAAAGAAGAAGTCACACCACCGGTAACAAAGATATATTTTGTTTGATTCATTATGTTGTTGTTTGTATTGTAGTTGTGTAAAAAACTTGGCAAAAATACGATTATAAATTGAGAATATGCTAATTTAAAAAAGAGATAATTTAGAAAATTGTCAATTGATTAACGAACAAGTTTTGAGGTAAATAGCAATTATTTACTTTCACTAAAGCCCTTTGGGATATCTTTTTTTAATATTCCGAATCAATTCTTCTAATCCGTTTAACTTCAACTCATAGATTAATCGCAATTGATCTCCTAAAACACCATTAGGAAATCCTTTATTATGGTACCACACGACATAATACTCTGGTAAATCTATAAGAAAACGCCCCTCGTATTTACCGAAGGGCATTTTTGTATGTGCTAATTTTATTAATTCCTTTTGATTTTGATCCATTGTTATTTATAAAAAAACAAGAATCAACAAACAATAAAGTCACTACTTCTTGTTTCTCAATTCTTGTTGTTAATTCATATTATTTCCAGTTGAAAGAAATTCGCTTTTCGATATCTGGATTTAAACTTAAAAAAACAGGACAGGTCAAAGCGGCTCTTTCAAGAATCGCTCTATTTTTTGGATCATTGGTTCCAACCAAATTAAAAATAATTTCAATAGCTCCTATTCTTCTAGGCTCAGCGTTCATTATTTTAGTTACTTCAGCAGTAGTACCAGCCATCTCAACCGATAAATCACCTGCTTTTATTCCCATGATAGTCATCATACAACTTGCTAATGCATTCGCTACAGTGTCAGTAGGTGAGAAAGCTTCGCCTTTTCCATTGTTATCTAAAGGAGCGTCTGACATTATTTCACTTCCTGATTGAACGTGAATCGATGACGTTCTTAAATCACCTAAATAAGTTACTTTTGAAGTCATTATTTAGCTTCTTTTATAATTAAGTCCGTGTCATAATACATGATAAACACCCCTTTATTAGTGTATCCACCATCTTCTTTTTTATAATATTCAAACTTATTTTCTACTAATTCAGTTGCAGCAACTTTTACAGTTTGCTCAAATTTTACATTTTGAACCAATCGCATCATTGTATCAAAGGTAACGTCAAAACCACGAGTAGCATAATCACTAGGATAAATATTATTTGCGCTTTTAAATTTTTTATCAAAAATAGCAGCTTCAGGAGTAACGCAGTCGCGAATTACCGAAGGATACATCAGCTTTAACTTCGTTAAGTTTGAGAATTTTACCTCTTCAAAATCCAATGTTTCATTAGGTTCCAAAATCACTAATTGTACTTGATAAGCAGGCATTGCACTTATCATAGCAGCAATTGTTGTTTTAATCATCCAAGTATTAGCTGTCTCCATGACAACATAATTCATACGGTCTTTTACCAACATTCCTTTTAAACTTTCTGCAGAAACACTACCATTATCTTTAAAAGCCACTAGAGGAACATTTTTTTGATTATCTCTTAAATATTGAAGAATAGATTCTTTCTTTTTATCAACAACAGCCATTATATTTCCGTTTTGAGCACGCATATAGTCAAACATTGTCCCCTTAACAACTTCATTTGAAGGTACCGCTTGGTATAAATTTGCATAAGCGTTACCTACATCTTTAGAAAGTGGCGATATAACTGGGACATTATTCAATCCTACTGCTTGAGCAGCTACTTCGGCATTACTTTGATAAAAAGGTCCTACGATAGCATTAGCATTTTGTAATTTATTATCTCTAATTACAGCCGCAACATTAGAGCTGTTTTTACTTTCTTGAGAATCATAAATTTCTACATCAATAGGAAGACCTAATGTTTTAGCTGAATCAATTGCAATTAATGCACCGGCATAAAAATCAAGAGTCATGTTTAAAAACTTATCTTTTTTTAATCTACTGTAAGCTGAATTTATGGTATCTCCTTCAATTTTTGAAACATTAAAAGGTAGTAATAACACCATTTTTTTACGCCTCCCTTCAGCAATATTTTTACTTAAGGAAACATATTCCTTTTTTTCTTGAGTAACGGCAGCAATTTTTGAAGGTACTTTTAAAAGCATACCAATATCAACACCATTATTTAATTCTGGATTTAGCTTTATTAACTCTTCTTGCGAAATATCAAACATTTTTGAAAGACTATAAAGTGTTTCTTTTGGCTGAACTTCATATGCGATATAACTAACTACAGTATCTTTTGCAATAGCGGCATTTTTTAAATCTGTAATTTCCTCTTTTGCTACAGCCTTAACTTCATTTATAGTTTGTGAAGGATTGCCTTTGATTAATAATTTATATCCAATAGGTAAGTTATCTACAACCTCAGGGTTGCGCTGTTCAATTTGTTGAATTGTAACTCCATATTGTCGCGCTATAGAATACTTAGTCTCCTTAGGTAATACATCATGATATACCGCTTGTTCTTGTTTCGTAGTCTCTTTTTCTACTTTTTTAACAGCAGCTTTAGTAGGATGTTTTGAAGGAATAGTCAAAAGCATTCCTATTTTCAATCCATCAATTTCAATATCTGGATTTGCTTTTTTCAAGTCGGCATCAGAAATGTTATATTGTTTTTCGATCCCGTATAGTGTTTCCTTAGCAATAACCATATGTGTTATTGATCCAGAAGAAGGAACAGTTTTCACCTTTTGCACACTTACACCAGCCTCTTTTTTATTAGGGATCAACAAAACCGTATTCAATTTTAGTCCGCTTTGTGCATCTGGATTTAATTGATAAATATCAAACGGTGTAATTTGATATTTCTGTGCAATTTGATTGATTGTCTCCCCTTTCTCTACTTTATGAGTTAAGGTTTTGTTTTGCGAGAAAACAGTTCCGGCAAAAAACAAAAATGTAGCACAAGTAGCAAAAAAATATTTCATTTTATTTATTTAAAAATTATTAAGTCAAAGATAAGAAAACGGTATCAAATTTTATTCCAAAAACTTGATACCGTTTATAAAATTAAGGAAATTCGAGATCAAAAAACCTTATATATAACTAAAAATTTATTATTCCCATTCAATAGTCGCTGGTGGTTTAGAGCTAATGTCATATACTACTCTATTTACTCCTTTTACTTTATTTATAATGTCATTTGAGATTTTCATTAAAAACTCATAAGGTAAGTGCACCCAGTCAGCCGTCATTCCGTCAGTAGATTCTACCGCACGTAGCGCAACCACTTTTTCATAAGTACGCTCATCCCCCATTACCCCTACACTATTTACAGGAAGTAATATTGCTCCTGCTTGCCAAACTTTATCATACAATCCCCAAGATTTTAATCCATCAATAAACACAGCATCTACATCTTGTAAAATTTGCACTTTTTCTGGAGTGATATCTCCTAAAATACGAATTGATAATCCTGGACCTGGAAAAGGATGTCTTCCTAATAGTTCAGGATCAATTCCTAATGAAGCCCCTACTCTACGTACTTCATCTTTAAAAAGCATGCGAAGAGGTTCTACAATTTTTAATTTCATGTAATCAGGCAAACCACCTACATTATGATGTGATTTTATAGTTGCTGACGGTCCTTTTACAGAAACCGACTCAATAACATCCGGATATATCGTTCCTTGAGCTAACCACTTTACGTCTTCGATAAGATGTGATTCATCATCAAAAACTTCGATAAAAACTCTTCCTATAATTTTACGTTTTGTTTCAGGATCACTTACTCCCGCTAATTCAGATAAAAAACGATCTCCCGCATCTACTCCTTTAACGTTTAAGCCCATTCCCTTGTACTGATCTAGTACACTTTGATATTCGTTTTTACGAAGCAAACCATTATTTACAAAAACACAATACAAGTTTTCACCAATAGCTTGATGTAATAAAACTGCTGCTACAGTAGAATCTACTCCACCAGAAAGTCCTAAAACAACTTTATCGTTTCCTACTTTCTCTTTTAACTCAGCAACCATTTCTTCAACAAAAGCATTTGGTGTAAATGTTTGTGGAACTTCGGCAATTTTCACCAAGAAATTCTCTAACATTTTTGAACCATCTGTGGTGTGAAAAACCTCTGGGTGGTATTGAATCGCATAAGTAGTTTCGCCTTCTATTTTATAAGCAGCAAATTCTACATCATGAGTACTCGCTAGTTTTACCCCATTAGTAGGCAAAGCTTTTATACTATCACTGTGACTCATCCAAACTTGACTATTCACTGAAACATTTTCAAAGAATATCTCGTCTTCTTTAATAAAAGACAAATTAGCTCTACCATATTCTCTAGTATTTGATGCCGCTACTTCTCCACCGCTAAAGTGAGCTAAGTATTGTGCGCCATAACAAACCGCTAGTAAAGGCAATTTTCCTCTAATTTGAGATAAATCAGGATGGGGAGCATCTTCTCCACGAACAGAAAAGGGGCTTCCACCAAGAATTACGGCTTTATAACTGGATAAATCACTAGGTATGTGATTATAAGGGAAAATTTCGCAGAATATATTTAATTCGCGAACTCTACGCGCAATAAGCTGAGTGTATTGCGATCCGAAATCTAAAATAAGTACGTTGTGTTGCATGCGCAAAAATACTTTTTATATTTTGAATTGGAAAATTGAATTTTGAAAAAATTGAATTTTTTTTCCAACACTAGGTTTTAAGTAAAAAACAAGTCTTAAACAACTGAAATTCATTACAAAAAACAAAACCGCTAACAAGTTCTAATACTAATTTAGCAACACGACTTAAGCACTATTATTAAAAAGACTACTTTTGTAAAATAAAAATTTTTATTAACAATTGCTTAAACAGCTCAAAATCATATTATGAAAATAAAAAATTACGCAATAACTCTCCTTTTATCCTTATTTGTAATTTCATGTAGCATTGTAGACAAACTGTTAACCTTTACAATCTCTAACAGTACTAGCATACAAATTGACAGTAACCTACCTCTAGGAACACCTTTTGAAATTAGCACTCCTGATATTACAACCAATTCAAGTAGTGAATTTGAAAACAATAAAACAAAAGCTAACTTAGTAAAAGAAGTTAAACTTAAAGACTTAATTCTTACTATAACAGATCCATCTGATAAAAGTTTTAGCTTTTTAAAATCAGTTCATTTATACATATCTACAGATGCAAATGACGAAATTGAATTAGCTTATTTAGACAATATAAATACTACTGATAATACTATACAATTAATTTCTACTGAGGCTAAACTTGACAAATACATTAAAGCTTCAAGTTATAAAATTCGCACAGAAGCAGTTTTAAAAGAAACCGTTACTAAAGACGTAACTATAAAAGCTGACATGAATTTTAGAGTTACTGCTGATCCTTTTTAATTAACAATTACTCTTTAACTAAAATTATTGTCGCTTTAAATCCAGTACCTAGGTTCCATTGACTAGCAGATATTAATCCTCCTTTGTCATCATAAACCTTAAATTCAGCGGTATTAGGCCCTGAGCTTCCTTGATTTAAAGCTTCAAAGTCAATTTTATTGAACCCTTTTTGTAATTCAATCTCAAATCCTTTAAACTCACTATCAAGATTCACTTGGTACTGAATCACTTTGTCATTTAGATATACTCTAATTTGATCCCCATCAACATACGCGGCATCACGATACAATACTTTTGCCGTTGTTGAATTTGTTTTAAAATCACCAAGATTTTGATTCTTTCTATAAACAATAGCTTCCGGATTGTCTTCTTTCTTATTTAATTTCTCTACAATAGCATCGCCTGGGTTTACAAAATCGTTTTTAGGAGTCATCGTCATTTGAGCGGGTTTTCCTATTTGAAAATTAGTACTTGGCGGTGTAAAAGGATCTGGTTTTTTAAAAACATTGGGCGCTACAATAACCGGAGGTTCATTAGTTGGCGGAATCGTTTTTTTAGCCTTATAACCATTATCAACTGGTGGAATAGCTTTAAATTTACTGCTAAACTCGTTCTGAGAATACCCCATTGCGGTTGTACCTATTAGTAGAATTAAAAAAAGTATTCTTTTCATGATGCTTTATATTGAATGGTATTGAACTATTTTTTTTTAAAAATAAAAAACCAAAATTATATATCAACAAATCCACATATAATTTAACTTACTATTATAACAGTCTTTTTTAGTGATTATTATTCCCTGATTGTAAAGTCAAGCTAAATAATGCCATTAAATCAACCAGCAGAATAACAAATCGTTGTTGTTTTTTTCCTAAATTGCAAAAAATATACCAAAATTGTTTTTGAATCAATTTGCTTTAAAAATAAGCTAAAATAAAACACAATGAAAAGAGAAAACATACTTACTGGATCACCCTGGGAAGACAAAATGGGTTATTGCCGTGCTGTAAGGATCGGCAACATTGTAGAAGTTTCTGGAACAGTTGCTATTGTTGACAATGACAAAGTAAAAGCTACTGATGCCTATGCACAAACTTTAAATATCATGGAACGAGTAGCTGTAGTTCTTGAAGATTTAAACGTAAGCATGAAAGATGTCATTAGAACAAGAATCTTCACAACAGATATTACTAGTTTTGAGGCTGTCGCCAAAGCGCATTCTGTCTACTTTAAAGACATCAAACCTACAACAGGTTTTTACGAAGTAAGTAAATTAATTGCACCCGAATATCTTGTAGAAATAGAATTCACGGCAGTAATAGCATAAAAACAATATAAAGGATTGTAAATACTCCTTTAAAATAACAAGATTACAATTCTTGTAAACTAACAAATGAATTTACTTAAAATAAAAAACACCCTTTTATCGGTCTTTAAATGGCTGCTTATTTGTGCATTGATAGGCTTTTTCTCAGGATCAGCATCTGCTTTTTTACTTGTTTCGCTTGAGTGGGCGGCAACAATTAGAGCCAATACTATTTGGATTATTTGGCTGCTGCCAATAGCTGGTTTACTGATAGGTTTGAGCTACTATTATTATGGAGCAGTTGCTGTAAGAGGCAATAATTTACTCTTAGAAGAATACGATAAGCCAAAAGCAAAAATTCCTTTTATAATGGCACCTTTAGTGCTTTTTGGAACGATTGCAACACATCTTTTTGGAGGTTCAGCAGGTCGAGAAGGAACTGCTGTACAAATGGGAGGCGCGATAGCAGACCAATTCACATCTCTTTTTAAACTAGACGGAGCCGAAAGAAAAACAATTATCATATTAGGAATTAGTGCTGGTTTTGCTTCAGTATTTGGAACACCTTTAGCAGGTGCAATTTTTGCCTTAGAAGTAGTGTATTTTAGCAAAATCACTCTTAAAAGTACTATTCTATCTTTTATAGTTGCCTATTTTGCTTATTACACGGTCGACATTTGGCAGGTAAAGCACACACATTATGCTATTCCTAATGTACCTGATTTTAATTTTGAAATACTTCTTTGGATTATTCCAGTAAGTATCCTATTTGGTTTAGCTGCAATGTTATTTTCACGAAGTACGCATTATTGGGGTGCATTATTCACTAAAAAAATAAAATATGCACCATTACGACCTTTTATAGGAGGGACCGTTTTAGCGTTTACTATTTACTTTATAGGAACTACAAAATATATTGGACTCGGAGTACCTATGATTGTTGAGTCTTTTTCTACTCCAAGCAACTATTATGATTTTTTACTAAAAATTCTTTTTACAGGGTTTACTTTGGGCGCAGGATTTAAGGGTGGCGAGGTCACACCGCTGTTTTTCATTGGAGCCACATTAGGAAGCGCCTTGTCATTATTTATTCCGTTGCCTATTGCATTATTAGCTGGAATGGGGTTTGTAGCAGTTTTTTCTGGAGCCACACACACTCCTATTGCCTGCACAGTTATGGGACTCGAACTATTCGGGATTCAATCAGGTATCTACATAGGAACCGCTTGTTTTATTGCCTATTTGTCCTCTGGATCTGTAGGTATTTACCATGCTCAGATAGTTAAAGGCGCTAAATACCATTTATACGAAAAAATTAAAAGAAAAAAATTAGACCTTTTTTAACGCTAAAAAAAGGGTTTTATTTACAAATGAATTCCAACTTTACATTAAAAAAATGTAATTTCGCACACTATGAAAATACAAGACATTGAAGCTATCGCGTTGCTACTGGCAACACCAAAAAAAATTGTTATCATCCCTCACAGAAGCCCTGATGGTGATGCCATGGGGTCAACCTTAGGATTATACCACTTTTTATCAAAATACAATCACGAAGCAGTTGTGATTGCTCCCAATGAATTTCCAGATTTCTTGGCTTGGTTACCAGGTTCAGAAACAGTTAAAATATTTGAAAAAGACAAAGAAAACTGCACTAAAATATTACAAGAAGCTGATTTAGTTTTTACTCTTGACTTTAATGCTTTTCACCGCGTAGGTAACGAAATGGAGAAAGTATTAACCGAGTTAAAATCAACATACATTATGATTGATCATCATCAAAAACCTGATGATTATGCGGCTTACACTTATTCAAACACTGGTTTTGGATCTACTTGTGAAATGCTATATAACTTCATTAATTTTTTAGGTAAGAAAGACGCTATTGATAAAACTATTGGTACTTGTATTTACACAGGAATCCTTACTGACTCTGGCTCTTTTCGTTTTCCAGGAACAACTGGTAATACCCATCGCATTGTAGCTGAATTAATAGATTTAGGTGTTGAAAATACTAAAATCCCAAATTTACTGTTTGAGAATAGTTCCTATCAAAGATTACAATTATTGGGACGAGCACTTCAAAACATGAAAGTACTTGCTCATCATAATACTTCATACACGACACTTACCCAAGAAGAATTAAATTCTTTTGAATATGTAAAAGGAGATACTGAAGGAATTGTAAATTATGGTTTGAGTATAAAAGGAATTGTTTTTACAGCAATTTTCATTGAAAATACCGATGAAAAAATAATCAAAATATCGTTCCGTTCACAAGGAGATTTTGATGTAAATCAATTTGCAAGAGATCATTTTAATGGTGGTGGACATCGCAATGCTGCAGGCGGAAGATCAGAAGTTTCTATGGAAGAAACTATTGTTAAATTTGAAAATTTAGTAGCACATCTAACAATATAGTACATGAAATTTAAATCATCAATTGCAATTACAATACTTTTAGTACTCATCGTATCTAGCTGTAAACAACATCAGGAAGCAAGAAGACCTATCTCACATTCTTCAGGAGCTTTTATGAAAAAATCAATCATAAGAAATAAAAAGTTGGTTGCTTCAGAGGAGGATTTGATAAAAGAGGTAATGAAAAATAGTCCTCAAGTAACTTATTTATCATCAGCAAAAGGATATTGGTATTCTTACGATACCAAAAACACATTAGATACACTAACACCAATGAAAGGTGACGTTGCTTATTTTGATTACGAAATAAAAGATTTACAAGGCAATGTTATTTATTCTGATCTTGAATTAAGACCACAAACTTATTATGTTGACAAGCAAGAAATAATGATGGGATTAAGAGACGGTATAAAATTAATGCATAAAACTGAGAAAGTAAACTTTTTATTTCCTTCACACATGGGATATGGCTATCACGGTGATGATAAAAAAATAGGAACAAATCAACCATTAATAGTCACTGTAACTTTAAACGATTTCAAACCCGAAGCTAGTGCTAAGAAAAAAACAGTAGAAAAAACGGTTATTGCTCCTAATACTGCTACTCCTTCAGTAAAAAAAACTATTAATGAAATAACTATAAAACCTACAGTTACCCCAAAAAAAACTACTACAAACCAACCCAAAGACACTTTAAAATAAGTTAATATTTTTTAGATATGAAAAAAAGAATCCTATTTGTATTACTCGCAATCGTTAGTTTATCTTCTTGTAAAGATGATAACAGCAACCTTCCTGATGGTCTTTATGCAAAATTAGAAACTAGTAAAGGAGAAATCATTGTTGCTTTAGATTATAAAAGAGCCCCTATTACTGTGGCTAACTTTGTTACTCTTGCTGAAGGTAAAAATGACTTTGTTACCAATAACAATCTTAAAGGAAAGCCCTTTTTTGATGGTTTAAAATTTCACCGTGTTATTAACGATTTCATGATACAATCTGGTGATCCTCTTGGAACGGGATCTGGTGATGGAGGTTATAAATTTAAAGATGAATTCTCTGACTTAAGATTTGATAAAGGTGGCGTTCTAGCTATGGCTAATAACGGTCCTGAAACAAACAGCAGTCAGTTTTTTATTACACATGTTTCAACACCTTGGTTAGATGGTAAGCACACTATCTTTGGTCATGTTGTAGAAAAAGGTATGGAAGTAGTTAATAAAATTCAACAAAATGACTACATCAATAAAGTAACAATTATCAGAAATGGTGAGGCGGCAAAAAAATTCAATGCCGTAAAAACATTTTACGATTACTTCTCTGTTGAATCAGAAAATCAAAAGAAAAAATTAGCTGCTGATGCAGAAAATAAAAAAGTTTACGACGAGAAATATAAAGACGTTCGTGAAGACAAAGTAAAGTATTTTAATGCCTTAAAAAGCAAAGTTTCAAAAACTTCTACGGGTCTTCAATATGTAATTACTAAAAAAACAGCTAATAAAAAACCACCCAAAGGAACACAAGTATTCATTCATTATGCTGGATTCCTAGAAGATGGCCAACTTTTTGATAGTAGTATTGAAAATGTAGCGAGAACTTTTGGAAAATTCGATCAAAATAGAGCTGCTCAAAATGGATACCAACCAATTGCTTTTCAAGCGGGACGTAAAGAAGGTATGATCCCTGGTTTTATTGAAGGATTAGAAAAATTATCTTATGGCGAAAAAGCAATATTATTTATTCCTGCACATTTAGCTTACGGTGCTGGTGGCGCTGGTGATGTTATTCCGCCTAATGCTAATATTATATTTGAAATAGAATTGATGGAAGTGACTCCACAATAAATTAGAATTAATTATTTTTAAACTCATAATAATGAAATTAAGATTATTAGGTCTTGTATTTTTAGCAATAGTAAATATGCAAGCACAGGTTACAAAAAAAGTAGCTACAGGTAAAGCAGCTACTAATTCAGTTGTAAAAAACGAGAAAGATGCTGATGGTATTTTTGCAACAATTTCTACTAATAAAGGAGATATTTTACTTGTTTTAGAATATCAAAAAGCACCTATTACTGTAGCTAACTTCATCTCTTTAGCCGAAGGAAAAAACATTTTTGTTACTGATGCTAAATTAAAAAACAAACCGTTTTATGATGGTTTAAAATTTCATCGTGTTATTAACGACTTTATGATTCAAACTGGAGATCCTCAAGGAAACGGAACCGGTGGATCAGGATATGCTTTTAAAGACGAATTTACTGATTTAAAATTCGATAAAGGTGGAATTCTTGCTATGGCAAATTCAGGACCTGCAAGTAACTCCAGTCAATTTTTCATTACGCACAAAGACACGCCATGGCTAGACAATCGCCATACTATTTTTGGTCATGTTATAAGCGGAATGGATGTTGTTAATAAAATTTTGCAAAATGATGTAATGACTAAAGTTACCATTACGCGCAAAGGCTCTCTTGCTAGAAAATTTGATGCTCCTAAAGTTTTTGAAACTTACTTTAACAACAAAGCAGAAGATGCAAAAAAAGAAGCGGTATTAGAACAAGAAAAACAAAAGAAAGAAGCAGCACTTGAACTTGAAAAAGAAAAAGCTTATAAGGAAAAATTCGCTCCTGTAGTTGCGGCAAAGTTAGCTTACTTTACTACTACTAAAACTAGCGCAACAACAACTGATTCAGGGTTGACATATAAAATCATCCAAAAAGGAACAGGAGTCAAACCAGTAGACGGAAATACTTTTTACTTTCATTACGCAGGTTACTTTGAAGACGGAAACTTATTTGACAGTAGTTATGAAGATGTAAACAAAACTTACGGAAAGTTTGACGAAAAAAGAGCCGCATTAAACGGTTACAATGCTTTCCCTTTTCAAGCTGGACGTAAGGAAGGCATGATCCCTGGTTTTATAGAAGCATTAAGCTTAATGTCTTACGGAGATAAATTAATCGCTTTTATTCCTGCTAAATTAGCATATGGAGAAAGAGGCGCTGGAGGTGTAATTCCCCCTAATGCAGATTTGATTTTTGAATTAGAGCTATTTGATAAACAACCCGCTCCTAAACAATAACTGTCTTTTACTACTATATAAAAAACCCGATATGTATCTTTGCATATCGGGTTTCTTGTTACTGATTATTTAGTAGTAAACTGATTAATGTTTTAATACGTTACTATTTATAGAACATTCTAATTTTAAGTTTGAACGGAGTCGAAACCACTAGTGCATCTCGACTGCTCATGATTTGATAAAAATTAAGTTGTATTAGAATTAGTATAACTTTAATTATTTTTTACTGAATTTCCAGTCAAATTGATCTTTATCATTGATGATAGCACCAATTTCGAATTTCACAACCTCATCAAATTCAGTTTGTAAAATAAACCAGTTGTCTTCATTAAAATAATTTTCAAAAGTATCAAACTCTTCTTGTGTGAATTTAGCAACACCTTTTCTAGACAGTTCTTTCTTAATTTCTTTGATTTGTTTTCCAATAACTTTATTATCGAATAATTCTAAATCAGGGCTTGAAGCAACCATGTAACCTAGCTTAAGCTCCTCTTCTTGATAAAATGTTAATCGGATTTTTTGTGCATTGTAAGCAAAAATAACATTATCATCTTCATCTTTATAATTTCTATCTGGCTTACCATAAACAGCAATTACATCGTTTTGCTTCATTCCGAAAATGAGTTTATCTATTCCGTTTTTTAAATTTATTTTCATCTTTTGCTTTTTGTTTTTCTAATTTTGTTTTATTCAACACCCCAAATACAATTGTATTTTCTATTAAAAGCTGAGTCAATTACTCGACTGCAAAGTTCGTAAAGTTTTTCACAAATACGATATATAATTAATCAAATAATCACTGTATGATGGTACTACAAATATAGTTTTGAAAAAGGATTTGTTAAAATGCTTATACTAATGAAGCTTTTAATTTTTGCTTTACTGACTCAAACCAATCCTTTTTTAAAATACTGAGTACAATACTATCACGTCTTATTTCGCTACCATGAGTAGGCATGTGATTGCGCAACACTCCTTCAACTACACATCCAATGCTTTTCATTGCAGCAATACTTCTAGTATTACTATTATCTGCTCTAAACTCCACTC
Source organism: Flavobacterium gelidicaeli (assembly GCF_013294005.1). Taxonomy (GTDB): domain Bacteria; phylum Bacteroidota; class Bacteroidia; order Flavobacteriales; family Flavobacteriaceae; genus Flavobacterium. The sequence continues at coordinate 56,374 of NZ_JABSNK010000011.1, forward strand.
TTTCCATATTTAAGCTCTCGAAAGCATATTGTAGTAATAAAAACTTACAGTGTTTATTTAAACCTGTTCCTCTAAATTGTTCTCCATACCAAGTAAAACCTAAAAGCAATGTTTTATACTGAAAATTAATGTCATAAAACCGCGTGCTTCCTGCGTAGGAATTTGTTCTTTTATCAAAAACAATAAAAGGAAACTCACTTTCATTGTCTCTTCCTTGTACAGCTGATTTTAAATATTGTGTTAAATTTTCTTTTCCGTTTGCTCTAACTAAAGAATAAAACCACGTATCAGGTTCGTTTATAGAAAAAGGAAGCAGATTATCAAAGTCGGTTTCTTGAAGCGGACGTAGTATAACCACATCGTCCTCAAGAATAGTGTTTTGCATGAAATTAAAATCCATTTTATATATTGTTTAGTTTTACAATAATACTCATTTTTATCAATAGCATTAAAGAAAAAAAGGGACACTAAAGGAATAAATTACTTTATTCCTTTAGTGTCCCTTTCTATATAAATAAAACTAACTATTCGCTCATTTCATCATATCGTTCTGGAACTTGTGGATCGTATAAAGGACATTTAAATTCGTCCATGATATCTACCAATTTGTCCATTGTTTTGCCTTCAGTTCCATAACAATCAATCTGTATACTTTGCGGTGTAGTTCTCACATGAAATGCACCTACTCCAGCTGTATTTTTCCAACTCGTATCATCTACTTTTTCCCATTTAGAAAAAACAGAAGCTATTCTATTTAAAATTACTTGAACAGGTAGTGCTTCTAAACCTTCAATTGTAGGTTCGACTTCTAATGCTTGATAAACCTCTTGATGATTGAGATAAACTCCTTCAAGGTATTTCCAAAAAAGTAATTCGTACATGGGTTTTATTTTTTAGCCCCGGTAGTAGCGGCATCCTTTTTATCTTGAATATTTTTCAGGATTCTGAAACATATTCAAGATAAAAAGATATAGCGTATAACGGGATTAGCTCCTAAAAATATAGCTGTTATTAATATTCGAAAGTACCGTATTCACTTGTTATCGTTAATTTCTTAGCATCGGCTGCTGCGACTCTTCCTACGATTTGAGCATCAACATTAAATGATTTTGAAATAGCGATAATATCCTGCGCAATCTGCTCTGGTACGTAAAGTTCCATACGGTGCCCGCAATTGAATACTTGGTACATTTCTTTCCAATCAGTTTTTGATTGCTCCTGAATTAACTGAAACAAAGGCGGGACTGGAAATAAATTATCTTTTATGATGTGTAACTTTTCTACAAAATGTAAAATTTTTGTTTGTGCTCCACCACTACAATGCACCATTCCGTGAATTGATTCTGAGTTATATTTATCTAAAATTTTCTTGATAATAGGCGCATAAGTTCTAGTAGGCGAAAGTACCAATTGACCTGCATCAATAGGACTATTTGGAACTGCATCAGTCAATTTTACCTGACCTGAATAAATTAATTCTTCAGGAACAGCTGCATCAAAACTTTCTGGGTATTTAGTAGCCAAATATTTCTCAAAAACATCGTGACGTGCCGATGTTAAGCCGTTACTACCCATTCCGCCATTATAGCTTTTCTCATAAGTTGCTTGACCAAAAGAAGCCAAACCTACAATAACATCACCAGCTTTAATGTTAGCATTATCAATCACTTTAGAACGTTTCATGCGTGCAGTAACGGTAGAGTCTACTATTATTGTACGAACAATATCCCCTACATCAGCTGTTTCTCCTCCTGTTGAATGTATGCTTACGCCAAAGGAATCTAATTCTTTGATTAACTCCTCGGTACCATTGATAATGGCAGAAATAACCTCAGCAGTAATTAGGTTTTTATTTCGCCCAATTGTTGATGATAGTAAAATATTATCTGTAGCACCTACACACAATAAGTCATCAATATTCATAATCAATGCATCTTGCGCAATTCCTTTCCATACTGAAACGTCTCCTGTTTCTTTCCAATACATATAAGCTAAAGATGATTTTGTACCTGCACCATCAGCATGCATAATAAGACAGTAATCTTCGTCCTGGGTAAGGTAGTCTGGAACTATTTTACAAAAGGCTTGAGGAAACAATCCTTTGTCAATGTTTTTTATGGCATTATGCACATCTTCTTTTGATGCCGACACACCTCTAAGTGCATATCGTTTGCTAGTATCTGAACTCATTTAGTATAGTTGTGTAAGTCGCTAATCAGCAACTGGGTTGTTTGGCAAAGGTAAATATTTTTTTTGGGTTATTAAGCATTGCTTATCTGTAAGAATTGGGGTTTAATACTATAAATAAGTGCTATATAATATAAAAAGCACCTGTTTAAATAGGTGCTTTTAGGTATTCTTGACAATTTTTATTTATTATTCCCAATCAGGCATACTTGCATCTGTAAATAATATAGTCCTTGAAGCTCCTGAACTATTGACTGATGGTGTAAATTTGATAATATTTTTTGTTGATAATTCATCATTTGAAGTATTCATAAAAATTAATTCGGCTTCATTAGGAGAATAACGCACATCTAAATCTACTGTTCCTATAGGTTTTTCTATTCCTATTTCAGTTGTTACTCCGCTACTGAATTCATATTGAAAAACTCGAGTATCTAACTGTCTGTAATTAGCATTTTCATATCCTGACACATCTCTAGTGTAAATTATTTTTTGTCCCGTTACTGAAAAGTTTAAACCTCCTACAGCTCCAAGAAAATTTGAAAGTACTTGATCAATTACAACACCTGAAGTATTTATCACAAAGACCTCAACATTATAACCACTTGCATCATTAACTTTTAAGGCAATTTTAGTTCCATCATTACTCCAGTCACACTCTGATATAAATTTTCCGCTTGTAGTTTGGTAAATCTTAGTTAAACCACTTCCATCTTTATTAATACGGTACAATTTATCAAAAGATGGATATATAATTTGACTCCCCGAAGTATTCCATGAAAAATTAAGCAACTCAGAGTTAAAACCTGCAATAGGAACCGAGTTTGTAATTTTTAAAACCCCTGATCCATCTGGATTCATAGTATAAATATGATTTTGAGCACCGCTAGATCTAATAAATGCTACTTTATTGGCTTGATTATTTTTCCTTGGTCTCCAGCTGTTCAAACTTAAACTAGTTAGTTGTTGTTTATTGCCATTATCATCACCCGAATAAATAACGTTATTATCATTAATTTTCTTTACAAATAGAAAACGAGTATTTGGAAAAGCAAGTGTCGTAAAAGATTGTACTGCACTTAAAACTGGAGGATTTATTCCATCAGTTGCTGAAACTTGCCAATAGTACTTTGTATTATAGGACAGTTCTTTTAGAGTATAACTTGTATCTGTAATATCCGAATATACGATTACTTCATCACTGCTACTTTTCCTTAGTGTAATTTCATACTTTAAGACATCTTTATCAGGATCAGTTGCTGTCCAACTTAAACCTAATTCTAACGCCTGATTGTTCACATTATCTAGTGGAGCAACAAGCGCAGGTGCAACCGGTGGTTTATTATTTGTTGTTGATAATTTTAATTCGAATACAACATTAGTTGTTTTGTCAACATTGATAGTAGCCGATTCAAATTTTGACAAATAGCCTTCTTTTTGTGCTTCAAAAGAATAATCACCAACTTTTATATTAGGAATTGAAAATTTGCCTTCTTCATTTGTAAAAACAATACTAGAATTTGGACTTGAAAAAACCTTTACATTAGCAATAGGCAGAAAATCTACAGCGCTAACCACCTTACCTTCTATAGCACCAAATTCTTCACCAGCAAATTTTTCCTCGCTACAAGAGCAAATTATTAATAAAAGAAAGCAACTAATTTTAAGATAAATATTTTTCATCATTTTTAATTATTGTTTATTGAAAAGGCTATGTTTTTGAGAATTATATTCTATTTATTTCCCAGAAACTGTATTCTTTTTATTTGGAAAATAATAAGTTAAACCCAAACCAAATCTGTAATAAAAATCATCTCTTACTCCTCTTTTTATATAATCTATATTGTCACTAAAATTCAAATTATGTTCTCCATAAATTTTAATTCCTATATTATCCGAAGCCATATATTCAAAACCTCCTCCATACTGCACTTTTACATGTTGATTTTCGAATTTGCGATTCATTCCATAACCTCCTCCTGCAAAAATATATGGTGTAAGTTTGTCTTTTGGCAAGAAAATAAATTCGGCATTAAGATCAAATGTTGCGTATCCTACATCTATAAGGTTTTTATTAGCAAGTTCTATAACATTTGTAGAAGCACTTAAATTAAATGAAGGCGAAAAAAAATATTTCAAAGCACCACGCCCCATAGGTCGCACTAACGGACTTTCATAATCTCCATCCATTAACGTTGCTCCTCCTGCAATTTCTATAGCGAAACGCGATCTCCTCTCTTTTAATTCTCTATTATATATTGCCGTTACATCAGCTTCTTTATTTTCTTCTTCATATTTTAAAAGCAAAGAGTCAATCTCAGGTTTAGGAGCGTCTGCTTCCCAAATTCCTTCCTTAATTCCTTCTAAAACTAAAGTAGCAACTGCTTTTTCTATAGCCTCTGTAACTGCCATTTGTACGGGTTCATTAGTTGTATATCCAGTTTCGACTTCTAATAATCTTTTAAAACTCACATATTTAAAAAGACTCTGATCAATAGCTTGTGAAAGTATTGTTTTTGAAATATAAACTGATTTCAAAATTTTACCATTGGCAGTAGAAACCATTCTTAAATAAATAGTAACTCGGTCTTGCCTGTATTTTATAGCACCACCCGTACCAAAATATCTTGCTCCAAAACCTCCTGTAATAATATTAGTATCGTACGAAATAATTCCGCCTTCAAGTAAAACTCCAGCATAAAGCAAAGGAGTTATTTGCGGTACATTAGGATCAACGTCTTTTGTATATTCTTGTCTTGTAGAGCGAATCAAATTTCTTTCTTGCAGAAGGTTTCCTATATTTTCCCTTTCGATAGGTACAAACCATTTTGAATCCTCTAGAGCTTTAATTAATATCGAAGTAGCCCCTTGCGTTACCGCAGTGCTAAAATTACTTCCGTTTTCAGAAGGCTTATACTGTCCTGTTTGATCCCTAAATTTATAAAGTCCTACAACAATAGGCTCTTTAGGTTTAGGCAATTCTTTTAGTAATGTTGTTGCAGGTGTACTCTCGCCAATAACCGCTTTTTCAACTCCTGTAGGTTGATTATAGTAAGCTCCGCAACTAGAAATAATAAAAAACAGCAATAGGATAAAGTAGTTATATAATCTCATATTATTGATTTGGTATGATTACTTGTGTTTGCTCACCCGTTTTGGTATCTAATATATCAACTGTTAATCCTCCCGAAGAAGGATAAACCTCTACAGAAAGGCTTCCAAAAACGTAACTCCCAGCAGATATTCCTTCTGTTCCAAATTGTTGTGTGAATAAAGACCTTGAAACGGAACTCAGTAACTGAGAATTCAAATCCTTTGTGAACTGCTCTAATTCAGTCAGCTCTGTAGCTTGAGTGCTTGTATCTTTAAATTTATTTTGAGATTCTGCTGAACTAATCATCCACTGATAATTGAAGGTATCACCTCCAAAAGCTGGATTTTTAGGTTTATAAACTAAATCCTGAGCAAATATTGATAGTGAGAATAAAAATATTGATAAAGAAAATAAGAGTTTCATAATTTCTATATTTAATTAGTATTGAGTGAAATATTCACTTTTCTTTTCTAAATCTTTTAAATGCAGGTAGGTTTCATAAATTGCTTTTTTAGCCATTGTATCAAGATAATCTTCATCAGGCCGAGATAAAAATTCATAAACAAGCTCATTGTTTATACTTATCATTATTTTTGTATTCCTTGAAAAGCTGAATTCTTCATTTACTGCAACTATTTCTTTAGAATTTATTCTATATTCATTATAGAGATAATAATACAAATCATAGAAATCTTTACCCATTCTAGTTTTTGTCTCATCTGAAACGATTCCTCTGAGCTCAAAGCCATCAATTGGTAGTACTTCTACTTTTTTTTTTCATCACCAAAAACTACTCTATCTTTTCCAATGAGTTTTTTATTTTCATCATAAAAAAGTAACAACACAATTACTTCATCTCCATTACTCAAATTTACCTGAGTTGTAGATAGGTTTTTATTTTCATTAGCCTTTAAACTAAACAAACCTTCTTGTACGTTATTAGAGGAATTGTTATTAGAATTATTTTTTTTTATAACTGTCGAAGTATAAGAAACACTTTTTACTATTTCGGTCAAATTTTCAGCCGTTCCAGTTATTTTAATAACCCCATCATTTTCTTCAAATTCTATTTTAGCTTTTACTTTTGTATTTGTCGTTTGAGAATAACACATTACCGTAAATAGAAAAACTACAATTCCATTAAATAAATTACTCCATTTCATTATTCATTTATTTATGATTAAAAATAAAAACAGCTGCTCCGTCCCCTTTTTGTATAACCTTCATATCTTTTGAAATGGAATTTTCTCCGTAGTTATGGATAGTCTGGTTATTTCCTTTTTGAATAAACTCTGTATTTACATCATTACTAGTCCTATATAGAGAAATATCTTTAATCGTATTATTTTGTCCCTCTTGAATCACTTTTTGTTTCAAGTCGTTAACTTGTTTATCTAATTGTAATCTATTTTCATCTCCTTTTTGTAAAACATCAAGAGCTAAAACTTTAGCCGATATTTTTACATTAATAGAGTTATAGCTACCGATTTGATTAATATTTAAATTTTCGTTTTGATAATAATCCTTTTGTAGATTATTTTTTTCATTTTTAAAATTAATCTGGGATATCAAATGAAACCTCATTTCTTTAGAAAAGTCACTTAAGGAACTTGTCTTTTCACTACCTATACCCTCCAAAATATTCTGACTAATAGCCATTTGAGAAAATGAAAACACAATTAAAAGTATGTATATTTTAGTTTTCATAATATTAGTTTAAAAAAAAAGAGGTAGTTCATTACTAAACTACCTCTTTTATATATTTAATTAATTAGTCTTGATGAACGTTTACTGAATTACTGTTTCCTGTTTGAGAAACAATACTCATTTGCAATCCGTTTTCTTGTACAACTCTACCAAAGTTATTATCACCTAGTTGAGCAATAGTAGACCAGTTATCATTTCCAGATTGTCTAGTTATAGCCTCATTTTTGTCTCCTGTTTGTGTAGCCCAAGCTTTGTTACGATTACCGTCCTGACTAGTTATTGCGCTATTTTTATCACCTGTTTGAGTAGACCAAGCTTTATTTAAATTACCAGTTTGAGTAGTTTTAGCATAATTATCCTCCCCATTTTGAGTTTGTCTAGCCATATTTCTGTTACCATCTTGACGAATAATAGCTTCACTTCCTTTAGCTAAGTTAGACAAAGTACTTTGAGTTTGAAAAGCGGTGTTTTTATCCCCATCTTGTTTAACAAAAGCTGTGTTTCTATCAAAGCGTTGTGTTTGAGTAGACTCATTTTTAGAACCATCTTGTTTAGCAGTAGCTTCGTTTTTTTCAGCATAGCCTACACCTTGGTCAATTGTAGCTAAATTAAATTCATCTTTTTGCACAACTGTAGCAATATTTTTATCACCATGTGATCCAATAATAGCTTTTTGATTATCTCCAGACTGCTTAACATATGCCTCGTTTTTAAAACCTCCAAAACCAAAATTCATTCCGTCTTGAGTTACTTCAGAAACATGTTTGTCTCCTGTTTGCATAATGTTTGCTGAATTGCTGTTACCTGTTTCTGTAACAATACTGTAATTTGCTGCATAGGTAGAAACTGGAGCTCCTTGAGCCAAAACCATTGCCGATCCGAATAGCATCGCTGAGACGCTTAAAATTACTTTTTTCATAATAAATATATTTAATTGGTTATTAATACAAGTTATTATGTAGGTTTTAAAAAAGTTGTGGGGAAACTTTTTTATTTAATGTAGGCCTAAAAAAGTGATTTGGGAATCTCTCTCATTAATATCTCGTAAAACATTAAACATAATGATTAACTTTTTCCGAATTATTACATTTCAAAGATATAAAAGTATTCCAGAAAAGACCCCCGTATAAATACTTGTTTTTCAAATAATTAACTATTTTTCGATAAAAAGCAATTCTAATCCGATGAAATGCATTTATTTAAAAATCATGTATAAGAAAACAATTACCTATCTACTATTGAGCAATAAAAATAAAGTTTATCACAACATTTACAATAAAAAAATAAACATACTGCAATCATTATCACTATTAAACAAGTTATTGTCATTTAAACAAAAATAATGTAATCAATAATAATTATGTCTTAAACTACATTAAGATTCCCTTATACATCAACCCGTAAATTTTTATAATAGTGAGCTAACATTAAGCAAATTAATTCCTAAAATTGATATTATTAAAAACAAAAAAACCGCCTCAATAATGAAGCGGTTATAATTATAAAGTTGTTTAAGAATTATTTTGTAAACAACAATTCTCTATATTTAGTTAAAGTCCATAATTCATTATCAACTAAAAGTTCTAATTTATCACAGTGCTCTCTAATTATTTCAAAGTAAGGCTTAACATTATCACAATAAGCCTCAGCCATTTCCTGAGCATCTGTTAAAACATTTGCTTTCTTTCTTTCATTAGTCATTTCAAGAACCTTAGAATTGATTCCTTCAATATGTTTAGAAATAGATTTTATGATTATGATTTGCTCTTTAGCAATTTTTTCAAAATCATCTCCAAAGATATCTTTCAATCCTTTTACGTTTTCAATTAGTGTGTTTTGGTAACGTATTGCTGTTGGAATTACGTGATTTGTAGCAATATCTCCTAAAACTCTTCCTTCAATTTGAATTTTCTTAGTGTACTCTTCTAATTCAATTTCATAACGAGCTTCAACCTCTATATGATTCATGATTCCCATACTAGAAAATAAATCTAAAGCTTGTTTTGATGCTCTTGCTTTCAAAGCTTGTGGAGTAGTTTTAAAATTACTCAAGCCTCTTTTAGCAGCTTCAATTTCCCAAGCTTCACTATATCCATCTCCTTCAAAAAGAATTTTCTTAGAATGCTTGATATACTCTCTTAAAACGTTGAAGATAGCATCATCTTTCTTCATGTCTTTTGTTTCGATCAATGAATCTACTTCTTTTTTAAAGTCTTTTAATTGTTTTGCAACAATAGTATTTAAAGTAGTCATCGCGTTAGAACAGTTTGCAGTAGAACCTACCGCTCTAAACTCAAATTTATTTCCTGTAAAAGCAAATGGTGACGTTCTATTTCTATCTGTATTATCGAGAATTACTTCTGGAATTTTACCAACTACATTTAGTTTTAGATCTGTTTTTTCTTCAGGAGATAATTTTCCTGTAGTAACACCTTCTAACTCTTCTAATACTTTAGTCAATTGTGCTCCAATAAAAACAGAGATAATTGCAGGTGGCGCTTCATTAGCTCCTAATCTATGATCATTACTTGCTGTAGCAATTGCTGCTCTTAACAACGCTTCGTGATCATTTACCGCTTTAATTGTGTTAATAAAGAAAGCTAAAAACTGTAAATTAGTCATTGGTGTCTTACTCGGACTCAACAAATTTACTCCAGTATCAGTAGCCAGCGACCAGTTATTATGTTTTCCTGAACCATTAACTCCTTTAAATGGTTTTTCATGAAGTAATACTTTTAAATCATGACGTTCAGCCACTTTTTGCATTACATCCATCAATAGACAGTTGTGATCCACAGCTAGATTTGTCTCTTCAAAAATAGGTGCAAACTCAAACTGGTTTGGCGCTACTTCATTATGACGTGTTTTAACTGGAATTCCAAGTAACATACATTCTTGTTCAAGATCTCTCATGTACGTTAATGCACGAGTAGGAATAGAACCAAAGTAATGGTCATCTAACTGTTGTCCTTTTGCAGATGTGTGTCCTAATAATGTTCTTCCAGTCATCATTAAGTCAGGACGAGACTCTGCTAACGATCTATCTATCAAGAAATATTCTTGCTCCCAACCTAGTGTAGCAGTAACCTTCTTTACATTTTTATCAAAATATTTACAAACATCAGTAGCTGCTTCATCAATTGCAGATAATGCTCTTAATAATGGAATTTTATTATCTAATGCTTCTCCTGTATAAGAAATAAAAACAGTAGGAATACATAAAGTTGTACCATATATAAACGCAGGAGATGTTGGATCCCATGCAGTATACCCTCTTGCTTCAAATGTATTTCTAATTCCACCATTTGGAAAACTAGAAGCATCTGGTTCTTGTTGTACTAATTGTGCTCCACCAAATTTCTCTACTGGATCACTACCATCATAAGATGTTTCAAAAAAAGCATCGTGCTTTTCAGCTGTAGCACCTGTCAATGGTTGAAACCAGTGTGTATAATGAGTAACACCTTTTGCAAGTGCCCATTCTTTCATACCCATTGCGATATAATCAGCTAATTTTCTGTCAATTTTAGTCCCGTGCTGTACCGCTCCTTGAACTCCTTTAAGAGCATCTGAAGTCAAATATTGCTTCATGGCCTTTTCATTAAAAACATTTGAGCCGAAAATAGCAGATTTCCTGCCTGTTTCTTCAAATTGTACTGGTTTTCTAGTTGAAGCTTCTCTTAAAGCTTGGAAACGTATTGTTGACATAATTTTTTTTTTAATTAAACCCCCGTTAATAGAGTGCAAATATAGAATAATTATCACTTTAGATGAAATTTACCTCCTTTTTTTAAGGGTACATCTTCTAAAATTACACATTTATCAAAAACAACCGTCTTAATTACCAACCTACTCAATTTTATAGCTAAATTTTGCAATTATCGTATTCTGCTAGTATTCAGAGTTAATTACTTGTCACGTATTAACTGTTCTAAGAATTATTTAGAAATTAGGAGTAAAAAATAATTTGTTTTTATAAATTACACAAGGATTTTATTGCTAATCAAAGGTAAATTTAAAACTAAAAAAAAAGGAATCAGGTTTTAATAAGGGGCGTAATTGCTCTAAATAAAAAAAGGAAATCTCACGATTTCCTTTTTTTATATTACATAATCCAAAAGTATTAAAAATTAATTGCCTTAACTTGGCTTTCATTAATATTTAAAGAGGAAACAACATCTAGATAATTATTTTTATCAATTGTTGTTGACATAGTCCCTGGTACAATTACAATTCTAAACGTTTGATTATTAATGTAGGCTGGTGTCAAAGCTAAATCATAAGTAGCGCTAACATAAATACTAAAATCTTCTTTACTAAAATCAAAATCATATTTCACTTCACCCTGTGTTGCATTTATTGTATTAGGAATCAGGCGCCAAATAGGATCATTTGATGTCGTAGTTCCTGTTTTTCTATAAATCAATATATTTTCCGAAGACAATATAACTGGAGTGAATTTTTGATAAATTGTGTAACCAACTACAGGATCTTTCACAAAATCAAAATTATTAAGTTGAAAAACTTCACTATCCAATCCATTAAGTCCATCCAATCCATCTTGACCGTCAAAACCTGGAGCACCATCTGATCCACTACATCCAGAAACGATTACCATCCCTGCTAACATTACAAGTGTCATTATTTTTTTCATAAGTATAAAATTTAAAAGGTTCTTTTTTATTTTAATCAACCAAAGTTAAACATAAAAAAAGGAGATATGCATACCTCCTCTTCAACTATATTTTTAAAAATTAATCGTTTTGATTTGGTCGTCTTTTAGATTCAAAGCAGTTAAAACATCTACGTAATTCTTTTTATTTATTGATTTCGCAAAACTATCTGGGATAATTACGACACGCAAAATTTGGTCTAATCTAAAATTTGTTGGAACTGTTTTTAAATTACTACCCGTTAAGTACACTGTTACATCCCTATTTGTGTAATCAAATTCATATCCAAAATCAAAACTTCCATCATTAAAATAATGTGATTCTGGTAATAATTCCCAAACATTGCTACCCGACAAACGGTACACTAAAACCTCATCCGAAGAATAAATATTAGGGTTAAAAACGATTTGTTTACTATAATTGTTAGCCGCTACAAAAGAAGTTGGTACTTCAAAAACTTCAGTTCTAGGAGTGTTATCAACATAAACTTCCTCCGAAACTGTACAACTCTGCAAACTTAAAACAGCCACAAAGGCTAATAAGGTAAATATCTTTTTCATAATCTTTTTATTTAAATGGTTACTTTTTGATAGTATTCATTAACTGTGCCAAAAAATAGTACACGCTCTATTCAAAGTTTCAAAACACACAAAACAACTAACAATTACAGCAGCATATTATAGGCTTTACGCCAAAAAATAAAAAAATTAATACCAATAATTTATTTTATAAAATTTCCTGTACCATCAAATAAAACAATATTATTATTCCTAAATCTTGGCTTAGAGCCAAAGTAAAAAAAGCTATTGTATCTTATTTACTCTACCATAAACATATACACACTTTCCTTTTAACAAAGATTAATTCTTTTTTAATAACCTATTATGATTTGTTTCTTAAAGTGATTTGTAATTTTATATCAAACAAAATAATAACACACAAACTATACTATTATGAGTAAGAAAATAGCAATTTTAGCAACAAACGGATTTGAAGAAGTAGAGTTAAGTTCACCAAAAGAATATTTAGAAAAACAAGGTTGGCAAGCAGATGTAGTAAGTCCAGAAAGTGGAAGCATAAAATCATGGGCGTCTACTGATTGGGGGAAAGATTACAAAGTAGACCAAGAGTTAAAAAATGTAAAAGCTACTGATTACGATGCATTAGTATTGCCTGGTGGAGTTATCAATCCAGACAAATTAAGAACTGATGAAAATGCTTTATCATTCATTAAAGATTTCTTTGAAGCAGGAAAACCTGTAGCAGCCATTTGCCATGGACCTCAAATTTTAATTAGTGCTGGTTTAGTTAAAGGTAGAAAAATAACCTCTTACCCATCTATTAAAATTGATTTAATTAATGCAGGAGCAGACTGGCATGATCAAGAAGTGGTTGTAGACAAAGGATTAGTGACTAGTCGAAATCCTGACGATTTACCAGCATTTAATAAAAAAATGGTAGAAGAAATTAAAGAAGGAAAGCACTAACAACAAGTGTAATTCTCAATTAATGCAATAAAAAAATGCGGAAAGTGATTTCCGCATTTTTTTTGTTTTAATATTTCATATATATCCCGATAAAAATCGGGATAAGCGATTCTCTGCTTACATATTTCTTCTATATTGTCCTCCTACTTCAAACAAAGCAGCTGTTATTTGTCCTAGCGTACACACTTTTGTCGCTTCCATTAAATGATCAAACAAATTTTCGTTTTTAATAGCCGCATCTTGAATATTTTCCAATTGCACTTGCACTTGTTTGGCATTTGCTTTATGCAAATTCTCTAAAGTTTTAATTTGGAATTGTTTCTCTTCTTCAGTTGCACGAATTACCTCAGCTGGAATAACTGTTGGTGATCCTTTTGAACTTAAAAAGGTATTTACTCCAATAATTGGGAATTCACCCGTATGTTTCAATGTTTCATAATACAAGCTTTCTTCTTGAATTTTTGATCGTTGGTACATGGTTTCCATGGCGCCAAGAACTCCTCCACGCTCTGTAATTCTATCAAATTCTAATAAAACAGCAGCTTCTACCAAGTCTGTTAATTCTTCGATAATAAACGAACCTTGAATTGGGTTTTCGTTTTTGGCTAGACCTAATTCCTTATTAATAATCAACTGAATTGCCATTGCACGACGTACAGATTCTTCTGTAGGCGTTGTAATCGCTTCGTCATACGCATTAGTGTGCAACGAGTTACAGTTGTCATAAATAGCGTATAAGGCTTGTAATGTTGTACGGATATCATTGAAATCAATTTCTTGCGCATGTAAAGAACGTCCTGATGTTTGAATATGGTATTTCAACATTTGGGCTCTTTCGTTAGCACCGTATTTTGTTTTCATGGCTTTCGCCCAAATTTTCCTAGCCACACGACCTATAACCGCATACTCAGGATCTACTCCATTTGAAAAGAAGAAGGATAAATTAGGTCCAAAATCGTTAATACTCATTCCGCGACTCAAATAGTATTCTACATACGTAAATCCATTAGAAAGCGTAAATGCCAATTGCGTGATTGGGTTGGCACCCGCCTCTGCAATATGATATCCTGAAATGGATACCGAATAAAAGTTTCTTACGTTATTAGTAATAAAATACTCTTGAACGTCACCCATTAAACGTAGGGCAAATTCTGTTGAAAAAATACAAGTGTTTTGCGCTTGATCTTCTTTCAAAATATCTGCTTGAACCGTTCCACGTACTTGTGAAAGCGTTCTCACCTTTATTTCATTATATACATCCGCAGGTAAAACTTGATCACCCGTAACTCCTAGAAGATACAATCCTAAACCATCATTTCCTGCAGGTAAATCACCGTTGTAAACCGGGCGAGTCACTCCTTTTTCTTTATAAATCGCTTTTATTTTGGCTTCAACCTCTTTCTCTAATCCGTTTGCTTTGATGTACAATTCACATTGTTGATCAATTGCGGCATTCATAAAGAAGCCAAGCAACATGGGTGCTGGCCCATTTATTGTCATACTTACCGAAGTTAAAGCATGAACCAAATCAAAACCAGAGTATAATTTTTTAGCATCGTCAAGACAACAAATAGAAACTCCAGCATTACCAATTTTTCCATAAATATCTGGACGTACATGCGGATCATTACCATATAAAGTCACACTATCAAAGGCTGTTGATAAACGTTTTGCTGGCAATCCAGCACTTACATAATGAAAACGTTTATTGGTACGTTCTGGCCCACCTTCACCCGCAAACATACGGGAAGGATCTTCGCCTTCTCTTTTAAAAGGATACAACCCTGAAGTAAAAGGGAATTCTCCTGGAACATTTTCTTGCAAGCACCATCTCAAAATATCACCCCAAGCTTCGTATTTAGGCAAGGCTATTTTCGGAATTTGAGAGTGTGATAATGATTCTGAATGCGTTTTTATTTCGATTACCTTATCTCTCACTTTAAACGAGTAGATAGGATCTTTATATTTATTTACTTTTTCGTCCCAAGTCAAAATTACTTCCCAGTTGTAGGGATCTAAATCCATTTTTACTTTATCAAATTGATTCAGTAATAGGTTTAGGAAAATATTGTTTTCATCTTGTTCCCTAATAGCCGATGGATAAACTGATGTATCATCAATTCCCACTTTATTAATAACAGGAACATTACCTGAAACGGATTCTATCGTTTTGAAAATACCGTATAATTTTTGAGCAACTTTTTGTTGGCTCACAGCCGTTTCATCATATTTACGGTTACTCTCAGCAATTTCAGACAAATAACGCGTTCTATGTGGCGGAATCACAAAGATTTTCTCACTCATTTCACGAGTTACCTCAAAAGTAGATTTCAAGTCGGAACTTGTTTTTTCTACTACTTTATCCATAATCGATTTGTACAGCGTATTCATTCCAGGATCATTGAACTGCGAAGCAATGGTTCCAAAAACAGGCATCTCATCAGGATTTACATCCCATAAATTATGATTGCGTTGGTATTGCTTTTTAACGTCGCGAATGGCATCTAAAGCACCACGTTTGTCAAATTTATTAAGCGCTACCAAATCAGCAAAATCAAGCATGTCAATTTTCTCTAATTGAGTTGCTGCACCAAACTCAGGAGTCATTACATATAATGAAACATCCGAATGGTCCATAATCTCTGTATCTGACTGCCCAATTCCAGAAGTTTCTAGAATGATAATGTCGTATTTTGCTGCTTTGATTACTTGAATCGCATCAGCAACATATTTAGATAATGCTAAGTTAGACTGACGAGTTGCCAAAGAACGCATATAAACACGAGGATTATTGATCGCATTCATACGGATTCTGTCTCCTAAAAGCGCTCCTCCTGTTTTTCTTTTTGATGGATCCACAGAAATTAAACCAATTGTTTTTTCTGGAAAATCAATTAAAAAACGACGAACTAATTCATCGACCAATGACGATTTTCCTGACCCACCAGTACCTGTAATCCCTAGAACTGGAGTTTTACAGTTTTCATTCATTTTATGAATGGCTTCTAAAGCGGGTTTAGCAACCTCTGGGAAATTCTCAGCCGCAGAAATAATTCTTGCGATAGCTGTTGGATTTTTTGAGGCTAATTGCGCCACTTCATCTGTTAGTTTATTACCTGTAGGGAAGTCAGATCGTTCTACCAAATCATTTATCATTCCTTGTAATCCCATAGAACGTCCATCATCTGGAGCGTAAATACGTGTGATTCCGTATGCTTGCAATTCAGCAATTTCAGAAGGTAAGATTACTCCACCTCCACCACCGAAGATTTTAATATGACCTGCCCCTTTTTCTTTCAGCAAATCATACATGTATTTAAAATACTCATTGTGCCCTCCTTGGTAGGAAGTCAAAGCAATTGCGTTGGCGTCTTCTTGAATGGCAGTATTTACTACTTCTTCAACGCTACGGTCATGCCCAAGATGAATTACCTCTACTCCTGTAGATTGAATAATTCGTCTCATTATATTTATAGCTGCATCGTGGCCATCAAATAAAGAGGCTGCAGTTACTATTCTTACTTTATTCTTAGGAATATACGGTGTTTGTGGATTCATTTTGAGAATATGATAATTTTAAGTGTGCAATTTACAAAAATTTTTAATGATTGTAGAATCTTCCTTTGAGATGTTGATAAAAAAGCAGAAAACGTGATAATTAGCCCTGATGGAAGTGGCATCCCGCTTTGTAATTGCTGGTGTTCAGCAATTGCAAAGTGGATATAACGTACAGCAGGACAACTGCTCCTAAATATAACATAAAGTTACTGCTTCTAAAGAAAAATATGCTTCTCGGTATGATATAAATAGTATTTTTGAAAAATAAAATAAAGAAACATGAAAAAATTATTGATTTTAGTTGTCGTATTTACCCTTTCTAGTTGTGCCGAATTACAACAAATCGCCACACAATACCCTGGATTAGGAACTATTGGCACAGTAGATATTTCGGGCGGACTGAAAGAAGCCTTGAATAACGGAATCACGAAACAAGTAACAAAATTGACCGCTACGGATGGTTTTTATAAAAATGCAGCAGTAAAAATCCTTTTGCCTGAAGAATTACGAAAAGTAGATTCAGGATTAAGAAGCATTGGATTAAGTTCGCTTGCTGACGAAGGATTGAAAGTACTAAACCGCGCTGCCGAAGACGCAGTAAAAGAAGCGACTCCTATATTTGTGAGCGCGATTACAAACATGAATTTTACTGACGCAAAAACCATTTTACTAGGAAATAACATGGCGGCAACGACTTATTTACAAAACAGTACATCGACTGCTTTATATGCTAAATTTAATCCGGTGATTAAAAACTCATTTAGCAAAGTAGGCGCTGATAAAGTATGGACAAACATCATCAATAAATACAATAGTATACCGCTTGTAAACAAAGTGAATCCCGATTTGAATGACTACGTTACTACTCAAGCGATGAATGGCGTTTTTAAAATGATTGCTGTTGAAGAGAAGAATATTCGTACAAATATTAGCTCTAGAACTTCTCCTTTATTACAATCGGTTTTTGCTATGCAAGACAATAAATAATTAACACCTATTACCAAAAAACAACCAACCAAATGCAAAAAATCACTTTACTTATTCATTGCAAAGACCAAAAAGGAATTATTGCCGCAGTGACAAATTTTATAGTAAAAGTAGAAGGAAATATTACCTACATTGACCAACATGTTGATGTGGAGCAAAACGTTTTTTTCATGCGACTTGAAAGTGAACTGACTAATAGTACTATTTCTTTGGCTTCGATAAAAGAAGATTTTAAAAAAACTATTGCACACGATTTTAATATGCAATGGGATTTTTACAACAAGGATTTAAAACCAAAAATGGCTTTGTTTGTATCTAAATACAACCATTGCTTGTATGATATTTTAGGGCGCTACAGCGCAGGAGAATTAAACGTGGAAATTCCGTTGATTATTAGCAATCATATCGATTTAAAACCAATTGCAGACCAATTTAATATTCCGTTTTTCCATGTTCCTTTTACTAAAGACAATAAAGAGGCAGGAGAGCAAAAACAGATTGAGTTACTGCAAGAGTACGAAGTAAATTTTGTGGTTTTGGCTCGTTATATGCAAATCATAACACCAAAATTGATTGGCTTATACAAGAATAAAATCATCAATATTCACCATTCTTTTTTGCCTGCCTTTCCTGGTGCAAAACCTTACCATTCGGCTTTTAAACGTGGAGTAAAAATCATAGGTGCTACTAGTCATTATGTTACCGAAGAACTTGATGAAGGACCTATTATTGAACAAGATATTACTAGAGTTTCTCATATTAACTCCGTAGAGGATTTTATTATGAAAGGACGAGATTTAGAACGAATCGTATTGGCAAGAGCCATAAAATTACATGCCGAAAGAAAAGTAATGACATATAGCAATAAAACAGTAATATTTTCTTAGAAATAGACGCTAATTAAAGCAGCTAATTTCGGTTTCACCACTTACTGACTAGTTAAAACTGAGTTACAAAAAAAAAGCAAAAACTAATCACCAATAATAGTATTCTACACTTATTAATTAGTGGTTCAAAAAAATATTAAATCAAAATGTATTAAAAAGGCATAGTTTTAGATTATACCTATACAAAAATATTAAAAATGAAAAAATTACTACTATTACTATTGTTTATTCCTTTAATTAGTTCCGCACAATTCAAAGATTTGCTTAAAAAAGCGACTGATAAAGTTACCGAAATTAGCGGGTCAAATTCGGGATTGGATATTGCTGCTGGATTAAAAGAAGCCTTGAACAAAGGAGTTACAGAACAAGTTTCTAAATTAACAGAGGCGGACGGATTTTATAAAAATGAGGCCGTAAAGATTTTAATGCCCGAAGAATTAGTCAAGGTTGACAAGGCTTTACGTAAAATGGGAATGAGTAGTTTAGCTGACGACGGAATAAAAGCACTAAATCGTGCTGCCGAAGATGCTGTAAAAGAAGCGACACCTATTTTTGTTTCTGCAATACAAAACATGAGCATTACAGATGCAAAAAGTATTTTACTGGGTGCTGATAATTCTGCAACTAGTTATTTACAAAATTCTACAACCACTGCATTGTATGCGAAGTTCAATCCCGTAGTACAAACCTCGATTGGTAAAGTAGGTGCTGATGTAGTTTGGGGAAATATTATAAATAAATACAATACCTTGCCATTTGTTTCTAAAGTAAATCCAGATATTACAGATTACATTACTAACAAAGCGCTTGATGGAGTATTTAAAATGATTACTGTAGAAGAAAAAGACATTAGAAGTAACTTAAATGCAAGAACTTCTGACGTTCTTAAAAAAGTATTTGCTTTGCAAGATAAAAAGTAAAAAAACCAAAAAGTTGAGATCAAATCTTAACGTATAAACAACAAACTAATAACACAATATTAACAGCAATAGGTAAGCTTATGGTTTAACTTTGCAGGAGTAATAAACTGGTTATTTATTATTTGGTTTTGGTTAGTTAAATGTGCCAGCATCTTCTAGATGCTGGCATTTTTTATTGGGTATTACCCATAAATTGTAAAACTGCTTTATTGAAGATTACAGGCTGTTCTACATTCACAACATGCCCAGAGTTTTTTACCACAAATAGCTGTGATGTTTTATAATGACTAGCAACAACTTTACGTACTGAAGGCAGGAACATATAATCCTCTTCTCCCATAACATAAAGTGTAGGAATATTAAGTTCTACTTGTCTAAACCATTTTAATATGGGGTTTATCTCTGTGGTTAGTTTGAACCACTTTATAAACTCTTTCTGATACATTTTTTTAGCTTCGTTTATAAAGAGAATTCTAGATTGTTTATGATTTTTCTTGGGCATAATCACAAAAGCAAAAAACCGATATAAAACTAAATAGGGCATGACATTTTTAAAAGCATTACCAAGACGCATCAAAATTTGAGACCTGAAATTCATCTTTAAAATCGCTCCCCCCATAATCATGCTCTGCACACGTTCAGGATACATTTCGGCCAATTGCCTAATGAGAATTGTTCCTAATGAGATGCCTACAAAATGGGACTTCTCGATGTTTAAATGGTCTAATACTTCCCGAATATCATTGGCTAAAGCCGAAAAAGTATATTTTTGTTTAAAAGCTGCTTTTAGGGTATTTTTAGAGTTTCCATGACCGCGCAAGTCTAATAATAAAACATTGTACTGTTTTTTAAAATCTCTAATTTGCCTGAACCATATAGAAGAACTC
Organism: Flavobacterium gelidicaeli; assembly: GCF_013294005.1. GTDB lineage: Bacteria > Bacteroidota > Bacteroidia > Flavobacteriales > Flavobacteriaceae > Flavobacterium. Next base: position 76,761 of record NZ_JABSNK010000011.1, read on the forward strand.
CCTCCTGCACCATGCACAAAAGTCACCCATTGGGCATTTTTATTGTTTTCGTATAGGGTATAACTAATCACGCTTTTTTTTTGCAAAAATAGCATAATATTTCCAATTACTACTGTTGCTTTTTTTACACAAAAAAAGGGACCGTTAAATCAGGTCCCTTTTAGTAGTATCTTATTAATTGTTTTACAACGAATTTATAAATTCTAAGAGTTTATTTCTATCCGTTGCCGAAAGTTTTTTAAAGCTACTTTTAGATTGTTGGGCTTCACCACCATGCCATAAAATAGCTTCGGTTACGTTTCTAGCCCTTCCATCGTGCATTAAATTTGTATGCTTATTTACTGTGTTAATTAAACCAATTCCCCATAAAGGCTGCGTTCTCCACTCAGTTCCCGAAGCTTCAAAATCCGGAGCGTTATCTGCTAAACCTTCTCCCATATCATGCAATAATAAATCAGTATACGGTCTAATAATTTGATTACGTAAGGCTGTAATAGCATGCGTATTTCCAGTTTGCACCTTAGCAATATGGCAACTCGTGCAATTAATTGTTTCGAATATTTTTTTCCCCTCTAAAACATTTTGCTCCGTATAATTTCTTCTAGCAGGAACTGCAAGCGTACTAGAATATAAGGCGACTCTGTTTAAATTAAGATCCGTGATTTCAGGAGCGCCTCCGTTAGGAATTGCATCACAATCTACACCAGGCGGACAGTTTTCATCAGGAAATAAACTCGATGTTATTCCGATATCTCCAGAAAAAGCTGCTGCTACCTGTTGACGCACATTTGGTTGGTTAGCTTTCCAGCCAAAGCGACCTATTTTTTTAGAATTAGAGGCAATATCATAGACATAGTTAAGTTTTCCTGAGATTCCGTCATTATTACTATCATTAGGGTCTGCCCATTTTAATAATGTACTTTCATCAATTGCTTCTAAAAGCCCTAAACCTATCATTTGATTGGCTACTCTAGGAGATACTTTTATAGCTGAAGCAAATGCACCATACCCCAGACTATTAAAGATATAATTCGGTTTTTGAAGTACTACCGTAGTTCCATCCTCAAAAGTCTCTGTGATATCCTGATAAATTATATTGAACTTTCCTTTTACAGTTTGTCCCAATATAGCGTTGTCTTGTAATTGTCCACCATAAATAGGGTCGGGAAAATAACTTCCGTTAGCATTAACACCTGAAATACTTAAACGAAGTAATAAACCATGCGCTGTTTCACCATCTACTAAAGGCGGTCTTCCTCTACCATCCTTAAAATGGCATCCAGAACAGGAAACGGCATTAAAAAAAGGTCCTAAACCATCTCTAGCAGTGGTAGAAGAAGGAGCAGTAACCCAACTTTGACGGAAAAAGGAATTCCCTATCCCAAAATCACCTTCTTCCTCAAAAGTCAAATTAGGAGCTGAGAAACCAAATGCCTCTTCAGTAGCATTAAAAAAGGTAGTCTCACCACCTGAAAATTGCTCTCCTTCTTCAGCAGTAAGCGGAATGTATTTATCATCACTACTACTGCAGCTAAGAAATTGAAAGCTAATCAACAAAACCAAAATTTTTACATTATTCTTCATTGCTTTAAACAGAAAAAAGTGTCCTAAAAAAAGGACACTTTAGTTATACATATTTTATTAAATTATCCGTTAACGGTAATTCCAATTTTTGAAGCTCCAGCTAATAAATTAGCGCCTAAACTTTTAAGAGCGATAACTGCCGCGTTAACTTTAGCACCTTCTACAGAGTCGATTCCACCGGAAATGGCTAAATCGAATGGCGTCAAAATTGCACTTACTTTAGTCAATGAAGCATTAACAGCAACATCAGTATCATTGTAGACATCAACATTAACTTGTTTTACTAAATCTTCTAACGAAGCACCATCAATTGTACCATATTTACCTTGGTACACATTGATAACACCTTGTAAGTTTAGTGCAATATCTCTATGCGTATTGTCACTAAAACAAGAATGTTCATCTTCTTGATCTGCATTTCCTAAAGCCACATACATGCGCTCAACAGGTAATTCAGCTGAAACAAGAGTTGTTATCCCTAAGTATATATTTTTGATTGCTTGATCATCTGATAATGCTAAGAAAGTATTTCTATAAACACCATCTACTTTCCATTGGTTAACCATATATTCTAGATTATCAGTCAATAAATCAGCACATACTTTTAAATAAGCCGCTCTACGAAGTTGATTTGCAGCTGTTCCATTTATTCCTACAACATAATCAGTATAAGGTCTTAATCCAGCTTTTTTCTCAGAAGGGGCAGTTAAATCCTGTCCCCAAAGTAAAAATTCAATCGCATGATATCCTACACTAATATTCTTTTCTCCACCATTTTCATTTTCAGCTTCTAAAAATGCTTTATCGATAATAGGAAAAGTAATAGGATCGTTAATGATTCCTGAAGCACTTGCTCCATCTACATAATCAATGTAATTTTCATCTAATGGCCAAGCATTCATCAAGCTTTCTGGTCCGTTTTCATCATCGATAGGTCCATTTGCAAAACGGAAAGCTTCTGTTGTACCGTAGCTTTCTCTTGATTGTTTCCATTTAGATTTTGCTGCATCAAAATTAGCTTGCGTTGGCGCATCTGTAAAAGCATTTATAGCAGTCTCTAAAACTACAGCGTCATCATAAGCTTGTTTATAATTTGCGTAAGCAATATTCACATAGTTTGCTACAACCTCCTTTTTGGTCACAGTTGTAATATTGTCAGCATTATCATCTGTACTATTACAAGAGAAAGTAAAAGTCGCAAGTAATAAAAATAAGGATGTCCTTAGAACCACTTTTTTCATATTATTATTATTTAGAATAATTAAATTTAAGGCAAAAATATAGGGTTTGTTTGAATTGACAAAGCTAATTTAGATTTATTTTAAATAAATTTTTAGATTAAATTAAGGTATCGTTATTTGGATTTTTTAGCATTAATAATGATTGTTTAAAAGTTATTTAGAAATAATCTAAACAAAACTTGCCTATCAATAAATGCTTTATATCTTTGCGGAAATTATTTTTATTTAATCTTAATAACCAATATGAAATATTCTAAATTAATTTTCGCTTCGGCAATTGTTGCATCATTATCTATTACATCTTGTTCAAATGACAATGATGATACCACTGTAAATTATACTATTCCGGCAACCTATACTTTCGAGAGAAATAGCGTTACCTCTGTTGATTATTCTGGTCAATCTAGTAGATTATTGATGTTAGAAGAAATGGGGAATTATATTAAAACAGCTGCAACTGCAGGAACTATTGTAGACAATGCAGTTCTATCTAACATGTACAGCAATACTAACAATCCGTTTTCTACAACTGAATTAAATACTTCAGGTAAGCAATTAAAAAACAAAACTGCAGCGTCAAAAGATTATTTTGAATTATTCCTAGGCGGCGGAAGCACGGTAGAAAAAACAAATGTTCAAGCTTTTTTTGAAACACAATTAACATTTGCTAACCAAGCTAGTTTAGGTACTGTAGCTTCGGCTGGTTTAGCAGGATCTTACCTTGATGGTTCAAGTTCAAGATTATTTGCCGCAAATGGATTAGAGCCGCAACAAGTTCTTTTAAAAGGAATGATGGGTGCTGGTTTTATGGATCAAGTTGTAAACAATTATCTAAGTAAAAATAAACTAGACGAAGCGAGTAATAAAATCAATAATACTAATAAAGTACTTGAAGAAGACAAGGAATACACAACAATGGAGCATGCTTGGGATGAAGCTTACGGTTACATATATGGTGCAGATGGCACAAAATACTGGAGTAGTTATATTTCACAAGTAAATGCTGATAGTGATTTTAATACCTTAAAAACAGATATTGATTTGGCTTTCCGTACTGGTAGAGCTGCAATTGTTGCTAATGATTACACCACTCGTGATGCGCAAATTGATATTATCAAAGCAAAACTAGCCTTAGTTCCTGCTGTAAGAGCGGTTTATTATTTACAAGATGGTAAAGGAAAACTAACTACTGATGGTGGGGCAAAAGCTTTCCACGCACTTTCTGAAGCTTACGGTTTTATTATTTCATTACGTTATACAAACAAACCAGGTACTAACAATCCTTACTTATCAAAAACGGAAGTTGATGCTATGTTAGCCTCAATGGTTAGTGGTACAAATGGATTATGGGATATTGATACTTTAGGAGCTAAACTAGACACCCTTTCTACACAAATCGCAACAACATTTGGTTTTACAGTGGAGCAAGCTGCTACAGTAAATTAATTTAGAATAAATACAGATAAGTACAATAGGTTTTGTATTTTTGCCAAAAATAAGACAACATGAAGAAGAAACTATTTATATTTTTTAGTGCATTACTTACTATTGCAGCTTGTTCATCTAGCGATAGCACCGATGAAACAACAGCATCAAGCAATTTTGATAGGAAAGCGCTTTTAACAAATTGGGCTGACAACATTATCATCCCTAGCTATACTAACTATCAAGCTAAATTACAAATCTTAGCAACAGATATTACCGCTTTTAACGCAACTGCAAACGAAGTTAATCTTGCAGCAGTAAGAACTTCTTGGTTAGAAGCGTATAAAGCATATCAATATGTAGCCATTTATAGTTTTGGGAAATCAGAAGATCTTAATTTAAAAGAAACTGCCAATACCTACCCTACTAATGCCGCTGAAATTGAAAGCAACATTATGTCTGGTGGATATAACCTTTCATTATTATCTCAATTTGACAAACAAGGTTTTCCTGCTTTAGATTATTTAATCAACGGTTTAGGAACTACTGATGCTGAGATTGTGACTTTTTATAGCACTAATGCAAATGCTGGCAAATACCAAAAATACTTAACTGATGTTACTTCAAGATTAAAAACAACAGCCGATGCCGTTTTGACTGACTGGAACTCATCTTACAGAACTACTTACATTGCAAATAGTGGAACTTCAGTAAGTGGATCTGTAAATATAACAACAAACGTATTTGTCAAAAATTTAGAAAAGGATGTACGTTCTGGAAAAATTGGTATCCCTGCAGGTGTTTTCTCTACTGGCACAGCTCTTCCTGAAAAAGTAGAAGCCTTCTATAAAAAAGATGTTTCAAGAGAGTTGCTAAATATAGCAGTACAAGCATCACAAGATTTCTTTAACGGAAAACACTTTAACAACACTACAACTGGTGAAGGTTTAAAATCTTACCTAGATTTTGTAAATGCTATGCGAAGTGGCCAAAAGCTAAGCACTATTATTAATGATCAGTATGTAGCAATAATTGCTTCAAATAACACATTAAACGCTAACTTTTTTACTCAGATAACTACTGATAAAGCTAAAATTCTTATTGCTTACGACGTTTTACAACAAAATGTTGTTTATACAAAACTAGATATGATGCAAGCATTAAATATCACTATTGATTATGTTGATGGTGACGGAGATTAATAAAGTCTAAAATACAACAGACTTTTGATAATTAGCACTCCCAATAATGATACACAATTATTTCAAACAATATACTTCAGCTGCAACGCTAGCCTTTTACAGGCTAGCGTTTGGTTTAATGATGCTACTGAGTTTGATTCGTTTTGCGAGTTATGGTTGGATTCAAAAATTCTACATTACGCCCAACTTCCATTTTACCTATTATGGCTTTGAATGGGTAAAACCTATTGGTAATTACACCTATTTCATATTTATAATAGCTGGGATTTCAGCACTATTTGTAGCTATTGGTTACAAATACAAATGGTCAATACTCGCCTTTTTTTTGAGTTTTACCTACATTGAATTAATGGATAAAACCACTTATCTCAATCATTATTATTTTATCACAATAATCAGCTTTGTATTATTATTTTTACCCGCAAACTGTTATTTTTCTGTTGATGCGTATAAAAATGAGAAGATACGTTTTGAAAAAATCCCAACTTGGAACATTGATATTCTAAAACTATTATTAGCCATCGTCTATTTTTATGCGGGACTGGCTAAACTTAATTCAGACTGGCTTATAAGTGCTATGCCATTAAAAATTTGGCTGCCTAATAACTCAAACCTTCCTTTTCTAGGATCGTTATTGAATCAAAACTGGGTACATTACGCTTTTAGCTGGACAGGCGCAATATATGATCTTGGAATCGTATTTTTATTACTCTATAAAAGAACGCGATTATTTGGTTTTATTTTAGTTGTGGTATTCCATATCTTAACTAAAATATTATTCCCAATTGGCGTTTTTCCTTATGTAATGATCATTAGTTCATTAATTTTCTTTAGCCCTGATTTGCATAAAAAAATACTCAATTCCATTTCAAAAATAGGTTCTAGCAGCATTGCCATCTATGAAAATGGAAAAGAAAAAATACAAGAATTTAATTTTTTGGCTAAAGCCAAATTAACATTTATTGGCTGTTTTGTATTGTTGCAATTACTGTTTCCATTTAGATATTTTTGCTATCCTAATGAATTATTCTGGACCGAAGAAGGTTTTCGTTTCTCTTGGCGCGTCATGCTAATAGAGAAAGCAGGTTACGCAACATTTACCGTAAGAGATGCCATTACTAAAAAGGAAATCATTGTTAACAACAGTCACTTTTTAACTACTTTTCAAGAAAAACAAATGGCTTTTCAGCCTGATTTTATTTTAGAGTATGCACATTATCTACACAATTACTATCAACAACAAGGCATTAATAATCCCGAAGTTTATGTAGAAAGCTACGTAGCATTAAACGGAAGATTAAGTCAGAAATATATAGATTCAAAAATAAATTTAGCGAACGAAAATGAAAGTTTCAAACACAAAACCTGGATACTCCCTTTTAATAACAACATTAAAGGATTTTAGTCTGTTTTTATTCTTATTACTTCCCATATTGACTTTTGCACAGAATAAAATTTCTGGCGTAGTCACAGATGGTAACGGAGTAAAATTGTCCGGAGTAGAAGTATTTAATAGGTCTACAAATACTAAATTATTTACAGACACAAATGGATCTTTTGAAATAGAACAAAAGAAATCAGCTAGTTTTGATTTTGTCTTTTTTAAAGAAGGCTACAGCATTGTAGAGCAAAACAGTATTTCTACAGGAAGTACAATCAAAATTGTTTTAGTCAAGATAAACAAACTTACCGAGGTCATTATAAAAAAACAAAATCAAAAATTACAAGCTATTCACAAGCTTAAAGACATTGAAGGAACAGCGATTTATGCTGGTAAAAAAACCGAGGTAATTGCCATTGACAATTTAACAGTTAATAAAGCAACAAATAATGCACGTCAAATATTTGCACAAGTTGTAGGTATAACAATTAACGAAAGTTCAGATGGTGGTTTGCAATTGAGCATTGGAGGACGCGGATTAGATCCCAACCGAACTTCTAATTTCAATACCCGTCAAAATGGTTATGATATAAGTGCCGACGTTTTAGGATATCCTGAAAGTTATTATGCCCCTCCTACCGAAGCTTTGGATGAAATCCAAGTAATTCGTGGAGCGGCTTCTTTACAATACGGAACTCAGTTTGGTGGTTTAGTGAACTTTAAATTAAAGTCTCCAACAACTAAACCTTTTGAATTAGTAACGAGAAACACTTTAGGTTCTTATGGTTTGTTTACTAATTTCACTTCTTTAAGTGGTACAAACGGAAAATTCAGCTATTATACTTTCTTCAATTATAAAAAAGGCGATGGCTTTAGACCTAATTCTGAGTTTGAGAGTAAGAACTATTTTGCCAATTTAAATTATAAATTCAACGACAAAACAGCACTACATTTTGATTACACCTATTTCAACTACTTAGCACAACAAGGTGGTGGATTAACAGATGCTATGTTTAATGAAAATCCAAGACAAAGTAATCGTGCTAGAAACTGGTTTGCTGTAGACTGGAATTTATTTGCTTTAAAACTTGAACACAAATTCAACAACAGTGCTGATTTCTCATTACAATTATTTGGTTTAAATGCAAGCCGAAAAACAGTAGGTTTCCGTTCTAATCGTGTTTCTAGTATAGATACTGATGGAACTGTAAGGGATTTAATTAAAGGTGATTTTGTAAATTGGGGTGCCGAAGCGAGGTATTTAAAACGATACAATCTAAGAGGAAACAGCAGTGCATTTTTAATTGGTGCTAAATATTACCAATCCAAAAACACTGGAATTCAAGGTCCTGGAAGTACAGGAAGTGATGCTAATTTTAACTTAGCAGCTACTGAATTTCCTTCCTATGCAAATCAATCTAACTATACTTTCCCAAATTTAAACTTAGCAGTTTTTGGAGAAAATATTTTCAAAATCACTTCTAACTTTTCGATTACGCCTGGGTTTAGATTCGAAAAAATAAAAACGCAAGCCAAAGGTTCTTACAGAAAAATAAATCTTGATTTAGCTGGAAATGTAATTCTTGATGATGAACAATTTGAGAATAATATTAAGGACAGAGATTTTGTTTTATTAGGTGTGGGTTTAAGCTATAAACCAACAAACAAAATAGAAATGTATGGAAACGTATCTCAAAATTACCGATCAGTTACTTTTAATGATATCCGTACGGTAAGTCCTAGTAATGTGATTGATCCCGATATAAGTGATGAAAAAGGTTTTACTTCAGACATTGGTGTGCGTGGTCAATTAGGGAACAACGTAACATTTGACGCAAGTGTTTACGGCTTGTATTACAACGATAAAATTGGTGAATATGAAACCCGTAATCCCAATGGAGCTGCAGCTGTGGTTCGTTACCGCTCTAACATAGGAACAGCAGTTACCTATGGTTTCGAGAGTATGTTTGACTGGAGTTTGAGTAAAACATTCTTTAAAGATAATGAGAACTTTACTTGGAATGCTTTTTCGAATATTGCCGTTACCAACTCAGAATATTTAAAATCTGAGGCTCCTAATATTGAAGGAAATAAAGTAGAATTTGTTCCGCTTTTCAATATCAAAACTGGAACTGGAATAGGATATAAAAACTTCATGACGAGCTTACAACTTACTTATGTCTCGTCACAATTTACAGAGGCTAATAATAGTATTACAGATAACAATGACAACACATACGGGATATTTGGAGAAATACCTTCGTACTACGTAGCAGATGTTTCATGCTCATACAAATGGAAAAATTGGAAATTAGAAGCTGGTGTAACGAATTTTACCAACCACAGTTATTTTACAAGAAGAGCAACAGGATATCCTGGTCCAGGAATTATCCCATCAGATAACAGGTCGTTTTATACCACTTTAGAATTCTTATTTTAGGTCTAAAACAAAACATTCTATAATTTAAAAACCATTTAGAAACTAAGTATATCGAACTTAATTTCTAAATGGTTTTTTTATAAGGTAACGCTTTTGCGAAAGCAAAAAACTAATTACTAATATTACGATGCAGCATTTTAAAATATTCAAACGCTTTTACCAAGCGGCTACCATACCACGAAAACATTTCGCCATCTACTAAGACAGTTTGCGCTTTCTTGGTATAATTACTAATCTCGTAACCGTCTTCTTTTTTAAACGGAAAAGGTTCAGAGGATAGAAATATAAAATCAGGATCGCCATCTTCTACTATATTTTCAATAGCTACTTCAGGATAACGACCTTTATATTTATATATATTTTCAAAGTGATTTAGTTGTAATAATGCAGTAATAAAATTATCAGAACCAGCTACCATGTAGGGCTTTTTCCAAATAAAATAGGCCACTTTCTTAACTGGAATAGTTGCTATAAAATTTTTAAAATCGCTTAAAGCAAAAGCGAGTTTATCATTCCACTTTCTGGCTTCGGTACGCGCATTAAAAAGTTGCCCGAAATCAGTTATCATTTGGAAATTATCTTCGATGATGTGAATATCAGTTACCCAAACAGGGCAAATTTCGCGCAAGCGTTCTACTATTTCTAGAGTATTCTCTTCCTTATTGCAAATTATAATATCAGGTTGCAGTTCTTTTATCTTTCGATAATTAACTTTCTTAGTACCACCAACAAGCATTTTAGTCGATTTAAAATGATACGGATGTACACAAAACTTGGTGATACCCACAATTTTATCTTCTAATCCTAAATCATACAGCAATTCTGTTTGAGATGGAACTAGAGAAATGATACGCTTAGGCGAAGTCTGAAAAGTGTGTGTTGTTCCGAGCTGGTCTGTTAGGGTTTTTTGTTTCAAAGGAGAAAAGTTTAATTTGTTTAAGGTTTAAAAAAGTTTAAAGTTTAACCGCGAAGAATACAAGATCACTACTTTTAATCCGTGCCAATTCGTGCAATTCGTGTCTAAAATTTATACATAATCCAATAAACTTTAAACCTTAAACTTTAAACTAACGATATCCTCCATTTCTTCCTGCATTTTCAAAGCTTCTGCTCTTGCTTTTTTGGCAAAATCAGTTTCTTTTGAAGCATAAATGATGGCTCTTGATGAGTTTATTAATAGCCCTATGTTGTCGTTCATACCGTATTTACATACTTCTGCTAAGCTCCCTCCTTGTGCTCCTACTCCAGGAACTAGTAAAAAAGAATCAGGAACAATTTTACGAACTTCTGTAAAGTATTCTGCTTTTGTAGCACCTACAACATACATTAGGTTTTCACTGTTTTTCCAAGATTTTGACGTTTCCAGCACTTGCTTGTACAGTTCTTTTCCGTCTACTAAAAGCGTTTGAAAATCAAATGCTCCTTCGTTTGATGTTAAAGCCAGCATAATCGTATGTTTGTTTTCGAAGGCTAAAAAAGGTTCCACTGAATCTTTCCCCATGTAAGGAGCAACGGTAACGCTATCAAAGTTCAAATCTTCAAAAAATGCTTTAGCATACATTGATGATGTGTTTCCTATATCGCCGCGTTTTGCATCGGCAATTGTAAAAATATCAGGGTAGTTGTCGTTGATGTAATTGATCGTTTTTTGCAATGCCATCCATCCTTTAATTCCGTATGCTTCAAAGAAAGCAATATTGGGTTTGTAGGCTACGCATAAATCATGTGTAGCATCAATAATGGCTTTATTAAACTCAAAAATAGGATCTTCAAGTTGTAATAAATGTTGCGGAATTTTTTCTAAATCAACGTCTAGCCCTACAGCCAGAAATGATTTTTTAATTTTAATTTGCTCAATAAGTTGTTGTGTAGTCATGTGTAGTTTGCTTGTTCAGCAAATTTACAAACTTGAATTCAATTAATTTGGAAATATCTGTGATTCCTGAAAAAATGTGTGAGCGTGGTATTTAATTAAAACCAATGCAATTTATAAAACGAGTAAAATATAAGTTCGATCGAAATCGAGAACCTTTATTGCATCTCAACTATACTCGATATGAAAGAAATATGATTGGACAATGCTCTCTTTTGATGCAAATCATATCAGTTGCTGGTTTTAACCAAAAAAAGAGGCCTTTTCAGACCTCTTTTATAAAATATAACTATTGTTTTTATGACTTATTTCACTAATACAATTTCAACTCTTCTGTTCAATCCTCTTCCTACTACAGTTTTATTAGAGGCAATTGGCTTAATGATTCCGTATCCTTCTGACGAAAGTCTATCAGCGCTAATTCCTTTAGCAACCAAATAATCCTTTACCGCTGCAGCTCTTTCTTTTGATAATTGTAAATTTCTAGCTACTGAACCAGTACTATCAGTGTATCCTTCTAACATAAAGTTAGCAGTATTAAATTCATTCATCACTTTTAAAATTTCTTCTAATTTAGCATTTGACTCTGTTCTAATTGTAGCTTTTCCAGAGTTAAACAATACCGCTTTAGAGAAAGTATTTAATTTTATAATTACCTCAGCAGTAACTTCAGGACAACCATTGTTTGCCACAGTACCTTTTACAGTAGGACATTTATCATCTTTATCAGCAACTCCATCTTCATCACTATCCGCCCATGGACATCCATTATTTTCTGTTGGACCTGCAACTGTAGGACATTTATCATCCTTATCTAATGTTCCATCATTATCACTATCAGGATAAGGACAACCTTTGTTATCAGCAGGACCTGCAATATCAATACAAGCATCATCTCTATCAATCACACCGTCTCCATCACTATCCGGAGCAAGTGCAGTCTCTTCAATCATTACCTCTGTCACTTCAACAATAGCGTCTTTCTTTTGATAAATAGGGATTTTTAAACCTAAATGAAAATCAACCGCTCTTGAATTATCAGAAATAAGATTAGAAATTGCAGAACCAGATCCTATAAAGAAAACACCAGTACGTAAACCAACACCCACTTGTGCTTGTTTGCTGTAATCCATATAAGAAATAGGAACATAGAAACTAAACCATTTTGACTCAAAACGAGGCGTCAAACTCACTCTATTAGCAATACTATTTTGACTTAGTTTGTTTTTATCAACAACATTAAAATCTCCATTTACATTTAAATAGAATTTTCTATGAATATTCCAATCCACATCTGCGTGTAAAGCTGTTGGCAAGTATGATTTTACTGAACCGTTGATTACTGTATTTGTATAATTGTTTTTCATGAATTCATCAAAATTATCTGCATCTTGATAATTTGCTGCAGTAATAGTTTTATTCAAATCATAACTATTCAAAATTCCTTTGTCATATTTCATTGAACCTATATCAGTCACCGAAACACCAAAACGAATTTTGTATTTGTTCTCATCTCTTAGATTATTAATATCTGTTCTTGAAGCATCATAATCAGGTCTCCATTCATAAACCAAACCTAAATCAAAACCAAAACCTCTTGATTTAGAATCAATATCAATGTTGTCATTTGTAGCAAAATCTTGACTTGATCCATAAACTGCAGTACCAGTAGTGGTATAAGTATCTATTAGCGGATTTCCTCTATCATCATAACGTACCGTTACATTATTACCTTGTAATTGGTAATTAGCGACACCTTGTAAATATTTAGCCGTTACACCTCCTTTTAAAAAATGTTGCCCTTTTTGCATAATAACAGCTGCGTAAGAAATTCCCAGCTCTCCCCATGAATTCCCAATAGCATTAGGACTTCCTAATGTACCTGTAGGAAAACTAACATTAGCATCTTTAGTGATATCATTTACCACTTCTCCGTTTACATTAAGCACATTTGCAAATGCTCTCGCTCTAGTAAAAATTGCCAAAGAATGTTTTGGAGCAATGTTAAACATGAACGATGGCCCCATAATATCTGTATTGAAAGCCAAGTTATTATTATTCGAAAATGACTTTCTTGCTTGTGTGTCAAAATCATAATCTGATTTTAAAGCGTCAGATAAACTTACTCCATAAGCATCATTATTAATAGAAGTACTTATAGAAAACAAATTGATATCTGTTTTAAAACGAGAATCAACAATAGATGCCGGATTAAACAACACACCTTGAACTCCCGCATAATTATCATGGGTGTACCCAAGGTAGGACTGCGCATTTGCAGATGCAAAACTTGCAAAAACAAGAATAGACAATAAACTTTTTTTCATTTTCTTTCGAATTAGATTCTTTTAATTAATCTTATAATTGTGGCAAAAATAAGAAAAATTTAAGAACAACTTTCCTGTTATTACTAAGTTAACATTATGATTATTTAAAAAAAATGCCATACTAAATAATTAGTATGGCATTTTCAACTTATTTATTCTGTACACAAGATTATTTATTCCATTCTCTTGATACATTATTTTGAGTACTGTTTATTTTAATTAATAAACTTCACTAGCTTCTTTCAATTTTTCCATGTTGTTCACTAAGGCTAGTTCTTCAACAATTTTCTGGATGTCACCATTCATGATATTTCCTAAATCATATAATGTCAATCCTACACGGTGATCAGTTACACGACCTTGTGCATAATTGTACGTACGAATCTTAGCTGAACGGTCACCTGAACTTACCTGAGAAGTACGAGTAGTAGCATCTTCGGCTTGTTTTTTAGCTAATTCTTGTTCATATAAACGAGAACGCAATACAATAAACGCTTTATCTTTATTCTTGTGTTGTGATTTTTGATCCTGACATTGCGCCACTAATCCCGTAGGAACGTGCGTTAAACGTACCGCTGATTTCGTTGTATTTACAGATTGTCCTCCAGGTCCTGACGAACAAAAGAAATCTACACGAACGTCATTCATGTCAATTTGCACATCAAATTCTTCAGCTTCTGGCAAAACCATAACTGTCGCTGCAGAAGTATGCACACGCCCTTGTGTTTCTGTTTGGGGCACACGTTGTACACGGTGAACACCCGCTTCAAACTTCAAAGTACCATAAACATCCTCACCAGTAACCTCAAAGATAACCTCTTTAAACCCACCTGATGTACCTTCATTCATATCCACTACAGATGTTCTCCATCCGCGGTTTTCACAATATTTAGTGTACATACGGAATAAATCTCCTGCAAAAATACTCGCTTCATCCCCACCTGTTCCGGCACGAATTTCCACCATAACATTTTTAGCATCCTCAGGATCTTTAGGAATCAACATAAACTTAATTTCTTCCTCTAATTCCGGTAATCTTTCCTTAGCCTCATCTAGTTGCATCTTGGCCATTTCGGTCATATCCGCATCACTACCATCGGTAATTATTTCGTTTGCCTCATCAATATTTGCCATTAAGATCACGTATTCGTCTCTTTTTTCAGCTAATGCTTTCAGGTCTTTATACTCTTTATTCAATTGCACATAACGCTTCTGATCAGAGATGACATCCGGCTGGATAATCAAATCCGAAATCTCATCGAAACGTTGTTTAACTATTTGAAGTCTATCTAACATAATCTTAGTCCTTATATTTGGAGTGCAAAATTACGAAAAATAGTTTACAGTTAACAGTTGTTAGCATACAGTTTTTTTAGGAGCTATTTCCAGCTAGCCGCTATATCTTTTTATCCCGAAAGTAATTCCATATCCGGAACAATTTTCAGGATAAAAAGGATGCCGCTTTTATCTGGGCTAGTTGCGTTTATTTTTCATAAATTTGTTGTGTTCAATTCCATCATAAATCAAATTATTATGTACAAAAAAATTATCCTATTACTACTTATCACACTCTTTTTTTCCTGTAAAAAATCAGAAGAAATAGGAACTAATGACAACGAAAAAGACAAAATAAAAACCGCTCGCTGGATGCTAGGAAACTGGGAAAACAAATCAGAAGACGGCACACTATCAGAATCTTGGAAAAAAGTTAATGACAGTACTTACACAGGAACTTCTTACTTCTTAAAAGGAAAAGATACCATCCATAACGAGACCATTGAACTAACGCAATTAGGAGAAAACCTTAGCTACAACGCAACCGTAATGGGGCAAAATGACGACAAAGCCGTTGCTTTCCCATTAACAAAAACTACCGATAAGTCGCTGATTTTTGAAAACCCAACGCACAATTATCCACAAAAAATCACCTATACTTTGGTTTCTAAAGATAGCTTAGTAACTGAAATATCTGGAATGCAACAAGGCAAACCAAGCAGTGAAAAATTTATTCTGATTAGAACAAAATAAAATAACCAAATACTTATTTCTAAACCTTGCATCACGCAAGGTTTTTTTTGGTTTAAACCAAAAAATAAAAGCAATTATCAATCAATTAATTTTAATAATTATAGCCAAAATAGTATATATTTGAATTGTGAGATCGCTATTAATTTATTACGAATAGTATTGGCTTTCACAAAAAACAACCAGCAACCAGTTATTAAAAACCTAACTTAAAAATGACTACAGAACAATTCGATGATTGTAAACAATGTTTGAATCGAAAAAAAAGAGTAAGCGAAGAAGAAAACATTTGTAATCTAAAAGGAAAAAACATCGAGTTCGAAGATACTTGTAAAGACTTTGCTTTGGATAATGACATTGTTTTAGGCTTTCAAAATAAGATTAATGCAATTAAACCAAATTTACAAAGAGCAAATCGCGCTCAATTATTAATCTGGTTGGTTTCGGCTGTTGATATTATTTCAGTATATTCATTTTATTTACAATACAAATTACTCTGTTCATTACAAAATAATGAATACGTTAGCACTCAAACGATTAATACAAATGACACAAGAGTTCGAATAATAGGTATTCTCTATCTAATAGTTTTCTTTATTTCTGCATTTACTTTTATTCAATGGTTTAGACGTGCTTATTATAACCTCAACATAAGAGCAAACTGTAATCATGCAGAAAGTTGGGCCGCAGGTAGTTGGTTTGTTCCAATAATATCCTTTTTTCGTCCTTACCAAATCATGAAAGAAATGCATCATAAAACTACTGCTCTAATAAAATCAAATACAGATGAAATATTAGACAATAGCAATTCGGGAATTGGAGTATGGTGGGGTCTATGGATTATAACTAACTATTTTGGGAACTATATCTTAAAATCATCTTTTAAAGCAGAAACAATCGAAGATTACTTGAATAACACCATTGCGCAAATTGTAATATCAATATTTGGAATACTATTAGCCGTCATAACTGTTATGATGATTAAATCATACTCACTGAAAGAGGAGAAAATTTCTGAATTGGAAAAAAGAAAAAAAACACCTGAAAATCTTGATTAATTTCATAAAAAAAACAAACATTTAAAACTATTTGCGTTTAAGTATTTTTGGTATAAAACAATTATTATTAAAAAGGAAAGTTAAAAATGATGCGATATTTTAAAAATACTTTTTTTTTATTCCTTCTTTTTCTGGAAAACCTACAAGTACTGAATTTCGAATTTATTACTATCACAAGTAGCAATACTTATTTTATTATCAGAAATGAGTTTAGATAATAAACAATTTTTAATTTATTTTATATAAATATAATTATTCTACCAACTTTTGTACCCATACAAGCTATAGCAACAAGAAGGCTCAGGGACTTAAATATCAACCTCTCTTATGTTTTTATAAATATGACCCCAATTTTAAGCTTATTATTTTAAAATCTATTTATCATTTGCAACAGGAAATAAAAATTCAAACAAACTATAATCAAACACAGAATGATATGTGCAATACAACTTATAACTTTGTATCTAGTTAACTTTGCTTTACTGTAATCTTCTAAAGACAAAACCTATTAAGATTGCATTATCAATATTCCAGCTTTAAATAGTAACATTAAAATGCTTTTACTCTTTTATGAGCTATTACAATTAAATTTGTTGCTATCAATAATATTCTTAAATTGAGATTTTAAAAAAATACTTGACGCAGCAATATTTTGCTGCTCTATAAAGCGACATTACATTATGGAAAAATATTTACGTCAATTGATTTCGATTGAGTTTGAAGATAAGAAAGACATTTTTACCGGTTTTTTAATTGACTGGACAGAAGACTGGATTTTACTTAAAAATAATCCTGTTGATTTTATAATTGATGGTTTTACTATTTTAAAAAACAAAAACGTAAAAGCAATTATTCAGGATAAGGATCACGAGTTTACAGAGAAAGTAATTAAACTTAAGGGACTAAAAACAAGTGCTGAAGAAATTATTCCTTTGACCAATTTAGAGTCAATTATTTATTTTTTGGCTAATAAGTACCCCGTTTTTCAAGTTGCTAAAAAATCAGATAAGGCGGTTTACTTAGGTAAGTTAATGGAATTCACAGATAAGGAATTGGTCATGGACTTCTTGAGTCCAGAGGGTGAATTTGAGGGTGTGATGAGTTTCAAGCACAGTAAAGTAAGAGTAATCGAATTTGATACTGATTATATCAATTCTCTAAAATTACTTGTTGACGAGAACGACTAGTTAGCAGTTCTCTTTATGTTTTATTAAAAGTAAAAAACAGACTCCCCTAGCCCTGATGGCAGCGGTATCGCCTGATTTAGTAAACAAGGCATTTTTGCCGTAGTTTACTTATCAGGAATAAAGCGTACAGCAGGACGGATGGTTTTTAAAATTACAGTAGTTCTGCTACTAATAAATAGTCTTATGAAAACTGAAGAAAAAGAACAAGAAAAATATCAGGAAGAATTAGAGCAAACATCAAAAGAAGTAGATGGTGTAAATGAATATCGCGAAATATTAAGTCGGGTGATTCATGAAGGCGAAGAGATATTCCAAATTAAAAATAAAGCCATTACATTAAGTGCTATTATTGCAGGACTTGAAATAGGTTTCAGCTACTTCATGATTTGTACCTTATACTATTTACTAGAAGGCACTTTAGCCGAAAATACAATTTTTAAGTTATTTAGTTTGGTCTACCCTATAGGGTTCATTCTTGTTGTTTTAGGCAAGTCAGCTCTTTTTACTGAACAAACTTCTGTTTTAACATTACCTGTTCTTAATGGGCAACGATCAATAAGAGAATTGCTTCGTATTTGGGGTTTGGTAATATTAGGCAATATTGTTGGTGGAATTATTTTTACATTATTCATTGGTTTATTAGCGCCACAATTAAATTTATTCACACATGAAACAATGGTAAAAATAGGGTCTCACGTAGTCCACCATGATGCTTGGGTGCTCTTTTTAAGTGCAATAGTTGCTGGATGGTTAATGGGCTTGCTTAATTGGTTATTGAATAGCGCCAAGAATTCACTGACGCGAATATTTCTAATTTTTATGATTACTGCTGTTATTGGTTTTGGAGGGTTTCATCACAGTATTGTAGGTAATATTGAGGTATTTGCCGCCTTTCTATTTTCAGACACAGTTAGCTTTTTTGATTATTTATGGTTTCTAATTCTGGCCTTGTTGGGTAACAGTATTGGAGGCGCCATAGTCGTAGGCCTTTTTAAATATCGAATTTTCGAATCAAACTATGCTAAATAATATTCAAAACAAGCAATACTCTAATTCGCATTTTATTATAATTGAAGTATCCTAACATTTAATACAAGTGATAGAACCTAAAACGTTCACACTGATAATATAATGCCCATTTTTTGCGTTTCTAAATTTAGTTTTAGAGTAGTTTAAATACTCCTAAACGATTCTTTCATTCTAATAAAACTTTATAATTGATTGAAACTTTATAATTGATTGAAACTTTATGGAAAAAATATTTAAAAACACGATCAAGACTGTAATTCTGGTAATAGGTTTTTCCTCTTTTGGACAAGGGAGTATTAAGGATTCTGTTTCTATAAAAAAAGTTAGCGTTGATGATACGACGCTCTCAATTACTTTGATTGACAACCCAAATAATTCTTATTATGATCGCATCAATAATTGGGATTTTAGTCCCACTGATGATGTAAGCTATCAGTTTTCAATTAATTATTTGAAAGAAAACGAATCTCCGCTTATTAAAAAAACACCTATTATTGCACAAACAAAATGGTTGCCTATAAAACAATACCAAGGTAAATTTTACACCTACTATCCTTGTGACTTTTATACCTATTTTAAGGTTTCAATTGATGATAACGAATTTATTGATTGGACTGGCGAAGGTCCTTTTGCAAGTAAAATTATCGAACAGAATAAAATTGACAACGCCACGTTCGAATTCAAACTAACTGGCGTAACCCAAAAAGACAAAAAACTGATTATTCATATTATTGATAACGAAAAGGGAATTGCCGTTTTTGAAGAAATAAATACCGATATGAATTACTACTACTTAATGGTTGCATCTGATAAAATAAAAAGCCTTCCGTTAATTGTAAATAATTGCGAAACTAATAAGCAAACAGAACTACTGTTTGACGAACCTAATTTTGACGAACTGTTAAAACAGTCCAAACTTTAAAGTATTCTATCTGGAAATATCCCATTTAAGAATACAGCATTTACCATCCAAAAAAAACGCTACATTATTAAACACAGCAATTTATAATCGCTAAAACCCGTTTTCGGCTTATAGTATTGTTTTATTCTCAATGAATTTCACAAAAAACGAATAACAATTTAAAAGCTATATTTATTTACCAATAAAATATTATATTTAAAGAATAGTAGCAATATTCATAATAAAAATAGCTAAATATGATCACATTCATTATCTCCCTTATTTTATTACTTTTAGGATATCTTATTTATGGAAAGTTTGTCGACAAGACATTCAAGTCTGATCCTAATAAAACAACTCCCGCTCATACTCTTGAAGATGGAGTTGATTTTGTTCCCATGAATAGCAACAAAAATGCTTTTATCCAGATTTTGAATATCGCAGGCGTAGGACCTATATTTGGCCCAATTCTAGGTGCACTTTACGGCCCTTCTGCTTTTTTATGGATTGTTTTTGGTTCTATTTTTGCTGGTGGCGTGCACGATTACCTTACTGGAATGATTTCATTACGGTACGGTGGTGCTCATTTACCTGCATTAGCTTCTCGTTTTTTAGGCAAATATTTTAGCCACATAGTCAACTTTTTCACGCTATTATTGCTTCTTTTAGTGGGGACTGTTTTTGTCACTGCGCCCGCTAAAATGATTGATGATTTAATTGGTGATGACTCCAGCCTCCTGAGTATAATTGTATTGTGTATATTTATCTATTACATCATTGCTACGGTTTTACCTATTGATAAAGTCATTGGGAAAATCTATCCTGTACTTGGCTTTATGCTACTCGTTAGTGCTGTAGGAATTTGTATTGGAATGTTTATGTACGGAAACCCAATACCCGAATTAACGCTTGAAAATTTGCACCCAAAAAATATCCCCTACTATCCAGTTATATTTTTAACCATTTCTTGTGGTGCATTATCGGGGTTTCATGCTACCCAATCTCCTATTATTTCTCGTACAATAGATAATGAAAGAGATGGTCGAAAAATATTTTACGGAATGATGATTCTTGAAGCAGTTATTGCCATGATTTGGGCAGCAGCAGCAATGAGCTTAATGAATGGGGATGATCTAAGTATGCTTTTAGCAAATGGTGGTCCCGCTGCAGTAGTGAACAAAATTGCAATTGTATTTTTAGGAACTGTTGGAGGCACTATTGCTGTACTTGGGGTTATTGTTTTACCTATTACATCAGGAGATACATCTTTTAGAGCGGCGCGCATGATTATTGCTGACTACTTAAAAATAGATCAAAAAGAATTAAAAAATCGTTTTATGGTTGCTATTCCGTTATTCGTAATTTCTTATATTCTTACTAATATAGACTTTCAGTTATTGTGGAGGTATTTCTCTTGGGCGAATCAAGTAACTGCAGCCATCGCTTTATGGATTGGCGCTGTTTATTTGTACCAAAAGAAAACACACTATATCATTGCACTAGCACCTGCTTTCTTTATCACTTCAGTAATAGGTTCTTATTTATTTTATGACCCTACAATTGGTTTTGGTCTTGATGTAGCTACTTCAAACTGGATTGGTTTAGTAATCACTGTTCTAATCACAATCTCATTTTTTGTAATAATGAAAAAAAGAAAAGAGGTTATGGAATAACTGATAATTAAAATATTTAAAACTACAGCCTTAACAAGTTGTAGTTTTTTTTTGGAGTTTTAAATCACTATTTATAATTTTCAAAAACAACCTTGTTAATCTTAAGCCCTATTCAATTCGTTCATAACTCCTGAAGATTTCATTTCCATACCAACTTCTAAATTCCTAATTTGCGCCCTCAAAACAAGTAGTAAAAATGAAAGTCTGTATTGCCGAAAAACCAAGTGTAGCACGAGAAATAGCATCCGTATTAGGAGCTAACACTAAGCATGATGGCTACTATGAAGGTAATGGCTACGCAGTCACCTACACGTTTGGACATTTGTGTACTTTAAAAGAACCTAACGATTACAAAACCTATTGGAAAAGTTGGGATTTGAACAACTTACCCATGCTTCCTGAAAAATTTGAAACTAAAGTAGTGGAGAATTCAGGTATTCAAAAGCAATTTAGGATCATAAAAGGATTATTCGATAAAGCTACTTTAGTAATTAATTGTGGGGATGCTGGACAAGAAGGAGAGTTAATTCAGCGCTGGGTTATGAATGAAGCCAACTACAAAGGAGAAGTACAACGGCTTTGGATTTCATCCTTAACTACAGAGGCAATTAGAGAGGGTTTTGACAACTTAAAACCATCTGCAAATTATGATAACTTGTACTATGCGGGTTTTTCAAGAGCCATTGGCGACTGGTTACTCGGTATGAACGCTACTCGTTTGTACACCGTAAAGCACGGTGGTTATAAACAAGTTTTGTCAATTGGTCGCGTACAAACGCCAACATTAGCTATGGTTGTCGATCGCTGGAAAGAAATTGAAAATTTTAAACCGCAGCCCTACTGGGAACTGCAAACGTTATATAGAGAAACGCTTTTTAGTTATGAGGACGGCCGCTTTTTGAAAAAAGAAGACGGAGAACGCTTAGCTAATAAAGTTAAAGAAAGTGATTTTGAGATTGTTTCTATCGAAAAAAAGAAAGGAAATGAGTATGCACCAAAGCTTTTTGACCTAACGGGCTTACAAGTATATTGCAATACTAAATTTGGTTTTTCAGCAGATGAAACTTTAAAAATTGTACAAACATTATACGAGCAAAAAGTAGTGACCTACCCCAGAGTAGACACCACCTTTTTACCCAATGATATTTATCCAAAAGTGCCTGGAATTCTACAAAAACTAACGAATTATGCCGCATTAACAGAACCTCTTTTAGGAAAGAAAATAAAAAAATCAACAAAAGTTTTTAATGATAAAAAAGTAACGGATCACCACGCAATTATCCCAACAGGAATCCAGAGCAATTTACAATTCAATCAACAGCAGGTTTACGACATTATTACCAAACGCTTTATAGCCGTATTTTATGATGATTGCTCGGTTGCGAATACTACAGTAATAGGTAAAGCTGCAGATGTTTTATTTAAAACTACTGGTAAAGTGATTCTCAAAAAAGGATGGCGTATTGTTTTTGAAAATGCTAATGCAAAAGAGAAAGAAGCTGACCTACTTCCAGATTTTGTTGAGGGAGAAAAAGGCCCGCACCAACCTTCTTTTTTAGAAAAAGAAACCAAAGCTCCCAATCAATTTACAGAGGCAACTTTACTGCGTGCTATGGAAACCGCAGGTAAACAAGTGGATGATGAAGACCTACGCGAATTAATGAAAGAAAACGGTATAGGTCGTCCGTCAACGCGAGCGAATATTATTGAAACCCTTTTTAAACGCCAATATATCGTTAGGAATAAAAAACAAGTTTTACCTACTCCTACCGGAATTCAACTAATAGATACTATTCAAAATGATTTAGTGAAATCAGCTGAGCTTACTGGATCTTGGGAAAAGCAATTGAAAGACATAGAAAAAGGAACATTTAGTGCTGCGGCGTTTATCAACAACATGAAGCGCATGGTAGATGCTTTAGTGTATGAAGTTCGAAGTGAAACTACCCGTGCTAATATTTCGCATGCTGGCACTGCTCAAAAACAAGAAGCAAAAGTCGAAAAAAAGAAAGCAGCAGGAATCGCGGCAGAAATTTGTCCGAAATGTAAAAAAACAACACTTTTAAAAGGGAAATCGGCTTACGGTTGTGCCAATTATAAAGTGGGTTGCGACTTTGTATTGCCATTTACTTTTGCAGATAAAAAAATATCAGAGAATCAGTACCTGCGTTTACTACAAAAAGGATCTACAGTAAATTTAAAAGATTTTAAAACGGATACCGGTACAGTAGAAGGATTACTTCGTTTTGACGAAAACTTCAAAATTATATTGGAACCTAAAAAATCAGCTTCACCTACTCCATCAACAGAGAGCAAAACTGCTGCTGATGCATTAGCTTGTCCAAAATGTCAAAAAGGTACGGTTATCAAGGGAAATACTGCTTACGGTTGCAGCGATTATAAATCAGGTTGTGCTTTTAAAGTATCTTTTGATGTCGTTAGAGAAAAATTAAAAGATCAAAAACCAACTAAAGAAGTAGTGTACAGCATTTTGAAAGAGAATAGTTAGAAATCTACGTAACAACAATTTGTTAAGTAGCTTTTGAAATCAACATTCATTAAAAGTATAATTATATAATTTTTACATGAAATTCTAAAACTTTAAAATAAGTTTATAAAGTACCTTTGACACCAATTGAATTTTATCATTATGTCAAAATTATTACTCAAATTCGCCTTCTTATTTTTAGTTGCTGGTTGTGCTTCCTCAAAAAAAGTAAAGTTTGATGATTACGTTTTTCAATCAAAAAAAGAAAAAACTACTTATATTAAATCTTATAATCGTTCCTTAAAACTTTGGGGAATTCCTTATTCGCAAGAAAATATTAAAACTAGATTTGGAACAGCGCATATCGTATTAGCAGGTCCTAAAAACGGAAAAAAATTAGTACTCTTACATGGCATGGATGCCAGCTCTACAATGTGGTATCCCAATATAAAAGCTTTAGCAAAAACCCATCGTATTTATGCCATCGATTTTTTAGAAGAACCAGGCAAATCAACTTTAACATCAAAATCCCTTTCAGCTGATGATATTGTTATTTGGTACAATGATATTTTTAATTACTACAAATTAAAGCAATTTGATATTATTGGAGCTTCTCGTGGCGGTTGGATTGCTACCTTATTAGCAACTCAAAAGAATAATTCTATAAACAAAATGATTTTATTAAGTCCGGCGCAAACATTCGAATTTGTTGATAAAATTGGTAAAACAACAACGGCATTGTTTTTAAAACTTTTCCCTAGTCAGAAAAAATTTGATAAAACAATGGAAATATTCTCAACACATCCTGAAAACATTAGCCCAGTATATAACAAACAGTTTTATTTGGCCAATAAATATGCTAAATCAAATACAGGGATGCTTAAAATGCAGCCTTTTTCAGATGATGATTTAAGATTAATTACAAACCCCGTTCTTGTTTTAATTGGTGATCATGATGTGATTAATTCTGAAAAAAGTTTAGTAAAAGTTCAAAACATTTTAGTAAAAGGGCAATCAAAAATAATAAAAGATGCAGGACACTTTTTAAGCATTGACCAGTCTAAAGCTGTTAACGAGGACATGGTTATCTTTTTAAAATAAAAACTCTTCTATTTCTTAATACTATTTGTATAATAGTACTTAATTAAATTAAAAATTACAATTGTATTCTGACTCCGCTTGAATTGATAAAAATTAGTTTGAAATATGATCCACTTTTTTAGTTTAAAATTAAAGACTAGTAACGGATAGTCATGAAAATTAACATTATCTCTTTAAAATTAAAGTACTGATTAAAAAAAATATTTAAGAACTACACACAGCATTTTAAAACTCATGCCCTACTATTATATTTTTATGTTTCATTAAAATATAATAACGCCCAATAAAAAAACGAATTATTACCTTCATTTAACAACTCAACCATAATAATCTACAGTTGGGTAATTACTATTTTATTAAATCACTTTATAATACGAGGTTTGAACCACAGTAACTAAATAAAGTTAAAATGGAACAAACTATAAAAATCTTAATTTACATTCATGCCTTTTTTGGCGGAATTGGATTAATAACCGGTGTAGGAAGTGTAATCTCTAAAAAGGGAACTAACACCCATCAAAAATTAGGAAAATTATTCTCAGTAGGAATGCTTACAAGTTCTGTACTATCATTACTAATTTGCTGGATACCAAAACATCATAACTTATTTTTATTTCTAATTGGAATATTTACTATCTATCTAGTGGTATCAGGTAATCGTGCGATAAAATTTAAGTCTAAAAATAAAGCTGATTTATTTGATAAAATTATATCAGGGACAATGCTTCTTTTGTCGCTAGTAATGATTCTAATTGGAATTTATTGTGTTTTGAATAACATTACTAACGGAATCTTATTTGTCTTTTTTGGTAGTTTAGGATTATTTATGACAGTAAAAGACTTTCTATTCTTTAAAAATGTTTCAAAAAATAAAAATAATTGGCTTCAAAAACACATCGGGAAAATGATTGGCGCTTTAATCGCCTCCATTACTGCTTTCATAGTTGCAGGATTAGGAATTGGGAATTTGATTACTTGGATTACGCCATCAATAATTGGAGCCCTTTACATTATTTACTGGAATCAAAAAACGAATTAAAAAAAAATATCCGATAAAAAAGCAGATCTTTAGGCAAAAAGAGTAACACCACTAAACATGAAAAAACTTTTTATACTAAGTTCCTTTTTACTAATTTCTTCACAACTATTTTCACAAAAAACGAGCGAATTAAAATCTCAAATAGAGCATTTAATTTCCTCGAAAAAAGTTACAATTGGCGTATCTATTTTAGATTTAGAAAGCGGCGACACCCTAAGTATTAACGGAAACAAGTTGTTTCCTATGTTGAGTGTTTTTAAGTTTCATATTGCACTAACGGTATTAGATAAAGTAGATAAAGGCGAACTGAATTTAAGCGACAAACTCTTTATCAATAAAACCGAATTACTTGCTGACACTTGGAGTCCGTTTAGAGATAAACATCCTGATGGAAATATTTCTATAACTATACAAGAAGCCTTGCAGTATACCGTTTCTCAAAGTGACAACAATTTATGTGATGTTTTATTAAGAAGAATTGGTGGAGTCAAAGTAGTTGAAAGTTTTATTAACAATCCCAATTTTATTATTCATAATGATGAAAAAGCAATGCATCAAAGTTGGAATGCACAACTAGTAAATACAACAACACCCAATTATTCTGTTGCGTTATTGAAAAAATTTTATGAAAAGAAAATATTGACCGCAAAGTCTCGTGAATTTCTTTATAACGCAATGGTAGCAACCTCAGTAGCACAAAATAGAATAAAAGGCAAGCTACCTCTAGGTGCAGAAGTAGCCCATAGACCCGGAACTTCAGGTACAAATAGTGATGGCCTAACAGCTGCAATAAACGATATTGGAATTGTAAAACTACCTAATAGCAAACACTTTATATTAGCTATATTTCTACAAAATACTACGGAAACGTTTAAAGAAAGTGAAGAGATAATAGCTGATATTTCGAAATTAACATGGGATTTTTATTCTAAATAGCACCAAAAATTTTTATAAACAGTACAATTACCATATTAAGCATATTCGAAAAATACGATTACATACGACTTTTCTAAATGTGATAAAATTAAACTAAACTATATTGTACTCGGTTTTGATAAAATATTAAAATTTATTAAGTACTTCTTTAAAATTACAGTATCCTACTAAATTAGCCTAGCCTTACAGCTAGGTTTTTTTTTATTTACAAACCACTGTATTACAATATTTTTGTTGGTTTGAATTATTTTAATTCAACAAACGGAAGTTCAGGCTGGGTTAGAAATGGACCGTGTTATTACAAAATCAAACGGATACGGTGGATTTAACATAAGTTAGTGTTGATACTTTATTTGTTGGTGATTTTTCAGGAAATTAAAAATCTGAAACGGAAGTTATTCGTGCATATTTCTCTGATATTCTATTTATTACTAAAAAGCCATTTACAATGTTAAACTTACGAATTGATAATTTTAAATCAACTGTTAGTTATGTAGAAAAGAGTTAAACATGACTATCCGCTAATGGGTCACTAATTATAATAAGCTTAAAGTTTTCCCGGATTTCCTCTGAAAAATCATAATAGATTTGCTAATATCTTTAAAATTTGTGTGCCAATTTTTCAGCACTCAAAACGGAAAGTCATATTCTTTTAATTGTAAAGCATTGGAAAACAAAAAAATAAACAAATTATTAATAATAAGTCTAAATAAGCTTTGCACATGTCAAAAAAGCGTGTAAATTTGCATCGTTATTTTAAATAAATCTAAATAAACAACATGAAATCCATATTATTCCCTACAATAGCTTTACTATTTAGTATTTCTAGCCAAGCGCAAGAAATAGCTAGCACTTCAGGACTCAGCCCAAATAAAGCGTTTTACACTGTACAAAAAGACACTGTTAAAAACAAAAAAGGAGAAGCCCTTAATGAAGTCGTTATCAAAGCTAATCAATATAAAAAAAATGTATCAGCAGTACGTTCTGGCTTAAAGCCAATGGACATTCCACAGAGTGTACAAGTGATCAGCAGTGAAGTTATTAAGCAACAACAAGCAGTACGCTTAAGTGATGTTATTAAAAACGCAAATGGTGTTTACGTAGGATCTGCAAGAGGAGGTTCTCAAGAAACTTTCTGGTCTAGAGGGTACGATATGTCTAGCAATAATATGTTTAAAAATGGATTCCGTTTTACAAATGGCTCTATTCCAGAAGTGTCTTCGCTAGAACGTGTTGAATTATTAAAAGGAAGTGCTGCATTATTATTTGGTAACGTGGCACCTGGAGGAATATTGAATATGGTAACTAAAAAACCTACGTTTGATAAAGGTGGAGAAATTAGCATGCAAATGGGGAGCAATGCTTTCTACAAACCTTCTATTGATATTTATGGTCCTCTAAACAATGCTATTGCCTACCGAATTATTGGTTCTTACGAAAACTCCGAAAGCTACAGAGATGTAGTAAAAAAAGAACGTTATTACATTAATCCCTCTTTTTTATTTAAAGTAAGCGATAAAACAGATATCACGTTACAAGGAGATTATTTACACGATGATTGGACGCCTGATTTTGGGACTGGAATTATTGGTAAAGAAACTGCTGCTGTTCCAAGAAACACCTATTTAGGTGCGACATGGTCAAACGGACAAACAAAACAAGCTAGTGTTTCCGCTTTAGTAAATCATGAGTTTAACCAAAACTGGAAATTAAACTTCAACTCTTCTTTCCAGGATTACAACCGAACTTCTAAAGGAACAGAACGTATTCAGCCTGCTGCAGATGGTTCTTGGAGCCGACCGTTAGGACAAAATAAAAATCAAGAACAAATCCTATCAGAACAATTAAGCTTCATAGGGAATTTTAATACTGGTAAAATTAAACACCAAATTTTTACTGGAGTAGATTTTGAGAACTCCTTTGTTCAGGCATACACTTTTAAATTCAATCCTTCTACTTATGGTAGCGGAAACATCTTTGATTTTGATAATTTTGACCAAGGAGGTAGTATTCCTGATGCTGCAATTACTAAAATTGTAAAAACAGAAACAAACCGTTTTGGCGTTTACGCACAAGATTTAATTTCACTTACTGAAAAATTCAAAGTTTTAGCAGGAATACGTTGGTCTTGGCAAGAAGCGCAAGTAAATACGGAAGATTTGACCACTACGCCTACTAAAATTACAGATGACGCAAACCGTGTAGACAAAGCCTTTACTCCAAAAGTAGGACTAGTTTATCAACCTACAACTGCACTGTCCTTATTTGCTAGCTACGCAAATTCATTTACACCTAATTCAGGAACTACAGTTGACTTAAAAGCAATCAAACCATCAGTAATTGATCAATATGAAATAGGTATTAAAAAAGATTTTTGGAACGGAATAATTTCAACAAACTTTACTGTTTACCAAATAGAAAACAGCAACTTAGCTCAAACAGCAGAGTTCAAAGCAGATGGATCGAATAATAGTGATTCAAGCATCAAAGTATTAAGTGGAGCAACAAAAAGTAAAGGAGTTGAAATCGATATTACAGCAAGGCCAGCTGAAGGTTTGAGTATCATTGCAGGTTATAGTTATAATGACATGCGCTACACTAAAACTTCTGGTTTAAACGGTAGTTTCATAGTAGGTGATCGTTTAGCTAGAACACCGTCAAACACCGCTAATTTAAGCTTCTTTTACACATTGCCTTCTGGTATATTAAAAGGACTATCATTGGGATCATCTGCTAATTACATTGGTAATCGAGTAGCGGGATGGAACAATCAAATTGTAATAGATGCAACTACTGGAGTAACTAGCATTAATGATCGTGAAGTACCTATTGACGGATACACAACAGTAGATGTATCTGCAGGATATACTTGGAAAAAAATAGCAATCCTTTGCAAATTATCTAACGTTGGTAATACCTTAAATTATACTGTTCATGAAAATTACAGCGCTAACCCTATTGCTCCTAGACAAGTAATGACTTCATTAACGTACCAGTTTTAATCTAAACTTTAATTAATTTATAGTTTCAAAATACTTTTAAACGGTGGATTCAATTAACAAATGCAACCTCATGCAGATTGTTTAAGTTTTTGCTCAAAAATTTCATTTGGACTTTTAAAACCAAATCTTTTTCTGGG
>NZ_JABSNK010000012.1 GCF_013294005.1 Flavobacterium gelidicaeli
CAAAATGTAAAGAACTTATTCGCTGTTGCGGGTGCAAAAGTACTGACTCTTTTCCGTTAAACAATACTTTTGATTGCCTTTTTTTAATGTTTTTACAACTTTAATTTTAAATTGCTGGAAATCTTATCTTTGAAAAAGAGCTGCTGGTGCAGTTTTGAGTAAAAGTAGGAATTATCAGTTTTTAATATGAGCGCTTTGTTATATACTGGACGCCTTTTGTAATTTCTTAAGATGTACTACGCTTAAAATTGCTTTTATTAAAACTTCCTTATAGGAAGGAGTGACTCAGGAGAGGTCGTCTTCCCCTTTTTCAAGTTGCGACGCGAATAAACTACGTACTCATTATATATAGGTGTCAAAAATCTTAAGTTCATCACCCCCTCTCCTGCCCTAGCCCTGATAGCAGTGAAAATCCTAGTGAGCCGGTGTTCGGCGAACTAGATTGTAGCGGATAGCAGGAAATAGCTCCTATAAATTAATAATTCATTTTTCAATATAAAAACTTAACCCCGTCTCCATAAAAAAAATCCATAATCAAATATAGATCTAAATAAAAAAAAAAAAAATGGAACCCAAGGGTTCCATTTTTATAATAGTAACAATATAATTTAAATTCTTAATTTTATTTTAAAAATTAAATTTTACATTTTAGCTTCTAATGCTTTTTTCTCAGCAGTCATTTCTAACGCACTATACACCCCTAAAAGTGTTTTTGCAACATCCCCATTTTTAGGCTCGAGCTCTAAAGCATTAGCCAAATAAGGTATTGCAGCTCTAAATAAATCTTGTCTCTCTTTTTTCAATACGTCATAACGCTTCATGTCCTTATCAGAAGTCCCTAATTTATTCATTTCTGCAATAATCACACCTTCTTTATCTAATTTTAATGCTGCCATATTAATGTATGCATTTAAATATTTAGGATTAATTTCTATAGCTCTTTTATAATACTTTTCAGCATCAACTACATTTTTAGCAGTACCACTAATAACCCCTAAGTTAAAAACTAAATCAGCATCATTTGGATTTTTTTCTAAAATCTCAACAATTAACTTTTTATAAGTATCAAAATCCTTAGTCTCCAAATATAAATTAGCCTCTGTCAAAATTAACGATGTATCATCTGGATTAGTTTTTCTAGCAGCTGCAATTGCTTCTTTTGCTTCTGCAGTTTTACCATTTTGAACCAAAATTAAAGCGATATTTTTGTAAATCTCACCTCTTTTTGACGGAATTTGTTCAGTTGTAGGTTGTTCATGAGTTCCTAACTTAACCATCCTGTCTCTTTCTAAAGAAGATTTAAAAAGATCATTCTCTTTAGTCAACTTATTTACTGCTAAATAATTTGTCTCTTTACCAGAATAATTCATATCCTTAAGATCTCCGTACAACTTTAACGCTTTATCATATTCTTCAGCATTAACATATGTTGAAGCTGCATAATACAAATTCAAAGTATCCTTCTTATCTAATAGATAAGCATCATACAATTTTTTAGCACTTAACGCATGCTTATTAATTTTTGAATCAGCAATAGCACTGTTTATTAATTTATACTTAATAGTAGCAATTGAAGTCGAAGCTTCACCAGAATACTTCTCTTTTCCTGAAGCTTTTTCGGCAGCAATTAAACTTACATAAGCATCTGCTGCTAAAGATAAATTTTTATCCTCTTCTACATTTTTATTTGCTAAATCTAATAAAGCATTTCCTTTTATAAAAAAATATTGTGCTTTTTCAGAATCAGACGCATTAGCTATTAAACTTTCTGCTTCATTTAAAATTCCAACAGCTTCTTGAGCTTGCCCTTTTCTAAATGCTTTTTCAGCCGCTTTAATTTGATCTTTTTGAGCAAAAGTAGCTACTGATACCATTAAAGCTGATGCAAGTATTACATATTTACCTTTCATAACATTCCTTTTATTTAATTTTAATTTATTTATTCCTGTTTATTAATCTTCATCTGAATCATCAGCATCATCCTCACTATCATCCTCTTCTACTTCGTCATCAGAATCATCGTCGTCATCGTCATCAGAACCTTCATCTTCTAAAACCTCTAATACAGGTTTCACTCTTTCGATTGTTTCAACCTCAATAACATTACCGTCTTCATCAACAATAACCTCTTCAGCGTCATCTTTCATTACTTTAGTAACCGCAGCGATAGAGTCTTTTCCTTTCAGGTTGATTAATTTCACCCCTTGAGTCGCACGACCCATAACACGCAAATCTTCAATAGCCATCCTGATCGTTAATCCTGACTTATTAATAATCATTAAGTCATCAGCATCAGTAACCGCATTGATGGAAATTAATTGACCTGTTTTCTCTGTAATATTCAAAGTTTTCACTCCTTTACCACCACGATTTGTAATACGGTAAACATCTTCTCCATCTTCATCAACTAATTTAGTACGTTTTCCGTAACCTTTTTCAGTTACAACTAAAACTTGGGTATCATTTACAGCGTCTTTATCAACAGTAATCATACCAATTACTTCGTCATTATCATCTTTAAGTGAAATTCCACGTACTCCAGAAGCCGTTCTTCCCATTGGTCGTGTTTTAGTTTCTTCAAAACGAACTAATTTTCCAGACTTTAAAGCAAGTATGATTTGGCTTTCACCATTTGTTAATTTAGCTTCTAATAACTCATCACCTTCCTTAATAGTAATTGCAGCAACACCATTAACTCTAGGTTTTGAATATTTCTCTAAAGAAGTCTTTTTAACCTGCCCTTTTTTAGTAACCATTACTAAATTATGAGAAGTAATATAATCTTTATCTTTAAGATCTTGAGTACAAATAAAAGCTTTCACTTTATCATCACTCTCAATATTTATAAGATTTTGAATAGCCCTACCTTTAGCTGTTTTATTTCCTTCAGGGATTTCATAAACACGCATCCAGAAACATTTCCCTTTTTGAGTAAAGAACATCATATATTGATGATTTGTAGCTACAAACATGTGCTCTAAGAAATCTTGATCTCTTGTACCAGCACTTTTTTGCCCTACTCCACCTCTATTTTGAGTTTTATATTCCGATAAATTAGTACGCTTGATATATCCAGCATGCGAAATTGTAATTACAACATTCTCATCAGCAATTAAATCTTCGATACTAACATCACCACCAGCATATTCAATTACAGAACGACGTTCGTCTCCGTATTTTTCACGAATTTCTTCTAATTCTTCTTTAATCAAAGCGATTCTTAAATTCACATCTGCAAGCAAAGCTCTTAAATGCTCAATTAATTTCATGATTTCATCATATTCTGCTCTTAACTTGTCTTGTTCTAAACCTGTTAATTGACGCAAACGCATTTCTACAATTGCTCTTGCTTGAATATCTGATAATTTGAATCTTTCGATTAATTTTCCCCTAGCCTCTTCTGTATTACTAGATGCTTTAATTAAAGCAATAACTTCATCAATATTATCCGAAGCAATAATCAATCCTTCTAATATGTGCGCTCTTTCCTCTGCTTTACGCAATTCAAACTGCGTTCTACGAGTTACCACGTCGTGACGGTGTTCTACAAAATAGTGAATCATGTCTTTTAGATTCAACATTTGTGGACGACCTTTTACTAATGCAATATTATTTACACTAAAAGAAGATTGTAATTGTGTATACTTATATAAGGTATTTAAAACTACATTAGGAGTAGCATCACGTTTTAAAATATAAACGATACGCATACCGTTTCTATCAGACTCATCACGTATATTAGCGATTCCTTCAATTTTTTTATCATTCACCAAGTCTGCCGTACGCTTAATCATGTCGGCTTTATTCACTTGATAAGGAATTTCAGTAACAATGATACATTCTCTACCATCTACTTCTTCAAAACCAACTTTAGCACGCATCACAACTCTACCTCTACCTGTTTTAAAGGCTTCGCGAACACCTTCATAACCATAGATTACTCCACCTGTAGGAAAATCAGGTGCTTTAATATAAGTCATTAACTCATCGATCTCAATATCATTGTTATCCATATAAGCTAACGTACCATTAATCACCTCTGTAAGATTGTGTGGCGGCATATTTGTAGCCATACCTACAGCAATTCCTGTTGCACCATTAATTAATAAAGTAGGAACTCTTGTTGGCATTACTTTTGGCTCATATAGAGTATCATCAAAGTTCAATTGAAAATCAACTGTTTCTTTTTCGATATCTGCCATAATTTCTTCCGAAATCTTACGCATTCTAGCCTCAGTATAACGCATTGCTGCTGGACTATCTCCATCAACAGAACCAAAGTTACCTTGACCGTCAACTAATAAATAACGTAAACTCCATTCTTGAGCCATACGAACCATGGCGTCATAAACAGATGTATCTCCGTGTGGGTGATACTTTCCTAAAACTTCTCCAACAATTCTTGCGGATTTTTTATGGGCTTTATTTGAAAAAACTCCTAAATCATACATTCCATAAAGAACTCTTCGATGAACTGGTTTTAAACCGTCTCTAACATCTGGAAGCGCTCTAGATACAATTACTGACATCGAATAATCAATGTAAGCTGATTTCATTTCATCTTCTATGTTAATAGGAATTAACTTTTCTCCTTCAGACATAAGTTGTTATATTAAATAATTATATTAGTTTCAAAACGTGCCAATATACAGCTTTTTGAAATTTTTTAAAGCTTTTTACAACACTAATTTCAAAGATTTATTAACAATGTTTTTATTGAATTTATTTACTATTTTTAAACTTAGATTAGCATATTTCCACTTTTTTTTGTCAATTAGCTGACAGACGAACTTAGGAACGGTTTTTGTTTTTACAATAGTAATTCACTAAATTTACATTTACTAAATATATATTATGGATGATAATTTTTCACCAAGAGTAAAAGATGTTATTACCTACAGTAAAGAAGAAGCTTTACGACTGGGACATGACTTCATTGGAACCGAACACTTAATGCTAGGCATCCTTAGAGATGGTAATGGCAAAGCAATACAAATACTTAATAACCTATCTGTTGATTTAGAACATTTGCGTCGAAAGGTAGAAATACTAAGCCCTGCAACACCTGGAACAGATACAAATTCAGATAAAAAAAACCTACACCTTACACGCCAAGCAGAACGCGCACTGAAAACAACCTTCTTAGAAGCAAAAGTTTTTCAAAGCACCTCTGTAAGTACCGCACACCTATTATTGTGCATTTTAAGAAACGAAAACGACCCTACAACCAAGCTATTGAATAAACTTAAAATTGATTACGATCTAGCTAAAGAACAGTATATAAATATGACACCAAGCGAAGAAGAATTCTTGGAGAATTTACCAAGAGCGTCCGACTCATATAATGATGAATCAGGACAAGATGACAGTCTTAAAGAGAGTAATTTCAATAATCCCGCTAATAAATCCAATAAAAAGTCAAAAACGCCGGTTTTAGATAATTTTGGGAGAGATTTAACAGAAATGGCTGAGGAAGGCAAACTAGATCCAGTAGTAGGACGTGAGAAAGAAATTGAACGTGTTTGCCAAATTTTAAGCCGACGCAAAAAGAACAACCCATTACTTATTGGAGAACCTGGTGTTGGTAAATCTGCTATTGCTGAAGGATTAGCTTTACGTATTATTCAAAAGAAAGTTTCTCGTATTTTATTCAATAAACGAGTAGTTACTCTTGATTTAGCTAGTATTGTTGCTGGAACTAAATACAGAGGTCAATTTGAAGAGCGCATGAAAGCGGTGATGAATGAACTAGAAAAAAATGACGATATCATTCTTTTCATCGATGAGATTCACACTATTGTAGGTGCAGGTGGAGCTACTGGCTCTTTGGATGCATCCAATATGTTCAAACCTGCATTAGCAAGAGGAGAAATCCAATGTATTGGAGCAACAACTCTTGATGAGTACAGACAGTATATTGAGAAAGACGGTGCGCTAGAAAGACGTTTCCAAAAAATTATTGTAGAACCAACATCTGTTGATGAAACAATAACCATTTTGAACAATATCAAAAATAAATACGAAGATCACCACAATGTAACCTATTCGCAAGAAGCCATTGAAGCTTGTGTGAAGTTGACGGATCGCTATATGTCAGAACGTTTTCTACCAGACAAAGCTATTGATGCTCTTGACGAAGCAGGATCTCGTGTTCACATTACAAATATCGAAGTCCCTAAAAAGATTTTAGATCTAGAGCGCCAACTTGAAGAAATAAGAGAACTTAAGAATGCTGTTGTTAAAAAACAAAAGTATGAGGAAGCTGCTAAACTTAGAGATGATGAAAAACGTATTGAAAAAGAATTAGCAATCGCTCAAGAACAATGGGAAGAAGATGCTAAAAATAACCGAATCGAAGTTACTGAAGACAATGTTGCCGATGTAGTTTCTATGATGACTGGAATTCCTGTGAACCGTATTGCACAAACGGAAAGCAACAAATTAGCTAAACTACCTGAACTTATTGAAAGTAAGGTTGTAGGCCAAAAAGAAGCGGTATTAAAAATCGCTCGTTCGATTCAAAGAAATCGTGCTGGATTGAAAGATCCAAATCGTCCTATTGGTTCGTTTATTTTCTTAGGACAAACAGGTGTTGGTAAAACACAATTAGCAAAAGTATTGGCCAAAGAATTATTTGATTCTGAAGATGCTTTAGTACGTATCGACATGAGTGAATACATGGAGAAATTTGCTATCTCTCGTTTAGTAGGAGCGCCTCCGGGATATGTAGGATATGAAGAAGGTGGTCAATTAACTGAAAAAGTTCGTAGAAAACCGTATGCTGTAGTTCTTTTGGATGAAATTGAAAAAGCGCATCCAGATGTTTTCAATATGTTGTTACAAGTTCTTGATGATGGCTATTTAACCGATAGTTTAGGTCGAAAAATCGACTTCAAGAATACGATTAT
Source organism: Flavobacterium gelidicaeli (assembly GCF_013294005.1). Classification (GTDB taxonomy): domain Bacteria; phylum Bacteroidota; class Bacteroidia; order Flavobacteriales; family Flavobacteriaceae; genus Flavobacterium. The sequence goes on from NZ_JABSNK010000012.1 coordinate 6,909, forward strand.
TATCATGACATCAAATGTTGGAGCTCGTCAATTGAAAGATTTCGGACAAGGGGTTGGTTTTGGAACTGCAGCAAAAGTTGCTCAAGCCGATGATAACTCGAAAAGCATTATCGAAAACGCTTTAAAGAAAACGTTTGCACCTGAATTCTTAAATAGAATTGACGATGTAATTGTATTTAATGCTTTAGAGAAACATGATATTGATTTAATTATCGAAATTGAATTGAAAAAGTTATATGCAAGAGTTGCAGAATTAGGATACAATTTAAAACTATCTGATAAAGCAAAATCATTTATTGCAGATAAAGGTTTTGATAGACAATTTGGCGCAAGACCATTAAAAAGAGCCATTCAAAAATACGTTGAAGATGCCTTAGCCGAAGAGATTATTACTTCTAAAATTGTATCTGGAGATGAAATTTTTATGGATATCGAAGAAGGTGCTCAAGAGCTAACAGTAAAAGTTCAGAAAGCAGAAGAGCCTACTAATTTATAAAATAAATTTGCATAACTAAATAATAACAAACCCGTTACGTTTTTATAAACTAACGGGTTTATTCTTTATATAAATACTCCTTAATTTAAAAACAAATATTTACATTTGGTTTTTTATAAACAGTCTTAACAAAAATCGCTATATGTCTGAAAATAAAGTTATCCTTGGTAGTGAAGAATGGTGTTCATTTCCTGAATTAGGTATCCCTACCATAAAAGCACGAGTAGATTCGGGTGCAAAAACATCTGCGCTACATGCTATTAATATTGCTCCATTTATAAAAAATGAATCTAACTGGGTACGATTTGACATCAACCCTATTCAGAATAATCTTAAGACTGTTATCCATTGTGAAGCTCCTCTAATCGATAAAAGAATCGTAAAAAGCTCCAGTGGATTTAGAGAACAACGCTATGTAATTCAAACTAATTTAAAAATTGGTGAAGGATCTTGGCCTATTGAAATGACATTAACAAACCGTGACTCGATGGGTTTCCGTATGCTTTTAGGAAGAGAAGCAATGAGCGGAAGAGTGCTCGTTGACCCAGAAGAAAAATACCTATTAGGACAACCTACACCGGAATCATTAAAAGAATTATACGTAAACTCCGAAAAAGCACCTACGGGATTAAGAATAGGAGTTTTAGCCAGTAATCCTGAATTATATAGTAATAAACGTATTATGGAAGCCGGTGAAATGCGTGGTCATGAAATGCATTTTTTAAATATCAAAGAATGTTATATGAAACTGGATGCACAAACTCCAGAAATTCATTATCGAGGTGGAATTATTTTGAATCAATTTGATGCTATTATTCCAAGAATTCGTCCTAGTATTACTTTTTACGGTTGTGCATTAACCCGCCAATTTGAAGCTTTAAAAGTATATAGTTTAAACTCGGCAAATGCCATCACGCAATCAAGAGATAAATTATTCTCCTTACAGTTGTTATTAAATAGCGGAATTGGCATTCCTACAACAGGATTTGCTAATTCTCCTTTAGACACTAATGATTTGATTAAAATGGTTGGTGGATCTCCATTAATTGTAAAATTATTAGAAGGAACTCAAGGAAAAGGTGTTGTACTTGCTGAAACTAAAAAAGCAGCCGAAAGTGTTATTAATGCTTTCAAAAGTGTAAATGCCAATATACTAGTTCAAGAATTCATCAAAGAGGCTGATGGTAAAGATTTACGTTTATTTGTAATTGATGGAAAAGTAGTGGCAACAATTCAGCGTGAAGCGATGCCAGGCGAATTTAGAGCTAACATCCACCTTGGTGGAACAGCTTCTATAATCAAACCAACTCCCGAAGAGAAAAAAATTGCTATTAAAGCAGCCAAAGCTATGGATTTAAAAGTAGCTGGAGTAGATATTATTCGTTCTTCTAAAGGGCCTTTATTGCTAGAAGTAAACTCTTCTCCAGGGTTAGAAGGAATTGAAGGTGCTACAAACAAAGATATAGCTGGTGAAATGATTAAAGCGATTGAGAAAAATTTTAAACACAGAATGTAAATAATCGCCAATGAACGTCTATTTAGATATCATTTTTAGAAGTACAGCGATCTACTTTTTTATGATTATCGCCTTGCGTATTTTTGGAAAAAAAGAATTATCTCAACTCAACACTGCTGACATCATATTAATCTTATTGATTAGTAATTCGGTTCAAAATGCAATGGTTGGAAACAACACTAGTCTTGCAAGTGGCTTAGTTGCTGCCTTAGTTTTATTTATATTAAATTTTATCTTAAAGAAAACACTATTTAAGTACACCAAACTAAGCGCTTTAATTCAGCAAAAACCTGAGGTTTTAATTCATAATGGCACCTTGGACTTTAAACTCTTAAGCAAGTTAAACATAAGCTCTGAGGAATTAAGAGAAGCAATGAGAGAACATGGCGTTGAACATTTTTCTGATGTAAAATTATCAATGCTAGAAATTGACGGAAACATTAGCATTATAACAGGAACTAATAATTTAAAGCAAACGCATTACAAAAGGCTAAAGAAATTAAAAAAGACAATCTATTAATTTTTTGAAACAAAAAAACCATCTTAGTTTAAGATGGTTTTTTTGTGCTTTTAAATTTATTTTTTAGATAAACAAACTAAGTATATAATAAACGATTGCTGCTAGCAAAGCCGAGATAGGAATAGTCAACACCCAAGCCCATAAAAGACTTACAGTAACTCCCCAACGCACTGCTGAGACGCGTTTAGTTAATCCTACTCCAATAATAGATCCTGTAATAGTGTGTGTTGTACTTACTGGAATCTTTAAATGTTCAGTGAAATACAAGGTCAAAGCTCCTGCAGTTTCTGCGGCAACACCTTCAAATGAAGTTACTTTGGTAATTTTTGAACCCATTGTTTTTACAATTTTCCAACCTCCGCTTAATGTTCCTGCGGCAATAGCAGAATAACATGCTAACGGAATCCAAGCTGGCATTTTGAACGCACCACTCTCTGATGGTAAAACAACATCCAACCAAGAATCCATATGTATTCCAGGATTAGCATTAATATAAACCGCAACGGCTGCTGCTATGATACCCATTACTTTTTGAGAATCGTTACCACCGTGTCCTAAACTAAATGCTGCAGAAGAAACTAACTGCATTTTTTTTAAGGCTGCATCTGCTTGATGTAAATTTAAACTACTAAATATTAAACAAAAACAGCTCACTGTTAAAATAATAAAAGCGACTAAAAACCACTTGATATTGTGAGGTTCAAAGGCGACACTCCAAAAAACTGAAGTAGCAAATCGAGGTGCTTTACCGTCTTTAATAATTTCTTCGTAAGGAATCATTTGAACGTATACGAACCAAATTGTAGCAATCATTAATGCAACAGTAAAAATCTTTGGATAGATACTTTTGCGTGAAGCATTAAGTAACCAAATAGAGATTAAATAAGAAGCCATAGCACCTAATAAAGGCGCCAAAACGATGAAGGCTATAATAATCAACACTCCTGATGGCATTCCACCATCTTTACTTGCTTTGTACCAGCTAACAATTTCATACCAATAATGTGTTGCCCCATCAGCACCTATATAGGCTGAAAAGCCATGCATTGCAATAGAGTGCGCAATTGCAGCTCCTGCAAAACCACCAATTAAAGTATGTGATGAACTGGATGGAATACCCAACCACCAGGTTAGTAAATTCCAACAAATGGCTGCAATTACTCCTGCTAGAATTACCACAAGAGTAATTTCCATGGTATTAGCGGTTTTAGCTACAGTATCTGCAACTCCAAAACCAAAAACCCAATAGGCTAGAAAATTAAAAAAAGCTGCCCATAGAACAGCTTGAAAAGGCGTTAATACTTTTGTAGCAACAACGGTAGCAATGGCATTTGCAGCATCATGAAAACCGTTGATGTAATCAAAAATTAAGGCTAGTACTATAATAACTAAAAGTAACGTCATAAACTTAGAACTTCAGAATGAAATAAAAATGAACTTTAAGAGTGTTTTACCGAAATAGATTCTAGAATACTTGCAACACTTTTACATTTGTCAGTAGCTGATTCTAAAACCGATAAAACTTCTTTGTATTTAATAATGTTCTTAGCATCAGTTTCGTTTTCGAAAATTTCAAAAACGGCCTTGTTATATACATTGTCTGATTTATTCTCTAATTTCGAAATTCTTGCACAAGCCGCTGTAATATTAGGAATGTTCTTGAAATTTTTCAACTCTTTTACAGCAGCATCAATATTCTGGCAAGCTTCAAGATTAATTTCTGTCAATTTTCTAATTGATTTTGTAATCTTATCTACTTGATACAAACGCATAATACTCGAAGCACCGTGCAAACGGTCAGCCACGTTATCAATTGCAGTTACTAAAGAGTGAATGTCTTCTCTATCAAATGGAGTAATAAAGTTTCTACTCAATTCTAAATTTGTTTGACGAGTGATATCTTCTCCTCTTTGTTCTAATTCATCAATTTTATGAAAAATCACTTCTCTTTCTTTTAAAGGAAGGTTTACCGCTTCGTGTAAATTTGAAGCCAATTCAATTAAATTACTTGATGCTTGTTCAAAAAGTGGAAAGAATTTTTTATCCTTCGGTACTAAAAACTGGAAAAGACTATTTAATGACATTTTGTTTATTTTTAAGGGTGCAAATTTAATTGATTTTTATCTTCGAAAACTAATCTAGTGCAATAAATCTTCTTCAATCTGGAAACTGTTCAAAAATGTAACTGTTTTCTCTATATCATAATGCAATATTCGGTCTTCTTTTACAAAAGAAACTTCTTCGCGATAAGCATTCAAAAACATTTCAATAAATTCACTTGACTTCAACGGACTTCTAAACGCAATTGCTTGTGAAGCATTCATCAACTCAATTGCTAAAATACGTTCTAAATTGTCCATTACACGCAACGCTTTTGTAGCACCATTAGCTCCCATACTGACGTGATCTTCCTGACCATTGCTAGAAACAATACTATCTACGCTTGAAGGTGTTGCTAATTGTTTGTTTTGACTAGCAATACTAGCTGCTGTGTATTGCGGAATCATGAATCCTGAATTCAATCCTGGATTGTCTACTAAAAATGAAGGCAAATTACGTAAGCCTGATATTAACTGGTACGTTCTTCTTTCGGAAATACTTCCTAATTCAGCTAAAGCGATTGCCATAAAATCTAAGGCTAAAGCCAATGGTTGGCCATGAAAGTTCCCTCCAGAGATGATTTCATCACTTTCGATAAAAATATTAGGATTATCAGTAACCGAATTAATTTCGGTCTTAAACACTTTTTTCACATAGTCAAAAGCGTCTTTTGAGGCACCATGAACCTGTGGAATACATCTAAATGAATATGGATCTTGAACATGTATTTTCTCCTGCGCAATAATTTCGCTACCTTCAAGAAACTCTTTCACTCTTCCAGCAGTTACAATTTGTCCTTTGTGAGGCCTAATAAAATGAATCAATTCATGAAAAGGTTCTATTCTACCGTCAAAACCTTCTAAAGATATGCTGGCAATTAAATCCGCTAAATAAGAAAACTTATTTGCTTTTATCAAAATGTGAGCTCCATAAGCACTCATAAATTGTGTTCCGTTTAATAATGCTAAACCTTCTTTAGACTTTAAAATTATTGGTTCCCAACCAAAACGTTCCATTATCACTTTTGAATGCACTTTCTTTCCTTCAAAATAAACTTCTCCTTCACCTAATAAAGGCAATGATAAGTGTGCCAAAGGAGCTAAATCACCCGAAGCTCCTAACGAACCTTGTGTATATATGACTGGTAAAATATCATTATTATAAAATTCAATTAAACGATCAACCGTTTGCATCTGGATACCTGAATGACCGTAGCTTAATGATTGTATCTTTAATAACAACATCAATTTCACTATTGTAAAGGGTACTTCTTCCCCTGTGCCACAAGCGTGTGATTTTACCAGATTTTCTTGTAGTTTGGATAGGTTTTCGTTCGAAATTTTCACATTACAAAGTGATCCAAAACCAGTGTTGATCCCGTATATAGGAGCTGAATGTGAAGCCATTTTTTTATCCAAATAATCACGACACTTTTGAATATTCACTTTCGCTTCTTCTGATAGTGCCAATAATTTATTGTGAGCTATAATTTCTTGCACTATTTCGAGCGAAAGAATTTCAGTACTTATATAATGTGTATTATCCATGTGGTTTTGAATTTTGAGTGCCAAAATTGATTAAATCAATATTAATAAACAACATATAATGGTTATAATTTAAAATATAGTTAAAAATATAGTCTGTATTTAAATTTCTGGCAATAAAAGGCTGAAAAATAGCACTTAAAATAGCTGTCTCTTTTTTAGTTATCCAAATAAAAAACTAAAAATGACCGCTAATAATTACAATAAACCAATTATTAGACAGAAAACGGTGTAATTAAATACCAATAATTTTGAAATAGTGAATTCGTACGAACATTTCTTTAGTATTATTTCTGCTTTAAATAACAATAGTCTTGATTATCACCCTTAAAAATAGGAAATCTTAAACCTGAACCAATAAACTTAAGTTTTTTTAAAATATTCGTAAAACGAACTAAAAGGGTTTTTGAATTTTATAAAAAGCTGTATTTTTGAAAAACAACAATGATAAACAATAACGCAGCATATCACTCTTCGATAACAACTCTAATTTGGGTTGGCACTGCTATGACGTTTACATTTTCTACTACAACTACAACCCCTTAGGGGTATACACTTTTACATATAACCGTATTATATTGTTATTTCTTTCGAGAGATAAAATTCTTGGGTGAATAATAAATATTCGCTTTTTTTCAAAATCAAAATGCACAACATGAAAGTATTAAAATTTGGCGGTACATCAGTAGCCAATGCCACAAATATAAAATTAGTCTTAGACATCGTTCAAAATCAAGCCAAACAAGAGCCATTAATCGTAGTGGTTTCTGCATTGAGCAAAGTGACCGATTTATTACAAACCGCTGCAGCAAAAGCGGCTTCTTGTGATGAGACTTACAAAACGTTAGTGATCGAAATTGAAAAAAAGCATTTAGACACCATCAAAGAATTTATTCCCGTTAGTGAGCAAAGCGGTTTATTGAGTCACATAAAAAGAATCGTAAACCACCTTGAAACGTTATTAGACGGTTGCTTCCTTCTGGGCGAACTATCCCCAAGAACGGCAGATACAATTTTGAGTTTTGGAGAATTATTGTCATCATATATTATAGCCGAAGCTTTAAAACAAAAAGTAACTAATTCAGGATACAAAGACAGTAGAGAATTAATTAAAACCAACAGCAACTTTGGGAAAGCGGCAGTAAACTTTGATGTAACAAACGATTTAATCGCTACTTATTTCAAATCAGTTACTCATCAAGTAACGATCATGCCTGGTTTTATTGCGTCATCACAAGACGGAATCACAACAACTCTAGGTCGTGGTGGATCTGATTATACGGCAGCAATTCTAGCTGGTGCGTTGCATGTTTCTGAATTAGAAATATGGACAGATGTAAACGGAATGTACACTGCCAATCCTCGTATTGTAAAGCAAGCCCAACCTATTGCTACGATTTCGTATCAAGAAGCGATGGAGTTGTCTCACTTTGGCGCCAAGGTTTTGTATCCACCAACAATTCAGCCCGTATTACGGAAAAATATTCCTATTCTAATCAAGAATACTTTTGAACCAGCAGCCGAAGGAACTTTTATTTCGAATAAGGCTGTCGCCAATGGGAATCCAGTAAAAGGAATCAGCCATATTGACAACATCTCTTTGATTACGCTCGAAGGGCCAGGAATGATTGGGGTTTTAGGATCTTCAAAAAGGTTATTCGAAACACTATCTCAGGCCAATGTGAATGTTATTTTTATTACACAAGCCTCTTCTGAACACTCTATTTGTATCGGAATTTTGAATGCTGATGCTAATAACGCTGAGGAAGCTATCAACAAAGCGTTCGAAATCGAAATTGTACAAAACAAAGTGGAGCCTTGCATCGTCGAAAAAGACCTTTGCATAATTGCTCTTGTAGGTGAAAACATGAAAAACCACCAAGGGCTGAGTGGTAAAATGTTTAGCACTCTTGGTAAAAACAACGTAAACATTCGCGCCATTGCTCAAGGGGCTTCTGAGAGAAATATCTCGGCAGTGATTAATGAGCGAGATGTTAAGAAAGCCTTGAACACACTTCACGAACGCTTTTTTGAAGAAAACACCAAACAACTGAATTTGTTTGTTATGGGTGTTGGTAACGTAGGTGAGAAGTTTATTGATCAAATTAAACAGCAAAAGAAATTCCTAAAAGAGAATCTAAAAATAAATTTGAGAGTAATTTCTTTAGCCAATTCAAGAAAAATGCTTTTTGATGAGGAAGGTATTGATTTAAAATCTTGGCAAGGACTTCTTGATAATGGAGAAAAAGCAGACCAACAGCTATTTATCGAGCAAGTAAAAAACCTAAATTTGCGCAACAGTATTTTTGTTGATATTACTGCTAACGAAAGTGTTTCACAAACTTACGCTCATTATTTAAGAGAAAGTGTGGCGGTAGTTACTTGTAACAAAATTGCTTGTTCTTCTGCTTTTGATAATTATAAAAATTTAAAGAGTTTGTCACGCAGGTACAATGCCTCTTTCCTTTTCGAAACAAACGTTGGAGCAGGATTACCGATTATTGACACTGTAAAAAACCTAGTGGCATCTGGTGATAAAGTGAATAAAATTCAAGCCGTTTTATCAGGTAGTTTGAACTTTATCTTCAATAATTTTGATGCAAACAATTCTTTCCACGATGTGGTAAAAGAAGCCGGTGTTCAAGGTTTCACAGAACCAGATCCAAAAATCGATTTGAGCGGAATTGACGTAGCTAGAAAAATCTTGATTCTAATTCGCGAAAGCGGTTACCAAATGGAAATAGAAGATATTGAAAACGAATCGTTCTTGCCTGCTGAATGTATGGCAACGACAAACAACGACGACTTTTTTAAATCGCTTACACAATACGCAAGCCATTTTGAAGCTATTTTGGCGGAAGCCAATGCTAAAGAAAGCCGCTTGAAATTTGTAGCACAATTTGAAGATGGAAAAGCGAGCGTAGGTTTGCAATTCATACCAAAAGACCATCCTTTTTACAACTTAGAAGGAAAAGACAATATTGTATTGTTCTACACCGATCGCTACGTTGACCAACCTTTATTAATCAAAGGAGCTGGTGCCGGAGCTGCAGTTACTGCTTCTGGAATTTTTGCCGATGTGATTAGAATAGGGAATGTTTAAAAAAAAGTTACTAAGTTACAGAGTGCCTAAGTTTCTAAGTTTTTGAAGAGACTTAAATACTTAGAAACTTAGTAGCTAAGCAACTTAGAAACTAAAAAAAAAATGAACGAAATAAAAATATTCTGCCCCGCAACCATTGCCAACTTATCTTGTGGATTTGATGTCCTTGGATTGTGTTTGGACAATGTGGGTGACGAAATGATTATTAGAAAATCAGATCAAAAAGGGATTCGCATCACTAAATTAGTGGGTGCCGATTTACCGCTAGAAACAGAAAAAAACGTGGCTGGAGTAGCAGGTTTGGCAATGCTTGAAGCTTTGAAATCAGACGCGGGATTCGAAATCGAAATTTACAAAAACATCAAAGCCGGTAGCGGCATTGGTAGTAGCGCTGCTAGCTCTGCAGGTGCGGTTTTTGGAATCAATGAATTGCTAGGACGACCATTTGAAATTAAAGACTTGGTGCAATTTGCCATGCAAGGCGAAAAACTAGCCTGCGGAAATGCCCATGCCGATAATGTGGCTCCTGCCCTTTTGGGTGGTTTTACTTTGGTTCGCAGTTATGCACCGCTGGATATTATCAAAATCGAAAGTCCGTCAGAATTGTATGCTACCGTGGTTCATCCTCAAATTGAGTTAAAAACATCGGATGCGCGTTCGGTATTGAAACAAACAGTATCCCTAAAAAGCGCCATCATGCAATGGGGAAATGTAGGCGGATTAATCGCAGGATTATATACTAAAGATTACGACTTAATTGGTCGCTCTTTGCATGACGAAATCGTAGAGCCTTTGCGTTCGGTACTAATCCCGGGATTTGATTTTATCAAACAAACCGCTTTAGAAAACGGTGCTTTAGGATCTGGAATATCCGGTTCTGGTCCTTCTATTTTTGCATTGAGTAAAGGAGAAGCAACCGCAAACAAAATCGCCAAAGCCATGAGTGCTGTGTATGACGAAATGCAATTGCCTTATGAAATCCATGTTTCAAAAGTGAATCCGGATGGTGTAAGAGTAGCCCCCTACCCCCCCGAAGGGGGAATAAAAAATACGATTAAATCTTAAAAAAAGTTACGCAAAACACAAGTCAAATCCGCAAAGCCTCCCTCCCCTTCGGGGAGGGCCGGGGTGGGGATCTCAATACAACACAAAAATGAAATACTACAGTTTAAACCATAACGCAGCAAACGTTTCTTTTCAAGAAGCCGTAATTCAAGGATTGGCCAGTGACAAAGGATTGTATTTTCCGGAATCGATCACCCCTTTACCACAGTCTTTTTTTGATGGAATAGAAAATTTATCAAACGAGGAGATTGCTTTTACGGCGATTCGCCAATTTGTGGGAGACGAAATTCCAGAAAACGTATTAAAAGAGATCATCGCCGAAACCCTTTGTTTTGATTTTCCGGTGGTGGAAGTTGAAAACGGAATCTATTCTTTGGAGTTATTCCACGGGCCAACCATGGCATTTAAGGATGTGGGAGCGCGCTTTATGTCGCGTTGTTTGGGGTATTTTAACAAAGACAAAAAAGACAGTAAAAATACCGTGCTTGTAGCGACTTCTGGAGATACAGGTGGCGCGGTGGCTAGCGGTTTCCTTGGTGTGAAAGGCGTTGACGTTATTATATTGTATCCTTCAGGGAAAGTGAGCGATATTCAAGAGCGCCAATTGACAACCCTAGGACAAAATATTAGAGCTCTAGAAGTTGACGGTTTTTTTGACGACTGCCAAGACATGGTCAAAAAAGCATTTCTAGACGACAGCTTGAAGCAGCACAATTTAACATCGGCAAACTCCATTAATATTGCGCGCTGGTTGCCACAAATGTTTTACTTTTTCTTTGCTTACAAAGCCTTGAAAAAACAAAATAAACCATTGGTTTTCTCTTGTCCTTCTGGGAATTTCGGGAATATTTGCGCGGGAATCATCGCTAAAAAAATGGGCTTGCCTATTGCACATTTCGTTGCATCAACCAATGTAAATGACACGGTGCCCCGCTTTTTGGAAAACGGAATCTACGATCCAAAACCATCTAAAGCGACCATTTCGAACGCGATGGATGTAGGGAATCCTAGTAATTTTGTGCGCATCCAAGAAATGTACAACAACGATTTGGAGCAATTCAAAAAAGACTTTTCTTCTTTTACATACAACGACGCCGAAACTCTAGAAGCCATGAAAACCATTTACAACGGCAACGGATACATCGCCGAGCCACATGGCGCTGTTGGATACTTGGGTTTGAAAAAAGAACTGGTTAATCACCCTGATGCTATTGGAATCTTCTTAGAAACTGCCCACCCTATCAAATTTTTAGACACCGTCGAACCGGCTTTAGGTATTAGCTTACCGATTCCGACGCAAATAGAAAGTGTGCTGAATAAAGATAAAGTAAGTACTAAAATCAAAACCTACGAGGAATTCAAAGCATTCTTAGGATAAACAATACCAATTTCAAAAACGACTAAGGTGATCTTACTTTAGTCGTTTTTTTTGTGCTTCATTTGGGCATGCCCCTACTTCCACTCCGTTACAGTAGCGTCGGGCTGTACGCTGCAATCTCCCGCAAAAAAAGCGGGAGGATTTCCGCTCCCATCCCTCATGCGAACGCGTTGCCGTATCACAATAACTGCTGTAGGAAAATTTACTAATAAAATTCAATACAAGACTTTAACATTTGGTTTTAAATATTATATTTGTTTGAGAAACGACTGTACTCTATTACATAGCAGTTAACTTAAAAAGTTACACTTTGTGATGATATAGTTTAGTTAGCTGATATTATAAAAAAATTACGATGAATAAAAGAACGAGATTGATTTTTTTGGGTCTATCATTAATAGTTTTAATTAGTGTTGGGTATTATGTAACAAACGATTTTAATTTTCTATTAAATGATTTTTGGTTTACTTCTGGTTTTTTGCTTTTAATTCTTTTATCTCTAATTGACCAACCACATTTTTCCAAAGATTCGAATGTTTTTATTAATGCGGTTACAGCAGGTATTTCACTATTATTAGTTCCAGAAGAATTTAGAAATTGGATTTTTTATATATTTTTAGGATTAACTTTTTATTTATCTATAAGTAGTTATTCTTTAATGTGGGTTAGGAATAAAGAACTATCCTATGAAAATAAATTTGTTCAATTCCTTTCGAAAATAAATAGAGAAATTGGAAAACCACAAACAATGTTTTCTGCTTTTTTTCTTTGGGGTGCATTGAATAAATTTGGCGTAAACAGTAATGGATTTAATACATTACTCCTCTATTGGGTAGTATTTATGATTTTAAATTTACCATCATTGGCAAAAATAATAAATAGTTTATTCGAGAAATCTGAAATAAAAAAACAAGATTCTGCAATAGGTACAATTTTCGGCGTTCAATCAAAAAACACATTTCTTGTAAAACTATTTAGTGATAGAAAAGAAACAATAAAACTGTTTGATTTTGTTGAGTTTAAATATTCAATCGACGAAAAAAAACAAATCAGAAAGGGAATGATTTTAGATACTTATCTATTAAATGAGCAACAATGGGTTAAAGTATTAACTACATCAGAAATAAATAATATTTTTGAGAACAAACAAATATTTGACAATCATACGGAAGATACTATTTACAAAATACAAAATGTTCCTGACAATAAATATTTGGATACTTTTGCTGGAATTGTCACTGAAAATTCTACTATAGGTAAAGTAAGGTTTATTTACAATTCAAAAGCCACAATACAAGAAGGTCAACTATTAGAAATTAAAGTAGGAATTGAAAAGAAATCTGCATTTTATCAAATCGTTGAAGGAATAACTAAAATTCAACAGCTTGAAAATAAAAATGAAAGTGCCTTAATAATTGGCGAAGCAATTCAACTTGGAACTTGGAATCAAGAAAAAGTTAGGTTTGAACAATTCGGTTGGGTTCCAGAAATAAACTCACCTGTTTACATAACTTCCAACATACCAGAAGTAAAAATTTTAGATGGAGAATTAAAAATTGGACAGATTCCAAATACAAATTTCCCCGTAATAATAAATAAAGAACTTGCATTAACACACCACACTGCTGTTTTAGGTGTAACAGGAACAGGTAAGTCCGTTTTTTCAAGAAATCTAATAAGAGAACATTTAAAGGAAGAAAAAGTAAAAGTTATTTGTATAGATTTTACAGGAGAATACAAGAATAAATTTAATGACTTAAATCCAATAGATGTAATAAGTTCAGAAATTGCTAACAAAATATTCAAGGATATTGACGAAATAGAAATGGCGGTTTCGAAAAATTATGGTAAAGACTCTGATGCAACAATTTTGAAAAGAAAAGAAATTGCTTCAATTATGCACGTGGAAATTTCAAATTTTATGAAAAATCCTGATGCCAAAATATCTTTATTTGAATTACCTGATGTGAATAACACTTCGGGAATTTTGGAATATACAAGACTATTTTTTAAAATACTTTTTCATATTGCCAAAACAAAAAAATCGTTTGGCAATAAAGTTTGTTTAGTTCTTGAAGAAGCGCATACAATAATTCCTGAATGGAATTTTGTTGGAATTGCTGATAAATCATCACAATCTTTATTAAATAGTATTGCTCAAATTGCTCTACAAGGTAGAAAATATGATGTTGGTTTGTTAGTTATTGCTCAAAGAACAGCAAATGTTTCTAAAACAGTATTAACTCAATGTAATACAATTATATCATTTCAAGAATTTGATAAAACAAGTAGTGAGTTTTTAGCAAACTATTTTGGACAAGGAATTGCAAATATCTTACCTAACTTAAAATTTAGACAAGCAATTGTAGCAGGTAAAGCTTTAAAATCAAATGTACCAATGATTTTTGAAGTGCCAATAATTGAAGAGCCTGAAGTTGATGGGATTTTAGAAGCAGAAGAACAAATTAAAGAAAAAATGGAAGAGAAAAAAGATACTTTCGAAGAATAACAGCGGTTTGTAAAAATGGCGAAATATGTGGTAAATTCAAGTTTATCTTTCGCAAGAAGTTTTATTTTAAAGCAAAATATGCGGTTATGAAGTTCGACACTTCTTGAAGCCGCGACACATTATAGGCAAGTTTCGAGCGACGACAGAAACATAAATATATAAATAACAAAAACCTTCAATGAAAAGAATTTTACGATGGACTTTGATATTTTTGCTGACAGCAAATTATAGTTACGCACAACAAAGCAGTCTTCCTTTTGAAAATAATGAAATTACAATTGAAAAAATAATGGCTGGCTTTTTTGCTGTATGTGTTTATTTTATACCTACGATAATCGCAAGAGACAAAATACATTTCAAACGTATTTTTATTTTTAATTTTTTGATAGCTTGGACAGTGATTGGTTGGTTTATTAGTTTTTTATGGGCAATAAATGCAAAAAGCAATAATACTGATACGCTTGTATTAGAAGAAGATATTGAAAATTGAACAGAAAAACCTGCCTATAACAGCGATTTGCATAAATGGCGAAATATGTGCAATATTCACGTTTTTCTTTCGCAAGAAATATTATCTTAGTGGAAAATATGCGGTTACGAAGTTCGCCACTTCTTGAAGCCGCGAAACGTTAAGTAACAGTTAAAGAAAACCAGTATATAAAATAACGGGGGAATTACTTAATCGAAGTTTGGGTCTTTCAATATGCCATTTTTCATTTACCCTACGGTTAGTAGAAATTTAAAAAAAAAATATTATGTCAAACTGGTTTGAAACAAATCCAACAAAAAGTATAATAAGTTACACTATATTAATAATTGGTGTAGTTTGGGTATTTTATAAATTTACATTTGAGGAAAGTAAAATAGATAATTACAAAAGTCAAATTGAAACAAAGCAGGCTACAATAAGTCAGTTTCAAGCGAGAATTGAATATCTTGAGGAAGAAAATTTAAAGTTTAAATCTGAATTAAAAGATTATGAAGATTGGAATTCTAAATCTGAAAATCCAACTTTATTTTATAAATCGCAATATGAAAAAACAATTCTGACAAGAGATAATTCTGTAAAAACTAATATTTCAAAAAATACTGATTTAAAAAATATAAAAATAAGTAAATCAGAAAGTTACATCAACAAAGATTTAGATATAATAATTGGTTTAACCGATGTTTCCGTTAATTATGGTTGTTTTCTGAACATTAGTTATGGAAACAGTTTAAATATAAATTTTGAAAATAAAAATATTGGAGACACTATACTTTTGGAGTCAAATAAAGGAAAAATTAAAGTTACCATTAATAAAGTTAATTATGTTTACTCAAATATTGAAATATCAATTCACATATGAAAACTTCTGCTAAAAGCTGTTTACAAAAATAGAGAAAATGTGGTAAATTCACGTTTATCTTTCAAAAGAAGTTTTATTTTACTGGAAAATATGCGGTTAATACGTTCTCCACTCCCTGAAGCCTCGAAACGTTAGCATTTATTGTAAAAAAGACTCTGAAAACAAAAACGCAAGTAACACCTTACCATTATTAAAACAAATAAAACATGAAAATTTAAAAAAACGAATTTTTTATTGACACTTACATTGACAAATATCAAAATTTATCTCGAAAGAGAAATCATCAACTAATTTATTAATTGGAATCTTATTAGTTCTTTTCTCACTTGGTGCGATTTACAATATAGGAAAGGTATTCGGAGAATTTATTTACTACTTTAATAATTAAATTACACGTTTTCAAAATTAAGTAGTTTGACTTTTAGTATGGTCTTGCAAAGAAATTTTGTACCTGAATTTAAAAAGATAATAGAAAAATTTACCGTGGAAAAATAACTTCCACCAACATCGGATAAAAGAGCTGTGTCTTTTATCCTTAATTTAACGATAGTTTTGTACTTGGAAAAATCTCGCACCTCAAATAATAAATATTAGCGAGGAGAAACCAATCGTTGAAATGAATATCAAAATAAGACTAAAAATTTAATTTCATAACTTACAAATGAATAAAATTAATGAATTTTTAGAATCCTTGTCCAACAGGGAACTCGCCTATTTCATAAAATTTAAAAGAAACAAATATTCTAAAGAGACCTTAATATTAATAGACGAGTTCATCGTAAATAGAAACTTGACACAAACAAAAATAGATAAATTAATAAGCCCTAATTTTTGTGCTAGCAAAAATCAAACGCAGCTGTGCCCAAGATGTGGTAGTGATAATTTTTTGATTAATAGCGTTCAATTGACAAATAATATAAGAAATAGTGGGGGTCAAAACAACATGAAATCTGCAGACAATTTCTTTGAGATAAAAGTAGAAAAAAGAGATGAAGTCACTTGCAATGTCTGTGATTATCTGGTAAAAGATCCTAATAACAGACGTCCAAGAACGAAATTGTCTAAATATTCGATATGGAATATTTTTGATTGGTTGCTAAACTAAAAATGTCTAACGTTAATGACAATTTTATTTTAGGTGGAATTAAATGCTATTAAAGTTTCGAAGCAAGTTTCCGTTATCCAAACCTTTGTAATTTAATTGTTATCTTTAAGACTTTTGTTAAAAATAACGATTACATCCTTTATAGAAAATGGCAGGTATAGTAACTAGTGTAGAAAACCAAATGGTAAAACTTCGTGAAAGAGGTATGACTTTGGACTTAGATGAAGATAAGACCAAAGAAATATTATTAGATATTGGTTACTACCGTCTAGGGTTTTATTGGCATCCTTTCGAAATTGATGCAGACCATAATTTTGTAGAAGGAACTAAATTTTCAACAGTAATTGACCTGTATTATTTAGATGTAGATTTAAGATATTTATTGATTAAATATATTAATAGATTGGAATTAAATTTTAGAACTAATCTTATTTATTGGGTTTCCATGCATTATGAAGATAATGCAATTTGGTATACAGATGCTTCAATAATGGATGCGGAATACTTGAAAGACATAAAATCGCATTACAATACTAATTTTAAAAAAAAGAATATTCAAATTAGTAAACATCATGTTAAATACCCTGACGATAAGTATGCGCCTTGCTGGAAAACTTTTGAATATTACACATTTGGCTCAATTGTAAAAGTATTTGAGCATATTATCGACCAAAATGTTAGGAAACAGATTTGTAAACAATATGCAATTAAGAAACCTGAAAAGCTTCAGAACTTTTTGAACACCCTAGTTTTTGTTCGTAATAGTTGCGCTCATAGTGGTGTTATATTTGATTTACACATAGATGAAGGAGTGAGTGGCGTTCCTGAAATACCTTTCAATAATAATTACAGTCATAGTTTAGATTCCGCTGTTAAAGCACTACTTTACTTAATGAACAATATTTCCAATAATCGAAAGAACGAACTAGAGAAAAAATTGGTTGAATTATTCAATAAGTTTGTAAAGAATGAAATAATAAAAGAAATTATCGAAAATAAATTAGGTTATAGTTACAGTAATTAAATTATAAAATAGTTGTATATTTGCAACTCAATAGTGTCCCATTAGTCAATTGCACTCGTGGTGCACTCTAAAAAAATAAACAACCTCAGATACTGTCTGAGGTTTTTTTTTACCATATAGTGGCTTTAATCAAATATAGATTTGGTTAATTGCCAATCAAAATGAAGCTGTTGCTTAACTATTTTAGACTTCTTGTAAGTATAGTTGTATGCAAACCCATAAACTGTATTTTAAAAAGTGTATTATTGAGATTTTCACGATACTTGGTAAAATATTTTATGTCAATATCTCTATTTATTTTTCTGAAGTGAAAACTTATAAATTACTCACCTAAAAAACGTATTTTTATGAAGTATTTATTTAGTAATACGCTGCTGTAATCTTATTTTATATTTTTAAATTGGAGAAATAGTTCCCTTAATACGTAATAAAAGACGTACGAAATAAAATCATACAAATAAAAATCAAATCAGCTATAATTCTCTCATTATTACTATTCACCTCTTGCAACGTCGAGAAAAACTATACTGAAAACGGCGTATTAGAATCTAAAGGGAAAATGTCGAACCATTTAAAAAACGGTCAATGGAAATATTATCACGAGAATGGACAAGTACATCAATACGGTGCATTTGAAAACGGAAAATAAGACGGCGAATGGCATTTTATATATCCTAACGGTGTGCAACAAGGAATTGGGACCTTAGATGAAGGTAAAAGAATTGGAGTATGGACCTGGTACTTTGAAAATGGGCAGCTACAAACCGAAAGAAGATGGAATAATGGTAAACTGATTGAAATAATGAGTTGTTATGACGGCAAGGGAACTGTTTTAGATAAAGGCACACTTGTCAACGGTACCGGCACTATGCTTCTTTACGATAGTAATGGAAAGCTACTAGAAACCATAGTCTACAAAAATGGAGAAATTGTTAAATAATAGCCTCTAACATGAAACCATTAGATTTACAATTTATTACTGATATACTGTGGATCGTCATTGGAATCTTTTCGGGAATGCTTTTATTAGAATAATAAAAGAGGCAAATTATCGATATATTTGAATAAATTAAAGTAGTTATTTAAAAAAAATGAGACTTAAAATAATATTTACAACTCTATTTATCTTTAGTTTACTAGGTATTCAAATCGCTAGTCTAAATGATTGGTTAGTTCTTTCATTAACAATTCATGTGCTCTGGTTATCGATAACTTCGAATGAAATAATGAATTTACTTGTCCTAAAAAATAAAAAAATACTCCAAGTTTTTAATAAAATTGTATTTTACTTATTAATTGTTGACATTGCAGTTATTTTTTTGTCCATATCTTTTATTTTTAGATTATTATTTGCCATTCTTTATTTACCCCTTTTTTATGTTAGTGCTGTTTGTATAATGATCTCATTAATCGTAAATTATTTTATACTTATTAAATACTTCATTAAAACAACTAAATCTCTAACTAAAACTGCTCTTTTAATATTGTCCTCATTCTTTTATCTGATTGGTGTATATGTAATACAAGTAAAAAATCATAAAGTCCTGAAACCTTAATTTTGTAAAGGATAACACTAAAACACTAATAACTTCTAAATCAATACAAATGGTCAATTGCTGACAAAAATTGACCCTAGTTTTCTATTCGGTTTTTATTTATTGTGTAACCAGTAATAATAGATTAAAATTCAAATCCTTTTAAAATATCCTCTGTACAATGAAAATATTCAAATATATACTGATCAGAATTTTAGTTTTAATAGGCTTCTTGACACTATTATGGAATAATTCTTATTACCTTTTGCCAGAAAGTTTGCAAGAAGGTAAATTTAGTTTTTTTTCAGAAGCAGTTGTTTTTTTAAGAATAAGTTTGTTATTTGTATTTTTATTTTTGTGCTATACACTTTATGAACTCAATAATTATCATAAAAACAGTCAGTATCAATTACGAAATATTGCAATTGTTTTTAACCTTACTTTAATCTTAATAGCAACACCCTTAATTATATACAACATAAAATATTAGCTCAAATGAAATTTATATTACCCTTTCTTTTTCTGTTATTTTACTCCCATTCTTGTTTTGCACAGGAAGGATATCCAGAACCTGAAAAAACTACAAGCCGCCTTTTTTATATACAACACAGCAACAACCACAATACTTATGTTTATGATGCCAATATAAAAGATGGTGTTATTAATTCAACTGTCCCTATTGACGAATACCAAATTGTTTACACTGAAAACGGAATAAAAAAACCACTGTCTATCATTCAAAGAAAATTAGCTTATGGAATGATTTTAGAAGAATCGAAAACAAACTCATATAAACTACGTCTCGCTGCCTCAGACAAACTATACTTCTATCTTAACTATAATCATAACAAAGGCGCCAGAATTCATGTTATTGTCAATAATCACAAAATGTATTTAGACAAGATGTTCGTACAGCTCAAGGATGGTTTTCTTGGACTTCAAGCAAAAGCTGATTTTGTATTGTTTTATGGAAAAGACTTTAGCTCTGGAAAAACAATTATCGAAAAAGTTATAATTGATTAAATTATTTTGTTTGTCCATTTATAACTTCAATAATAAAATTAAAAGCTGAATAATAACTAACGATTCATTTGTAAAAAAAATACTAATCCCATAAATTATTAAAACCAAAAAATTAAATGCAAGAAAACTTTAAATACATCGCAAAACTATCTGGATCTGCTTTATTTAGTTTTATAAAAATCAATCTTTTAGGTACTATCTCTACTATTATTGTAGTCGTTATTGGTTTTTTCCTGTTGACACAAGACGTTAATGTGGGCAGCTCTGGTCATGCTACTCCTATTCCGTTTATAATAGCAACTTTTATTTTAAGACCTGTTAGCACAATTTTATTTTCTATCGTTTTCTTTTCGAGTTCTGCTTTATTTTTAACATTCGGAAATAAATACATTATATCAAAACTTGTTAACCGAATTACGATTAATAAAGGAGAAGGTTATCTTGTTGCATTATTAGATAAACTAATGTTAAAATACAAAAAACAACAACCAGCCGTTTTAAGAAACGCTGGAGACTTTACTATCCAAAAATTAAAAGTAATACAAGACATTAAAAATGACAAAACAGTAAACAAATGGCTTAGAAAAGTTATTGTTTTAGGTATGGAAAAAATAAGACTGGATGGTATCGAATTTAATGATGAGAATCAAAATCCTTATGAGATTATAAGAAATAGAACTATTGAAAGTTTGAAAAATATAATGGAACCTAGCCGAAAAATGATTTGGATGATATTTGCTTTACAATGGGCAATTTTACTATTTATTTGGTCTTCTAAATTTTAATAAAAAAGATGTTTCATGTAAAACTAAAGTCTAAAAATGTTCCAAAACAGGTATTCTAGTAGTATTACGATATTAATTTAAAGCTTAATTACACCGCCTTTTCTTTCTTTTTGCTTAAAAACTTTTCTTATATTTGAGATTATATAGCTTCACTTCTAAAACAATTAAGTGATTTTAGAACTGTAAACGCTATGTTTTCATGATGTTAAATGCATTTTAAACTATCTTTTTTATCTGCAGTTTTAATCTTTATAACTGTAGTAAAAGTATAAGATGCAAAATACAAATCTGTAATTAATTTTTTATGCCGCAAAAAGACACTCCACAATTAGATCAAGATAAAAATTTTTCTTTTCAAAAAAAAGTATGGATAACTACGGCTATAATTACTTTTACAATCAGTGCATTATTACTTTTTAAAGCTACTTTTAATGTGTTTTTATTAATATTAGCAGGAACTTTAATTGCTTTTTTTTTTAGAGGTTTAAGTGATTTTATACAACGTAAAACAAAATGGAAAGAAAATGTATGTGTTGCAATTTCTATTCTAGGAACGTTGTTTATTGTTGCAGGATTGTTTTGGTTAATTGGCGCCAAGGTGCAAACCCAAATGACAGATTTGATGGAAACCTTACCCAAAACAATTGAGAATGTAAAAACACAAATGAATAACAGCATAGTTGGTGAAAAAATTATAGACAAACTATCTTCTAAAAATTCTACCGATAAAGTACAAGTTTTTGCAGGACAGTTTTTCCAATCAACATTTGGTGTTTTTGGAGATATTTATGTTATTTTATTCATTGCTATTTTCTTTACCGTAGCACCTCAAACTTACATCAAAGGAATTGTACAATTAATCCCTGTAAAAGGTCAAGATAAAGCAAATGATGTTCTCGATAAATTAAACAAACAATTACGGAACTGGCTTAAAGGAAAGTTGTTTTCTATGTTTGTAGTTTTTATTTTAACAGCAATTGGATTAGCGATAATTGGCATGCCGCTTTGGTTGGTTTTAGCACTACTAGCGGGCTTAATTAGTTTCATTCCTAACTTTGGGCCTTTACTTGCTTTAGTTCCAGCGGTATTAGTTGGTTTGATGCAAAGTCCTGAAACAGCGGCATTAGTTGTAGGACTTTATGTTTTAATACAGTTTGTTGAAAGTAATTTTATTACTACGCTCGTACAGCAAAAATTAATTGATATGCCTCCTGCCCTCATTATAATTGCACAACTTTTAATGGGTGCGCTAACTGGAGGATGGGGTTTAATTTTGGCTACGCCAATAATTGTCATTCTAATTGTTTTAATTCAAGAATTATATATCAAAGAGCGAGACAATTAAACTTTTATTTCAAAAAGAATTAATGCCATAAGCCTTTTTAGCTTAATAGAAACTAAAACAGGTTTAACCTACACATTATCATACTAAATATTCATAATCAAATAAACGACCATAAATAGCTAAAAAATGCTATTGAATAATTGTACAACACTATAGATTTTAGTTTTTATGGTAAAAGGAAATGTAAATTACTTAACTTCGTTAGTAACTACATAAATATATTTTAATGCGTCCCAAACAAATTGGAATAAAACGTTGAATAATTATATAACCACACTAATACTATTTAAGATGATGAATAAAAAAATATTAGCCATTATTGTAGTCGCAATTGTAATTTTTTCTTGTGAAAAAAGTAAAAAACAAACTCCCGAAACAAATGAGAATAGTCAGTCTCAAGAATTAGTTTCTAAAAAAATTGACATAAAAGAGCTTAAAGGTTCTGGATTTGAACCTGGTTGGAGTATTTTAATATCTCAAAAAAATAAAAGAAATTTTAGCTTTGAACTACTAACATTACTAGGTCAACAGAAAACAACGGGAACCCTCTACTTAGAAAGTGACTTTATAGAAGAACAAAACGCAATCGTTTCCTTTAAAGGTACCGATACCGATGGAAAAGAAATTACAGTCACTTACTTACTAAAAAGCTGTCTTGACATGGCTGGCAATGAAACAGGCGGCATCATTGATGTAAAATGGAATGAAGAACAGTTTAATGGTTGCGGTAATTATTTAATTAACTATAAATAAATAGTCTCGTATCGTTTTATTAAAATATAAACTTCAGAAACTGATAAGGATATTTTAAACTATAAAATAAATCACGAAAATTATGATTGAGCTTTTGAACAAATATTTTGTTTCACAAATAGTTGTTCTATTGTAAATTAATAAAAAACGGTTATGGAAACTTAATCGTTTTTTTTATGTCTTTTATTTATGAGATTGGTTTTTATACCATTAGTACTTATTAAAACGCTAATTTTTATCTAGAACAACTGAGAACCATTAATTCATATTGACTAAAATCGATGTGACAAAAAATTAAATTGGATTGTAGTGTATTGATTCTGATATTAAAAACAAGCACAAAACTATTTAAAGCCTAATAATGATCTAGCTGTTTTATCAATAAACAAAAAAAAACAGCTGTAAATAAATAGTAAAAATTTCTATTTACTAAATTTTACAACTATTTCAATAAAATTATGCATTTATTTAAAACACTAAATATCAATCACTAAACTAATAAATAACAGACTCTAGTAGCCCAATTAAAAGTTAAATAAATACTGTGGCACAGTTGTTGGATTTACAGTAAATGTATATACGAAATGAATAAAAAAATTAAAAATATAATTGTAAAATATAGAAAATATGAAAACTTTAAAACTAATAGCCGCTGGAATAATTCTACTTGTAACAAGCACATCAAATGCGCAACTTTCGATTAACCTCAACATAGGAAACGCTCCTGTATATCATAACAATACTAATGTAGCTGTAGGATATTATTACCTACCAGATATACAATCATATTATGATGTACGTGCCAATCAATATATTTATTTAAATAGAGGAAACTGGGTACGCTCAAGAAACCTACCTACTCAATACCGAAACTATAATTATAAAACTGGATATAAAGTAGTGCTTAATGATTATCACGGTAACGAACCTTATAGAAACTATAAAAATGATCACACAAAATATTATGTTGGATATAGGGGTTCAGCTCAAAAAGTAGTTTTAAACCGTAATAACAATACTGTTGTTTACAACAATAATAAAAACTATAAATACAATGGTTACAACCATTATGATAAAAAAAATAATCACAGACGTTAATTAATACTATAAAGAGCTTCAATAAGAGGCTCTTTTTTTTGGTTGTAACCAAAGTAAAAAAATCAAGAGAATATTTTTCTTAGCAAATCATTATTACACAACTTTATAAATATCGAAACATATATGAACTTAACTTAGTTTTTGTGAAGAAATAAAAAACATCTTAATTACTTGTTTTTAAATGCAGTAAATGCCTTCTGAGTCCCTATTAAAAAACCAACAGTTTCTATAAAAGTATGTAAAATGAAAAATAAATAGTATTTTAGTACCAAATCTAAACTTTCAGTAAAGTTAGATTAGCATTTTTTGTTAAATCAATAATTTACAACTACTATGTTTACGTTAGAACAAATAAAACAAGCTTACGATAAAGTAAAAACAGGAGCTGATTTTACTAATTACATTCAAGAATTAATTGACCTAGGTGTAAAAGGATATGATACCATTACTGCAGATAGTCGCGTGGTATATTACGGTGCTGATAACTATGAAGTAAGTACTGATAAAAAACACGATGATTTCGTTATTGCAGCTACTCCTAACAAAGAACGTTTTATTGAGTACATCGTAATGCATCAAAGTGGTCAAACTGATTATATTACTTTTTGTGAGCAAGCCGGACAATGCGGAATTGCAAAATGGAGCATCGATATTATCGACATGACTTGTACCTATTATTCTACACAAGGAGAAGCTATTATCATAGAAAAAATACCAACTTAAACGTTATTTTTTTTAATTTAAAACAAAAAAAACGGGAAATATCCCGTTTTTTTTTATGCTTATATGTAGATTTTAGAATTTAAAATTCAATCCTGCTGTAAATGTAGTTCCGTTAAATCCAAACTGGTTTACTTCCCATGGATATTTAAAACGACCTCCTAAATCAGTTACCACATCACCTTTAGTATCGATTACATCAGGATAAACATTGAATAAATTGTTTACCATAACGTTTGCTGATATCGTGTTTGTAATTTTGTAAGCTACACCAAAATCAGTAAGAATCTTACCAGAGAATGTTTGATCTTTCCCTGGATCTGTAGCATGTTGCCAAGTCACTTCACCAAAATAAGTATTGTTTAAGATAAATGTAGCTTTCTTGAAATCATAATTAGCTCCTAACAATACTTTTGTATTAGGTCTTGCACTTAAAATTCTAGATTGCTCCTTACGGTCAAATATAACATAGCCATTTTCTTTTAAGATTGCAGGCGTAGCAATATCACCGTTTATTTTAATATCAGCAATATTTGAAGCTAAACTTAATCCAAGTTTACCATCGCCAATTTGTAAGTTTTTATAGTTCAATACGATGTCAACTCCTTTTGTTGTAGTGCTCACTGCATTTATAAAAAATTTCATGCTGCTAACATTATTAGCATTAAGAATTTCTTCAATAGGATTCGTCGTAGTGTCATCACCATCTTTTTCAATTTTCCCTGTAAAAAGAACACGATCATTTACTCTAATATGATAAAAATCTAAAGAAGCTGTAAAATTTGAACCTGCTCTAAAAGTAATTCCTGTTGAAATATTTTGAGATTTCTCGGCATGCAATTTTGGAACTCCCAAAGCAACAATTGCTGGATCTTGGTTATTGAAGGTCACTTCGTTTGCAACACCATCTGTTGTAACAATCGTTTGAATGTTACTCAAATAAATTTGGTGCAAGGACGGAGCTCTAAATCCTGTACTGAATGATGCTCTAACCGTAATATCGTTATTTAACTTATAACGCGAATTCACTTTCCATGAGAAGTTATTTCCAAAATCAGAATAATTCTCATAACGTAGTGAGCCTCCAATTAAAAAAGCATCAGTAACATCATAATCTAAAGTTGTATACACACCTACATTGTTACGACTTTTTTTGAACGCATTAGAAGGTCTTAAACCGGGAAAAGAAATAGATCCTTCTCCTAAATATGATTCTTCTTGACCAG
Source organism: Flavobacterium gelidicaeli (assembly GCF_013294005.1). Taxonomy (GTDB): domain Bacteria; phylum Bacteroidota; class Bacteroidia; order Flavobacteriales; family Flavobacteriaceae; genus Flavobacterium. The sequence continues at coordinate 33,103 of NZ_JABSNK010000012.1, forward strand.
CCCTTCCTTCGTACGTTTCTTTTCTAAGCTCTGTACCAAAACCAAAAGTAACTTTGTCAAAACTTCTAGAAAAATCAGCATTACCCACTAATTGACTGAAGGTATAACCGCCTACATTGAACTCTGTAGGACTGTCTGCACCTAATATAGGATTCCAAGTGCTTCCAACAGTATAATCCACTTTATTTGATCCTGTTGTCAAACTGAAATCAGAACTAAATCCTAAAATTGAAGTCCTTAAACCAATAGATCCCAAGTTATCAAAAATATCTGTATTAAATGTAGGTTGGTAACCAGTATAAGTTGTTCCTGCATCATGTAGTAAATTAAAAGGATCTGATGCCCAGTAAGGCGTTCTGTTTAATGCAAAACTTGTTCCTTTACGGATGTTGATATCTCCAAATGCATATAAAGTAGTTTTATCCGAAATTGGGTACTCTGCATTAACAACTAAAGCTCCCATTTTAGTATCTGGCTGACCAATGTTCATTCCTAAATCAGGATTGTTTTTTAAATAATCGCCCCACATTGGATCATTTGCTTCAACTCCAAATAAACCATCTCTTCCTGGTTTTCCTGCTCTATTTGTTTTGTTTTGATCTAAGTACGAAAGATTAAAATTCACAAAACCTTTCTCAGCAATTTTAAATCCTGAATTTAAATCAGCACCAAAATTAAAACCATCTCCTTTTGAAGTAATTCCCGAAGTTAAACTAACCTCTGTAAAATTAGTTTGCTTTTTAAGGATGATATTTACTACACCCGCAATAGCATCTGAACCATATTGTGAAGATGCACCATCACGCAAAACCTCTACTCTTTCGATAGCAGAAAACGGAATACTTTTCATATCGGTACCTACTTCTCCTTTTCCAGGAGTATCATTAATATACACTAAGGCACTTTGGTTTTTTCTTTTTCCATTTACCAATACTAACGTACGGCTAGGTCCTAATCCACGTAAATCTGCTGGATCAAAATGCGCTGTAGCATCAGAAACTGCTTGAGTACTTGAATTGAAAGAAGGAATTTTGTAAGCTAACATTTTATCGAATGTAACTTGCCCGCTTGATTTTAAATCTTCGGCATACAACTTGTCGATAGGCACAGCAGAACTTAACACGGTACGCGTTTTTGCTCTGTTTCCTGTCACTACAACTTCATCAAGACTATTGTTTGGGGCCAAAGCAAAAGTTACCACTGTTGATTCATTGGCTACCTCAATAGATTTATTTTGGTAACCCACATATTTGGCAATCAAAGTTGCAGGTAACGCTTTTACCTTAATTTCAAATTTTCCGTTTGCATCAGTAGTTACTCCACTTGATGTACTCTTATCAATAACGTTAGAAAATGGCAAAGCTTGTCCATTATCATCTGTCACTACCCCCTTAATTGTTTGGGAATTCATCACTGCAGGCATTATTAACATAAATAATAGACCTAAAACAAAATGGTTAAATTTCATAAATCTTAATTGTATTTATTTTTCTTAAATATCTTAACAAAACTATAATTAATAGTTAATAAAACAATAAAAACATTAATTTTTACACAAAACACCACATAATACTAATTTTAACAATCATTTTTAGTGTATGTTCAGTTAATGATTATATCTGCTAATGATTATCAATTAAAGATGACCTAATAAAACAATAGAAACACTACAATAAAATACGCTTTAGGCTTTTATTATACCTAACTAGCACCTTGTTAGCAGTAATATCTTTATATTTATTATTAAAAAACCACTAATTCCCCAAAAAATACTCTTGCTTAAACGAAACATTACCATAAGATAAAGTTAAGGAAATAGGAATTTTAAATAAAAAGTGTTTATTTGGTAAACCACATTCCAAAACAAGTTATAGATACCTCTTATTAAAAAAATACCACTATTGACTGGAGTTATTTATTCAACTTTATATTTCTAATCTTTAAAATCAAAAATAAAAGATGAGTATTAAAAGTAATATCAACAATGTACGAAGGAAGTTGATGCACAGGTTAACTAAAAATATTGGTCGATCGAATTTTGATAAAACGGCTAACATTACAAAAGTAGATGTGAAGCGGATTCTAATATGCCGACCCAATCCTAGATTAGGAAACCAGTTACTCATAACCCCCTTACTACAAGAAGTTATTGCAACATATCCTGATTGTAAAATTGATTTATTTGTAAATGGAAATGCCGCCCCAAGCATTTTTAAGAATTACCACAATGTTAACCAAATCATTCGCTTACCCCGAAAACCATTCAAAGAACTTCATAACTATATGAAAGGCTGGATGGCAATCAAAAAACACAAATACGATATTGTAATAAATGTTGTAAAGAACTCTTCATCAGGCCGACTTTCAACCCAATTTGCTAGCGGTAAATTCAAATTCTCTGGTGATAATATTGATGATCTAACTAATACGTTTACTGATTACAAACATATTGCTAAGGGTCCCGTTTATAACTTTAGACATTATCTTAACCTATTAGGAATGCCAAAAAACAATAATCCCGTTCCACCATTAAACTTAAAATTAGCTCCTTCAGAAATTGCTGAGGCAAGTAAATTAGTTCAGGATATTGTAAAAAATAACAAAAAAACTATTTGCATATTTACCTACGCCACTAGAGCAAAATGTTACAACCTCAACTGGTGGGAAAATTTCTACCAATCTTTACGTGATGCTTTTCCTGAGTACAATATTATTGAAGTTTTACCCGTAGAAAATTTATCTCAAATTGGCTTTAAAGCCCCTACGTTTTACAGTAAAGACATTAGAGAAATCGCTGCTTTCATAGCTAACACAGCAATATTTATAGGGGCTGATAGCGGCATGATGCATCTGGCTAGCGCCTCCCTAACACCTACCGTAGGTTTATTTTGTGTAACTGATGAAAGAATGTATGCTCCTTATGAAAACAATAGCTTCGCCATCAATACTACAAACACAAGCACAGCCCAAAGTATCGAGATTATTGCGGCTCTTTTAAATAAAAAATTCGCTTAAAGCAAAAGTGACTAAGATACTTATAATGATTCGGTAAAGTCGGAGGTGATTTTGTGTTTCAAAAGAATTTGTTTTACTACTTTTACAATTCCAAAAAATACAACTATGTCTGTAGCAAAAAAAGATTATAAAAGAATTACCACGAAGTCATTAATAGAAATGAAAGCCAATGGAGAAAAAATCTCTATGTTAACGGCTTACGATTATACAATGGCAAAAATTGTAGATACCGCAGGAATTGATGTAATTCTGGTGGGAGATTCGGCTTCAAATGTAATGGCAGGTCATGAAACTACCTTACCTATTACTTTAGACCAAATGATTTATCATGCTTCCTCTGTAGTTAGAGCCATTGAGAGAGCATTAGTAGTGGTTGATTTACCGTTTGGTAGCTATCAATCTGACCCTAAAGAAGCTTTACGTTCTTCTATTCGAATAATGAAAGAAAGCGGTGGCCATGCCGTAAAATTAGAAGGTGGTAAAGAAGTAAAAGAATCAATAAAAAAAATATTAAACGCCGGTATTCCAGTAATGGGACATTTGGGTTTAACGCCACAGTCAATTTATAAATTTGGTACGTACACTGTTCGCGCTAAAGAAGAGGAAGAAGCTGACAAACTTGTTGCGGATGCTCAGTTACTTGAACGTTTAGGTTGCTTTGCTCTTGTTCTTGAAAAAATACCTGCTCATCTAGCCGAAAAAGTAGCCAAAAGTATTTCTATTCCCGTAATTGGAATAGGTGCTGGTGGCGGAGTTGACGGTCAAGTACTAGTGATTCACGATATGTTAGGAATGAACAATGAATTTAGTCCACGTTTTTTACGTCGTTACATGGACCTTTATGATGGAATGACTACGGCAATCAGTCAATACGTTGCTGATGTGAAATCTAGTGACTTCCCTAACGAAAAGGAGCAGTACTAAACAAACCTATAAACCCTTAAATTAGTACCTTAGTTAAAACCATTACTAAGACTAAATTAAGGGTTCTTTTTTTATAATAATCCAAAATACACCTTCTATTTTGAAAATAATTTCAACAAAAAACAACCTCCAAGTCTTACACGAAGACAACCATATTATTGTGGTTAATAAACGTGTAGGCGATATTGTACAAGGGGATAAAACCGGAGATAAGCCCTTATCAGAAGTTGTAAAAGAATTCATCAAAGACAAATACAATAAACCTGGCGAAGTTTTTCTTGGCGTAGTACACCGTTTAGACAGACCTACAACAGGAATTGTAATGTTTGCAAAAACCAGTAAAGCACTCACGCGCTTAAATGAATTGTTTAAAAATAGAGAAACACAAAAAACGTACTGGGCAATTGTAAAAAACAAACCACCAAAACTAGCAGATAGTTTGATTCATTTTTTAAAAAGAAACGAAAAGAATAACTCTTCTAAAGCACATATAAAAGAAGTTCCAGACAGCAAAATGGCACACTTAGATTACCGTATTTTTAAAGAATTAAATAATTACTTTGCTTTAGAAATTGACTTACATACTGGAAGACATCATCAAATTAGAGCACAGCTAGCTGCAATAGGATCTCCTATAAAAGGAGATTTAAAATATGGTTTTGACCGTAGTAACCCTGATGGCGGAATCCATTTACATGCACGCCAATTGGTTTTTATACATCCAGTAACAAAGGACTCTTTAAAAATTGTTGCGCCAGTTCCTAACGAAGTTATTTGGAACGCAGTTCAGTAATAACAAAAATAGATTTACAAAGTCAGTTCCTGAATTAATTTACAGTTTGACAATCAATCTTCAGAAAAAACATACCTAATGGATTATAAAACAAATGTAGATTACCGCAAAAAAACCTTAATAAAATTACTAGACAAAGTTTTACTTTATGAAAGCGAAATTATTAATGCTTTATATGAAGATTTTAAAAAACCCGCTTTTGAAGCCGTACTTACTGAGACCAGTTATGTAGTAGCGGAATTAAAAGACACAATAAACAATATTAAGAAATGGGCAAAACCAAAAAAGGTATTGCCTTCCCTACTTAATTTCCCTTCCACTGACTATTTATACAAAGAACCTTATGGTAAGGTATTAATCATTGCTCCTTGGAATTACCCGTATCAATTAGCACTATGCCCTTTAATATCTGCTGTAGCAGCTGGAAACCAAGTAGTACTTAAACCATCTGAACTAACACCTAATACCGCTGCTATATTAGCTAAAATTATTGCTGAAACATTTAATCCAGAACATGTTTCTGTTGTTCAAGGAGGAGTAGAAGTTTCTAAAGATTTACTAGCAAAACGTTGGGATTATATTTTCTTTACGGGCAGTGTTCCTGTAGGTAAAATTGTTGCTCAAGCAGCAGCCGTTCATTTAACACCTGTCACACTTGAATTAGGTGGTAAAAACCCTTGTATTGTAGATGAAACTGCAAATTTAAAACTTGCAGCTAAAAGAATCGTTTGGGGAAAATACATTAACGCTGGACAAACCTGTATTGCTCCTGACTATATCTTAATTCAAAAAGATATGAAGGACAAATTTATAACACATCTAAAAAATGAAATCACTTTGGCTTATGGAAAAACGCCAAAAACTTCTCCGGATTATGCCCGAATAATCAATGTAAAAAACTGGAGTAGGTTGAGTGAGATGATTGATCCTGATAAAGTAATATTTGGTGGAGAAACTGACAAAGATGACTGCTACATTGCTCCTACCCTTATTGCAGAAACAAACCTAGATAGCTTGGTCATGAAAGACGAAATTTTTGGGCCTTTATTACCAATATTAACATACGCTAGTGATGCTGATTTACATACTATTATATCTAGATATGAAAAACCATTGTCTCTTTATGTTTTCACAGAAAATAAATCGTTTGCTCATAAAATAATTGCTAACTACTCTTTTGGAGGTGGTTGTATCAATGATACCGTTGTTCATTTTTCTAATAAAAGACTTCCTTTTGGAGGAGTTGGTCATAGCGGAATAGGTGCCTACCACGGAAGTTTAAGTTTTGATGTTTTTTCACATAAAAAAGGAATTGTAAAAAAATCAAATTGGTTGGATTTACCAATGCGTTATGCTCCTTATGAAGGTAAACTAAAAACAATACGAAAATTACTAAAATGGATTTAACAAACCAAAAAACCGTTAGTGAAGCAATTGAATACCGTAGGTCTGTAAGAGTCTTTAAAAAAAACACTTTAGATGATGCTAAAGTAAAAGAATGCATCCGTTTAGCAACATTAGCGCCTACAAGTAGTAACATGCAGCTATGGGAATTTTATCATGTAACATCAACTACTATTTTAGAACAACTTACTGAGGCGTGTTTGGGACAAAATGCAGCCAAAACTGCACAGCAAATGGTTGTGGTAGTTGCTCGTAAAGATTTATGGAAAAAAAGAGCCGCCGCAAATATTGCTTTTCTTAGCTCCCAATTTGGCGATAAGCCAAAAGAGAACTATTCAAAAAGAGAAAAATTTGCACTCAATTATTATCAAAAATTGATTCCAACATTATACTTTGATTTCTTAGGTATTTTTGGGTTTATAAAATTTTTAGTTTTCCAAATTATTGGATTATTCAAACCCATATATAGACAAGCAAGAAGTAGTGATATGCGTATTGTAGCTCAAAAAAGTGCCGCACTTGCAGCTCAAAATTTCATGATCAGTATGGCATCCATAAATTATGATACTTGCCCAATGGAAGGTTTTGACTCAGTAAGAGTAAAAAGAATACTAGGCATACCATCATCAGCCGAAATTAATATGATTATTGCCTGTGGAATAAAAGACGAAACTGGAATCTATAGTGCACAGTTTAGAGTACCACTTGAAGACGTTTATTTTAAAAAATAAGTAACCAAACCATTTATAAACATACCAAATTATTATGACAACAGTTGAAAAAAGAGTTGAAGAAATAAAATCGAAAGGATACGAATTAGATTTTGGAACCGTATTCAATCACGCATTTGAAAATTATAAAAAAATCGCATTATATGCTGGTTCCATGATTCTAGTTTTTCTGGTTGTTATGGGAATCTTAATCACAGGAGGTTTTATTTTAGCGATAGGAATGCCTGCTTTTATAAAAATGGCAAATCCTGAAAATTTAAAAACCATAGAAAGTTTAGTTGGCATTAACTTAATTTTATATTTAGGATCTATGCTTGCTTTAGGACTATTAATTGGTCCCTTTTTTGCAGGTTTTTTAAAAATGGCGCATTCAGCTGATAAAGATGAAGCTTTTACCAGCGCTGCTATATTTGAATATTATAAAGCACCTTATTTTTTACAAATAATTATTTCTTCATTAATAATAAGTGTCTTCAATATGACTATCTCTCTTTTATTAAATAGAACGGGAATATTATATTTAGGAACGCTAAGTAGTTTAATTATTAACTTTATTACTTTACTTACTGTCGCTTTTATTGTTTTTGGTAAGTTAAATGCATTAGACGCAATTAAAGCTAGTATTACTGTTGTACTAAAAAATCCTATTACTATTTTAGCATTAACTATTACAGCCTTTATTGGTTCATTAGTAGGTTTTATTGGGTGTTGTATAGGTGTATTTTTTACGTTACCTATCATGTACTCTATGACATATGCACTTTATAATGCAATAATAGGTTTTGAAACTAAAAAGATAGATTAATCTTATTTGATTTAAATAATTATACTCTAACTGCAATTGGATTTTAATATCTGGTTGCAGTTTTATTGTAAAATAATTATTAACTTGTTGCATATTGCTCATAAAAACAGTTAAAAAGAATTAATGATAGTATTTTACACAAATTTTTTATCAATAATTGAACGCTTTACCACATTTATATTGGTAGATATGTGTACTTCAGCTATTACTAAATATTCTTTTTTTATAAACGAAAATATCATTAAATACAATTTGTATTGGATTATAATACCAATGCTCCTTTTCTTTACATTTATTTTCTTTTTCCATTTTTATAAAGTTAAAGGCAAGCTTAAAAATCCCTTCATAGATAGTAGTGACAGTAATTATTATCAAAATAAAGAGTATCAAACTTATCTTTTATTTTTAGGAATTCTACTTCCTTTAATGGAAATTAATAATGAACTTTTCTCAATAAGGCCCCAAAGTTTAATAGCGAGTAACTTATTAATAGGTTGTTTTTTATTGATATTATATATCATCAGTACTAAATCAGCAATTGTATTTCATCATATCAGGTCAATATATATTTTTATATATCTTGCCTTTTTTATAATTACAGCTGAAAATTTAATCAGCTTACCAAATGATATAATTCCTACAATTACATTTTTATTAGCGTTATTTTTTTCCTACACAGTTCTAAAACCTATAAGGATATATTGGGCCGTAATTACAGCTGCGTTTGCATTTATTATAATTTGCTATACTTTTGAGCTATTACCCTTAAAAAGAACGGTAACACTCTTTAATTTTACTTTACTTATTTTTATTCTTAACTATATTAGACAAATTAGTTACTTGAATATTCAGGATAAATTTCGTTTTTCAAATGAAATTGTCAATAATGGAAATTCGTTAGTAATGGCAACTACAAAAAAAGGAGAAGTAAAATTTTGTAGTGAAAACATCACCTCAATATTAGGTTGGTCTATAGATGATGTAATGGGTATGGGTTTTTGGAAGGTAACAGAAGATCCTGATTTTATAGGAGAAGATTTCCACAATAATAATATTGAAGAGAGGTCTTTTACGCGTAAATTAAAATGTAAAAACGGTGACTATAAATACATTAAATGGAATGACAAACGGTTCTCAGAAGATTTAATTATTGGTATAGGACAAGATGTTACGAATGAAATAGAAAACCAAAAATCTTATGAAAATTTAATTGAGTCTGCTAATGACATTATATATCAATTAGATACCGAAGGCAATTACCTTTTTATAAATAAAAACACTGAGATTATAACTGGGTATACATTAGAGGAACTATATGAGTCTAAATTTTATAGATTAATTACCGAGGATTACCGTCACAAAGTATTAGAATTTTATTTAGATTCAGATAAACAATCTGCAAATTATCAAATCTTAGAGTTCCCTATTATAAAGAAAAATGGCGATAAAATATGGCTGTCTCAAAAGGTAGCTATTAATAGGGATCAAAAAAATAATATTATTGGTTATTTTGCTATAGCAAGAGATATTACCTCTATTAAAGCAAATGAAATTGAGCGAATTAAACGCATCCAAAAAAATCAAAAATATAGCGAAGCTTTAAAGAATTTTACAACCGAAAGTTATTCAAGTAATGAAACATTAGAAGGAATTCTTAAAAACATATTACAAATTACGACTAAAATTATTGGTGTAAATAGAGCAAGCTATTGGCATTATTACAATGATGAGATCGTTTGCGAAAATTTATATATTTTAAAACAAAATAAATTTATTAAGGAAGAGACATTATCCTTAGATAAGTACCCTTCTTATTTTTCACATATAACTAATAAGACACAACTTGTTGTATCTAACGTTTATAAAAGTCCTTTTTTTACTGAATTAATCAAAGATTATTTCCCACAAAATAATATATTTTCTCTTATTGATACTCCCATATTTATAGATGGCGAATTAAAAGGAATCATTTGTTTTGAAGCTAGTGATGAAATAAAAAATTGGGATAATGAAGACATCAATTTTGCACGTTCAGTATCCGATATTATAACAATTGCTTTTGAGTCTCAAAATAGATTGAATGCCGAAATCAAGCTTAGCTATAAAAGTGAACTGCTCGCCGCAATGACTTTATGTACAGAGAAGTTTTTAAATAACAAGGACTTAGACGCAATTTTTTCGGATGTTTTGATCATTATGGGAAAAGCGACTAAATCACACCGCGCCTATTATTATGTAAATAATAAAAAAGAGGAAACTATAAGTCAAAGGTACCGTTGGAAATCTGACGACGATACCCTTTTTGAGAATAATATCAACTTACAAAATTTACCTTATCCCTATTTTGAAGACCTTTTAATTCCTATTTTAAATAATAAAATTTACAATAAAAGGATTTCAACTATTGAAAATGAATCACTCAAAAACAAATTAATTAACGTAGGTGTCATATCATTAATTCTATTTCCAATTTTTGTAAAAAATGAGTTTCATGGCTTTTTAGGATTTGATGATACAGATCAAGAGAGAGTATGGTCTGAGGATGAAGTCAATATTTTACAAACTCTAGGTAGGAATATCGCGGCCGCTATAGATCGCATCAATACTGAGACTGCTATTTATGAAAGTGAAGAAAAGTTTAGGCTTTTAGCCAATAACATACCGGGTACTGTTTATTTATCTGAAAACAATCAGCGATTTACTAAAATTTATTTGAATGATGAAATAGAAAAACTTACTGGATATCGCAAAAATGAATTTTTAGAACATAAATTAAATTATATAGAAATCATTCACCCTGACGATCTTTTAAGGGTTATAGCTGAGTCTACAAAACAATTATCTAAGTTAGAGTCTTTCCATTTTACTTATCGAATTATTAAGAAAACTGGTGAGATTGTTTGGGTAGAAGAATTTGGTGATGCTGTAATTAAAGATGGAGAAATTGTTTATATCGAAGGTATTATGCTTGATATAACCAAAAGAAAAGAAGCTGATGATGCCATTCAAGCAAGAGAATATGCCGAAGCAGCAAATAAAGCCAAGTCGGAGTTTTTAGCAAATATGAGTCACGAAATCCGAACTCCTTTAAATGGAATCATTGGTTTTACTGATTTATTAATGAAAACTGAGCTAGCCGATATTCAGCAAAAACACATGATTACAGTAAACCAGTCGGCACATTCTTTACTCGGAATTGTAAATGACATTCTTGATTTCTCTAAAATCGAAGCTGGAAAATTAGAATTACACGTCGAGAAATTTGAAGTTAAAGAGCTCTTAGAACAAATAATTGACCTCATTTTATATGAATCAAACCAAAAAAATCTAAAATTAGAACTGAATATTGCTGTTGATATTCCAAAATATTTTTGGACAGACACCATTAGATTGAAACAAATTTTAATTAATTTATTAGCTAATGCAGTCAAATTCACTAATAAAGGAGTTATTAAACTAGATTTAACTCTTTTAGAAAAAACAGACAAGAAACATGCTCAAATACGTTTTGCCGTAATCGACTCAGGAATAGGAATTCTTGAAGAAAATAAAAGTAAAATATTTAAAGCTTTTTCACAGGAAGACAGTTCTACAACTAAAAAGTTTGGTGGTACAGGACTAGGACTTACTATTTCAAATAAACTATTGGGTTTGATGAATAGTCAATTAAATTTAGAAAGCAAAATAGGTATTGGAAGTACCTTCTACTTTGATCTAAATTTAAAAACATCAAATAAAGTACCTAATACTAAAAAACTAATTGCAACACAAAACCCCGCTGATATTGATGCTCTTTTTGAAAATTTAGAAACTTCAAATAAACTAAAAATAATGTTGGTTGAAGATAATAAAATCAACATGTTGCTACTAAAAACAATTATAAAAAACGTAATGCCTGAAGCTGCTATTTTTGAAGTATTTAACGGTAGCGAAGCTGTTATTCAATTTGAAAGTATTTTACCTGACATCATTTTTATGGACATACAAATGCCTATTATGAATGGTTTTGAAGCCACTAAAGCAATTAGAAAATTAAATAATGGAGCTGAAATTCCTATTATTGCAATCACAGCTAGTGCTGAATTAGAAATTAAAGAAAAATGCGTAGAAGCTGGTATGAATGATTACATATCAAAACCTATAATAAAGAAGATAATTGAAGAAACTATTGCTAAGTGGATTAATTTATCCTAAAAAAAGGTGATTTATTAACCTAATTGTAAAAAAAAATATAAATTCGTTTATTATAAAAAAAAGCATAAAAAAACAATACTATGAAATGGAAAGGCACACGTAAAAGTGGAAATCTAGACGACCGAAGAGGCATGTCATCAGGAGGAAAAACTGTTATTGGAGGAGGATTAATAGGTATCGTAATTTTGCTACTTAATGCTTTTGGTGGCGAAAATGGCCAAATGATTACGCCTATATTAGAGCAAATGAATCAAGGACAAAGTACTCCTACTGAACAACGGGATTTAACTGCAAAGGAAATAGAAGAAGGACAAAAAATTGATGCACTTATATCAAATAATGAAGATGTTTGGACAAAAATATTTCAAGAAAACGGCATGACTTATAAAGAGCCTACCGTAGTTTTATTTACTGATGCTGTCAATACTAAATGTGGAAGTGCGACTGCAGCTTCAGGACCATTTTACTGCCCTGCAGACCAACAAGTTTATATGGATTTAAGTTTTTTTACAGAACTTAAAACTCGTTTTGGTGCAGAAGGAGGAGATTTTGCTACTGCTTATGTACTCGCACATGAAATAGGACACCATGTTCAAACGTTACTAGGAACTTCTGCTAAAATGCGCCAAATGCAACAAGGTAAATCAAAGGCCGAAGCTAATAAACTGTCTGTTGCTTTAGAGTTACAAGCTGATTTTTATGCAGGTCTATGGACGCATTACAATCAAAAAATGACTAATTTTCTTGAAGATGGAGATATAGATCAAGCGCTAAGTGCAGCACATGCTGTAGGAGATGACGCCATACAAAGTAAAATGCAAGGCCATATCGTTCCAGAATCATTTACTCACGGAACATCTGAACAACGTAAATACTGGTTTATGAAAGGATATAAAACGGGTGATATCAAGCAAGGAAATACTTTTGACGAGATTAGATAAATTAAATTTATAAGCAATAAAAAATTGGGATTAATTCCCGATTTTTTTTGTTTAAAGCCTATCCTAACCAGCCGTCTCTATCCAAACTTCGGTACTGGATCGCTTCGGCAATGTGGGCAGAAACAACTGTAGGAGAAGCTTCTAAATCAGCTATAGTACGCGCTACTTTCAAAATTCTATCATACGCTCTAGCTGATAAATTAAGACGCTCCATTGCGGTTTTTAATAATTGTTTGGACACATCGTCTAAGGCGCAAAATTCCCTGATTTGTTTCGTATTCATTTGCGCATTGTAATGAATATGCTCTATAGCTTCAAAACGCAACGTTTGCAATTCTCTTGCTTGAGTGACTCTTTTTCTAATATCTACACTACTTTCTGCTTTTCTATCATCTGATAATTTTTCAAAAGGAACTGGCGTTACTTCAATATGAATATCAATACGGTCCAATAAAGGACCTGAAATTTTACTCAAATACCGCTGCATTTCATGTGGTGATGATGTTTGCGGTGCATCAGGATCGTTAAAAAAACCACTCGGACTTGGATTCATACTCGCTACCAACATAAATGACGATGGATAAGTAACCGTAAACTTAGCCCTTGAAATTGTTACTTCACGATCTTCTAATGGCTGTCGCATCACCTCAAGCACATCACGTTTAAATTCAGGTAATTCATCAAGAAATAAAACACCATTATGCGCCATAGAAATTTCTCCAGGTTGCGGATAACTCCCTCCTCCTACTAATGCAACATTAGAAATGGTGTGATGCGGACTCCTAAACGGACGCTGATTCATCAATCCTACTTCTTTTAACTTACCGGCTACACTATGAATTTTGGTTGTTTCAAGCGCTTCTCGCAAAGTCATAGGCGGTAAAATACTCGGTAATCGTTTGGCTAACATAGTTTTACCCGCTCCAGGAGGCCCTATTAAAATAATATTATGACCTCCTGCTGCAGCAATCTCCATCGACCTCTTAATTGATTCTTGTCCTTTGACATCGCTAAAATCAAATTCTGGAAAATCTAAATCCTTATAAAACTCTGTTCGTGTATCGATTACTGTGGGTTCTAAATTTCCTTTTCCTTCTAGAAAATCAATAACCTCTTGAAGTGTTTCTACACCATAAACATTGAGTCCAGTAACAATTGCAGCTTCTTTTACATTTTGCTTAGGTAGAAAAAAACCTTTAAAACCTTCCTCCTTAGCTTTTATAGCAATAGGTAATGCGCCACGAATTGGTTGCAAACTTCCGTCAAGCGAAAGTTCTCCCATAATAATATATTCGTTGTATTCAACTGCTTTTATTTGTTCAGAAGCGACTAAAATCCCTATCGTTAAAGTTAAATCATAAGCGGATCCTTCTTTTCGTAAGTCAGCAGGTGCCATATTGATGGTAATCTTTTTGCCCGGCATTTTGTAGCCATTATTTTTAAGAGCAGCTGCAATTCTATAACTACTTTCTTTGATTGCATTATCTGGTAAACCCACTAAATGATATCCTATACCATTGTCAATATTTACTTCAACGGTAATCGTTGTTGCTTCTACTCCAAACACTGCACTTCCAAAAGTCTTAACTAACATATTGCCGATTTTTCTCTAAAAATAAACATTTATTATATATAAAACATCCTTATCAGTAAGTAATACCTTAAAAAATAAGTGTTTAAAAATGAACCCTCCTTAAAATCTTATAAAATAAAAGGAATATTGTGAAAAAAGAATATCCACCATAAGTGTAATTTTAATCAAAAAATCAATTCTAATAAATCGACATCATGGACTTAAAATCTGGACTCCCTTTTTGGTTAATAAAAAATGGCCTATCAAATGACTATGCCACATTAGACACAAACATTACAACTGAAGTTCTCATTATAGGTTCTGGAATTACCGGAGCTTTAGTGGCACATTTTTTATGTGAAGCAGGTGTAAAATGTGTTATTGCTGATAAAAGAATGTCCTCCACAGGAAGCACCACAGCGAGTACCGCGCAATTGCAATACGAAATAGACACTTTTCTTTTTGATTTAATCGAAAAAGTTGGCGAAGAAAATGCTGTTAAAGCCTATAAAAAATGTTTAGAGTCTATTTACACCCTCGAAAAAATCATTAAAAAATTAAAAATAGACGGAGAATTCAATTGGAGATCGAGTCTTTATATTGCCTCAAATGCTGCTGGATTGAAAGATTTAGAAAAGGAATATACTATTCGAAAAAAACACGGCTTACCCGTTACTTTTTTAAATCAAAAACAATTGAAGACCAAATTCAATATTGATAAAAAAGGAGCTTTATATAATGACTGCTCTGCACAGATCGATACTTTTAAACTTTGCAATGCTATTTTAGATTATCATAAAAAGAACTCTGGACTAGTTATTTATAGTCACACTGATATTGTGAAAATCGAAAATAAAAATGACCACATTCTAGCACACACCCAAAAGAAAAATACTATTAAGGCTAAAAAAATAGTCGCAGCACCTGGTTTTGAGTCGGAGTCTTTATTGAATGAAAAAGTAATGCAGCTCAACTCCACCTACGTTATTGTTAGTAAGCCCATGAAAGAAGAAGATTTCTGGAATGAGAAATGCTTGATTTGGGAAACAGCAAGACCGTATATTTATATTAGGACTACAAGTGATAACCGCATTATGGTTGGTGGATTTGACGAACCTTTTCAGGATCCAAAACGAAGAGACAAATTAATGGAGCAAAAAAACGAAGCCATTTTAAAACGCTTTAAAAAGTTTTTCCCTGATAGTAAAATAGAAATTGACTTTTATTGGTGTGGAACTTTTGGAGAAACTAAAGACGGCTTACCCTTTATTGGCGAACATAAAGACCACCCTAACATGTACTTTGCGTTAGGCTATGGAGGCAACGGAATCACGTTTAGCGTTATTGCAGCTGAGATGATAAAAGATTTGTATTTAGGCAACCCAACCGACGTTGATTTGTTTGCTTTTGACAGGTAGTTTCAGCCCAATATATATAAATTATTTAGTGCTTTTTATCGAAAATTAAACCTGAAAAACAGCGCACATAACAGTACGCTAAAATTAGCTTCATGTTGTTTTAATAGCATTATGGTTATATTTTCTTATATTTGCCCAGATTTAATTGATTTTTAGGTCAAAAAAATGGTTTTTACGCCTATTTTGTAAAACCTATTTTTATCTAATTTCCTAACCTTGGAAAGCAATTTAAAATCATAAATCAACTGCAAATAATTGCATCTTTTGCCTCAGGAAAAATTCCTTTTACAGGCTGCTAAATAATCCTAAAATACGAAAAATGCATCCAATAGATTATATAATCTTTGTTGTTTACATGCTAGCTATGCTAGGTGTTGGAGTCTATTTTTATAACAAAAATAAAACAGCCGAAGACTTTTACGTAAGTGGTCGGAATATGAGTAGTTGGCACATAGGTTTATCAGTTGTTGCTACTGACGTAGGTGGCGGTTTCTCGATTGGATTAGGTGGACTTGGTTTTACAATGGGAATTTCAGGTTCTTGGATGCTTTTTACAGGATTGTTAGGCGCATGGTTAAGCGCTGTTTACCTGATTCCGAAAGTAAGTCATTTAGGTCACAAACATAAATTTTTTACTTTCCCACAAATATTCAATCATTTTTATACGCCTAGAGTAGCGCTATTAGCAGGAATTATATCGGCTATAGGTTATATTGGTTTTACTAGTTCTCAGGTTTTAGCTGGAGCCAAATTAGCATCAGCAACCATAGATGGATTGAATTTACAAACCGCTTTAATCGTGATGGGATTAATTGCAGTAATTTACACTGCAATTGGAGGGTTAAAAGCAGTAATTTATACCGATACAATACAATGGCTAATTTTAATAGGTGGTTTGGTTTTCATAGGAATTCCTATTGCTTACAATGCAGTAGGAGGATATGATGCGATAAAAGCAACTTTACCACCAGAATACCTCTCTCTTACCAATGTTTCTTGGCATCAAATCGTAAACTGGTCCATTACCATTATTCCCATATGGTTTGTGGGAATGACACTGTATCAAAGGATTTATGCAAGTAAAGGCGAGAAAGAGGCTAAAAAAGCCTGGATAATCGCAGGAGTTTTTGAGTGGCCTATCATGGCATTTATGGGAGTTATTTTAGGTATGCTTGCAAAAGTCGCGGCTACTAAAGGAATGTTTACCGGAATTACTGATGCTGCTTCAATGGATAGTGAAATGGGATTGCCTGTTTTACTAGCAACTATTTTACCTGTAGGTTTAATGGGATTGATGCTTTCTTCTTATTTTTCGGCGATACTTTCTACTGCTGATAGCTGTTTAATGGCAGCTTCAGGAAATATCGTAACGGATATTATTGCTAAGTTTTCTAAAAAAGAATTAAGTCATAAAAAAGAACTGCAGCTTTCGCAAATAGTAACCTTACTCGTAGGTTTTTTTGCTATTCTTTTAGCTTCGCAAATGCAAAACGTGCTAGAACTAATGCTTTACTCCTATGCCTTTATGGTTTCGGGATTATTTGTTCCCGTTATTGGTGCTTTATTTTGGAAAAAAAGCCATCCTACAGCAGCATTTTGGAGCATGCTCCTTGGCGGAAGCACAACAATTTTTTTAATTATCAGCGAAAATGAATTACCTTTAGGAATAAAATTACCCGAACACCTGGATGCTAACGCCTATGGTATTTCGGTGTCATTGATTTTATTTGTAACAATATCACTTTATCATTATAACAAAAACAATAAACAAAATGGAATTCAAAATAATTAACGCAGCTACAGGAGCTGATCAAACTTATACAAATCAAGTAATTGCTGAGTTTCTTTTTACTCATTTAGAAGAGTACGGAGACAAAGTAGCTGACATTCTTAAATGTATAGACTACGTTATGAACCCTGATAAAGGCGGAAATATTGTGGTAGGATTAGACAATAGTAAAATTGTAGGTGTTGTGATTTTAAACAATACAGGAATGAAAGATTTTATCCCTGAAAACATCTTGGTTTATATTGCCGTTGACAATAGCCAACGTGGTAAAGGTTACGGAAAACAATTAATGGAAAAAGCCATCGCTACTGCTGAAGGAAACATTGCATTACACGTAGAACCAAATAATCCTGCTAAAAAATTATACGAAAAACTAGGTTTTACAAACAAGTACCTAGAAATGCGATTAGTAAAATAACAACAAAATGAAAAAGGAAAAGTCAAGTTTAACGCTACTTACTGAGTTGCGTAAAACCTTACATCAATATCCTGAAGTATCTGGCAAAGAAGTAAACACGGCACAACGCATTGTTTCTTTTCTTAATGAATATCCTCCTGACGAAATGATTACGGAAGTGGGGAACAACGGCATAATTGCTATTTATAACGGAAAGAAACCAGGTAAAAAAGTGCTTTTTAGATGTGAACTTGATGCTTTACCTATTGAGGAGATTAATACTTTTTCTTATCATTCTGTTTTTGATGGCGTTTCTCATAAATGTGGCCACGATGGACATATGGCAATTCTTTGTGGATTAGCTGTGGAACTCCATCATCAAAGGCCTGAATCAGGAACTGTAATTTTACTTTTTCAACCTGCCGAAGAAGATGGAAGTGGTGCCGAAAAAGTTTTTAACGATCCAAAATTTGGCGTAAAACCTGATTTTGCTTTTGCATTACACAATTTACCAGGATATCCTAAACATCAAATTATTATTAAAAACGGCACTTTTACCTGTGCCGTTAATAGTATGATTATTCAATTAAAAGGAAAAACGGCTCACGCTGGAGAACCTGAAAAAGGAATCAATCCTACCTTAGCTATTGCAGCAATAATAACCGAATTTAACAACCAGATTCAAACGGATCTTTCTAAAGAAAATTACTGCCTCGTTACTCCTATTTATACTCGAATAGGAACAAAAGCCTATGGCGTATCAGCGGGTGATGGTGAAATTCATTTTACAGTAAGAAGCAACAGCAACTTACAAATGAGAAAAGTAGAACGTACTTTAGAAAATATAGTGAATGAAATTGCTAATCAACACCAATTATTACCTTCAATAAATTGGGTAGAAAGCTTTCAAGCAAATGAAAATAATGAGACTGTTGCCAACCATATTAGAGCTGCAGCAAATTCAAATGATTTTGACCTGCTCGAAAAACAGTTTCCATTTACATGGGGAGAAGATTTTGGTCTTTTTACACAGCAATTTCCGGGTGCGATGTTCGGTTTAGGTTCAGGTACTGATACTCCCGCTCTACACAATCCAGATTATGATTTTCCTGATGAAATAATTACAACAGGAGTTACTGTTTTTCATACAATTAGTAAACAAATATTAAATGCACACTAACTCGATTATCGAACTCAACCGTTCGGCATATCAAAACAATATCAATTTCTTAAAAAAAACATTTGGAAAAAAAGTAGTCCTTTCCTCTGTGGTAAAAGGTAATGCTTACGGTCACGGTGTTAGAGAGTTTGTCTCTATGGCTTATGATTGTGGGGTAACTCATTTCTCTGTTTTTGATGTTGAAGAGGCAAAAGTCGTTAAAGAAACCCTATTTGATCAAGTTACTATTATGGTAATGGGACTCGTTCAAGAACAAGATATGGAATGGGTAGTTGCTAATAACGTAGAATTTTTTGTATTTGATAAAATAAGATTAAATCAAGCGATTCGTGCAGCCAAAAAGTTAAAAAAACAAGCAATCATTCATATTGAAGCTGAAACGGGAATGAACCGAACTGGTTTTGAAAAAAAAGAACTTACAAGTATTATTCCTTACCTTAAGAAAGAAAAGGAACACCTTTACTTCAAAGGACTCTGTACACATTATGCTGGTGCAGAAAGCATTGCAAATTATTACCGCGTAGACAAACAAATCAAAAAATTCGAAGAAATTTATCAATATCTTTGTAATAATGATTTACGTCCTGAAATAAAACATTCTGCTTGTTCAGCTGCATCGATTATGTTTCCTGAAACCCGTATGGATATGGTGCGTATAGGAATTATGCAATATGGTTTATGGTCTAGTCCAGAGGTATTTGTCAATTTTTTAAATACTAAAAAAAATAAAACAGACCCTTTAAAGCGAGTTATTACTTGGAAAAGTAGTGTGATGAGCGTTAAAAAAGTAAGTATTGGTGATTTTATAGGATATGGAACGAGTTTTCTTGCCGAAAGGAATATGAAAATAGCAGTTATTCCTATAGGATATTCCCATGGTTATAGTCGTTCTTTGAGTAATCAAGGGCGAGTGCTAATTAATGGGCAGCGTTGCATTGTAGTAGGATCAGTAAATATGAATATGATGACTGTTGATGTTACTGACATCGAAACAGTAAAAAAAGATGACGAAGTTGTTTTAATAGGGACACAAGAAGAACTTACGGTTTCTGTATCTTCTTTTAGTGATTTTAGTAATCAATTAAATTATGAATTATTAACCCGAATAGCAAAAACGATTCCGCGTAAAATTATAATATAATGGCGTTTATAAAATTATATAGAAAAAAATTAGAAGAGAATTATCAATTTCTAGATACAATCTTTAAAGCTAGAAACATACAGTGGGGCGTGGTGTCAAAACTACTTTGTGGAAACAAAATATACCTAAAAGAAATAATTGCCCTGGGTGTGCGAGAAATTCACGATTCAAGAGTAAGTAATCTAAGAAAAATTAAAGCCTTAGACCCTACGATACAAACGGTTTATATCAAGCCACCTGCAAAAAGAAGTATTGAAAACATTGTACGTTATGCTGATGTAAGTTTTAATACTGAAATTTATACCATCGAAATGCTTTCTAAAGAAGCACAAAAACAAAATAAAATTCATAAAATCATTATTATGATTGAAATGGGTGATTTGCGTGAAGGTGTTATGGGTGAAGAGCTAATAGAGTTTTATGGTAATATTTTAAAATTACCTAATATTGAGATTCTAGGAATTGGTACTAACTTGAACTGTTTGAGCGGTATCATGCCTACGCAAGATAAATTGATTCAATTAAGTTTATACAAACAATTAATTGAAGCTAAATTCAACATTAGTATTCCATGGGTTTCTGGAGGAACATCCGTTGCGATTCCGTTATTACTAAAAAATGCACGTCCTATGGCAGTGAATCATTTTAGGATAGGAGAAGCATTGTTCTTTGGTAAAGACCTTTTTACTGGTGACACAATTGAAGGAATGCACAACGATGTTTTTAAATTATACTCAGAAATAATCGAAATTACCGAAAAACCTGACGCTCCTATTGGAGAATTGGGAGAAAGCGGTGTAGGAACTTCATACATAATGAATGCTGATGATGATCTAGGTGAAACATCTCTAAGAGCAATATTAGACATTGGTTTACTAGACATGCAACCACAATATATAGAACCTGAAGACGAATCAATTACTATTATTGACGCTAGTTCAGACATGCTTGTTATTGATATTTCTAACTCGAAGCAAAAATACAAAATTGGAGATTTAGTCTCTTTCAAAATAAAATACATGGGGGCACTTTACCTCTTAAATTCTGATTATATCCAGAAAACGATTGGATAACAGTAATACACTTTTAAAAAGGGAAATGAAAATTAAATTCGTTTCCCTTTTTTTTTTCGAAAAACACAAAGATTCGTTTTATGTGACGAACAAGTGTTAATTGTTTAAATTCTTTGCTCTTTTCTCAGTTGAATGTTTATTTTTATTACAAATTAACTAAAACCACATGAAAAGAATCGTTTCCCTACTATTTCTATTGATTTTTATTCCAAAAATTAATGCACAGGAATATTTTCCAAACAATGAAAGTATTCAACACAAAAACAATAATTATACGGCTTTTACCAATGCTAAAATTATCGTTTCCCCTTCACTAATAATTGAAAAAGGAACTTTATTGATCCAAAGCGGAAAAGTCGTTGCCGTAGGAACTGCTATTACTATTCCTAAAAATTCGGTTTCAATTAATCTCGAAGGACAATCCATTTACCCTAATTTTATAGATATGTATTCTAGCTTTGGAATCGAAAAACCAAAACGAACAGAGCGCAGTCAAGATCCTCTTTATGACACTAAAAAAGAAGGGTATTACTGGAATGAGCACATAAAACCGGAAGCAGATGCCTATCAAAATTTTAAATATGATACTACAAAAGCCGAAGAGTTATTAAAAGCGGGTTTTGGTGTTGTAGCCACGCACATCAATGATGGTGTAGCGCAAGGAACCGGAACGCTAATTGCTTTAAATAACGAAGAACAAAGCAACCGCTTACTTGCTGATAAAATAAGTAACAATTTTAGTTTTACTAGAAGCGTCACTTCAAATCAAGCGTATCCAAGTTCTTTGATGGGAATGATGGCTTTGCTTCGCCAAATGTATTATGACTTAGATTGGTACAAAAAAGGTAACGCTACTACAAAAGATTTATCACTTGATGCTTTAATCAAAAATGAAAAACTAATTCAAGTATTCGCTACCGAAGATAAATTAAATAGTTTAAGAGCAGCCAAACTTGCGTCTGAATTTGGTTTAAACTACATCATGAAAGGTGGTGGAAATGAATATGAACGAATTGAAGAAATTAAGAAGACAAATGCTAAATTTATTATTCCAATAAATTTTCCAGAAGCTTTTGATGTTTCTAATCCTTATCAAGCAAGTCAATTAGATTTTGCTGATTTATTAGCATGGAATCAAGCACCAACAAATTTAAAAGTTCTTTCGGATAACGGAATAACCTTTGCTCTAACAACTGATAATTTAAAAAAACTGGAAGATTTTAGAACCAATCTTTTAAAAGCAATTCAGTATGGTTTTGATAAAAAGAAAGCGCTTGAATCACTAACTACTATTCCTGCTGCATTATTAGGTAGAAGTGATGAAATTGGGAGTTTGAAAGTAGGGAGCTTAGCTAATTTTTTAATTACCTCTGGTGAATTATTTGATAAGGAAACCGTAATTTATGAAAATTGGGTTCAAGGTGCTAAATATGTGATTACTGATCGAACGGTAAAAGATATTCGTGGTGAGTATACATTGAGTTTAGATAATAAATCCTATAAGTGGAAGATTAACGGCGAAATCGCTGCTCCAAATTCAGAACTTTCAGTTACAGAAACCGAAAAATTAAACACAAAACTAAGCGTTACTAACAATTGGGTTTCACTAATCATAAGTGCCAAAGATACTACAGCGGTAAAATTTGATCGCTTAACAGCTTATTTAGATAACAGTCAAAACATTTCGGGTAAAGCCATTTCATTTGATGGTAAAGAATCTATTTGGACTGCTACTAAAACAGCTCCTTTTGTAAAGAAAATTGATTCTACAGCTGTCAATAAAAATATTGAACTTATTCCACTTACCTATCCCAACTTAGCTTTTGGAAATGTAGAAAAACCCAAACAAGAAATTTTATTATTCAAGAATGCTACGGTATGGACAAATGAAAAAGAAGGAATTCTTGAAGAAACCGATGTGTTAGTTAAAAATGGAAAAATTACTGCAATAGGTAAAAATTTATCTGATGCGGGTGCAACAGTTATTGATGCTAAAGGAAAGCATTTAACAAGCGGGATTATCGATGAACATTCTCATATAGCGATTTCTAGAGGGGTAAATGAAGGCGGTCATAACTCCAGTGCCGAAGTTACAATTGAAGATGTTGTTAACTCAGATGATGTCAATATCTACAGAGAACTGGCAGGTGGAGTAACTACCTCGCAATTACTCCATGGATCTGCAAATCCTATTGGTGGTCGATCTGCAATTGTAAAATGGAAATGGGGAAGCGCTCCAGAGGAAATGATCTATAAAGACTCTCCTAAATTTATAAAATTTGCTTTAGGTGAAAATGTAAAACAAGCTAATTGGGGAATAGACAACCCTACCCGATTCCCACAAACTAGAATGGGTGTTGAGCAAGTATATATGGATTATTTTCAACGTGCAAAAGAATATGATGCTGCATGGAAGGCCTATAATTCTAGCGGAAAAAAGAATAAACAAAAAGCACCTCGAAAAGATATAGAATTACAAACATTAGCTGAAATCATTAATAAAGAACGCTTTATTAGCTGCCACTCTTACATTCAGTCAGAGATATTGATGTTGATGAGCGTAGCAGAAAAATTTGATTTTAAAATAAACACATTTACGCACATTCTTGAAGGATATAAAGTAGCTGACAAGATGAAAGAACACGGTGCAGGAGCTTCTACATTTGCTGACTGGTGGGCTTATAAATTTGAAGTAAATGATGCTATTCCGTACAACGGACCTATCATGCACAATGCAGGATTAATAGTCGCTTATAATTCAGATGATGCCGAAATGTCTCGAAGATTAAATCAAGAAGCTGCAAAAGCGGTGAAATATGGCGCTATCTCTGAAGAAGAGGCTTGGAAGTTTGTCACTTTAAACCCAGCAAAATTATTACATATTGACGATAAAGT
Source organism: Flavobacterium gelidicaeli (assembly GCF_013294005.1). Classification (GTDB taxonomy): domain Bacteria; phylum Bacteroidota; class Bacteroidia; order Flavobacteriales; family Flavobacteriaceae; genus Flavobacterium. The sequence goes on from NZ_JABSNK010000012.1 coordinate 57,376, forward strand.
GGGAAGTATTAAAATAGGTAAAGATGCTGATATCGTTCTTTGGAACGAGAACCCTTTGTCTATTTACGCCAAAGCAGAAAAAACAATCATTGAAGGTGTTGTTTATTATGACACTACAAAAGATGCTGAAAAAAGAGTTTTAATTGCTAAAGAAAGAAACCAACTTATAGGGCAAATGCTAGAGGAAAAAAATAAAGGAATGAAAACTCAAGAGCCTAAGAAAAAAGATAAAAAAGAATACCATTGTGATACTTTAGAACAATACTAAAAACTTAAACTGATGAATCACAATTTTAAAAATATAACTCAAAAAAACATGAGCAAATACACTTATATTCTCACTTTGCTTTTTAGTGCATCGCTATTTGCACAGCACGCTCCTGCAAAAAAACAAACAAAATCTATCCTGATTTTGAACGGAACGGCACATTTAGGTAACGGGAAAATTATCGATAATAGCGCAATTGGATTTAAAGATGGGAAATTAACTTTAGTAGCCGATGCTTCTTTAATTAGATTAGCAACTGGAGCTTATGATGAAACAATTGACGCTACAGGAAAACACATCTATCCTGGCTTTATTGCTCCCAATTCTACGTTAGGTTTGGTCGAAATTGACGCTGTAAAATCATCTGATGATCAGAGTGAAATAGGCGAAATGAATCCTAATGTGCGTAGTTTAATTGCTTATAATGCCGAATCAAAAGTTATTGAAACCGTGCGACCTAACGGAATTTTAATGGCACAAATCACTCCTCGTGGCGGAACTATCTCTGGAACATCATCTATAGTGCAATTAGATTCATGGAGCTATCAAGATGGCGTAATCAAAGAAAATGATGGTATCCACTTGAACTTTCCATCTATTTACAACAGCAGTGGTTGGTGGGCTGAGCCTGGAAGTGCTTCCTTAAACAAAGATTACGCAAAAGAAATCAATGAAATTCGTACTTTTTTATCGAATGCAAAAGCATACCAACTAGCTACTGCAAATGAGAGAAACCTTGTATTTGAGTCTACAAAAGGCTTATTTGATGGCACACAAACCTTATTTCTTCATGCAGATCATGAATTACAAATCATTGATGGAATTAAAATGGCTAAAGAAATTGGTATTTCTAAAGTTGTAATAGTTGGTGGTTTTGAAGCGTATAAATGTGCTGAATTATTAAAAAGTAATTCCATTGGTGTTTTATTAAGACGCGTACACGACATGCCTGAGTTTGATGATCAAGATGTAAACTTACCTTATAAAATGGCTAAAATGCTAACTGAGAAAGGTATTGTTGTAGGCCTTGAAAATAGTGGTGATATGGAACGCATGAATACGCGTAACCTCCCTTTTCTTGCAGGTACATGCGCTGCTTATGGATTAGACAAAGAGCAGGCACTGCAGTTAATTACATCAAATACTGCACAATTACTTGGAATTGATTCTTTCTGTGGAACTTTAGAACAAGGAAAAGATGCTACATTATTCATTTCAGAAGGGGACGCATTAGACATGCGAACTAACAAATTGTCAAAAGCTTATATTCAGGGTAGATTATTATCATTAGAAAATCATCAATCAAAATTGAATGACATTTATAAAGAAAAATACAACCAAAAGTAAATCATAAACAAGCAGTTAGGTTTATTATTAATTAAAATAGACAATTTATCTCCTGATAAGTTGTCTATTTTTTTGTTTTATATCTAAAAAAAGCAAAAAATGAGAATACTTTATTTTAGAATAAGCCATAAAAATAGGTTTTAAAACATCCCTAACAAGCATACCCGCAAAAAAATAGGGGTCAAAATGAAAAATACATAAAAATAATGACATTGTAATTAATATCATCAGGGGTGTTGAATCATTTTATACTTTTGTTTAAAAAAACGAACCAACCTATGAGAAAAATTGTTTTAAGTGTTATTCTAATAACTCTTTTGGTACTAACTGTATGTACCAATTTTTTAATGACCAGCAATCCTATTCCTTCTGAACCTATAAAATTTGATACTGGGGATACAGCATGGATGATTGTAGCAACTGCTTTAGTTTTAATAATGACTCCTGGCCTAGGTTTCTTTTACGGAGGAATGGTAGGAAAGAAAAATGTTATTAGTACGATGTTACAAAGTTACATGGCAATGATAATCGTTACTGTTTTATGGGTAATTGTTGGATTCAGTTTATCATTTGGAACTTCAATTGGAGGTATCATTGGTAATCCGTTAGATTATTTTATGTTTAAAAACGTAGGAATAAAAACAGCATGGGGTACCATTCCATTCATGCTTTTTGCATTATTTCAAGCAAAATTTGCAATTATCACTCCTGCACTTATTACAGGTGCTTTTGCAGAGCGTATTCGTTTTTGGGCTTATATGTTATTTATGGTTTTATTTATCCTAGTAATCTACACTCCTCTTTGTCACATGACTTGGCATGAAGATGGGTTATTCTATAAAATGGGTGTATTAGATTTTGCTGGAGGAACCGTAGTTCACATGAGTGCTGGTTGGGCTGCATTAGCAGGAGCTATGTTTTTAGGAAAAAGAAAAGGACAAAAACCAAATCCTGCACGTATTACTTACGTATTATTAGGGACTGGATTATTATGGTTTGGATGGTTTGGTTTCAACGCTGGATCTGCTCTTGCTGCAAATGGTTTAGCTGTACAAGCCTTAGGAACAACTACGGTTGCTGCTGCGGGAGCTGGAATGGCTTGGGTTTTCTTTGATAAAATTCTGGGGCATAAAGTATCTGCAATGGGAGCTTGTATTGGTGCCGTTGTAGGTCTTGTTGCGATTACTCCTGCTGCCGGATTTGTAAGCATACCAAACGCACTTTTTATAGGTATCTTCAGTAGTATTGTAAGTAATATTATGGTTGGTAAATTTCATAAAAGAGATAAAATTGATGATGCATTAGATGTTTTTGCTTGTCATGGTGTAGGCGGAATGACTGGAATGCTATTAACAGGTGTATTTGCTTCAAAAGAAATAAACCCAGCAGTAACTGATCAAGGGCTTATCTTTGGAGAAACCACCTTATTCATCAATCAATTAACAGCTTTAGTGATTGTATCTGTATTTGCATTTACTGCTTCTTATTTCCTTTTCTTTATTGTGAACAAAATCACACCACTAAGAGTAAGTGAAGACAAAGAAGAATTAGGTTTAGACATCTCACAACATGGAGAATACCTATAAAAATTATAATTATACAGCTCCTTTGTAAAACCAAAAAATCCAATCATAATTATATGATTGGATTTTTTTTATTTTTTAAAATTTGCTATTCCTGATTTTAGCCAAGATTCATATTCTGTTACTCCTACGTAACTTATAGTAGGTTTTTCTTGGTTTAAACTATTCCCTTCTAAATCTGTTAAAACGTATAAAGGCTGTGTATTGGTTTTATACGTACTAATCATAAAATCTGTCCACTTATCTCCTATTGTTTCAATTTCTGATCCTGTTTTCTTAGAAACAAATTGCTGTTCTTTAGGCAACTCCCGCTTATCATCTACATACAATGAAATCACTACCACCTCATTTTTTAATAGCTTTAAAACATCAATATCAGACCATACATTGTTTTCCATCTTACGGCAATTTACGCATGCATACCCAGTAAAATCTAGCATGATTGGTTTACTTATTGTTTTGGCGTAAGCCAAACCTTTTTCATAATCATCAAAAACTACAATTCCGTGTGGACCACTTTTTGCTCCTTCTGGTAAAATAACCGCTGAGTTACTCCGAGAAGAATTACCTATTCCAAAAGGGCTTTCGCTGTATTCCATTGGTGGTGGAAAAGCACTTATAATTTTTAAAGGTGCTCCCCAAAGTCCCGGAATTAAATACACCGTAAATGTAAGCACAAGTAATCCCATCATTAATCTTCCTACTGAAATATGTGGTAATGGACTATCGTGTGGTAATGTTATTTTTCCAAATAAATACAATGCTAAAACTCCAAATATAGCAATCCAAATGGCTAGAAAAACTTCTCTTTCTAACAAGTGCAATTGCAGTACTAAGTCGGCATTTGATAAAAATTTAAAAGCTAAAGCCAATTCTAAAAATCCTAAAAACACTTTAACGGTATTTAACCATCCACCTGATTTAGGTAAAGAATTCAACCAGCCTGGAAACATTGCAAAAAGCATGAACGGTAAGGCTAGAGCCAAAGAAAAACCAAACATTCCAACTACAGGAGCTATTCCGCCGTTAGAAGCTGCTTCAACTAATAACGTCCCTACAATAGGACCAGTACAAGAAAAAGATACTATAGCAAGCGCCAATGCCATAAATAAAATCCCGATTATCCCGCCTCTATCTGCCTGATTGTCTACTTTATTTGCCCATGAATTAGGCAACATAATTTCAAAAGCACCCAAAAATGAAGCCGCAAAAACTACTAATAAAACAAAGAAAATAACATTAAACCACACATTAGTTGATAATGCATTTAAAGCATCGGCACCAAAAACCCAGGTTACTAGGAATCCTAGCATCACATAAATTAAAATAATAGCAACACCATAAATGATGGCGTTACTAATTCCTTTTGCTTTTGTTTTACTTTGCTTGGTAAAGAAGCTTACCGTCATGGGAATCATTGGAAAAACACAAGGTGTCATTAATGCTGCTAAACCTCCTAAAAAAGCAAGAAAAAATATTGACAATAACCCTCTTTTTTCACTTTTATTAGCTGTTTTTTCAATTGCTGCTGGAGTATCTGCAATGACTACATTACTCGTTCCTAAACTAGGTTGTAGGGAATCTTTTTTTAATGTGTCTAAAACTGCTGTTTCAGCTATTATTGTTTCAGTTGTTTTTGTATCAGGATTTAAAGCCGAAGATAATGTGTTTACTGGCAAAACAAAAGTGAATTTCTTCTCCATATTAATACACACATCCTTACAAACTTGGTAGTTCAACTCTACTTCTACTTTTGTAAAATTTGGGTTGGTTACTTTAATTTCTTGTGTAATTTGGGCTTTCTTTTCAAAAAACGTTTCGTTAACTTCAAAAATATCGTTGAAAGCAGTTCTCGTTTTACTTTCTTTTGCTTTTCCAACTAAGGTAAAATTCCCCTTTGCATTCTTAAAAATCACTTCAAGAGGCAGCGGTCCACCATCTGGAGTAAATTGAGAATACAAATGCCATTCCTTTTCAATTGTACCATCAAAAGTTAGTAGAAAAGTATTGGCTGATTTTTTTTCAATTTTAGTAGTCCATTTAGCTGGGTCTAACATTTGAGCATTCACATTGGCGAAAGCCAACAACGCTAGGAGCAAAAAATATAGTTTTTTATTCATAAAGCAAGTACTTATTTTATTTGTTATTCAGGAACATTAGCTTTCTGTTTCTAATGCTATTTTTAATTTATTTTGTGTTGTAGTATATATTTTAAAACGTTCGTCTTGGCGTAAGCCTATAATCCAAACAATTTTTTCTCCAGACCATAAAATCCAAAGTTGTTCTTTTTCTATCAGTGATAATTTTTCGTCTTTAAAAAATTTACTAAGTTTTTTCGACTTTCCGTTCATACCAAATGGCTGAAAAGAATCGCCTTCTTGCCAACGTTTTATTTCTAAAGGGAACGTCAATTTATCTGAATCAACAAATATAATTCTATTTGAATCAAAGGCAGTTGCATCTACTTTAGAAAAGGTCATTTTTAAGGGAATATTAACTTCTTGCAGATCCTCATGGATAAAATAACCTTCGGTTGCTGCATCTTCATTAATTTTACTCAAAATTAAAACACCTCTATTTTTTAATAATCTATAATCAGACGCAAAAACTTGTTTTCCTGACAAACTATCTACTAAATTATACACATCATCCCAAGCGGTGAATCCAAATTCATGAAGCCATTGGTATAAATATGACTTGTAGTTAGGTAGTTTTAATAATTCCTTTAAATTAATATGAAAATCATCCTCTTGCTGCGACACTACTTGTTGGTATACCATAATTGACGCATCTTCAACTAACTCAGAAGCTTCCTGTAAATACATTTGTGTTTTTTGAAAAGCCTCCATAAATTGTGGATTGATTTCTTTTAATAACGGAACAACATGGTGGCGAATTTTATTACGTAAATATTTATCTGAGGCATTACTGCTATCTTCTCTCCATTCGATTTTGTTGTCTTTAGCAAATTTCAAAATTTCATTACGCGAAAAAAGTAATAACGGGCGAATAATACTTCCGTTTTCTTCTGGAATTCCTGTTAACCCTTCTAAACCGGTTCCGCGACTTAAATTAATTAAAAAAGTTTCTAGATTATCATCTGCGTGGTGTGCTGTAAGGATATAATCAAAACCTTCCGTGTCTAAAAGTTCATAAAACCAATTGTATCGCAAATCTCTCGCGGCAACTTGTGTTGAAACTTTGTAATCTTTGGCGAAAGCCACTGTATCAAATTGGGTAATTAAAACTGGAATTTGATTACCATCAGCATATTCTTGGACAAATTTTTGATCTTCAAAACTATCTACACCGCGCAACTGAAAATTACAGTGTGCAATAGCAATATCTAAATCCAATTGTTGTAACATGTGCACCATAACCATACTGTCTAAGCCACCACTGGTTGCTAAAAGCAATTTTTTATTGGCTAAAAAAGGAAAATTATGAGCGATATGTTTATTAAGTTTATCTAACATTTTTTATATTTAAAGATTAAAAATGAATCTAATAACTTGAATGTTTTATTGCAAGACTTCATGCATTGCTTTTGCTTTAAGCAGGCATTCCTCATACTCCTTTTCAGGAATCGAAAGCGCTGTAATGGCACTCCCTACTGAAAAAGAAACATATTTATTTTTTTTATTATACAAAATACTACGGATAACTACATTAAAATCAAAGTCTCCTTGAGGAGTAAAATAGCCTACAGCGCCACTGTATAACCCGCGTTTTGTAACCTCAAGCTCTTCAATTATTTTCATAACCGAAACCTTAGGTGCGCCAGTCATACTGCCCATTGGGAACGTTGTTTTTAAAGCATCTACAGCAGTATATTGAAAATCTAATTTAGAGGTAATGGTAGAAATCATTTGATGTACTTGCATAAAGGAATGCATCCCGCACAACTCCGTAACGCTTACTGATCCCTTTTGTGCAGTATGTGATAAATCGTTTCTTACCAAGTCAGTGATCATAATATTTTCGGCACGCTCTTTTGGATCTTCTGAAAGTTCTTTTTTAGATTTCTCATCTTCTTTAATATCAGTAAAACGTTTTGCAGTTCCTTTTATAGGTTGCGAAATCAATACTTCACCTTCTTTTTTAAGATACCTTTCTGGAGATGCTGAAAGTAAAAAATTATGGTGATTTTTAAAAAACACCGCAAATGGAGGTTTCGAAATTTCGTTAAGTTTAAAATAACTATCTAGCGGTTCAATAGTAGCATTTTTGGCATAAAATTCCATGCAAAAATTAGCTTCGTAGCAATCTCCATGATTTATATGTTTGAGCAATTTAGTAATTTTATCTAAATATTCCTCTTTAGAAACGCGGGCAGTAATATTGACTTTATCTACTGTTAGGGTTTCATAAATTGTGGTATTTTGAATGGTTAAAAAATCCTCATCAACCTCATCATCACACATATTTAGGTAAACCATTTCTACAGTTTGTCCCTTGATTAGGAATACTTTTTTAGGTTGAAAAAAAAACAACTCTGGAAAATCGAGTCCGTCAAAATTATTAGATTGTAATTGCTCTACGTCATTTTTTAAATCATAGGACAAGTAACCAAAAATCCAATCCTTAGTGGTTTGTTGGTATTGTTTTAAATCATCAAAGGCGTTGTATGAGTCGGTTTTTATAGCAGTAAAAGCATCAACTGCTAAGACACAGTCGTAACTAGAATAATCTTGCTGGTAATCATTACTGTCTAAAAAACTAACTTCTTGAAACTGTTGTGCCCATATTAAAAGTTGTTTTTTGAAGTTGGCTAAGTGCGCTATGTCTTGTATAAAGGATGTTCTCAAGGTACTATTTTAAAAAAAGTAAAATTACAATAAAAAAAATGGCTTCTCAAGAAGAGTGTACATAAAACTAGTTTATAGTTAAATAATTACCAAAAAAGATTTTTCCTACTAAAACTTAGTAGTATATTTGGTAAATAATTCTCTTAGAAACAAAACAAACATTCCTGTTAAATCCCCAAAAAACCATGACCAAAATCGCAAAATGTAGCTTTTTATTATTAGCAACAATTAGCTTAATGACTAGTTGTAAAAAAAATGAGTCCAGAGAAGAATATGCTGAAGAACAAGCAAGTTCATCAGTGTCTGCTGATAGTATCTCATCATCAGCAGCGGTAGAAAAACCAGGAAGCGATAGGAAATTCATTCGTACTGCCGATATTAAATTTAAAGTAAAAAATGTTCCTCAGTCAACTTATGTAATTGAAAACATCACTAATAAATTTGATGGATTTGTTATTTACACTAATTTACAAAGTAATATTATTAATGAAACTGCCTCTAAAGTTAGTCAAGACAGTACGCTAGAAACCATTCGATATAATGTAATCAACAACATAACTATTAGAGTTCCCAATACACGCCTTGATACTGTTATAAAAAGTATTGCCAAGCAAATTGATTTTTTAGATTATCGTCTTATAAAAGCTGATGATGTTTCACTAAAAATACTTTCGAATAAACTAGCACAAAACCGTGGAAGCAGCACCGAAAAAAGAGTTGAAAACGCAATTGCTACGAAAGGGGCAAAAATCAATGACGTCATGAACGCTGAGGAGACCTTAGCTGACAAAAAAGAACAGAATGACAATGCTAAATTGAATAACTTATCAATGCAGGATCAAGTTAATTTTAGCACACTTACTCTTGAAATATACCAGCGTGAAACGGTGAAGCAAACTATGGTAGCAAATAGTAAAGATTATAATGATTACAAACCTAACATTGGGATTCGACTATTCGATTCGGTTAAAACAGGATGGAATGTTTTATTAGATATATTAGTGTTTTTAATTCAAATATGGTGGTTGATTCTATTGGCTTTAGGTGGTTTTTTTCTTTATAAAAAGTATTTAAAAAAGGAATAGTACAACTTAAAAATAATTACACGGAAATAGATTCCGTGTAATTATTATAATGTACCAAATTGATAATTGACTGATACTCTTAAAAATCAGTTCTTTTTTTGTAAATTTACAATAAGCTACTATATAACAACACGTTATAAATAGATCGTTCCAAGTAGTTTTATTGATTGACACTTTTATAATAGGGTTAATAGTTTGGGTGCCAATTAAAATAGAATAGCATTCGTTTTAGTTAAGTAACCTAAAAACCTATATATTATGAAAATTGCCATTATTATTATCCGAACGTTGTTAGGACTTTTATTCTTATTCACTTCTGTCAGCTACTTTTTCCATTTAAGCCCAGAGCCCGCATCTACAGGAGAGTTTAAAGCCTTTCAGGTTGGACTTATCGCCTCTACTTATTTAATGCCTTTGGCGAAAGCCGTAGAATTATTATGTGGATTATCTTTTGTCACAGGAAAATTTACAACTCTAGCTAATCTTGTTATTTTTCCGGTTACTCTAAATATTTTATTGATTAATTATTTCCTGACACCTGAGAATTTGCCACTAGCAATTTTTGTATTTGTGGGAAATATTTTTTTGATATTTACTCATTGGGAGAATTACAAAGGTCTTTTTAAAATGGAATAATTAATACCTAAAAAAAAAACGACTCTAATTAAGAGTCGGTTTTTTATTTATCCCATATTAAGTATGTTGCACCCACACTAGATCATCTGTTTGATATCCTATTTCTTTTGCTATTTGCAAATACTCCGCGGTAATTTCTAGTGGAATTGATTTTTCACGAGATAAAATCCATAGGTACTTTAGACTATCACCAGATACAAGTGCGTATTTGTAATCCATATCAATTGCAAGCACGTTATACCCCGCATAGAAAGGACCAAAGAATGATACTTTAAGCATCGCTACATTTTCATCGCCTACAAATTTAGCTTTACCAGTGCTTTCTTGCCATTTTTCTTTTTTTAAATTATAACCTCTATTCACCACTTTTATCATTCCGTTATCCTTTAATGAATATTCGGCTGTGGTGTTATTTAATCCTTTTTCAAATTTAAAATCCAGTCTGGCAATTTCATACCATTTACCCAAGTATTTCTCTTTATCAAAATTTTGAACTGCTACTGCTTTTTCAGGAATGGTTTTGCTTGCGCAAGAATTAAGAAGAAGTCCAACTCCAACTAAAGCCAAAGTACCTGCTACATATCTCTTTTTCATAGTGTTTGTTTTTAGTAAAGGTAGTAACTGATCCTAATTAAGTATTTATAGAATTTAATTTGAAGTTTATATAATTTAATCCTAAAGCATAAAAAAACCGCCAAATACAATTTGGCGGTTTCTAATATATAATGATCGTTTAACCTATACGTGTATTGGTCTGTTATCTGTTGCTGCTAATGCCGCTTCTTTTACTGCTTCCGCAAAAGTAGGGTGAGCGTGTGACATTCTAGAAATATCTTCAGCAGATGCTTTGTATTCCATTGCCACTACAGCCTCAGCAATTAAATCAGCACAACGAGCTCCAATCATGTGAACTCCTAGCACCTCATCTGTTTTTGCATCAGCAAGAATTTTTACAAATCCATCTAAATCAGCACTTGCTCTCGCACGTCCTAATGCTTTGAAAGGGAAACTTCCAGATTTATAAGCAATACCAGCTGCTTTTAACTGCTCTTCCGTTTGTCCTACAGCAGCCACTTCTGGCCAAGTATATACAACACCAGGAATCAAGTTATAATCAATATGTGGTTTTTGCCCTGCTAATAATTCAGCAACCATTGTTCCTTCTTCTTCTGATTTGTGTGCCAACATAGCTCCACGAACTACATCACCAATTGCGTAGATATTAGGTACATTAGTTTGTAAATGATCGTTAACTTCTACTTGCCCCCTATCAGTTAATTTTACACCAGCTTTGTCTGCATTTAATCCAGCAGTATAAGGACTACGTCCAACAGCTACTAAAGCGTAATCTCCTTCAAGAGTGATTGTTTCTCCTTTAGCATTTTCGGCTTGAACAGTAACAATGTCACCCGCTCTTTCAACGGATTTTACCTTGTGAGAAACGTAGAATTTCATTCCCTGCTTCTTTAATACTTTTGTCAACTCTTTAGACAATGAACTATCCATTCCAGGAATGATACGGTCCATATATTCCACTACAGAAACTTGCGCTCCTAAACGTAGGTATACTTGTCCTAATTCAATACCAATAACTCCACCACCAATGATGATAAGGTGCTTAGGTACTTCAGGTAATTTTAATGCTTCAGTAGAAGTAATCACTCTTTCTTTATCAATGGTAATAAAAGGCAAAGAAGATGGTTTAGAACCTGTAGCAATAATAATATTTTTAGCTTCAATTGTTTCTGATGTTCCGTCAGCTTTTGCAATAGCAACATGAGTGGCATCTACAAAAGAACCCAACCCTTCAAAAACAGTGATTTTGTTTTTATCCATTAGGTATTTTACACCACCAGATGTTTGGTCAACGACTGCTTGCTTGCGCTCAATCATTTTAGCCAAGTTAACCTTTACTTCACCAGTAAGTTCGATTCCGTGGTCTTCAAAATGCTTAATTTCGGCATAATGATGCGAAGACGATAACAACGCTTTTGAAGGAATACATCCTACATTAAGACATGTTCCACCTAGAGCAGAATATTTTTCTACAATTGCTGTTTTGAAGCCTAGTTGTGCACAACGAATAGCTGACACATATCCGCCTGGACCAGAACCTATAATGACTACGTCAAATGAACTCATAGTATATTTTTTTATGTAAATTAATTTTCGAGATACAAAATTAAGGAATTAAGTTTTGTTTAAAGTTTAAAGTCATGCTTTTTTGTTACGAATTTACTCAAATAGTAATTATTTTTCATTTGGATTCCTATTTAGCAGTCTTATAATTCTCAAATCGTAACTATTGTTGTGTTTTTCACTTCATTAATCATAAAGGTACTTTGAGTACTCCCAATATGATGTAAGGTGGTTAGTTTAGTGACTAAAAACTCGCGATACGCTTTCATGTCTTTAACAACTATTTTTAAAATATAATCGTAATCACCACTTACATGATAGCACTCTAAAACTTCAGGAAGCTGGGTGACCTGACTCTCAAATATGGTTAAAAAATCTTTTGTGTGCTGGATGAGTTTTAAATGACAAAAAACGATAAAACCTTTGTCAACTTTTTCCTTATCGAGTAATACTACATATTTATCGATAATGCCTTCCCGTTCTAATTTCTTGATGCGTTCATAAACAGCAGTAACCGAAAGATTCAGTTTTATCGAAAGTTCCTTTGTGGTTCTTTTACTATCCGTTTGTAGCAAAAGCAGTAATTTCTTATCGGTTGGATCTAAAGTCATTGCGTTCGTTTTATAATAATAGAAATATAATCTATTATAATCTCACTGAGTATTCTTAAATAGAAAATATAATTACAAAAATACACATAAGTAGTTTAAAAATCTATATTTAACACTACTCATTGATTATTAATCTACAAATTCCTTAATTTGATATAAGTTTCTTGATCACACAAGATCCCTAGCCCAGATTGAAGCGGCATCTCCCGATGTAGAAAAACAAAGCTTTTTTTAAGCTGTAGTTTTTATTTATCAGGAATATAGCGTCCCGAAAGCTTTCGGGAGCTGGAAATAGCTACTAAAAACTAATTTAAAAAATAATATATGAGCAATTTTAATCCCGCAGACAACATTCAGGATTTACAGTATTTTGGTGAATTTGGTGGTGTAAACCCATCCATTTCTGACTCATCGACCTATACTTTTTTATCAGCAAAAACAATGTTTGATACTTTTGAAGGGAACATGGAAGGCTGTTACTTGTACTCCCGCCACTCCTCGCCTAGTAACTTGTACCTTGACAAAGCCTTGGCAGCAATGGAAGGAACAGAAACTGCCAATGTTTCGGCTTCAGGAATGGGAGCGATCACGCCTACGCTATTGCAATTGTGCGGTACTGGCGATCACATCGTATCAAGCAGAACCATTTATGGAGGTACATACGCTTTCTTGAAGAATTTTGCTCCTAGAATGGGGATCAAAACAGCGTTTGTAGACATTACAAAACTAGATGTAGTTGAAGCTGCAATTACGCCAGATACTAAAGTGCTCTATTGCGAAACGGTGAGTAACCCATTACTGGAAGTTGCTGATATTGCTGGATTGTCTAAAATTGCCAAAAAACACAATTTAACTTTAGTGGTAGACAATACGTTCTCTCCATTATCAGTAACACCTACTAAATTAGGTGCTGATATTGTGATCCATTCTTTAACAAAATACATCAACGGAAGTAGCGATACTGTGGGTGGTGTCACTTGTGCGTCACAAGAATTCATCAACAGTTTGAAAGATGTAAATAGTGGTGCAAGTATGCTACTAGGTCCTACAATGGACAGTATGCGCTCAGCGAGTGTGATGAAAAACATGCGCACATTGCACTTGAGAATTAAACAGCACAGTTACAATGCGGCTTACCTAGCAGAACGTTTTGAGAAAGACGGACTAAAAACTGTTTATCCAGGTTTAGCAAGTCACCCGAGTCATAAAATATATGCATCGATGATTAATCATGAGTATGGTTTTGGAGGGATGATGACGTTAGATGTAGGTTCTCTGGCTAAGGCCAATGCTTTGATGGAGTTAATGCAGTCTAAAAACCTAGGGTACTTAGCAGTAAGTTTAGGATTTTATAAAACGTTGTTTAGCGCTCCTGGAACTTCTACATCAAGTGAAATTCCGATGGAAGAACAAGCCGAAATGGGATTAACAGATGGTTTGATTCGTTTTTCTATAGGACTTGACAATGATATTGAACGTACGTACCAAATGATGAAAACTTGCATGCAAGAACTTGCTATCCTATAATTTTTTAGTTGTTTTACTGTAGAAAATCCGCTTGGGAGTAATCTTGAGCGGATTTTTTTTATTTTAAAGTTACAGCTTGCCTTGAACGTTTGCGGAATCTTATTTCTCTCAGTTTCCTTATCAAAAACTAAAGATATAATTTCCCATTTGTTATTAGCATAAAAAAGTTGCAAACTGTTTATTCCTCGTCTTACTACCTCTCCTCCTTTTTCTAATCTGGTTTCGTAGGTACTCCAAACATTAGCTATATTACCAAAAATTTTTACTTCTCTATTAATTTCATTTTCATAAAAAGGGGTTTCTAAAACCATTAAATCTGTTTCTTTTTGAAAGTCTTTTAGTGATAATGTTAGCTGTTTAGACTCTCCATTAATCATTGAATAATAAGAATAAATGGCTTTTGAATTATGAAGAGAAGCATCTCTTTTCCATTGTCTAACTTCACCCGCTTCACCTGAGACTACTTCGTAAAAAGCCTTCATTAGTCCTTCAATCGTTGAAACATCCTCAATCAAAGGAAATAAATTATCAGTATTGGGTTGTTCGGTATTCATTTTTTTATTTGGCATAATTAGTATCATTAGTTAAAAATTGTTCTTTTATAAAACTATCTGAGAACAAACTAATGCCATTTAATTCAGTCTGAAAAAAATTTTATTTACTTGGTTTGATTTTTTATTTAGATGACACTACCATTTATGTATCATGTCAAAGCATTAACTTATTAATTCTAAGTGTAAGGCATTCTCGATAACTCTTAGCTACAGTAATCTTACTACCAGATAATAATAAATGATTGTCTTGAAAAGAATCAATAGTAGTAAGATTAACAATATAAGAATTATGCACCCTCATGAATTCATCGGGCAATGTATCAATCAACTCTTTTAAAGATTTGTAATAACTATATTTCTTATTTGTGGTAGTGATAATTTCAACATAATTCCCCAAACCTTTAATGACTTTTATTTCATTAAAATTAAGTTTAATCAATTTTTTATCGGACTTAATGAACGCAAAATTAGTTGCCATTTGTAATTGTTTTTGGTTAGTAAAATTACTGCTTTTTAGTCCAGGTTATTTTATAATTGGGAAACTGCTTTACTAATCGTTCCTTTATTTTTTTTAATGAACTAGAATCAAAATTTTCATATTCGATCTCAATTCCCACCAGATGATCGCTCAGACACCAAGCTTTAAAAATCAACCTCTGATTGGTTTTGGAGGAATAAAAAACACTTTTCTCGCCAAATTCAGTTCCATAATTCATTAAGTTGAGTTCAGTCAGTGCTTTTTGGATTTTAAGTTTAATACGTTTTTCAATTTTTAACTTAATACTATCAGGACTTATTTCATGAAATGACTGAATTTCAAAATCGTTATTTGATAAATTATCTTGTAACTCTATTGAATACTCTTTAGACCAAGAATAATTTCTATCATAAGTGATGAATTTATAAAATAGAAAAACCATTATTAATAATAGTATCAGAAAAATCAACAACTGCTTTATGTACCTTTTTTTCAAGAGAATAAATTTTAAATCATCAATTTAATATTACTAGCTAATTACAAATATATTTTCTTTTACTTTCCCACTACAAACAATATCAAAAAAAAACGCCTCTTTATTTGCATAAAGAGGCGTTCAACTAAAATACGAATGTCTGTTTTATATTATAGTCCTTTTTTTAATTCTTCAATGGTTTTAGCCATTACAACGCCAGGTAATTTTACTGGAGCAGCAACTTCTGCTAAAAATGTTCCTTTAACTTCTCCTGTTTTGTAAGTTGTAAAACCAATACGGTACAAACCAACAGTTAAAGCTTTTGTAGGACTCCCCATTTCGCTTTTGTATCTTAATAAAGAATTGTAGCTTCTTCCACTAGGTTGTTTCGGCATTTCACTACTATCATCATTACTAGCAAGCTTTGTCCAAGTAGCGTTTTTAGCAGCGTCAGCTGTGATATCTTCTTTCTTGAAAATAGTAGAACGCTCTAGAGTAATGTAAGTATCAAAATAATCGTCAGATGAAGCGTTTTCTGTGTAAGCAGCAGCTGTAATTGCATCTTTAACTTTTGTCTTGGCTACTGGAGAAAGCATTCTTACTCCAAGTTCTGGTGCAACAGCAGGAACCCATAGGTAGATATAATAGAATTTTTTGTTGTCTACTATTTCATCTTCATTACCTGCAGCTGCATATCCTAAATAAGAAATAACATCTGTGTAAGGAACTTTAATTGTCTTTGGTCCCACTTTTTTCTCAATTGAACTTCCAAACTTTTTTAATTTTTGTGCTTCTGCGTTAAACATACTGCAGAAAGCAAATACTGATAATACTACTAATTTAATTTTCATGTTTGTTTTAGTGAATTTGTTAATTTATAGACATTCTTGTTTTTATTTTAATTCGTAGGCTACAGTTACTGTATGGGCTTGTTTTGCCGTAGTTCCATAGCCATGTATGAACTGTGCATTGGTGTTTAAATCTGAAATTTTAACGATTTCTCCAATATTTTTATTTAGTTTTTTAGCTATAGTTTCTGCTTTTTCTTTTGCATTAGCAATCGCTTTTGTTGACAGTTCAATTAATTGTTTGTCTGTTAGTTTTGCTGCTTCTATCTCAGTATTACTAATAGACATTCCTGGTGATTTTAATTGTGTCAATTTTCTAAATTCGTCTTTGTCAGAAGTTCTTAAAAAATAATATTCTGACAATTCCTTATTTTGCGAATAAACCATAGCAAACTCGTAATAGCTATTTCTTTTAAACCTGCTAAAATCTATTCCAATTTTTTCTAATTCTTTTATGAAATTTTTCTTAACCACATCAAGTGAAGTTGCTTCTACATCTAGTTGCCCTTCATACGCAAGTATTTGCTGTAAGGCAATTACAAGGGTATAACTATCATCCCCCACTACTTTTTCTGTTTCTCCAACTACTTCAATTGTACTTTTATTTTCCTGTGCAATTGATGGTAATGCAACCAACAATGCGATTAAGCAAACTATTTTTTTCATAATTATTCAAATTAAATTTTAGCTTTTTTTTAAAAGAAAAGAATGTTGGCTACAATCATCCATGCACCTACAAACAACCCAATGATACCTAGTTTACCTTGTTTTGGAGCTAACTTTTCTCTTAGAACCATTGCTTTTTCTTTAGCAGCTTCATTTTTAGATAAAACGTATTTATTAATAAGGCTAAACCCTAACATAAATCCTAAAATAGATTGGATGATGTTTCCTGCTAATAAAGATGCCCACCAAATTGGAAATGAAGTAATCCAACCTAAGTTTAGAATAGAAAAAACAATACCCCAAACACCGTAGAAACATAAAACAAGTCCAATCCAACCTTGGTAAGGCTCTATCTTTTCTAAAAGTTCTTTAGCGTCAGGTTTTTTTGATAATAATAAAGAAGGTACTGCAATGATGCTTAATAAGATTAATGTAATTCCGAAAATCATAATTTTTGTTTTTAATGGTTAAAATTTGTTTGTTTTTACAATTGAAACACCCTAAGTTTTTTATTTTTATCTAGTGGTGTTTCTTATTCTCTTCTGCAAATTTAGACCAATAGTTCCCCTGCTGTAACCCCTTATTTAGTGAAAATGAATACCCTGAATTCAGGGGGCATAAACATAAATAACTCATAATCAATAACTAAAAAAAATAAGATCGTTTTTTTTTAATAATAAACAATGCTAATTATTTTTTTGGGTTAAAACCGCTTACTTAAAATTTGACAAAAAAAAAGCTCTATTATAAAATAGAGCCTTGGTGTATTATTGATTTAGGATAGCTAAGCTATGAAGATACATATCCCTTTTTAATGGCATATTTAGTAAGCCCTGCTAAATTTCTAACGTTAAGTTTAGTGATAAGATTTTTACGGTAACTTTCAATAGTATGTTTACTTAAAAAGAGTTTATCAGCGATTTCCTGTGTTGTAAACTCCTCTGCTATTAGTGAGATCACTTCAATTTCACGTTTTGTAAGTTTAATTTCTTGGTCTTTATTCTTTTCAAATTTATTTTGAAGGTAAATATCTTTTATTTCTTTCGAAAAATATTTCTCCCCTGCTAAAATAGTTGCTATAGCCTCTAGAAATTCTTCCTTTTGAGCATTTTTTTGAAGATAACCATCTACATTGCTTTCTATCAGTTCATCAATAATTCCAGGTGTATTGTGCATACTAACTACTAGCGTTTTTATATCCTTAGCGGTTTCCTTTATCCATTTGTTGAGCATAATACCGTCTACTTCCGGCATAGTAACATCTGTAATTACAAGGTCAATTTTTTCTTCTGTATTTATCGAAATATACTTTTGAACATGACCACCATGCTTTGCTGTATAAAGAATATTATAATTACTCTCTGTTTTAAGAATGCTTAATAAACCATCCAAAAACATTTTGTGGTCGTCAGCTATAATGAGATTATAGTTCATGTGTTATGCTTTTAAAGGGATTTCTATATTGATGCTGGTTCCTCTCTCGAGTTTAGAATCGATATGTAATGTGCCATTATAATTTTCTACTCTATTTTTTATATTCGTTAAGCCTATGCCTAATGTTGTTTTAGACAAATCAAACCCTACACCATCATCCTCATATACAAAGAAGATGCAATCATTTAAAAGATCGAACTGAATGTCTATGGTGGTGGCTTTAGCATATTTTAGGGTATTGGTTGTTAATTCTTGAAAAATTGAGAATAATTCGTTCTGCAGTACCTTGTCTAATGAATTAATATTTTTTTCGTCATAAAATGAAACATTTGTACTTAATTCACTAGCCTCTTCAACAGTATTCATGTATTCTTGAATTAAAAACACAAAATCGTTTTCTCTAATATTTTTAGGTAATAAATTATGTGATAAGTTCCTTACTTGCTCATAAGTATCGTCTAATTGTCTATAAATTAATTTTAGTTTATCAGGATGGTTAGATAGTTGGCTGAACTGTAATTTTATAGCGGCTAGGTTACCTCCTACACTATCATGCATTTCTTGTGCTATTTTTTTACGTTCTTGATCTTGCCCGCTAACAGCTGCTTTAATCAGCTTTAATTCTTGATCTTTTTTTAACGAATTCAGGCGTTGTTCATTAATTTCTTTTTCTTTTAAGTTTAGTAAACCTTGCGCTTGTAGTTTTTGATAATAAATAATTAAAAGAGCAATCGTGGTTACTAATAAAATGAAAAAAGCCACTAGAACAATGTATTTAATTGTCTTTTCTCTATCTAGCTCTAAGGCTTTTAAAACTTCTTTTTCTTTTAGTAGTGCAATTTCATTTTTACGTTTTTGAACGCCGTTTTGTAACAGCAGCACTTGATTTTCATTCTGTTTTGCAATTATGGCTTTTTGAAGTTTGTACTTTTCTATATCAATATCTTTATTCTTAATATTCAAAGTCTTATTAAGGTTTTCGATACTTAAAAATTTTATTTTTTTTTCTTTCTCAAAAGTTTCAAATTTAATTTCTAAACTATCAATCGCTCTTTCCTTTTGAGAACTAGCTATAGAATCCTTTATTTCATGATATCTAATTCCATAGATATAAGCACTATTAAAATCTTTTTTTCGAGCATAAATTTTCTCTAACATAAGATAACTATGCATCAAGATATCTAGCGCTCCCAATTTCATTGCTTTAGGAAAAGCGCTGGTAAATATCAATAAGGCGTCTCCGTCTCTATTTTCATTGTATAATAATGTTCCTATTTTATCTGTAGTCTTAAGTTCTAAACTATAGAACCTGTTTTTAAAACTTAACCTTTTTGCTTCATAATACGATAAAAGAGCTTTATCTATTTCATTATTATCCAAATAATTATCCCCTATATTATCAATAACACTTGCTAAAGCATATATTTTGTTAGCATCCTTCTCACAAATTTCTTTGGCTTTTTGTAAATAATCATTTGATATCTTGTATTTTGAAAGAGAGGAATAGATTGAGCCTAAATTGATGTAGCTGCCTAAAATAATATCTTCATCCTTGGAGTATTTTATACATTTTTCAAAAATAGCTAAAGCTTCTTTATTCTTATTTAGTGCAATATAAGTACTTCCCAAACCATGTAAATGGGAATAATACAAGTTCATTTCTTTTAACTTTTCACTAAGTTCAGCGCCTTTAAGATGCCATTTTTTACTCTCATGATACAAACCTTTATTTTTATTATTTAAGGCCAGCAGCTGGTAAGCTAATATAGTCAATCGGTTGCCTAAAGAATCGTTTACATTCCCTTTACGTGCAAGCGCTTGTTGGGTATAATAAATAGAAGAGTCTATAGCTGCATATTTATTATGATAGTACGCTAGTAATAGATTAGTGTTTGTTAAAGCCTTATTTGTTTTGAACCTGTGTAAGGAAATATGGGCTTCCTTGTATGCTTTTTTATCAGACCCATTATTAAAATCGTAAAAGAGCGCATCGACTTTCTTATCTTCTCTTGCTATAGAAGTCGCCGTTTGTGCCAAACAAAGAGAACTGTAACACCAAAAAAAAAGTGTGAATATTTTTTTAAATTTAAAAAGCATGCGCAAATGTAAGAATTGTAGAAGCGATAACCACCCCCGAAAACAGTGATTTACTATTTTAAAAAAGTAAAATTAATTATGGCCAAACCATAAGATGCAAACCTTAAAGATTATTTTAAACAGCAGTAGTGCTTAATTTTTCAATAAGAGTTAGTAATTCTTGGGGTTTTCGGGTTGCAATAATTATCGTTTTACCATTTAATAACACTATTTCAATACCGTATTTAATTGTAGAGATCTTGTTACTGTTGTAATATTTGTAAAGAGCTAAAAATTTAGTTTCAAAAAAGACTTCGAATTCAATTAATTTGAAAGACTTAATCTGTTTTAATATGATATTTTGATTGCTCTTTATAAGGTTACTATGTTTTATTTTATCCAAATCTACTTTAGTGTCAATTGCCTTAAATGCAACATACCTCATAAAAGTTAGAACTATAATGCCGTAAATTGACGACCAATATAATTCAGGTTTGAATAAAATGGGTACTAAAAAAATCAAATAATGATACCATTTAATACCATATTCTAATTCTTTGAAAACTATTGTATCTTTTTTATTCATTTATAATGCCTTATCTTTTACTAGATTAATCAATTCGTTAAATGTTATCAATCTAAAAAAAATTATTAATTTAAGTAAATTTCTTTTTTTGTTTCACACTATAAATCACTGCGAAAACTAATCCTATAAGTCCTCCTAAATAGCTAAAATTATGCATTGATCCCACCATAATAAAATGATTCACATCAAGTACATTTTCAGGTAAATTCCAATCAGCTAAATTGTCATTTATAAAGAGTTTCCCAAAACCCAAACCAACAATTCCAGTAATTAATGCAATAGCAATTGTTAAACAAAAAGCCTTGATAGTTACTATAAACATCACTTTCCCGTTTTTGTGAATTAGCCCTAGAAAACCCAGAAATAAACCTATAATCATCCCAACCCACCAAGTTGCTAAGAAACCTACAATTGCTGCTCCTAGTCTTGGATTATCAAGTTGAATTTCTGGATTCATATCTGTCCCAATATTTTGTGCCATACCCCAACTGTCAATTCCAAATTGAATAAATTTGAATTTTGTATAATATTCACTAGAAACCGAATACGTTATTTGGTCATGAATCATACCATAAAACCCACCTAAAAGCGGTGCAATAATTAAAATTAATAGTAATGCTATAAATTTATTCATTTAAAAATTAATTATATAAAATGCTAGCTATTCAAATAGTGGTTGCATTGTAAAGCTTGTTACTAATTAGGTGTTTTTTCTAATATTTTTCTATTGAGTTGCTCCTGTTTAACAATTACTTTTTGAAAATCTTTATTTTTAGGCAAATTATCCTCTTGAAATTTTTCAATTATGGGAATCGTTAAAAGCAATTTTAAAATAGTATGATTGTCATTGATACTTTTTTGGTTGTTTGCTATTTTTTCTACGAGACGATTAAGTTCTTTTGATTGCTGATCGTATTTATCTGAACTTAGTTTTATAATCTCTAAAATTTTAATTTGAGTTACACTATCTTTAATTTGATTTGCTAAGAACGTTGCGTCTTCATAAAAATGCTGTGACTTTTCATTATAATTATAAAAAATATTTTGCGTTTTATTCGCCTCAGTTGCAAAGTTATTAAGCTCCGTTTCTAAACTATTTAATTCTGGTTTTTTTTCAACAAGTTCTTGATATAATGCATCTACTAAATTCCCGCCAGGTTTAGAAAACCTAGCTAAACTTGATTTTTCTTGCAGTGCAACAGGATTTTGATCTTCGACTATAATATTTTCATTATTCCCATTATTGCAGGAAATCATAAATATTGCACTAAAAACAGTCAAGAATCTCATCATATAAATTTTCATAAATAGTTATTTTTATTTGCAAGTTATTAAAATTACTGGCGCTAAAGTTTGAATCGAAATCCGTATTAAATCATTTATTTTTGGAAAGTTATTTTTATTGTATTTATTTAAATAGATGTGAATTCATAAAGATTGAGCTTTCTGGTTGACAGAAAAATGATTTTAAAGCTCAATACCACTAAACTCAACCTACTTTGAGATGGCTTTTAACGTTAATTAGTCAACGATATTTTTATAATTCTGTTCTTCTAATTTTCCAAATCGATAATAAATTCTAAGTTCCTCAGAAAACATTTTTATATTTTTGGTTTCAGTTTGAAGAAAAAAATATTTTTTATAACCTCCATCTTTTCTATATATCTCGATATAATTTTTAACGCCATTAGATTTTTTACGTTCCCAAACTCTGGTATTTCCACTAAATTTTCCGCGGAAATTATCACTAAGAATATTTATTTTTTCAATTTCGTAAATTGTAAAAACATCTAAGTCACAAGTTATTTTTTCCGAATCTATAACTAAAAACCCACTTAATTTTCCATTAGCACACTCGTATTTAAAAAAGTTACTTATGATGAAATAAAGAGAATATAAAAAAGCAATTATCACAGCAAAAACACTCCATGAACCAAAATCTTCTTCATATACAGGAAATATTGATTTTACAAAATTAAACATAAAAAGTAGTGACCATAAAACCAATGCAATTAATAAACTACTATCCATTTCAAATGAGTTTTTCGGCTTATATATTTGTAGTTTATTTTCCATCATTTTGTAAATTTTTATTACTCAGTTGGTGCATTAGTGCTAACATTTTAGCTGCTCCAAGAAGTGGCGTCTGGATTGCGTTCATAATCTTAGCAAAGATTTTTTGGCTGAAATAATATTTCTTGCAAAGGATAAGTAATAACTTATTTAGCAAACAGGCAGTATTATAAATACGTTGATTTTAATTAGTTAATTCGTAAAACGGCTCTTTATGCTCAAATGTTTCAAAATTTTCATTTTCAAAAAACAATATAAACGAACCTCCCCATACTTTCTTGGGCTTTAAGTATTTGTTCTAATTCGGTATTTAATGCTTGCATTTCCACTAATTTTAATGCTTCCTTTTAAGTAAACCATTTATATTCTATTTCCTTGTCTGGCGATTGTACTATTTCTCCAGCTATATCAAAACAGCTGTTGATGGCTGGCTTTTTCGTTGTTATTTTCCGTGTGTTAATTTAATTATTTGTCCATTTGTTGAGTCTGAAATGATTAAAAATGTTCCGCCAAACATATTTTGTGGAAGTGTTCCATTTAAAACCCAATAATTGTCTATTTGGTTTATTTCGTAAGGTCTTTGTTTGATTATGTTGTCTTTTCCGTAAATTTTAAATAGAATTGTTTCAGCAATTATTACCGCTGTTTCTTTGTCTGGAATAACTGTGTCAACTAAAATTTGCTTTTTCTTTTTGTTAGAAAGTGCCTCTTTTAGTTCGCTTTTTGCATATTCAACGCCAAATTGCGTTCTGTCACTTTTAGTTTGCCCACAAGAATTCAGACTTATGAAAATTAAACCAATAAAAACGATTTTGAAATTCATATTTTCCTTAATTAATTAATTATTTCGACCAAAAAGCGTTGCTTTTCCTTCTTGATTTTCTGCAATTTGAATTAATTCTTTTTGAAAATTGTCAATTGCTGATGGTTCAATAATTATTTCAAGTTTCAGCTTATCTTTTTCTTCACATCTGTATTCAGTAGAAACATTTTCTTCAAGATTTAATTCAACTCCTAAATGTCCTGCATTGTCAATGCAATGATATTGCATTGAGAAGTATGCGTAACTATCTTTCTTTCCCATTTCGTAAAATAATTTTGAATCATTTTTAGGGAACTCAAATAATGATTTGGCAAAACCTTTTAAAGATTCGCTTGTTTCATAAACTTCAGTAATACCAAAATAGCGACCATTTGAAGCAATTACTCGAAATTCAAACATATCTTCATCTTTCCAAATAACTTCTAATTCCAAATATGATTTTCTGTTATTTAACTCCATTTTTGTTTTTAATTACTGATTATCAGTTGTTTAATATAAGATTACCACCGACTAATACACAACATCAAATATAAACAACATAACTTACATTTTTCTATTTTCGTATTTATAAAAAAACCGCCTTGAAATCATCAAGGCGGCTTTTTTTTATGTTATTTATTACGCTTCGGTAAAATTCAATTTACTATTTTTTCGGCTAAAGCTAAAGTAAATCACTAAACCTATCAGCAACCAAATCGTAAAATAAATCCAGTTCCAAACACTTAATTCGGCCATCATGTACAAGCAACTTACCAATCCTAATAACGGAATCAAAGATAAATTTTGACGGAAAGACCAAACCGTTAATCCAATCAAAACCAATAAGAAAATCCACATTGGTATTTTATGCTTGAACAAACTAAAACCGCTTTCATACTTCAATTCTTTTGCGATAGGCAAACCAGCAACCACTTCGGCATACTTAGCGTCATTTTGTTGGTATTGGATCAGTAAGTTTTCTAAATCTGGTGTTCCAGCAGCCTTATTTTTACTATCAATTGTTATTAGGTAATCATACACTTTTTTAGATTCCTCCTTATTCAAAGAGGTAATAATAGCTGTAGCAGTATTGATTTTAGTTTCGTTAGTTATAAAACCCATTGTAGCTTTGTGATTGTAATTAAAGGCATAAAATAAACCTGCCGCTAACATAAAAGGCACTACATATTTAGAGTTTACATAAGGTGTTTTGAATTTTCCTCTTGGAATATTAGGCTTGTTTTGTAATACCAATACCCCTGCACAAACTAGTACAAAGGCAAACAAAGTCCCAATACTACATAAATCAGTTACCATTGTTAAGTTCAAAAACAATGCGGGAATAGCCACTACAAAACCGGTAACAATAGTTGCGTATGAAGGTGTTTTGTATTTTGGGTGAATTTTAGAAAAACGTTTTGGCAACAAGCCATCACGACTCATACTCATCCAAATTCTAGGTTGTCCCATTTGGAAAACAAGTAAAACGCTCGCCATAGCAATCACAGCACTAACCGCAATAATTCCCGACATCCATTTCAAATCTAATTTGGCAAAAACAAACGCTAATGGATCTCCTACATCTAGCAAACTATAATTAACCATTCCGGTTAAAACTAAAGCGATAATTACATATAAAATGGTGCAAATGATAATGGCCCACATCATTCCGCGAGGTAAATCGCGTTGTGGATCTTTACATTCTTCGGCTGTGGTAGAAATAGCATCAAAACCAATGTAGGCAAAAAACACTGCTGACACTCCTTTAAGCACACCACTAACCCCGTTTGGAGCAAAAGGGCTCCAGTTATCAGTATCAACGTAAAAAACGCCTACTGCAATCACTAATAAAATGATACAGAGTTTTACAACAACCATCATGTTACTAGCATTACGTGATTCTTTCATCCCGCGATACACTAGAGCAGTGATCAAAATAATAATAAAAAGTGCGGGTAAATCAGCCACTAAATGAAAAGAACCTATAGTAGGTGAAGTGGTCCAAGCAGTGTAAGCCGCTTTTAATGCACCACTTAAATTCTCGTATGATTTTCCGCTTTGCATTAATGCCGTAGCGTCTTTAAATCCATTTGATGCGGTAAGGTAATCCATCTGGATCCATTGCGGGAGATGTATGCCGCCGCTCTCTAAAAGTCCCGTAAAATAGTCACTCCAGGAAATGGCTACGGTGATATTCCCAATGGCGTATTCCATAATCAACGCCCAACCTATAATCCATGCTACTAATTCTCCAAATGCCACATACGAATACGTATACGCACTTCCTGAAACCGGCACCATAGAGGCAAATTCGGCGTAAGCAAAAGCAGCAAAACTACAGGCTAATGCCGTAAATAAAAACAGAAAAATGACAGCAGGACCTCCATCGGCACTTGCTTTTCCTATGGTACTAAAAATTCCCGCTCCTACAATGGCAGCAATACCAAAAGCAGTTAAATCCCTGGCGGTTAAATGTCTTCCTAATGCTTCATGTCCGTCAGCTTCATTTTTTTCTACTTGCTTTAATATGTCTTGGACTGTTTTTTTTCTAAACAAACTCGAAACTGCCATAATCAGGAAATTATTAGTATAAATTAATATATCATAAAAAGCAGGTCTTTTTCTTGTAGATACTGCACCTTTATTTAAGAATCCAAATGTATAAAACAAATTCAATTCTCAATGATTTGCACTTATTTTTTTATTGAAATACTTAATTAAGTCAAATTTACTTTTAAGTTAATTATAAAAGTCAAATAGTTATTTTAAAAACTTCTTCAGAAACAATTAAAACCATCCTCCATTAGGCAATAATTCTTTTTTAACACCTAATTTTACTTTTATTGAATACAACTACGCAATATACTTACCGGATGTTGCGCTTTTCTACTTGTTCCGTCAAAAATTTGATGGCGGCAACTTGTTCCTGCAGCAGCAATAGTAGTCGATGGAGCCGTTTTTCTAATTTTAGGAAATAATGTGTCCTCCCCCATTTGCATGCTGATCTCATAATGCTCTTTTTCATACCCAAAAGAACCTGCCATTCCGCAACAACCCGAGTTGTAAATGGTCACCGTGGTATTCTTAGGAAGATTCAACATTGCAAAAGTCGCTTCTACGGAGCTTAGCGATTTCTGATGGCAGTGGCCGTGAATTTTAATTTCGCGAATTTCATCATTAAATTGTTCGGATAGTATTTTACCCGCTGTAATTTCTTTTTTGAAAAACTCCTCAATCGTCAAGCAGTTTTTAGCCAACTTTTCGGCGGAAGCCTTATCATCAGCAAGACGAATATACTCATCTCTAAAAGTCAAAATCCCAGAAGGCTCTAACCCTACTAACGGAATCGTATTTGAAATAATTCCTTTAAAAACAGTGACGTTTTTATTAGCAATAACCTTCGCCTCTTCAAGAAAACCTTTGGATATATAGGCTCTTGCGCTTTCCTCATGGGCAACAGTCAAAACTTGATAACCTAATTTAGTTAGCAGTTCAAAAGCATCAATACCTACTTGAACATCATAATAATTAGTAAATTCATCTACAAAAAGATAGAGTTTTCCTTTATCAAAAGTATTTTCTTTTGGTGTATTTGCAGCAAGCCATTTTCTAAACGTTTTTGGAGCCAGTAGCGGTACTTCACGCTTTGGAGCCACACCCATTCCTTTTTTGACTAAAGCCAAATTAGCAATAAAATTTGTCAGCGCAGGAAAAGTACTCCCCATTTTATTTAACCTGGCATTATTAGCAAAAATTTTATTTCTGAACGAGAAACCATTTGCTTTTTGGTATTGGTATAAAAACTCGGCTTTAAGCGCTGCAACATCCACATTAGAAGGGCATTCGCTAGCACACGCTTTACAACTCACACAAAGTTCAAATACGTCATAGAGTTCTTTATGATTGAATTTATTGTCTTTCTCCGAGTTCGTTAAATATTCTCTCAACGCATTCGCACGGGCACGGGTTGTATCTTTTTCGTTTCGCGTAGCACGATAACTCGGACATAAGGTTCCTCCTGCCGATGGTAATTTACGGCAATCCCCTGAACCATTGCATTTTTCGGCAGCCCTTAAAACCCCCATGCTGTCTGAGAAATCTTGAATGGTTTGAATGTTGGGTTCGTCTCTTCCAGGTTCAAAACGCAAGTTTTCATCCATTTTTAACGCATTGACAATTTTCCCCATATTCAAAACCGAATTCGGGTCAAAAACCAATTTGATGCGTTTTAGCAATTCGTAATTTTTATCGCCTATCATAAATGGTAAGAACTCCCCACGAACAATTCCGTCTCCATGTTCGCCACTCAATGAACCGCGGTATTTTTTCACTAAATGCGCCACCTCAGTAGCAATATTTCTAAATTGGTAAATGCCTTCCGTTGTTTTTAAATTCAAAACCGGACGCAAGTGCAGCTCACCCGCACCCGCATGTGCGTAATAAATAGCTTCCTGACCGTGACGTTTCATCATCGCCGAAAAGTCGGCTATATAATTAGGTAAATCACTCAATTCAACCGCAGTATCTTCAATAGAGTCGGCTGCTTTATTATCTCCTACAATACTTCCTAGCAATCCTAAGCCTGCTTTTCTAAGTTCGTTTACTTTATCAATATCGGCACCGTATAACTTTGGCGAAGCATACCCAAAATTATTTTTCTCTAAATCAGCTATCAACGCATCCGCTTGCTCTTCGGCATCTTTCATACTGCTGTGTGAGGCTACTTCAAAGAGCATAATTGCTTTAGGCTCTCCTTGAATAAAAAAACGGTTTTTACTTTGCTCCTTATTCGTTTTAGTACAATCAAGAATGGTATCGTCAATCATTTCACAAGTGTACAAATGGTGTTTCATAGCTACCATAACGGCCTCTAAACTCTCTTGAATGCTAGTAAAATGCGTGACCACCATAACGTTATTTGTAGGCGGTAAATCATCCAGCTGCAAAGTAACCTCAGTGGTAAAAGCTAAAGTTCCCTCACTACCACAAAGCAATTTCCCCACATTTATCGTAGGTTGGTTTCCTCCAAATAAATCTGATTGCAACAAAATATCAACGGCATAACCCGTATTTCGTCTGTGGATTTCTGGTTTTGGGAATTCTTTTATAATTTCCTTTTGCGTCGCTTCATTCGATAACTCGGCATACAGGCTTTGGTATATTTTGTTTTCAAGTGTATCACCTTTTGTTTTTTCGATAAATTCGGCTGAGCTTAATTCCTTAAAAATTACTTGCGATCCATCACTCAATACTGCTTTTATGGCCACAATTTTATCTCTGGTAACACCGTAACGTATCGAGGTGGTTCCTGAGGAATTATTTCCCACCATTCCGCCAACCATACACCTATTTGAGGTAGACGTATTGGGACCAAAAAATAATCCATGTGGTTTTAAATACAAATTCAGCTCGTCTCTAATCACGCCGGGCTGTACAGTTACCGTTTTTTTGTCTTTATCAAAAGATACTATCTGTGTAAAAAATTTGGATACATCCACAATAATTCCACTACCCACCGTTTGTCCCGCTAAGGAGGTTCCCGCAGTTCTAGGGGTCACCGAAATTTTATTGACGGTAGCAAAAGCGAGAATCTTTATAATATCTTGCTCATTTTTAGGCAATGCCGCCGCAATAGGTCGCAGTTTATACGCTGATGCATCAGTAGAATAGAGTGTTTTATGCAGATCATCATATAAAAGTTTCCCGTCTATTGATGCTGCTAATTGCTGTAATTGATCTTGAGTTGGCATTGTGTAGTGTATTGCTTATGTTTTACAAATATAAGGCAATAGTGTGTTTTGTAATCATAAAATTTCGCTCAAATTCTTGCTTTTTTTAGAGCTATTTCCCAGCATTCGTTGCAAGCTTTTTGGTTTCAAACCTTTTTTACAGGCACCGTCAGGAGCTTCCTCTGGTCGCTCTGCCCGCACCATAAAAAATAGTTTTTAACCTGCAAAGGCTTTCTACTACTGTTGGGGCTAGAGAATCTGTGCATTTCAAAAATACAAAGGGTATATTTGGCAAAGAAATTGCTATAAACAAAACCATAAAATTTTAATGTAGATATATCTCGTAAAATTCGCTAAAAAAACTATTTTTGACCTTTATTAAAATTCCATAATAATGACCCAAAACAACCAGGTACTCACTTTCTTATTCCTCCTATTCCTTTCTTTTTCAAAAGGGAATGCTCAAGATAAAAGCAGCTATCCCAAAAACGAATTTAGAGCAGTTTGGATTGCTACTGTGGCAAATATTGACTGGCCAAAATCAGGAAATGATTCTGTTGAAAAACAAAAAGCCGACTTCCTAGAAATTCTAGATACCTACAAAAAACTAAATTATAATGCGGTAATTGTGCAAATCAGGACAGCAGGTGATGCTTTCTATCCTACACAATTAGCACCATGGTCTAAATACTTAACCGGTAAACAAGGACAACCAACTAAAGGAAATGTTGATTTATTAGCTTGGATGATTACTGAATCGCACAATCAAGGTTTTGAATTTCATGCCTGGCTGAATCCTTATCGCGCCACAATGGACTTGAATACTGCACAATTAAGCAAGGAGCACGATTATTACAAACACCCAGAGTGGATGTTAAAATACGCTGGAAAATGGTATTACAACCCTGCGCTTCCTGAAGTACAAGCCCATTTACTTGCCGTGGTTGATGAAGTCGTTGAAAAATACGATATTGATGCCATTCATTTTGATGATTATTTTTATCCTTACAAAGTAACAGGTGAGAATTTTAATGATGCTGCTTCTTATAAATTGTATGGTAATGGTATGTCTCTTGAAGACTTTAGACGTAATAATGTCAATATTTTTGTTGAGGCCGTTTCTCATTCGATAAAAAAGGCAAAACCATGGGTACAATTCGGAATCAGTCCTTTTGGAGTTTGGCGCAACAAGTCTGTTGATCCTAGAGGATCTGACACCCAATCAGGGCAAACAAATTACGATGATTTATTTGCTGACCCTATGGCGTGGATGGAAAATTGCTGGGTTGATTATTTATTACCACAGCTATATTGGAGTATGGATCACCGCACAGCATCGTACTCAAAACTGCTAAAATGGTGGGCCGAAAACTCAAAAAACACCGCAATATACATAGGAAACGGAAGTTATAAAATCAACACCGACTCTGATAAAAAATGGTTTAATCCTGAAGAAATTCCTAACCAAATTGACATTACAAGATCCTACCCTAACGTAGGCGGAAATGCGTTTTTTAGTGCTAAAGTGTTTGTTAATAAAAACAAGGCGGTAACTCAATTACTTGCTGAGAATCAATACAAATACCCAGCGCTTCCTTATGTAGTTCCTAATTCTAGAAAAATTGTTTTAGACATTCCATATGTATGTGAGAAATTAGAAACCGACAGCATAAAAAAATACACTCTGGATTTCCCTGTACATTCTAAAGTGCGTTATGTGCTCCTTTATGCTGCAAAAGACAGCCTTAAATTAAATACAAATAACCCAAGCCAGATTATTAATAAAATTGCTTTTAAAGAAAAAGCGAACAGCATTAACTTGGTTATTCCTAGTGATCAATTAGAAAAAAACACTACATACGCTGTTTCTTTTATTGATTTTTTTGGTAACGAAAGTCTGCCAACAACATTAAACCCGCCTTACATACCAGCAGTAACCCACATTCAAACTGAAACAGATGAATAAAACAGACACTAATCCTTGGTATTGGATACCGTTATTGAACTTTGCTTCGGGATTACCCTACGCGATTATCATATCGGTTTCAGTAATTATGTACAAGAATCTTGGAATAGGTAATGAAGACATTGGTATTTACACTAGTTTATTGTACTTACCATGGGTTATAAAACCATTATGGAGTCCGTTTATTGATTTGTACGCAACTAAAAGAAAGTGGTTTTTAGCGATGCAATTGCTGATCTCCATTGCTTTTTTAACCGTAGGTTTTGTGATTCCTATGAATCATTTTTTTGTGATTAGTCTTGCCTTTTTCTGGGTTGCAGCATTTGCATCAGCCTCTAATGATGTCGCTAGTGACGGATTTTACTTATTGACTTTAGAAAAAGACCAACAATCCTTTTTCCTAGGGATTAGAAGTACTTTTTACCGCCTGTCTATGCTTACTGGAAACGGTTTGATTGTGATCATAGGTGGTTATTTAGAACAAGAATATGGCGACAAACAAAAAGCATGGTCGTACACCATGATTATTGTGGGATTACTAATGACATTGATTACGATTTACAATTATTTTGCTACGCCAAGAACCGAAAAAGCAATTGCCAAAAACTCTGTTGAAGCTACTAACGCTTCGTTTGCCTCCGTTTTTTCTAGTTTTTTTAAAAAGAAACAAATAGGAATCGTACTTGCCTTTATACTATTATTTAGATTAGGAGAATCACAATTATTAAAAATGCTTACTCCTTTTTTAATTGATGATCAAGCGGTGGGTGGCATGGGATTAACAACGCAAGACGTAGGAGTTATTTACGGGACTTTTGGTGTTATTTCATTAACCATAGGCGGAATCATTGGAGGTATTGTAATTTCTAGAGACGGTCTAGGAAAATGGATGCTACCCATGATTCTAGCCATGCACCTGCCTATCGTTGGTTTTGTGCTACTGGCGCACTTTCACCCTGCAAGTGTGTACTATATTTATGCAACGGTAATTGCGGAGCAATTTGGTTACGGTTTTGGATTTGCCGCTTTTATGATGTATTTAATTTACGTAGCCGAAGGAGAATCAAAAACCTCACACTACGCACTCGCAACAGGTTTCATGGCATTAGGAATGATGCTTCCTGGAATGGCAAGCGGATTCATTCAAGAATATTTAGGTTATGGAAATTTCTTTATTTGGGTTTTTCTAGCAACAGTTCCTGGTTTGATTCTGTCACGATTTTTAATTTTTCCAAAAGATTTTGGAAAGAAGTCGGGAGTTAATAAATAGATCTCGTTTACAGTAAAACATTGCCCTTAAATAATATTCTAAAAATCCATAATTTACATACCCAATACGTAAGACCAGTTCTTGACTAAAAACTACGGATTCAAAATAAAAAACAATGACATTAGAACAAAAAATAGGGCAATTCTTTTTTCCAGCAGTTTTTATTAATGACACCGAAGAAAATATTCAAGCTACGGAACAACTTATTAGAGAATACAACATTGGGGGATTGACTTTTTTTCATAGTCGGGCTAGTGCAGCCACTAATTATGAAACAAAGAAAAAAATTGAATTGAATGATGCTAGTTATAACCGTTTAAAGGAATTAATTATCCGGTATCAAAAGTGTGCTCCCACTCCATTATTAATGAGTATTGACGCCGAATGGGGTTTAGCAATGCGTGTCGAGAAAACACCGCAATATCCCTATGCAATTACACTTGGTGCGCTACCAGAAAGCGAATCACAGTTGGTTTATGAAGTAGGAAAACAAATAGGCCTGGACTTAAAATCGGTTGGGATTAATTACAACCTAGCGCCACTTGCAGACATTAATAACAATCCTAATAATCCAGTAATTGGATACCGCTCTTTTGGTGAAAATAAAGAAAAAGTAAGCCAGTTTGCATTAGAATACTTGCGTGGGATGAGTGCTGTAGGCGTTTTAGGATGCTTAAAACACTTCCCTGGACACGGGAACACTAACGTTGACTCCCATTTAGGATTGCCTATTTTAAACGAAACTTTAGATGAATTATTAGATAATGAGTTGTATCCTTTTATTCAAGGAATTGCAAATGATGTTGATTCGATTATGATAGGACATTTAGCTGTTCCTGCCTTGAATGATGGTAAGAACACCTCGGCTACGTTATCAAAGGCGGTGATTGAAGACCTTTTGCGAAAGCGTTTGCAGTATGATGGTTTAGTAATTTCGGATGCTTTGAATATGCATAGTGTTTCAAAATTATATCCTAAAAAAGGACAATTAGAATGGGAAGCTTTTAACGCTGGAAACGACGTGCTATGCTTCGCTGAAAATGTACCTGAAGGAATTCATGAAATTCTTAAAAATGCCACTCCTGAACGCATTGACGCAAGTTACAAACGCTTGATGAAATGCAAGGAAAAAGTAGGTATCCATAAAGAAAATTCAATAGAAAAACCTACTTTAGACTTTGAAACTGCAGCTAATTTAAACGGTCGCATAGCTAGCAAGAGTATTACAAAAATCAAAGGTACGAATAGTACCAAATTAGTTATAGAAGCATCTAAAAAAGGCACATTAGCATTACTAAGTCTCTATAAAAACAGTACGAATTCCTTTTTTAATAGTTTGGCACCAAAATTAAATGGGAAAACTTTCGCCATAGAAAACGAGGCTACTATTGACAATACTATTTTAGAAAAAAACCTAGAAAATTACGATACTATAATCATTGCCTTGTTTGTTCCAAAAGCAAAACCAATGAATAATTTTGACATTTCCCCAGTAATTTTAGAATTATTGAGCAGTTTATTAGCATCAAAAAAATGTGTACTTTATGTCTTTGGCAATCCGTACGCTTTGCAAGTAATACCAAATTTACATCTCGCTGAAGGAATTATTCTGCTTTACCAAGATTTTACTGAATTTCAAGAAATTGCTGCCCAACAATTAGTGAATGATAGTTTGTGTAGTGGTGTTTTACCCGTACATCTTAATGGAATTTAGCCACACTTTAAAAAAAAATTAAAGTGCACTTTTTATAGAAATATTGGATTTATTTGGCAACAAAAAACAAAAATATAAATTCAAAACAAGCTTAAAATCAAAGTATAAGCTAAAACAAATCATCTCTTCTTCATAAACAGAATTCTGAAAAAACAAACACTATGTAGTTCGTTTCCTAGCATTCACTTTAGGCTTATAGCTACTTTTTTATCTATATTGCAATCTCAAACACGATAGAATGGATACCAAAATTAATAAAAACAAAGAATTATCAATAACCGAAGCCTTAATTCCAGTCATAGCATTAATCCTTATGTTGGGTTACAATGTATACGTTTATGGAGATGAAGCGTTGAGCGGTAGTAATCAATTTGTTTTGCTATTAGGTGCGGCAATTGCGGCAATTGTAGGTTTCTTTAATAAAGTCACGTATAAAAAAATGATCGAAGAGGTGGCCGAAAATATTAAATCTACCGCTGGAGCCATTTTAATTTTATTAATGGTAGGGGCTTTAGCAGGAACTTGGCTCGTAAGCGGCATCATTCCATCGATGATCTATTACGGATTACAAATATTAAGTCCAGCTATATTTTTACCCGCAACCTTAATTATATGTTCTATTATATCGATTGCCACAGGGAGCTCTTGGACAACAAGTGCTACAGTAGGTATTGCTTTAATAGGTGTGGGTGGTGCCTTAGGTTTTGATTTAGGAATGGTGGCAGGAGCCGTGATCTCTGGAGCTTATTTTGGTGATAAGCTTTCGCCAATGTCTGACACTACAAACCTTGCTCCTGCTATGGCGGGAACTGATTTGTTTACGCACATAAGGTACATGACATTAACTACGATTCCAACCTACATTATTACCTTACTATTATTCATTATTTTAGGATTATCAGTAGATATAAAAGGAGATGTAAACATAGCTGATTTACTTAGAGACATTGAAGCGTCGTTTACGGTTTCAGCTTGGTTATTTTTAGTCCCTGCAATTGTAATTGGGCTAATTATCAAAAAAACCGAACCGTTAATTGCATTGTTAGCGGGAACTTTATTAGCAGCTATTTTTGCTATTATATTTCAGCCACAGGTATTGAACCACATTTCAGGCGTTGACAGCATGACTTTTAAGTCGGGCTATAAAGCGGTAATGGATGCTATAACAGGAAAAATTGTTATTCCAACAGAAAATAAAACCCTTACAGATTTATTTACTTCGGGTGGAATGCAAAAAATGCTAGGGACAATCTGGCTGATTATTTGTGCAATGGTTTTTGGAGGAATCATGGATGCTATAGGCGCTTTGGCAAGAATTAGCCAAACTTTATTAAAATTAGCACATACTACCTTTGGATTGTTTGCTTCGACTGTAGGAAGTTGTTTAGCCTTAAACATTACTGCATCTGACCAATATTTAGCTATTGTAGTACCTGGAAAAATGTTTGCAAAAGCGTATAAAGAAAAAGGATTGGCCCCTGAAAATTTAAGTAGAACACTGGAAGATTCAGGAACGGTAACTTCGGTATTGATTCCTTGGAATACTTGCGGAGCTTATCAATCAGGAACTTTAGGAGTATCAACATTTGATTATCTACCATATGCGTTCTTCAATATCTTGAGTCCGTTTATGACACTTATATTTGCTGCTTTCAATATTAAAATAAGACAACTTGTAACTGATAAAAAAACAAATTAAACTAAAGACCAAAAAACCAACAACAAAAAAACCATAAAGTCATAGCTATCTAATAGTTATGACTTTTTCCTTTATTGCTATAATCAAAAACTATCAATCTATAAATATATATAATTGGAAGTAATAGAATAAAACTCTTGTTATTACCTACTTTTACACCATCAAAAAAATTAACAATAAAAAATAAATTTATGTCATTAGTAGGAAAAAAATTCCCAAGTATTGCAGTTGATGCTATTTCAGAAATGGGTGATAACATGAAAATCAACATCTTTGACGAAGCAGTAAACAATAACAAAAAAGTACTTTTGTTTTGGTACCCAAAAGATTTTACTTTTGTATGTCCAACTGAATTGCACGCTTTTCAAGCTGCATTACCTGAATTTGAAAAAAGAAATACGATTGTAATTGGTGCTTCTTGTGATACAAATGAAGTACACTTTGCATGGTTGAATACACCAAAAAATAATGGTGGAATTGAAGGAGTTACTTACCCAATCCTTGCAGATACAAACAGAAATTTATCTAATATTTTAGGTATTCTTGACATTGACTCAACTGAGTATAGTGAAGAAACTGATTCAGTTATCATTGAAGGTTCTAATGTTACTTTTAGAGCTACATACTTAATTGATGAAACAGGTAAAATTTTCCACGAAAGTGTTAACGATATGCCATTAGGTCGTAACGTAAACGAATATTTACGTATGGTTGATGCTTACACACACGTTCAAGAAAAAGGTGAAGTTTGTCCTGCTAACTGGGAAGCTGGTAAAGAAGCAATGAGTGCTGACAGAAAAAGTACTGCTGACTACTTAAGCGCAAACTAAATTATTAAGAGTTACAAGGTCTCAAAGGTACTAAGCTCTTGAGTAACTAGTTACAAAGTTTATAAAACTTTGAGACTTTGCAACCTGTTAAATTTGATACTCAATAAAAAACCTTTGCAGCTTTACCTCTACGTAACTTTGCAACTAAATGAAAAAAACATGTTAATAGACTTAACCGAAGATACATTAGCTGATATCGTTAGCTCAAACAATAAAGTTGTAGTTCAATATTCTGCTTCATGGTGTGGGAACTGCCGAATCATGAAACCTAAATTCAAGAAATTAGCAACAGAAAACGAAGGGGTAACTTTTGTACTTGTAGATGCTGAAAATTCTCCTGAATCAAGAAAACTTGCTAATGTAAGTAACTTACCTACTTTTGCCACTTTTGTTGATGGGAAACTAGTAAATGAAACGCAAACAAATAAACAAGAAGTCCTAATTGAATTAGTAAACGAAATTGTTTAATTGATGTGTTTGAAGTTTAATGTTGATTCGCTTGATTGCCAAGTTTAATGTTAAACTAAATAGCTCTTTAAAGCAACACATAACTTTAAACTTTTAAAACTTTAAACCTTAAACTAAAATAAAAGAATGAAATTACCTGTAATAAAGCATTTAACCCAATTCATAGAGGAGAACGATCAAGATTACATTATTGAAACGATCGATGTTCTAGAAGCAATGACAGAAATTCCTTCACTTAAAGACGAAGAGTTAGATGTTATAGCAGAATTAATTTCCAATATGTACGGCGCTCTTGAAGTTCATAAAATGGTAAAAACGGGCACTGATAAAAAGGAAGCCTTAAATACTTTTATGAAAAGAGTTTTAGGATCTATCGATAAATAAATAGTCCATTTAGTTTTGACTATTCAAAAACGCACTTACTACAAAGTGCGTTTTTTCTATTTTATATAGGCAACTAACTAAAAGCATTCTACTACAATAGATTGCGGTATTTTATAAATATTACGGTTAAATCCTAAATCTTAAATAAATTTCATACTTTTGAACCTTAACAAAAAACAAACAAAATGGCATCAATCACATTAGGAGGAAATCCAATACATACGTCAGGAGAATTACCAAAAGTAGGAACAAAATTAGCTGATTTTAAATTAGTTCAAAATGATTTATCAGTAGCTTCATTAAGTACTTTTGCTGGTAAAAATTTAATTTTGAATATTTTTCCAAGTGTTGATACCGGAACTTGTGCTGCCTCAGTTAGAAAATTCAATGAAACTGCAGGGAAATTAGAAAACACAACTGTTCTTTGTATTTCAAGAGATTTACCATTTGCACAAAAACGTTTTTGTGGTGCTGAAGGACTTGAAGATGTAATCAATTTATCTGATTTTAACTCAGGTGATTTTGGTAAAACAAACGGATTAGAAATTGTAGACGGACCACTTGCAGGATTACACTCTAGAGCAATTATTGTTGCTGATGCAAATGGAACTATTTTATATACCGAACAAGTTAACGAAATAGCTGACGAACCAAACTACGAAGCAGCTTTAGCAGTACTATAATTTTCGATTAATGGAATTTCAAAAAGACAATTCTTTCTTTAAAGGAAGATTAAAAAGTGTTACTTATGCTTTTAAAGGCGCAGTAAAACTAATCACTACAGAGCACAGTGTAATGGTGCAATTCTCTTTAGGAATAATTATGGCAATTGCCGGAATTTATTTCAAAATCACTGCTTCTGAGTGGCTTTTTCAGACCCTAGCAATAGGTTTAGTATTAAGTGTTGAAGGATTGAATACGGCCATTGAAAAAATAGCCGATTTTATCCATCCCAATTACCATGAAAGAATCGGTTTTATAAAAGACATTGCAGCCGGTGCTGTTTTTTTTGCAGCAATAACGGCAATAATTATCGGTTTAATAATCTACGTGCCAAAAATTACATAGGTACAAGTACAATCCAGAATGGCAAAAAAAACAAAAACAGCCCCTTTAGATAAAAAAAATAATACAAAATCTAAAGAAGGTACTACATGGCAATTAACTAAACAGCACAAAATTGTTTTGGGCTCTTTACTTATATTATTTTCTATCGTTTTACTGGTGGCGTTTATTTCTTTTTATATCCACGGACAAGAAGATCAGAGTGCTGTAAATGAATTAGGAGATCGTACTGAAGAAGTTCAAAACTGGTCGGGAAAATTTGGTGCTTTTTTAGCCAATTTCTTCGTTTATAACGGTTTTGGATTGGCGTCATTCCTATTTGTGCGCTTGTTTGCAATGACTGGAGTTTACTTAGTAATTGATATGTCTTTGAAAAAACTAAAATCAGTTTGGTTTTGGGACTTATTTGTCATTATCATCCTATCGATTTTATTTGGCTTTTTTGCCACTTCCCTACCTGAATTAGGTGGAGTAATTGGTTTTGAACTTAATTTATTCTTACAAGATTACATTGGTAAAACGGGAACATTATTATTCCTAATTTTCGGATTGATTATCTATGTGATTTTCAAAATGAAGTTGTCTCCAGATAAGATTCAATCGTTTCTTGATAACACTAAAAAAGAAATGAAGTCAGGTTTAGATGGAAGTAATTCAAACGAATCTAGCGATGCCTATAACTTAGAAGAATTTGCTGTAGCAGAAGATGAAGAGGAATTAGAAGAAATGGTTCTAAAACCAAAAGTTTCTCAATTCGAAATAAACAAGGAATCTTTAAAACCGACTATTTCACACTCATCAGAAATAAAATTAGAAACAACTTCAAAGCAATTGCCTCCTGAATTACCTATTAAACCAGATACAAAGGACGATGCCGCTGATAGTTTTGTGATTGAGACTGCAGCTGAAGAAGAAGTTGTTGAAGAAAATCTTGCATCAAGATTAGTATCTGATTTTGGATTATTCGACCCTACTTTGGATTTATCCAATTACAAATTCCCAACAATCGACTTATTAAAAGAGTATTCTACTGGAGGAATCACGATTAATCAAGCCGAATTAGAAGAAAACAAAAACAGAATTGTAGATACCCTGCGCAATTATAAAATTGAAATTGCTCAAATAAAAGCAACCGTAGGACCATCGGTAACTTTATACGAGATTGTTCCTGTAGCTGGAATCAGAATTTCGAAAATAAAGAACCTAGAAGACGATATCGCCTTATCGCTTTCGGCATTAGGAATTCGTATTATTGCGCCTATTCCTGGAAAAGGAACGATAGGTATTGAGGTTCCTAACAAGAATCCTACAATGGTTTCTATGAAAAGTGTAATTAGCTCAGCTAAATTTCAAGAAGCCGAAATGGAACTTCCTATTGCTTTAGGAAAAACAATTTCAAACGAAACCTTTGTTGTCGATTTAGCTAAAATGCCCCATTTATTGATGGCAGGAGCTACAGGACAAGGAAAATCTGTTGGTTTGAATGCTGTATTAACTTCATTGTTATACAAAAAACATCCAGCTGAAGTAAAATTTGTTTTGGTTGACCCAAAAAAGGTGGAACTTACACTATTCAATAAAATAGAAAGACATTATCTAGCCAAACTTCCCGACAGTGAAGACGCTATTCTAACCGATAATGCAAAAGTGGTTAATACCTTGAATTCGCTTTGCGTAGAAATGGACAACCGTTATACGTTATTAAAAGATGCCATGGTACGTAACATTAAGGAGTACAATGATAAATTTAAGGCTCGAAAATTAAATCCTGAAAATGGACACCGTTTTTTACCTTACATTATATTAGTCGTCGATGAATTTGCCGATTTGATCATGACTGCTGGTAAAGAAGTTGAAGTTCCTATTGCTCGTTTGGCACAATTAGCTCGCGCAATTGGTATTCACTTAATTATTGCAACCCAAAGACCATCTGTAAATGTTATTACTGGTTTGATAAAAGCCAATTTCCCTGCTAGAATTGCTTTTAGAGTAACTTCAAAAATTGACTCAAGAACTATTCTAGACACTCAAGGAGCTGACCAATTAATAGGTCGAGGAGATTTACTTTATACTAACGGTAATGATGTTGTACGTGTACAATGTGCTTTTATCGATACGCCAGAGGTAGAAAAAATTACAGATTTTATTGGGTCACAAAAAGCGTATGCAACTGCTTATTTACTACCAGAATTTGTAGGAGAAGATAGTGGCATAAATCTTGATGTAGATATCTCAGAAAGAGATACTTTATTTAGAGAAGCTGCCGAAATAATTGTAAACGCACAACAAGGTTCGGCTTCCTTATTACAACGAAAACTAAAATTAGGTTACAACAGGGCGGGTCGATTAATTGACCAACTTGAAGCAGCTGGAATTGTAGGAGCGTTTGAAGGAAGTAAAGCTAGAGCGGTACACATTCTGGATTTAAGTGCTCTTGATCAATTTTTTAACAATGAACAAAACAATTAACACCATGAAAAAATTTATTCAAATTGCATTTATTATTCTTTTTAGCTTTTCAGTACAAGCACAAGACCAAAAAGCAAAAGCGCTTTTAGATCAAGTGACTTCTAAAGTTAAAAGTTATAATAACATTGCAATTGATTTTAAATACTCTTTAAACAATGCCAAAGAGAACATCAATCAAGATAGTAAAGGAAATGTAACTTTAAAAGGAAATCAATATGTATTGAATTTCATGGGAATTACAAAAATATATGACGGTAAGAAAAATTACACTATTGTTCCAGAAGACGAAGAAATCACAATTTCTAGCGTAAATGAAAATGATAATAATGCAATCACACCTTCTAAAATGCTAACTTTTTTTAATAGTGGTTATAAATATTACATGGATAAACTACAAAATGTAAAAGGAAGAAAAATTCAATACATTAAATTAATCCCTACAAATTCTAAAGATCAACGTAAAGAGATCCTTTTAGGTATTGATGTGCAAACAAAACACATTTACAACTTGATTGAAATGGGAAAAAACGGAACAAAAACAACATTAACCGTTAATTCTTTTAAAACCAATCAACCTTTGTCAAAAAATCAATTTATCTTTGCGCAAAGTAAATACCCAAATTACTACATCAATAAATTAGATTAAATTATTAGGTGAAAATTCTTGACAAATACTTATTAAAAACATTCATGATTACATTTACTACGGTATTTGTAATCTTATTTTTT
Source organism: Flavobacterium gelidicaeli (assembly GCF_013294005.1). GTDB lineage: Bacteria > Bacteroidota > Bacteroidia > Flavobacteriales > Flavobacteriaceae > Flavobacterium. The sequence continues at coordinate 99,695 of NZ_JABSNK010000012.1, forward strand.
ATATTCATACTACAAACCGTTTGGCTATTTATAGCTGAACTAGCTGGTAAAGACTTAGATTTTGTATTAATCTTAAAGTTTTTAATGTTTTCTATGCCGCGAATTATTCCGTTAGTATTACCGCTATCAATATTGCTTGCCTCAATTATGACTTTTGGTAATCTTGCTGAAAACTATGAGTTTGCTGCTATGAAATCTTCAGGCATCTCGCTTCAAAGAGCCATGCGTACCCTAACTGTTACCATATTATTGTTAAGTATATTCGCTTTCTTTTTTGCAAATAATGTAATCCCGTACGCTGAATTTAAGTTTATCAATTTCCGTAAAAATATTGCTCAGGTAAAACCAGCTTTGGCTATAGCCGAAGGACAATTTAGCGATGTAGGAATTTACAATATCAAAGTCAACAAAAAATCTGGTGAAAACGGAAACTTTTTAACTGGAATTACGATTCATAAAAAATCGAATGTTGGTGATGGTAGTAAAATTGTCATTAAAGCTGTAAATGGAGAGTTAGTTAGTAGTGAAAAATCGAGTATCTTACAACTTATCTTAAATAACGGAAACTATTACGAAGATATTATTCCAAAGAAATACGAAGACCGTCAGAAGATGCCTTTCGCGAAAAGCGCCTTTAAAAAATATACCATCAACATTGATTTATCAAAATTAAACAAAGTTGATGTAGATGAAGAAAATACAACTAGTTCAACAAATACGATGCTAGATGTAAATGAGTTAAAATATACAATTGACTCTTTGAATAAAAGCTTCAAAACCGAAGTAATCTCTTATTCTGAAAACATCAATCTAAGAACAGGAATTCAAAATACTGCAGTTAATATTATAAAAGATACGCTGTTTAAGAAAAAAAAGACCGTTCCTGCCGAAATACTGACCTTATTCACCAAGGAACAACAAGCAGAAATTTTAAAAATTGCAAGTAGTAATCTAGTGAGTACAAATTACTCTATTGATGCTACTAAAGTAAGTTTAGAAAACAAACAAAAAAACATCAACAACCATTTACTGGCATTCTATGATAAATTTGTCATAGCCTACGCTTGTCTAATGATGTTTTTTATAGGTGCACCATTAGGTGCCATTATACGCAAAGGAGGACTTGGACTCCCTATTATATTTGCTGTTTTGATATTTATAACGTTTCACTTTATAAATACTTTTGGAAAAAGAATGGCACAAGAAAACGGAATTTCTCCTTTTATGGGTGCCTGGATGTCTTCTCTAGTTCTTACTCCACTTGCTATTTTACTGACCTATAGAGCCACAAACGATATAGGATTGATCAATATGGATGTCATTTTAGTACCAATCCAAAAATTATTTAAAAAATTATTCCCACCCAAAAAACAAGCGTAACATGCTGACTGATAAAATACAATTGAATACCATTGAAGAAGCTATTGAAGACATTCGTCAAGGAAAAATAATCATCGTTGTTGATGATGAAGATCGCGAGAACGAAGGTGACTTTCTAGCTGCTGCCGAAAAGGTAACTCCAGAAATGATCAACTTCATGGCTACTCATGGGCGCGGATTAATTTGTGCTCCTCTTACTGAAAGTCGTTGTAAAGAATTAGGACTTCACGTGATGGTTAATAACAATACTGATCATATGGAAACTGCTTTTACAGTTTCGGTAGATTTAAAAGGTCGCGGAGTAACAACAGGAATTTCAGCTGCCGATAGATCACTTACCGTAATGTCTCTAGTTGATCAAGATACAAAACCTCACGATTTAGCACGTCCTGGACATATTTTCCCACTTATTGCAAAGCAAGGTGGTGTTTTAAGAAGAACAGGTCACACAGAAGCAGCAATTGATTTTGCTCGTTTAGCAGGTTTCAAATCAGCGGGTGTTATTTGCGAAATTATGAATGAAGACGGTTCTATGGCGCGTCTACCACAATTAGTAGCTGTAGCTAAAAGATTTGACCTGAAATTAGTTTCTATCGAAGACTTAGTTGCTTATAGAATGCAACACGATAGTTTGATTGTAAAGAAAGATGATTTTGATATTCAAACTCGTTTTGGAACGTTCCGTTTGAGAGCATACGAGCAAACAACTAACAAACAAATACACATTGCTTTGACTAAAGGAACTTGGAATTTAGGCGAACCTATATTAACAAGAATCAATTCGTCTCAGGTAAATAATGACTTGCTAGGTACGTTAACAAACGATGCCGACAAGCAGTTAGACGATATGTTTACAGCGATTAACAAGCAAGGTACCGGTGCTGTTATCTTCATCAATCAAGACATGCAAGCAGTAAATTTATTAAGCCGCTTGACTGAATTGAAAGATTTGCAAGAAGGAGGCCAAATGAAAGCACCAAAAATCATTATCGACAGTAAAGATTTCGGAATTGGAGCGCAAATTTTGCACGACATCGATATCTCAAAAATTAGATTAGTGAGTAATTCAGTGCAAGAAAAACGTGTGGGAATGATAGGTTACGGCTTAGAAATAACAGAATACGTCAGCTACTAAGTACAATTTTAAAAATTATTTTATTTTTTCTGTTTGCTAAAAGCTAGAAAATGAAACGATTAAAAAATAATTAAAATATTAGCTCATTTTTTTATTCCAAAAGAGTAAAAAAACCAAAAAAGCAACTTATATTTGCACTCGCAATCAGCAATGATAGCGAGTTACTGGAGAAATGGCAGAGCGGTCGAATGCGGCAGTCTTGAAAACTGTTGACTGTAACAGGTCCGGGGGTTCGAATCCCTCTTTCTCCGCAAAAAGCCCCTCACAAAGGGGCTTTTTACATTTCAATACTTTCCTTTATTTACAAAATCCTATATTTTACAGTACTTAAGCACCGATGTTGATTCAACTGGCGAATGACTTCTATTTTCATTTTACCCCTTAAATCGGATTCGACAAGTACCCTATTTGGTACCCTATAGTTTTAGGTGCCAATTTTGGGTACCAAAAGTTGACAATTGTTAACTATAGCAGGGGCTGAGCAACTTTCAGAAGTACGTTTGTATCACATTAATCTAAAACGTAGCAAATGAAAAAACTAAAAGTGAGCTTCTACTTGAAATGAGACAAAAAAATCAGAGTGGTGAAACGGCAATCTATGGATCATAACGAAAACCTGTGGAGTGGGACATATTAAGCATATATATTAGTTAGCCTAAAAAGGAAGTATCCTATATTTCTAACACCTCTAAATTTTAATCTGAAGGCTTTTATTTTTGCATTGAATGATTCTGCAGAGGCATTAGTACTTCTATTGTCAAAATAATTTAATATGGTCTGATAATGATTTGTAATTGTACGAGAGATTGTTCCGAAAGATTTGAATCCGGATTGATCTACTTTTTCATGCCATTTGGCTAGTTTTGCAAACCCAATGATTTTGTCAGTTGTTTTGTCAAAGATAGTACGCAAGTCTTGTGTTAAATCGTATGCTTTTAAAATGTCTGGATATAATTTAAACAATAAAGTGGCACGTTGCGTTTGGTTTTGCGTCCATCTTGATTTGTTTTTGTATAGAAAATAACGACTTCTTGCGAGTAATTGCTTAAGTGTATCTCCATTTGAAAGTATTTGAGATTCGAAATTTGATTTGCCTTTTTTTGCTTTTTCAATAGCGTTATTTTCTTGATCAATAGCTTCCCAACGATAATTAATCCTGATTTCCTGTAAAGCCTCTGTAGCTAGTTTTTGAACATGAAATCGATCTGTAACACGAGTTGCATTAGGAAAGCATTTTTTGGCAATCAAATTCATATTTCCCGCCATTTCTAAAGTTATTTCTTTAACTAGATTTCGTTGTTTAAGAGCAATTTTTTCTATAACTGCAATAACTGTATCGGCTTTAGTACCTGCAATCATAGCTACAATAGTTCGCTTTTTTCCTTTTCCAGATTTGTTTGTCAAAATAGTATAGAGTTCGCCATTTGAAAGAGACGTTTCATCTATTGATAGATTCATTCCAATGTTTTTCTGAAAAATAAGACATTCTTCTGAATGTTTTATTTGATCCCAAGCTTTAAAATCACTTAAAAAGTCTTTGTATTGACACTGGAGGTTTTTACCAGAAACTCCATAGAAAGAAGCAATAGTATTACAATCATTTGGGCTAGAATCTATTGATCTCTTTTAAAAAAGACGCAAACTCCTGTGTTACATGAGTT
>NZ_JABSNK010000013.1 GCF_013294005.1 Flavobacterium gelidicaeli
CTGATAAGACTTGAAGATCTAGATCTTCAAGTCTTATCAGTAGGCTTTATTTAAACAAATAAGGAGTGTTGCATTTATCACTTGAATCTAAGAACTATTAAAAATTGAAAAATATAAAAAGGAATATTTTCACAGATTTAAAAATTTTCTACCTTTAATTGAAAACAAAGAATATAATGATTAAAAAAACTAACGCACAACTGCGTTTACAAAAAATGGTAAGAAATATTTTATTAGTAGACAATATGCGGTTACCGAGTTCGTCGCCTTTAGAAGTCGTGAAACGTTAGCACTTAAATAAATAATAAATCGCTTTACTAATAGGATATATTCTCAAAAATATGAATATTTACAAAAAAAACACACTTTTTATAATTGGGTTAACGATAATTCTTTTCTTAAATATTTTTTATGTTTTCTTATTTAGAAATAGTATTGACCAACCTGAATTACCAGATAGTTATAAAAGCTATAAAGCGTTTAGAGATACGACTACAAAATCTTTAAATTACGAAATAACAAAATTGAAAGGCAGTTGGTCTGAAAAAGATTCTTTTGAAGAACCAATCTTTGCGGAAAATAGTGATTTTGTCGTTCTACATAGTAACCTTAGACCAAGTTCAAATGGAAAAAGTTTATTTTATAAATTGGATAAAAATGCTAAACTAGTAGATAGCATTCCGGATACATACTTTAATATTAGGAATGCATACTTAATAAACCAAGATAGCTATTGCACTTGGTTAACTGATGGTAACAAAGTTAATAAAAAATATATTGATATAAATAGCGATACCGAATGGGGGACTAAAAAAGTCCAAAAAGAATTTAAACTGCTTATGAACAAAGCGATATCAATAGATTTTTTTTATTACGATTATCTTTGGGAAGACCATAGTAAAAATCATGAGGATAAAATTGATAAAGCTATCTTTTTAATTGATGGGAAATGGTACGCATTGTATGGTAAAGATTTAAACTTACCAATTTACCTTACTTTAAGTACACAAAAAGAAGAATTATTCAGATCTAAATTTACTCACACTCTTTTAGCTGATTATTTTCATAAAACTAATAGTATAGGGAGCAATGAAATCATATGGAATGGCAATGCCTATTTTAACTTTATTAAAGAAAAAGATACATTGAAAATTTTTCAAAAAATGGAATTTAACGGCGAAAAAGAAGATTTATTTCTAACTTATTACGGAAGCAAAAACATTAATTTCTATTTAATTTTAAATGAATATTCAGAAGGTTACCACATAATAAAACCTATATCCAATAAATAATGAAGATAAAACTATCCTATAAAAAAGTGTTATTTACAGCTTTTTTAGTTACTGTCGAATATTTGTATTTCATTAATGATGTTCATCACGCTGGAATTTGGTCAGGGTTGGAAGAACTGTTTTATTATGTATTTGCTATAATACTTTTTTTTATTACAATTTCATACTGCTATTTAATCCAATTATTGGAAGAGAAAAATTTTATAGCCCCTCAACTATTTTTTAGATTCGCAATTCCATATTTAATTATTTGTGTATTGTACTGGATTTTTTTAAATAATATTGATGGTAATTATTTTTATTCGCATCAGCAGTACACATTTAATGAATATATAGAGAGATTAAGAAATCCTTTAAAAATAATAAAAAATATTGCAGTAATGTGTCTAACTGTATCATGTGTTCTATCAATAAATAAAATAAATAAACAATTATAATTATTCTCGATATACTAAGTCAGATTTTTCGTTTCCCTGCCTTGATTGCCTTAGTAAACGTTGCTTTCTGGTTTAGAAAAAAATACTAGCCTACTGTATCCTAATTCAGTATAAACCAACCCTAACAAACTTATGCCGTAATTCACTAATTAAGTAGTAGCTACTACTATTTAATTTATGATTTTGCGGTATTTATAATTACCCGCATACTCATTTTAAAGCATTACCCCAGATCTTATAAAACAGAGTCTTGCCATTTCATTTTCTTTATATTTTATCCATTATTACCATTATATTATAGTAGACCATCGATTTTGAATATATTCTGCTTAATTAACAACATATTATTAAGTATTATACGTGCATTTATTAAGTAGCATTTGATTTATTTATGATTAATATAATAGTAGTTGGAAACGACATGGTAGGTTTCAACTTTTGTAAAAAATTCATATCTAAACCATTACAAGAAAAACATCAAATCACCGTTTTTAGAGAAGAACCAAGTTACGTCTAGTATCGTGATTATATAAATATACTTCGCAGGAAAAAACTGCTAACGACTTGTCTACATCTAATTTAAAAATGGTATATCAAAAATAATATTATACCAAAAAAAATTTCATTAATAGACGAATTAAACTTAAACGGAGAAGAATACGCAACTGCCTCTCGTCCTTTGAAAATAGTTGATAGAGACGTTTCTGCTGACTTTTTAGATTAAATACGTATCTTTGATCATATCTCTTTCCTTATGACAAAAACGCCATTTTATACCGCCTGTGAGTTGATTGATGCTGAAAACGCACAAGACCCAAATAGCGAACTATTCGAATCAAAAAGTTATCCAAAAGAATTATTATATTCGAATAGAATGTATACTCAACTGATGGAATTTTATCCTGAAGCTTCAGAGGAAGTACAAATTGCTTCCAAAGCCCAGCACATTTGCAGGTGGAAAATAGCACGCAATAGTTACCCAATGGATCGTGTAGGATACTTAACATGGAGGGGAGAATTGAAAAAATTTCATGCGGGCACTACGGCATCAATTTTAGAAAAAGTGGGTTATGATGCTGCCTTTATTACTAGAGTTTCTTTCTTGATTGAGAAAAAGCAACTTAAAAAAGACGAAGAAACCCAATTACTGGAAGATGTAATTTGTTTGGTTTTTTTAGAATTTTATTTAGACCCATTTGTACAAAAACACGACAGGGAAAAAATGAAAAATATCATTCTTAAAACATGGAGCAAAATGTCTGATAAGGGACACCAAGAAGCTTTAAAAATTAACTATAGCGCTACAAATCTGCAATTAATAAAGGAATCACTTGGGTTGTAATTTTATTTTGGAATAATAGAAAAGACCAAACAAACTATTGAAAATCTAAATTTTTAAAATTAAAGCAAATCTGTATTTTACTTTGATTACTATTGCTCATAGGGTATTACTAAGTCAATTACTCATTCAACATAGCTTAAACAGTCAGCTTAATGATTCCCTAATAATCAATATTTCTGGTAAATAGTTCATATTAAGTCAAAAATTGGTCAAAGAAGCTTTAATATTAAACTTAGTTACTGCAATGGTAAAAATAAAGCAAGAAATTTTAGAGAAAAACTCTTCGAAAGACTAGTAATAGTAGGTATTACGGGATTGTGATAAATACGGATAATCATAAAAAAATACGTAAACAAAAGGAAATCAATTAAACAATGAAAAAAACATTCTTACTATTACTTCTTTGTTTTTCGTTTATGAAATGTAAAAAAAATAACGAAGCTCAATTAAGTTCCTTCAAAAATAAAGATATTAATGATATTGTAAGAACTGTGATTTCAGAAGATAGTCTAAATGTTTTGAAAAATGGAAAAGCTTCTAAAATGTTTTGTGAAGATTTAATTAAACTGAATATTTATATCGCGGAAAAAAGAAAAAAGAATAACTCAATTCATCCACCACCACCACCTCCGCCATCTTTTAATCGTATTTCCATCCAAAATTTATTGAATTATAACAAAAACGAAATGTTTTTCACTATTAAAGATTCTTTATTTTTACTTCAACAAAACATAAATTCTCAAAGAATTAAAATTGAATTTAAAGAAAGTGATAACATTAATTTCACAACAAAACAAAGAGAAATTAATAAAAGAAAAAAAGGAGAATTATATAACTTTTATGAAATGACGATACCCATTTTTTCTGTTGATAATGATAAAGCATACTTACAATTAAATCATTACTGTGGTCATTTATGTGGAAGTGGAACAGCTATTTATCTAAAAAAAATTAATGGGAATTGGAAAATATTAGAAGAATGGCAGATTTGGATAAGTTAAAAAAAACAAACAACTAAAAGGGTTTTCAAAAATAGCGCGATCTGTGGTAAATTCACGTTTATCTTTCGCAAGAAATTTTATCTTAGCCAAAAATCTCGTTTACGAAATTCGCCAATTATCCAAATCGTGAGACGTTTTCGATAAACCAAAAATTGAGCATTTACAAACTTTTAGCCTTCTAAAATTTGTAAAATGTTAGCAGTAAGCGCCAAAAAATTCGTGAAATTATAAAGAAAACATAATGTACAAATATTATTTTCGCCCTGAATATGGTTCAAAAAATCTACTTATAGAATTTTTTAATAATAACAAAAACGATAATTTTATTCCCGATTTATTAAATACAATTGTAGAACTAGAGCCAAAGATTACAGATATAACTGATTTATGGATGAATGCTGAAATCATAATTAATATAGAATCTAATTTAGGCGAATTTTTTCTTTCAAAAGATATTTGGGGTTTAGCTTTTATAATTGCCGAAAATAATCAAAAATGTCTTTCAAGAATAAACTCAATATTAGACAACTCAAAAAAATTTAATAAAGTAGAAGTGAATTTCGAAGATTATAAATTGAAATAAAAACTTATGGAATAAAGATTAATTTACGAATCAAGTAAAACACATTTATATAAAATTAAGTGGACAAAGATTAAAGATACTGAAAGTGAATGGAAATTTTTAGGTACTGAAAATAGCGTAAACGAAAAAAAATTAGTGCCATTTTGAGTGATTTTTTTGAGGATAAACATCTTTACTTTATGCTTTCAAGAAAAGAAGCATTTCAAATGGAAAAAACAGAATTGGTCAAAAAGATACTTGAAATTTACAAAAACTGCAATTTTGTTATTTGGAATAAAACATTTCGAAAAGTAATTAAATTTAATAAGGTCGGAATATCCCGAAATGGAATATACGCCAACTGCTAACAGCTATTTTAATCTACCTAGATTTACTAAAGTCAATGCTTCACATCAAGTTTACAAAGTTCCAGTTATATTATATTAACAATACATTTTATCTAATTTTAAAATAATTACAAATGAAAATATTCCCAACAAAAAATTTAAAGTTTAAATTACTGGATAGCAAAGCCGAAACTATAGAAAGATTAAAAAGAAGAACTGAATATTCAGAAAAAATGACATCTAACTTTACCGACAAATCTTTTCGAGGGATTTTAAATGGCGATGAGTTTAAAATTATTACTTCCGAAATTGGAAAAGGAGTTTTCTGTGTAATGACAGGAAAAATTGACACTAAAAATGGTTATGTGAATGTTGAAATAAATAAAGTCTTCCAATTTATATTTAGCATAATATGTGTGATGCCTATTGTTGCTCTCATATTTGAAACATATAAAAATCCAAATGATATTTTAATTTTTATTTTAGTTGGAATTGGACAAATTTTAATTATTAGATATTTTTTTATTGGACTTTTTTTTGCAAAAATATCTAAACAAAGCCTAAATAGACTCAAAGATGTATTAGATATTGAATTTCAAGAATAAAAATCTAGAAATAAAATTATTTTGAACAAGCTAGGTTTAATGGAATTACCGTTTAGCATAAGATATTCGATAAACCAAAAATTGAGCATTTACGAACTTTTAACCTTCTAAAAGCACCAAAATATTATACGTTATTTTAAAACGAAAAATGTATACTAATTTAAAAAAAGAGATACCTTAAAATTTTTAATTATTTGACTTACATCAAATTTTTTGATGAAAAACTACTTTAGATTTGCATCAAATAATTTATAGAAAAAATGGAAATTACACAATTGAAACCCTTGCCAAAAATTGATAAAAATAGTCAAGAACGTTTAGAGAAAGCACTAAAACAGCTGCAAAATGGAGGTGGGGTTATTTTAGTAGATGATAAAAACAGAGAAAATGAAGGCGACCTAATATTCTCTGCTCATAATATGACTGTTGAAGGTATGGCGCTCATGATTAGAAAATGTAGTGGTATAGTATGCCTATGTTTAACTAATGAAAAAGCTGATTTACTTGACTTACCCTATATGGTTAAAGAAAATACAAGTAGTTTTCAAACACCGTTCACCGTTACTATAGAAGCAAAAGAAGGTGTAACCACAGGTGTTTCAGCAAAAGATAGATTAAAAACCATCCAAGTCGCTTGCAATGATAATGCTAAAAGCAATGATTTAGCAAGACCAGGGCATATTTTTCCATTAAGAGGAAGGGATAATGGCGTATTCGATAGAGCAGGTCATACTGAAGGTAGCATTGATTTAATGAAATTAGCTGGTTTGAAACCCGAAGCAGTATTGTGCGAATTAATGAATGACGACGGAACAATGGCAAACAGAGATACCATAATCGAATTTGGAATAGAACACGATTTGGTTGTTTTATCTATTAAAGATATTATGGAATATCGTAAATTTGTCAGAGACTACAATTAAATGACAAATTATCCTGAACTTACTACCTACATTAAAAAAAATATTGATGTAGATGAGCATGACTTAAAAATCATTCTATCTTATTTTAAACCAATTGAAAAGGATAAAAATGAAATTTTACTTGCTCACGGAAAAGTGAGTGAAGTTAGTTATTTCATCCTGGAAGGCTGCCTAAGAATATTTTACATCAATGATGTTGATAAAGAAGTTACTCGTTATATTGCCTTTGAAAACCATTGGGCAACGGCTCTTGTTAGTTTTATAACTAATGAGCCAGCTCAAGAAACAATTCAGGTCATTGAAAAAAGCAAAATTTTATACATTAGTCATGATGATTTTAGACATCTAATGAAAACTATTCCTAAATGGAAGGAATTTTATAGTATCTATTTAGAAAAAGCTTATGTCAATAATTCAAAAAGACTAATGTCATTTACCACTTTAGATGCTTCTGAAAGATACAATCAATTATTTAAAATTAATCCAACTATTGTTAAACGTCTACCAAACAAAATAGTAGCTTCTTATATCAATATATCTCAAGAAACCTTGAGCAGAATAAAGTCTAAAATCTAATTTAATTACCTAATTTTTAATTAGAGATTACTTCTAAAAAAGATACTGGTTAAATAAAAAGTGCAGATAAAAAGTCAGAATAAAAATGAACATAAATGAATTAGTTGGATCCTTCAATATTGTAGGAAGCAATCAAGATGCCGAAGAGAATAACTATAAAGGGAGACTAACTTTAGCCCTTGATATTAATAACCGAATTACAGCAAAATGGTTTATCAATAACGAACAACTACAAAAAGGCACAGGATTTTTCAAAAATGACATTCTCGTTATAAATTTTAATTATAAAGGCGAAAATGATAAAACCTTTAAAGGTGTTGTCGTTTATCGTTGTCTGTCTAAAGATTTATTAGATGGCTTTTGGTCTGAGAAACATGGTGATCCACTTTATCTAGGTACTGAGCGTTGTTTTAGAATAAATGAATTCCTGAATTAGAATTTCAATTTTATAATTAATATTTCCCTAGTTACCAAATTGTCAGTTCGAGCGGAGTCGAGAACCTTTTAAATTAAAATTTCAATCATAAAGCATCTCCAAAGGATGTGACACTAAACTTTCAAGAGTAATATTTCCCTAGTTACCAAATTGTCAGTTAGAGCGGAGTCGAGAACCAATTTAAATTCAGGATGCCATCATAAAGCATCTCGACTCCGCTCGATGTGACAATATTTTCACTAATTATAATTTCATTGTTACCACACTGTCAGTTCGAGCGGAGTCGAGAAACACTCGCGATCAATCTACCAAATGGCATCATCAATAGATTTAAAATAATACAATTGTCCGCTTTGAGGATTACAAAAAATTAGCACGCAGATTTTAAAAATTTTAGCAGATCAGTTATCACTATTCCGTTAAACTCTGTAAAATCGACATGCCTTTTAAAATTAGAAATTAGGTATGCATCAATATATTAAATAATAATCAAGTTCTATTTGACAAAAAATAAAACCATTAAGAAATTAAGTTTTATTAAGTGCTATTGCTTAATTTTCTTAATCTCTTAATGGTTTATGAGGTGCTTACAACTTGTTGTAACGTTTACCCTTAATTACTTCAACTTTGCAGTATCTACTCTCGTTGGCGTATCTTTTCCGCTTACAATAGTCGACGAACTAATGGCAATTGCTTTAATGATTTCGGTCATGTTGTTCATATCCAAAGTCTCAATTTCATCACTAGCCTTGTGATAATTAGGCTCATCATCCATTTTTGAAGTCGATATTGTATGCGCAGGCACACCTAACTTTGCCAAAGTAGCGTTGTCTGATCTATAAAACAATTGTTGCTCAGGATACGGATCAGGGTGGAATTTAAACTGTGAACCTACTAGATTTTTCTGCAAAATTTCTCCCATATTTGATTTTTCAAAACCTGTAATATAAGCCGAGTTTTTACCCCATTTCGATTCTGTCCCTATCATTTCTAAGTTGAACATCGCCATTATTTGAGCAGGATCTACGTGTTGCGAAAAATATTTAGCTCCATAGCCACCCAATTCTTCCGCTACAAAAGCAGTAAAGATTATCGAGCGTTCATTGTTATTCATTTTCTTAAAATAATCTGCGAGCAAAATCACCGCGGTTGTTCCAGCAGCATCATCATTGGAACCATTATAAATAGAGTCTTTCGCATCATGCGGCATTCCTTCCTCTGGCGAACCTACACCCAAGTGATCGTAATGTCCTGAAAACACAACATATTCATTCGGTTTGCTTTTCCCTTTCAACATCCCAACCACATTATTTAGTTTATTGGTGGTAATCGTATTGGTCGCATTAATCAAGAAATGCGTCGCCTCAGTAGGTCCAAAAACAAATACTACCGTGTTCTTCCCCGGTGTCGCAGCCATTTGTCCCATGTGCTGAATATTAGGAAGTATCTTTCTAAAAGATTCGTCTACTAAAACCAATAGGTTTTTATCGCTTTGATAATACTCATAAAACTTAGGCCCAAAAGCATCTCCTGCTCTAATATTCACCACCGCAATAGGGCTATCCTCTGTAAAAGAAACCTCAGGTTGGTACGAAAACGAAATCATCGAACCCGCATCAATAGCTTTCCCGTCAATTGTAACTTCCAGACTTTTTCTTCTTGCTTCGGTCATCGAAAATTCTTGTCGGTAATCTTTTGCACCATCAAAAGTTTGCAAACCAATTTTCTTAAACTGCGACTCAATATAAGCCGACGCCTTATCAATTCCGGGTGTAAAAGCCCTACGCCCTTGCATATCATCAGCCGCCAATACTTTCTCGATTTCGGTTACCTTATTTACCGTAATCAGTTTATCTATCGATTGTGCCTGAACCAGTAAACCAGAACAAAGTACAAGACCGCTTAAAACAATTTTTTTCATAATTATATTTTAAATAAGTAATAATCCATTTTATGATAAGAGTGCAAAACCCCTAATCTGTTACAGTAAATTTAAGAAAATTACCAACATAAACAGATTACGATTCATTTGTTTTCTAAAGTAAACTGCGCTACTTCATTTTATTTTTCGGAGCACAACAACCGTTGTTTTCAAGAACTTCCCTCCTGCTGTACGCTGTATCTCTACACTGCGTTACGAGGATGCCGCTCCCATCAGGGCTAGCAATCACGAGTAATTTTAATAATAACGTTATTATGCATTGTCATTAAGACGAAGGAAGCAATTATACATAGAATATCATTAATAAATTTTAACCCTAAGAATTATAAAACTTATAATTGCTACTTATAGTTGTTTTAAAATTGAGGTATATTTAGGTTATTATTATTTTAAATTTGTGAATGTTCATCTATAAACCCTAGCATTTACAAAAAGTGTTGTTTCCTTTTGGGCTTTTATTCTAAATACTTGTCGTAAAATTTATACGGTACACTTTTTGGAATTCCAAAATGATTTTTACAGTTGTCAAAATCATTTTCATTGTTAAAGCTATGTACTTTAAAATCATCATTTCGGATGTCAATAATAAAAAAGTTGGTAATTTCTTTATTTGGTATTAAGCTGTCAAAATCTATAAAATGTTCCTCTTTGTTTTTACAGGGATGTTGCTTTCCAACTATAAAGTCTTTGTTGTTACCAACGGCAAAAACATTATGTCCGATAACAATATTTTCAGTATTAAAAATACTATCATCATCCTTTGTATATGAAATCCATGAGTTATCGTCCCATTTAGCTAAATAAAAGTTTTTCTCTATTTCATCTCAAGATTCATTTTGTCCAAAACGGCAACTAGTTAAAAAGAGACATATTACTAAAATAGAGAACTTCTTCATGTTTAAATTTTTAAGCGAATGTACTTTACGAAAACTTGATACTGAACGATAATTTAACTAAAGCCATGTGAATTCATAACAGCTGTTGTCAGATGGGCTATTTTTAATGCCAGTATTTCATACCAATCTCAGTAAGTTTATTTATATCTTGTTTTTTAATGTCAGTCAAATCAATTTTTCTAATTAAAATTTTTCCTGTGTGCTTTTTACTTTCCATTATCCCATTTGCATGGTTATATTCTTCTAAATCAACTATCCACTTATTTGTTATCGTATTTACACTTGTTGTAATGTTTCCTGAAATCCATTTATTGAAATCATCATAACCAATTAGTTCTATTTTCTTAGTTAATTTATTATTTCTGAATTTATAAGTCCAACTATAAGCGCCACTACCACTATTATAACCAGATATTATTAGAATATTATTTCTAAAACTTAATTGAGATAAAAATTCAAAACCTAAAAGATCATAAGGAATTGTATAGTTTTTATTGTCAATTTTCAGTTCAAGCTTATTTGTTCTTAGTATTATAACATCTATTAGTCCATTAGCATTTAGATCAACATTTAATGTTTTTATACTCAAATCAGCCTTTTGTGCTTCACTAATAAATATAGTAAAGAAACATATTAATATTAGAATTGATTTTTTCATTTGTTTGTTGTTATATTTTTATGGTATCGCTTCGTTCCACGGAATGCCTTTTATGGCAGAAAAGAGGTATTACAATAACTTTAAAAACAAAGTTCGTTTGTCAAAATTAAAAACTAACATTTAAATTAATTTTTTAAATAGTTCTCATATTCTTCTTTAGAAACTTTTGTTCCAAGTAAAAAATAACTTTCAAAGAGTACTGTACCATCTGGCTTGTACATGTGTGCTACACCGTGTCTTTGTCCGTTTTTAAATATAGCATCCATATTTTTTTTGCCCATAGCATACATAGTGCCTAATCCATCTTGTACATCATTTAGATAATTATTTTCAGTGGCAATTACCCCATTAAAAAAAGTACTTGATAGGCCATTTCGTTTGTCTTCTTTGTAATTGGTTTGTGTCATCACTTGACCATTGCTATAACTAATAGACAAACCGTCTTTTTTACCTTTTTTATAGTCGCTTTTAGAACTAATCTTTCCGCTATTGTACATTTCACTTGTCCCGTCTTTTTTGCCATCTTTATATTCTTCTCTCAACCAAGTGGCGCCATCACTGTCGTAGTTTTCTTTTAAACCGTTGCGGACACCATTTTTGTAATTGAGTTTACATTCTACGTTGCCATTATTTGTGTACCAAAAAGCCTCGCCAGATATTAACCCTTTTTTAATTTCATACAAGGCAAAACTATTATTATCTAAAGGAATTTTATATTTACCCTGCAACAGTTTATTATTTAAACTAAGCTCTAGTTTGGTACTATCGGCGGCATAGTTTTTTTGTAGATGTTTCCACTGAATTTCTTCTGGTAGCTGTGCGTAAAGTGATGATGATAAGAACAACATCAAAAAAAAGATTGAGAATGGTTTGATTGTCTTCATAATTGTAAAATAACGTTTTTTAAAAATTAGCTGTTTCAAAAAAAACTTTTGAATTATTAGTTTTTTTTAAATCAATTCAAAATTAGGGATAAATTCTTTCAAACAATTACAAATAGCGAAATAAGTAAATAAGTTCAAAAACATTTTTCAAAAAGAGTACACAGCTAATCTAATACAAGTATTCAGCATTTGTTTATGGATTCCTACTGCTTTTATGGGTGTTATTTTTGAAATAAGTTTTAATATCTCGTATTTTTAATACAAATCGTTTTCAAATGGCTCTACATCTTCTATTTTAGGTAATGGTCTTATTACTATTTTTTTAGTAGGCTTAATTTTCACTTCATCACTGCCCACCTTTCCCAATTTCTCTACCCTTATTCCTGTTGACAGATTAAAATCTATTATTCTGATTATTTCTGGATTATCTAAATAAGCTGCAGAATAACCTATCAATTCAAAATTACCATTTTGGAATCTAAATTTATGTACTAAATTTCCACGTAAGAGCCCATAATTGACAATAAGAATGTTTTTTTTAATAGTAATATTTTCTAGACTATTCCCACTTAAAAATCCATCTCTACCATTTGGATGTTGAGGAGCAATAATTTTTGTAGAAGTCGCCATCCTTTTATAATCCCCTTTTGAATTAGCAAAAAATATTTCGAGTCTAAAAGGTGCAATTTCGCTTACAGTATCCTGCATAACGATTACTTTATCATCTAATTTATCATTATTCAAATCCCCTTTAACTTCAGTTATTTTAAAATTAAAAGGATCTTTTATGTTTGTCTTTTGAGCGTTTGCAAAAAAGTGAAATAGAATACAATTTATTAGTATTAATCTTTTCATATATTGTTAGTTATTTTGTTTTAAAATAAAATATTTCATCATCCTTTGATAGCGTACAATCCAAACCTCATCTTTTTCGATTTAAGAAATCATTCCTGTTTTTACGTTTTATTTCGCATTAAAAAAAGAGGCAATTAATGCCATTTCAAATTTACAAATAATTCAAGGAGAAAGAAAAAAAACATTGGTAACACTCTCTTTTCTGCAACCCACAATTCACCTAGCCCCGGTAGCAGTGAAAACCAAATGCAGGTAGCAAACCACTTTTATGGTAGTGGCAGAGCGACCGCAGGAAGCTCCTGCCAGTGCCTAATAAAAGGGTTTGAGACCAAATGGGTTGCAACGAATAACGGGATTAGCTCCTGAAAACAACTTGATACAACTGCCTGGTTTGAGTACTGAAAAATTAAACACGCAGCTTTTGAAGGTTTCAGTAGATTTATTATGATTATTCCGTAAAAATCTGTGAAAGCTGCTTACCTTTTATAATTACAGAGCTAGTAACAGATAATTATAAAAAAAGTCCCAAAATCTATCGCTAGACTTTGGGACTTTATTATTAGAATCTTTAATTAATTAGGGATTTAAGCAATCCACAAATCAATTGTTTCGGTTACTTGTTCTAAAACTTCAAAGGCGGTTTCGGCCATTTTATTTCCTTTGGTATCTAATAAAGGATTTACCTCAACTACTTCTAAGCAAACCACTTTTTTTGACTTGACAATTTGGTTGATAATCGCAATGACTTCGTTCTCATCAAAACCTTTTGGCACTGGAGTTCCTGTCCCGTAAGAGACCATATCACAATCCATAGAGTCTACATCAAAGGAGATGTAGATTAAATCGCAATTCGCTAATTTAGTAAGCGCTTCATCAACACAGGTTTGCAAACCTCTATAACGAACCTCATCAACTTTGTAGTTTCTGATTTTCAATTTGTTGATTTGGCTATCCTCAGCTTCTTCTGTATCGCGAACACCAAAATAAATTAAATTTTCAGGCTTAATCTTAGTTGCTTTCACACCAATATTTTTCATATCCTCCCAGTGTTGCACCGTCTCAGGAGTAATCGCATTGATTTTACAATCTAAATTATCATTTCCTAGAGCTGCTGACAATGGCATTCCATGAATATTACCTGATGGTGAGGTATACGGCGAATGCAAATCTGCATGGGCATCAATCCAAACCACTCCTAAGGTTTTAGTAGGATACACGGCTTTGATACCGCTAATAGTCCCTAATGCCGAAGAGTGATCTCCTGACAAAACAATAGGAAAATAATTAGCTTCTAGATTATGCTTTACTGCATAACTTACCCGTGTGCATTGCTCTACAACATGTTCAATTCTTTTGGCAAAAGTATTTCTATTTTTATCATAGATACTTTCATTATGTGTTTTTACATCTTCAAAAGGAAACAGATTAAAATAATCACTTTTTTTATTGATAGCTGCTATTTCTATTGCATCAATTCCCATATCAGAGCCACGTGTTCCCGCACCAATATCAGACCTGTTCTTAATTAATTTTATTGCTCTTTCCATAATAGTGTAAGATTATTTGAAATCGTTAAGCGCTTTTTCAATAATTACAAGACATTCTTGAATTTGTTCCTCAGTAATTACTAATGGCGGAGCAAATCTAATTTTGTTACCATGGGTAGGCTTAGCCAATAAACCATAGTCTCTAAATTTTAAGCAAATATCCCAAGCTAGATCAGACTCTTCATCACTATTAATTACAATAGCGTTTAGCAATCCTTTTCCTCTTACTAAGGTAATCAATGGATTTCTAGCAGCAATGTCATTCAAGCCTTTTCTTAATATAATTCCTAAACGTTCTGCATTTTGGGACAGTTTTTCGTCTTTTACCACTTCAAGTGCCGCCATTGCAACCGCTGCTGCAATTGGGTTTCCTCCAAAGGTAGAGCCGTGTTGTCCTGGTTTGATTACATTCATGATTTGGTTATTAGCTAAAACTGCTGAAACGGGATAAACGCCTCCTGAAATTGCTTTTCCTAAAATAAGGATATCAGGCTTCACCTCTGGCGTGTTTTCACATCCATTGGTACAAGAACAGTTACCACAAGTGGCTAATAATCTTCCAGTACGTGCTATTCCTGTTTGCACCTCATCAGCAATAAACAGTACGTTGTGCGCTTCACAAAGTGCTTTGGCTTTCGCCAAATAGCCTTCGGTAGGTACATAAACTCCTGCTTCTCCTTGAATAGGCTCTACTAAAAATCCTGCGATGTTTTTACTTGATTTTAAAGTTGCTTCTAAGGCATCGATATCATCGTAAGCAATCTTGATAAATCCATCGGTAAATGGACCAAAGTTTTTACGTGCGTTTTCATCATTTGAGAACGAAATAATTGTTGTTGTTCTACCATGAAAGTTATTCTCACAAACAATAATTTCGGCTTGATTTTCAGGAATTCCTTTTACTTCGTACGCCCATTTTCTACAAATTTTCAAAGCCGTTTCTACAGCCTCTGCTCCTGTATTCATTGGTAATACTTTATCAAAATCAAAGTATTTAGTCACATATTCTTCAAAAACACCCAATTGATCATTGTGAAATGCTCTTGACGTTAATGTCAATGTTTGCGCTTGTTTTACCATTGCCCCTACAATTTTTGGGTGACAATGTCCTTGATTTACTGCTGAATAAGCAGATAAGAAATCATAATATTTTTTACCGTCTACATCCCAAACATAAACCCCTTCTCCTCTATCAAGAACTACTGGTAAAGGGTGATAATTATGAGCACCATATTTATTTTCTTTGTCAATTAATGCTTCTGATTTTGCTGAAAGTGTTTGAGTTGTTTTTTGCATAATGTTTCTTTTTTTAAATCGTTATAGAACAAAACTATAAAATTTTATTTTATTCATCGTATAAAACAAAACTTTTGACTCAAAAACCTTTAAAAAAAGTCAAAAAATTAAAATTAAGAATTATTAAAAGTCAAATTAATTAAAATAAGTTGTGTAATGGCTCCCAAAAACTAAAAATATAATTACTTTTAACCTACTATAAAATAAATCCTTACTTTAAAACCCCTCTCATGGAAGCAGTAGATGAATACGATATAAAAATAATCAAAGAATTAGAAAAAGACGGCCGCATGCCTTACTCGTCTATTGCTACAACATTAAAGATTTCTAACACCATGGTGCACCAGCGCATCAATAGATTAATTGAACACGGTATTATCACAGGAATCAAACCCATTATTAACGAAAAGAAAATTGGTTACGATTGGGGCGCTTTCACTGGACTCACACTTAATAAAGACCAAGACTCCAACAGGATTATTGAAGAGTTAAAAAAAATACCTGAAGTAACCGAATGTTATTACATCACAGGTTCCTATACTTTATATATCAAAATGATTGCTAAAGATCACGAGCACATGCGTAAATTACTTTACGATAAAATTGACAATATTCCCGGCATTGCTAAAACAGACTCTATGATTGAATTGGGTTGCGCTTTTAAAAGAAACATTAGCCTTTAGAGACACCGTAAGCTTATAGCTAAACAGTTATTAAAAAAACTGTAAATTAGTCCTCTAAAAAAAGGTTCGTTATTTATTTTCGGATATTTGTCTCTTAAAACTTAACATCATGAAAAGCATAAAATTTTTTATTTTAGGAATATTGATTTGTTCCAATGGCGCTTTTGCTCAATTAAAAGCGGTTACCTACAAAGATGACACCCAAGTTCTCAATGGTTTTGCAGTCCAAGCGGTTAAAAAATCAGCTAATAAACCAGGGATTTTAATTCTCCCAGCTTGGCACGGAATTGACAAAGCGTCTAAAGATATTGCAGTAGAATTGTCTAAACTAGGTTATAACGCCTTCATCGCTGATATTTATGGCGAAGGTAATTACCCAAAAGACAACGCCGAAGCAGGTAAAAATTCAAGTTACTATAAAACTAATTACACGATTTACCAACACCGCATTCAACTAGCACTAGATCAATTGGTTCAAAGTGGTGCCAATCCTGATAATATTGTAGCAATAGGATATTGTTTTGGAGGAACTGGAGTTCTTGAAGCAGCTCGCGGACATTTAAAAGTACAAGGAGTGGTTTCTTTCCATGGTGGTTTAGCTAAAGACGCATCACGCCCTACAGAACCAATCACAGCAAAAGTTTTGGCCTGTCACGGTGCTGATGATCCTTATGTTTCTACAGCTGAAGTAGCAGCTTTCCAACAAGAAATGCGCGACACAAAAGCCGATTGGCAAATGATTTATTATGCTGATGCTGTACACGGTTTCACAAACCCTGAATATGGAAACGACAATTCTAAAGGAGCAGCTTACAATGAAAAAGCAGCCAAACGCTCTTTTGAACACTTAAAAATTTTCTTGAATGAAGTGCTAAAAAAATAATTAAAATCAATTAGAATATCTATGAAAAAATTAATTCCTCTTTTTGCCCTAGCTGCAATCTTTGCCTCTTGCTCAACCACAAAAACCACTAAGATAGTTGACAATTCCGACCCAACAAAATACATGAACTCCATTACCGTATCCGACTTAAAGACGCATCTTTACATCGTTGCTGCCGACTCAATGGAAGGACGTGAAACAGGTTCCGTTGGACAAAAAAAAGCCGGTAAATACTTGATTAGTCAATACAATAAAAACAACATTTCTTTTCCTAAAGCAGCTGAATCTTTTTATCAAAAAGTACCCGCAGCTTTCTTAAACGCAAAATACGGAGAGAATTTAAATGACTCTGAGAATATCTGGGCATTTATTGAAGGATCAGAAAAACCAGACGAAGTTGTTGTTGTCTCCGCACATTACGACCATGTAGGGATAAAAAATGGGGATGTTTACAATGGTGCTGATGATGACGGTTCAGGAACAGTAGCTTTGCTTGAAATTGCTCAAGCTTTTGCTATAGCTAAAAAAGAAGGACACGGACCCAAACGTTCTATCTTGTTTTTTCACGCCACAGGCGAAGAGCATGGACTATTAGGATCTAGTTATTATTCCGAAAATCCATTGTTCCCATTTGAGAACACCGTATCCGATATTAATATTGATATGATAGGACGTAGTGATGTTGCACATGCAAATTCTAACAACTATGTTTATTTAATAGGCGCTGATCGTTTATCAAGTGATTTAGACACTATTTGCGCCCAAGCTAACTCAAAGTACATCAAAATGGACCTTGACTACACTTTTAACGATAAGAACGACCCAAATCATTTCTACGAGCGTTCTGATCATTATAACTTTGCAAAGCATGGTATTCCATCTGTCTTCTTATTTAATGGTGTTCATGCTGATTACCATAAAAAGACGGACACTGTAGACAAAATTGAGTTTGACGCCTTGACAAAAAGAACCCAACTGGCTTTTACAATTGCTTGGGAGTTAGCAAATCGTGAAAACAGGCCTGTCGTAGACAAAAAATAACTATAATTATTAGGGCACATCCTTGCTTTCACTATCGTTACAGCAAGACCAGGCTATCCGTTGCAATCTCCCGAAAAAAAACGGGAGGATTTACACTACTATCCTTTGTGCAAAAAAAAGAGCGCTTTGATCTATTTAAAGCGCTCTTTTTATTATTTGAGTTTATTCCACAAAAAAAGCCTCTCATTTCTGAGAGGCTTTTGCTTTCTGGGTGGGAGACGGGGCTCGAACCCGCGACCCTCGGTACCACAAACCGATGCTCTAACCAACTGAGCTACAACCACCATTTGCTCTTAGCGGTGGCAAAGATACAACTAAAGTTTACTTCTGCAAACATTTTTTATAAAAAAATTGAACAAAATTATATTAAATCACCTAAACTATTGACAGCCAAATACCTTTCAACAGTAAAACCTTCGGCATGTTCTACCCCTGCCAAACGCCCAAGGTCTCTAGAACGATAATTCAAGCTTTCTAGAAAATTCTTTGAACTAATTGGTGATTCTGGTTCTTTAGAATTTGGATCATAAAATTGCGAACCGTAAGCTAATATCGATTCTGTTTTTTTATCTGAAAAACCAGTAATATCAACCACAAAATCTGGAACAACATTTTTCCATTGAATGTAGTGGTACACTAATTTTGGTCTCCATGCATCTTGCTTCACTCCATCGATATCCGTTTCAATACGTACAAGACCCGATAAGAAACAAGCGTCAGAAACTAATTTACTTCCTTTTGCGTGATCAATATGTCGGTCATCGATTGCGTTACACAACACAATCTCTGGTTTATATTTACGAATCATTTTGATAACCTCTAATTGGTGTTGCTCATCGTTAGTAAAAAAGCCGTCGCGCATATCTAGATTCTCTCTTACTGAAACCCCTAATATCTCAGCGGCCGCAGTAGCTTCTTGATGGCGAATCGTTGCCGATCCTCTCGTCCCTAATTCTCCACGTGTTAAATCTACAATTCCAACCTTTTTCCCTAAAGAAATCTCTTTTAATATTGTTCCCGCACAACCTAATTCTACATCATCTGGATGTGCCCCAAAAGCTACTATATCTAATTTCATTATCTAATTATTTATTATTATTCTGTAATCGTATTATTTTTCTTTCTTCTAAAACAACACCTTTTTCATTGTCATGGATTTATTAGCGCTCTCTTTCCACTCTTTTGTAGGATCACTGTCCTTTGTAATTCCGCACCCCATAAACAAGTGCGCTTTAGTGGAACCTGGTTTTCCATTAGTTTCAATTTTCATGCACCGCAAATTCACGTATAAATCTGATTGTAATTTTTCGTTTTTAATTCCCCTCTTATTGAGTTCTCCTAAAAAGCCTGTATAATATTCCCTCTGGTAGCCTTCGTTTTCTAGGATAAACTCTTTGGCTACAGCCTTAGGCAATCCACAAACTGCGGGCGTAGGATGTAAAACAGCGACAACTTGCTTTAGATTAGAATGATCGTCCATGATTCCCTCAATGTCCGTTTTTATATGCAATAAGTTACCTGCTTGCAACGTATACGGACTAGATACTGAAACCTCCGTAGTCAGCTCTTTTAGATTATCAATAATGAAATCAGTTACAAATTGTTGCTCTTCCATTTCTTTCTTTTCCCAAACTACGTCAGTCGTCTTTTTAAACTTCTGCGTTCCCGCCAAAGCCATTGTGTAAAAACGTTTTTTTCTTGCGTTTAATAAATGTTCTGGAGTTGCTCCTATCCACATTCCTATTTTGGGATGGTACCAGCAGTAACAAAAAGCAGTGGGATACGTTTGCACTAATTTGGTGAAAACCGAAACCAATTCAAATTCAGGAACCGCAATAATTTCTTTTCGAGACAAAACAACCTTACTCATGTCCCCGTTAACAATGCTGTCAATTGCTTTTTGTACAACTTTTTCAAAAGCTTCTTTTCCGGTGTTGTCTTTTGGTATATCTTGATTGTCGACCGTTTTTATTTTGACCACGCTCATTTTAGACTCTAATTTCAACGCCTGATCTTTAGGAATCAAAAGCATTTGATTATTTTCAAATGGCGCAAATACAAACCCAACTTCGTCTAGGCTTTCAGCAAAATATAAATGGTCATTTTTTTGAAAATAACCTATTACTTTATTCTTATTGGGTTTTCTATAAATTACAAAAGGCAGTTGTTGCGCTTCTTGCTGTTTTACTTTAATGAAAAAATCAATCATAATATTCTGCGTTTATTAGCCTACATTACAAGTATCAATCTATTGTTGTGGTGTTTTGGTTAGCACCATATTAGTCAATTTACAAAGCGAAATCAAATTTCCTTCTTCGTCAGTAATCTTGATCTCCCAGAGATGCAAACTTCTTCCTTTATGAATTATCCTAGCGGTTCCGTAAACAACACCTACGCGAATACTCTTTAGATGATTAGCTGATATTTCTATTCCGCGTACCTCTTGTTCTTTTGGATCAATAAAAAAATGAGAAGCCGCACTTCCTACACTTTCCGCCAAAGCTACCGAAGCACCTCCATGTAACAATCCCATAGGTTGGTGCACCGAAGCGTTCACAGGCATTTTAGCCACTAAAAACCCCTCACCTGCATCTATATATTCAATTTGCAATGTTTCCATCAAAGTATTCTTAGAGAACTCATTGCAATATTGAAGCATTTTATCTTTATCTAATCCCATCAATTTAGTTTATTAAGAATGTAAAAATAAATAAAAGATGACACACTAAACAGTAAAATGAAGCCTTATTCTGAAATCGAATTAGTTTTTTCCTATTTTTACAAAAAAACAAAGACAATGCGCTACCTAATTTTACCTTTTATTATTGTAATCCTATTATTGGCCAGCGCATGTCGATCAGACTTTGAAACTGTGGCAAGTTCACGACAGCTTACTTTTTCAAAAGATACTATCTATTTAGACACTGTTTTTACAAACATAGGCTCAAGTACTTACCGCCTAAAAGTTTATAACACCAGCAAAAAAGACATCAATATCCCCACCGTTAAATTAGGAAAAGGGTTGGATTCAAAATACAGAATGACCGTGGACGGCATGCAAGGAAATGAAGGTAAATTATTTTCTAACGTTGAAATATTAGCTAAAGACAGTCTTTATATTTTTATAGAAACCACCGCAAGTAGTACTGATGCAAACCCCACTGATTTTCTTTATACAGATAATATTGAATTTGATGCGGGAGCCAACTTGCAAACCATTCCGCTTGTTACGTTAATTCAAGATGCCGTTTTCTTGTATCCAAAACGATTTGCCGATGGAACAACAGAAACACTTCCCTTAGCAGACAGTCAAGAAATAAGTGGATTTTATCTTGATGAAAATGATCCTATAAATGGCAATGAACTACATTTCACAAATAAAAAACCTTATGTAATTTATGGATATGCTGCCGTGCCTAACAACAAAACGGCGATTTTTGACGCAGGAAGCAGGGTGTTTTTTCATACTGATTCAGGTTTAATAGTGGGTAAAAATGCTTCATTACAAATTAACGGAAGCGCCTCTAATAGCACCGCTCTAGAAAACGAAGTGGTCTTTGAAGGCGATCGTCTAGAACCTGAATATGCAGCTGTTCCTGGACAATGGGGCGCAATTTGGCTTACAGATGGCAGTACAAACCACAGCATTAACCACCTAACGGTTAAAAACGCAACAATAGGATTATTGATTCAAAACAATGATGGGACAACGGTTGAAATCAAAAATAGCCAGTTTTACAATTCCTCAAACTATGGAATTTTAGCCCAAACAGCCATTATAGCAGCTGAAAACATTGTCATCAATGCAGCAGGAACCACGGCATTGTCTTGCTCTCATGGTGGGAATTACACTTTTAACCACAGCACCTTTAACAACAACTGGAATAGTTCATCACAACTTACAGTAGCGATCAGTAATTATATTTCAGGAGCAATTCCCGAAGCAAATGACCTTACAAAAGCAACTTTTACAAATTGCATTATTTATGGTAACAATACAAATCAATTACAGTTAGCACAAAAAAGTACTGCAGCATTTAATTACCAATTTTCAAATTGCTTAATAAAATACACTGAGAATTCAACAACAGCTGAATATCAATTTAAAACTGATGCTACACATTACAATAATATTATTTTAAATCAGAATCCAAAGTTTTTCAACACCAGTCAAAACAAACTTAACATTGATGAGAATTCGGCTGCTTTCGCAAAAGGGACTTCGGCTTACTTAATTCCGCTAGACATTCTCGGAAATACCCGAACAAGTCCTCCAGATCTTGGCGCGTATCAAAGTATGGCGTTTCCAAAATAATGTCTGGAAAAGAAAAAAAAAAACACCAATACCATTTACAAAATAGGCTAATTATCAGTTCAAGCGGAGTCGAGAATCATTATTATATTATCACTGCGCGCAATATGTCAAAAATCAGACAAGTTATATTGTGTTTTTTCGGTTGTTCAATATTTTAAAAACAATCATTAACTTAAAAATTTCTTAACATATTGTATTCCTAAATGAGATAGATTTGCGGCGAATAAC
The DNA here is from genome assembly GCF_013294005.1 of Flavobacterium gelidicaeli. Classification (GTDB taxonomy): domain Bacteria; phylum Bacteroidota; class Bacteroidia; order Flavobacteriales; family Flavobacteriaceae; genus Flavobacterium. Next base: position 22,750 of record NZ_JABSNK010000013.1, read on the forward strand.
AGCATGATAAAAAAATCTTTGTTTCCCCCAATTAACAACCCAAATCTATTTAATTTTATGAAAAAAATCTACTCCTTTGTATTTCTTATGAGTATTAAAGTAACCATGGCGCAAATTCCGTCAAATTATTACTCCACATCTACAGGAACAGGCTACACTTTAAAAACGCAACTGTACAACATTATAAAAGGCCATACTGATAATGGTTATAATGGACTTTATACCACTTACCAAACATCTGACGTGGATAATTTTTATGAAAAAGATGGTACTGTTTTAGATATGTATTCAGAAAAACCAAGTGGAACAGATCCTTACAATTACAGTACCACGAGCACCCAAAGATGTGGTACATACGCTAAAGAGGGCGATTGTTACAACAGAGAACATGTTATACCACAATCTACTTTTAATTCTACTGCACCTATGGTTTCTGACGCGCATTTCATCACACCTACAGATGGAAAAGTAAACGGACAACGCTCTAATTATCCACACGGAACCGTTTCAACAGCAACTTGGACCTCGTTAAATGGTAGTAAATTAGGAACTAGCGCTGTCTCTGGTTATACCGGAACTGTATTTGAACCTATTGATGAATTCAAAGGAGACATTGCTCGCATGTATTTCTATTTTGCCACCCGTTATGAAACTACTGTTTCTGGTTACTCCTACCCTATGTTCAATGGAACCAGCAATCAAGTTTTTACAACTGCTTTTTTAAACATGTTATTAGCTTGGAACACACTTGACCCTGTAAGTCCAAGAGAAGTAGCCCGTAACAATGCCATCTATGCAACCCAAAACAATAGAAATCCATACATTGACCACCCAGAATATGTACAAAAGGTATGGAACGCAACTGCAGATACATCAACTAGTGGCGCTACAGATCTTTACTTTTCAGAATATATTGAAGGTTCTTCAAATAATAAGGCACTCGAAATTTCAAACTCCACAGCCGGTACCATTAACTTAAGTGTGTATAGCATCAAGAAACAAACCAATGGATCTGGATCTTGGAGTACAGGAATCACATTGAGTGGTAGTTTAAGTAAAGGAAGCAAATACACCTTTGTCAACAGCGCTATGGCTTCAAGTTGTTTCTCAACCACAGCGGCAAACATCAGCACCACTGCTACAGAATTAGCTTTTAACGGAAATGACCCTGTAGGTTTGTTTAAAAATGGAGTACTTATTGATATTATTGGTACATACAATGGCGGATCCGCAAATTTTGCTGCAGATGTAACTTTAAGAAGAAAAGCTACCGTAACAGGACCTACAACTACATTTAACAAAACTACGAACTGGGATACTTATTCATCAGATACTTGCAGTAATTTAGGTAGCAAAACAATACAGACTACCACAAAAACAGCAATTACTGCTGAGGAAGCTATTGCAGAGGAAACTCTAATTTATCCAAACCCTTCGCATGGTGATTTTATAATTTACAACAGCAACAAACAATATGCTGTGACCATTTACAACCTTATTGGTCAAGTTATTTTTGAACAAAACAGTAGTAACAACACTACTTTATCTATAAAAAACATGCCTAAAGGAATGTATCTTGTTAAAATCAATGACGAAAAGCACACTACTACTAAAAAAATCATAATCAATTAGTTAAACACAAAATAACATTGATTTTAAAAGCGGCAATTTTGCCGCTTTTTTTTATTAGCATTTTCATCTTAATTAACTAAATTTGCAACGCAATACAACAAACTACACAACAATGATCCATTTCTTTGAAAACCAAAGCAAAACAGTTTTTGCAGTACAGACGCAAAACGAAATTTCGGCTCAAGACATTTCAAAATTAAACTGGCTTTTTGCCAATTCGCATAAGATAGAAAAATCCGTATTGACGGATTTTTTTGTTGGACCTCGCGCCACAATGATCACTCCATGGAGTACTAATGCTGTTGAAATCACTCAAAACATGGGTATTTCAGGAATTATTAGAATCGAAGAATTTAAAGCAGTAGCCGAAGATTTCTCTGATTTTGACCCTATGCTTTCGCAAAAGTACAGTGCATTGAATCAAGATCTTTTCACAATAAACATTGCTCCTGAAGCGATTTTAGATATTGAGGACATTGCAGGGTACAACCAATCAGAAGGTTTGGCTTTAAGCCCCGAGGAAGTAACGTATCTAGATAATCTAGCTACTAAAATTGGTAGAAAATTGACTGATTCAGAAGTTTTTGCATTCTCGCAAGCCAATTCAGAGCACTGTCGTCACAAGATCTTCAATGGAACATTTGTAATCGATGGTGTAGAAATGCCTTCATCATTATTCAAATTAATCAAAAAAACATCACAAGAAAACCCGAACGATATCGTTTCGGCATACAAAGATAACGTGGCTTTTGTAAAAGGACCACGCGTTGAACAGTTTGCTCCAAAGAGTGCTGACAAAGCAGACTTTTATGAAGTTAAAGAGTTTGACTCAGTAATTTCATTAAAAGCAGAAACACACAATTTCCCTACAACCGTAGAGCCTTTTAATGGTGCTGCAACAGGAGCTGGTGGAGAAATCAGAGACCGTTTAGCAGGAGGACAAGGATCTTTACCGCTTGCAGGAACGGCAGTTTACATGACATCGTACTCTCGTTTAGAGTCCCAAGACTCTGCTCAAGATAAGAGACCATGGGAAAACGGAATGACAGAAAGAAAATGGTTATACCAAACTCCGATGGACATTCTGATCAAAGCTTCAAATGGAGCTTCTGATTTTGGAAATAAATTTGGACAACCACTTATTACAGGTTCAATTCTAACATTCGAACATGAAGAAGATGCGCGCAAGCTTGGTTTTGACAAAGTGATCATGCAAGCAGGTGGAATAGGATACGGAAAATTAGATCAAGCCATAAAAAAGAAACCACAAACAGGAGACAAAATCGTTATTCTAGGTGGAGAAAATTATAGAATTGGAATGGGTGGAGCGGCAGTTTCCTCTGCAGATACAGGTGCTTTTAGTTCCGGTATTGAATTAAATGCTATCCAGCGTTCGAATCCAGAAATGCAAAAACGTGCTGCTAATGCCATTCGTGGATTAGTGGAAAGTGATGTTAACCCAATTGTTTCTATTCACGATCACGGAGCAGGTGGACACTTAAACTGTCTATCAGAACTAGTAGAAGAAACAGGTGGATTAATTGATCTTGATAAATTACCTGTGGGTGACCCTACCCTTTCGGCAAAAGAAATTATTGGTAACGAGTCACAAGAAAGAATGGGACTTGTTATTGCTAAAGAAAATATTGATATTTTACAACGCATTGCAGACAGAGAGCGTTCTCCTATGTATCAAGTAGGTGATGTAACGGGCGATCATCGTTTTACATTCGAATCAAAAACTACTGGTGCTAAACCTATGGATTATGCCCTTGAAGATTTCTTTGGTAGTTCTCCAAAAGTTGTAATGAACGATAAGAACATTGATAGAAATTATGCCGACTTAGAATATAGCGTTAAAAATATCTCAACTTATTTAGAGCAAGTATTACAGCTAGAAGCAGTTGCTTGTAAAGACTGGTTGACAAATAAAGTAGACCGCTGTGTAGGTGGAAAAGTAGCCAAGCAACAAACGGCAGGACCTTTACAATTGCCATTGAATAACTGTGGTGTAATGGCCCTAGATTACAACGGTAAAGAAGGTGTTGCTACCTCAATTGGCCACTCGCCTATCGCGTCCTTAATTGATCCTGTTGCAGGAACAAGAACGGCAATTGCTGAGTCTTTATCTAATATCGTATGGGCTCCTATAAAAGGTGGTTTAGACGGAATTTCACTTTCGGCTAACTGGATGTGGGCTTGTAAAAATGAAGGCGAAGACGCTCGTTTGTATGCAGCTGTTCAAAGTTGTTCAGATTTTGCAATCGAATTAGGAGTGAATATTCCAACTGGGAAAGATTCGCTTTCAATGAAACAACGTTATCCAAACGACGAGGTAATTGCGCCAGGAACGGTAATTATTTCGGCCGGTGGAAACTGTACTGATATTCAAAAAGTAGTTGAACCTGTGCTTCAAAGAGACGGGGATTCTATTTATTACATTAATTTGTCGCAAGATGAGTTCAAACTAGGCGGTTCTTCGTTTGCACAAACATTGAACAAAATAGGAAAAGACGCACCAACTATAAAAGATGCTGCTTTCTTCAAAAAAGCCTTTAATACAATACAAGAATTGATTCTTGACAATCAAATTTTAGCTGGACACGATATAGGAAGTGGTGGTTTGATCACAACTTTACTAGAGATGTGTTTTGCAGATGTGAATTTGGGTGCCAAAATTGATTTCTCTGTTTTTGAGGAAAAAGACATTATCAAATACCTTTTTGCTGAGAACATTGGTCTTGTCTTTCAAGCAAAAAATGATGCTGAGTTAGAAGCTAAATTAAATACAAACGGTGTTTCTTTCTACAAACTAGGAACAGTTACCACTAGTGCCAAAATAGAATTTAGTTCTTGTGCATTAGATATTGCACACTACAGAGATATTTGGTTCAAAACCTCTTTCTTACTAGATCAAAAACAATCCAAAAACGGAACAGCGGAAGCACGTTTTGACAATTATAAAAACCAAGCATTACAGTTTACTTTCCCTGCTCATTTTACAGGTAAAAAACCAGTAATCAGTGGTGGAGAGCGACCAAAAGCGGCTATCATTCGTGAAAAAGGAAGTAACTCAGAACGCGAAATGGCAAATGCCATGTATTTAGCCGGTTTTGATGTTAAAGACATTCACATGACCGATTTGATTTCTGGCCGTGAAAACTTAGAAGACGTTCAATTCATTGGTGCTGTTGGAGGTTTCTCTAACTCAGATGTATTGGGGTCAGCAAAAGGTTGGGCTGGAGCTTTCTTGTACAACGAAAAAGCAAAAACGGCCTTAGACAATTTCTTTAAAAGAGAAGACACTTTATCTGTTGGGATTTGTAATGGTTGCCAACTGTTGATGGAATTAGAAAAAATAAATCCAGAGCATGAAGTGCACGGAAAAATGCTGCATAATGATAGTAACAAACACGAGAGTATCTTTACATCGGTGACGATTCAAGAAAACAAATCGGTGATGTTGTCAAGCCTTTCAGGAGCAACATTAGGAGTTTGGGTATCACACGGTGAAGGAAAATTTAATTTACCAGAGCCAGAAGCAAACTACAACATCGTAGGTAAATATGGTTACGATAGTTACCCTGCAAACCCAAATGGTTCTGACTACAACACGGCAATGCTTTGTGACACTACAGGTCGTCACCTAGTGATGATGCCACATATTGAGCGATCAACTTTTCAATGGAACTGGGCTAATTATCCTAAAGATAGAAACGATGAGGTTTCGCCATGGCATGAAGCATTTGTAAATGCACGATTGTGGATTGAGAATAAATAAAGTGTACTAAATTTCAACTTTGATAGAGCTTTCAAATAGTATGATTGAAAGCTTTATCAATTGAAAAACAACAAACCTTGTCTTTTACCGACTGAATAAAACATTTAACAAATTAGCGTATGAATAACAAGCAATGTTTAAACTGTGAACAAAAAGTATCTGGGAATTATTGTGAAAATTGCGGGCAAAAAAATAATACACATCCTATTACATTAAAACATTTTTTGTTTCATGACATTATACACGGTGTTTTGCATTTGGAAAAAGGTATTTTATTAACAATAAAGGAAACTTTTACAAGACCTGGACAAGCAGCATTGGATTACATTAATGGTAAAAGAGTCAAGTACTATAATGTTTTTTATCTCATTTTAATGCTGATCGGATTAAATATTCTTACAGTGCATTATTATCATGAAATTAACCACTCACCAGTAAAGGGAAATATAGGCAATGGTTTAAAATTCATGAATTTTTTATCGGCTAATGTAAAAGTAGTTTTACTAGGGTTTGTTCCATTAATTGCTATAAATGCAATTCTTATTTTCAGAAGATTGAAACTCAATATAGCTGAACATTTTATAATTGGAGGAATAAATTTACTAGGAATTCTAGTTTTATGTCTATTCGTAAACTTGTTTTCACTCTTATACATATTTCAAGGAATAAAAGACTTTGCACAGATTCTTAAAGGTATTTGCCTATTCTTGATCTTTTTATTTCCAGCTTGGACTTACTTTAATGCTACAAAAAAAAAGTATTCTATCATGGGTTTTATATGGAGGGTTCTCATGTTTTATTCGTTAACTATCATTGAGACTATCATTATAATGGGGTTTATTATTTATCTAGTAACGGGTCAAACTCAAACACCTTTAATTATCAATTTATAATCGTTATTTCTATAGAGCATCTTGAATTAGGTCAACTTCTCTTTAGACCTAGTCTACAAGGTTTCGCCATGGCATGAAGCGTTTGTAAATGCACGATTGTGGATTGAGAAAAAGTAATTTTCTTTTTATACTATTAGAAAGCGCTCTTGAAAAAGAGCGCTTTTTTTATGATGTTCTTTTGAGATTTCAAGACGTAAAGATTCTTAATTTATTTCCCAATTAAAACGCCATCAGCCAGTAGTGAATATTTTGTTTTTGGTGCAGTTATACTATCAATTGCAGCTTGTGATTTACCACCATCTTTAGCATAATGTTTTAAGTCTTCAATAGACTCAACACTCACGTAGGCCTTCCCACTGATGATTACTTCCTCATTTTTAGAATCCGTAGGAACAAAAAAAGCATAATCTTTAAATTTAACAAAAACTTCCTTATTTTCTGGTAAATCCAAATTCATCCAGCAGCCTTTTTCTTTGCATACTGCTTTAATATTTGATCTAAACTTAACCGCAACAGTATCTCCTTGAGACAATTTCTCATAAGTAACTAGAACATCTTCCTTAGATAGTACGTTATCTGCTGAGATGCTATCTCCATAGCTAGCATAAGCCATATCAGATTTCATTGTAAGTTCTTTTCCTTCCTTTTTACAACTTGCTAGTGCCAGAATTGAGCAAGCAATTACAATCGTTTTCTTCATTATATTATATTTTGGTTATCTAAATTCAAAAATAGTTATAAAAATAAAACCTCAGTGGTGTAACTCTTAAAATTTGAATCAAAAAATACGTTTCAATTAGTAATCCAAAGTTTTTAACAAAATAGGAACGTGATGAGAACTTCTAAATTATTTTATTTGCGCGATCGTAAAAAAAGATTTAACACCTCCAATCAATGTAACTATTAAATTTGAAGAGGCTCCAAAAAAACCTTATCACCCGCATTTAATTTCCCTAAAGTTTGTATTTTTCTTGTGGGTGGTGATACAAAAAATGTAGCAAAAGCAACATTTGTATATACTTCTTCAGCTTCTATAGCAACAGTTCCTGACCGATCAGTAAAAATAACTACTCCCACATTTGTTGCAGCTAACAATGATGATGATTCATATTGCACGTACAAACTATAAATACCGTCTTTTGGTGCTACAAATTTATATAAGGTAGTATTATAGTCGTTATTTTCATCAAATAATTCAGTATTAAAAGCAATCCTTTTATAACCTGTACTACAACCCACCGCTAAACCAAGAGATGTTGTAGCAGAACCAGTAGCTTTTACAAACTTTAAATGACTATCAAATATTTGCTGAGAAGTTACCCTATTTACTACTCCTGCTTTAACAACTAAAACTGAATCTTTTGAAGATAGTAAACCAGTATCTAAGTTAACAATTCGAACTTTTAAATCCCCATTTACATCCAACTGAGCAGACGGTGATGTTGTACCAATACCTACTTAGACAAAACTCGCAAACGAAATAAAAAAAAAGAATTAAATAATCTGTGTGTGTTTTAAATAATTATTTTTTTTGGGCGTGACCACAATGGTCAGGCTATTCGCTAAAATCTCCCTAAAAAATGGGAGGATTTACGCTGCTATCCTTCACGCAATTGACCTGATAATTAGTACTAAAAACAGCAATCGGTTTTAAATACAAAATATAATTTTTCATTTATTCAAACAGCAATCATTTTTTTATATAAATTCGTAGCCATAACAATCTCCCCAATCATGTCCATTTATAAAAAAATAGCCAAAGTAGGCTCAAAATACATTGGAAAACCAAAATTACTCAAATATGGTTTTAACTGGTCACCCATGTACCGTAGAAGTACCGCCAAAATTACTACTGTCTCTAAAGATTTATTAACTATTAGCATCAAACTACCTATCAGTTATAAAAATAAAAACTATGTGAATTCTATTTTTGGTGGTAGCATGTTTGCTGCAGTAGACCCAATTCCAATGATCCAATTGATGCATCTTATAGGTGATGATTTTGTTGTCTGGGATAAGGCAGCTGAAATTTTCTTTAAAAGGCCTGCAAAAGAAAACCTCTACGCCGACTTTACGTTTTCATTAGCTGAAATAGACGAAATAAAAAAACATGTAGCACAGAAAAAGGAATACGAAATAGTAAAAACAACTACATTAACTAATCTAGACCAGTCTATTGTATTTTGTGAGATTAGAAAAACAATTTATATTGCTGATAAAAACTTCTTCAAAGAAAAAAGAAATAAGAAAAAATTAGCCCATAAGTAATTTTTGATATCTATAATTCGCATTTTTAAATTGGTTTATTATTGCTTTTACTTTTAAGAAAATATTAATTACAATTTTTCATTCGATACAAAAGCACAACTACCTTATAATCAAAGCCTATAAAACAAACTTAAAAATATATAGCAATATCAATCAAAATAAGCATTGCTATAAAGTTGAGTTTACTAAATTTGCTTTCCCAAAAACATAAAGGTCTACTTATCATTTAATCCAAAAAAATAAAAAATGAAATCCCTAAATCTCTATTTAATTCTAACAATTTTATTTGCAACAAATACCTACGCACAAAAAAAAGCAATATCAATTACAGTTAATGATAAAGAACACTTTATAAAAACAGATATAAAATACCCAATTACAGGGACCTATTTATTTGAAGGAACAAAAGAACCAATTGTACAATTAAACCCAAATGGTACTGGAATATTTCAATTGCATGATCAAGCACCTAAGAGTATGACTTGGGGTATTGAATGTTCAAAACAAGGAATTCCTATATTTAAAGAAGGTTTTAGCAGTGCTGTATACTCTCTTTGGTACAAAACAGACGAAAGTGATAAGGCATTTAAAATCATTGATACAACTACTGTTGAAGAAGCTAATAGCATGGACGAATTTGGTCAATATGAAGAAACTCCAGAAATAGAGACAGCTGAAGCAACTACTTCATCTAAGGAAAAGGAAATCAATCCCAATACAATTTATGGTGATTGGAATGAAGTGCAGTTTTCAATTCATTTTAAAAAGAAAAAAATGTACATCTTAGGTGAAAGATCTAAGGATTACGAAGAAAAACCACAATAATTTATTGATGTTAATGATATTACTAAATCATTATAAACTGTAAGTCCATAGATTTGTTTTGGAAGAATAAAAATCTACAAAGTTGGATTGCAGAAAAAATTAAAATTAGCCACAGATTAAATTGATTTCCAAAGGTTAAATCCTTTCAATCTTATTTAATCTAGGGCTAAAATTTTTAGAAGCCAAAACAATATCTTCTTAAAGTGCATCGTTATGAACTCTATTTGAGACCAATAAAAAAATAGATGAATACAATAACTAACTTGAACTTATAATTGAGCAAAATCTACCTGACAGAACTAAATAGATTGTAGCGCAAAAAATTGTATTAGAGAAAGTCAAAATAGATTTACAGGCTTTCAAATTTGTCTCTAGTCATGATTCTCGAGAGCCATTACGTAAAGCTAAATTATTCTACTCCATTATATTATAAAGAGTTACACCTATTATATAGTAAAAGACTATTTACAAAGCAATGATAAGGCATAACACAGAATGAGTGAGCCAATAAAAGACCTCCTCGACAATTCCAGAACAACTACTTCATAAAAAAATATAAAATTGTTGCTTCAAAATCTTAAGTAAAAGATGTTAAACATAATTTTTAAGAGAAAAGAAAAAAAGTTCAAATTGAAATCTTAAATAACGTAGACATCACTGTAATTCCTTTTCAATTTAGGCAACTTATTTACAATTTAATCTCAAATGCTTTAAAATTCTTCAAACGTGTTATTTCTCAACACATTACAGTTAGTTGTGTTTCAGAAATAAATTCATCTGTGAAAAAGTTTTTTTTATAAACTAATAGAAATTATTTCGGCCTAAAAATTGTAGCTAACAGAATTGGTTTTAGCAATAAATATGGTGATAAAATATTCAATCTTTTTAAGTGATTAGGAACTACCGAAATCAAAATGGGAATAGGAATAGGCTTGGCTATTGTAAAAAAAATCATTGATAATCACGACGAACTTATTCAAGCAGAAAACTAGGAAAGAATAGGTACTCCTTCTGTATTTATATCCCTTGGGTAATTCAGTTAACAAAAAAAATGGTAATTATAGTATTTCAAAAGTTAAAAAAATAGTTTTTTTTGAAAAATATTTCTAAATACCGCATTAATAAAACAGTATTGTAACCGCAAATAAACCTTTAAATCAGCATTTAGAGAAAACGATTTCGTGAAAAACTTAAAAAAACAATATTTTTTTGATTTAATTTTTTAAAATCAAAAAACCTAAGCATTTTTTTTTTAATTTGCAACCCAATTCAATATCCCCACATAATGACTCAAATTACAAGACTGTTTGATTTCCCATACTACCAACAAGATAAATTTACTACAATTCCAGATGCATTAGTTACCAAAGTTGATGGTGTTTGGGTTAAAACATCTACACAAGAATATATCGCTAAAGCCAATGCAGTGTCAAGAGCACTATTAAGAATGGGCTTAAAAAAAGGTGATAGAATTGCTTTGATTTCTACTAATAATAGAACCGAATGGAATATCATGGATATTGGGGCTTTACAAACTGGTGCACAAACGGTGCCTATTTACCCAACTATCTCTGAGGTAGATTATGAATACATTTTAAATCACTCTGAAGCAAGTTATTGTTTCGTTTCGGATGTAGAAGTATTGGCAAAAGTCAATATGATTAGAGATAAAGTACCGCATTTAAAAGAAGTTTTTAGTTTTGATAAAATTGACGGATGTAAAAACTGGAACGAGCTACTTGCTCTTGGTGAAGACACGAGCAATCAAAATGAAGTTGAAGAAGCTAAAAACAACGTAAAAGAAGATGATTTAGCAACAATTATCTATACTTCTGGAACAACAGGAAGACCTAAAGGAGTGATGCTTTCGCACAAAAACATTGTTTCGGATGTATTATATAGTGCAGAACGTATTCCATTTCAAGAAGGAAATGCTACTGCATTAAGTTTTTTACCTGTATGCCACATTTTTGAAAGAATGTTACTTTATTTATACCAATATTATGGTGTATCTATTTACTTTGGAGAATCAATTGATAAAATTACTGATAACTTAAAAGAAGTAAAACCTACAGTAATTACTGCTGTACCTCGATTATTAGAAAAAGTTTACGATAAAATCTATGCTAAAGGGACAGAATTAACTGGAATCAAGAAAAAATTATTCTTCTGGGCAATTGACTTAGGATTACGTTATGAGCCTTATGGAGCAAATGGTGCTTGGTATGAGTTTCAATTAAAAATTGCACGTAAACTTATTTTTAGCAAATGGAAAGAAGGTTTGGGTGGTAAACTAGAACTTATGGTTTCTGGAAGTGCTGCTTTACAAACAAGGTTAACACGTGTTTTTGCTGCTGCCGAAATTCCGGTTATGGAAGGATACGGATTAACAGAAACATCTCCAGTAGTCTCCGTAAACGACCTTAGAAACAAAGGGTTTAGAGTAGGAACAGTAGGAAAGTTAATTGGATGTGTAGAGGTTAAAATTGCTAGCGATGGTGAAATCCTTGTTAAAGGACCTAACGTAATGATGGGTTACTTAAAAGACGAGAAATTAACTAACGAAGTTATTGTAGACGGATATTTCCATACAGGAGATATAGGTGAATTTGACAAAGATGGTTTCTTAAAAATTACCGACCGTAAAAAAGAGATGTTTAAAACTTCTGGAGGAAAATACATCGCACCACAAATTATAGAAAACTTAATGAAACAATCTCGTTTCATCGAACAAATAATGGTAATAGGGGAAGGACAAAAAATGCCAGCTGCTTTTATCCAACCTAATTTTGATTTTGTAAAAGAATGGGCTGCTATTCATAAATTTGATATAGGAACAACTAACGAAGAAATTGTTACTAACGAAAAAGTAATTGCTCGTATTCAAGAAGAAATTGATCACATCAATGTAAAATTTGGACATTGGGAACAAATTAAACGCTTTGAGCTAACTCCTGACATATGGTCCATAGAAGGTGGGCACTTGACACCAACATTAAAACTGAAACGTAAAATTATTCTGCAACAGTACGATGCTTTATATAATAAAATTTTCAACTAGCCAAAACCAAATAAAAAAACCACGAATTAGTATTCGTGGTTTTTTTATGACTTTTTTTTTACTTTAGTATATTCAGAACTTATAAAAAAATTCACTTATTAAGAGTGTTAGTATTTGAAAGCAAACAGCTACACAAAGCTAGAAAGCGGCATACTAAGACAGCACAGTATTTAAAAACAAACTAATAAGTTAGCATAAGATTTTCTATATTTAAGCATTCTTAACAAAAAATTATTTGAATTTATTATGCGTGCATAGTATTTTTTTAGTATATTTGAAATCGATTGCGAAAAATATGAAAGATAAAACTATAGATTACATTCTTCGAGCTACATGGCAAGCAGTTGCCAGAATGTATAATGAAGAAGCATCTAAATACGATGCAAGTATGGCTACGGGATTTGCTTTATTAAGCATTGACAAAGAAGGAGGAACTCCTTCTACAGCTTTAGGTCCAAAAATGGGTATGGAAGCCACTAGCTTGACACGTACTTTAAAATCTATGGAAGAAAAAGGGTTAATCATTAGAAAGAAAAACCCCGAAGATGGTCGTGGAGTGTTAATTTACTTAACCCCTTTTGGAAAAGAGAAAAGAGACTTATCTAAAAACACCGTTTTAAAATTTAATGAAGCGGTTAAAGAAAATCTTTCAGAAGAAAAGCTGCAACACTTTATAGAAGTAGCCGAAGTTATCAATGAATTAATTATTGATAAAAATATTTTTCCAGTATCCGAAAAAAAAGAAAATGATAGTGTTTTAACTTCTATAAAATAAATTAGAAAAAGTCACTTTTAAAATAAGTATTAACAAAAACACGTATGCAATTGCCTTTTTTGCCCCAAATCGACATTTAGGCAGCGCATATTCTAATAAAAACAAATAAAAACAACGTATGAAACGCACAATTAAAAAAGTTGCAGTAATCGGATCCGGTATTATGGGTTCGGGAATTGCTTGCCATTTTGCCAACATTGGTGTCGAAGTTTTACTACTTGATATCGTTCCTAGAGAACTGACTGAGGTAGAGACTAAAAAAGGATTGACATTAGAGAGTAAAATTGTTCGCAATCGTTTAGTAAATGAGCATTTGATGAATGCTTTGAAATCGAAGCCCTCTCCTATTTACAGTCAAAAATTTGCTAGTCGCATCACGACAGGTAATACTACGGATGACATGGCAAAAATTGCTGATGTTGATTGGATTATTGAAGTAGTTGTTGAAAGACTTGATATTAAGAAATTAGTTTTTGAACAAGTAGAGAAATACCGTAAGCCAGGAACATTGATTACGTCTAACACTTCCGGAATTCCTATTCACTTCATGAATGAAGGAAGAAGTGAAGATTTCCAGAAACACTTTTGTGGAACTCACTTTTTTAACCCAGCGCGTTACTTAAAATTATTTGAAATTATTCCTGGCCCACAAACTTCATCAGAGGTTTTGGACTTCCTTACTATATATGGAGAGAAATTTTTAGGAAAAACATCAGTTGTTGCTAAAGATACTCCAGCATTTATTGGAAACCGTATTGGTATTTATGGTATACAAAGTTTATTCCACTTGGTAAAAGAAATGGGATTAACGATTGAAGAAGTAGACAAATTGACTGGACCAGTAATTGGTCGTCCTAAGTCGGCTACTTTTAGAACGGTTGACGTTGTAGGATTAGACACTTTAGTACACGTTGCTAACGGAATCTATGAAAACTGTCCTAATGATGAGCAACACGACTTATTTAAACTTCCAGAGTTTGTAAACAAAATGATGGAAAGCAAATGGTTAGGAAGCAAAACGGGACAAGGTTTCTACAAAAAAGTAGGAAAAGAAATTCTGACTTTAGATTTAGATACTTTAGAATATAGAGCAGCTAAAAAAGCGTCGTTTGCTACACTTGAATTAACTAAATCAATTGATAAACCAATCAATCGTTTTAAAGTTCTTGTAAAAGGTAAAGATAAAGCAGGTGAATTTTACAGAAAAAGTTTTTCTGGAATGTTTGCTTATGTTTCAAATAGAATACCTGAAATTTCAGATGAGTTATACAAAATCGACGATGCTATGAAAGCTGGTTTCGGTTGGGAAAATGGTCCGTTCGAAATTTGGGATGCTATTGGAGTAGAAAAAGGAATCGAAATCATGAAAGCGGAAGGTCTTGAACCAGCTGCTTGGGTAAATGAGATGCTTGCTGCTGGAAACAAAAGTTTCTATACTGTTAAAGAAGGAGCTACTAATTACTACAGTATTCCTGCAAAAGCACAAACAAAAATTCCTGGACAAGATGATTTTATTATCCTGAACAACATTCGCGAAAGCAAAAAAATATGGAGCAACAGTGGTGGAGTTATCACTGATCTAGGAGATGGAATCATCAACTTAGAGTTCCTTTCTAAAATGAATACTATTGGTGGTGATGTTTTACAAGCCATTAATAAAGCCATTGATTTAGCCGAAAAAGAATACCAAGGATTAGTTATTGGTAATCAAGCAGGAAACTTCTCTGTTGGAGCTAACATTGGTATGATCTTTATGATGGCCGTAGAGCAAGAATATGATGAGTTGAACATGGCGATCAAAATGTTCCAAGACACGATGATGCGTGTACGTTACTCTTCTATTCCTGTTGTAGTAGCACCACACGGAATGACTTTTGGTGGTGGATGTGAAATGAGCTTACATGCTGATAAAGTAGTTGCCTCTGCAGAAACATACATGGGATTAGTTGAGTTTGGTGTAGGTGTTATTCCTGGTGGTGGTGGTTCTAAAGAATTAGCCTTGCGTGCCTCTGATTTATTCCATAAAAATGACGTAGAGCTTAACGTATTACAAGAATATTTCTTGACTATTGCTATGGCAAAAGTATCAACTTCTGGTTACGAAGCTTTTGATACTGGATTGTTACAACATGGTAAAGACGTTATCGTAGTAAACAAAGACCGTCAAATTGCAGAAGCTAAGAAACATGCTTTACTTATGGCTGAAGCGGGTTACACACAACCTATTCGTAGAACAGACGTAAAAGTATTAGGAAAACAAGCTCTAGGAATGTTCTTAGTAGGAACTGACCAAATGGAAGCGGGTAAATACATCTCAGAGCACGATAAGAAAATTGCTAACAAACTAGCATATGTAATGGCAGGTGGTGACTTATCTGAACCTACATTAGTAAGTGAACAATATTTATTGGATTTAGAACGTGAAGCTTTCTTATCATTATGTACAGAAAGAAAAACATTAGAAAGAATTCAATTTATGCTAACTAAAGGGAAACCGTTACGTAACTAAGAAAAATAGAGCAAAGATTCAAGAAGCAAGATGCTGAACTAAGTTCCTCTTTCTTCTTGGCTCTTTCTTCTAAAAATCTCTAAAAGAAAAAATATGAAAACAGCATATATAGTAAAAGCATACAGAACTGCAGTTGGTAAAGCACCAAAAGGAGTTTTTAGATTTAAAAGACCTGATGAATTAGCAGCAGAGACCATTCAATACATGATGAATGAATTACCTGATTTTGATAAGACGCGTATTGATGATGTGATGGTAGGTAATGCCATGCCAGAAGCAGAACAAGGTCTTAATGTAGGTCGTTTAATCTCTTTAATGGGATTAAAAATTGAAGATGTTCCTGGAGTTACTGTAAATAGATACTGTGCTTCTGGATTAGAAACAATAGGTATGGCTACAGCCAAAATACAGTCAGGAATGGCGCATTGTATTATTGCTGGTGGTGCTGAGAGCATGAGTTTTATTCCGATGGGAGGTTACAAACCAACACCGGATTATGCTGTTGCAAAAGCAGGAAACGAAGATTACTACTGGGGAATGGGTTTAACAGCCGAAGCAGTAGCAAAACAATTTAATGTTTCAAGAGAAGACCAAGATCAATTTGCTTACAATTCGCAAATGAAAGCCTTAAAAGCACAAGCAGAAGGTAAATTTGACAAACAAATCGTTCCTATTACAGTAGAACAAACGTTTGTTAATGAAAATGGTAAAAAAGAAACAAAATCTTACGTAGTAAACAAAGACGAAGGACCCAGAGCTGGAACTACAGTGGAAGCTTTAGCGGGATTAAGACCTGTTTTTGAAGCTGGTGGAAGTGTAACAGCAGGTAACTCGTCACAAATGAGTGATGGTGCTGCTTTTGTACTGGTTATGAGCGAAGAAATGGTAAAAGAATTAAACCTAGAACCAATCGCAAGATTAGTAAACTTTGCTTCTGCAGGTGTTGAACCAAGAATCATGGGTATCGGACCAGTAAAAGCAATACCAAAAGTATTAAAACAAGCTGGATTAACTATCAATGATATTGACTTAATTGAATTGAATGAAGCTTTTGCTTCACAATCATTAGCAGTAATCAGAGAACTTAATTTAAATCCTGATATCATCAATGTAAATGGTGGTGCAATTGCAATGGGCCATCCTCTAGGATGTACTGGAGCTAAATTGTCAGTGCAATTATTTGACGAAATGAAACGTCGTGGTAACAAATACGGAATCGTTACGATGTGTGTAGGTACAGGTCAAGGTAGTGCTGGGGTTTATGAGTTAATGTAAAACCCTCTAACCCCCAAAGGGGGAATTACCAATATTTAATATCAAAAAAAAGATTCCCAAGTTCTTAAACAGATATATTCACATCTTTAACTTCATTTAGGTTAAAGAATTTAAAACCCTACTGACCCCTAGTAGGAATTCCCCCTTCGGGGGTTAGGGGGCAAATTATGGCAGACGTAACTAGAGGAGGACAATTCCTTGTAAAAGAAACAAAGTGCGAAGATATCTTCACTCCTGAAGACTTCAATGAAGAACAAATAATGATGCGTGACTCTGTAAAAGAGTTCGTTGATAAAGAATTATGGCCTAATAAAGACCGTTTTGAAAAGAAAGATTATGCTTTAACTGAAGAAACTATGCGTAAAGCGGGTGACTTAGGTTTTTTAAGTGTAGCTGTTCCTGAAGCTTACGGCGGAATGGGAATGGGATTTGTAAACACGGTTTTAGTATGTGACTACATCTCTGGAGCAACGGGATCTTTCTCAACAGCTTTTGGAGCACATACTGGAATTGGTACTATGCCAATTACTTTATATGGTAGCGAAGAACAAAAACAAAAATACGTTCCTAAATTAGCTTCAGGTGAGTGGTTTGGTGCTTACTGTTTGACTGAGCCAGGTGCTGGATCAGATGCTAATTCTGGAAAAACAAAAGCAGTTTTATCTGAAGATGGAAAAACATACTCTATCACAGGTCAAAAAATGTGGATTTCGAATGCAGGTTTCTGTAGCGTATTCATCGTTTTTGCACGTATTGGTGATGATAAAAACATTACTGGTTTCATCGTAGAAAATGATCCTGCGAATGGAATCACAATGAACGAAGAAGAGCATAAATTAGGAATTAGAGCTTCTTCTACTCGTCAAGTTTTCTTTAATGAAACAAAAGTTCCAGCTGAGAACATGTTATCAGAAAGAGGAAACGGATTTAAAATTGCAATGAATGCTTTAAATGTTGGACGTATAAAACTTGCTGCTGCTTGTCTTGACGCACAACGTAGAGTAATCACAAATGCTACTGCTTACGCAAACGAAAGATTACAATTTAACACGCCAATTTCACAATTTGGAGCTATCCGTTCTAAATTAGCTGATATGGCAACTAGCTGTTATGCTGGTGAAAGCGCTACTTATAGAGCAGCAAAAGATATCGAAAACAGAATTACTGCTCGTGAAGCTGAAGGAGCTACACATCAAGATGCCGAATTAAAAGGTGTTGAAGAGTACGCAATTGAGTGCTCTATCTTGAAAGTTGCCGTTTCTGAAGATGTTCAAGCTTGTTCTGATGAAGGTATCCAAATTTATGGTGGAATGGGATTCTCCGAAGATACTCCAATGGAGAGCGCTTGGAGAGATGCTCGTATCGCACGTATTTACGAAGGTACAAACGAAATCAACAGAATGCTATCTGTAGGAATGTTGATTAAGAAAGCAATGAAAGGACATGTTGACTTATTAGGCCCTGCAACTAAAGTTGGTGAGGAATTATTAGGTATTCCTTCATTCGATACTCCTGATTTCTCTGAGTTATTTGCTGAAGAAAAAGACTTAGTAGCTAAATTGAAAAAAGCTTTTATGATGGTTGCTGGTAGTGCAGTTCAAAAATTCGGAACTGAATTAGACTCTCACCAACAAATTTTGATGTCGGCTTCTGATATGTTAATCGAAATCTACATGGCAGAAAGTACTATCCTTAGAACTGAGAAATTAGCTAAGAAAGAAGGTGAAGAAAAAGTACAAGAACAAATTGCAATGGCAAGATTATACTTATACCAAGCAGTAGATATTGTTACTCAAAAAGGTAAAGAAGCTATTATCTCATTCGTAGAAGGAGATGAACAACGTATGATGCTTATGGGATTAAGACGTTTTACTAAATACACTAACATGCCGAATGTAGTTGCATTAAGAGAAACAATTACTTCTAAATTAGTTGCAGAAAACGAATATTGCTTTTAAGCAAAAAAGAAAGTTTTTTAGTTGATTTTATTTGTTTAAAAAACCGCAATCATTTCGATGATTGCGGTTTTTACTTTTAATGACATTCTCTTTCGAATAAAAGCATACCACTACCCTAGCTCTAACTAGGATCAATTAGATTTACAATGGTTATTCACAACTCCATTTTTTGCTAAAAACAAAGCAAAAAAAAACTGCAATACAGGATTGCAGTTTTATTTTTATAGATAGCAGAACTACTATTCGCTAACCGTTGGTTTTACAAATAAATCATGCGTACCATCTGAACCTAAGTTTAAGAAACGTTCGTACTCTCTTAAAACGTCAGAGATTATTTCATCCTTACTTAAATACTGAATATCATATCCCATTCGATGATCACCAAAATACGTTATTGGTAAAAACATGGTCTCAGAATCAATTGTAGGCATATTTAATTCATTCACTAAAGTCTCTGATACGGTTTGTGGCTGTGCCATCACACCAAAGACAAAATCGCGTAACTGCTCGTGCTTGATGACAAGTTCGATAGAATTATTAGGCGTAGTATGGTAAACAATACTAGCTTCAATTTGGTTCTTCTCTAATTCGCTTACCAATTCCTCAAATGAAATACGTACTGTTTCATTCAAGAATTTCCTAATATCTTTCTTTTGTGAATAGGTTAGAATTTTTTGTAAACGAACCTTCCAGTGGTAGTCATTCCAGTTTAAACTTCCATGAGAATACTTGGTCATACTGTACTCATTATCTGCCGATAGGGCCTTCCATAAGTTCACACAAAGCAGCAACATGATAATCCCGAATGGTAGTGCAGTAACTAGCGTCATGGTCTGTAAAGAGGCTAATCCTCCAGAGCGTAGCAAGCTTAGCGATACAACGGTAAGCAAAACTCCCCAAAAAGCATTTTGCCATTTAGGAGAATTTGTAGCTCCTTTTGACGAAATCCCATTCATTATAAATATTCCAGAATCTGCTGATGTGATAAAGAACACGCAAATAATAGCAATCGAAAGCACATTCAACAAACTAGTTAAAGGAAAGTAACCAAAAAAGTTAAATAACAAGGTGTCCGGATTATTTGCAAATTCGCTTAAAGCACCATGAGCAACAAATTTGTCAATCCAGATAGCACTACTTCCAAAGATGGTCATCCACACAAAGTTGAAAAGTGCTGGTATGAATAGAACAGCTAATATAAACTCACGTATTGTTCTACCTTTAGAAATTTTAGCAATGAACAGTCCTACGTAAGGAGCCCATGAAATCCACCAAGCCCAATACAGTATCGTCCAATTAGAAAACCACTCTTGACTGTCTTTTTCGAAAGCGTATGTATTAAAAGTCAATGACATAAAGTTACTTACATAATGTCCAATTCCTTCTGTTAAGGTACTTAATATATAAATGGTTGGCCCTGCAATTAAAACAAACAGCATTAGCGCACCCGCCATTATGATATTGATTTCACTTAGTTTTTTAACTCCTTTTCCTAATCCACTTGTAGCAGATATAATGGCAATCAACATCACGACAACTACAATTCCTACTTGATACTCGAAGCTAGTATTAGGAATCACACCTAAACTTTCAAGTCCGGCACTTAATTGCAAAACACCAAAGCCTAAGGTAGTAGCAATACCAAAGAACGTACTACACAAAGCAAAAACGTCAACAATATCACCAAAACGTCCATGTATTTTATCTTTCAACATTGGGTAAAACCCACTACGAATAGCAATAGGCAAATTATGACGATACGCAAAATATGCCATAGATAATCCTACCACACCATAAATTGACCAAGCATGAAAACCCCAGTGAAAGAACGTATACAACTGCGCCTCCTTTGCTCTTAAACTTACATCAAGATTGCTGATCGCAGGATTAGCAAAATGAGCCATAGTTTCGGCAACACCAAAGTACATTAAACCAATTCCCATACCAGCAGCAAAAAGCATGGCTACCCAGGAGAAGAAGGAATACTCTGGTTTAGTATCATCAGCCCCTAACTTGATCTTACCTAGTTTACTAACTGCCAGACCTATTAAGAAAATTACAAAAACAGTAACAATTAACACATAGAGCCAACCTAAATTTTTGAAAATTACTCCTTTAACGACATTAAAAAATTGTTCTGCCTCTACAGAGAAAATTCCACAAAAAAGAGAAATTACGATGATAATCGTAAGACTAGGTAAGGCAACTGACTTTGTGAAATCAGTTTTAAAATTATACTTCTGTTCTAAAAAAGATAATAGTTTATTCATAAATAGTTAAATAAAGTTAACTGCAAACAATGCTTGTTCACAGTATTAAAAATAGTCTGCTCAATTCTGCTTTAGAATATAAAACCAAACCCAAAAATGATGTTTAATTGCTAAAAATAAATTTAGCTCACTGAGTAATCATCATAAAATAATTGATGATACGCTAAGAACCCTGTAAAGAGTTCCAGTGAAAATTGAATGACAAAAGCCATTGTAGTTTTGAAAATATTGCAACTTATCGCTATCTTGATTGTATTACATTTTAAAACAGAAATAAAATAAAGAATCAAAAAAATTGCAAATTGGTTTGCAAAACTAACAAAAATTGACAAAAAACAGCTCATTATGTTGGATTACTCAATCTATCAAGCAAATAGTCAATGAAATACTGAATTTATTAGTGATGCAGTTTTTTATTTGCCAAATAAGCTTGCCATTTTGAGCACCAGAATAATGACCGCAAGATACTTTTACAACATTAGATAAAAGCAACTACATCATAATGTTGTATCTTTTGTTAAAAATTTTGATAAAACATGACCACTTTAATCCCTAATTTTATGCTTTTATAACTAATACTTAAACCATGAAAAAAATACTTATTTCTTGTATGATATTAGCAGCTGTTGTAGTAGGCTGTAAAACAAATAGTGATTCGGCTAATACAAAAAACTTAAAAATTGATTTTGAATCCAAAAGTAACAGCAACGTTTCTGGTACCGCAACATTTGTAGAAAAAAATGGTATGGTAACCTTCACCGCAAAGTTAGCAGGATTGCAACCAGGCGTGCATGCAATACACATTCATGAAAAATCAGATTGTTCAGCTGCAGATGGAAGTTCAGCAGGAGGACACTGGAATCCTACTTTTAAAAAGCATGGAAAATGGGGTGTTGGTGAGTACCACAAAGGAGATATTGGAAATTTCACTGCTGACGCAAATGGAAACGGAATGATAACCATGACTACTAATGAATGGAATATTGGTTCAGGTGATCCTACAAAAGATATTCTTGGAAAAGGATTGATTGTGCACCAAGGAACAGATGATTTTGTATCGCAACCTTCAGGAGATGCAGGAGCTAGAGTAGCCTGCTCTGCAATTATAAAATAATTTTGCCCAATACTTTTAATAAGCGTACACTAGCTGTTTACAAATAGTGTATGCTTATTTAATTTAAATTTAATGAACAAAGCGATAAAAATAACTAGCTTTGTCACCTCAAATAACCACAATGATTAATCCATCAGCATCAGGCTGGATCGAAAAATACTTTAGCATGCAAAGTACTGTTCCTCAAACAGTTTTTAGCAGTCCTGAAGATTTTTATTACAAGATTCGACAAACAGGTTTCATATACGGACACGTAATTTCGTTTGAAACTACTACACCAATACAAACAAAAGGATGGGTTCAAAATGAGATTCCAAAAGTTGCTTTACTGAATACCTTGCATGCTGTTTACAAATTAACATCACAAGAAAATAATGCTACTGCCTTTATAAATAAAGCAGTCGATTTTTACAATGAGATGCATCCGCAGGGATTCAACTTGTTTAAGAAAGTTTTACCTAATGGTACCGCCTCGTTAAATCTAGAGAAAATTATTGATGAGCGTGTTCAAACTAATATTGACATTATAAGTAAGAACTTCTCTCACATTATGACTAATGCACTGCTATTTGTAGATATCTTAGCCTTTAGACAATACTTGATTCACGGTGAAATACCCGAAAAATATTTAAAAAAGATAGAAGAAGCGGTTATTAGCTTAGTTTCATTATCCCTTAAAACAAAAACTCAAAAATCTAATTATGATGATTTGCTCATCAAGCTATTTGAGGCATCAGTACGTTACAGTAAGTTTTCAAAAGTTAATGTTCAAAATCTAGAACATTTAAATTTGAGTTACTTTACCTCTGAATTAGAGAAGTATTATCTGATAGATATGGCAGGAATGGCTTTGTGGAGCGATGGAAAAATAGAAAACGAAGAGGCTTATTTTTTACATAAGGTTGCTCAATCAGTTGCAGTGTCAGACGATTTTGTTACTGAAAGCATTGATAGTACCAATTCTTTTATATCGTTAAATAAAAAAGATATTGCCTATTTTAACTATTCCAATCCTGTTAAACATTTTTATGACCAGACGACACAAAGTGTGATTACTTTGATTACTCGCAATAAGAACCGACTTGTAAAAGAGATCGTTCAAAGTAAAGAATTGATGGTTTTGCTAGCATTATCAACTAGAAGAGATTTAGACGAAAAAGAAAAGAAAAAGGTTAAAAAGCAATTGTTAGACATCTGTAAATCGGTGCCATCATTGACTATCTTTCTCTTACCTGGAGGTAGTTTATTACTCCCAATATTAATAAAATTTATCCCAAAGATGTTACCATCAGCATTTAATGAAAATCTAGATGAAAATGAATAAAAAAAAAGCCACTTTTTATAAAGTGGCTTTTTTATTTAATATTTAAAATTGCAATTGAAATACTTCATCTAAATCTGTATTCGAACTGATATTTACTTCTAAGTCAGTTACAAATCCTGAATTCAATCCATACACCCAACCATGAATACTAAGAGCTTGTCCGCTTTTCCAAGCTGCTTGAACGATAGAGGTTTTAGATAAATCAAAAACTTGCTCTTTAATATTGATTTCAACAAAAGCATTAAAACGTTCTGTTTCATCTTCAATAGAGTCTAAATAAGTATTGTGTAAACGGTACACGTCTTTAATATGACGAATCCAATTGTCAATAATTCCAATAGACTGATTACCCATTGCAGCTTTAACTCCACCACAACCATAATGTCCACATACAATTACATGTTTCACTTTTAATACGTTAACCGCATAATCTAAAACACTTAACATATTCATGTCAGAGTGTACAACCATGTTAGCAATGTTTCTATGTACAAAAACCTCTCCAGGCTTAGCGCCAATGATTTCATTTGCAGGAACACGGCTATCTGAACATCCAATCCATAATAATGGTGGCGTTTGTCCTTTAGCTAAGTCGGCAAAAAAGTTAGGGTCTTTTTCTAAAGCATCAACAACCCATTGTTTATTATTATCTAGTATTTTTTTATAAAAATCACTCATTTTTTTTAAGTTTTAAAGTGACTAACTAACGATAAAATTTATTGAAATCAAATGCGTTAATTAATCTACAGTTATTTTTTAATTATTTTCTAATGTCTCTGTTACCGATTCTTTTTTAACCATCTTTCTTTTTGCCACATCATAATAATGCTCAAATGAAACATGATTAGCATTTTCAGGTGTGTTTTCTAAATCGTATGCGTCCTTGAATCCTTTAAGTTTTACCTTTATATTTTCTTCTTTAGCACGAGTTCCTTTAAACTCTTTAATTAAATCCAAAATATCATGCGCAATATAAACAGTATCTTGTGCATTAATGATTACTTTACTGTTTTCTGGAATGTCATTTAAAGTGCTTTTTATAGCTGCTTTATTTAAAAAAGAAACTTCTTGTGCAAGATCAATATGAATAATATCTCCGTCTTCATATTCTTCCTTTTTAAAACTATACGCTCTTTTTAGGTTTCCTTTTAAGATAAAAATAATACTAATTACAATTCCTAATGCAACACCTTTAAGTAAATCAGTAGTAACTACTGCAATCAAGGTAGCGATAAAAGGGATGAACTGGTATTTTCCTTTTTCCCAGAAATGTAAAAAAGTTGCTGGTTTAGCTAATTTATATCCAACTAAGATTAAAATCGTAGCTAGAGTAGCTAATGGAATTTTATTTAGAATAACTGGAATAGCCAATACACTTATAAGTAATAATACTCCGTGAATGATAGCCGACATTTTTGATTTGGCTCCAGCCGCATTATTTGCAGAGGTACGCACTACAACAGATGTCATAGGTAAACCACCAATTAATGCACTTAAAATATTACCAATTCCTTGTGCTTTAAGCTCAATATTAGTGTCTGTATATCTTTTTTGCTCATCCATCCTATCTGAAGCTTCGATGCATAATAAAGTTTCAATAGAAGCTACAATAGCAATAGTCAAACCTACAACCCATACTTTAGGATTTGTAAATCCAGAAAAATTTGGAGTAACAATAATTCCTTTTAATTCTTCAAAAGAAGTAGGAACAGGTAATGAAACTAAATGCTCTTTTGAAATTGCAAGAGAACTTCCAGAAGAGATAAAAATCTCATTTAATATAATTCCTGATGCAACAGCAATTAAAGCACCTGGTACTAATTTTAATTTCTTAAAAAAAGGAACTTTATCCCAAGAGATTAAAATTGCCAATGAAACTATTGTTATAATAATAGCTCCAAGTTGAACGTGGTTAAATACTTCAAATAAAGATGAAAAAGTGTTATTTCCATTTTCCTGAGCAAATGATTGATCGCCTTCAAAATCAGCATCATAACCAAAAGCATGAGGCAATTGTTTTAGGATAATAATTACCCCAATACCTGCTAGCATTCCTTCGATTACATTAGTAGGAAAATAGTTTGAAATACTACCTGCTTTAATAAAACCTAAAGCTAGCTGTACGAATCCAGCAATAAGCACTGCTGTTAAAAAAATATCGAAAGCCCCAAAATCAGTGATGGCTGTCAATATAATTGCTGTTAAACCAGCTGCAGGTC
The DNA here is from genome assembly GCF_013294005.1 of Flavobacterium gelidicaeli. Classification (GTDB taxonomy): domain Bacteria; phylum Bacteroidota; class Bacteroidia; order Flavobacteriales; family Flavobacteriaceae; genus Flavobacterium. Next base: position 48,654 of record NZ_JABSNK010000013.1, read on the forward strand.
CAGAAACACTAAGGTGTGATTTACTTAAATACCCCACAACAAGTCCTCCAATAATACCAGAGATAATCCCGGCTAATGGTGGTGCACCAGAAGCTAATGCAATTCCTAAACATAAAGGTAGCGCCACCAAAAAAACAACTAAACCAGAAGCAAAATCTGATTTAAGGTTAGCAAAAAGATTGATTTTCTTTGTCATAATACAATAATAATTAATATACAAAACACTGAAGCATAAAGATATGCAAATTCATGTTTAAATTTATAAAAAACGGTATGTACTATGCTATGTCAGGAGGAGGCGAAAAAATACTGCGAGTAATCTTATCATGTTTAGACAAGTTCTCAGATAGTATTAATGTAGTTTTATTGTATTTACCTATTAAAAGCTCAGGAAGAACTTCTTCATGGTAAGTAAAAACTTTAATTTCTTTTTGGGTGTGTTCTTCTTCAGAGAGACTGAAAATTAATGTGGTATCGCATGACTTTTCTATTATCGTCACAATAGGTGGCGTAGCCAAAAAGGCTATGAATAAGAATAAAAAGATACTTGCAATTACTTTCATTAATGCAAAAATATGGTTTAACTTGTTAAAACAAAAACAAGTGCAGAAAATTTATAAAAATTTAACATTAAAAAAAAACGCCAGACTATTAATACATTAATAATCTGGCGCTTACTTTATATTATAATAATACCATTATTCCTCTAACCAAGCTTGCATCATCCATATTGTTTTTTCTTGCTCAGCAATAAAATCACTCATCATACTATTAGTACCTTCATCATTAATAGCGGCTGCTTTATCTAAAATTATTCTTTCAATTTTTAGTAGTTCTGATAAAGAAGCAACAATAAGGTGAATTGCTTTTTCATCTTTAGAAATATCTTTTCCTACTACTAATTGATTGTTTGCAATGTAATCCTCAAAAGTATGCAGTGGCGTCCCTCCTAATGTTAGAACACGCTCAGCAATCAAATCAATTTTTAATTGAGAGTCGTTATATAACTCTTCAAATTTCACGTGTAAATCAAAGAAACGTTTCCCTCTAATATTCCAGTGAATTCCTCTTAAATTTTGATAATAAACTTGAAAGTTTGCTAACAATGTATTCAATTCGTTTACAATTAATTCTGATTCTTTTACTGGTAATCCTAAAATATTCGTTTTCATAATCGTTAATTTTTATACAAATTTAAAAAACAAAGCTAGAAATAAACTATAAAACAAATTGATTGTTTTTATCTTTGTATCATAAAATACTATAGATGACAATTACTCAATTAAAATATGTACTAGCTGTAGCTGAGCATAAGAATTTCACGCTAGCTGCTGAGAAGTGTTTTGTAACTCAACCTACATTGAGTATGCAAATCCAGAAAATTGAAGAAGAATTAAGTATTCTGATTTTTGATCGATCAAAAAAACCAATCCAACTAACGGAAATTGGCCAAAAAATAGTGAATCAGGCTAAAAATATCGTTAATGAAGCTGATCGAATTCAAGATATCGTTGAGCAACAAAAAGGCTTTATAGGTGGTGAATTTAGGCTAGGAATCATTCCTACTATCATGCCTACCCTATTACCTATGTTCTTAAATAATTTCATTAAGAAATACCCTAAAGTAAAATTAATTATAGAAGAATTAAATACTGAGGAAATTATTGTCAAGTTAAACAACGGTCATCTTGATGCTGCCATAGCTGCAACGCCTTTGCAAGAAGAAAAAATCAAAGAAATTGTTTTATACTTCGAACCTTTCATGGCTTACATTCCTGAAAGTCACGAACATTTTGATAAAAAAGAAATTGAGATATCCGACTTAAATTTAGATGAAATCTTATTATTACAAGACGGTCATTGCTTTAGAGATGGGATTTTGAATTTATGCAAGAACAATCCTAAAAATGAATTCAGTCATTTTCAAATAGAAAGCGGTAGTTTTGAAACATTAATCAAACTAGCCGATGAAGGGTTAGGAACTACATTGTTGCCATTCTTACACACACTGGATCTAAAAGAAGCAGACAAATTAAAGTTAAGACATTTTAAAGAGCCTAAACCTGCTAGAGAAGTAAGTTTAATTTACCCAAAAAGTGAATTGAAAATTCAAATAATTGATGCTTTAAGAAGTACAATTACTGGTGTTATAAAAGGCGCTATTGTATTTCAAAATGTAGAAGTAATTAGCCCTTTGGCAAAAAGCCGAAATTAATTAATCCTCCACAACAATAAGACACTTCTTTAACTCTGGCTTTTTACTAGTGTAGAAATTAAGCCAGTTTTTAAGGTGTTCCATTTCATAAGGCAATAAATTACGCATTGCTTTTCTTAATTCCTTAGTAAATAAATCAGGATTAAAACTGACTTTTTCAAGAGAATCCTTAGTGTAAAAATAGATCAATCTAGACATGGCACTTTGTTTAGTAGGTTGTTTTAATAATAAAGTAAATATATAAATAGTTACTTTATATAATGCAAAATATAAGCCAAACTACGTTAAAGTATCGACGGATTGTCATAAAATAAGAAAAACGGTATTACTCCCTCTTCTTTTATACCACTAATTACTTAAGCTGAGTTTTAAATATAAAAAAAGGAACCTAAAACATGGGTTCCTTTTTATTTATGAATTTACGATAAGTAAACATTGCTTTAATTCCGGTTTTTCGAAAGTAAAATCAAACAACCATTCTCGTAATTGCTCAATTTCATATGGTAATAAAGTTCTAATTGCTTTTTCTAATTCTTTACAAAAAAGACTAGGATCAAAGCTAACTCTTTCTAATATGGATTTTGTGTAATCAAACATGATTTTAGACATAATAAAATAAGAATTTCAGGTTATTTTTTGATTTTCTACTGTTGTAAAAATACACTATTTAAAAAATGTATGATTAAAATTTAACGTATATTTTTGATAAATATTTTACATAAATAAAACATTTAACTATTAATCAATTGCTTAACTTTATAAATTAACTGATTTTTTTAGCTCTAAACATTTCTCTTTTACCTGGAGGCCCAGCTAGTTTTTCAACAACAAACCCTACTTCTATCATGCTTCTTTTCACAACTCCACGAGCGGCATAAGTTACTAAAACCCCATCATCCTTGAGTGCGTCATACATTTTTTGAAAAATTTCAGTACTCCATAATTCTGGTTGTACTCTGTATCCAAAAGCATCAAAGTATATCAAATCAAATTTATTTTTATCTTCTATGTCTGCAAAAAACTGCTGCCTCTTAGTTAAGGTGAACCTATTACTTAAAATGGTTTTCTCATTCCAGGCCGAACCGTGCATTTGATCAAAAATATTTTCTTGATCTAAAGCATTTAATTCTGCTACGTAATTCATTGAAACAAGCTCTTCTGATGATATTGGGTACGCCTCTACTCCTACATAATCGATAATTTGATTCATTTTAGCACCTTCTAAATAGGTTATAAAAGCATTCAAGCCGGTTCCAAAACCTATTTCTAAAATAGCCAATTCTTTATCCTTGAACAACGATAGTCCGTTTTTTATAAATACATGTTGTGCTTCTTGTATTGCTCCATGCTTAGAATGGTATGACTCATCCCACTCCGGAATATGGATTGTAGTGGACCCGTCTAGTGTTTGTATAATTTCTCTTTTCAAAATAGTTTTATTTTTTAAAACTCTAACAACTGAATTAGCGATTAGATTAGGTCAAAAATACTCAAAAACAACTATACAAAAGCGCTTAGACTCAATTAGTTTTTTACTTCTAATTTATTGCTTGCAAGTGTAATTTTCGATAAAAATAATAGTGAAAAAAGTGGATTTACATCAAAAACAATCCCTTATAAATCTCCTAACAATGTATACGCATTTATTTTATTGGACTTAAAAACCACCAAAATTACATTTAACTAAATTACCCTTAAAGGTTTTATAGTTAGTTTAAAATAGCCTTTATAATATTACATATTTAACATAAAACATACTATTTTAATTTAGTTTGTTATAATATCAATAAATCAGAATTAAAAGCGGTAATTAATGGTGTTTTAGCAAGGAAATTACTGATTTTTATTTAATTTTGCAGAAGCCAAACTTCTTTATTCTAATATAATTAAGTAGACCCTTTTTATACCAAAAATAACCATCGTTAAAAGCGAAACAAATAAAATATTATTATGAGTACTACTCAAAATCAACAAATTGACATCACTAAAGCCGCTTCGTCTAAGATAAACGAAGTAGATTTTGACAACTTAACTTTTGGTTCTGTATTTACAGATCATTTATTTGAATGTGACTATATTGATGGTCAATGGCAAACTCCAGTTATCAAGCCTTACGCGCCGTTTTTAATGGATCCTTCTTCTCGCGTTTTTCATTACGGTCAAGCAATTTTTGAAGGTATGAAAGCCTATAAAGATGAACAAGATGCTATTTGGCTTTTTAGACCTGATGAAAACTACAAGCGTTTCAATAATTCAGCAACACGTATGGCAATGCCTGAAGTACCTGAAAATGTTTTTATGAATGGTTTACACCAATTATTAAAAATTGATGAAGCTTGGATTAAAAAAGGAGACGGAAGTTCTTTATACATTAGACCCTTTATGATTGCTACTGGAACCGGCGTTATGGCTAATCCATCTGATAATTATAAATTCATGATTCTTTTATCTCCAGCAAAAGCATATTATTCTGGTGAGGTAAAAGTACTTATCGCAGAGCATTTTAGTAGAGCGGCAAATGGTGGTATTGGAGCTGCAAAGGCAGCAGGAAACTACGCTGCACAATTCTACCCTACAAGCTTAGCTAATAAAGAAGGGTTCCAACAAGTGATCTGGACGGATGATGCTACACATACTATGCTTGAAGAAGCAGGTACAATGAATGTGTTTTTTAGAATTAACGATACCTTATATACAGCACCAACTAGCGAAAGAATCCTTGACGGAATCACTCGTAAAAGTTTAATCGAAATGGCTAAAAAAGACGGAATCGAAGTTGATGTGCGTCCGGTATTAGTTTCTGAATTGGTTGCTGCTGCAAAAGACGGTTCTTTGAAAGAAATTTTTGGTGCTGGAACAGCTGCTGTAGTGAGTACTATAGCTGGTTTTTCTTACCAAGATGTTTACTACGAATTGCCTAAAACAGCAAATTCATACGCTGCACAATTAAAAACTAAATTAACCAACTTACAAAACAAACTTACCGAAGATACTTTTGGTTGGACTGTGAAAGTATAGTTCGTTATAATATACAAAAAAGCGATTTTCAATATATTGAAAATCGCTTTTTTTATGCCTTTTTTTTTAAATGTACTAGCCTGCTAAAATTTTAGAAAAATCCGGCTTAAAATAATTAGGCCCTTTTAGTACTTTCCCATCTTCTCTATAAATAGGATTTCCGTTTTCATCTAATTTGCTCATATTACTACGCTGAATTTCATCAAAAACAGCTTCTATTTTATCTTGCAGTCCGTGTTCTATAATTGTTCCGCATAAAATATACATCATATCGCCTAAAGCATCAGCTATTTCGATCAAATCCTCATTTTTTACTGCTTCATGATATTCTTCATTTTCCTCCTTCATTAATTCATACCGAAGATTATTTTTTTCGGCGCCTAAATTGGCTTTCGGTTCTTCGCTATGTCCTATTTTAAATGCAGTATGAAACTCCTTGACGGCATTGATTTGTTTTTGCATGATTTTTTATTTTAAGAAATGAAACGGCAAATTAGCAACTATTGGTAAACTATTAACTAAATTTGCTAAAAATAATTTACACTATGTTTAGTCAAGGACAATTGATATTTGCTGGCTGTTTTTTTATTGCTTTTGTTATCGCAATGGTAATTGCTTATAGAAAAGATATAAATACACACAGAGAATTTTACAAAGGGAATTATAAAATCCTATTGGGTTTTTTACTTTTTATTGGAATTTTATTTTTGATAAAAATATTTTTCAAACGTTAATTCACTCGTTTCAATGCATAAAAAAGCCCGCTACAAAGCAGGCTTTTTTTATGCAGTAAATTATTCGAGTATTAATTTTCTAAAGGTAAAAAACTAAAATCTTTTGAGTAATTAAGCATTTGCTCTTCAAATGATTTAGGTTGCTCTACAGAAATAGAAATAATATTTCCTTTCGCATCCATTTTTGGAACTAAAACTGGATTTACAAAACCACTATAAGGAGCCGAAGCAAACTGCTTGTTACGTGCTAAAACCTCAGCATGTAACTTTTGATCTACTTTTACACCGTAGTTTTCTACTAAAGCTTTTCCAGCTTCATAATCTCCCTCTGACTTGATGCGTTGCACTTCACGCAATAAATCTCCAAAGATGGCATGTAATTTTACGTAATCAGTAATATTGAAATAGGTTTTTCCGTTGCGAGTTAATTTCTCAATAACGTTATCTTTCTTTCCTTTTTCAAAAGCCCATGCACTCACCCACTGACGGTTTCTCATGTGTGCTTCTTCAATATTTGCACCTAAGTCTAAACGAACTAATTGCGTCATTAATCCATTACGAATGTAGCTATCATAAGATTCCATTCCTGTTTTTTTCCAGTCATCAACTAATCCTAGTTCTTGAATTTTAGGATTGTATAAATAGTACAAACCAACTAAATCAGCTCTTCCTTCTTCTAAAGTAGAAGCATAACTTTTTAAAGTTTCTTTTGGCGTACCCACACCTTCGTTAATTTGCCCAGAAGCATGACCTACAACTTCATGTAAAGCAGTGTGTAATTTATCACCTATTTCAGCATATTTTTCAGCCAAAGCAATTTCTTCAGCATCATTTGCAAATTCTTGTAACTTTCCTTTTCCACCTGCATTAGAGTAAGCATCAATGATATTCCCTAAAGAAACAGACTTAGAACCATGCTCTGCGCGAATCCAGTCAGCATTAGGCAAGTTCACACCAATAGGCGTACTAGGAGAAGAATCTCCTGACTCACCAGCAACAATAACAGTTTTGTATGAAACTCCTACTACATTTTTCTTTTTATGTTCTGGCATTAAAGGAGAATTATCCTCAAACCACTGTGCACTTTCAGAAACCACAGCCATTTTTTTAGACATATCAAAATCCTTAATTTGCACCACACCTTCATAAGAACCTCTATATCCTAAAGGATCATTATATACTTCTATAAAACTATTGATGTAATCAATATTCCCCTCTGTAGCGTCAAGCCATGCAATGTTGTATTCATCCCATGTTTTCAAATCTCCTGTTTGGTAATATTTAATCAACAATCCTAAAGCATCGGCTTGTTTTTGATTTTCAGCAACTCCTTTAGCTTTCTCTAACCAAAAAATAATTTTGTCGATTGCCGCACCATACATTCCGTTACTTTTCCATACTTTCTCTTCTAATTCACCATTAGCATTACGAACTAACTTAGAGTTCAAACCATAGGAAAGTGGCTTTTTAGGATCTGCATTTGTTTTTTTAGCGTAAAAATCTTCTGCTTCTTTAAGCGTGATCCCTTTATCATAAAAGTTAATTGCTGAACCAGCTAACAATCCTTTTGACTCATCAAGATTCACTTTTTTATCATCTACATCATTAAAAAGAACGTCTACAACAGCTGCTTCTAAAACAGTATTAGTTGTTTTCATTAAATCAGCAAAATACGCCTGATTAAATTCAGGTTTAATTTTATCATTTGAATAATGGTGGTGTATTCCGTTAGAAAACCACACTCTTTTTAAATAGATTTCAAAATTAGCCCAGTCTTTACTTTCTTTATCTCCAGCATAATTTTGATAAATATTTTCAAGTGCTTTTCTAATTTTTAAGTTATTTCTATAGTTTTGATCCCACATAATATCACGTCCAGAAGTTCCTGCTTGTGTAAGGTAGTAAACTAATTTTTGCTCTTTTAAGGTTAGATTTTCCCAACCTGGAATTTGGTAACGCAACACTTTAATGTCGGCAAATTGCTCTACAAGATTATCAAACGCTTTTACATCTTGCTTTGCAGTAGCAGTGCTCGCTGCAGGTTTTTGTGTATTACAAGCAACAAAAACTCCAGCCGTAAGGATTAATCCAGCTATTTTTTGTAATTTCATTATTAATGGTATTTAGTTTTCAATATATTATTATTGACAAATATACATATTCTTTAAAGAAGTTATAAAAATCAACATACGCAAGCGTTATAAATTGCCGAATTATTAAAACATCAGTCAAAAACAAGCTTTCATTGAATTACAATCATAGTACTTTTATTACGCGAAAAGCGTCTGTTATCGCAAGCTTTTTTACCATTATAAGATTATAAATGCGCTCAACAAATTAAAAAAGCAGGCATTTTATATTTTTTCTATACTTAGTATAGCATATTAATAAAATTTCTAACTTTACAACACCAAATAAACCACTTAACATGAGAATTTTAAAATATATATTTCTTTTATTTTTACTAAGTTTAGTAGCCTTGTCCATATTTATTGCTACGCAAAAAGGGGATTTTCAAGTGGAAAGAAGTAAAATTATAAATTCTCCTAAAGCTGTAGTCTTTAGCTATGTAAATGATTATAAAAACTGGAGCGAGTTTGGTTCTTGGGCAACTGAAGATCCTGAAATAAAAATGATTTTCCCTGAAAACACCATTGGTAAAGGAGCTGCATATTCTTGGGAATCTAAAGATGGTGATGGTGACATGAAAACTCTTTTTGCTAAAGAAAACGACAGCATTTCTCAAAAAATGAATTACAACGGAACTTTATCTTCTGTTTATTGGACATTTAAAGATGCAAAAGGCGGCACAAAAGTTACGTGGAATATTAAAGGTAAAATGAGTTTTGCTTTCAAGGTATATACCGCTTTAAATGGAGGGGTCGATCGAGTTATAGGAAGTATGTTCGAAAAAAGTCTTGAGAACCTAGACAAATCATTAGTATACGAAATCAATACTTTTAATGTAAAAGTAGATGGATTAGTACAAAAACCTATGACCTATTATTTAGGACAAACATTTACAACGGAGATTTCGAAAATCAATAAAAATTTCAAAATTGTAGTTCCAAAGATTAAATCTTTCTGTCAACAAAATGACATCAATACAGTAGGAAGGCCTTTTATTGTTTACCATACCTATGATGAACAAACACAATTAGCCCGCATCACAATAGCTGTACCTATCGAGAGAGAAATATTTATAAGTTCCGGTAGTGACATTATTTCTTCTAAATTAGCACCATTTGAAGCTGTAAAAGCAACTTTAACTGGAGACAATTCACATAATAAAGCGGCTTATGATAAAGCTCTCGCTTATTTCAATCAAAACAAACTTACGCACGATCCTACTATTACCCATATAGAAATATACAATACTAATAAAACAGAGGTAAAAGATCCTTCAAAATGGATCACCGAAGTATACATCCCTATGCCTCCTAAAGTTGTCGTGCCTGTAAAAACATACACACCAACCCCAGTTGAAACAGAAACAGATTATACTCGTGATGCTGAGACTAACACTAATCCTACCACGCCTAAACCTACAGTAGTTAAACCTACCACTCCAAAAGTTGGAACTCCAAAAGCGGTTACACCCAAAGCTCCAAAACCAGAAGCTGAGAAAGTGGTAAAACCAGAAGTGCCTAAAAAAACCGTAATTGAAAAACCTGTAACAGAGGAAGATGAATTCGAATTTTAATTTATTTTTTAAATCACATTAAACCTTTATTATAAATTCTATTCTAATATAAATAAAAGCATACTTTGTCAGAAGAAGAAGAATTTATACAACAGTTATTGAATAGTAAAACGCAAAACGAAGCGTTTCAAAAACTCTTGTTAACCTATCAAAAACCGCTTTACAATCACATACGTAACATTGTTCTCAACCACGATGATACTGATGATGTTTTGCAAAACACTTTTGTGAAGGTATTTCAAAATCTTAAAAATTTTAAAGGAGAAAGTAAGCTCTTTTCTTGGATGTACCGCATTGCTACAAATGAAGCGATTAGTTTTTTAAATATAAAATCTAAAAAAAGCGGTATAAGTTCCCAGACACTTCAAGACAAAGCAATCGATAATCTTAAAGCAGATGACTATTTTGACGGAAATGAAATACAAATCAAACTCCAAAAAGCCATAGCCAAGCTTCCAGAAAAACAACAACTAGTCTTTAAAATGAAATATTTTGAAGAATTAAAATACGAAGAAATTTCAGAAATTCTAGGCACATCCGTAGGAGCATTAAAAGCTTCATACCATCATGCTGTAAAAAAAATAGAAAGCTTTGTTACATCAAATTAAACCTTTTACTCATTTTGAAGTCAAACTAATGTTATGAAAGAATTTAAACTCGAAAATAGTACAAAAATTGAAACTGGATTTTCAACTCCAGAGAATTACTTTGAGGATTTCTCAGCAAAATTAATGCTTAAAATCCCTCAAAATGATACCGCTGAAGCAAAAGTGATTCCGTTTTTCAAAAGACGAAAAACTAGTATCATGTTAGTTGCAGCATTACTTGTAATTGGCTTGATGATCCCCATCGCTTTCAATCAAACAAAAAAGATTGCTACTACTGAATTAGACGATACCACTTTAGAAAATTACCTAAGTTATCAAAGTAACATGAGTCAATATGATTTAATCAACTCACTAGAATCAGAAGATTTACAAAATATAGAGACAGAAAATACCACATCCTTAGAACAGGAAACTATAGAAGATCTATTAGTTGACAATGGCAATTTAGAGCATTATATAATAGAATAACTTTCTTTATTGCCTATTATGATCCATGATAATTTTAAAAATAAACAACATGAAATTTAAAAAAATACTACCACTATTACTGCTTCTTACTTCTTTTAGCATTTTTGCACAAAGCGAAGGGATGAAAGACAAAAAAGAACAAATAAAAGCTATGAAAGTCTCTTTTATAACTTCTGAATTAGACTTATCTACTAAAGAAGCACAACGTTTTTGGCCTGTTTACAACTCCTTTGACGACAAGCAGTTTGAAATCAGACACGAGAAAATGAAAATGTGTAAAACACAATTAAACGACATCACATTAAATAAAATAAACGAAAAAGATGCTTTGAGTTTAATTGACAAAATGGAAGACTCAGAAGATGAATTATACAGCTTACGCAAAAAATACATCAAAGATCTTAAAGAAATTCTTCCAGCTGCAAAAATCTTAAAACTGCGAAAATCAGAAGATGATTTCAACAGAAAACTTTTGCATCAATATAGAGATAAAGCCAAAAGGAAATAATCAATACCACACTATGAAACACAAAACCCTAAACAAATTGTTTAGGGTTTTGTGTTTTTACATCATAAATAATTAAAACATCACTTTATTGTAATCCTTTTAAAGCATCAATAAGCAAGTCTATATCTTCTTTAGTATTATAATGGCTAAAAGATATTCGAAGACTCGGTTTTTTTAAATCTTCGAGCGAAAGCATTTCAGCAAGTACATGAGAAGGCCTAATACTACCGCTTTGACAAGCGCTACCTCTTGATACCGCAATTCCTTTCATATCTAAATGAAAGAGTATCATAGCTGTTTTATCTGCTGCGAAAGGCAATAATACATTTAGAATATTATAAAATCCATTAGCGTCTCCATTTACAATAAAACCAGGTAACGAAGCAGTCAATTGTTCTAATAAGTAGGTTTTTAATCCTTGAATGTGCTTTTTTTCCTGATCAAGGTTGGCATAAGAAAGTGTCAATGCTTTTGCCATTCCTGCAATTTGATGCACTGCTTCTGTTCCTGCGCGCAATCCTTTTTCTTGCTCACCGCCAAAAAACATTGGCTGCAGCCCAGAGTTTTTCCTAACAAAAGCAAAACCTACTCCTTTAGGACCATGAAATTTATGTGCACTTGCCGCAATAAAGTCAATAGGAATTTCTTGTAAATCCAAGACTTGCTTTCCTATAGACTGAACAGTATCCGAATGAAATAACACATTGTGTTCCTTACATATTTGACCTACTCTAGCCAAATCTAAAACAGTTCCTACTTCATTATTAACATGCATTAAACTCACTAATGTTTTAGCTGGATTAGCCAGTAACTCTACTAAATTAGTAATATCAATACTACCGTCTGGTTTGACCGCAACGTAGTCCACTTGAATTGCAAATTCCTTCTCTAATAACATTACTGTATGCAAAACCGCATGATGCTCAATCTTACTAGTGATGATTCGGGTTACTTTCAAATCTTTTACCGCCGAACGTAAAATCCAGTTGTCTGCTTCAGTGCCACAAGAAGTAAAAATTATTTCTTGAGCAGGGACATTGAGTTCTTTAGCAATTGCTTTTCGAGACAATTCTAATACACTTTTGGCATTTCGACCAAAACTGTGTGTAGATGATGGATTACCATAATCCTCAGCCATAACTTTAGTCATTTCTTCAATGACCTCTGGTCGTATTGCTGTTGTTGATGCGTTATCGAGGTATACTTTTTTCATTGCTGCAAAGTTAATGAAATATCAATTATGAATTCTCCAATATTAATTGTCATTTTTTTAGCTATTTTTGTATCAAATTAAATATACAATGAAAAGAGTACTAGGTCTATTGGTTTTTGTGATGCTTTTTAATAGCTGCGATGATGGAAATTTAATACAAGAGGACATCAGTTTTGAAGATGTTACAGCAACACAAAGTTGTACTGATAATGATATAATTTATAAATTAAAAGATAATGAAGCGCTACTAGTTGAAATTCCGAGCGTAAATTTCACTGATGAAGATTCTGATCTTACTGAAACAACATTAACAATAAGCAGCACCACTAATCGCGTAGTATATCGTTTTTACAATGGTACAGTAACGGCAGATAATATTTGTGAAACTATCCCGCCAATAACTCCCGCTGTTACTGACCAATGGATAGCAACTGGTGGCACAATCGTTATCACCAAAGAAGCCAAAAAAGAAACCGATGCTACTGACAATAGCACTAGAATTACAGGATACAACCACAATATTGTTTTTAAAAACATTACTTTTTCTAAAAGTACAGGAGGAACACAAGTATATGATGTCTTTAATTTTGGAAGTTATGTGACTACTGCAACAACATTACCTTTTGGTTTTGACGAGACAAAAGCGTTAAATAAATGCAGTACTAATGATCAAGTTTATAAATTTACTACCGGCGAAGCAATGGAGCTTTCTATTGATCCATCATTAATTATTAATGAAATCACTGTTGCTAATTCCCCTCGAAAAGGAATTATTGGAACCACTCAAAACAGACTAACATACCGTTTATTTACAGCTGGTTTACTAACTGCAGACTATTTTTGTAACGCAACAACTCCTGCTACTCCAACAGTAAATCAAGAATGGAATGGTGTAGCTGGAGTTACTGACAAAACCGGACTTATTGAAGTAACCACCACCACTAGTGGACCATCTAGTTTCAAGCATACCATTGTATTAAAAAACACTACTTTAAGTAAAGGAAACTACAGTTTTTCACTAGGAGATAATTATACTTTGGGCGTACTTTATACGAGTAATTAATAATGTTCAAGCATAAAAAAACCATTTTGTAATACTACAAAATGGTTTTTTTTATATGAATATTAAAGCTCTTATTTAGTGTTTTGCTTGATAAAAACTTCAGTAGCTCCTTGACCATATTTTTGGTAGTTAGCTTCTTTAAAATCAATATTATCATACCTACCTAATAAAAAATCCAGTTCAGCTTTTAAAATTCCTTCCCCCACGCCATGTATAAAAACAATCTTTGGGATGCGATTACGAATTGCAAATTCAATATGCCTTTTTGCCGTATCCGCTTGTAAAGTTAGAATATCATAATTAGACATTCCCTGTTTATTTTTCACTAGCTTTTCTATATGTAAATCAAATTCAGGAACAATACCTTCGCCTTTATCTTTGCGTTCTTTAACAAAACTTCGTGGTTTTGGGATCTCTTTCTCCTTTGTGATTTCATCTATATCGATTCTTTTAATAGAATCCATTAAATTACTGGTTCCGTTTACCTTAAGTAACTCGTTAACAAGAAACGTCATCATGAATCCATCCTCAGTTTCTATAGTAACATCGTTCCCTTTTACTGAAATCACTATGCCATTTATTGCCTCATCAAGTACTGAAACACTATCTCCTTTACTAAACATCTTTATCGTCTTTTTCTTGATTTTTACTCGGTGTTTTTGCACTTAATTGCATCATTCCAAACATAAAGATGGCAATAGCAATTACGGTTACATATACATTCTTGTTGGTGCTCACTTGCTCATAAAAAGCAACAATGATCGCAATTATCATTATAGGAATTATAAACTTTTTCATATCTTTATCTATCAGAATCCAAAAGTAACAAATTTAATATAGCTTCGTTTATTTAAGCATATCTTTCCTGAAATTTTATAAACGCAATTTTAAAAACAATTGATGAATTTAGAAAAATACATGCTGCCTTGTTTAAGTAAAACACTCTTTGGGGTAGAATGTTTGGGTTGTGGATTTCAACGTGCTTTTTTACTTTTATTTCAAGGAGAATTTATTGCTTCTTTTAAAATGTATCCTGCCATTTTTACCACCTTAATTTTTCTATTTTCTTGGGGATTAACATTTATTTTTAAAGGAATTTTTTCTCAAAAAACCATTCTAATTTTAGCCTTTATAAATGTCGTTTTTATGATTTTAGGATATGCTTATCGCCACTATTAAATGTGATTCTTTTTAAAATATTATTTATTGATCTTACTCAAAATATCATTCATCATTTCAATTTGGATTTTTTGAATCTCAATTAATTCTTCTTGCTGATGCATCACTAAATGATCTAATTTTTCATGGAGTAATCTAATTTCAAGTTCTGACTTTAGATTGATCATATAATCTTTTTTGCCACGTTCTCTATCTTTTTCTTCTTGACGGTTTTGACTCATCATAATTATTGGCGCTTGAAAAGCAGCAACACATGACAAAATTAAATTCAATAAAATAAATGGATAGGGATCAAAACCATTATTGGACAAAAAATAGATATTAGATAAAATCCATATCACAATAAAGAAACCAAAAAGTGAAATAAAACGCCAACTTCCACCAAAGTCGGCTACTTTATCAGCAATAACTTGACCGTACGATCTTAGTTCAACTTCATCTTCAACTTGAGAGACTAAAGACTCTTCTTTATTAAAATCAATCACAAGATCCGATTCTAAACTCGACAACTCCCCTATTTCTTTTTGTAAAAAATTAGCAATGTATTTCTCTCGATACAAGTTCAGCTCTCCCACTGATAAAGATTGTGCATTATTAAAATCTGGATAATCTTTATTAATTAATGCCATGATTGGGTTTCTAATCATCGTTCCCAGCACCCTTTGACTTATAGAAAATTCTTTATTTGAGAGACCACTTATGAAAGTCGTTTTTAATTTCATTATACTTTTTTATACCTATTTAATACAACAGTCGTTCTAAACAAACAACTTCTCTTTTGGATTAAAAGTACAAAAAAAAGAGTCTGTTCTAAAACAATTTAAACTACAGTTGTTAAATAAAAACTAAAAAGAGCGCAAACAAAAAAGTGCCTAACGTTAAGCATACTAAAATCCAAAATAGTTCAATATATTTGTAAAGCATTATATTAGAAAAAGCAATTATGTACCGCAGCAACCTTTTTACTAACACCTCTAAAAGCTTAATAGCTTTCTTGCATTATTGTTGTTGCTGTAACTAATACAATGCCTTATTCATCCTTTTTTATATTAACAATTCAATCCTATAATCGTGACGAAAGATCAGATTATCCAAAATATTAGTGCTTTAAAAAGCCATACTTCTATCAACTACGGAATAAAAACTAAAACAGAAGTTTTTACAGAACAATTATTCTATACTTTGTTTGACACCAATGCCCCTCTTGAAGAAAGCATTGACGAACTCGAAAAACGCTTTAAAGAGGTTGCCTTAATTGCATGTAAAAAACCCAAAGGAGATTGTGAATCTATGTGGAAAAGTTTTCTAGACCAATTGCCTCTTGTACTAGAAATGCTAAATAAAGACGCCCATTATATTTTAGAAAACGACCCTGCCTCAAACAGCATCGAAGAAGTCTATTTAGCCTATCCCGGTTTTTATGCTATTGCAATCTACAGGTTAAGCCACGTTTTATACAATTTAGATTTATTACTATTTTCTAGATTGATGAGCGAATATGCTCATCGCATCACTGGAACAGATATTCACGCTGGCGCAAAAATTGACTCTCCTTTCTTTATCGATCACGCCACCGGAATCGTAATTGGAGAAACTGCAGAAATAGCTAAAAATGTCAAAATATATCAAGGAGTAACTCTTGGCGCACTAAGCGTTAGCAAAGAAATGAAAAACGCTAAAAGGCACCCTACCGTTGAAGAGGGTGTATGTATTTATGCCAATGCCACTATCCTTGGTGGAACGACCGTAATAGGTAAAAAAAGTATCATAGGAGGAAATGCTTGGGTAACTAAATCAATTCCACCAAAATCAATGGTGCTAAATACTACAACAACCGAAGTAAAAATTAAAGAGATCAAATAATATGAAACCTCAAAATATATTAGACCTTATAGGAAACACTCCGCTAGTCGAGACTGTTAACTTGGTTAAAAATAAAAATGTGAAACTTTTACTAAAACTTGAAGGTAATAATCCTGGCGGAAGTGTGAAGGATAGGGCTGCCTACAACATGATCGCATCGGCTCTAGAACGTGGCGATATTAAAAAAGGGGACAAACTAATTGAAGCCACCAGTGGAAATACCGGAATTGCCTTAGCCATGATCGCACAGTTAATGAATATTGATATTGAATTAATCCTTCCGGAAGATTCCACTAAGGAACGCACACAAACTATGAGAGCGTATGGAGCTACAGTAATCTTAACTCCCGCCAAAGAAGGAATTTTAGGCTCTAGAGATTATGCCGATAAAAAAGTAGCCGAAGGAGGTTACATCATGCTCAACCAGTTTGCGAATGATGACAACTGGAAAGCGCATTACAAAACTACAGGTCCTGAGATATGGAATGACACCGAAGGTACTGTAACGCACTTTGTATCTGCAATGGGAACTACAGGAACAATCATGGGAACCTCAACTTATTTGAAAGAGAAAAACCCAGCCATACAAATCGTAGGAGCACAACCTAGTGATGGCTCGCAAATTCCAGGGATTAGAAAATGGCCTCAAGAATACTTGCCGAAAATTTTTGATTCCTCAAAAGTGGATCGTGTGGTTGAAGTAAGCGAAGATGAAGCACGCGCTATGACCAAACGTTTAGCTCTTGAAGAAGGTGTTTTTGCTGGAATGAGTAGTGGTGGTTCTGTAGCAACAGCGCTTAAAATTGCCGAAGAATTAGAATCGGGTGTAATCGTAGCCATTATTTGCGATCGCGGAGATCGCTATTTATCCTCAGACTTGTTTGACTAAATCCTATTTCTAATGATCCAAATTATACGAACAACCCCAGACAATCCTGACTTCATTCAATTAATTGCCTTACTTGATAAAGACATTCAAGAACGAGACGGTGATGAACATGTTTTTTTTGCTCAATTCAATAAAACAGATAACATCAAAAATGCTATTGTTGTCTACGACGACCAAATTGCGGTAGGCTGCGGTGCTTTTAAATTTTATAAAGAAGATGTTGCCGAAATAAAAAGAATGTTTGTAGATCCAAAAACTCGAGGAAAAGGAATTGCTTCAAAAATTTTAACCGAATTAGAATCTTGGGCAAGAGAAGAAAACTATAAAAGTTGTATTCTAGAAACGGGGCATAAATATCCCGAAGCCGTTGCTCTCTATAAAAAAAATGGTTTTGCTATAATTGCAAATTATGGTCAATATGAAAATATCGAAGATAGTATTTGTTTTCAAAAACAGCTTTAATAGTATAAAAAACAAGGCGTCACTGAATTTAGTAACGCCTTGTTTAATAATAATAATAATAATAATAACAGCTTAAGCCAATGTAGCTGTCGATGTAATTTTAGTATTCAATAACTTCGAGATGGGGCAATTTTTCTCTGCCTTTGTTACTAATTCTTGAAAATCAATATCGGTGATTCCTTTAATTTTTGCATGAACAGTTAGATGGGATCCTACAACGCTTCCGTCTTGGAAGTCGATGTCACATTTTGTTGTTATATTTTCAATTTCGTGTCCTGCTTCACCCACAAAAGCCGATAATTGCATTGTGAAACAACCTGAATGCGCTGCTGCAATTAACTCTTCAGGGTTTGTTCCTACTCCATCTTCAAAACGAGTTTTAAAAGAATATTGTGCATTATTTAATGTTTTACTTTCTGTTGATATTTTTCCAGCGCCCTCTTTTAGAGAACCTGCCCACACTGCGGTTGCATTTCTTATCATAATATATTTTTTTAATTTACTCAAATTTAACGCTTTAAAACGTACTAAAATACTCAAGATTCAGTTTTAACGTAAATTTAAAACAGCTTTACAAATGATAACGCAACACTTATTCAAGAGTCCCTTTTGCAACAGCGTTCTAAAAAAATAAAGAAACTTTAAGATTTAAAGCAACTACAACTATTAAGTTTTCTTTAACTAACAAAAATATTATACTGAACGCACAAACTTGTTTATTACTTTAAAATAAAAAACCCAATCCTAAAATCAGGATTGGGTTTTTTAATGAATACTAATTGCTTTTATTTTACAACCGTAAATATAATTTTAGAATCATCATACACTCGCTGTGTTTGCTTTTTAAAATCTTCGGGTTTTGCATAGAAGATATTATCGACATAAGTCTGCGGGTTTAAGTCAATCAAAGGGAACCACGTACTTTGAATTTGGATCTGGATTTTGTGTCCCTTCTTAAACGTATGCATCACATCCTGTAATTTAATATTCACAGCTGTTTTTTGATTGGCTACAAAAGGTTCTGGATTGGTAAAACTATTTCTAAAACGACCACGCATCACCTCGCTACGTACCATCATGTGGTAATTGCTCATTTTTAAATAAGGAGCTACATCAGCAGTTTCTGGTTCATCATCTGGAAAAACATCAATTACTTTTACAATCCAATCCGAGTCGGTTCCTGATGTAGAAACTTGTAATTGTGCCAGAATTTCTCCAGCCAAAGTCGTCGCTTCGGTTAATCTTTCGGTTTCAAAAACCAAAACATCCGGACGCCTCGCAGCAAAACGCTGATCGTCGGTCATGTATTTTCTAGGTGTAATCCCTTTTTGATTAATATCTTCCGTAAAAGGCACCGGTTTTTTAGGATCACTAATAAATTCTTGAAATGCACCGTCTTTTTTATCTGTGGCAGATAATTTATTTCCAGCCAAATAAAAGCTTTCTTTTGCTGCATTTTTTGGAGGCCAAACATCATAGGTTTTCCAATCTTTAGAACCTGTATCAAACACATACGCTTCTGGTAATTTGTTCTCCCCTTTTCCATTGTCTTTTAAGAAATGACGGAAAAAATTGGCTTCAATATTTTTTTGGTAAAAACCAGAAATACTATCCCCAAATTTTATATTTCCAATTGTAGCTGTCGCCGAATTTCTAGCCCAATCGCCATGACTCCAAGGTCCCATAACGATAGTATTGTAGTTTTTACTCGTTTTTTCAATAGCTTGGTAAGTGTTTAAAGGACCATATAAATCCTCGGCATCAAACCATCCTCCTACAATCATTACGGCAGGTTTAATATTTTTTAAATGTTGTAAAATGCCGCGCTTTTGCCAAAAGTCATCATAACTAGAATGGTCTTTTAGCTGTTGCCAAAATTCATTGTCTTTTCCGTAATACTTATCTAAATTAGATAGCGGACCTGCATCAAGGTAGAACTGGTAATCATCCTTTGTTCCTACTTCTGGCAATTGGTACCAAGACTTAGTTGTTTTCTCCGTTTTTTGAATACCAAATAATGGTGTTGCTTTCCAATAACTCAATAAATAAGCTCCATTGTGATGGAAATCATCAAAAAAGAAATCGCTAATACATGCCTGAGGCGAAACCGCTTTTAAAGCAGGATGATTGCTCAACAGCGAATAAGTTGAGTAAAACCCTGGGTATGAAATTCCCCACACCCCTACATTTCCATTATTGTTCTCCACATTTTTTATTAACCAGTCAATAGTATCATAAGTATCCGAAGCTTCGTCTACCTGTGTTTTTTCTTTTTTATTTGGTATAAAAGCGCGCATATTGTCATACAAACCGTCGCTCATCCAGCGCCCGCGTACGTCTTGATATACTACAATATAACCTTCCTTCATCATCGTTTCACTGGGACCTATGCTCTTTTTGAACTCGGTTGCACCATAAGGAGCACAGCTATATGGCGTGCGTTGCATGATGATAGGATATTTTTTTGAGGCATCTTTTGGGCTGTAAATGGCCGTAAACAAGGTGTTCCCATCGCGCATTTTAATACTAACTTCTTTCTTAGTGTAGTGCTCCCCTACCGTACTTGGTGTATTGTCCTGAGCAAAAACAGTGGCCGTAATTGCGAAAAACGCAATAAATAATAGTTTTTTCATGTAAATAATAGCTAATTATAGAAACGTAAAGATATTACGTTTAATGCTATAACAAAACTTAGTTTAAAAGAATTTATCAGCATTATTATGGATGTTATAATTAAAGTAGCTTATAGTCTATATATTTGGCTGTGTCCCTCTTTCACTATCGTTACAGTGGGTCGGTTCATTCGCTGTATCTTTTATTGCATTCCATTTCATAAAAGGATGCCGCTGCTACCCCTCACAGAAAAATGATTCCGTATCATAAAGTCCTAAACATAAAAAATGGCTATACCTCCTAGAAAGTATAGCCATTTGTACCTATGAATCTAGTACGTTAATTTACCAGTATTTTAATCACTTTGTATTGAGACACTTTGCTATTTATTTTACAAAAGTAGATTCCTGAACTCAAATTAGCTTTAGTAAGCCCCACTTGATTTTGACCTTCCTGAGCATCAACAGTTATTTTTTTAACTACTTTTCCTGAAACATCATTGATATCGATACTAATTTTTTCTTGCTCCTTTGCATTAAAATGAAGTACGGCTTTATCAATAATTGGATTTGGTGTTACAAAAACCGAATTCCTATTTTCTCCATCATATTCTGTTACAGATAAACTCACTTCTTTAGAGAATTGAATCGCTTGTAAATCCATTTCCTTAACGGTTGATTTTCCGTCAGCGGCAGTCATTTTGAACACAATTGTTTTAACATCGTCTAAAACTAAAGGCGTTCCAGAACTTGAAGTAAACTCAGAAAACGGAATAGCAAAATCTTGTAGGTTATCCGTCAAAATAATGCTTGCTTTGTATTGGTCTTCCCAATTTTGAATACTGTTTTTAATAAAAACAATTTCTAATATTCCAGTTCCTTTTCCTTTTAATCGAAAGCTTTTATAAGCAGATAAATCAACCGGTCTAAATCGAGCAGTTAAAGCTCTATAAGCAGAAACATAATCCGTAGTAGTTGCGGTTAAGTTTAAGTTTCTTTCAATTGGAAAACTTTCACTATCAAATGCGGTTTCATTAGGCATTATAGCATAATGATCTACAACTGTATTTGCCTCAGGAGCATCAACACCCCACGGTCCATCTGACATAAATAAATCATCTGGAGTGGCAATCCCATCTCCTAATCTAAAACCAATATCAAATAAGTTTCCTGTTTCAATATCTAGCGTACTGATGTATTTTTTATCTAAATCTATCGAAGATGTGATTTTTACCTCATCACTTGTTTCTGTCTTTCTCAGTCCTGCATCAAAATTAACTAGATTTGTTGCATTTGTATTTACAATTTGCATCTCTAATTTTCCATTGTTGTATTTTCCTTTTCGAACAAAAACCGTAGGTGGCGATGAAAGCTCATAACTCGAAATTTCTTTTTGAGCATTTATTAAATAAACCACCTGATCTCCTAAGCTATATAAATCATCGATAGAATTACTCCAAATTTGGAAATTATAAAAACCAATATTTTTCTCGTATTTATCTAAATTCCAATGACTCTCCAAACCAAAGTTAGCACCTCCATTAGTATTTTTTGCAGCAATACTCAATACATACTCAATCGTATTGTCGGCATTTTTAATTATGGTTTTAATAAAAGGTTGTTCCTGAATATCAATTGTAGAAACTGAAATTATTTGAGCTCCTAACAAGCGATCACAAATAAACTTAGTATGCTCATAAACGCCGTTGTCTGTTTTTAAGGCCAGTATAGAAGCTACTGTTTTATTATTTCTGAGATAATCTACAGAGTAAACTTCGGATGCATTTGTAATTGCTAATAAATCCTCTGGTGTAGATTCAATCACACCATCTTCTTTTATTACTCCAAAGGGGATGTAATCTTTTAACGTTGAGCTGGCTGTTTTACGAGCATATTTAGAGGATTTAGAAACTTTTTTAGCTGTTGTTTTATCAAACTTATATGCTTTTTTTAGACGATCAAAATTTCGTTTATTTATTTGTTCCGAAAGGCGACTATTACTTTCTAATCCCCCGTCATTTCCTCCAGAAACATTTGTTTCAAGTACAGGACAAGAAGCATACCCTGAGCACGAAGGGTCATCGCAATCAATCAAACCATCACCATCATCATCAATACCGTTATCACATATTTCTTGAGGCACTGGAGCTGTGGGACAGCGAGCACCATCGTTGCTAGAACTTGAAGGTCCAAAAGCAAATAAGTTAGAATTCATTGTAGTAGTACCATCTAAATCTTGAACTGCTCTAATTACATAAACCGTCCCCGTTTGATTTGCCGAAACATAAAAGCTTCCTGATAAATCAAAATAAACGGCCCCGTAGGTATATTTATTTCCGTTAAGAATAGGCACAACACCCAGATCATCAACTAAGCCGGTTTCTGGATGAATACGGTACAAAATATTAGTATTTTGCTCTACAGTATATAAATTTCCATCCAAAGAATTAAAAGCCCAGTCATGAACATTCATGCTTGTAGAAAGTTCAAATTCTCCTAAATATTGTGTGTATGTAGCAGATGCTGGATCTAGATCTACTTTATAATATGTTTTACCACCCGCCTTAAAAAAATAAATTCCGTTAGGACTTACATCCCCCACGTATTTATTACCACTAGTTAGCTCGGGTATTGTGAAAACGGTAGTTGTAAAGTTTTTACCTATCCTAACAATCGAATTTGAAGGTGAAGATAAATAGCCCCATATATAACCATCCTTAGGATTATAACCCGCGCCATTTATGTTTCCTGGAGTAACATCGGCAGCAACTAATATGGAATTACCCGAAGCTAAATCTATCGCATAAACATCATTATTCTGGAACAGATAGGCATTAAAATCACAGTTAAAAGGAATCTCCTGTGCGCTAGCTTTACCGCTATAAAAAGCAAAAATACCTAACAATATTGTTTGCATTAATTTGTGTAAAATTCTATTCATAATATCTCTTTTAAGATTAAATCAGAATAAAATTACCAAATATTTATGTAAATCGGTTTAGTTATTAGTCCTTATCAAAGCAAATCAACGACGAATAACCATTTACTGTCGATGAATTGCGTTAAAAAATATTTTTTTGCTAAAATTTTCTTACCAAGGAATTGGCCCGTAGTCTTTTAAGAATTTCCCGCTCCAGTGTTTCCCCGTATTGATACCATCAAACAAAGGATCCATTACTCTGGCAGCACCGTCTACAATATCTAATGGCGGCTGAAAATCCTCAAGCTCTTGTTTCTTTTTAGCCAATTCTGCTGGATCTTCATCAGTTACCCAACCTGTATCTACTGCATTCATGAAGATTCCGGCTTTCGCCAATTCACCTGCGGCAGTATGTGTTAACATATTTAAGGCTGCTTTAGCCATATTAGTATGTGGATGGCGCGCTTCTTTAAAAAAGCGGTGAAACTTACCTTCCATAGCAGAGACATTAATAATGTGTTTTTGTCCTGTATTGTCTTTCTTCATTACTTCAGAAAGGCGGTTGCATAATACAAAAGGAGCAACGGAATTAACTAATTGTACTTCTATCATTTCAGTTGTTTCAATCTGACCCAATTTTAATCTCCAGCTATTGGTTTTACGTAAATCTACTTGTTGTAAATCAGCATCAAGTTCTCCTTCCGGAAAAACTTCTGTAGCTACAAGTGCGTTATCAAAGGAGTACGGAATTTGTGATAATTTGGCGGAAGCCCGCAACCCTATCCCAGGCTCAGGACCATGCCATGTAACTGGCATATTTTGATTAGAAGAAGCACCAGAAGTCAGTACTTTTAATTCCTCTAAACAATTGGCATGATCTAGCAACAATCCTTGTGCAGCTATTGGTAAAGAAGCAATAGGACGCTCCTCATTAGCAATCATGTGTGTATAAAATCCCGCAGGACGACGTACGGTTTGCGCTGCATTATTAATTAAAATGTCAAGGCGATCGTATTTTTGTTCGATAAAATTACAGAAAATTTCTACTGACGGAATGTGTCTTAAATCCAGTCCGTGAATTTTTAAGCGGTCTCCCCAATCCATAAAATCTGGTTCTTTAGAAAAACGCAAAGCCGAATCTACAGGAAAACGTGTGGTAGCAATAACTGTTGCCCCTCCGCGTAAAAGCATTAAAGAAATATGATAACCAATCTTTAATCTAGAGCCTGTAATCACTGCTACTTGGCCTTTGACATCAGCTGTTTGAAAACGCTTGGCATAATTAAAATCCCCACAATCTGTACACATTGTGTCATAGAAATGGTGCATTTTAGTAAACGGCGTTTTACATACGTAACAATTTCTAGCTGTTTCCAGTTCCTGTTGTTCTTTACTTTCTAATTCATTAAAAGCGAGCAATTTTGGCGCTACAAAAACACTTGCCTCACGAGCATATCTAATTCCAGTTTCTTTGCGTGCTGTTCTATCTTGCTTTTCTTTTTTACGTTTTGCTACTGCTTTCCCGTCCTTTTTACGACGAGAGAGTTCGTCGCGATCTGGTCTTGAGAAAAGTCCTGCAGCCATAATCAAAGCAGTTCTTTGGTCTTTTGGAATGTCAAATATTTGCTCTGTATTTGCGTTCAACTGTGTGAGAACTGCAATACAACGGCTTATTTCTTCCGATGTGATTACTCCTTCATGTATTTGTTCTTCATTCATCATCTTCTGAAATTTTAATGCTATTGATTTTGAGAGCGCAAATATAGTTTTTTTTGATCTGACTCAATTTTGAAGTGATAAGTATCTTTTAAACTTTAAAAAGCCAACACACATTCATTCATAAACTTTGTACCTTTGTGCCTTTTGAATTTTATAAAACTATGTGGTTCCAAATAAAATCTTACCTAAAATTCCTTTGGCATTCTAAAAATGAACATGCCGTGCATTCGCCGTTTGTATTTACGTTAATTACTAAATGTTTTTATGACAAAAAGGAGAAACCAGAATACGCAGTTTTAAAACAATACCGAAAAGCACTTTTAACCAATACAAATACTATTGAAGTAACCGACTTTGGTGCGGGATCTCGTGTTTTCAAATCGAATACTCGAGCGGTAGCACAAATTGCAAAGACAGCAGGGATTACGAAAAAAAGAGCCGAATTGTTATTGAGAATTGTACGTTATTTTGAATCGGATACAATTTTAGAAATAGGTACTTCATTAGGATTAGCCACCGCAGCTTTATCACTGGGAAATAAAAACGCAACAATAACAACACTTGAAGGTTGTCCTGAAACGAGCGGAGTTGCGCAAAATCAATTTAAAAATTTCAATTTAACCAATGTTAATTCGGTAGTAATTGAGTTTACTTCTTATCTAGAAAAAAAAGATTTGGCATTAGCGTCAGCAACAACTAATTCAGAAAAAAATAAAGAGGGTTATTCTTTAATCTATTTTGATGGCAATCACTCTAAAAAAGCAACTTTAGATTATTTTGAACTTTTATTACCAACTATTACCAATGAAACGGTCTGGATATTTGATGATATTCACTGGTCAGCAGCCATGGAAGAAGCTTGGGAAATAATAAAGCAACACCCTAAAGTTTCCGTAACGATTGATACCTTTCAATGGGGATTAGTATTTTTTAGACACGAACAACCCAAAGAGCATTTTATAATTAGAACCTAGTCAATTATTTTTACATCTAAAAACAAGTTATGGATATCAAACAAATTTTTCAAAACAATAGTGATTGGGTTGCCAAACAAATGCAAACGGACAAAAATTATTTTGATAAATTAGCACAAGGACAGTCACCTGAATTCTTATACATTGGCTGTTCCGATAGTCGGGTTTCTGCCGAAGAACTCATGGGTTTAGAACCAGGAGACGTTTTTGTACACCGCAATATTGCTAATATGGTTCCCAATACAGATATCAATTCTATGTCGGTTATTAATTACGCCGTGATGCATCTTAAAGTAAATCACATTGTGGTTTGTGGCCACTATGGCTGTGGAGGTGTGCATGCAGCCATGCAACAATCAGATTTAGGAATTCTAAATCCTTGGCTGAGAAACATACGTGATGTTTATAGAATACATCATAAAGAACTTGATAAAATCACTGCTGAAGAGGATAAGTACAAGCGCTTAATTGAATTAAATGTTCAAGAACAGTGTATTAATATCATTAAAACTGCCGAAGTTCAAAAAGCAAATAGGGACCGAAGTCTAAAGGTATACGGTTGGATTTTTGATATTCACACTGGAAAATTAATAGACCTCAATATAAACTTTGACGAGATATTAAAAGACATCATGGCAATCTATAAGATTACAGACTAAATCTTTGCCTGATTGTTGCGCAAAAAAAATGACAGCCATTACTGACTGTCATTTTTAGTGAATTAACAACTTGTTATTTTTTTGCTTGATCCATTTCTTCTGATTTTGCACCAATTCTGTTTACTGTAAACATAGGAGCAAATTTCAATTTTAATCCCGCAATTTTCATATTATCCTCTGATGAAAGTCCTTCTTTTTCAACAGTATTTTTTCTACTATCTAATGCTTCATACATTAATTTGATTTCATCCCAGTCCTCACGAGAATAGCTGTCTTTATTATCTTCAACTGTATGCACAAATTGTTGGTAAACACCGTGAATATTTGCTGCATTTACCCATGCAAAACTCATATCATCTCCTACTTTACCTTCACCAAACAATGAATTTCTCATTACTTGTTTTTTACTAGGCATTGCATCTTGCATTTTTGCTTTCATCGCTTCATATTTCATTTTAGAAGCTTCTATTCTTTCTTTTGCTTTAGCATTATCACTTAAATCTGCCATTGCTGTTTCAGCTTGACTGCTTTTAGCATCATAATTAGCTTCAATTGTTTGCCAGTTTGCCATAGCATCTTCAGTAGCAACATTTTCTAATGAGTCAACATATACCACATAAGTATCTACAGTTTTTTCAGCTTGAGTTTCTTTTTCATTCTTACAAGATGTAAATCCTAAAGCGATAATCGCTGCTCCTAAAAATAATTTTTTACTTTCCATAATGTTTGATTTTTGATTTATTAAATATTATAAGACAAATGTACAGGGAGTGTTATCTTATTCAATATAAACATGTTAATGTTGTAAATAATTATTATAATTATGAAATTAGCAGCTATTTGTGTAAAAAACACAATATTACATCACAATGTCATAAAACATTTTTTAGCCATTATAAGTATTAACAAGATACCAAAAACTAAAAATAGCGATCTATATATAGGTACTCTTTATCATCTCTTGATTTATTTTTGTAACAAAAATCTATTTTAAGCAACTTATACTTAATTCAAAAGTCTTTTGTACTTTTAAACTTAGAAATCTTATTCAAACCAATTATATAGCAATGGCAAACCCATTAATAAAAATTACTGATATCAAAAGAAACTTTGTTCTTGGAGACGAAATTGTTTATGTCTTAAAGGGAATTGATTTAGAAATAAACAAAGGAGAATATGTGGCACTTATGGGGCCTTCTGGTTCTGGTAAATCTACCTTAATGAACCTTTTGGGTTGTTTAGACACTCCTACTTCTGGAACTTATATCTTAAATGGTAAGGATGTAAGTAAAATGAAAGACGACGAACTAGCCGAAATCAGGAATAAAGAAATTGGTTTTGTATTTCAAACCTTTAATCTATTACCTAGAACAACAGCGCTTGATAATGTGGCATTACCCATGATTTATGCCGGCTACTCTAAGTCAGATAGAAACGCTAGAGCTGAAGAGGTTTTAAAACAAGTAGGCCTTGCTGATCGAATGGACCACCACCCTAACCAACTCTCTGGTGGACAAAGACAACGTGTGGCAGTTGCTAGGGCGCTTGTCAACAAACCGTCTATTATTCTTGCTGATGAACCTACAGGAAACCTTGATAGTAAAACATCTATAGAAATTATGGCCCTTTTTAACGAAATCCACGCTAACGGAAACACGGTGATTCTAGTTACCCATGAAGAAGAAATTGCTGAGTATGCGCACCGCATCATTCGTTTACGCGATGGTGTAGTAGAAAGCGATACGATAACACAGCATAAATAATTAGTATAATAACCTCTTTTAAATAAAACCAACTTACAATTAACAAACAAAAAAACATGAAAAAAACGATTCTAGTACTACTCACATTATTTATAAGTGTGGTAACTACTGCTCAAAATCAGTTTGAATGGAAAAAACAAACAAGCAATGGTTACGAATACAAATATGTAAATAATGATCCTGCAAAAGCACGATTTTACACTTTAAAAAATGGCTTAACCGTTATTTTAAGCCCAACGAACAAAGACCCAAGAATTCAAGCTTACGTTGCTGTAAAAGCAGGTAGCAAAACAGATCCTGCTACACATACTGGTTTAGCGCATTACTTAGAGCACATGCTTTTTAAAGGTACTGACAAATACGGTACTCTTGATTGGAATAAAGAAAAAGTAGAACTTGATAAAATTGCTGATTTATATGAGCAATACAACCAAACTAAAGACGATGCTAAAAGAAAAACAATCTATAAGGCTATAGATTCTATTTCTGGAGCAGCAAGTAAATTTGCTATAGCTAATGAATACGACAAAATGATGTCAGCAATGGGTGCGCAAGGTACAAATGCCTTTACATCATTCGAACAAACAGTCTATACTGATGATGTTCCTAGTAGCTCATTAGATAAATATTTAGCCGTTCAAGCAGAACGTTTTAGAAATCCAGTTTTTAGAATATTCCATACTGAACTAGAAGCTGTTTATGAAGAAAAAAACAGAACTTTAGATAGTGATGGTAGTAAAGTATTTGAAGAGTTGTTCTCTAATTTATTCAAAAAACACAACTACGGAATCCAAACTACAATTGGAACTGTAGAACATTTAAAAAACCCTTCATTAGTAGAAATTAGAAAGTATTTCAACAAATATTATGTTCCTAATAATATGGGAATTATTTTATCTGGTGATTTTAATCCTGATGAAGTAATTGCTAAAATTGACAAGACTTTTGGTCAAATGCAAGCCAAGCCTTTCGAGAAATATACTTTTGAACAAGAAGCACCTATCACTGCACCTATTATAAAAGAAATTGTAGGTCCAGATGCCGAAGATTTGACATTAGGATATAGATTACCAGGAAATAAAGACAAAGATGTTCTTTTAGCTGATTTAGTTGGTAAAATTCTAACAAATGGTAAGGCAGGACTTTTAGATCTTAACTTAGTTAAAAAACAAAAATTACTAAATGCAAGTGCGTTTACGTATACGCTTATTGATCACGGAATTTTATATTTATCGGCTGCTCCTACAAACGGGCAATCGTTAGAGGAAGTGAAGTCGTTAGTTTTAAATGAAATTGAAAATCTTAAAAAAGGAAACTTTGATGATCAGTTGATTACCTCAATCATTAACAACATCAAAAAAGATAAAATTTACGAAACTGAAAAATATTCTGACAGAGCTAGCCTTTTAATGGATGCTTTTACGTCAGAATTAGATTGGAAAGATCAAGTAGCTTATGTAAATGATTTATCTAAAGTAAAAAAAGAAGATATTGTTGCTTTTGCAAACAAATACTTGGGAGATAATTATGTAGCTGTTTTTAAACGAAAAGGAGAGAAATCTGCATCTGAAAAAATCGAAAAGCCACAAATTACTCCAGTAGAAACAAACGCTGATAAACAATCTCCATTTGTACTTACTATTGATGCGATGCCAAGTAACGCTAGCAAACCTGTTTTTTTGAATTTTGATAAAGACATTCAAAAATCAAACATTGGCGCTGCTGCTGTTTTATATGTTGCCAATAAAGACAACCAAATCTTCCGTTTGAAATACAGATATAAAGTAGGAACACTAAATGATTTAAAACAGTCATTAGCTACTCAATACATTAGTTTTTTAGGAACTGATAAAAAATCATCTGAAGAAATTGCTAAAGAATTTTACACAATCGCGTGTAGTTTCAATGTAAATACTGGAGAAGAATATACAACGGTTACGATCGAAGGATTACAAGAAAACTTTGATAAAGCAGTAAAACTTTATGAAGAAGTAATTACTAACGTACAACCTGATGAAGCGGCCTTAAAAGCATTAATTGCTAGAATTACAAAGTCAAGAATTGATGCAAAAGCGAATAAAAATGCAATTATGCAAGGATTAACTAGTTATGCTATGTATGGTGCTAAAAACAAATTCAACAACAACCTTAGTGATGATGCTTTAGCAAAAACAACTGCGGCTGAATTAATTGAGACTATCAAGAATACTAACAATTATGAGCAAACAGTTATTTATTACGGACCTAAAGACATTAAATCATTAGTAACTGATTTACAAAAAATTCACAAAATCCCTTCTAAATTTACCGTTGCAAATGCTGCAAAAGTATTCAAACAAGAAGCACAAACTAAAAACCAAGTACTTTTTGCTGACTATGATATGGTTCAAGCAGAAACAAGATGGATTAGAAACACAGATAAATATGACGCAAAACAAAACACTGTTGTAAATGTATTCAACAACTATTTTGGTGGCGGAATGGGGTCTATTGTTTTTCAAACTATTAGAGAAAGTAAAGCATTAGCGTACAGCACTTTTGGGTACTATGTTAGTCCACAAAAGAAAGACGATCAATACTATTATATTGGATACGTAGGAAGTCAGGCAGATAAATTCAAAGACGCTACAGCAAGTATGAATGAATTGTTAGACAAAATGCCGGAATTAAATGGAAATTTAGCTTTAGCAAAAACACAAGTAAAGAAAGATATCGAAACAGAAAGAATCACACAAGACAACATCATCTTTAGCTACCTAGCAGCAAAAGAATTGGGTCTTACTGATGATATCAGAAAAGAAACGTATAGTACAGTTGACGGAATTAGCATGAGCGATGTAGTTTCATTTGAAACAAAACAAATCTCTAACAAACCTTATACTTACGCCATTGTAGCCTCAGAAAAAAACTTATCATTAGAGGAAATGAAAAAACTAGGTGAAGTTAAAAAACTAAGCTTAGAAGAAATTTTTGGATATTAATCCAACTTCAATTTAATTATCAAAAAGCTATTCGAAAGAATAGCTTTTTTTTTACTGTTATATAACTAAAAATCATTTTTTCCTTCCCTAGCATTCCTTTATCTTTGAGGGAATTTATAAGAATAATTAGTACTGATTTTTATAATCTATCTAAACCAGCTTTAAGATATAGTATATCGAAAGTTGATTTTATTAGCTTAAAATATAATTTATAAACCAGCCTTTACCCCCTTAATATTATGAAAGTATATACTAAAACTGGCGACAAAGGAACCACTGCCCTATTTGGCGGAACCAGAGTCCCAAAAGACCATATTCGTATAGAAAGCTACGGAACCGTAGACGAACTTAATTCGCACATAGGATTGATTCGGGATCAAGATATGGACGCACATTATAAAACAATCTTAATCGAAATTCAAGACCGTTTGTTTACCGTAGGAGCTATTTTAGCTACACCACCTGAAAAGGAAGTGATGAAAAACGGAGAATTGAGATTACAAAAATTAGGCATTGAAGAAAGTGACATTGAATTACTAGAAAACGAAATTGACAATATGGAAGCTGCGTTACCGCCAATGACCCATTTTGTGTTACCTGGTGGTCATACTACCGTGTCATATTGTCATATTGCTCGCTGTGTTTGTCGTCGCGCAGAACGATTAGCAGTACATTTAGACCATAATGAACCCGTTGCACCCGTTGCTATCAAGTACCTTAACCGACTTTCTGACTACTTATTTGTCTTGGCACGGAAGTTGTCTCATGACTTGAACGCTGAGGAAGTTAAATGGATACCTAGAAAGTAGCTTTTTTAATTTTAGAACAACGATTTTAGCTTTTAAAATAATCGAAATAAAGATTGTTTCACGCTTAAAAATCAGAATTTGAAAATCAAAAATCAGTAATTATTACAAACGTTCTTAACTTTTTTATAAAATAAATGATTTTTTACTTGTCTTTTTCAGTAAAAAATTTATTTTTGCACAAAACTAAATTGACAAAAGATGTATTGGACATTAGAATTAGCATCCTATTTAAGTGATGCACCGTGGCCTGCTAACAAAGACGAACTTATCGATTACGCTATACGTGCTGGTGCTCCATTAGAAGTGGTAGAAAACCTACAGTCTATTGAAGACGAAGGCGAGATATATGAATCAATGGAAGAAATTTGGCCGGATTATCCTACTGACGAAGATTATCTTTGGAACGAGGATGAATATTAAAAAATTACCTAAGAAAAAGTCTCAAAAGAGGCTTTTTTTTTGGTTAAATTTACAACAGAAAATAAATTAGAAATACAACCATATTATGAGTTTCATAAATAGCATTATTAAAGCCTTTGTCGGAGACAAGTCCGAGAAAGATGTTAAGGCACTACAGCCTTATTTAACTAAAATAAAAACTTTTGAAAGTAGCTTAATCGCTTTGTCTCACGACGAGTTAAGAGCACGTACTTTCTTCTTTAAAGATCAGCTGAAAGAAGCTAGAGCAAATATCGATGAGAAAATTGCTACTCTTAAAAAAGAAGTTGAATCTATTGAAGATATCGACAAAAGAGAAGATATTTATGTATCTATTGATGCTTTAGAGAAAGAAGCTTACGAAATCTCTGAACAAACATTATTAGAAATCCTTCCTGAAGCTTTTGCAGTTGTAAAAGAAACAGCAAGACGTTTCAAAGACAATTCAGAAATTAAAGTTACCGCTTCAGCTAAAGACAGAGAATTCTCTGGAACTAAAGCATATGTATCTTTAGAAGGTGATCAAGCTGTTTGGCAAAACAAATGGAATGCTGCCGGTAAAGAGATCACATGGGACATGATTCACTATGATGTTCAATTAATTGGTGGTATGGTTTTACACCAAGGGAAAATTGCAGAAATGCAAACAGGTGAGGGAAAAACATTAGTAGCGACTCTACCGCTATACTTGAATGCTTTAACTGGAAACGGAGTACACTTAGTAACCGTGAATGATTACTTAGCAAAACGTGATAGTACTTGGAAAGCACCTTTATTTGAATTTCACGGAATGACTGTTGATTGTATCGATAATCACCAACCAAGTTCAGAAGGAAGAAAAGCGGCTTACAATGCTGATATTACTTACGGTACCAATAACGAATTTGGTTTTGACTACCTAAGAGACAACATGACGCACTCGCCTAATGATTTAGTACAAAGAAAACACAACTACGCAATTGTCGATGAGGTGGATTCAGTATTAATTGACGATGCAAGAACGCCATTGATTATCTCTGGTCCAGTACCACAAGGAGACCGTCATGAGTTCAATGAATTGAAACCAAAAATTGAAAACTTAGTTTCAATTCAACGTCAGTTAGCAAACGGATTTTTAGCGGAAGCTAAAAAATTAATCAAAGAAGGAAAAACTAAAGAAGGTGGTGTTTTATTACTAAGAGCCTATAGAAGTTTACCTAAAAATAAGGCGTTAATCAAGTTTTTGAGTGAAGAAGGAATTAGACAATTACTTCAAAAAACAGAGAACCAATACATGCAAGACAACAATCGCGAAATGCACAAGATTGATGAAGCTTTGTATTTTGTAATTGAAGAAAAAAACAACCAAGTAGAATTGACTGATAACGGAATCCAATTCCTTTCAGGAGATACTGATGCTGACTTTTTTGTACTTCCAGATATTGGAACTGAAATTGCAGCTATCGAAAAGAAAAACTTGGAGAAAGATGCTGAAGCAGAAGAGAAAGAAAAATTGTTTCAAGATTTCGGAATCAAAAGTGAACGTATCCATACGTTAACACAATTATTGAAAGCCTATTCTTTATTCGAAAAAGATAATGAATATGTAATCATGGACAATAAAGTCATGATTGTAGATGAGCAAACAGGTCGTATTATGGATGGTCGTCGTTATTCTGACGGGTTACACCAAGCGATTGAAGCTAAAGAGAATGTGAAAATTGA
The DNA here is from genome assembly GCF_013294005.1 of Flavobacterium gelidicaeli. GTDB lineage: Bacteria > Bacteroidota > Bacteroidia > Flavobacteriales > Flavobacteriaceae > Flavobacterium. The sequence continues at coordinate 83,156 of NZ_JABSNK010000013.1, forward strand.
GGCAGCAACGCAAACATTTGCTACCGTGACTTTACAAAACTACTTTAGAATGTACAACAAACTAGGTGGAATGACCGGAACTGCGGTTACAGAAGCTGGGGAGTTATGGCAAATATACAAATTGGATGTAGTAGAAATTCCTACTAACAGACCAATGGCTAGACAAGATAAAGAAGATTTTATTTATAAAACTACTCGTGAAAAATTCAATGCAGTAATCGAAGATGTTACGGCATTATCTAAAGCAGGTAGACCAGTACTTATTGGTACAACCTCTGTAGATATCTCCGAATTATTGAGTAGAATGCTAAAAATGAGAGGAGTTCAGCACAATGTATTGAATGCTAAAATGCACAAGCAAGAAGCACAAATCGTTGAAGAAGCAGGGAATCCAGGAGTAGTGACAATTGCAACTAACATGGCTGGTCGTGGTACCGATATTAAATTATCTGCTGCCGTAAAAGCTGCAGGTGGATTAGCTATTATAGGTACAGAGCGTCATGACTCTCGTCGTGTAGACAGACAGTTGCGTGGTCGTGCTGGTCGTCAAGGAGATACAGGAAGCTCTCAGTTTTACGTTTCTCTTGAAGACAACTTAATGCGTTTATTTGGTTCTGAAAGAGTTGCTAAAGTAATGGACAAAATGGGATTAGAAGAAGGAGAAGTAATCCAACATTCTATGATGACCAAATCTATTGAGCGCGCTCAGAAAAAAGTAGAAGAAAACAATTACGGTGTTCGTAAGCGTTTATTAGAATATGATGATGTTATGAACGCACAACGTGAAGTAGTTTACAAACGTCGTCGTCACGCCTTGTTTGGTGAGCGTCTAAAATTAGACATTGCAAACATGTTGTACGATACTTGTGAATTGATAGTTCAAGACACAAAACCATCTAACAACTTTAAAAACTTCGAGTTTGATGTGATTCGTTATTTCTCAATTACCTCTCCTGTTAGCGAAAGTGATTTTGCTAAAATGACAGAAATTGAATTAACTGGAAAAGTATACAAAGAAGCTTTAAAATATTATACTGAAAAAACAGAGCGTAGTGCTAGAGAAGCTTTCCCTATCATACAAAGTGTTTACGAAGATCAAAACAATCAATTTGAGCGTATCGTGGTTCCGTTTACAGATGGTGTAAAATCCCTAAACGTAGTAACCGACTTGAAAAAAGCGTATGAAAGTAACGGAAAACAGTTAGTAGCTGATTTCGAAAAGAACATCACATTGGCTATTGTTGATGAAGCTTGGAAAAAACACTTACGCAAAATGGACGAGTTGAAGCAATCAGTTCAATTAGCCGTTCATGAGCAAAAAGATCCTTTACTTATCTACAAATTTGAAGCCTTCAACTTATTCAATGCCATGTTAAACGGTATTAATAAAGAAGTAATTTCGTTCTTGTTTAAAGGAGACTTACCTGCACAGCAAAACCAACAAATTCAAGAAGCTAAAGAAGTCGTTCAAAAAGAAGACTACCAAACTTCAAAGGATGAAATTGTCAATAGTGAAAAGGCAAACCGTGAAGCTGGAGAAACTCAGCAACGTCCAGTAACAGAAACAATTGTTAGAGACATGCCAAAAATTAACCGTAACGATACGGTAACTTTAAAGCAAGTAGCAACTGGAAAAACAGAAGCAATGAAGTTTAAAAAAGCCGAAAGCTTACTAGCAACAGGAGAATGGGTTATCGTTAACGAATAAGCCCTCTCTTCATATTCTAAATCCCCAATTACGAAAGTATTGGGGATTTTTTTTTGCACTAGTTTGACACATCAGTACATTGTTTTATTTAGGAGCTATTTCCTGCTATTCGTTGCAATCTTTTACTTTTTAAAAGAAAAAAACAACAAGGATACTTTAATCACCTACACAGTATTATGTTGTCACAAACCAACTTGACGCAAGCCGAAAAATATTTCAAAAATGCAATTGAATTAAGACTATCAATGGACATAGATTTGGCCGTAGCCAAACTCAACCTTGCCGGTGTAGCCATGACCCGCAGACGTAAACTTGAAGCTACCAACCTATTGAACGAAGCCAAAAAGCTTGACAAACAAGGTATACTAACCGATCAAATCAAAATGATGAAAGATCAAATGAAAAAAATGTAAGCAACACTCCATATATACACCAAACCACTTAGCGCAATCTAAGTCGTTTTTTTGTGGGCTGTTGGGAAAAGAATATGCTATAACACGAATTTCATAAATTTTAGGATTTGTGATATTTGGGCGTGCCAGCACTAAGCAAAGGGGCTTACTTTACTTTGGCTAGATAATGCCCCTTAACTTAGTGCTGTCAGGCTTTCGGCGCTACTTCGGTAGCTTGCCTCTATCCTTCACGCGAACGCTGCTAAATTGTTGATTTTTCTTCAAATACTAATACTGGAATTATTTGTAAGAATATTTTAATATATTTGAGGAGCTAAAATTAGTAACAGGAAGAACTTCCTTTTGGATTATGCTTTTAAGGAAAACGTAAAAACAGGCGCATATTTACTAGTTATATGCTATTCTTAAAAAAAAAGACCTATGGCAGTCTGGATGCAACTTTTTGGTAACAATCAAAATTATAAAAACCTCGAATCTTGCGAGCAATATTTCCATTCTATTAAAAACAATCTAAAATTAGATTTGTCTTTTTTAGAGGGTGAAGCAAAAGACCAAATTCGTGAGTCTATGAAAGGTAATGATTTGATTACAGAAATTGAAAAGCCAATTCCCAATTATTCAATTTACAATAATGAAAATTGGAAATCGGAAATTTTGAAAAGCGATAATGGAGTTCAGTATTTAAGAATTTCATATCCTTTATATGAAAATCAGATGCGCGGAATAAATCTGATTTTCTTTAATGACGTAATAATCTTGACAGGATTGTATGATCATTTCAATACTTGGTTTGCATTTTACGAAAACGAAAAAGTTCGTAAAGGCTTCATAGAAATTGCACGTTCAATTTTTCCGAAATTTGGAAATGAAAATTTAATCATATGTTCAGAATGGTGTGTCGCAGGAGATGAATATGATTTTGAATTTGGCGTATTTAAATTAATAAAAGAACAAAATCCGAATATTATTTCAAAAAAGCTAGTTGGTATAGAAAGTTGGCAACTTTTTGAGATTGACCTATAAGAACAGCATATAACAGCGGTTTGCATAAATGGCGAAATATGTGGTAAATTCACGTTTATCTTTCGCAAGAAATTTTATATTAGTCGAAAATATTCGGTTGCGAAGTTCACCACTTGGTGAAGTCGCAAAACGTTAGCAGATATACGCCCCAAAAATGAAAAAATCTAAAATTATAATATTAATACTATTTATAATTCTTTCTTGTAGAACAGATAAGAAAGAATCTTTATTGGGAAATACTGAAAATGGAATTTTAGAAGTTAATCCAAAAATTGATAGTAATAAAGTTAAACTTGAAAGTAACAAAAATAAAAACACTAACGAGAAAGATTCTACAACTGAAAATTATGATGTTTATTTAAAAGGTGGTTTTTCAGTAATATATTCAACAAACAATGATGAACAATATCTAATTTACAAAAAAGGCGAAAAAACTATTGATACTATTAGTAGTGGCTCAGTTGATTTGTTAATTAAAAATATTGGATATGTCGTTGCTGATTTTGATGATTCATTTGTTTTCGTGCAGTCTTATGGAAGTGGAAATCCACATATGGTTCAAATTTATGAAAAAGAAACAGCGAAAAACTTAATTGAAGAAAATTCTGCTTTTATTGATATTGATTCAAGCAAGGAGGTTCTATTATACTCTAAAAATGACGTTCCTAAACCAATAGATAAAATGACTCTATTTGACACTAAAAAAAGAAAAAAAGTAGATTACAAATTTCCAAAAGAAGTTTTTGGCGAAGCCGAAATACTAAATAGAATAAAATTAATAAAAGTGACAAACAAAGACTTTATAATTGGATTTGATTTTAATGATTATAACCAACAGAAAACGAAAAAATACATCCGCTAATAGCTTTTTTGATATAGCTAGAATTTAGTGAAACTAAAAAAAAAATATAATCATAACCCTTTAATTATAATTTTAACTGTTCAAAGGCTCTTTTAAAATTTTCAGCGCTTTGAGCTCCAACAACCATAATTATATTATTAATGATAAAAATTGGAACACTAGTGATCTTATTATCGCTACAAAATATTTTATTGGATTCTAATATTTCTTTATACTTGTTAGTAGCAAAAACATGATCAACTTCTGCCTCAGAAATACCTACTAACAATGCCATTTTTTTTATTTCAGGAATTAAACTTATGTTTATATCTTTAAAAAAGAACGCTTTGTACATTAGCGTATTAAAAGCATCCGATTTGTTTACCTCTTTTGCATACTCTGCAACTTGTAATGCTTTGTTTGAATTAGGCATAGCAGTTATATCAGCAAATTCATAACCGATTTGGCGTCCAAATTCTTGTAGCTGAACATTTTTGTGTTTTGCATTTGGGAAATAATCTTTAGACGTAATTCCATTTTCAGGTATGTCTGGATGAATTTCATATCCTCTAAAGCTAATTTCAATATCGTATTCTTCCCTCAGACTATCAACAGTTCCTTTTGCAATGTAGCAATAAGGGCATTGAAAATCGGAAAACATTGTAATTTGGTATTTCATTTTATCTCGTTTTTCTTATTACTATTTATATTGAATTCTTATTTTCTTTATTTTTTTTTAATATTCGTCTAAGCGCAAACACAAAACTTTCAGGGCTTTCCTCCTGGGTAAAATGATCTGCATCGGGTAATAATTGAACATTTGCATTTGGGTAAAAAGAACGTCACTTAGCAATAGATTCCGGATTTCCTAATGTCCTATTTTTCTCCCCAAGGATCAACTCCAACGGTTTGTCTGCTAAAAGCTGTAATTTTTCTTCTATTTCTTGAAACCAAGATTCTGAGAGTGTTATTTGTTGTGGGAAAACCAGTGTGCCTTTTCTTGATTCTGGTGTTCGAAATGCCATTTCGTAAGCAACAATAATCGCTTTATTATTACCCCATTTTTTATTCATACTTTTTAAAAGCAAGGTTCTCACAAAATAATTTTCCTCATAAATAAGTCTTTGTCCTTCTTCAGTTTTAAAAAAATTAGAAAATTTTTCTAATTCAGCATTCGCTTTCAATACCCAAGTATTAGAAATAACGGTTCCTAAAATACAATTGGGTTGATTTACGGTAAGATGCAACGCCTTTGGTCCGCCCCAATCTTGCACAATCAAAATAAACTTATGACAATTCCTGAAATAGGTTGACAAAAAAATAAACACTTTTAGCAACTTATGACACTAACAAAAAAACAATCCTTTCCAAAAATTGAGTACAAAAAAATTGATTTCTATTACAAAATTTCAATCATTAACTGAATTTTAAACGGTCAGATTTCTAAAAATCACGCTTCAAAATTACATAGTATTTCTCGCTCCTAAGTTACCTATTGAATGAAAAAAATGCTATTCTTAGAAAAAAAATTCTAAAACAATGAGTAAAAGTCAAGGACTTAAAAAATTCATTACCAAAAGCATTGTACAAAGATGTGGAGAAGAAAATGAAATCCTTTTAAAAGAGAAATGAATCCACCAATGCTTCGGAAAAAGCAAAAAGCTTATTGCTAAAGAATCAAAAAAAAGAATTTGGATAAAAAAAAACGATTCCAAATCTTAAAACGGATGAAAATAGTCAAACAAGCTATTGAAATCTATAACAACCATTTAATACGCTACTCATTAAAATACACGGTTTTACCCACAAAAACCAACAATATAAATATAAATCCTATTGAAAAAAAACTACTTTAACTGCGTAACGAATGTTGAGCGTTTTTCATAAGAAAATCATCAATATTCCAATTACAAAATACTATTTTTGAATATCAATTTGAGAATAAAATTTATCAACCTATATCAGGAAAAGAAAGATATTGAGTAGTTTAAAAAATATACCTATATGAGTATAGCTTACATTTTGATAATAATTGTTATTCTAATCGTTTCAATTATAATACTAAGAAAATTAATTAATAAAAAATGATTAAACTCTTGTCTTGTGGACCAATTATCGAGCCTTTAATTGGAATATCTATTTCAGTAATAATTTGTGGATTTTTACTCTTTTATACTTTTAAAAGAACTAAAGAAAATGTTTTTTATAAAAATGATTTCAAACAACTTTCTAATTTAAAAAAATCTATCTATAGCATTTTATATTTAACTATTGTAATATGTTGCTTGTGGTTGACTTTTTTTATTTTGGCAATGATTTTTTCAACTATATTACTCATGTTTTAAAAATAATTAAACCCTTTTTAACGTTACTGTAAGTTCCTAAACTTAATATTTCATGTTATTTAAAATAGTAAAGATTAACCTTGATTTATAGTAACCCACAAATCAATACCTCATTTAATTGCTTAGATTCAAGTGATAAATGCAACACTCCTTATTTGTTTAAATAAAGCCTACTGATAAGACTTGAAGATCTAGATCTTCAAGTCTTATCAGTAG
>NZ_JABSNK010000014.1 GCF_013294005.1 Flavobacterium gelidicaeli
CCCAGAAAAAGATTTGGTTTTAAAAGTCCAAATGAAATTTTTGAGCAAAAACTTAAACAATCTGCATGAGGTTGCATTTGTTAATTGAATCCACCTTGTAAAAAAAGCAATCATTTACTATATTAGTATTTTACAAGTAAATATTAGCAATAAAATTAAAAACTACGATGAATTTAGATAAAATCACCAACTTAATTACTGATAAATTATCCACTTGGGCTGAAGCTTTAATTAAGCTACTACCCAATATAGTTATGGCTGCAGTTGTCATGGTAATTGGTTTTTACATCGCAAAATTTATACGTAAAATAACAACAAAACTAATTTCAAAAATTTCGCATAACGTTACTCTCAATAACTTATTTAGTTCAGTAGTTTATTTTTCATTTATCGGAATCGTACTTTTCACTGTATTGACAATTTTAAATCTCGATAAGGCAGTAACTTCTATATTAGCAGGTGCAGGAATATTAGGATTGGCATTGGCATTTGCTTTTCAGGATATTGCTGCTAACTTCATGTCGGGAATATTTATCTCCTTTAGAAAACCATTAAAGGTTGGAGATATCGTTCAAATAAAAGATTACATGGGAAAAGTTAAAGAAATCAATCTTCGTGATACTATTGTAGAAACTTTTCAAGGAAAAACAGTTATAATCCCCAATAAAGAGGTCTTCCAAAACCCTATCGAAAACTATACAATTTTGCAAAAAAGAAGATTTGACTTAAACGTAGGAGTTTCTTATGGTGAGGATTTAGAACGAGTAAGAGAAATCACATTAAAAGCAGTTAGCGGTATCGAAGAACTATCTAAAGATGATCAGGTAAATGTCTTTTTTATGGAATTTGGAGATAGTTCTATCAACTTAACAGTTACAATGTGGGTCAATACACCAGAACAATTTATATATAATAAAGTAAGAAGTGAAGCTATTCTTAAAATCAAGAAAGCCTATGACGCTAACGATATTATGATCCCTTTCCCTATTAGAACATTAGACTTTGGAATCAAAGGCGGAACTACATTGAATCAAATGCCTATAAATATTGAAAAATAAGAAAACGAAATACTGTAACTCACTTTGGGGCATATAAATAAGACTACTTCTTTTCAAATTATATTTGACCAAATAGCAAGAATAACCTACCATATTGAATGAAAAAAATGTGGTATTTTATGAAAATAAATTGTTTGAAAGCAAATCCAAAATACTTCGAGTTTCGAAACTCCTATTTTAAGGTAAACTCGGCGATGATAACAACAAAGAAAATACAGCAATAAAACACAAAAAAAATTAATTGAGATTAAAATTACATTGCTAAAATCGCTTATAAACTAATAGACTTTGCCTTTTTAGAGAATACAGTAAACTACTAAAAAGCAATACATTATAATTAACCCCCTTCCCTATTTTCAATATTAAAACTCATTTTTTTTGACTTACTCTCAACAATTTTCGCTATTTTTGAGAGAAGTATAAAGGAGATTTTATGTCCTAATCTGTAAAAAATATTTTAGATAAATAACACCTTGTTAATCCTTTAATTGAACTAAATACCTACTATATAGGTATTCTATCGAAACAAAATAGTTGATAGTTTTTGTTTATGACGTAATAAAATATGAAGATTACTGATTGAAATACACTGTAGACAATTATCCTAATTTTGAAAAAACAAAAAAAACACTAAATCTATAAATATTTTAAATATGGAAAATAATAACAATGCTGATCAAGGTAAATGCCCAGTAAATCATGGACAACTTCCACAAAACGAAGCTCCAACTATTGTTGAAGGAAACCACGATGCGGGAGCTGGTAAATGTCCTGTAATGCATGGCGGAAACACGGCATCAAGTAATAATGTGATGTCTTGGTGGCCAAATGCCCTCAATCTTGAAATATTGAGTCAACATGATACAAAAACCAATCCTTTAGGAGAAGCGTTTAATTATCAAGAAGAACTTAAAAAATTAGATATTGAAGCCCTAAAAAAAGACATGCACGCGCTAATGACAGACAGTCAAGATTGGTGGCCTGCAGATTGGGGACATTACGGAGGCTTAATGATTCGTTTGTCTTGGCACTCTGCCGGTTCGTACCGTACTTCCGATGGTCGTGGTGGCGCTGGTTCTGGAAACCAACGTTTTGCACCCTTAAACTCTTGGCCAGACAATGTAAGCTTAGACAAAGCAAGAAGATTATTGTGGCCTATTAAGAAAAAATACGGAAATAAACTAAGTTGGGCCGATTTAATTGCCCTAGCTGGTACCATCGCATATGAAGATATGGGATTAAAAACTTTCGGATTCGCTTTTGGACGTGAAGACATTTGGAGCCCAGAAACAGATACCTACTGGGGAGCTGAAAAAGAATGGTTGGCACCAAGTGACGAACGTTATGGAAATGTTGAAGATCCAAAAACAATGGAAAATCCTTTGGCAGCCGTTCAAATGGGATTGATATACGTGAACCCAGAAGGAGTAAACGGAAAACAAGACCCAATGAAAACTGCCGCTCAAATACGTGAAACTTTTGCACGTATGGCCATGAATGACGAAGAAACAGTTGCGCTTACTGCTGGTGGACACACCGTAGGTAAAACACATGGTAATGGTGACGCCAGCCTTTTGGGCCCTGAACCAGAAGCAGCAGGCGTTGAAGAACAAGGATTAGGTTGGAAAAACCCAAGTAATTCAGGAAAAGGACGCTATACGGTAACGAGCGGACTAGAAGGTGCTTGGACAACACACCCAACCAAATGGGATGGTGGCTTTTTTGAAATGTTGTTCAATCACGAATGGGAACCACGCAAAAGCCCAGCTGGAGCATGGCAATGGGAACCAATCAATATCAAAGATGAAGACAGACCAGTAGATGTTGAAGACCCAAGTATTCGTCACAACCCAATGATGACCGATGCAGATATGGCTATGAAAGTTGATCCTATTTATAGAGAGATTTCGTTGAAGTTCATGAACGACCAAGCGTATTTTTCAGAAACTTTTGCTCGTGCTTGGTTCAAATTAACACACCGAGATATGGGACCAAAAGCAAACTATTTTGGAACTGATGTACCTCAGGAAGAATTAATTTGGCAAGATCCAATTCCAGTTGGAACCACAGGTTATGATATCGCAGCTGTAAAAAACAAAATAGCAGCCTCAGGATTATCTATTCCAGAAATGGTAAATACAGCTTGGGACAGCGCGCGTACCTACCGTGGATCAGACATGCGTGGTGGTGCCAATGGTGCACGCATCCGTTTAGCGCCTCAAAAAGATTGGGAAGGAAACGAACCACAACGTTTGGCACATGTTTTATCTGTTCTTGAACCAATAGCTGCTGAGTTTGGTATCAGTATCGCTGATACAATTGTTTTGGCAGGTAATTTAGGTGTAGAGCAAGCTGCAAAAGCGGCTGGAATTCAAGTTAGCGTTCCATTTTCCGCAGGTCGTGGAGATGCTACCGATGAAATGACAGACGCAGAGTCTTTCGAACCTTTAGAGCCTTTAGCTGATGGTTACCGTAATTATAGTAAAAAAGATTATGTAGTAAGTCCAGAAGAATTAATGCTTGACCGTACCCAATTAATGGGCTTAACAGCACCAGAAATGACCGTTCTTGTTGGAGGGATGAGAATGTTAGGCACCAATTATGGCAACAAAAAACATGGTGTTTTCACCAATACTATTGGCGCATTGACAAACGACTTCTTTGTTAACCTAACCGATATGGGTAACAGTTGGAAACCAACAACAAAGGGACTTTACGACATTTGTGACCGTAAAACGGGAGTGGTAAAATGGACTGCCACTCGTATGGATTTAGTATTTGGTTCTAATTCTATTTTACGTTCTTACTCTGAGTTGTATGCGCAAGACGACAACAAAGAGAAATTTGTAGCTGATTTTGTTAAAACATGGGCGAAAGTAATGAACGCTGATCGTTTTGATTTAAAATAATTCTCGTAGTCATTTAATTTGACTCACAAAACATTATAATATACAATGCAAAAATCCCCAATTACTCCTGTAGTTGGGGATTTTTTTCAGCATTTTATTTAGGAGCTAATCCCGTCATACATTTCAAGCTATTTGGTTTCAAACTCTTTTTCTAAGTGCTGGCAGGAGCTTCCTCTGGTCGCTCTGCCACCACAAGAAAAAGTAATTCTCAACCTGCATAGGCTTTACACTACTGTCGGGGCTATTAAAAAAATCAAAATAAACAAATTCACTTTTAATAAAAATATACATTTGATATAAATACTAACTATTACAAATAATAGTATTACAATAAATTTTTACGAACTAAAGCACTATACAAATGCAAAAAGCTATTTTCTTACTACTACTGCTTATTCCTAGCTATATCATATGTCAAACTAAATTCACAGTTAAAAATGGTTCGAAAATATACAATGCAGCAATGACTGTTAATTGTGCTGATGGTAATTGTAGTGGCGAAGGAACTATAACAATAACCCGAAAAGAAGACAAAAGCTTCAAACAAGTACTATCGTCAGAAGATCTATATTTTGATTTAAATAAAGATCAAAAACCAACAGTCAATATAATTCAGTTGTACAATGAGCAGAGTCCTTTAATTTTTGAAGATTTTAATTTTGATGGTCATGAAGATTTAGCAATACGTAACGGCAACAACAGCGGTTATGGTGGACCTTCTTATGACGTTTATGTTTTTAACATCACAAAAACCAAATTTGTTTTAAGTAAAGAATTAACTGCTCTTGCGTTTGAAAATCTAGGAATGTTTCAAACGGATACTAAAAGGAAAAGAATTATAACATTTGCAAAAAGTGGTTGCTGTTGGCATATAACAACTGAGTATGAAATAGTTCCAATGAAAGGATTATATAAAGTCTATGAACTGGAAGAAGATGCCATGAATGATGCAGGCAATTCAGTGATTGTAACCACCCGAAAATGGATAAATAACAAATTAAAAACGGAAGTTAAAAAATATAAAACCGAAGATTATTACAAAGAATAAAGCAGTAATAGTAACCCAAAAAAAATGACAAATTGAAGTAAACCAATTAGTTTACTTTCTTACGGATGGCTACACCATCGCATCGATAAAAAGAGGAAATTATCAAGACACTAAAAGCTTATTACATGATCCTCAAGAATACACCGCTGCAAACGATCTGGAGTAGGTTTTTGATATATTCGATACACTACTAGACTTCTTAATTCCTGGAGAACTCGCAGACATAGCCATTACGTCTGATTAAATTGATGAAATCCATCAAATTATTGATGAAAGTTTTGATGAATTTCCAGCTTTTCCGTTTGAATTAAAATTAAATGCAAAAGAATATTTTAAATGGTTAGCGCTACATATCGACAATAATGAAATTTTGTTTCTAGGCGATTTTGGTAGTGATGAAATTATTTTGTTTTTGGTTTACAAACATAATACAGATGAAGTACTGGAGCTATCAAAAAAATTAACCGTAAAATGTCAAAAAGTCCATGAGTATTTTGCGTACTAAAAAAAGTCGTATTTCAACGAAAACATTTCTATACTTATTTAACCTTAGGTAATTGCTAAACTCGTGGGTTTTCTTCAAAATAACGAGCTTCAATTCTTTTGATATCTTTGATAGAACTTTTTGCCCATGCCAATCTTTTGACTAACATCTCTTCTTCGGATAAATGCCAATTAACATCAGAATTACGCAATCTATTGGTTAGATTTTGAATAATAATGGCTGCCGAAACAGAAATATTCAAGCTCTCGGTAAAACCTACCATTGGGATTTTTAAAAAACCATCGGCACGTTGCATGATTTCTTCAGATAACCCATCACGTTCGGTTCCGAAAAACAAAGCACTTGGTTTGGTAATATCAAAATCCTCCATTAAACAATCATTTTCATGCGGTGTAGTAGCAATAATTTGGTAGCCTTTGCTTTTTACAGCATCTAGGCAACTTGTTACTGAATCGAATGTATTGATGTCCACCCATTTTTGGGCACCCATGGCGATTTCTTTATCAATACTTTTTCCGTACCGTTCTTCTATTACATTAAGTTCTTGAATTCCAAAAACCTCGCAACTACGCATTACTGCACTCGTATTGTGCATCTGAAAAATATCTTCTACAGCAATAGTAAAATGATTGGTTCTGTTTTCTAAAACTTTCAAAAAGCGCTCTTTGCGATTATCTGTCAAAATGTTTTCAAGAAATTCTAGATATTTTAAATCAATCATATTTATTTTATTTGCTGCAAAAATAGTAAAAAAGACTAGCTTTATGCTTTCTAAATCAGATTGAGAATGCGATTCTTGATTTGGTTGAAACAAACATTAAAAATGTGTACAGAATTGCGTGAGGGATTGCCGCGGTATCCTTTATGGGCTTTTTTGCCCAGAAAGATATAGCAGAAAGCCAGACCCTTGTGGTCACGCCCAAATTATTAAAAAATGAAAAAGAAATTAGTAGTTTTAACCGGAGCTGGAATCAGTGCGGAGAGTGGTATTAAAACTTTCAGAGACAGCGATGGACTCTGGGAGGGTCATAATGTAATGGATGTAGCCACACCCGAAGGTTGGTATAAAAACTCTGCTTTGGTACTTGACTTTTACAATCAAAGACGCAAGCAACTTAAGGAAGTGAAACCTAATTTGGCGCATCAAATTTTGGCTGAACTAGAAAATGATTTTGATGTACAAATAATCACGCAAAATGTAGATGATTTACACGAACGCGCTGGAAGTAGCAAAGTTTTGCATTTGCACGGCGAGCTTTTAAAAGTACGTAGTACCGTTGCTCCAAATTATATTTTAGATTGGCGAGATGATTTAAATTTTGGTGATTTTGATCCCCATAATAATCAGTTACGCCCACATATAGTTTGGTTTGGAGAGGAAGTTCCCGCTCTTGAAGAAGCCGTTGCTATGACTGAAACGGCTGATTATTTTGCTGTTATTGGAACTTCGTTACAAGTATATCCCGCAGCAGGATTAATTGATTTTACAAAAACAGCGACTCCTGTTTACTATATTGATCCCAAACCCATTAAAATTGCGAATTTGAGAAATCCTTTGCAGGTAATTCCCGAAGTAGCATCAGAAGGAATGAAACAATTGCAAAAGATTCTTACTGGTTTGATTTAAAGAATTATTCCTTTTCGATATTGCTACTAAAGGTTTATATTTGTCGTTTTCCAATAAATAACACAACAATGACTACTTTAAACGAATTGAATGCTATTTCTCCAATTGATGGAAGATATAGAAGTAAAACCCTTTCTTTGGCTCCGTTTTTCTCTGAAGAAGCTTTAATCAAATACCGCGTATTAGTTGAAATCGAATATTTCATTGCTTTGTGCGAAGTTCCTTTGCCACAACTAGCTGGGGTAAACTCGGATTTATTTGAAAGTTTACGCAACATTTATAAAAAATTCTCAACCGAAGACGCACTTTGGATTAAAGAAACTGAAAAAGTAACCAACCACGATGTAAAAGCGGTAGAGTACTTCATTAAGGATAAGTTCGAAAAGTTAGGTTTATCACAATACAAAGAGTTTATCCATTTTGGATTAACATCTCAAGACATCAATAATACTGCGATTCCGCTTTCTACAAAAGAAGCGTTTGAAAAAGTTTATATGCCGTCATTAATTACGTTAACCTCAAAATTAAAAGACTTAAGTGTAGAATGGGCAGCCATCCCTATGCTAGCGCGTACACATGGACAACCGGCCTCTCCTACTCGTTTGGGTAAAGAAATAGGTGTTTTTGTAGAACGTCTTGAAGAGCAAATGCGTTTATTATTCAACATTCCGTTTGCAGCTAAATTTGGTGGAGCAACTGGAAATTACAATGCGCATCATGTGGCATATCCACAAATTGACTGGAAAAAATTTGGAGGCAATTTTGTCGAAGATATTTTAGGCTTACACCACTCTTTTCCAACTACTCAAATTGAGCATTACGATCATTTTGCTGCGTTTTTTGACGCTTTAAAAAGAATCAACACGATCATCATTGACTTAGATAGAGATATTTGGACGTATGTTTCGATGGAATATTTCAAACAAAAAATAAAAGCAGGAGAAATTGGATCATCGGCAATGCCACATAAAGTGAATCCAATTGATTTTGAAAACTCAGAAGGAAACTTAGGAATAGCAAACGCTATTTTTGAGCACCTTTCGGCAAAATTACCATTGTCTAGATTGCAACGTGATTTAACAGACAGTACCGTTTTAAGAAATGTAGGTGTACCAATAGGGCATACAATCATTGCCTTTGAAGCGACTTTGAAAGGATTGAACAAATTATTACTAAACGAATCTAAGTTTCATGAAGATTTAGAAAAAAATTGGGCTGTAGTTGCTGAGGCAATCCAAACAATTTTGCGACGTGAAGGTTATCCTAATCCTTATGAAGCATTGAAAGGATTGACAAGAACAAATGAAGCAATTGATAAGAAAGCAATTCATGGTTTTATAGCGACACTTGATGTTTCAGAAGCGATTAAAACGGAGTTAATGCAAATAACACCTAGCAATTTCTTAGGAATTTAAAAAATGGATTAAAAATCACTAAAAACTTTGTTTCTATTTCTCTGAATATGATAAAAGTGACTTAGCACGATTGATTTTTAGTATAAAATATGTAAAAAAAGCTATCTTTATCGATAGCTTTTTTTATGAGTTGGCTGTTTATGCTAACTGATGAAAACTGAACATTATTATTTTAAAACTTACTAGCCCAGATTGCAATGGAAAGCCTTGCGGGAGAAAAAACTATTTTTATGGCAATTGGTAGAGTGACCAGAGGAAACTCCTGCCAGCTGCCTAATAAAAAAGTATTTTAACCAAAAGCTTGAAATGAAAAGCTGGAATAGCTACAACAATAAATTATGAGTACCGCAGCAACAGTAGCAGAAGCATCAACACATTTAGAACCACTTATTACCGATTTAGGACTGATCCTAATGACGGCTGGAATAGCAGTTTTATTATTTAAAAAACTAAAACAACCTTTAGTTTTAGGATATTTGATTGCTGGATTTTTAGCAGGAACACATTTTGATTTTTTCCCATCAGTTACTGATATTAAGAGCGTTGAAGTTTGGGCAGAGATTGGTGTGATTATTTTACTTTTTAGTTTGGGACTCGAATTTAGTTTTAAGAAATTAATGAAAGTGGGAGGCACCGCCTCGATAACTGCAGTGACCCAGATAATATCTATGGTTTTAATGGGTTTTTTAGTTGGGAAATGGATGGGCTGGGGTCAAATGGACTCGATATTTCTAGGGGTAATTCTCTCGATTTCATCCACTACAATTATTTTAAAAACATTTGACGAATTGGGTGTAAAAGCCAAAAAATTTGCTGGAATTGTAATAGGATCTCTTATTGTACAAGACATTGTAGCTATTTTAATGATGGTATTGTTGTCAACTGTAGCGGTAAGTCAAAAATTCTCTGGAACCGAATTAATAATGTCGGTTTTAAAGCTCGTTTTCTTTTTAACGGCTTGGTTTGTAGGAGGAATCTTTTTTATACCTTCATTATTAAAAAAAGCCAAACATTTATTAACCGATGAAATGCTACTGATAATTTCGTTGGCACTTTGTTTAATGATGGTGATACTAGCATCAAATGTTGGTTTTTCACCTGCATTAGGAGCCTTTATTATGGGTTCTATAATTGCCGAAACGACGCAAGCAGAACACATTGAACATTTAGTAAAACCAGTAAAAGATTTATTTGGTGCGATTTTCTTTGTATCAGTTGGTATGTTGATAGATCCCGTGATGCTATACGAACATGCTATACCAGTAGTAATTTTGACATTTGTGACCATTTTTGGGCAATCAATTAGTTCAACTATTGGCGCTTTGATATCTGGGCAACCTTTAAAACAATCTGTGCAAACAGGAATGAGTTTATCACAAATTGGAGAATTCTCTTTTATTATTGCCACACTAGGAATGTCACTCAATGTGACTAGCTCCTTTTTATACCCAATTGTAGTTGCTGTATCTGCAATTACTACTTTTACGACTCCTTTTATGGTAAAAATGGCGGTTCCGTTTTCAGAATTCTTAGAGCGAAAACTACCTAAAAGATGGGTTAAAAAAATTGCTCGTTACAGTACTAATGCACAAGCAATTCGATCAGTTAGTACTTGGCAAATTGTGATACGTGCCTATTTAATTCAGATTATATTGAACACTATCATTATCACATCAATCATATTATTGTCAGATAATTATATTTTACCTTTAGTTGAACATTCAAAATTTGGTAATGCGATTGCTGCACTTATTACATTAGTCGCTATTTCTCCGTTTTTATGGGCTCTTTCTTTGCGTCGTGTGGCGGTAGAACAGGTAGATGCTTTGTATAAAGAACGTAAATATCGTGGTCCAATATTGATGATGATATTTTTTAGAATAGGACTTGCTATATTTTATATTGGATTTTTATTGAATATCTTTTTCTCCCCTATAATTGCTTTTGTTGCACTAGTTGCTTCGATTATTATATATTTATTTTTTCCGAAAAAACTGCATGCCCTTTATCATAAAATTGAAAATCGTTTTCTAAAAAACCTCAACAATAGAGAGATTAAAAAAGTAGATCGCCGCCATGCAAATCTAACGCCTTGGGATGGTCATATGTCTACTTTTGAAATCGCACCCGAGTCAAACCTTGCTGGAAAAACACTTCGTGAATTAAAAGTAAGAGAGGATTTAGGAATCAATATTGCATTTATAAAACGTGGAGAGTTAACGATTCAAATTCCAAATAAATTAGAACGCCTGTTCCCTGGTGACGAAATATGCGTTATTGGAACTGATGAACAAGTGGAGCAATTTTCGACTTACCTTAAATCAAATGAAATTGTAGATCCCATAAAAGTAGATAATAATCTTGTTTTAAAACAAATAGAACTCAACAACGCTGAATTTATAGGAATAAGCGTAGGTCAATCTAAACTAAGGGAACGCACCAACGGTTTACTTGTAGGTATTGAACGTAACGGACAACGAATCCTGAATCCAGAGTCTAGTATTGTGTTACAAAAAGACGATATTTTATGGATTGTAGGTAATAATAAATTAATGAATGCTTTGTTTACGGAGTAAAAACAAAAAAAAGGCAAAAGTGAAACACTTTTGCCTTTTTTTTATAATTATAGAATAGCTTAATTATCTAGAATAATTAGGTGCTTCTTTAGTGATCGTAACATTATGAGGATGACTTTCATTAATTCCGCTTGCAGTGATGCGAACAAAACGTCCTGTTTCTTGCAAAGTTGGAATATCTTTTGAGCCACAGTATCCCATTCCGGCACGAAGACCACCAATGAACTGTAACATACTTTCGTTTAATTCTCCTTTGTAAGGTACACGTCCTACAATTCCTTCAGGAACTAATTTCTTTACATCATCTTCAACATCTTGAAAATAACGGTCTTTTGATCCTGTTTCCATTGCTTCCACAGAACCCATTCCTCTATACGACTTGAATTTTCTACCTTCGAAGATGATAGTTTCTCCTGGAGATTCTTTTGTTCCTGCAAGAAGTGACCCTAACATAACACAGTCAGCACCTGCTGCCAAAGCTTTAGGAATATCTCCTGTATAACGAATTCCACCGTCAGCAATTACTGGAACTCCTGTTCCTTTTAATGCAGCTGCTACTTCTAACACTGCCGAAAACTGAGGAAAACCAACACCTGCAACGATACGTGTTGTACAAATTGAACCAGGTCCAATTCCAACTTTTACACCATCTGCTCCATTTTCAACTAAAAATTTTGCTGCTTCAGGAGTCGCAATATTACCAACGATTACATCGATTTGAGGGAATTTAGTTTTTACTTCTTTTAATGTTTTTACAACACCTTCAGTATGTCCATGAGCTGTATCGATGATAATTGCATCTACACCTGCATTTACTAAAGCTGCTGCTCTTTCTAATGCATCACCAGTTACTCCAATGGCAGCTGCTACACGCAAACGTCCGTAAACATCTTTGTTCGCAATTGGTTTTTGAGTTAATTTAGTAATATCTCTAAAAGTGATTAAACCAACTAATTTATAATTAGCATTCACTACAGGAAGTTTTTCAATTTTATGTCCTTGTAACACCACTTCAGCTTGTTCTAGTGAAGTTCCTTCGGCAACGGTAACTAAGTTTTCAGTTGTCATTACCTCAACAATAGGTCTTGCATTGTTTTTTTCAAAACGCAAATCTCTATTGGTTACAATTCCTTTAAGAATTTTGTTTTCATCAACGATAGGAATACCGCCTATACCAAATTCTTTCATGGCATTTTTTGCATCGGCTACAGTAGAAGTAAGAGGCAAAGTTACTGGATCAATAATCATACCTGACTCAGCACGTTTTACTTTACGAACTTTAGCTGCTTGCTGCTCGATAGTCATGTTTTTATGAAGTACACCTATTCCACCTTCTTGAGCCATAGCAATTGCCATTGAACTTTCAGTAACAGTATCCATAGCAGCAGATACTATAGGAACGTTTAGTGTAATATTTCTTGAAAATTTAGATTGGATACTCACTTCGCGAGGAAGAACATTTGAGTAATTAGGAACTAATAATACATCATCGTAAGTTAAACCTTCACCGATAATCTTGGAGTTATGTGCTATCATGTTGCAATTTGTAGTTGAATTGCGAGCAAATATAGTCAATTTTTGAATATAATTTTTAAAAACTACTCAATTAATATTCTCAATCGTTTTCGTTTATCCTTAATTTTTATAAAAAAATTCTATTTAACAGGAATACAACTATCCGATTTTTAACAATTATTCTGAAGTAAATAAAAACTTTTTTTTTCTAATGGAATTCTCCAAATAACTTTGAAGCTTCATTGTATGCGCTTTCAAAACTGAGCGGATTTAAATTAGTAACCACTTTGTTTGCTGTAAAATAAGACAACAATTTCTCTGTAGGCATATTTCCTGTCAAGTCATCTTTAGCCATTGGGCAACCGCCAAATCCTTGAATTGCACCATCATAACGAGTACAACCTGCTTTGTAAGCCGCATCAATTTTCTCAAACCACTTATCAGGAGTAGTGTGTAAATGCGCTCCAAATTCGATTTCAGGATATTTTGGAATCAAATTAGAAAATAAATAACTAATAACATCAGGTGTTGAACTTCCTACAGTATCCGACAAAGAAAGGATTTTTACGCCCATATTTGACATTTTCTCTGTCCACTCCCCTACTATATCTACGTTCCAAGGATCACCGTACGGATTACCAAAACCCATAGAAAGATAAGCAACTACTTCCTTATTGGTTTGATCTGCGATTTCTAAAATTTCAGTTAAAGTAACTAAAGATTCTGCTATGGTTTTATGTGTATTTCTCATCTGAAAATTCTCGGAAATCGAAAACGGAAAACCTAAGTATTGTATTTCCTTATGTTTTGAAGCCATTTCAGCACCTCTCGTATTGGCAATAATCGCCAAGAGTTTACTACTAGTTTGGGATAAATCCAGTTGTGCCAAAACCTCTGCAGTATCTACCATTTGCGGAATCGCTTTTGGAGAAACAAAACTCCCAAAATCAATCGAATCAAATCCTACGCGTAACAATGATTGTATGTAAGCAACTTTCTTCTCTGTAGGAATAAAAGGCTTAATGCCTTGCATGGCATCCCGTGGACATTCTATAATTTTTACTGGCTTCATATAATTTCAAAGATAGAAAAACAATTAGGATTATTAAATAATGCTCTTTAAATTTTTACTTTTTAACGTATTCTATAAATTTGTAATAAATCTAATTATTACATAATTTGGTAATATGTATAATTATTACGTTATTTGGTAATAAATAGTTTTATTTAAAAGTACAAATAGCATTTTATTTTAATTATATTTGAATATGATAAGTATAATCACAGGAGATATAATCAATTCTAGAAAAACAACTTCCACTGAATGGATACTGGGATTGAAGCAGTTACTAAACACTTTAGGCAACAATCCAGAGCAATGGGAAATTTATCGTGGTGATGAATTTCAACTAGAAGTCGCTACTCCTACTGAGGCTTTACATCATGCCTTATTGATTAAAGCTTATCTAAAAAGCATTAAACTCGATGCAAGAATGAGTATTGGTTTTGGAGAAAAAAACTATGCTGCTAAGAAAATTTCGGAGAGTAATGGCTCTGCATTTATACGTTCAGGTGAACTTTTTGACACATTAAAAAAACAAAAGAACAATCTGGCAATCAACACTAGCGTTATAGACTTTGATGAAGAAATTAATTTAATGTTGCGTTTAGGACTCACATTTATGGATAACTGGTTAGCTCAGTCGGCAGAGTTGGTTTTGATTACACTACAAAACCCTACGCTTTCACAAGACGAAATTGGTCAATTGTTAAACATCAATCAAGCTGCTGTAAGTCGCCGAAGAAGCCGAGCCAAATTCGACTTGGTTCTCGAATTAGATGACTATTTTCGAAAAAAAATAAAAAATATTACCGTATGATCCTACTTGTAAAATTATTTTTGGCACATATTCTGGGTGACTTTATACTACAACCAAACTCATGGGTAAAAGATAAAGAACTTAAAAAAGAAAAAAGTATTTACCTATATATTCATACTGCGCTACATGGTCTTTTAGCGTTTGTTTTTGTTGGCGAAAGTGATTTCTTAGGGTTCGCAATCGTACTTGCAGTAACACATGGCCTTATTGATTACGCTAAACTACAATTCCAGAAAAAGAAAACGAAACGTACTTGGTTTATGGTCGATCAAGCATTGCATATTCTTGTCATTGCTAGCATTACGTTTTTATACACCAATCAAAGTTTAGATTTAACTCCCGTCAGTAATTCTATTTGGATTTTTATCACTGGAGTTATTTTCCTAACTAAACCAACATCTATTATTATAAAAAATGCAATTTCGATCTGGACACCTGAAAAAAGAAATCACCAGGACAATTCTTTATCAAATGCTGGAAATTATATTGGAATTCTAGAAAGACTATTTGTATTTTGTTTTATAGTTACGGGACATTTTGAAGCCATCGGATTTTTATTGGCAGCTAAATCTATTTTTCGTTTTGGGGATTTAAAAGAAGCCAAAGACCGTAAATTAACCGAATATGTTTTAATTGGCACTTTACTCAGCTTTGGAATCGCTTTAATAACGGGCCTTTTAGTGCAAGCTATTTCAATCTAAGGCATAAAAAAGTCCGTTAAATGAAATTTATAACGGACTTGATTACTTTGCAAACGAATTATTTCATTCGCGCTACAATCTTTTTATTTATTGCTTTTACTAAAGCGGGACCTTCATATATAAAACCGGTATATAATTGTATTAAGCTAGCTCCTGCTTCTAGTTTTTCGATAGCATCATCAGCAGTATGGATTCCTCCTACTCCAATAATAGGAAATGCTTTATTACTTTTATCAGATAAAAAACGAATTACCTCAGTAGAACGTTTTGTCAATGGTTTACCTGATAATCCGCCCATTTCGGCTTTGTTTTCAGACTGTAATCCTTCACGGGATATGGTAGTGTTCGTTGCAATTACTCCCGCAATTTTTGTTTCGGCAACAATATCAATAATATCTAGCAACTGTTCATCTGTTAAATCGGGAGCTATTTTTAATAAAACTGGTTTTTGCTTTGGCTTAGCCAAATTCTTATTTTGAAGTGTTTGCAACAATTGCGTCAACGGCTCTTTGTCCTGTAGCGCACGTAAATTGGGCGTATTTGGCGAACTTACATTCACCACAAAATAATCTACATAATCGTACAAAGCATCGAAACATATTTCATAATCAGAAGTCGCTTCCTCATTTGGTGTCAACTTATTTTTACCTATGTTTCCTCCAATTAAAACACCATTATTGGCTTTTAACCTTTCTACTGCCTCAAGTACTCCGCCATTGTTAAAACCCATTCGGTTAATAATAGCCGAATCCTCTTTTAATCGAAATAAACGCTTTTTTGGGTTTCCATCTTGTCCTTTTGGTGTCAACGTTCCTATTTCGATAAACCCAAAACCAAAATTAGACAACTCCTTATACAACTTGGCATCCTTATCAAAACCAGCCGCTAATCCAACTGGATTTTTAAACTTTAAACCAAAAACTTCCGTCTCTAATCGTTTATCATCTACTAGATATAACGAACGGTAAAGTGCCGAAAAACCAGGGATTTTAGACGTGAAACGCACTAATGAAAAAGTAAAATAATGTATTTTTTCAGGATCGAATAGAAAAAATAGTGGACGAATAAGTAGTTTATACATAGCTTTTTAGTTGTGAGTGCAAAAATAGAATTATCTCAGCGATAAATAAATATTTCTGATAAAAATTAAAGAAGCTATTTAAGACAGAACAAATAGCCCGGTTTTCAATATTATACAATAAATTAGCGATTCTAAATTTCCATCTATGAAAAAGTATATTTGTTTCTTAATATTTCTAGCTTCGATTACTGTTTTTGGTCAATCAAAAGACGAAATCAGAATAATTATTGTTCGTCATGCTGAGAAAATGACAGATAACCCTAAAGAAAAAGATCCCGAACTCACAACAAAAGGTAACGAAAGAGCAGTAGATCTAGCTACAAGATTACATGAATCAGGCAAAATAGACGTTGCCTACACGACAGATTACAAGCGTACTAGAAATACTGCACAGCCAACAGCTTCATCAAATAAAATTACGCTTCAAATTTATGACGCCAGTAAACTACAAGAATTTGCTAAAAATGTACTAAAAAAAGATTTTAATAAAACGGTATTAATTGTCGGACATTCAAATACAGTTTTAGAGACAATCGAAGCTCTAGGAGGAAAAAGACCTATAGATTCAATTGGAGATCAAGATTATGATAATGCTTTTTTAATGTTGATAAAAGCAGATGGAAGTATTAAAACCGAAGTCTTTAAATATGGCGCTCCAAGTTCTAATACTGAAGGTCCACAAATGATGCATTAAAAAACTACAATGCTAAAACACCACTGATAATTGATCTTTTGAAGGCTCAATTCTAAATAAACAGTACCTTTGTACCCACATTAAAAAAACACTTTTATGCAACATATTATTGATCGTTTCATCAGTTATGTAACTGTAGACACAGAGTCAGATCCAAATTCAACTACAACACCAAGTACTGCAAAACAATGGGATTTAGCCAATAAACTGGTTGAAGAACTTAAAAAAATTGGAATGCAAGATGTTACCATCGATGATAAATCTTATATCATGGCAACCTTACCTAGCAATGTTGACCATGAAGTTCCTACCATTGGTTTTGTAGCACACTTTGATACTACACCTGATTTTACAGGTGCTAATGTTAATCCACAAATTATAAAAGATTACGACGGAAAAGATATTGTTTTAAATGCAGAACAAAACATTATTTTGTCTCCTAATTATTTTAAAGATTTATTGCAATATAAAGGACAAACTTTAATCACTACTGACGGAACTACCCTTCTAGGTGCTGATGACAAAGCGGGAATTACAGAGATTGTTACTGCAATGGAATTCCTAATTAATAATCCCGATATCAAACACGGAAAAATTAGAGTTGGTTTCACACCCGATGAAGAAATTGGTCGTGGCGCACATCATTTTGACGTAGCAAAATTTGGAGCAGAGTGGGCTTACACTATGGACGGAAGTCAGATAGGTGAATTGGAGTACGAAAATTTTAATGCGGCTGGAGCCAAAATCACTTTCAAAGGTAAAAGTGTACATCCTGGATATGCCAAAGGTAAAATGATCAACTCGATGTTAATTGCTAATGATTTCATCAATGCTTTACCATCTGATGAAACACCTCAAGAGACTAAAGGTTATGAAGGTTTTTATCACGTGCACCATTTAACTGGAAGTATTGAAGAAACAGTTTTAGAATTAATCATTAGAGACCACAGCAAGAAAAAATTCGAAAAAAGAAAAGAAAAAATTGAAAAAATAGCAGCAAAAATCAACAAGAAATTTGCGAAACAATTTGGTGAAGACATTGTGATTGCTGAGATAAAAGATCAATATTACAATATGAAGGAAAAAGTAGTTCCTGTAAAACATATTGTTGACATTGCCGAAAAAGCAATGAAAGAAGTAAACATAAAACCATTAATTAAACCTATTCGCGGCGGAACAGATGGTTGCCAGTTATCTTACATGGGATTACCTTGTCCTAACATTTTTGCAGGCGGACATAATTTTCATGGTAAATATGAGTACGTACCCGTAGAAAGCATGCAAAAAGCAGTAGAAGTGATTGTAAAAATTGCTGAGCTGACTTCATTGCCTAACTTTGGACTGGAAGTTTCTAAAACTAACAAGAAGAAATAATTAACCTTATTATATGTGATTAGGTCAAATTAGTGCTTTGGCGAAAGCCTAAAAGTAAAAAATATTCCTAAACATGTCACGATTAAAATTGCCCTCAAAAAGTAAAATATTATTTGAGGGCTTTTTTTATCAATAAAACACGAATAAATACAGCAGTTTTAAAAATTTTATACTTCTGCAATCTTTTCGTGATAACTTCAAACGTAATTTGCATTAACAAAACAAAAGAGTCTTTTTAAGATTAAAAAAGAGTTAACCAAATTATAAAAAATTATCATGAAAAAAACAACATTATTATCCTTAGTAAGTGTTTTAAGTTTAGGGCTTTTTGCAAGCTGCAACAACGATGACAACCCAGCAAATACAAGTAAAGATTTAAAACTAAACATCTCAGGACTAGAAGATTTAGGAGCTAATTATAAATATGAAGGCTGGATTATAGCAAACGGACAACCTGTTTCTACAGGTGTTTTTACAGTAAGTAGTGATGGAACAATGTCTAAAACATCTTTTACTGTTGCTAGCGCAGATCTAGACATTGCAACAAAATTCATCTTAACAATTGAGCCCTTTCCTGATACTGATCCAGCGCCTGCAAAAACACATCTATTAGCAGGTGATTTCTCTTCAAATTCGGCTACTTTAACTATTGGAGCGCCAGAAGCTTTAGGAAATGATTTCTTATCTGCAAAAGGATCTTATGTACTTGCAACTCCATCAGACGATGATGATACAAACGAAAAAAGCGGACTTTGGTTCCTAGGTACTTTACCTCCTACAGCAGGTTTAGAATTACCTACACTTCCTGAAGGTTGGAAATACGAAGGTTGGGCAGTAATCGATGGTGTACCAGTAACTACAGGGACATTTACATCTGTTTCAGGAGTTGATGACTTTAGTGGATTTAGCGGAGCATTAGGAACACCTCCATTTCCTGGTGAAGACTTTCTTGTAAACGCACCAACAGGAGTAACATTTCCTACTGATTTATCTGGTAAGACAGCTGTAATTAGTATTGAGCCTTTTCCTGATAATAGCACAAAACCTTTTTTACTTAAACCATTAGTTGGTTCAATACCTGCAGCTGCACTTGATCATACTGTTTATACAATGAGCAACAATGCAAAAGCTTCAGCGGCTACTGGAACAGCAACTAAATAGTTTTAATATACTTTTAAAAAAGTACATTTAATTGATAAAGGCTTAAGTAATGACAAATAATTGTTGTTTCTTGAGCTTTTATCGATTTTGATAACTAAGCATTGATTTAAAGCTTAGAATTACTAAATCTCTTTTACATCCAAAGCAAAAAAACTATATTTATAAATCAATTCTAACAAAAAACAATAGTTATGAAGAAAATTTTGATGATTGAAGACGACCCCTCTATTGTTGAGTTAGCTAGTATTCATTTAAAAGACATTCATTGTGAATTAACCAAAGCTTATAACGGCTTTGAAGGTTTGCATCTTGCTAATACTAATTCTTATGATGCTATTATTCTAGATATCATGTTACCCGATATTGACGGAATAGAAATTTGCAAACGCATTAGGGCCGAAAAGAACTTTACTCCCATAATGATGCTTACGGCAAGAAGTGAAGAAATTGACAAAATTATAGGTCTTGAAACCGGTGCAGACGATTACCTAACAAAACCTTTTAGCATAAGAGAATTTACAGCACGCGTAAAAGCACTGATTAGAAGAAGCGAAATAAACAGCACAGAGCAAGTCATTGTTGATGAAGTTTTGCAATGTGGAAATTTGCAACTAGATACTCAAAAAAGAAAAGTTTTACTTGAGGATCAAAAAATTGAATTAACACCTAAAGAATTTGATTTATTGTATTTATTCATGTCAAATCCTGGAATAAGTTATTCCCGTGAAACCTTGCTAAATTTGGTTTGGGGATATGAATTTTCTGGTTACGAACATACTGTAAACTCTCATATAAATAGATTACGAACTAAAATAGAACCCAATCTTACCAACCCAAAATATATTTTAACTACTTGGGGAATAGGATACCGTTTTACTGACGAAATAAAATAAGAATGGAACAAAAAAGATACAACAGTTTATTTTGGAAAATATCATTGGTATTTTTTCTACTTCTTGCGATTGTGGGTATGGCTCATGTTTATATAAGCTACAACTCATCACGAGAATATCTAGAAGAGGTCAACCAAAGAATCAACCACGACACTGCTAAAAATATTATTGAAAACTCTACTCCTTTTTATAACGGAAAAGTAATCAAACCGGCACTAAACGAAATGTTTCATCACGTGATGGCAATTAATCCAAACCTCGAGGTATATTTAGTTGACCCAAAAGGAAAAATTATTGCTTGGTTTCCGCCAGAAAAAAAATTAATATTAGAGTCTATTAATGTACTCCCCATCAAAGCATTTATTGCAGATAAGAAAAAGTCTTTGATAAGAGGTGACGATCCCTTAAATCCAGGTACTCAAAAAGTATTTTCGGCACACCCATTAACCATGAATAATATGCTATATGCTTATATTTATGTGGTACTAAATGGCGAGAAAAAACAAGCAGAATCTGATACCCTATTTACTAGTTACTTATGGCAAATTAGCTATCGTACTATGGGGATTACACTGTTTTTTACATTTTTAATAGGTTTGCTTATCATTCGAACCATCACAAAAAACTATTCAAAGATCCTGAATGTCATGCAACGTTTTAGAGAGGGAGATTTGCACGCCAGAATAAACCTGGACAGCTTAAGTAGTGAAAAACAACTAGCCGAAATGTTTAATGAAATGGCAGATATACTGACCACTAACATTGACAAACTTAAAGAAGTAGAAAATTTAAGACGAGAGCTTATCGCTAATGTATCACATGATTTAAGAACACCAATCGCAATAATACGAGGCTATCTTGAAACCTTACAAATCAAAGAAAAAACAATCACTGACGAAGAGAGAAAACGTTATATTGATATGGTAAGTCAGAGTTCAGTGAAATTAGAAAAACTTGTTCATGAACTTTTTGAATTATCAAAACTAGAAGCAAACCAAATTCGTCCTAACAAAGAAGCCTTTATTATTAGCGAATTAGTAAATGACATCAGCTCTAAATACCATCTTATTGCACACAATAAAAAAATTACAATTGACACTTTTTTATCGAAAGAATTAGCGCCGGTATTTGCTGATATTTCTTTGATCGAAAGAGTGATTCAAAACCTATTAGACAACGCAATAAAATTTACTCCTGAGAACGGATACATTAGTATTACAACAGAAAAATGTTTGAACAATACTGTAAAAATCACTATTACTGATAACGGAATAGGAATTCCGGAGAAAGACCGAGAACGTATTTTTGCTCGATATTACAGAGCTAATAACTATACCGATCTAAAGAACAGTACAGGTTTAGGTCTTGCTATTGCAAAAAAGATACTGGACCTCCACGATTCGTCGCTTGAATTAATTAGCAGTGAAAATACTGGAAGCTCGTTCATTTTTAAATTAAAATGCAGTTAATTGCATTTATACTATACAAACTAGTATCACAGTTAGTTATTTCCACTTAAGATAAGTCACAAAAAAAGACCGATACACATAATGTATCGGTCTTTTTTATATCTTAAAAAGGATTATTTTTTTGCTAAAGCAGCACTCATTTCCATAGAAATTGCAGAACGCTCCATTTTTAACTTTCCAGCCATTGTGTCTAAAATTACTGTTGTTTCAGCAATTTCAGAAACCTTACCGTGAAGTCCGCTTTTTGTAATTACTTTATCTCCAACTTTTAAAGCGCTTTCAAATTCTTTTTCGTTTTTAGCTCTTTTTTGTTGTGGTCTAATCATAAAGAAATAGATCACTACAAACATTAGTAAAAAGGGTGCAAATTTAGTTAATTGTTCCATAATATTAATTTTCTTTTTTTAATTATTAATTACATTAAACCGCGACCGGTTTTAAGCATTTTTTTATTCGATTCTAATTCTTTAACTAAATTATCTAGAATTCCGTTGATAAAAATACTACTTTTAGGAGTAGAATACTCTTTAGCAAGCTCTAAATATTCATTTAAAGTAACTTTTACTGGAATAGATGGGAATTTCAAAAATTCACAAATTGCCATTTTTAAAATAATAGTATCTACCTCTGCAATACGATCACTATCCCAGTTTGGTGTTTTATCTACAAATTCCTTAGCTAACTCAGATTCGTTTAAAACTGTTTTTCTGAATAAATCTTTTACAAATGCTTTATCTTCAGCATCCTTGTACACTTTAGGCACAGTAAAATTATCATCCATAATAGGTTTCATCGCTTTCAATTGCTTTAGAATTTGCGTGTTTACCAATGGAATGTCATCAATCCAAGTTAATTGATCGTCTTCTAAGAATTCGTATAACTTTTCATTTGGAACAATAACTTCTCCAAATAAATCAACAATAAGTTGTCTGTCTTCTTCAAAAGTAGTTTCGGCATTACTCATATAAGTAATGTAAAACGGACTCGCTTTTATTGCATTTAACAGCAATGAAATGTAGTCTTCATGAAGTCTCCAAGCATCAATTTTACGATTCTCTAAAGCAATGCTCAAAGAATTATTTTCAGCAAGGATTTGAAAAATGCTGTTTTTGATAAATTTCTCGTTGGGTTTACGTTCTTGAGGCGTAGCAAGATGTTTTAAACTTGATTTGTGTAAAAACTCAGCCTCTTTTTTACAGATTTCCATTAAGGAAGAAACCATTGTAAGGTATAAATCTTGAATATTATCGATACTATAAAAAAGAAATTTTTCTTCTTTCTCTAAGTTATCTGAACCGTTTTGATGCATCGCATAAATCGATTGCATAACTTTAACGCGTATGTGTCTTCTATTTACCACCTTGTAAGAACTTTAATTAAATTAGTTTGCAAAAATAAGTATTTCCTTTTTTATAATAAAATATATAATTGCTTATTTTAAAAAGTATTCCGTGTTGTCTTTTTAGATAATCAAGAACTATCTAAAAAAACAACACGGAAATATATTTAAATCTGATAACTATTTTTTACTGTTTTCTAGTTTTCTTTGATCAATTCGATTTTGTGCAATAGTAAGCGCTGCATGATGTGTCGTGATCCCTTTTGCTACAGCATAATCAAAAATCTCCAAAGTAGTATTGTAGATATTCTCAGTTTTACTCATGATTTCTGCTTTACCATAATGTGCTAGCTCAGCGTAAACATTGATAATTCCACCAGCATTAATCAAGAAATCAGGTGCGTATAAAATACCTCTTTCTTGTAAAATAGCTCCGTGAACATCTTCATTTGCTAATTGATTATTTGCCGCTCCAGCAATAACTTTTGCTTTAATTTTATTTACAGTAGCATCATTAATAGTTGCTCCCATAGCACATGGTGCGTAAATATCAACATCAGCAGTATATAAATCAGCTCCTGTATAAATAGTCGCATTGTATTTATTTCCTACCTCATATAATTTTTCTTCGTTAATATCAGCAATAGTTACAATAGCACCTTCTTTAGTTAAGTATTCTACTAAAGTTTCTCCTACGTGACCAATTCCTTGTACCAATACTTTTTTACCTGCAAGAGAGTCGGTTCCAAATTTATGTTTTGCAGCCGCTTTCATCCCCATGTAAACTCCAAAAGCCGTTACAGGTGATGGATTTCCTGCCCCACCTCTTTCTTCAGATATTCCAGTTACATAAGGAGTAACATCTCTTACAATGTCCATGTCCTTAGTTTCCATTCCTACATCTTCTGCAGTAATGTAACGCCCACTTAATCCGTGAACAAATTCTCCAAATTTACGCATCAACTCAGGAGTTTTCTTAGTCTTAGCATCACCCATAATAACGGCTTTACCTCCACCAATGTCTAAACCTGTAATAGCTGCTTTATAAGTCATTCCGCGAGACAAACGTAAAACGTCATTTAACGCTTCCCATTCATTAGCATAATCAAACATACGTGTTCCTCCTAAAGCAGGTCCCATAACCGAATTATGAATACCAATAATTGCTTTTAAACCCGTATCTTTGTCATTGCAAAATACAATTTGTTCGTGATCATCAAATGATAGTTGTCCAAAAACGGGATCCATTTTTTGAAGTTCCTTTCCTGTTGTGAAAGTTGCATCCATATAGTTTAATTTTATAGTGATATAATTGTGAATTTGTCAAAAAGACAAATCAAAATTACACAAAATATGCATATCTTTCATTTTTTTTATGAAAAATTGTCTTTTCTATAAAATACTAGGCTATATTATCTTTTAATAATTTATAATTTAATAACATTTTACTTAAAAAGTAAAGAATCATAATACCGAATATCACAAAAAAATGAAAGAATTAAGTTATTTAAACAAATATTTTATAAAATACAAGTACAGTTTTTCGCTTGGTATTTTGTTCACAATAATCGCACAAATATTCATGCTCTTTACACCTAAATTGATAAGTCAATCATTTAAGGTTATTGAGAGTTTCTCTAAGGACAAAACAATTTCAACGCAAGTGATTAGAGAAGAGCTTACCTCTAATGTCTTATTAATTATCGCAACCACTATTATCGCTGGTTTTTTAACTTTCCTAATGAGACAAACATTAATTGTAATGTCACGTCACATAGAATTTGATTTAAAAAATGAGGTTTTTAGACAATATGAAAACCTGAGTCAAAGTTTTTACAAACAAAACCGTACGGGAGATTTAATGAACCGTATTAGTGAAGATGTCTCAAAAGTGAGAATGTATGTTGGTCCCGCAGTTATGTACTCAATCAATACCATTATTCGTTTTACGATTGTCATTGTTTACATGTACAATGTATCTCCACGATTAACCGCTTACACTTTGCTACCACTACCGTTATTATCTTACGGAATATTTAAACTAAGTACCGAAATCAATAAGCGCAGTACCATTTTTCAGCAGTATTTATCTAAAGTCTCTAGTTTTTCACAAGAAATTTTCTCTGGACTACGTGTAATTAAAGCCTATTCTTTAGAGAACCAGCATCAAAACAACATGGTCAACTTAGCCAATGAAAGTAAAAGCAAAAGTTTAAACCTAGCAAGAGTACAGTCGCTTTTTGGTCCTTTAATGTTAGCACTAATTGGCATCAGTAACTTGGTGGTTATTTATTTTGGTGGATTAATGTACATTGATGGTACAATTAAAAGCATAGGAACAATAGCCGAATTTATTCTTTACGTTAATATGTTAACTTGGCCAGTTGCCTCATTAGGATGGGTATCATCAATGGTTCAAGAGGCCGAAGCTTCTCAGAAACGTTTGAATGAATTCTTAAAAATCGAACCACAAATTCAAAACAACAATCCTGACAAATCTATCATTGAAGGATCCATTGCTTTTGAAAACGTAAACTTTACTTATGATGACACGAAGATAAATGCTTTAAAAGACATTTCGTTCACAGTAAACAAAGGCGAAACTTTAGCTATTTTAGGTAAAACAGGCTCTGGTAAATCAACCATTCTTTCTTTAATTTCTCGTTTGTATGACGTTAATAGTGGTGTGATAAAAATCGACAATAAAAGTATTGAATCACTGAATTTATTTGATTTAAGAAACAGCATTGGTATTGTACCACAAGACGCTTTTCTTTTTTCTGATTCAATCAAAAACAATATTAAGTTTGGTAAAGAAAATGCGACGGACGACGAAGTTATGGCTGCTGCCAAAAGTGCTGTGGTTCACGACAACATCATGGGCTTCACCAAACAATATGATACGGTACTTGGAGAAAGAGGAATTACACTTTCAGGAGGACAAAAACAACGCGTTTCTATAGCACGTGCCATTATTAAGAGTCCGCCTATTTTACTTTTTGACGATTGCCTATCCGCAGTCGATACAGAGACTGAAGAGACGATTTTGAACAATCTTTTTGAAATTTGCAAAGACAAAACAACAATAATTGTAAGTCATCGTGTCTCATCGGCTAAAAATGCTAGTAAAATAATTATCCTTGAAGATGGTAAAATAATTCAACAAGGAACTCATAATCAATTGATAAATCAAGAAGGCTATTACGCTTCCTTATATCTAAAACAACTTTCAGAAAAAGAAATGCTTTAATTGTTGTGTAAACCATAATTTTTTAAGATTTTTGATTACTACTTAACAACCATTAATTGATAGAACGGATTATGAGAGAAAATGACATGTTAGAAAAAGAAGAAATTTTTTCTAAGGTTTTACGAGCTGGAAGAAGAACCTATTTCTTTGATGTAAGAGCAACAAAAGCAGATGATTATTACATTACAATTACTGAAAGTAAAAAATTTACTGAAGAGGATGGATCATTTCACTTTAAGAAACATAAAATCTACTTATACAAAGAAGATTTTGCCGCTTTTGCAGAAATCTTAAATGACATGACAACTTATGTTTTGAACCACAAAGGAGAAGAAGTAATTTCTGAAAGACATCAAAAAGATTTTAAAAAAGAATACGTTACTGAAAAAGTAATCCTAGAAGAAGCAGTACCAAGCATTTCAAGTTTTACAGATATCGACTTTGACGATATTTAATTATATTACAAATTCAATTCCTATTACTTATTAAATTAAAAAGTCCAAAAGCTGCATGGTTTTTTGGACTTTTTGATTATAAATTATTTCCTAATTATAACATTAAATTACATGAAAGACCTTTTTGAAAAAAATATAGAAAAGTACGGAGAATTAATAATACCATGGCTTTTAACTAGTGGAGTTAAAATAATTTTTATAATTATTGCCGCATTAATCTTAAATAAAGTAATTACAAGTTTTATTGAAAAAGCGGTTAGAATTGCTGTACGTCCTGACAAAAACTCATCGGCAGAAGCAGAAGCAAAAAGGGAAGATACCTTAATTCAAATTTTTTCTACTACTTCTAAAATTTCGATCCTATTAATTACAGGATTAATGGTTTTGCAGGAATTTGGTGTCGAAATCGCCCCAATATTAGCCGCAGCAGGAATTGTAGGTTTAGCATTTGGTTTTGGTGGTCAATACCTCATCAGAGATATCATTAGCGGATTATTTATTATTCTCGAAAACCAATACCGCATAGGAGATATTGTAAGTTTTGACAATGCCGGTGGTGAAGTAATCGAAATTAGTTTAAGAAAAACAACCTTACGCGACCTTGACGGAACCGTGCACCATATTCCTCATGGGGAAATTAAAAAAGTTTCCAATCTTTCTAAAGATTTTTCACGTATTAATATTGACATGGGTGTAGGATACAGTTCAAATTTAGAACATGTAATTACTGTAATCAATAGCGTAGGAACAGCTTTAGCAAATGATCCTCTTTGGAAAAATGCAATCATAGCAGCACCGCAATTTTTAAGAGTTAATGATTTTGCCGACTCTGCTATAATGTTAAAAATTCTGGGAGAAACTTTACCTAGTAAACAATGGGAAGTTGCAGGTGAATTGCGTAAACGCCTTAAAGTAGCCTTTGATAAAGAAGGAATAGAAATTCCGTTTCCACAAATGACACTGCATCATGTTAGAGAAAAAGCAGTAGAAACTGAAAAAGAAGCGCCAAACAATTAATTATTGCTTAAAACACAATATAATGAGCCTGAAAATCTACTGATTTTCAGGCTTTTTTTATACATTTATAGAAGAATAATATACTAATTATTCCGTTTGAAGTTAGTATACAAAAACACTAACACACCAATAATAAATACTTACAAACTAAATCTCTTGCTATTAGGGCAACTTACTTTTAAGTATTATTTCATTTCATACTTATGTCTAAAGAAATAAATATTCCAGAAAACATCATTGGCCTTACTAACAGTGAAGTTCTTGCATCAAGAAAGGAATTTGGAAGTAACGAACAATCTCATAAAACAGAATATAAATGGTGGCTAGCGCTCTTAGAAATGTTCAAAGAACCCATGCTTTTATTATTGATTGCCGTTGCAATAATCTATTTTGTGTTAGGCGAAAATAGTGAAGCCTACTTTATGCTTGCTGCAATAGTTGCTGTTTCTGGAATCTCCTTTTTTCAAGACAATCGCAGCAGAAAAGCACTAGACGCCTTAGAAAAACTCAATGAACCGCTTAGTACTGTTTTAAGAAATGCCGTAGTTATCCAAATCCCAACACGAGAAATTGTAGTAAACGATATTGTAATTGCCGAAGAAGGCAACACCATAAATGCTGATGGAGAAATCATCCATAGCAATGACTTCTCAGTAAATGAATCATCACTTACCGGCGAAGCTTACGCTGTTTTCAAATCGGAGAAGTCCGAAAAAAAAGAGGTCTTCAGTGGTACATTAGTTGCTTCTGGATTAGCTGTTTATAAAGTAAAACAAATTGGGATTGCTACTGAAATAGGAAAACTGGGCACTGCTATATTAAGCATAAAAGAACAAGCCACACCGCTGCAAGTACAAATAGAGAAATTTGTAAAAGGAATGGCCGTTATTGGCATCGTAATTTTCTTATTAGTTTGGGGTGTTTATTTTTGGAAAACTAAAGACTTATTACAAAGTTTACTAAAAGGATTAACCTTGGCTATGTCTATTCTTCCCGAAGAAATACCCGTTGCCTTCACCACATTTATGGCATTAGGTTCTTGGCGATTAATGAAAGAAGGAGTAATTGTAAAAAAAATAAGAACCGTAGAAACGTTAGGAAGCGCCACTGTTATTTGTACTGACAAAACAGGAACACTCACTGAGAACAAGATGAGTTTACAATCAGTTTATGCTTTTAGTACTGGAGAATTGTATGAAAAAGAAAGTTGGAGCAATCCAGAAGCACAAGCCGTCATTACCACCGCAATGTGGGCGAGTGAACCTGTGCCTTTTGATCCTATGGAAATTACATTGCACGAGGAGTATCAAAAAATTACTAGTAATGATATCCGTAGAGAGTTTACAATGTTTCATGAATATCCGTTAGAAGGAAAACCACCCATGATGACACATATTTTTCAGAACCAAGAAGGCAAACGTATAGCTGCTGCCAAAGGTGGTGCTGAAACGATTATAAAAGTCTCTAAACTCAACAAAGATCAAAAAAACACTATTTATAAAACAATTGATGCCTTAGCGGCAAAAGGTTACCGAGTGCTTGGTGTTGCACAATCTTCTTATTCTAAACAGGAATTCCCGGATAATCAACAAGAGTTGCCATTTCAATTTTTAGGCTTAGTAGCTTTCTACGATCCTCCAAAAGGCAATATTAAAGAAGTCATCAAACAATTCTACGAAGCTGGAATTGATGTTAAAGTAATCACTGGCGACAACAGCGCTACCACGAAAGCAATTGCCCAAATGGCAGGAATTAAAAATACTGACCGCATTATGGAAGGCGAAGCAATTATGGCGCTAGATGAAAATGAAAGATTAGCAGCTATTCACGACAGTACCTTAATGACTAGAATGTTTCCAGATGCTAAATTAGCAGTGGTTAATGCATTAAAAAACGACAACCAAATTGTAGCCATGATTGGTGATGGTGTAAATGATGGACCAGCATTAAAAGCTTCACACATAGGAATTGCAATGGGTAAAAAAGGAACTGAGATTGCTAAAACTGCAGCCGATTTAATTTTAGTTGATGACGACCTATCAAAAATGATTGTAGCTGTTGCTGCAGGACGTCGTATTTATACCAATCTTAAAAAAGCCGTTCAATACATCGTTTCCATACATATACCGATAATTTTAACCGTTTCCCTACCGTTATTTTTAGGTTGGATTTATCCAGATATTTTTACACCTGTACATGTTATTTTCTTAGAAATAGTAATGGGTCCAATGTGTTCTATTGTATACGAAAATGAACCTGCTGAAAAGAACAGCATGTTGCAAATGCCCCGCCATTTGGGCAGTACTTTTTTATCTTTAAAAGAAATGGCTATTAGTATCGTTCAAGGAATTATCATCACAATCGGGATTTTATTTGTGTACCAGTTGACTGTCCAAAATGGAGGTTCAGAGAATCTTACCCGAACAATGGTATTCACTACCTTAGTTTTTTCTAATGTTATCTTATCTCTTGTTAACCGTTCCTTTTATTATTCAGTTTTTACTTCGTTAAAAAATAAAAACAACATGATGGTTTTCGTAAATACTATTACATTAATAATGCTTGCTATGATTATTTATATCACTCCTATTGCACGTTTTTTTGAAGTAGAACCGTTGGCTTTTACACAATTGTTAATATGTGGAGGAGTTAGCGCAGTAGCAGTACTATGGATTGAAATCTGGAAATGGAATAAACGTAGTAAAAAAAAATCTTTAAACTAAAAAAATAATGAAAAATACTATTGTATCAATACAATGGCTTAAAGAAAATCATCATGATAAAGAGGTGATTATACTTGATGCGAGCCAACAAATAAATCAAACAAAGGTTGTTCCTGAATTTCAAGGCATACAAATTAAAGGCGCCCGATTTTTTGATATAAAAAATGATTTTAGCGATACCACAAATCCGCTTCCTAATACAATACCAAGTCCCGACGCTTTCGCAAAAGCAGCGCAAAAACTGGGAATTAATTCTACTAGCAAAATTATAATTTATGACAGCCTTGGCATTTATTCTAGTCCTAGAGCGTGGTGGCTTTTTCAAATTATGGGTCATAAAAACGTCTGGGTACTTAATGGCGGACTTCCCGCTTGGGCGAAAGAAAATCTTCCGGTAGAAAAATCAGTAAAAAACGATTATGAAAGTGGTGATTTCGAATCCAATTTCAACTCAAAAATGGTGAAAAGTAAAGAGCAAATACTAAATAATATTGACTCAAAAGAAGCAATATTAATCGATGCACGTTCTAGTGATCGTTTTTACGGAGAAACCGAAGAACCAAGAGCCGGATTGCGCAGCGGTCATATTCCAGGAGCAATAAACATCCCGTACACTGATTTACTAGAAAACGGTCTTTTTTTATCGAAAGAAAAATTAGCTACCGTGCTACCTAATCAAGAGAAACCTATACTATTTAGCTGTGGTTCTGGCGTTACAGCTTGTATTGATTATCTTGCTTATGAAATAATTGGAAGCACCAATTCTAAAGCTATTTACGACGGTTCGTGGACTGAATGGGGACAAATCGAAAGTTTACCAATAGAGTAATAAAATCATCCTATATGTTGCCATTTAATTCAAATAGTAAGAATAACATCAACAATCCTAAAACTTTGAAATACACTAAATATTACTTGTATATACTAGTGGTGATTATGATTTCGTCTTGCGCAACTAATAAAGACAGTACGCATCAGCAAAATCATTCTTATACTCCTGACGACCCCGAATTATACCGTACTATAATAGCAATGGATAGCGTTTTCTTTACCGCATATAACAACTGTAATCTAGACAAACAAGCAGTAATATACGCTGACAATATTGAATTTTATCACGATAAAGGCGGATTAATGACTTCAAAAAAAGACATATTAGATGCAACTAAAAAATACATTTGCGGAAAAGTAAGTCGGGAATTAGTAAAAGGAAGCGTGGAAGTTTATCCCATAAAAGATTTTGGTGCCATTGAAATAGGTTTGCATAAATTTCATAACAATCAAGAGCCAGCTGGGACAGCTTCAAAAGAAAGTAAGTTTATAATGATGTGGCAATTTAAAAATAACGAATGGAAAATCACAAAAGTAATCAGCCTACATTGATGAAGTAAAAGTGAATTTAACCAATTCGCAATCCATTTTCAATTTTAAAATCGGGTGCTAATAATATCACATCACCTTTCGCTCTTACAGCTCCTAAAAGTAAGCATTCACTCATGAATTTTCCTATTTGCTTTTTAGGAAAATTTACAACAGCCACGATTTGTCGATCTAGTAAATCATCCTTTGAATACCTTTTTGTAATTTGAGCTGATGTTTTTCTAATTCCGATTGTTGCTCCAA
This sequence comes from Flavobacterium gelidicaeli, assembly GCF_013294005.1. GTDB lineage: Bacteria > Bacteroidota > Bacteroidia > Flavobacteriales > Flavobacteriaceae > Flavobacterium. The sequence goes on from NZ_JABSNK010000014.1 coordinate 32,314, forward strand.
AATCAATAGTCAGTTGGTAAGCTGGTTTTCTCGCTTCGGGAAAATCATTAATTTCTAGAATAGTTCCTACACGCATTTCAGTTTTCTCGAATTCTTGCCAACTCAGGTTATTTTCCATCATTCCTTTTGCTAAATAAATTACCAACTAAAATAACCATTTTAAGCTAAAAGCAATCCTTTTTTACTAACTTTAAAGTTCAAACAATAAATAAAATTTGCAATGGCAAGAACCGCTTCAAATATGTTGCCTTTAGGCACTAAAGCTCCCGATTTTTATTTAAAAGATCAAAAATCAGCATCTCAATGGTTTTCTTTTGCAGACTTAAAAGGAGAAAAAGGGACTTTGGTCTTATTCATCTGCAACCACTGTCCGTTTGTACATCATGTAATAGAAGAAGTTGTAATGATTGCTAATGATTATAGAGTTCAAGGCCTTGGTATTATTGCAATATCAAGTAATGACGTGGTGAATTACCCGCAAGACTCTCCTGAATTGATGACCGAATTCGCTTTCGAAAATAATTTTGAATTCCCTTATTTATATGATGAAAGTCAGGCTGTCGCCAAAGCATATGACGCTACTTGTACACCAGATTTCTTTTTATTTAACAATCAAGACAAACTCATTTATCGCGGCCAGTTAGACGATAGTCGTCCTGGAAATGGGATTCCGCTTAGCGGAAATGATTTACGAGGAGCAATAGATGGTGTACTCTATAATCGTTCCATTAATCCGGATCAGAAACCAAGTATTGGGTGTGGAATAAAGTGGAAATAATACTTAAGATTAGGTATAATTAAAAATCCCATCTCGTTTAAAACAAGATGGGATTGTTAATTATATATACTGATCAATAAAAATCCGATCACTGATATTAAAAATTATTTAACGTCCATTAATTCAACGTCAAAAATCAAAGTAGCGTTTGGTGGAATTGCTCCTCCAGCACCACGAGATCCGTATCCTAATTCAGAAGGAATTACAAAACGTGCTTTGTCTCCTACTTTTAATAAAGCAATACCTTCATCCCATCCTTCGATAACTTGACCTTGACCTAATTTGAATTCAATTGGCTTTTTTCTTGGGTAAGAAGAATCAAAAACTTTTCCGTTTTCTAAAGATCCTTCGTAATGAACGGCAACTGTTTTTCCAGCAACGGCTTGTTTCCCTTCACCTCTTTGGATGAATTGGTAACGCAATCCACTATCTGTTTTTTCAAAACCAGCAGCTAATTTTTCCATCGCAGCATCTGCGCCAGCTCTTTGATCTGCAATACGTTTTTTACGGTTTCCTTCAAATGATCTAAAAGCTTCAATAGCATTCCATTTTTCAGCTTCCTCACCTACTCTAACAATTTCTAAAGTATCTAATGAATCCCCTTGTGCAATTGCATCAACAACATCTTGTCCTTCTACAACATGACCAAAAACAGTATGTTTACCGTCTAACCAAGAAGTAGGAACGTGCGTAATGTAAAATTGAGATCCATTAGTTCCAGGACCTGCATTAGCCATTGCTAAAATACCTGGTTTGTCATGCTTTAAACTTGGGTGAAATTCATCATCAAATTTATAACCTGCATCTCCAGTTCCAGTTCCTTGTGGACATCCACCTTGAACCATGAAATCAGGAATAACTCTATGAAAATTCAAACCATCATAGTATTTAGTTCCTTGAGGCTTTACTTTATTTTCCATATTCCCTTCAGCAAGAGCAACAAAATTCCCTACTGTTCCTGGCGTTAATTCATGCTCTAACTTTACTAAAACAGCTCCTTTTGCTGTGTTGAATTTAGCGTATATTCCGTTTTCCATCTTTTTATTTTTTTATTGAATTACAAATTTACAAATTAATTTTTATCATTACTATTTTCTATCACTTTCCGTTTTGATTTAAACGTAAAAGCATACACCGAAAAAGCTAATGCAGATAATAGCAAACCACCTAAAGCCACCGCATGCCAACCTCCAAACTGCCATAAAAACAATCCAAATGCTGATCCTGCAGCTGTTCCTAAAAAGCTAAAAGACATGAATACGGTATTCATACGATTTCTAGCTTCAGGCAATATAGAATACACACGGGTTTGATTTGAAATATGTACCCCTTGCAAGCCGATATCTATCAACACAATACCTATAACAATCCCAACAACACTTGCTCCCGAGAAATAGAAAACGATAAAACTTAACGCAATTAATAAACAACCATAGCCCACCGCCACTCTTGAACTTCCTTTATCACCAAGCTTTCCAACCAAAGGCGCTGCCAAAGCTCCTGAAGCACCTACAATACCAAATAATCCAATTGTTGCACTATTAAAATGAAACGGTTCTGCCGAAAGTAACAAAACCATGGTTGTCCAGAAAGCACCAAATTGTGCAAAACTGAATACATTAATTAAAGTAGCTTCACGCAGTAAAGGTTGTTCTTTGATTATAGTAAAAAGCGAACCGATAAGTTGGCCATACGAGCCATTGAAAACAGGTTTGTTATACGGAAATTGTTTTTTGATTATAAAAAACAAAAGCAAACACAATCCAGAAGCAATCCAAAACATTGCGCGCCATCCTAGAACTTCACCAATAAAACCACTTAAGGTTCTTGATAACAATATCCCCACTAATAAACCACTCATGATGGTTCCTACGACTTTACCCCTTTCTTCGGGCGCACTTAATGACGCTGCCAGAGGCAAAATAAGTTGCGGAACAATAGAGGTGATTCCGATTAAAAGGGAAGCGATTTCTAAGATTAGATAACTTTGTGCAGTAGCTGCAATAATCAAAGCAATTACAGAAGCAAAAGTGGTGTATAATATTTGTGTTTTGCGCTCTAACTTATCTCCTAACGGAACCATAAAAAACAAACCAATTGCATATCCTGCTTGCGTAAGATAGGTTATAGTACCAGCATCGGCATGCGGTATATTAAACTCGTCTGCGATTAAAACAATTAAGGGTTGGCAATAATATAAATTAGCCACTATAAGTCCCGTGGCAGCAGCCATAAACAGGACATTTTTTTTTGATAAATTCATCGCGCAAAAATACGTTGGGTTTATAAATTAAACTTTTAAAAAAAAGCTAAATTTTATACAAATACACTAATCTCTAAATTAAAAATACCCTCAAAAGATTTTCACTTTTGAGGGTATTGAATAAAGACTTGCTTTAATTATTTTTTTAAGCCATCAAGAGCTTTAAGTATGTCGTGCGCTTCGGCTCTATTTCTATATTCAGCGTCTAAAAATGTATACACAATTTTACCACTTTGATCGATTACATAAGTCGCTGCTAATGGTAATTCATCAGACTCATCACCGTTATATCCATGTAAATCAAATCCTTTTTGATAAGACGCAGCTACCTCATCAGTCAATTTAAAGACGATTCCGTACTGCTTAGCTACTTTATTTCCCACATCACTCAAAACTTCAAACTGTAAATGATGTTTCTCAGCAGTAGACATTGATTTATCTGGTAATTCAGGTGTTAATGCCAATAAATTAGCCCCTTTTAATTGAATATTTGGTAATTGCTCTTGTAAATAATGCAAAGTCATGTTGCAATAAGGACACCACCCACCGCGGTACCATGTCAAAACTACAGGTCCTTTTTTTAGATAATCACTTAATTTCACCTCTTTACCAGTGGCATTTGTAAGGCTAAAATCAGGAGCGATATCCTCATTTTTCTTAGCGTTAGCAACTACGTTCTGGCGTGTTACATCAGCTATTCCAGCTGCATATATTTCTTTAATTTGTTCTGGTGCTTTCTCTTCCCAAGCATTTTTAGCATTATCTAAAGTGGCTTGTAAACCGATTGTATTGTTTTCTGTGCTCATTTTTATATTTGTTTATTGATTGTACAAATGTACTCTAACATTTGCTCTAATTGTTTATCACTTTTTCTCGAAAATGTTACAATATTTCCCGATTGCGATAGAAAGACTGCTATTTTTTATTTTTCTAAAAACGTTATTAGCGGCTGTATGAATTTATCAAAACTCTCAATGTGTGGCATGTGGCCAATATTAGAAATCTCCACTAACTCTGCATTTGCTATTTTCTTTTGTGTTTCTTTTCCTAGTACAGCATACAATCCCATTGTTTTCCTAACCTCATCAGTTACTAAAGGTTTTCCCAAGGCTGTTCGATCTCTTGTTCCTATGATTAAAAGCGTAGGTGTTTTTATGTTTTGGAATTCATATACGACTGGCTGCGTAAAAATCATATCATAAGTTAGGGCTGAATTCCAAGCTATTTTATTAAAATCAGAATTTAGAGTCCAACCTGCTAATAAATTAACCCATTCATCATATTCTGGTTTCCATTTTCCATCGTAGTAACTGTCTAACTGGTATTTTTTAATTCTGTCGTAACCTTGTGTTAGTTCGTTTTTATACCACCAATCTACTGTTTGATAAGGCACTTTTAATTTCCAGTCTTCTAAACCTATTGGGTTTTCAAGAATTAATTTCTCCGTAACCTCAGGATACATTAATGCAAAACGTGTCGCTAGCATTCCACCCATAGAGTGTCCCAAAACAGCTGTTTTTTGAATTCCCAATGTATCTAAAATTTGCTTGGTGTTTTGCGCCAATTGCTGAAAAGTATATTGAAAATTATCAGGTTTGGATGATTTACCAAAACCTATTTGGTCTGGAACGATAACACGAAACCCTTTTTTTGTCAACGCATCAATGGTTGTTTTCCAATAGGCTCCATTGAAATTCTTACCGTGCAGTAATAGTACATTCTTCCCATTATAATTATCTGGCTTTACATCCATATACTCCATTTTGAGTTCTTGTTGCTGTACCTTCAAAGTGATAAAATGTACTGGATACGGATATTCATAATTACTTAAATCAATGTCAAGCCATTGTAATTTTTCCTGCTGCCCAAAAGATCCTATCGTTATAAAAAAGAGTCCTATTAAAAGCTTGAATTTCATCTTTAGTATTTTTATTAGAATCGTAAATTTAAGTAGAAAGAATGCTAATGGGAAATTATTAGGAAAACTTTACAATTTAGAAATCGAAACATAATTTTAAGTAGAATCGTTAGCCCAGATGGAAATGGCATCCTATTGTGCCGGGGTTCGGCGCAATAGATATAGTGGACAGCTGGAAATTGCTCCAAAAAAAAATGACATCCTTTACGAATGTCATTTTGAATAGTATTGTAATTAGATTATTTCTCTATCAATCCCGCATTTCTTAAGTACGGTTCGATTTCCATATCATGACCTATCAATTCCTTGAAAGCTTCGTTTAAATCTACACTATTTCCTACTGATAAAATGTATTTTCTGAAACGCTCGCAGTTTTCTCTAGTCAAACCACCATTAGCATTCATCCAGTCGTATACATTATAATCTAAGGTTTTTGACCATGTGTATGCGTAATATCCAGCAGAATAACCGCCAGACCAGATGTGTGCAAAATAAGGAGAATGGTATCTTGTAGGCACTTCGTTTACCAATAAACCGTATTTTTCAAGAGCTTCTTTTTCGAAAATTAAAGTTGGTTTAAAGTCTGCTTCATTCTCTACACTATGCCAGTTCATGTCTAAAGTTGACGCTGCCAAAAGTTCCGTTACATGATACCCACTATTGAAAGATTCTGCATTTTTAATCTTGTCAATCAATTCCTGAGGAATCACTTCTTTGGTTTTATAATGTATTGCATAATTTTTCAACACTTCAGGATCTAAAGCTGCGTGCTCATTTATTTGAGAAGGAAATTCTACAAAATCACGAGGCACAGAAGTCCCAGAAAGACTGGCATAATTTTGATTTGCAAATAATCCGTGTAAAGTATGTCCAAACTCATGAAACATGGTCGTTACGTTATCAAAACTAATTAAAGAAGGGTTTCCGTTTATTGGTTTTGCAAAGTTATATACGTTTACAATAACTGGTTTTTGTTTTAAATAATGCGATTGTTTCACAAAACTATTCATCCAAGCACCACCGTTTTTATTGTCTCTTGTATAGAAATCTAAATAGTAGATTGCCATTGATTTTCCGTCTTTATCAAAAACTTCGTAAGCCACAACATCCGGGTGATAGACTGGCAAATCAGGACGCGCTTTAAAAGTTATACCGTACATTTTTTGGGCTGCAAAAAACACTCCTTTTTCAAGAACTGTTGTCAACTCAAAATATGGTTTTACTTGACTTTCGTCCAAATCGTATTTGGCTTTACGAACTTGCTCAGAATAAAAATTCCAATCCCATGGTTCTAACTTGAATCCACCGTTTTGAGCATCAATAAGATCTTGAATTTCTTTGGCTTCTCCTTTTGCTTTGGCTACTGCAGGTCCTGCAATTTTTGCTAATAAGTTCATTGCTCTCTCTGGCGTTTGTGCCATTTGGTCTTGTAGTTTCCACTCAGCAAAATTCTTTTTGCCCATTAAGTTGGCTTTTTGCAAACGCAATTTAGCCATTTGCTCTAGCACTTCACGAGTATCTCCATCATCATTCTTTTCGGCACGAGTCCAAGATGATTTGAATATTTTTTCTCTAGTTGCTCGGTTAGTTAAACTCTGTAATAAAGGCTGTTGCGTAGTGTTTTGCAAGCCTATTAAATATTGTCCATCGTGACCCGCTTCAGTCGCTTTTAATTTTGCAGCAGCAAGATCATTAGCGCTTAAGCCATCTAAATCAGTTACATTATCAAAAAGAATTGCTCCGTTTTTACGAGCTGCTAATAATTTATTTCCAAAAAGAGTTCCCAAACTAGCCAACTCTCCATTGATTTTTTTCATTTTCTCCTTATCCGCTTCAGATAAATTAGCACCGGCCAATTCAAAATCTTGCAAATAATTTTCAGTTAGTTTTTTATCTTCTCCTTTAAGAGTATTCAAATCAACTGCTTTAATACGGTTGTATAACTTAGAATTCAAGTACATTTTATCGCTATGCGCTGAGAATATAGGCGCGTATTCTGCTTGCAAGGCTTGCAATGTTGGGTTGGTATTAGAGCCCGTTAAGTTGTAAAACATTCCAGTAGCTCTTTTTAAATCTACTCCAGAAGTTTCTAAAGCTAATATTGTATTTTGAAAAGTAGCCTTGGCAGTATTGTTTGTAATCGCTAATATCTCTTTGTCGTGAACCGCTAAACCATACTCAAAAGCAGGTTTAAAATGTTCATCTTTTATTAAATTAAAAGCAGGAGCTTGATATTGTAATGTGCTTTTTTGTAATAATGGATTGGTCATTTTTACTGATTTATCTTGGGCATTAATCGATTGTAAAGACGTAACCATAACAAGCATAGTGCTTGATAGAATTATGTTTGATAAAATTTTCATAAGGTGATTGTTATTTTCTATAAAAGTAATTAAAAAAATAGAGACAATCAGCATGCACCACCTAATCCTTAACTAAATTAATAGGTATATTTGCTTTAGAGCAGCACAAAAAAAACAGGTTCTAATTTTAGACTATGAAATCAATATTTGACAAAACCGATAATGCTATTATAATAAATCGTATCAACAAACTTACTCCTGAAAGTAAAGCTGAACGGGGTAAGATGTCTGTAGATCAAATGCTAGAACACACTAATGCTGCGGTGATAGTTGCTTTTGGAGAAAAAGAGCTAAAAGTAAACTTCTTAATAAAGTTGGTTGGTAAAATATTAAAGAAAAAAGTCTTCAATTCGGAATTCAAAAAGAATAGTCCCACAGCCAAAGAATTTGTTTTTACCGCACAATACGATTTTGAGCACTCTAAAAATGAATTAATTAAAAATTTTAGTCGTTTTGCTGCTGGAATTGAATCCATAAAAACAAATGATCACCCTTTTTGGGGAAATATGTCTCCCGAAGATTGGAATAAATTGATGTGGAAACATGTAGATCATCATTTAAAACAATTTGGAGTGTAATACTTCTCTATACTGTTTCTTAGTACTTGACTCTTGACTCTACTTTTGTACCTTTACCAAATAAATTACAAACATGCGAATAGATATTATTACCGTTTTACCTGATTTACTTAGAAGTCCGTTTGAAGCTTCGATTATGAAACGCGCAATTGACAAAGGACTTGTTGAAGTTCATTTTCATAATTTACGTGATTACACTACCAATAGGCAAAAAAGTGTAGACGATTACGCTTATGGTGGTCGTGCGGGTATGGTAATGACTGTGCAACCTATTGATGATTGCATCACGCATTTAAAAAGCGAAAGAAGCTACGACGATATAATCTATATGTCTCCCGATGGTGAAACTTTGAATCAAAAAATGTGTAACACCATGTCTATGTATGAAAACATTATCATATTATGCGGACATTACAAGGGAGTAGATCAAAGAGTTCGTGATCACTTTATCACTAAAGAAATTTCGATAGGAGATTATGTATTATCTGGAGGAGAATTAGGCGCTTTAGTATTATCAGATGCATTAATTCGTTTAATTCCAGGAGTTTTAAGTGATGAAACATCTGCTTTGACAGATAGTTTTCAAGATGGTTTATTATCAGGACCTATATATACAAGACCCGCAGATTATAAAGGATGGAAAGTTCCAGAAGTTCTAACAAGCGGTAACTTTGCTAAAATAGACAAATGGAATGAGGACATGGCGTACGAACATACTAAAACAAGACGACCTGATTTATTGGAAGAATAGAAAATATAAATGCTAATTTTAAATTCTAAAGAGATGACTATTACAATCAAAGATGAAACATTTACTGGCAAAATTTTAAACGAAATTAGTTTAAATTTCGAAGATGAATCAGTAACAGTCAAAGACATTATAGAACAAAGGGTATTGCAAGAAGTTGAAATATATAATAAGAAACAAACAGGTTATTTTAATGGTTTAATCGAACCTACATTAGCTGAAAAAACACTTAATGGTTATAAATTAAAACCACATAAAATTATCGATTCTGAGAAACAAGTTTATGTAGCTTTAGATGCGTTTATGAAAAACGGCTACTTTATTTTAATTGATAATATACAGTCAGAAAACTTAGAACAGGAAGTAATACTTTCGAAAACTACTGCTATTAGTTTCATTAAATTAACACCATTAATAGGAGGCTAATCATGGGAGTATTAGACAAGATAAAAAACATATTAAACGGAACAAATAAAAATGATTCCCAAGTTTTATTAGACGCTGTTTTTTCAGAAATCACAGTCATTGATAATGGTGTTTATTCCACTAAATATGAAAAACTAGAATCTTTTAAAAGAATAGTAACGCTAACAGATAAAGAAAAAGTTGTTTTCATGACACATTGCATTATTGAAAATTACAAAGAAAAAAATAAAAAAAATGCAGACTATCGTTTCAGTTTTATAATCAATGATGTAATTAAAAATCTGATTAAATCAAAAATTGTACTGGATGACGAAGACATCAATTTATTATCAAATAGCTTCTTACTGTATACACCTTCAAACTACAATTTGTTTTCTTTTTGGCCAATAAATGATTTTTTAAATCAGATTGAAAAACAAATTAAAAGGAATACAATATCAGAATCAGTAATAGCTACTTTAAAAAATTTAAAAGAGAATATTAGTTCATCTAATAACCATTACGATGAAAAACAAATTGTAAAAATCACAAGAAAAATTGATGACATATTGTTTCTTTCTACCATTGATAAAAATGAATTAAAGCCAATTTTGTTTCTTGGAAAAGACAACTTTGCAAACATTGCAAACCATCAAATTAGTTTACTTCCAGAAAAAGAAAAAAGCAACTGGTATCAAATTTTAGCTCTTTCTCAAAAATCGACTGGTTCAAAACCAACTGCAAAGTTTCTCACAATATCAAAAGAATTATTACTACAAACTGATATTACAAATTTCAAAAACACTTTAATTGATTGGTTTGACTTTATTATAAAATCAAAAGACGAACTCCCAGAACAACAATACTATCCAGGTAGATTTGTAATCTCATCTCCTAATGTTGATATGTTAAAAGGATTAATTTGGATGTGTTCTCAATTAAACGACACCGCAATAATCTATAAATTATCAACTTTAACAGAACGTTGTTATAGAAAAATACCCAATTTAGGACCAGCGTCAGCGTCAATGGGAAATGCTTGTCTCTATTCTTTATACAAAAGCGAAGGACTAGAAGGAGTAAACCAGTTATCAAGATTGAAATTACGCATCAAACAAAATAACACTCAAAAAATAATTGAAAACTATCTAAATAATGCGGCAGAAGAACAAGGCATTTCTGTTTATGAAATTGAAGATTTAGCAGCAGACGATTTCGAATTAATAAATGAAAGTCGTACCTGGCATTTTGAAGAATATAAAGCCGAAGTCTCAATAATTGGAGTTGGAAAAACAACTACCACCTGGAAAAAACCAGATGGAAAAACACAGAAAACCGTCCCTTCTTTTGTAAATGAAAAATATGCTGAAAATTTAAAAGATTTAAAAAACACTAAGAAACAAATCGAATTAAATCTTTCCTCTCAAAGAGATCGTATTGATAGAATGCTACGTTCTGATAGAAAAATGACTTGGTCCCATTTTAACACATACTTCCTCAACCACGGCTTACTTTCTTTCTTATCAAAAAATATAATTTGGAATTTCACCGAGAAAGATTCTACTTTTTCTGCTATATTTCATGAAAATTTATGGAAATCAAATACAGGTTCACTTGTAACCCCTTCAACAAACTGCTTAATTTCTCTATGGCATCCTACGCTATCAAGTGTAAATGAAACATCAACTTGGAGAAACTTTTTAATCAAAAACAAAATACAACAACCACTAAAACAAGCGTACAGAGAAATTTATATATTAACTGATGCCGAAGTAAAAACAAAGAGCTATAGCAATAGAATGGCGGCGCATATATTAAAACAACATCAATTTAATAGTCTCGCAAAAACAAGAGGATGGAAATACTCTCTTCTTGGTTGCTTTGATGATGGTCGCGATAATGGAACAGCCGAACTCAATTTAAAAGAATATAATTTAAAAGCTGAGTTTTGGGTCAATGAAGTTAATTCGGATGAAGCTTATAATGATACCGGAATTTGGAATTATATCGCAACAGATCAAGTACGCTTTTCAAATTTAACTACAAATGAAATCGTAGACTTAATTGATGTTCCTGTTTTAGTTTTATCAGAAATTTTAAGAGATGTCGATTTATTTGTGGGCGTTGCAAGTGTAGGAAACGATCCAACATGGCAAGACACAGGAGGAATTCCGGCCTATCGTGATTACTGGCAATCTTACTCCTTTGGAGATTTAACTGAAACTGCTAAAATAAGAAAAGATATCCTTACAGCTTTAATTCCACGTTTAAAAATAAATAAAGTTGCAGAGATAAAAGACAAATTTTTGATTATAAAAGGAAAGATTAGAACCTATAAAATTCATATTGGAAGCACCAATATTTTAATGGAACCAAATGATGAATATTTATGTATAGTTCAAGATCGAAGTTCAAAAAATCAAACAGAAAATATTTTTCTACCATTTGAAGGAGATAACGGTTTGTCAATTATTTTATCAAAAGCATTTCTTTTAGCTGATGATGATAAAATTAAAGACAGTACAATTACATCTCAAATTGGCAGAACGTAATGACGAGATATAATCAACAGCAAATTGTTAGTGAAATTGGAGACATCGGACAAATAAAACTTAAAAATGCTAAAGTTTTAATTATCGGAGCAGGTGGCTTGGGAACTCCTGTTGCTGTATATCTCACGTCAATAGGAATTGGGACTTTAGGAATAATTGATGGAGATATTATTCAGGAAACAAATTTGAACAGACAATTTTTATATTACGAAAATGAAATTGGAAAATCAAAGATCACCGTATTAGAAAAAAAATTAAAATTACAAAATCCACATATTGATGTAACAAAATTTGAATGCTTTTTATCATTAGAAAACAGTACAAAAATCATTACTAACTTTGATGTTATTTGCGATTGTACAGATAATTTAGAAACTAGATTGTTAATTGACCAGACTTGTTCTTTACTAAACAAACCATTAGTTTACGCGGGAGTAAAAGACTGGGAAGGTTATGTGACAATTCTAAATCACAGAAGTAAAATAAGATTGCACAACATTTTCCCATTTGAATCTTTAGCTAAAGATGCTTTAACAAACTGCAGTATAAGTGGAATTGTCAATACCACTTGCGGAATTGCAGGCAGTATCCAAGCTACTGAAGTAATAAAAATAATTTTAGAACAAGAGAATCAACTAGATGGAGAAATTTTGTGTTTTAATAGTAAAGAAATGGTTTTTAAAAAATTAAAACTTTTAAAAATTAAAAGTGTTGTAAATAAATCAAAAATTAAATTAACAATCTAAACTTTTTTAATTACTTTTGCACCCACTTTAGACCAACCTCTGGCGAGATCCGTGAATGTTGCTCTAGTATAAAAAACCATAATTACAATTATCATGGCAGATTTAATGAAATTCGTTAAAGACGAATTAGTTACAAAAAAAGAATTTCCTGAATTCGGAGCTGGAGACACAATCACAGTTTACTACGAAATTAAAGAGGGTGAAAAAACTAGAACACAGTTTTTCAAAGGAGTTGTTATCCAAAGAAGAGGTTCTGGTAACACAGAAACTTTTACTATTCGTAAAATGTCAGGTGCAGTAGGTGTTGAGCGTATCTTCCCTGTAAACTTGCCAGCTTTACAAAAAGTTGAAATCAACAAAAAAGGTGCAGTTCGTAGAGCTAGAATTTTCTACTTTAGAGAACTTACTGGTAAAAAAGCAAAAATTAAAGATAAAAGAAGATAGTCAAATATCCCTTTATCATAAAAGTCCCAACAATGTTGGGACTTTTTTTTGTTCTAATTTTAACCAAAAACGACAACATTGTTGGAAATAGACCTGTTCCATGAACAAAACAATAAATTCAACACTAACAAGTTAACAATCCTATAATTCAATTAATTCTAGTCAAAACTGAGCCTAATTTCGCTCGGATTTCATTATATTTGCATCGCTTAATTTTTAAGCATACGATTCATTTAACATTCTTTTTAAAAGGATACGATTATAAAAATATAAAAATGACACAGAAACCGAAGATTGTTTACACGTTAACTGACGAAGCTCCTTTGTTAGCTACTTACTCATTATTACCTATTGTTAAAGCATTCACTGCTACCTCTGGAATCGAAATAGAAACAGAAGACATTTCCCTGGCATCAAGAATATTAGCTACTTTCCCTGAGTTCTTAACTGATGCTCAAAAAGTTCCGGATGCATTAGCAGAATTAGGAAAACTTGCTACATCGCCAGAGGCTAACATTATTAAATTACCAAATATTTCTGCATCAGTACCGCAATTAAAAGAAGCTATTGCTGAATTACAAGCACACGGTTACAAGGTTCCTAATTTCCCTGGTGAACCACAGGACAAAGCTGAAAATGAAATCAAGAAAAAATATTCTAAAGTTTTAGGTTCTGCTGTAAATCCCGTATTACGTGAAGGAAATTCAGATCGTAGAGCGCCTAAAGCAGTAAAAAATTACGCTAAAGTAAACCCACATTCTATGGGGGCTTGGTCTGCAGATTCAAAAACAGAAGTAGCGTCAATGGAAAGTGGTGATTTTTACGGAAGTGAAAAATCAGTTACACTTGCAGAAGCTACAGATGTAAAAATTGAATTTGTTGCCGAAGATGGAAAAACAACTGTTTTAAAAGAAAGCACACCGTTAAAAGTGGGTGAAATCATTGACAGTTCTGTACTGCACTTAAAAGCTCTAAAAGCTTTTGTTGTTAAAGCAATCGCTGAAGCAAAAGCAAAAAACATCTTGTTATCTGTACACTTGAAAGCAACAATGATGAAGGTTTCTGACCCAATTATTTTTGGTGCAATCGTTGAAGTATATTTCGCTGCTGTTTTTGAAAAATACGCTTCTTTATTTGATGAATTAAACGTTGATACTCGTAATGGTTTAGGTGATGTATATGCAAAAATTGCAGGTCGCCCAGAACAAGCAGAAGTAGAAGCAGCCATTACTAAAGCAATTGAAAACGGTCCCGCTCTTGCTATGGTAAATTCTGATAAAGGAATTACCAACCTTCATGTACCTTCTGACGTAATTGTTGATGCTTCTATGCCAGCTATGATTCGTACTTCAGGTCAAATGTGGAATAAAGACGGAAAATCTCAAGATACTTTAGCACTTATTCCAGACCGTTCTTATGCTGGAATTTACACTGCAACTATTGATTTTTGTAAAAAGAATGGCGCTTTTGACCCTACTACAATGGGAAGTGTTCCTAACGTAGGTTTGATGGCCCAAAAAGCGGAAGAATACGGTTCCCACGACAAAACATTCCAGATGACAGGAAATGGTGTTGTACGTGTTATTGACACAAAAGGTAATGTATTAATGGAGCAAGCTGTTGATGCTAAAGACATTTTTAGAATGTGTCAAGCCAAAGACGCTCCTATTCAAGACTGGGTTAAGCTTGCTGTAAACAGAGCACGTTTATCTAACACTCCTGCTGTTTTCTGGTTAGATGAAAACAGAGCGCACGACAGACAATTAATTGAAAAAGTAAAATTATATTTAAAAGATCACGACACTACCGGTCTTGATATTCGTATTTTAAACCCTATTGAAGCTACTAATTTCACATTAGAAAGAATTAAAAAAGGAGAAGATACTATCTCAGTAACAGGAAACGTATTGCGTGATTACTTAACTGACTTGTTTCCAATTTTAGAATTAGGAACATCAGCTAAAATGCTTTCTATCGTTCCATTAATGAGCGGTGGTGGATTGTTTGAAACTGGAGCTGGTGGATCAGCACCTAAACACGTAGAGCAATTTACTAAAGAAGGATATTTACGTTGGGATTCATTAGGAGAATTTTTAGCTCTTGGTGCTTCATTAGAACATTTAGGACAATCTTTACACAATTCTAAAGCAATTATTTTATCAGAAACTTTAGACGAAGCTAATGATGCTTTTTTAAGAAATGATAAATCTCCAAGTAGAAAAATAGGTCAAATTGACAACCGTGGATCTCACTTTTATCTAGCAATGTACTGGGCAGAAGCACTTGCAAAACAAGATAAAGACGCTGAACTAAAAGCCATCTTCACTCCTATTGCAGTTGAATTAAAAAGTAATGAAGCAAAAATCAATGAAGAGTTGATTAGTGCACAAGGAAGACCTCAAGATATTGGTGGGTATTACCAACCAAATCCTGAATTAACAAGCAAAGCAATGCGCCCTAGCGCAACATTAAATGCAATTATAGCAAAAATCGCTTAATTTCATTTCATTGTTATTATACTGAAAAGGCAACTGGAAACAGTTGCCTTTTTTATTAACAAAAAATTAATTATTGTTTAATCACAATTTTCTTATCTTTTCAAGCTGTTAGTAAACTTAAAAAAAGAGTATGTTTTTAAAAAAATTCATCGGATTAATTCTTGTGTTATTATTTAGTATTGCTTCTTTTTCGCAAGAAAAATTTACAGTAAGTGGTGCAATATCTGACAGTAGTAGCAATGAAACCCTTATAGGTGTCAATGTTTATATTCCAGAACTAAATGCAGCTGTTAGCACAAATGAATACGGCTTTTATTCTATTACATTACCTAAAGGAAATTACACACTTCTTGTAAGTTACATTGGTTATGAAACAGTTTCGGAACAATTAAATTTAACTGAAAACAAAAAAAGTAATTTTAGTTTATCAACAAGTGGTGAAATGCTCCAAGAAGTAATTATTAAAGATGGTAACAAAATCACAAACATCCGTTCGCCAGAAATGAGTGTAAACCGATTATCGATTACTTCTATAAAAAAAATGCCTGTTGTACTAGGTGAAGTTGATGTAATAAAATCATTATTACTACTTCCTGGTGTTACTAATGCAGGTGAAGGAGCATCTGGATTTAATGTTCGTGGTGGTGGAGCTGATCAAAATTTAATCTTATTAGACGAAGCTACAATTTTTAACTCCTCCCATGTTTTTGGTTTCTTCTCAGTATTCAATCCTGATGCTATCAAAGATTTAAAATTATATAAAGGAGGTATTCCAGCAAATTTTGGAGGTAGAGCCTCTTCTGTTTTAGATATTTATCAAAAAGACGGTAACAGCAAATCTTTTCATGCTAATGGAGGTATTGGATTAATTTCAAGTAGGTTATTATTAGAAGGCCCTATCGTTAAAGACAAAGGTTCATTTCTAATTGGTGGTCGCAGTTCTTATGCTCATTTATTTTTAAAACTTAACGAAGAAACAAAAGATAACACTGCCTATTTCTATGATTTAAATGCTAAATTAAGTTACAAACTAAACCCAGATAATAATTTGTACTTTTCAGGTTATTTTGGTCGTGATGTTTTTGCTATTAACGATAGCTTTTCAAATATTTATGGAAACACCACCCTTAATTTACGCTGGAACCATCTTTTCTCTGATAAATTATTTTCTAATTTTTCTATGATTTATAGTGATTACTATTACGGATTAGACTTGGATTTCATTGGATTCAAATGGGAATCTGGAATAAAAAACTACAATATAAAGTACGATTTTAAAAATTATATTTCAGATACATTCAAACTTAATTATGGCTTAAACGCTATTTATTATTCTTTTAATCCAGGAAGAATAAGTCCTACCGATTCAGATTCAGGAATTAATCCCGACCAATTAGATAAAAAATATGCTTTTGAACCCGCTTTGTATATAAGTGCTGAACAAGAAATCTCTAAAAAAATTGCAATAACTTATGGATTACGCTACAGTATGTTCTATAGATTAGGAGCATCAACATTAAATCTTTATGAGAACAACAATCCTGTGATTTTTAATAACGATCAGCAAATTTATGAAAAAGCAACTCCTACGGGAACACAATTTTATGACAAAAATAAAGTCATTAAAAGCTTTAATAATTTAGAACCTCGTTTAGCCGTATCCTACCAATTAAATGACAATACCTCTGTAAAAGCGAGCTATAACCGTATGACGCAATATTTACAGCTAATATCTAATACTTCCTCACCCACTCCTTTAGATATATGGATGCCTAGTGACAAATACATAGAACCTCAACTTGCAGACCAAGTGGCGATAGGCTATTTTAAAAATTTTAGTAATAATATGTATTCTCTAGAAATAGAAACCTATTACAAGAAAATTAAAAACCGCCTGGATTATATTGACGGAGCCGACTTAATTGCAAACGACGCTATTGAACAAGTGATTTTGAATGGTAGAATGCGCTCGTATGGATTAGAATTGATGCTTCGAAAAAATGAAGGAAGATTAAACGGATGGATTTCTTATACCTTATCAAAATCAGAACAGCAAACTCCGGGTAGAACCGCTGAGGAATCTGGAATCAACAATGGTAACTGGTACAACTCTGCTTATGATAAAACCCACAATCTCGCAGTAACAGCAGCCTATGAAAAGAATGAAAAATGGAGTTTTGGTGCTAATTTCGCTTTACAAACGGGACAACCTGTAACCTACCCTACAGGACAATATACTTATTTAGGTCTTGTGATACCCAGTTATGGCTTGCGAAACGAAAACCGACTTCCTACCTACCATCATTTAGATGTTTCGGCAACGTTGACACCAAAAGCAAATAAAGATAGAAATTGGAAAGGCGAATGGGTTTTTAGTATCTACAATCTATACAATAGACACAATGCAGCTTCTATCAATTTTAGTCAAAACCTAGATACAGGTGTAAATGAGGCAGTAAAAACGTCGATTTTTGGAATCGTTCCTGCTGTAAGTTATAATTTTAAATTTTAATCGAAATGAAGAAAGTAAACTTAGTTATAATTCTATTATTTTCCTTTTTCATGAATAGCTGTGAAGAAGTCGTTCAAATTGACCTGGATACTGAAGCACCACGTTTAGTAATTGAAGCCAATCTAAAGTGGCAAAAAGGAACAGATGGAAGCCAACAAAAAATAAAACTATCTACAACAACCTCTTTTTTTAGTGATCAAATACCAACAGTTTCTGGTGCAGAAATAATGGTGAAAAATAGTAGCAACGTACCTTTTATATTTACAGAAATTGCCAATACTGGTGAATACGAATGTAATAATTTTATTCCTGTTATTGATGAAAGTTATACGCTTACAGTAAAATTAAATGATATTATTTATAGCGCTACAGAAACATTAAAATCAGTTGCTCCCATTGACGAAGTTACTCAGAATGATGAGGGCGGAATAGCCAAAGATCAAATACAGATTAAAACATTTTTTAATGATCCTACAGCAACAAACTATTACCTATTTCAATATACTTATGAAGAGGAACGTTTTCAAAATTTATCAGCCACTGATGATGATTTTTTTCAAGGTAATCGCTTTTTTAGCTTATCACAAAAAGATGATTTAGAAATAGGTGATAAAGTAACCGTAACCCATTATGGTGTATCTAAAACCTATTACAATTACCTTGTAATATTAATAACAATATCTGGTGGTAGTAGCGGTGGTCCTTTTCAGTCACCTCCTGCCACGGTAAGAGGAAATATTATAAATACAATCGATAAGGACAATTACCCATTAGGATTTTTCTCTGTAGGTGAAACAGATACTAGAACAATTACAATACAATAAATCGTTCTATGGACTTTAGCCCTGATAGCAGTAGCAGCCCCGATTGACAAAAGCTATTTTTTGCAGGTAGTACAGAGCGACCAAGGGAAGCTCCTGTACTACCTAGCAAAAAAAGAGTTTGGATTAAGGGCTAGAGCGGATAGCAGGAATAGCTCCTTAAACTACTTTTCTAGCATGTTTTTATTTATCTTTACGCTTTAATTTATACTTCATGTCATCACATCATATTGTTAGAGACGACCAAGAACCTGCTTTAATTATTGCCAATGGCGCAGCTTGTAATTCGGAACTACTAGGTCAGTTATTAGAATGGTCTCCTTTAGTAATCGTACTTGACTCAGCTATGGAAAGAGTCATGAAATTAGATATAAAAGTAGATGTTTTACTTGGCGACTTTGATCGAGATTTTGATGCAAATTACTATAAAGAGAAACAGTACCCTATTGAAATTGTGCATACTCCAGATCAAAACAAAACAGATCTTGAAAAAGCATTTGACTATTTAATAGCTAGAAAAATCCCTGCTGTTAATGTGGTTTGGGCAACTGGAAGACGTACTGATCATACTATTACAAATTTAACTACAATTGTTCAATATAGAGAGCAGTTAAAAATAGTAATTCTTGATGATCACTCCAAGGTTTTTTTACTACCAAGACGTTTTGAAAAATGGTACACAGCGGACACACCTATATCTTTAATCCCGATTGGGCAGGTTTCAGGCATACATTCTGAAAATTTATTTTACCCTTTGAAAAACGACCAATTAACAATAGGGTACCGAACAGGAAGCAGTAATCATGTTATTAAAGATGGCATTGTCACTATTGTCCATGAACATGGTGATTTACTACTAATGGAATGTATGGATTAAGAAAAACAAAAACTACGCTTTAAAAGTTATAAAAGTGCTGATTTTTACATAACTTGCCCCCGATTTTGATGGAGAACAATTCCCATCTTTCAGTAACATACCAATAATGTCAAAGCAAATTACCGAGAAAACGAACTTACACGCCAGAAATCTACACCGGTCAAGATACGATTTCAATATTTTAATAAAAAATTGTCCCGAATTAAAAACGTTTGTTGCCATTAATGAACACAATATTGAAACTATAGATTTTAGCAATCCGGATGCTGTAAAAACGCTAAACAAAGCATTATTAGCCACTTATTACGATATTAAAAACTGGGACATCCCTAAAGATTATCTTTGCCCTCCCATTCCAGGTAGAGTAGATTATATTCATTACATCGCTGATTTACTTGCAGAAAACAACAATGGTATAATCCCCAGAGGACTTGCTGTTGAAGGACTGGATATAGGTCTTGGAGCCAATTGCATTTATCCTTTATTAGGTAATGCAACTTATGGATGGAGCTTTGTAGGAACAGATATTGATGAAAAAGCACTTGAAAGCTGTAGCGCTATTATCGAAAACAATCCCAAACTAATTGACGCCATAAGCTTGCAACAACAAGTATCTTCGCGTTTTATATTTAAAGATATTATTACTCCCGAAGATAGATTTGCTTTTACTATATGCAACCCTCCTTTTCATTCATCACAAATGGAAGCAGAAAAAGGTTCGCTAAGAAAAGTAAATAATTTACAAGATAAGAAAACAACAAAGCCTATTTTGAACTTTGGTGGTCATAACGCCGAATTATGGTGTGAAGGTGGTGAGCTAGGATTTATAACACAGATGATTTATGAAAGTGCTAAATACCCTATGCAATGCTTATGGTTTACTACATTAGTAGCTAAACAATCACACCTTAGTAGTATTTATAAAACCTTGAATAAAGTGAATGCGGCAACTATAAAGACAATCGATATGGCTCAAGGCCAAAAAACGAGTCGCATAATAGCATGGACATTTTTAAGCGAAGCACAACAAAAGGAATGGAAATTTGAAGAAGAAGTACACTAGTATCTTTTTGATTTAAAGTAAATTAAGCTAAAATAGCTACAAATTAAACGGTCACCAGTAATGGTTGTACCGTTTTTTTTGTGTCTTAATAATTGTAAACTTAAAGAAACTGACGTTTTTTATACGTTTCTTAAATAAATCTAAAAATATTTATAATTTTAAAACATATTAAAGAGATGTTAATAATAAATAAACTGCAATAAAAAACACTAAAAACAAACAATACATCATCAAATAAATTAAAAAAACATCATAAATACAACATTTACTATTTTTTAACATATAAATAACATTTCGAGGTTAATTTTGTATTTTTGAGTACAAAGCAAAAAACAAAAACCATGAAAAATTTATTATTAATGTTAACCTTAATTTTCAGCAGCGTACTGACCGCTCAGGAAATTAAAATATCAGGAGTAGTTAGTGACGATACTAACGGTCCGTTACCAGGCACTTCTGTTCTGGTAAAAGGAACCACAAAAGGCACCTCAACCGACTTTGATGGAAAATATACCATCACGGCAAAAGTGGGCGATTTACTTCAATTTTCTTACGTAGGTTTAGAAACTAAACTCATAAAAGTTACTGGACCAACAGTAAATGTTTCTTTGACAGGAAGTGGAGAAACATTACAAGATGTTGTAGTATTAGGATCTCGTAGTACTGCGAGAACAGTAACAGAGTCTACGGTACCCATTGATGTAATTAATATGAAAGATATTGCCTCTCAAGGACCGCAAGCCAATTTAAACCAAATTTTGAATATGGTTGCACCTTCGTTTACATCAAATACCACTACAGTAGCTGATGGAACAGATCATATTGACCCAGCTCAATTAAGAGGATTAGGTCCTGATCAAGTATTAGTTTTGGTAAACGGAAAAAGAAGACATACTTCATCACTTGTAAATATTAATGGGTCACCAGGAAGAGGATCTGTAGGAACAGATTTAAATGCGATTCCTGCTTTTGCAATTGATAAAATTGAAGTTTTAAGAGATGGTGCTTCTGCACAATACGGATCTGATGCTATAGCTGGTGTAATTAACATAAATGCAAAAAAAGCAACTAATAAATTTGATATAAATATATTAGGAGGAACCCAACTATCAAGTGGCGCTAACGACCACAGAGGTGGTAATGACGGAAACAACCTTCAAATAGATTTGAATTATGGTACAGGTCTTGGTAAAGAAAAAAGTTTTATCAACGCAACAGGAAGTTTTCAATTAAGAGGACAAACCAGTAGAGCAAAAGATGCAACAGGTAATTTATTTAGTGCGTTCAATGCCATTGAGCAAAGAGCTTCTGAAGCTGGTACCAATATCAATGCTTTATGGGGCAATATCAATAATACCCCGAATTCAGATCAAATCCTAACGACAATAAAAACATTCGCTACACCAGCCAACTTCAGTTATTTTACACCGACACAATTATCGGATATCAATAATGCTACAACAATTGGAGCCATGCAAACGGCATTAAACTTTGATGCTACCACAGGAGAGTTAGCTTATAGAAAACTAGAAAGAAGTGCATTCAATATGAAAGTAGGACAATCGTCATTACAAAGTGCACAATTTTTCGTTAATGCTGCTTACCCTATCAATGACAACCTAGAGTTATACGCTTTTGGAGGCACTAGTCATAGAACAGGTGAAGCGGCAGGTTTTTATAGAAAACCTAATCAATCTAGAACATACACGGCTTTATATGCTAATGGTTTTTTACCTGAAATTCATTCTACAATCAACGATATTTCTGCAGCAGCTGGTCTTAGAGGTAACATTTTTAAAGATTGGAAATTTGATTTAAGTAATACTTTTGGTAGAAACGGATTTGATTATAATATCGAAAACACATTAAACTCTTCAATGAGAGAAAGCTCTCCTACAGAATTTGATGCTGGTGGATTGGCTTTCTCTCAAAACACAACTAATTTTGATATTTCAAGAAAAATTGACAAATTAAATGTGGCTTTTGGAGCGGAATTCAGACATGAGAATTTTCAAATTAAAGCTGGAGAACCTGACTCATACAATCAATACGATATTAATGGTGATGTTGTAACCGGAACAACAGCTACTAATTTAAAAGTAACAGATTTTTACAACGGTGTATTAGGTGGTTACGCTGGAGCCATTTACGGATCAGCAACTACTGCCTACAACGGACAAAGAGCTGGAGGAGCTCAAGTATTTCCAGGATTTAAACCTGCTAATGCCGTTGACAAAAGCCGTAGTAGTGGTGCAGTATATGCTGACTTAGAATATGATGTAACAGACAAATGGTTATTAAACGGTGCTTTACGTTATGAAAACTATTCTGATTTTGGAGGAACGACTAACTATAAACTAGCAACTCGTTATAAGTTAACAGATAATATTAATTTGCGTGGAGCGGTTTCTACAGGATTTAGAGCGCCTTCTTTACACCAGATTTATTTTAATTCAACTGCTACACAATTTGTAGGAGGTGTGCCATTTGAAGTTGGAACATTTAGTAACGACTCTCCAGCTGCAAAATTATTAGGAATTCCACAATTAAAACAAGAAGAGTCTCAAAGTGCAAGTATTGGTTTTACTGCTAAAATTCCTGAAGCGAAACTTACTATAACTGCTGATGCTTATTTCGTAAAAATTAACGACAGAGTAGTCTTAACTGATCAATTTTCTAGGCCTAGTTTATCAACTGCTAATGGTGGTGTTGCACCAAATTATTTTTATCCTACTGGAACTACACAAAGAGATTTGCAAAATCTTTTTGATACAGCAAACGCAACAGCAGCAACATTTTTTGCTAATGCAATTGACACAGAATCAAAAGGTATCGATATTGTAATTAGTCATAAAGCTTCTGTTGGAAATGGATTAACATTAAAAACAGATTTATCAGGAACAATATCAAACACAAGAAAAGTTGGCGATATTCACGGTTCACAAATCTTGGAAGACAATGGACAAACCAACAGATACTTCTCAGAATCTAGTAGAGTATATCTTGAAGAAGCTGTACCAAGAGCAAAAGCAAACCTAACAAACTCGTTAACAGTTAAAAAATTCGATTTCTTCTTGAGAAACGTTTATTTTGGTCAAGTTACTGATCCAAACATTGCAGACGCAAATGGAGACGGAATAATCAATGCTATCGTAGTAAATGATCAAGCAGTTGAAAACGAACACCCAATTTGGTCTGCAAGAGTAATCACTGATTTATCAGTAGGTTATAAAATATCCAATTCTACTAAAGTTGTAGTTGGTGCCAATAACATTTTTGATGTTTATCCATCTAGAAACTTAGGCCCGCAAACAATTACTTCAAGAGCATCTGGAGTTGACTCTAATGGTAATGTTATTTATTCTCCAACAACAGCAACTATCGATTTGTCTAATGGAAATCAATTTACATACTC
Organism: Flavobacterium gelidicaeli; assembly: GCF_013294005.1. Lineage (GTDB taxonomy): Bacteria > Bacteroidota > Bacteroidia > Flavobacteriales > Flavobacteriaceae > Flavobacterium. The sequence continues at coordinate 56,295 of NZ_JABSNK010000014.1, forward strand.
TAGAAACACTTCTCAATTTGGACAAAACGGAAGATTTGTTTTTGCCAGATTAAGTTTAAGTTTCTAATAAAAAATTATTTATTTCATCTAAACCATCATGTTCGCGTGGTGGTTTTTTTGTTTATTTCTTAAGATAAGATTGATTTTAAACTTCGTAACTTTGTGTTTCTAAAACTTTGCCCTTTATAAAAAATGAATTTTCAAGTAGTATCAGATTATCAACCAAAAGGAGACCAACCACAAGCCATTGATAAATTAAGTCAAGGAATTGAAGATGGTGAAAAATTCCAAACTTTATTAGGAGTAACCGGTTCTGGTAAAACATTTACCGTTGCTAATGTCATTCAGGAAGTACAAAGGCCTACTTTAGTTCTTGCACATAACAAGACGTTGGCGGCACAATTGTACTCTGAATTCAAACAATTTTTCCCAAATAATGCTGTGGAATATTTTGTTTCTTATTACGACTATTACCAGCCCGAAGCTTTTATGCCCGTCTCTGGGGTTTTTATCGAAAAAGACTTGTCTATCAACGAAGAGTTAGAAAAAATGCGTTTAAGCACCACCTCTTCCCTACTTTCAGGCAGACGAGATATTCTGGTTGTGGCCTCTGTTTCTTGTTTGTATGGTATTGGAAATCCTGTTGAATTTCAGAAAAATGTGATTGAAATTGAAAGGGATCAGGTGATTTCACGTACCAAATTATTGCACCAATTAGTACAAAGTTTGTATTCTAGAACGGAAGTTGATTTTACTCCGGGTAATTTTAGAATAAAAGGAGATATTGTTGAAGTGTACCCTAGTTATGCTGACGACGCTTTTAGAATTCACTTTTTTGGTGATGAGATTGAAGAAATTGAATCATTTGATGCTACAACTGCTGAAGTAATTGAAAAATTCGAAAAACTAACTATATATCCTGCCAATATGTTTGTGACTTCTCCAGATGTATTACAAGGCGCAATCTGGGATATCCAACAAGATTTAGTTAAACAAGTGGATTATTTTAAGGAAATAGGAAAACCGCTTGAAGCAAAAAGATTAGAGGAAAGAACAAATTTCGATTTAGAAATGATACGGGAATTAGGATATTGTTCAGGGATCGAAAATTACTCTCGTTATCTAGACGGAAGACTCCCTGGAACAAGGCCCTTTTGCCTTTTGGATTATTTCCCAAAAGATTATTTAATGGTTGTTGATGAAAGTCACGTAACCTTATCACAAGTACATGCAATGTATGGTGGTGACCGTAGCCGTAAAGAAAATTTAGTTGAATATGGCTTTAGACTCCCTGCAGCAATGGACAACCGCCCCTTAAAGTTTGACGAATTTGAAGCAATGCAAAACCAAGTGATCTATGTTTCCGCAACTCCAGCTGATTATGAGCTACAAAAAACTGATGGTGTAGTTGTAGAGCAAGTGATTCGTCCTACTGGATTATTAGACCCTGTTATCGAAGTTCGCCCAAGTTTAAACCAAATTGATGATCTTATAGAAGAAATTCATGTACGTTGTGAATTAGACGAACGTGTATTAGTAACTACGTTAACTAAACGTATGGCTGAGGAATTAGCTAAATACTTAACTAAAGTCAATATACGTTGTCGCTACATTCACTCTGATATCGATACTTTAGAACGTATTGAGATCATGCAAGACTTACGTAAAGGGCTTTTTGACGTGCTTATTGGTGTCAATTTACTTCGTGAAGGACTTGATTTACCTGAGGTTTCTTTAGTCGCAATTCTTGATGCTGATAAAGAAGGTTTTTTAAGAAGTCATCGTTCGCTTACGCAAACAATTGGTCGTGCTGCTCGTAACTTAAACGGAAAAGCAATTTTATATGCAGACAAAATAACAGCCAGCATGCAAAAAACGATAGACGAAACCGACTATCGCAGAACAAAACAAATTAATTTCAATACTAAAAACCACATTGTTCCTCAAGCACTGAACAAGAAAATAGAAAGTGCTTTTATCAAAAGTCCGTTGATTGAACAAGAATTAGGCCGTGGACTAGCCGCAGCTGCTGAACCCGAAAACCTATACTTATCAAAACCCGAAATTGACAAATTAATTCGAGAAAAGCGCAAGTCAATGGAAAAAGCAGCTAAAGAATTAGACTTTATGCAAGCAGCAAAATTACGTGATGAGATTAAAAATCTGCAAAAGCAATTAAACTAGTCGTGAAATTCTTTGTAAATTTTTTGTAACGCTTCAGGTGTAATTACTGTATTAGGTGCCTTTTCTATCTTTTTAAGTACTTTTTTAGTCGCATCGGGATTAATCCCCATACTAATAGAAATTTGGTGAATTGTGTTCGACTCATTTGTATTCAGTATTTTTCCTTCGTGCATTAAAAATGCCAAACGATAAAACTGCTGCATGCGTCTAAAACCTGTTTTAGCAGTAATTTTTGGTAAATCTAAAAGAAATAAATTATTGAAATCTCCTTTTTCTAAATCTAGTGCATTGGCAATAACAAATAGAAAATCATAATCTTTTTTTGGCAAAACACCATCTTCAGTTGAAAAGGCGATCATATCTAGAATTAAATTCTTTTTTTCTTCGTAAGTTTCCATTATATATTTTTTTAGCTAAAATATCGTTTTTAATACTAAAACCCAAGAACAAATGATGATTAAACAATTTTGGCTGTTTTTTATATTTTTTTTTCTAACAAGTAAAAACATATCCCAAAATATAACAAAGTCGAAACAGATGAGTACTTTCATAATTGAAGCACCACAATTACATACTCAAAAGAAGATTTGGGTCTACCTCCCAAAAAACTATGCTACTTCCCTAAAAAAATTTCCAGTTTTATACATGCATGATGCTCAAAATTTATTTGACGCAAAAACTGCATACGCTGGAGAATGGAATATAGATGAAAAATTAGACAGTTTGAACGCTGAAATAATTGTTATAGGAATCGAACATGGTAATGAAAAACGCATAACTGAATTAACTCCCTATAAAAATCAAAAATATGGAGGCGGAAATGCAGATAATTATCTTGATTTTATTGTGAATACATTAAAACCAAAAATAGACAATACATATCAAACAAAAAGTAATCGTAAAAATACACTAATAATGGGAAGTTCTCTTGGAGGTTTAGTTTCTTACTATGCTATCTTAAAATACCCCAATGTATTTGGTAAAGCAGGAATATTCTCTCCGTCCTTTTGGTTTTCAGATCAAATCTATTCTGATACGGAAAAAACTAAAGATATAAAGACAAAAATTTATTTACTATGTGGTGCTAACGAAGGTGATGATATGGTTCAAGATATGCAAAAAATGGCACTTTTACTTCAGTCTAAAATTAAAAGAAAAAGTCAATTAACATCAAAAGTTATCAAAGGGGGACAACACAATGAAAAATTATGGCGTGAAAATTTTACTAACACTCTTTTATGGCTAGGATATTAAGTAATTTACTATATTTATTAAAGACTATTTTATACTCAAAACTATTTATCCTATATTAATTATGAAACTTCAATTAAAAGCATACGATCTAAAACTAAAACACACCTTTACAATTTCACGAGTTTCGATTGATGTGCAACCTTCATTGATTGTAGTATTAACAGGTGATGGTTTTACTGGCTATGGAGCGGCTACGGCTAATCCATATTACAATATTACGGTGCCAATAATGATAGCGAATTTAAATAAAATCAAACTTCTAATTGAATCATCTGGCACTGAAACTCCAGAAGAATTTTGGATAAAAATGCACCCTTACTTAAAAGAGGATCTCTTCTCGCTTTGTGCACTTGACATGGCTTACACGGATTTGTACGCTCGTAAAAGAAAACAAAAACTATATGAATATTGGAACTATTCTATCAAAGACAATCCGTTGACAAACTATACTATTGGTATAGCTTCTGTAGAGAAAATGGTAAAAAAAATGAAGGAACTCCCTTGGCCTATATATAAAATAAAATTAGGTACAAAAGAGGATATCGAAATCATAACAGAATTAAGAAAACACACTAAAGCCGTTTTTAGAGTCGATGCAAATTGCGGTTGGGGAATTGAAGAAACAATCAATAACGCTGTAATTTTAAAAGAATTAGGTGTAGAATTCATAGAACAACCCCTAAAAGCGGATAACTGGATTGGTCATAAAGAGGTTTTTAAACACACTGTTTTACCCATAATTGCTGATGAAAGTTGCATAGTTGAAGAAGACATTACTAAATGTCACAATCATTTTCATGGTGTTAATATCAAATTGATGAAATGTGGCGGATTAACTCCTGCTAGAAGAATGCTGGAGGAAGCAAAAAAATTGGGACTTAAAACTATGGTAGGTTGTATGACTGAGTCTACTGTAGGTATTTCAGCAATTGCGCATTTACTGCCTCAATTGGATTATGTAGATATGGATGGCGCACTGTTACTAGAAGAATATATTGCAACCGGAGTAACACTTAATTACGGAAAAGTAAGCTATGCTGATCATGATGGAACTGGCGTTGTCTTATTATAAAACACCATTTTTAATTCGTTTCAAATTAATATAAAAACGTACCTTTGTAAAAAAACATAACACCTTGACAAATAACGATATCTTTAAGAAATTGCGTGTGGCATTAATGCTACGTGACGATCAAATAGTTGAAATTTTGGAATTAGTAGATTTCAGAATAACTAAATCAGAATTAGGAGCTTTTTTCCGTGATGAAAAACATGAGAACTACATGGAATGTGGTGACCAAGTTTTGCGTAACTTTTTGAATGCATTAGTAATTCATTTAAGAGGAACAAAAGAGAATCCAAAAAACCCTAATGCTGTTTTAGCAAAGCACAAAGCTGAGATTCCTGCAAAAGCATCTACTAAGGAAAGAACTGAATTTAAAGCAAAACCTAGAGATGACGAAAAGTCTAGAGGTGATCAAAGTCCTTCAGAATCTAGTACAGCTAAAAAACCTTTCAAAAAACAATATCCTAAAGGAAACAACAAAACACAAGTTGTGGAAAAAGTGAAATTTAATTTTGGGAAAAATAAAAAAGCATAACAAATGAAAACGGCTTTAATAATAGGAAGCACTGGTTTAATTGGTGCTCAACTATTACAAAATCTTTTGGATAATACTGATTATGAAAAGGTAATCGCTTTTAACAGGGCAGATACAGGTATTAAGCATCCCAAATTATCTGAAAAGATTATTGATTTTGACAAGCCCGAAACTTATGAAAATAGTATTAAAGGAGACGATTTCTTTTGCACTATAGGTACAACTATAAAACAAGCAGGAAGCAAAGAATCCTTTAAAAAAGTAGACTTTGAATATCCAAAACAGTTTGCCACTTTAGCTTCTAAGAATGGTGTGAAACAATTTTTGCTAATTTCATCTATGGGTGCTGATTCAAAATCGGATAGTTTTTACTTGAAGACTAAAGGCGAAATAGAAGACTTTCTTAAAGCTACTCCATTTAAAGGTATAACCATCGTTAGACCATCACTACTCTTAGGAGATCGTAAAGAATTTAGATTTGGAGAAAAAATAGGCGGTTTTTTAATGAAGACCTTCTCCTTTTTATTCATTGGAAAACTAAAAAATTACAAACCTATTCAAAGTATGACTGTAGCAAAAGCGTTAGAACTTATTGCTCAAAAAGAAATCTCAGGATTCAAAATATACAATTCAGCAGAAATTGAAGCAATAGCAAATCCGTAATTAATAACTATTTCGCTACTTTGTTTTTTTATTCGATAGTATAATAACAAAAAAATCCTGAGCTCACACTCAGGATTTTTTAATATATATGACTTTTCTAATTAAGAAAGTGCTGCTTTTACTTGATCAGCTGCTTCTTGAAATTCAACAGCAGATAAGATTGGCATTCCTGAATTATCAATTAATTCTTTTGCAATTGCTGCATTAGTACCTTGTAAACGAACAATGATTGGTACTTTAATAGCGTCACCCATATTTTTGTAAGCATCTACAACTCCTTGTGCCACACGGTCACAACGAACAATACCTCCAAAGATGTTAATCAAAATTGCTTTTACGTTAGGATCTTTTAAGATAATACGGAAAGCAGTTTCAACACGTTTTGCATCAGCAGTTCCACCTACGTCTAGGAAGTTAGCAGGCTCAAAACCAGCATACTTAATTAAATCCATAGTTGCCATTGCTAATCCAGCTCCGTTAACCATACATCCTACAGTACCATCAAGATCTACGTAGTTTAATCCTACTTCTTTAGCTTCAACTTCGATTGGATTTTCTTCAAGAATATCACGCATCTCAGCATATTTCTTTTGTCTGTATAAAGCATTATCATCAATATTTACTTTAGCATCAACAGCTAAAATTTTATTGTCAGATGTTTTTAATACTGGGTTAATTTCGAACATTGAAGCATCAGATCCAATGTAAGCATTATATAAAGCATCGATAAATTTTACCATTTCTTTAAAAGCATTCCCTGAAAGACCTAAGTTAAAAGCAATTCTTCTTGCTTGAAAACCTTGTAAACCTACAGATGGGTCAACTTCTTCAGTAAAAATTAAGTGCGGAGTATGTTCAGCAACTTCTTCAATATCCATTCCACCTTCAGTAGAATACATAATCATATTACGACCAGTAGCTCTGTTTAAAAGTACAGATACATAAAATTCTGAAGTTTCAGATTCACCAGGATAATAAACATCTTCAGCAACTAAAACTTTGTGTACTTTTTTACCTTCAGCAGAAGTTTGAGGAGTAACTAACTGCATACCAATAATTTGACCTGCAACCTCTTCAAGTTGTGCTAAATTTTTGGCAAGTTTAACTCCACCACCTTTACCACGTCCACCTGCATGAACTTGTGCTTTAACAACATACCAACTCGTTCCCGTTTCAGTAGTTAATTGTTTTGCAGCAGCAACAGCTTCAACTGCATTATTAGCAACGATTCCACGTTGAATGCGAACTCCGTAGCTAGCTAAAATCTCTTTTCCTTGATATTCGTGTATGTTCATAATATAGAATTTGTCTGAATCCTGAATTTATTTCAGAATATAAGTGGTACAAAAATAGCAAAATTCATCTAAACAGAGAAATCTTTTTCTTTATTTAAAAGATCTTATCTGCTATTATTTATTTTACAGCTTTTATTTTACAATTTCATCAAACTTGAAAGAGTGCTTTTTTACAAAATTAGCATTTATAAAGTGGTTTAAAAAACAACTATAACGATTGATTTTTTTATCTAAAACCATCAAAAACATCCTATCATAGCGCTAAACTAGGTTCTTAATAAAAAGCGATTATCAATTTGGCAATGCAACTATAGCTAAAAATTATTATTATCATTTATTAAACCTTTTTCTATTATAAGTGTAAAAATAAAGGCTTTTAACCTATTTCAATGCATTATGTTTAACGAAAACTTTATTTTTGTATAAAAAAAATATAGAGCATGAAAGTTAAAGAACAAGGCCTTTATTTGCCAGAATTTGAACATGACAACTGTGGCGCAGGATTTATTTGTAACTTAAACGGAATAAAATCGAATGATATTATTCATAAAGCCCTCGATATCTTAATAAAATTAGAACATCGTGGAGCGGTAAGTGCAGATGGAAGAACGGGTGATGGTGCAGGAATCCTTTTTGACATCCCTCATAACTTTTTTAAAAAAGTATGTGATTTTGAAATTCCAGAAACAAGAGAATATGCTGTAGGAATGCTTTTCTTACCAAAAAAGAAAAACCAAGTTGACTTTTGCAAAAAAACATTTGAGAAGGCAGTAACAGATCAAAACTTAAAAGTGATTGGATGGAGAGATGTTCCTGTTGATGTAAGTAACTTAGGCCAAATTGCAGCTGAAAAAGAACCAACAGTAAAACAAGTATTTATAAGTAAGAATGGCTTAGAATTAACTGAACAAGAATTTAATGCCAAATTATTTGCAGCCCGAAAAATAGGAGAACATGCCATTAGAGATTCTAAAATTTCTGAAAGCCACAAGTTTTACTTTTCTAGTTTATCTACTACTACAATAATATATAAAGGGCTATTAATGCCAGAGGATATCAGTCGATATTATACTGATTTATCAGATACTGATGTAGTTACTCGTTTGGCATTAGTACACCAACGTTTTTCTACCAATACATTCCCTTCATGGGAACTAGCGCAGCCGTTTAGGTACATGTGTCATAATGGGGAAATCAATACCCTTCGTGGAAACATTAGTAGAATGCGTGCTCGCGAGGAGCTCATGGAGAGCCCTATATTTGGCGAAGACATAAAAAAAATGTTTCCTATTATATTAGAAGGAAAATCCGATTCTGCTTCTATGGATATGGTCATCGAGTTGTTATTAATGACTGGTCGTTCGCTTCCTGAAGCTATGATGATGGTGGTTCCTGAAGCTTGGGAAAAACACCAAACCATGTCTGATGAGAAAAAAGCATTTTATGAATACAATGCTTGTATCATGGAGCCTTGGGATGGCCCTGCTTCTATTCCGTTTACAGATGGAAATGTTATTGGAGCATTATTAGATAGAAATGGATTGCGTCCATCTCGTTATACATTAACAAAAAGTGGTTTTGTAATCATGTCTTCAGAAATTGGCGTACTTGATGTAAACCCTGAAGATGTCGTGCAACACGGTCGTCTTGAGCCTGGAAAAATGTTTCTTGTAGACATGAACGAAGGTCGCATTATAGAAGATGACGAAATTAAAAATTCTATTGTTACTAAGCGTCCTTACAGACAGTGGTTGAATGAAAATTTACTACCATTAGCCAAAGTACCTTATACTAATAATGAGAATCCAACAGAAAAATTGGATTATGAAACAAGATTACGTTTATTTGGGTACACTCTTGAAGATTTAAAAACTACAATCAACCCAATGGGGTCAAAAGGAGCCGAAGTAATTAGCTCTATGGGGAATGATACTCCGTTAGCCATACTTTCTGACAAACCACAACTTTTATATAACTATTTCAAACAATTATTTGCTCAGGTTACAAATCCACCATTAGATGGTATTCGTGAAGAAATAATTACGGATATTAGCCTTGCTGTTGGAGGTGATTTTAATATTTTTGAAATAGAATCTAAACAATGTAAAAAACTTAAAATTCAAAATCCCGTAATTTCAAAAGAAGATTTAGATAAGATAAAACATATTGATCATCCTGATTTTAAATCCATCTCGATTTCTACTTTATACAAAATAGAAAAAGGAGTAAATGGTTTAGAACGTGCGTTAGAAAAATGTGTTCAAGCAACATACAAAGCAGTTAATGAAGGCTACAATATTATAATCCTTTCGGATAGAGGCGTAAGTGAAGAAATGGCCCCAATACCTATGTTATTGGCCTGTTCTTATGTACACCATTCCTTAAATAAATTACAGGTACGTTCAAAATTCGGAATCATAATCGAATCTGCTGAGCCACGTGAGCCGCATCATTTTGCTTTATTATTTGGATACGGAGCGAGTGCTATTAACCCTTATTTAGTAAACGAAATCATTCGCGATCAAGTTGCTCAAGGTCATATTGCAGGTATTGATCCTGATTATGCCATTACAAATTATAATAAAGCTATTGCAAAAGGGATTCTGAAAATCATGAATAAAATTGGAATTTCAACTTTGCATTCCTATAGAGCTGCACAGATATTTGAAATTTTAGGTTTAAACAAAACATTCTCTACTAAATATTTTCCATATACTCCCTCTAGAATTGAAGGTATTGGTTTAATGGAATTAGAGAAAGAAATTAAACTCAGATATCAAAAAGCGTTTCCAAACTCAAAAATTGCAGGTTTATTACCTTTAGAAATTGGAGGTATTTACCGATGGAGAAGAAACGGTGAAAAACACATGTTTAACCCAACTACAATCGCTAAATTGCAGCAAGCAGTACGTTTAAACAGTCCTGAAAGCTACAAAGAATATTCAAACATGGTCAACGAGCAAAGTGCTAATTTGATGACGATACGCGGAATGTTCGAATTTAATAATTTGGATCCAATTTCTATAGATGAAGTAGAACCTTGGACAGAAATTGTAAAAAAATTCAAAACTGGTGCCATGTCTTATGGATCTATTAGCCAGGAAGCTCATGAGAATTTAGCTATAGCAATGAACAGAATTGGTGGAAAAAGTAACTCTGGAGAAGGTGGAGAAGATCCTAAACGTTTTCAGAAAGAAGTAAATGGGGATTCAAAAAACAGCGCTATTAAACAAGTAGCTTCTGGTCGTTTTGGAGTATCTATCAATTATTTAACAAGTGCCAAAGAGATTCAAATAAAAATGGCTCAAGGTGCAAAACCAGGTGAAGGTGGTCAATTACCCGGTGAAAAAGTAGTGCCTTGGATAGCAAAAGTTAGAAATTCTACTCCTTATGTTGGATTAATATCTCCGCCGCCACACCACGATATTTATTCGATTGAAGATTTATCACAATTAATATTCGATTTAAAAAATGCCAATCGTGAAGCACGTGTCAACGTAAAATTAGTTTCAGAAGTTGGTGTAGGAACAATAGCTGCTGGGGTTGCTAAAGCAAAAGCGGATGTGATTTTAATTTCTGGTTACGATGGAGGAACTGGTGCTGCACCATTAACTTCATTGCAACATACAGGTATACCATGGGAACTTGGTTTAGCCGAAGCACAACAAACCCTAATATTAAATGATTTAAGAAGTCGTGTTGTATTAGAATGTGACGGCCAACTTAAAACGGGTCGTGATGTTGCCATTGCAGCATTGCTTGGAGCAGAAGAATTTGGTTTTGCTACAGCTCCACTTGTTGCTTCTGGTTGTATCATGATGAGAGCGTGTCATTTAAATACTTGCCCAGTAGGTATTGCAACTCAAGATCCTGAATTAAGAAAAAACTTCAAAGGTACACCTGAACATATTATTAACTTCATGTATTTTATTGCTGAAGAGCTAAGAGAAATTATGGCTGAACTAGGTTTTAGAACCTTGAAAGAAATGGTGGGTCAATCACAAAAATTGAACGTTAATAAAGCAATTAAACATTATAAAGCAAATGGTTTAGATCTATCTACTATTCTTTATAAACCAGAAAAAGCTAAAACTGTTCCCAATCACAATACAACAACACAAGATCACGCATTAGAAAACGTATTGGATTTTGCAATTATAAAAGAAGCAATCCCCTCGATATATAGAAAAGAGAAAACTAGAGTTAACTTTAAAATTAAAAACACAGACCGTTCTGTAGGTGCTATTTTAAGTAACGAAATCTCTAAAATATATGGAGCACAAGGATTACCCGAAGATACAATATTAGTCGATTTTGAAGGTTCTGCAGGTCAAAGTTTTGGTGCGTTTGCAACTAATGGATTGTCTTTCAAAATTCACGGAAACTGTAATGATTATTTAGGAAAAGGACTTTCTGGAGGAAAATTAATTATCAAAGTTCCACCAACCGCTACTTTTAAACCTGAAGAAAATATCATTATTGGAAATGTAGCACTTTACGGTGCCATTACGGGAGAAGCTTACATTAATGGTATGGCGGGAGAACGTTTTTGTGTTAGAAATTCAGGTGCAACTGCCGTTGTAGAAGGAATTGGAGATCACGGTTGTGAATACATGACTGGAGGTACTGTGGCTATTTTAGGAAGAACTGGAAGGAATTTTGCTGCTGGAATGAGCGGTGGTGTTGCTTATGTTTTTGATGAAAAGAAACAATTTGAAAATGGCTTATGCAATATGGAAATGGTCGCTTTAGAAACATTAGAAGAAGATGATTTAATCAAATTAAGACGATTAATTAAAAACCATTCTATGTATACTAATAGTCCATTAGCAAAAAGAATTTTAGAAGATTGGGAAAACCAACAGAAACATTTTGTCAAAGTAATGCCTAGAGATTATAAAATTGCATTACAGAGATTAGCAGAAGAAAAGAAAATTGAAGAACTAATAGCAACAGCATAGTTATGGGAAAGATAGGCGGATTTAAAGAATACGATAGAACAGACGAAAGCAATATAGCAGTACCGGAACGTGTAATTAATTACAACGAATTTACGATCCCGCTACCGCAAGATAAAATTAAAGAACAAGGAGCAAGATGTATGGATTGCGGAATCCCATTTTGCCACAGTGCTTGTCCATTAGGGAATTTAATTCCTGATTTTAACGACATGGTATACCAAAATGAGTGGCAAAGTGCATTAGATATTTTACAATCTACTAATAACTTTCCTGAATTTACTGGTAGATTATGCCCAGCACCATGCGAAAAATCATGTGTACTTGGAATAATTGAAGAACCTGTTGCTATCGAAAATATTGAGAAAAACATTATTGAAAGAGGTTTTGCAGAAGGATGGATAAAACCACAAACTCCTGCAATGAGAACAGGGAAAACAGTAGCCGTAATTGGTTCTGGACCTGCAGGATTAGCAGCTGCACAGCAATTAAATCGTGCTGGACATACAGTAACTGTTTTTGAAAGAGACAATGCAATAGGTGGATTACTACGTTACGGAATTCCAAATTTTAAATTAGAAAAAGGAATCATCGACAGGCGAGTAAAAATTCTAGAGTTAGAAGGAATCACATTCAAAACAAATGTAAATGTAGGTTTTAATTATAGTGTTGACCAATTAAATACATTCGATTCAATCGTTTTATGTGGTGGTGCTACAGAGAGAAGAAGCCTACCTACAAAAGGAATTGAAATAAACGGAGTGGTTCAAGCAATGGACTTTTTAACTCAAGAAACTAAAGTCCTTTATGGGGAAGAAATTCCTAACCAAATAAAAGCAACAGCCAAAGATGTTATCGTAATTGGTGGTGGAGATACAGGATCTGACTGTGTGGGAACTTCAAATAGACAAGGTGCAAAATCAGTTACTAATTTTGAAATCATGCCAAAACCTCCAGTAGGTCGAAGCGAAACAACACCTTGGCCTTATTGGCCTTTACAACTTAAAACCTCTTCTTCTCATGAAGAAGGCTGTAACAGAAACTGGTTAATCAATACTAAAGAATTTATCGCAAATGATAAAGGAGACTTAGTAGGTTTAAAGACTGTTGAAGTAGCTTGGAAAATAACTCCAGGGCAAAGACCTGAATTAATAGAAAAAGAAGGTTCCGAAAAAATATGGCCATGTGATTTAGCATTACTAGCCTTAGGATTCACAGGACCTGAAAAAACATTAAGCGAACAATTAGGTTTACAAACAGATATGAGGAGCAATTATAAAGCAACAAATTATCAAACTAATATACCGCATATTTTTGCAGCCGGTGACATGCGTCGCGGACAATCATTGATCGTTTGGGCAATCTCTGAAGGTCGTGAAGCTGCTCGTGAAGTCGACTTATATTTGATGGGATCAACAAATTTACCTACAAAAGGTACTGGTGATTTACCCAGTTTATAATTAAAAAAATGAAATAAGTTAAAAATGGCTGCCAAATTGTATATTTAGGCAGCCATTTTATTTGGGGGTACCCATGCATCCACTATCGTTCCCGCATGGTCGGGCTGTACGCTTCAAGTCCTCGTCGCTTTCGTAAAAACTCCAGCGACTGTGGGCTATCCGCTTCCATCCCTTACCCAAAAGAAATAACACACATAAAAAAATACTTATTGTTAAATTCATAACTTTTTGTTATATTTTGTTAGAATTCATTCAATCGCTTGTGGAAACAAATAAAGTATAATAAATTTGCTAAAAAATAATAACCATGCAATCAAAAGACTTACTTCAACTAACAGAACAATTTGGCAGTCCCTTATACGTATATGATGCCGAAAAAATAAAATCACAATACAATAGATTAACTAAAGCTTTTTCTAAAGTTGAAAAGTTGCGTATCAATTACGCCATGAAAGCATTATCTAACGTTGCTATATTGCAACTATTAAAAGAAATGGGTTCAGGTCTTGATACGGTTTCCATACAAGAAGTTTTATTAGGATTACACGCAGGATATGACCCTGAAAAAATATTTTATACTCCAAATGGTGTTTCTCTTGAAGAAATTGAAGAAGTAAATGCAATGGGAGTTCAAATCAATATTGATAACTTGTCGATATTAGAACAATTTGGCACTAAACACCCTAATGTTCCTGTTTGTATTCGTATCAATCCACACGTTATGGCAGGTGGAAACACGAATATATCTGTAGGACATATTGATAGTAAATTTGGAATCTCAATTCACCAATTACCACACCTCGTTCGTATTGTTGAAAATACTAAAATGAACATTGTAGGTATGCACATGCACACAGGTTCTGATATTTTAGATATTGAAGTATTCTTATATGCTGCCGAAATTTTATTTGATGCAGCTAAAAATTTCAAAAATCTAGAATTTCTAGATTTCGGAAGCGGATTTAAAGTCCCTTACAAAAAAGACGATATCGAAACAGATATTGAAGAATTAGGAAAAAAATTATCCAAAAGGTTCAATGCATTTTGTACTGAATACGGAAAAGAATTAACGTTAATTTTCGAACCAGGAAAATTCCTAGTAAGTGAAGCAGGGCAGTTTCTTGTAAAAGTGAATGTGATCAAGCAAACAACATCAACAGTATTTGCAGGAATTGATAGCGGTTTTAACCATTTAATTCGTCCAATGCTATACGGTTCACAACATCATATAGAAAACATATCTAACCCAAAAGGAAAAGAGCGTTTTTATTCAGTTGTAGGATATATTTGCGAAACAGATACCTTTGCAAACAACAGAAGAATACCCGAAATAAAAGAAGGCGATATTTTAAGTTTTAGAAATGCTGGAGCATATTGTTACTCTATGGCCTCCAACTATAACTCAAGATACAAACCAGCTGAAGTATTGTGGATGAATGGTCAAGGTCACTTAATTCGTGCCCATGAAACATTTGAAGATTTATTAAAAAACCAAATTCCATTACCATTAGCAAAAAAAGTTTAGTTGATAAGCAAACATAAAAAAGGTGTATTTTTACAAAATACACCTTTTTTTATATCTAAATTTAATCATTCAATACTTCCTCAAGAACGTGAGCTTCTGTACCATTAGGAAAAGAAACTTTAATCTTTTGAGCAATCGTTGGTGCAATTTGAGTAATTTCTTTTTTATTAAAAGATTCCCCCTTTTTAATATGCCAACCATAGAAAATGGCAGGAACATGTGTATCGTAAGTATAAGTAGTTCCATGAGAAGTTCCAGTACCCTGATATTCAATGTAACCCGGTTTATCAAGAATTATCAAATCACCATTTTGAGTCACATCATATCCTTTAGCAATAAAGTTCAAGAAATAGTCATTCCCATTAGAATGTAAGATCTCGTCTTCTGTATAGACTCTTTTTACGTAATCTTGCGTCATTAAATAAGATTTAAAGGCTTCTTTAACTACGTTAAAATCAAGATTTTTAGATTTAATAATATCTTTATTAAAAAATAAATTAAAACTACCATAATTTAAAACCAAATCAACACCAAATGTCTTCATAGAAAAATCTTTTAGATTATTTCTAATATCTTTTGGACTTATACTATTCACATTGTACTTATGATCTTTTAAATAATTTACATTCTCCGCACCAGCATGATCAGCTGTTAAAAATAATAAGTAATTATCTTTACCAACAGTTTTATCTAAATAATTCAAAAAATCAGCAATAGTTTGATCTAAACGCAAGTAAGTATCCTGTAATTCCATAGATCTCGGTCCTAGTAAATGACCAACATAATCTGTAGAAGAAAAACTAACCGTTAAGAAATCAGTAATATTATCTTTACCTAGTTCTTCTTTTTCTATTGCTTTCATGGCAAATTCCGCCAACAAATTATTCCCGAAAGGAGTTGAGCGTAATACCCCAGCATCATTTTTAGCATACATATCCTTTAAATCGTAAGGAAAAACAGGAGCAATACTATTGTATAGTTTTCCTTCGTAAGGGTTATTATCTTCTAAGCTTTCATTATAAGTAGCTTTTGGTTTTAATAAATCCCATCCTTTATTAATGTAAGGCATATAATGTTTCTCATCATTGAATTTTTGAACCCAATCAGGCAACTTTTCACCATAAAAAGTACTCGAAATAAAAGAACCAGTTTTACTATACCAGAATGCCCAATTAGCAAAATGACCTGCTGGCAAAATAGCACCACGATCTTTTAGACTTAACCCAATAACCTTACCTTGGAAATTAGTACCCATTCTAAGTTCATCAGTAATCGTAGTTGTCAATAGATTTTTAGGAGACATTTCTCCTTCTTCTTTAGTTCCATCACCTACAGTACTTACACTAGCATCATCAGTACAATACACATCTTTACCTAATTTTCTACTAAACCATTCGTTACTAACTATTCCGTGAACTGCAGGTGTAGTCCCTGTGTATATAGACGCATGACCTGGAGCAGTATAAGTTGGCATATAATTGTAGTGCATATTTTGAAATGTATACCCATTTCCCATGAGTCTTTTAAAACCATCATTAGAAAAATCATTAGAAAAACGGTACAAATATTCCATTTTCATTTGATCAACAACAATACCAACAACCAGTTTAGGTCTTTCTTGTGCTTGTAAATTTGACATAATAATAACAGCCAAAAACAAAATCAGTTTTTTCATATTTAAATTTATTTTTTGAATACAAAAATAAGCATTAATGAACAAACTGATTTAGATATACGGTTATAATGACAAATAACCAAATTGATTTAACATAATATTAAACATTCATATACTTCGATGAAAATAATTTAAAACAAAAAAACTTCAGATTGGACAACTTTTTCTTAAAAAAAGGCACGATCCACAGTTAATCAATAGAGTTTTCAGGAGGACTCCCACATAACTGCATCATTAATTTAAAACAAAAAACCCCTATCCGATAAGGATAGGGGTTTTTAAAGAAAGGCGACGACATACTCTCCCACATAACTGCAGTACCATCTGCGCAGGCGGGCTTAACTACTCTGTTCGGGATGGGAAGAGGTGAGCCCC
>NZ_JABSNK010000015.1 GCF_013294005.1 Flavobacterium gelidicaeli
TATTTTTACCCATCGTTATTTGAATTTTGCAACTCTAAATTACGATTATTTTAAGAAGCCATTAATTTGGCTTCTTTTTTTATCGGACAACAATGGATAAGAATAATAAAATTAAAATATTTTTCATTTTTTTTTTTAGTTTAATCTTCTGTTTTTCAGTTTTCTGCGGTAAAATATCGCCTAACTAGTAAATATAATAAAGTAGATACATCTTTATTGCCTTTTTGAGATATATATTGATGTTTTTCTTTGCTTTAATGATTCCAAATTGTTTGCGTGAGGGATAGCAGTGAAAAGCCCACAAACAAGTGCAGCGATAGCGAAACTTGTTGCGGACTTGCAACGAATAGCCCGACTCGACCCGATAACTATCGGGACGGGTCACGCCCAGAATGATCTCGTTGATTTAATTAAAAATTATGAATTTGGTTACTATTTGTAAACAGCTACTAACTGCTGTGCTATTGCTAGAATGTCGTTAGCCACATAACCTGGTTCTTTAGATAATGTATATATTGATTGGCCTTCACGCGCTATGAAAGCTGTGTTTAAACCAGCATGTGATGCGCCTGCGATATCCCAACCATGTGCGGCAATCATGAGCATTTCTTGAGGTTTTACTTCCATTTTTTTAGCAGCCCACAAATAAGTTTCTATGGCTGGTTTGTATTTTGCTATTGTATCAATACTTAAAGCTTGCTCAAAATAATGGGTTAGATTTGAGTTTTGTAATTGCGCTTTTAAAGCACTATCTGGGGAGTTGGTTAAAGTTATTAGTCTAAAATCGTTTTCTTTTAAGAGTTGCAATCCTTTGATTACATCAGGATAGGTTTGTAATGATTTAATGATGGATAGGGTTTCTTTAATGGCTTCATTAGTTACTTTTTTATCCATTGAAGTGGCTGCCATTTTTAGTGTTGTAGCCGCTATGGTGGTAAAATCATGGTACTCATCTATATTGTTGGACACTGTAGAATAGTGCAATAACATTCCAAACCAAATGCGGAATCCTTGCTCTTCATTTAAGAGTGTGTTTATTGCTTTTTTTAACGGAGTCATATCTAGTAATGTCTCGTTTACATCAAATACTAATACGGGTTTATTTTTTTTAATCGTCATTATGCTAATTTTAAATTATTGATACCATTTTTTAATGGTTTCTAGTGCAGGTTTTTCCTGCGGTGTATAATCTACACCATTCCTTTTATTTTTATGATACTCGTCAGCGTACCATTTCCAAGCAAATCCACCTACAAACCAATCTTTTTTAGTCATGGATTGAAACAAAGCTTCATACGCATTTGCTTGCGCTATATTATTTATCTCGTTTTTGTCTTCTGTCCAAGGAGCTTCTGCGGCATGATTTGAATTGCGGTAGCCAAACTCAGTAAACATAATTTTTTTGTCGAATTTGTTATGAGTGATTTCCATTTTTTGAATGTGCTTTTCCCAGGCAGTATTGAGTTCTTTTACACTTGGATTTGCTGCGCTAGACAACGGGAAATAAGCATCGATACCAATATAATCTAACTGATCCCAAAAAGGAACTTTATCAAAATCATCCCAGTTGGCTGCGTAGGTAAGTTTACCGGTATATACTTTTTTAATTTTCTGGATGAGTTGGTTCCAGTAAGTGGGTCTTTTTGCAATTGCATTACCTAATTCAGTTGCAAAACAAAAAAGGGGCATTTTTTCTTTTTGAGCTAATGCTGCAAAATCCAGAATATAGTTTTCATATTCGGTTTCCCATTTTACCCATTCTTTATCTGTAGCGAAATCTAAATTTCCTGTATAAAAATTATGGTTTACCCAAAGGTGCGGTTTTAACATTACGCACATTTTGTATTGTTGTGCCATTTGATTACTTGCAATAATGCCTTCGGTTTTTTCGCCCCACCATTGTCGATCGTTATTATAATTTACGGTAGCGTCATCCCTATTTACATACGCATAGGGAATCAATGAAATTGCATTTACATGATTCTCTTTTAAATTATCTAGGGTACTTATTTTTAGTTCTTTTATTGGTGCTACAAGGTTCATTCCTTTGTATTCCATGTCTAGATTTTTAGCAGTTGGTTCTATGGGAATATTTATAGCGACTTCATGCGTTTCTTTTATTGTTTGATTAGTGTAAATGGCAAAACCGCTAATAATTATTAACGTGAGTATAGAGAGTATAAGTATTGTTTTTTTCATTAAGTTGTTTTTATTATCGCGCTACAATGCTACGTTATAATTTTTACTAAGTTGTTTTTAGACACTTTGTGTAAGTTGGTTAATTTGCGTTCCCACATTCTACTAACTTTTTTTACAATTTCCTTTTTCATAATCTTGCCTAATATGTTGTATTCAAGAAATAAGCTCAAGGTAAGCTGGGTTGTATGTTTATCAATTTTATGTAGTTTGATCAAGTAGTAGAATTTTTTTAGAAAGAACATTTCTTTTGTTCGTTCGCCATAAATGAGACTGTCTTTACTGGGTTTTTTTATGGTTTCAAACTTCATGTTTCCAAATTTTAAAACACAATTATGTTCTGTTCCTACTCTATTTACTTTGTCGTGATCAAAATCTATGCGTTGAATTTCTTTGTCCCAAATATGACGGTATTTTAATTCGCTTATGTATGCAAAAATGTTGTGTATGTCTGCGTCAAAAGTTTTATTGATTATAACATCAGGCTGAGTAATATCGTCGTTTTTAATGGCTTCTTTTTCAACTTCTTTTTCGATATTTACTTTTATTTTATCTAAAATTTTATAGCTATACGTTAATTCATTTGTCGCTTCTTCTTGACTATTTTTCAACCATTTTGCTCCCATTTCATTTTGGAACAAGACAACAGTATTGGTAGTAAAAAGCACATATTCATTTACCGGAATTTGGTTTTTTAATAGTTGGTGTATTTCGATTACTTCTTTGCCATATGGCTTGATGATATTTTTTACTTTAATCATGGATAGTTCGCCATAATGTACTAAAAATTTAAGGTCTAAATCAATTGTAGTTTTACAAGATCCACAATCACATATTCGTTTAGTTTCGTACTCTTTAGTCAGCCTATGAAAAGATTCTAACATCACTTTTACCTGATTTATTAGTTGTTGGTAAGTTGGGATAGTAGTAGTATACATGAATAAAGCATCCCCTTCAACTTCAACTAATTGTAGGTCTATTGTGTTGTTGTCAATCAATAATTCTAGTAATTCAGCAATAATATGAATGCTGTGCTCCACCTCAGTGGTGTTTACAAAATTTGTAAAACCACTAATATCAGGCATAAAATAGAGCGCTTTGGGCATAAAATAGTCTTTAGATTTTTTTTGTTATCGAAATTTAGGATTTTTATTTTACACCTTATCTATAAATTTTACTAAAGTTTACTTCTAAAACTGCTATTTAGCTAAAGAGTTTAAAAGCAAATTGAAGTATTTTCTTGGTGTTTTTATTTATAATTTTCAATTTGTGTTGGCTGATAGCTTTTTGATTTATTCTGGATGCAGCAGGGTAGGGGTAGATTTTATTAGTAATAGCGTTAATAGACACTCCGCTAGTATTGGCTAGAATAAGCTCTTGGATTAATTCTCCCGCTTTTGGAGCAAGCATTGTTCCGCCAAGTATTTTTTCTTTTTGAAAAAAATTTCCTTTCGATAGATATAAATTTAGTTGTCCGTATTGATAATCATCTACAATGGCGCGATCATCATTAGCAAAGGACTGTTCTAGTTTTGTATATTTTATATTTCTTTCTCGTAAGTCTTTTTCGTTATAACCAAAGGTTGCTAACTCAGGATCAGTAAATGTGATCCAAGACATGTGTTTGTTAGAAATTTTCTTTTTTAATGGCGAAATAAGATTGTTGATTATTAATCGACCATGTTGTTCTGCAGCATGAGAAAACTGTAATTTGCCTACAACATCACCACAAAGGAGTACGTTTTTATTAGAAGTTTGTAAGTAATCATTAACCTTGATTTTGTTGTTTTCGATAACGATGCCCGCTTTTTCTAGGTCTAAATTTTCAATGTTTAATTGCCTTCCAATGGCAACAAAAACAGCATCAAATTCTAGAGGAGTTATTTTGCCTTCGTTATTTTTAATAATTCCTTTATTAGCAGATTCGAAATGAGTGATAGCTGCATTAAAATGGAATTCCATTCCTGATTGTTCTAATCTCTTGGTCAATATTTTACTCAAATCTTGATCGTCATGTTGCAAAATAGTGTTACCATGATGAACAACCGTTATTTTAGCGCCAAGTTTCTGAAAAGCTTGAGCCATTTCTATTCCTATTGGGCCACCGCCAATAAATAGTAGTCTTTTTGGGAATTCTTTTATTTTAAAAATACTTTGATTATCATAATATTTAACCATTTCTATTCCTGGAACAGTTAGTTTTCTAGGTCTTGACCCTGTTGCCAAAATTATTTTTTTAGCAGTATAGTTTACCCCTGCTACTGCTACTTGATTTTTTCCTGTAAATGTTGCACTTCCTATAGCAATATCAAATCCTTCTTTCTCAAAGTACGGCTTGTTTTCATGTGCTCTTATGACTTCCTGGCTGTCATAAATGTATTTTACCACCTTTTCTAGATCAACCTCTTGTGTTAATTGAAGTCCAAAATCACTTGCTTTTCTGGCATTGTCAACAATATTAGCAATATGAATTAAAGCTTTGCTAGGTACACAGCCATCATTTAAACAATCCCCTCCAATTTGGTGTTCTGTTTTTGAAACCATCAGTACTTTAAAACCAAGTTTGACCATAAATCCGCCAACACTTAATCCTCCAGATCCAGCTCCTATTATTATGAGATCGTATTTTTTCATGCTGTTTTATTTTACTGTTCGTAGGTGTTGAACGTGTTTTATCTAAATATTTTTACGCTTTTGCTTATTCCAATTTAAAAATTGAATCATATAAAATAATAGACTGATAAACGGTTAAAACCTGACATTCGATAATGAAAAAAGCCAATAAAATTGCTTTTTATTGGCTTGTAACTATTTTTGACTAGGTTGTATTATAGCGTCTTATAAAAAAATAGGAATATTAAATTTCTTTTATGCTTTCTATTATTTTAGATTTTTTATCAGCATCTAACTTAGCATTTGATTTATTATTTCCTGCAGTAAACCATTTAGCTAACGCAAAATCAATTAATTTAGATTGCTTTTCATAGCTATTGCATGTTTTACACACTGCTTTATGGGCATTTAATTGTAATTTTTCGGTAACTGATAATGGTGTAGCCAACTGTTTATCTATCAGTTCAGTTGATTTTTTACAACTGTTCAACAATTTTTTCATTACGATGTTCATTTTCTATAAAATTAAAACGTTATTAGACCCATTTTACCTCTAAGCAGTTTTTCATAAGCAGTTTAGCTCTATGAATGATCTGCCAATAATTAGACAATGTAATTTCTAATTCCTGACAAATATCTGCTGGCTTTTTTTCAGATAAATATTTTGAGGTAATTGCTAACTTCCATTTAGTAGGTAATTCCTCCATACAATGCTGGAGTACAGTATTAAAATCAGGATTGTCTAGCAACTGTTCTTCTTGATCCCAGAGCGTATTTACTTTCATGTTTTCCCAACATCCATTGTCAGTGAAGATCGCGTCAGCTAGTTCAAGACCACTATTTTCAGTAAGACTAAAATTTTGTTTTGTAGTTCTAGCGCTTAATCGGTAATAGTCAATTACTTTATTATTAAGTATCGAAAACAACCAAGTTTTAGGTTGGCTTTTTCCTTGAAAAGTAGCTATTTTATTAAATGCAGCCAAGAAAGTTTCTTGTACTAAGTCTTCGGCTGTTTCCTTAGATGATGTTTTATAAAGTGCCCAAGAGTAGAGGTCATCGCTATATTGATTCACCCATTTTTCTAATACTATCTTTTCGTTGTCTTTATTCTCGACCATGAATATTGCTGTCTGTATTTTTAATTTTCCAAATATACAGTTTTTTGCCACTCGTAAAAGCTAGTATTTTCATAAATAAAAGGATTTGCTCTTTGGCTTAAAGCCAAAAAATTACTTTGAGAACTAAAATTGTGTAATTGTTATAATTCAAAATACCGCTCTATTAATATAAAATAAGAGGAAAGGGCAGGCTTTTGTGACAAAAACTAGTTTGAAATATATTGTCTTGGATTTTGTTATAAATACCTTTTGGCCCAAGCAGCAATCATCAACCCCACAAATTCAGAATCGTCTTTGTCGCTCAATAAATGATCCGCTTTATCTAAGGAAATAAATGATTTTGGATGTTTTGCGGTTTTATATATTTTGGCCGCATTCTCAATTTCTACCGTTTGATCAATAGGAGAGTGGAAAATCATTATGGGAACATTCAAATTTGCAATGGCTATTTCGATTTTCTGACTTTTGATATCATTCAAAAATTGTTCTTTTATTTTAAAGGGCCTTCCACCAATGGATAATTCAGCGGCACCATTTTCTATAATCTCCGAAACGCTATCGTTAAACAAATGAGAAATATGTGATGGATTAGCAGGAGCACCAATCGTTACAACAGCTTTTATAGAAGGTATTTGATGCTTAGCAAAAAGCACTGCAGCACCACCCAATGAATGTCCGATAAGGATTGAAGGAGCTTCGTAATTTGATTTCAAAAAATCAGCAGCTGCAATTAAATCATCTACATTACTAGTGAAATTAGTGTCTTCAAAGTCGCCTTCACTTTCTCCTAATCCAGTAAAATCAAATCTAAAAACGGCAATTCCTTTACTATTTAACGCTTTACCTATATTTCTAACTGCTGTTAGGTTTTTATTGCAGGTAAAACAATGGGCAAATATGGCGTAACCCAAAGGTTTTTCATCTGGAAGCTCTAATAAAGCGGCTAAAAGTTGTCCTTGACTATTTTTAAATTTTATTTTTTCTCTCATTTTGATTTAAATTTATTGCTATGTTTCATTAGTATGCAATAGTATTTTGAGCAATGCTCATGGAGTGTATTTTGTTTTAAGTTCCATAATTTTAGCCACAGCTCAATAAGATTTAATCTGTGGCTAATTTTATTTTATGCGTAATTCAAGTTTAAACTCATTGAGTTTGCAAAATAGAAACTACAAACGTTGATACCATAACGCTTTTATTTTTTCAAGTATTCTTTGATTCCAAAACTTGCGACAACTCCTTCGCCAGTAGCAGCAGCGACTTGTGCAATGGCTCCAAATCTACAGTCTCCCGCTGCAAAAATCCCAGGAACACTAGTTTCATTTAGCCCTTTAGTTAAAATATGGCCACTTTGAGACAGGTTGATTAATCCTTCAAAAGGTTTTGTATTAGGGATTAACCCTATGAATACAAAAACACCATCGGCTTTTATTTCTCCGTCTTTTCCAGTCTCGTTATCAGTGTAAATCATTTTTTCAAAACTAGCACTTTCATTTGCAATAAATGCTTTTGGAGCTTTGTTTAAATAGATTTCTATGTTTGCAAAAGAGGCTAATTTCTCAGTATAAATTTCATTAGCAGAAAATTGTTCGCTGCGGTGAATAATGCTCACTTTTTTACAGAATCCAGCTAAAAACATTCCTTCTTCTAAGGCACTGTTTCCACCTCCAATTACAATTACTTCTTTATCACGATAAAATGCCCCATCGCAAGTTGCACAAAAGTGAATACCAGATCCAATCAATTCTTGTTCACCTTCAATATCAAGCGTTCGGTACATACTTCCTGTTCCTATGACAATTGATTTAGAGCGGTATTCTTGTGTTTTAGTAAAAACTTTAAAAAAGCCTTGCGTTTTTTCTATATTGATGATCTCTTCGCCAGTTTCAATTTTTGCACCTAATGTTTCGGCTTGATCTGCCATTCGATCCATTAAATCAGGTCCTGAAACTTCTTTAAACCCTGGGTAATTTTCTATTTTTTTTGTTATAAACGCATTACCTCCTATATTTTTCTTTTCGAGTATGATACTGTCAAAACGATCTCTTTGCGCATAAATAGCTGTGGTAAGTCCTGCTGCACCACCACCTACGATAAGCACATCGTAAATTTTAGTATCAGCTACTTTATCGATTGCTAATAATGCCATGAGAGTAGCATTATCAGGATTAGAATAAGGTTTGTCGTTGAATAAAATGGTGGGAATAATTCTTTTTCCGTTGTTTGCATTCATTACAAATTCACTCGCTCCCTCAGTAGTTTCTACGTCTACGAATTCAAAATTAATTTGATTGTCTTGTAAAAAATGTTTTGCTCGCTGGCAATCAGGACACCAATCTGCACCAAATAATTTCAATCTTCCTTGTTTGTTAACACCCAACTGTTGTGCTAACTCAAAATTTTGAGGATTGCTATATGCAACATCATCAATTAAAACTGTGGGAATAATTCTTTTACCTTTGTTATATCCTTCCACAAGTTGAGAAGCTTCAGGAGTAATGTCAATATTTATATATTCGAATTTGATGTTGTTTTTAGTAAAAAATTCTTTGGTTCTTCTACAATCTGGACACCATTCAGCCCCAAACATTTTGATTTCTTTATTCATATCTTATTTTTTATTTAGTAAAAACTAAAGTTAAGGTTTTATTCGTTTGATTTTTATATAGATAGCAATTAGCTTGTTTTGAATTTTCTAGATTCTCAATTAGGCAGCTACTAAATTGATTAATTGTATTTGTTGTAATGAATAGACGGTATTTTATTAACTTCCTGACAATTATAGAATTAAAAAAGCCAACATAATTTTGTTTATGTTGGCTTTTGAGTAAGTATATTTTTTTAATATTAATTTTTTATACCATCTAATATGAAGAGATTATTATAAATGTGCCCAAGTTAGCTTTTTAAAATAGTTGTTTTTTAGGTTCGAAAAGTCCTGTTTTTTCGTAAATTATATAACCAAAGACAACTATATATTCAATGGCTATAAACCACAGATTCTCTTTGAATTGTGAATTTGAGTATGCACTATAACTTAAAATCACTGTTAAGGACCAAACAACAGGGTATTTATATTTGGTAAAAACACTAATCAATAAAAGATTAATTACATACCAAGGATGCACGGTTGTAGCGGTGAAAAAATACACTGTTAATACTAATAACATACTTTCAAGTAAACTTTCAATAGTATTGTTTTTTCTTTTAAAAGCGATGTAAACAATATAAAGTATCATTGCAACAGGAATTATTTTTCCAGTAATATGAATAATATTGTATCCGGTTATCCAGAAACCTATAGCGCGAATAATATAGTAAATACTCGCATTAAATTCAAAATTTGTAAACCATAATCCTATCGTTTCACTATAATTTTGAATAAGCTCATTAGATAAAAAGGGTAAGAAAAGCGCAACGTTTGTAGCTATCACGATACTATAAAAGAAGCATGCTTTTTTAAAACCTAATTTTTGTAAAAATAGCGGAAGTAAAAATAGCGGAAGTAATTTAGTTGAAATGGATAACGCTAGAATAAATGCCGCAGTTTTCCATTTATTTTGGTGTAGTAAATACATACTCCACACAAAAAAGAATAACATTACACCTTCAAAATGCAGGTTTGAAGTAAGTTCGATTATAACTAACGGATTGAGTAAATACCAAAATAGATGGTAGCTTTTTTTACCAAGTTGTGTCAGTAATTTGGTTCCAAAATAAAGCGTTCCTAAGTCTGCTAAAATGATGATGATTCTTAATACAATCGCAGCACTAGCAACTGAGGTAGTCCCAAAAAATGCTGAAATAGCAAATATAAATTGATTTACAGGTGGATAATTTGAGAAGTGGCTGGCACTTAAACTACCCATTCCGTCGTATATTTCTTTGGCATTAGCCAAATTAAAACCACTTTGATGAATTAAATCATTAGGCAAATACAAATAAGGATTCATTCCTTGAATAAGCAAACGCCCATCCCAAATAAAACGGAAATAATCCTGTGATAAATTAGGTAAGACAGCAATGAAAACGATTCTAAAAAGTAGGGTAGCA
Organism: Flavobacterium gelidicaeli; assembly: GCF_013294005.1. Classification (GTDB taxonomy): domain Bacteria; phylum Bacteroidota; class Bacteroidia; order Flavobacteriales; family Flavobacteriaceae; genus Flavobacterium. The sequence continues at coordinate 9,981 of NZ_JABSNK010000015.1, forward strand.
CCTATCAGGAAAGGAATGTTGTGTTTTTGTAGTTTTATGATTTGGTACAATAAAACAAATAATAAACCATACGCAAAAACTAAATTAGTGAATGCGGTGCGTTCTAGAGCATAACCTATATAACTATAAACAAAGACACTTATTAAAAGGTAGCTGTATGATTTTATAGTATTTGACGCTAAAGAAATCATTAATTATTATCAGTAATGGATTTTATAAACACAAAGCTAAAACCCGTAATCAACATTACATGAAGTGCAATGATGCTATAATCATTCAGTAAAAAAGCACTGTAAATTCCAAAAGTAAAATACAAAATCAAACCACCTTCTATAAAGATGTTTTTAGATATTTTTTTAGACAAATAGGTATTCTGTTTCCATTTGTCTTTAAGCCCTTCAATATTTAACTTTGGTGTTCTAACAAATTCACTTTTTTTACCCCATAAACCCTCTAATACAGCGATTGTATTGTGGAATGAAAAGCCCATTACAATAGTGTAAAAAGTAAAAAACATACTTGTATATTTCAAGAAATTTTTATAACCTCCACCATGCAAACTTTTGAATGTAACCCAGTAGCTGATGAAAAAAAGCAATGAACTGATTACAAAAAAGACTAATACATCAAATATTGCGTCAAATTGTAGGTATTTATTTTTGATATATAAAACGGGAACACTTAAAATTGCCATGATAAAAACGGCAAGAAACATAGTACTATTAAGTAAATGTAATACTCCGTGCACTTTAGTTTTAAAACCAGTAGTTTTAGATTTTGTTAAACGAATTGCATTTTTACTAAAATTTTCGGCACCACCTTTATTCCATCTAAATTGCTGAGAACGTGCAGCACTTATAATTGCAGGTAATTCAGCAGGAGTTTCTACTTGCTCTAAATATTTGAATTTCCAGTTTTTTAATTGGGCTCTATAGCTCAAATCAAGATCTTCAGTAAGTGTATCACTTTCCCAATTTCCTGCGTCAAGAATACATTCTTTTCTCCATACTCCAGCGGTACCGTTAAAATTGATAAAGTGGGATTTAGAATTTCGTCCTACTTGTTCTAAGGTAAAGTGGGCATCAAGTGCAAATGCTTGAATTTTTGTAAGTAAGGAATAGTCACGGTTTAAATGCCCCCAACGTGTTTGAACGACACCAATTTTAGGATCTTTAAAATACGGAATCGTTTTGTAAAGCCAATCTTTTTGAGGTACAAAGTCAGCATCAAAAATTGCTATAAACTCGCCTTTTGCATGAACCAACCCTTCTTTTAAAGCACCTGCTTTAAAACCAGATCTATTGGTTCTTTGTATTTGTGTAATATCAATTCCAGTAGCAGCAATTTGCTTGATTAGCGCTGCAGTTTCAAGTACGCTATCATCAGTACTGTCATCTAAAACTTGTATCTCTAGTTTCTCTTTAGGATAATTAAGTTGTGCGATCGTTGTTAATAAACGCTCGATAACGTATTTTTCATTATAAATAGGGAGTTGTATGGTAACATAAGGAATTTCTTCAATATTTGAAAAGTCAAATTGTATGGATTCGTCCTTAATTTTTTTACTTTTAAGATAATTTAACAGTAAATTGAACTGTGCTAAACTATAAAAAAAGACAAGTAAAATAGAGATTGCGTAAAGGATTACGATAATGTAAGAAAGCTGTAGCATGGTATTTTTTAACCTTTTAGGTTTTATTTATAAGTGTATTTAAAAATCCAACCTATTATTTTTATTCCAGCCATAAAAGTTCCTTTTACAGTACCTGAAATTTTAGAAACTCCTATTCTGTTTTTATATCTAACAGGGATTTCTACATATGACATTTTTTGTTTTAATGCTTTAAGTTGCATTTCAACAGTCCAACCATAGGTTTTATCTTCCATATTCAAAGCGAGTAATTTATCATACTTTATGGCTCTAAAAGGGCCTAAATCAGTAAATATTGCTTTAAATAATATTTTCATTAAAAAAGTTGCCAACCAATTACCAAAAACTTGTTGTGGTGTCATGGAGTTTTTTTCTCTTAAACGTGCTACTCGAGCGCCTATAACAAAATCAATATTGTCGTTTACAATAGGGGCAATTAGCTTAGTAAGCTCTTCTGGATAATCAGAATAATCGCCATCTAGAAATACAATAATGTCTGGCTTAATTTCTTGTTTGGAAATGTACTCTAGCCCTTTTAAACAGGCATATCCGTATCCTTTTCTATTTTCAGATAATACAGTGGCACCAGCATTTTGGGCCACTGTTATCGTATTATCTGTAGAATTATTGCTGATTACAATTATTTCAGAAACGCAAATTGGAATATCACGAATGACATTTGCAATCGCTTTTTCTTCATTGTAAGCAGGTATAATTACTTTTATTTTATTCATTAATTTTTTATTCAGGGATTGTCTTCTTTATATGCTGAAATAGAATTCCATTCTTTAGTTTTTATCCCTTTTGTAAATTGTTCTCCTTTAACAAGGTCTCCGTTTTTATAGATTAAACAAAGCCCTTCTTGGATGTTGTTTTTAAACTCAACTTTTTTCTCAATGGTACCGTTTTGATTATAAAACAACCACCAATTGATTTTTTTGTTTGCTTCAAAGTGACCCTCTGATTTCTTAGTTCCATTCTCATAATAATAATACCAGTAATCAACTTTTTGATTTTGTGATATCCATCCTTCTGATTTCAAATTACCATTTTCAAAATAATTTTTAAAATAGGTTTTTTCTACAGTAGCAGGTGAAAAAGAGAATAAAATAAGTAAGAAAAGAGATTTGATCATTTTGTTTGTATTTATTAATGGTCAAACAAAAAACACTTTCTAAATAAAGTTATAATTTGTTTAAAGACCAGTCAAAGTCATAGGTTTTCACCGTTAATGTATTATCTATTTTTTTTTCTAAAAAAAGATTTATAAAATCGATTTCATTAAAATAGTTAACGGCAAAATCTTTTTTATACCATTCAAATATTTTAGGTAATTCGATAATTTTTAAGTCTTTATTAATATAGAAATAGTCTTTTGAATTAATTACTAAAGTTGCTTGATGTTTAATTTGCTCGTCAATTTTACTAGGGATGTACGCTGTATTTAAGAGTGGAGCTCCACCATTTGCACCGCATGCTAAAGTAAAATGTACTGCTGAATCAAAGAATAAATCTCTAAGAATAACGTTTTGTATATCATTAAGTGTCAATTGTTGATTACCAACAGTAAAAGGAGTTGCATCAAAAAAACCAGGTACTTTTTCTACAGTTGGTACTGGATATAAATCAACAACTGCTCTAATAACTTCAAGGTTATACACATTTATCCAGAATGCTTTGGCTAATTTTTTGTCACTAAATTTAGTGTCTAACTTTTCTATGTTACTTAAAATATAGATGAGCTCTCCAGGACTTTTTTTAATAGTAAAATAATCTACTTTACCTTCAGGGCTTACATTTTTCTTTAGAAATTCTGAAGTTTGTTCAAAAAATAATTGTGTAGTCTGTGCCCGTGAAATAAAAGTTAGAGCAAAAAAGCAAAGCGTTAGAGTAATTTTTTTCATTTGAAATTTTATATTTATTTTTGGTTTATTAAATCCATTAAATCTACATCATTTCCTAGTAAAATCTCATTAGAGTTGATCCTTCCCGCAGGAGTATCATTTTCTAATTTTAGTACTCCACGTGGGCACACCGCTGAACAAACACCACAACCTACACAAGAAGAACGCACGATATTCTCTCCTTTTTGAGCATAACTACGAACATCAATTCCCATTTCGCAGTATGTTGAACAGTTTCCACATGAAATACATTGTCCGCCATTAGTAGTAATTCTAAATTTCGAAAATAAGCGTTGTTGTAGTCCTAATATAGCTGCCATAGGACAACCAAAACGACACCACACACGGTTTCCTAGTATTGGATAAAACCCAACACCTATTACACCACTAAACGCAGCACCTATAGCAAAACCATACCATTCTCTTAACGAATTACTATCTAAAAACAGAATGTTTTGATTTCCAGAAAAATAATTGAGGAGCAAAGATATAATAATTATAATTACTAACGAAACCATAGTATAAATCGCATCTTTATCCATGTCTTTTCTTTTGAAAATGTACAAGGCAGATGTGAAAACAACCAGAAAAATTACGATGCCCCAGATGAATTGCCCTCTAGTGATAAAACTCATTTCGGGGTTGTTAGACAAGAAAGTAAAAATTACAGCAATTGTCATTACAAAGGAGAATACAAGAACACAATGAATCATCCAACGTTCAATTTTCCATGAAACTGTTGATTTATTTGATAAATGTCTAAAGCTATCTCCAGCTGTTTCAGCTAGTCCGCCACAACCACAAACCCATGAACAATACCATCTCTTACCGTAAAAATAAGTAAGAATAGGGGAGATAATAAAAATCATCGCAATTCCAAAAACCAACATGAACATTCCTAAATTTCCTCCATCAAGCATGGCTTTAAGGTGCCAGTCATTAAAGAAATAATAGTTTAAAGGCCACATATTCTTTAAATCCTTAGCAAAATAAGCTTTGTCAGGATTCATTTTTTCTAGAATTTCAGGAATCAAGAATGCAAATCCAAGTTGGAAAAACATCACTGATAACGTACGTACTAGTTGGTACTTGTTATGACGGTATTTTAATATGAATTTATATCCTAAACCTAAAATAGCAATAGTGTATAAAGTACCATATACAAACCATTGGCTTGCAGGTTTACCGTTTAATATAATGCTTAAAGGGTCAAAGAAACCTACTATTCCGCTGTTTGTAGCTCCGTTTTCTCCAAGCCCTAAATACTTTGGAAACCAATACAAAACCACATAAAATGAGGTAAGAATAATTCCAATCATCCATGCCCAATTTCCTTTGCTAGTTAATGATTTGTGCCAAACACCATTATTTTTTATTCCTTCGGGTTGGTTTAAATACGTTCTGTTTGCATAAAGTACTATTCCAGCAAATATTGCAATTATAGCTCCTGCTAACCAGATTCCTTTATTTGGGAAATTAACATTGAATAATGCTAATGCCATTATGAATAAGCCAACTAACCCTAGTGAGATAGCTGCTTTTTGAACACTATCCATGGAGTTATTCTCATGGGATGCTATCGATATATTTTCTACTGATTTACTCATTTTATTCTGTTTTTAATCCATTGAAAGCGCTTGTGAACTGTGCTTGTATTTCTTTATTGTAACTTGTAAAAAATTCCGGATCAAAATTAGCTTCTGCTAAATGATGCATCACATAATCAACCGTTTTTTTCTCTGTAAGCACTTTGTCAAAAAACTCATGACGCATACGGATTCCAAAAGTGTTTATTCCAAGAAATTCACGACTGTTTTTATCAAAGGATATTCTAATTGCTTTCTTACCACCAGTATGTTCCCAGTAAAAATGGGTTTCATTTTCTTTGGCTTTAGCCCAAACCCATCCGTAAGTTTGGTACTCAATGTCTAAAAATTTAGCCGAATTGAACCAATGTCCTGGTTTATATTGCGTAGGCGTACCCGTTAAAGTTTGCGCTAATGCTTCGCCCATCATTCTACCGGTATACCAAACGGCCTCTATAGGACGACGTTGATCAATACCTTCATGTTGCTCAGCACAATCACCTATAGCGTAAATGTCTTTACTATTTGTTTCTAAAAAACGATTCACAAGAACCCCACGACCTAATTCAATTCCAGAGTCTTTCAAGAAAGCAACATTAGGCGATACACCTGCTGTCAATCCTACAATTTCGCAGTCTATTGTCTCTCCTTTATCAGTTACAATTGCTTTAACATGTCCTTTATCATCTGAAAGTATTTCTACCAAGTTTGTTTCTAGACGCAAATCAATATGATGTTCTAAAATATGTCGGTTAATCATTTGGCTTTCGCCAGAAGGCAACACACCACTCCAGAAACTATTTTCACGAACCAAGAAAGTAACTGCAATATCTCTAGCGCGCAACATCTCAGCAAGTTCAATTCCTATTAATCCTCCGCCAACAATTACAGCACGTTTAGTAGTAGGAGCCCATTTTTCTAACGCCTCTAAGTCTTGCTTGTGGTACAAACCAGTAACACCTTGTAAATCTTGTCCTGGCCAACCATATTTATTAGGTTTTGAACCCGTTGCAAGAACTAACTTGTCATAAGGAATACGTATGTTATTTTCTAACAAAATTTCTTTTGACGCAGGAACTACAGCAGTCACCAATCCTTGTTTTAAATCGATATTATTCTTTTTCCAAAAGTTGTTTTCATAAGGTTGTGTGTGTTCCAACTTCATGTGTCCCATAAAAACATACATCAATGCTGTTCTTGAAAAGAAAAATTCATGCTCAGCAGAGACAATTGTTATTTTAGAATTCGATTTTTTTCGAATATGGCGTGCTAGTGTAACTCCTGAAATTCCGTTACCAATAATGACAATATGTTCCATATTTAGAGTTTATTAAAAAATTTGAGAGAGAGACGCAAACTTTATATTAGTACTTACGTAATAGTTTCTTATTTGGTTTTAAAATTTTCTCTAATTTTAAAAGTAGTATCATCTACGGTAATAAATTTAATATTTGATAAAGTAGCATGACCCAACTCATCAGTAAGTCCTTGTCCTTCTTTCCATCCCCAGAAAACCCATTTTGTAGCAACTGGAATTCCGTCAACTTTTTTATAATCTAAATATTGAATGGCATGTGGATTTTTTTCAGCTTCTTCTTTACCAGACATTAAGCTCACAATGTAAGCGGCTTTTTCAATCAAGTTTGTTTTTTTGTCAGCATAAACTACATACCAATCATCTGGAGCATCTCCTGTACCTGATTTGAATGATAATTTTTCGGTTAAGTAATTTTCACTGTCTTTCTCTTTATTGTCATACGCATTCCAGATAGTTCCTGGGTCGTTTAACTTATATGGAAAAAGGAAAAAATAATTCCAGGTATAAGCATCAAAACGAATAGATTCCTCATTTTCAAAAGTAGGAGAGTAGTACACTTTGTCTTTGTTTGTAATGATTTTAGAACCATCTTTTAATGCTATTATGGCTTCAGCAGAATTCGTTAGGGTGGTAATAGTAGCATTCAATCTTTCTTTTCCACCAAAATCTAATACTATATCATATGAAATTGCTTGTTTATTTGCGAACTGTTCTTTTTCGTGTGCTTTTTCTGTTTTCGATGCAAAAGTTTCGTTTTCTTCCTTCTTTTTACAACCTACAAGTACTAAAGTAGCGATTAATAGGGTAGTGGCAATTTTCTTCATAATGATTCTCTTAAATTTAATTGTTTGTTTTTGTAAGCTTTTATTATAGGATATTCTGTTTGTAATAATTGAGCAGCTGCTCTGGACTGTGACCTAATTTCCGTTTTAAATGAATCATAGCAAAATGATATTGTAATCGCCAAACACCATTTTGACGGTACCTTCTTGATGATGTAAAGAGTGTTAACGGGATAACAACGAATTGTTTTTTGGCATAAAGCCTACTAATAATATCATTGTCTTCATAAATTACATACTCTTCATTAAATCCTTTGATGTCTTGAAATAGTTGCGTTGTAACAAATAGCGATTGATCACCACCTCTAAAAGCAATATGATTTATCCTTGTAAACCATTGCGATAGTCTTAAAACGGGGTGGTTATCATTAAATTCCATTCTAAAACAACCCGCTTTATTTCCTTGGCTAACTTGGCTAATAATAGCTAAATCAAAATCTTGTGGCGGAAAGCTATCACAATGCAAAAAATACAAAATATCTCCTGAAGCACTATTTGCTCCTGTATTCATTTGTTTAGCTCTCCCTTTTTTAGATAAAACTAATTTTAAAGCATCATTGGCTTTTATTTTTTCAATAGTGCCGTCAATACTACCGCCATCTACAATAATGATTTCATAAGCTATTTTTTTTGAAAGTACTTTTTCAAGATGAGCTATTGTAGTTGCTATTGTACTTATTTCATTTAAAACAGGAATGATGATCGAAAGCTTATTCATTCAAGCTCCAGTTATAGTCCTTGTAACTAATCTTTGCGTTACTATTAATTTTAGTAGTACTGTATTGATTTAAGAAATCGATAACGGATCCTTTTTTCTTGAAATCTCCTTCAAACCAATCAAATATTTTTGAAATTTCTACTTTGTTTGCTGTGATTGTGTTTTTTGATTTATCATTAATAAATCTTTTTGAAGCAGCGCTCAGTTGATTACTTAGCTTACTTTCAGTATAGGCTTCGTTCAATAAACTAGGACATGAAAATGATGCACAGTTAATAGCAAAATGAATTCTTGGTTCTCCCATTTTACGCAATATTTCATGCTCTATTTCCTCTAAACTGTATTTTTTATTTCCTAGAGTAAAGAATTTTTGTCCCCAAGGATCTTTAATATCTTTAATACTTTTAGTAGGGTAATTGTCTAAAATTAATTTTACTGTAAAGGCATTGTAAGCATTAATCCAGTAGGCAAGTGTAGCATTGCGTGAGGTGTATTTTGTAGGTACGTTAGCAGCTAATTCATTTAAGTAGGACTGTAGTTCTCCACTGTTTTTTTGAAACCCTTTGTAGTTTACAGTTCCATTAGCACTTACATTTCTTTGTAATAATGTATTCCATTTTGAATGGCTTATGTTTTTTGCATCATCTGTGACTGTAATTTGAGTTTCCTGAGCAGGCAATTCTACATTACTTTTTGTTTTTCCGCAAGAAAGTAAAGGCAATAGCATTAAGCTGTATAATAATTTTTTCATTTTGTTTTTGTTTTATGTGTTCTTATTATAAGAGACTGCAGCCTTTATGTTTCCTGACAAAAAAAAAATAATTATTTTTTTAAAGGATAGAATTCTTGATGAATAAAATCTTTAGGAAATTCGTTTTCGTCACTAAATCCAAGTTCAATATCTCTACCGTCAGTTGGGATATAATTTGTTTTAAATAGGTAATCCCATAAACTCAACGAGATGCCAAAATTCACTCCATATTTATTAGGCATTTCTTTACTGTGATGCCAAATGTGCATTTTAGGATTGTTTAAAATGTATTTTAAATAGCCATAGTCCCAACCTATATTAGCATGGTTTAAATGACCAATAGCAATTGTAATAAAATGAACGATAAAAACATCTTGAAGATCCACACCACCTATTAAAATAATAGGAAGATACAATATTGATTTGTACACAATAGGTTCCATCCAGTTGTATCTAAAATGAGCTGCAAACCCCATCACTTTAATGCTATGGTGGGTTTTATGTATTTTCCATAAAAAAGGTATGCGGTGCAATAGTATATGAACCGTCCATTGGAGGAAATCACTTATCATAAAAAACGCAAACAACGCTAGTGGTGTAGGTAATTGAGATAGAGAAAAAAGCTGAATTGATGTTAACTCAAAACCAAAAAGTGATAAAAAGTCATTTATAAGTTGCGAAGTAATATTAGACAAAGCAATAAGCAGAATCAAATTAAGTAAGAAAAAATTAAAAAATAAGTAGAATAAGTCCAACCAGAAATCTTTTCTAAAAATGGCTTGTTTTTTTCGCCAAGGAAACAAAATCTCAAGAAGCCATACCACTAATGAAATCGCAATTAAACCATAGAAATAGTTGTCCCATTTCCAGTATAGGATTTCCTCTTTTAAGTAATTAAAATATCCGCTGTACGAGTTGATTATTAAGTCTATGTATTTATTCATTTTTTAATTATGCTTTACTTTTATTTTATTTTCAAAAAGGCTACAATTATAATCACTGCGACTCAAATCTTCAAAAGTATCAATGTCGTTTAAGGTTTCTAATAAAGCAACTTTTTTACCTTCTAAATCATTTACTGTCGCCTCAAATACCGTAGCTGTTCCCCATTCTTTATTCTGAAATACGTCTTTATTGCTTTGGTTTAAACCCAATAAATAATAACCGCCATCCTCTGCAGGACCTAGTACAGCATCGTTATTTTCTAATTTTTTAAATGCCATTTCGATTTGTGAAGCTCTTAAATCAAATAAATCACTGCCTACAATTACGCAATGTTTATAACCCATTCCAAAAAGAGAATCAAAAGCCTGCTGCATTCGGTCTCCTAAATCACCACTTGCCTGAAGTTTTTTAATATAAAATTCTTCAGACCAAATATCATCATTTATTATTGCAGTATCATAAAACACAAATTTATCACAGTCAATGGCATGCGTTACATTCTTAGTATGCAACAACAAGTCTTTGTAAACCGTTAAAGCATTTTCATCTCCAATTGTTTTTGCTAATCTAGTTTTGACTTTGCCTAACTCAGGGTTTCGTGTAAAAATAAGTAATGCCTTAGTTTTCATATATTTTCTTCCCTTTAGTTAAATACTTGCTCCATTTTTTATTAAAAGTATGCACACTATCTGTTTGTTTATTTTGATTGTTGACTACCTTTCTACCCTTATTTTTATATTCGAATATTCCACCGTAAAGGTTGAAAACTTTAGTGTAACCTAGCTTTTGCAATTTTTCTCCTATGTTTTCACTACGTACACCTATGGAACAATACACTACAATGGGTGTGTTTTTATCTTTAATAATAGTGGTTACCTTTTCATTCTCAAAGTGGTCATAGCCTATGAAAACAGCATTTTTAATATGACTTACATTGTACTCATTAAGCTCTCTAGCGTCGAGAAATACAAACTTATCAGTTTCATTTAAAGCATCTACCATAACATAAGGAACTGATTCTTTATTCAGTAATTTCAAAACTTTAGGAATTGTACTTTGAGCTGCAATTGCTATCGAAAAAAAGAAACTTATTATGATTAATTGAACACGCATATTGTTTTTCATAAAGATATTTAATTTAATGGACGATTTAAAATTTATTTCCTGACAACATTTACGTTAATAAAGCTCCTTGGGTTTTATTATTATCTAGAATAACGACGTTTGAATAACTTCCATTTTAGTATTTCCATTGAAGTTGAAATTCGCAATAACTTCAAATTGTTTAGCATCAACATCAAATCTTCTTAAAATTACGGCTTCACAAAGAAAATGCATTGCAACCGATGTAAACAACTCATTTGCAATGATAAGTTTATCAGCAGTTAATTTTCTAGCAATAGATACATGTGGATCTACACTTTTATGAGTGATAGAAAAACGTATCTCCTTATGAAAACGTTTCATAATAGGAACTAGTGCTTGTTTAGAAATAGCATTTGGGGCTATGAAAAAGGCACCGTTAGGGTAACTTCCATAGTGTTCTAAAGTTACTGGAACTGCTGAAATCGAATCTGCTATTCGAGTTACTTGTTTTGTTATGATTGCTAACTGCTCATGTGATGCTACAAATTCACCGATGGTAATGTGTGCCAAGGAATTTTTACTGTTATACCAGCCAATTTTGGTTGCTAAACGCTCTTTTAAAACGCTTATTTCTGCCACTATTTCTGGTGTTGGTTGAAAAACAAGAGAATAGGTGTTTTGCATCATTTTAATTTTTGATAAAGTTAGTATACAATTCTTCCACTTGAAAGAAAGCAGCCTTTTTTAAGGTTATTTTAAACTATTCAAATTAAAATCTACATTGACTCTAATTGGTTAACCAAAAAAAGCATACCTTAGTTTTTTATTAAAAAGCACTAAAAATGGCAGGATTATCAGCAGCAACCAAAGCGAAATTACAAACAATAAGTACGCCAACAATCGCAACTTGCTTGTTTAAAAAAGGGTTTAAAAACCAGTTTATTCAAGATGTAAAACCATTACAATTAGGGAAGCCTAATATGGTAGGCGAGGCGTATACTTTGCGATCAATTCCAGCTCGTGAAGACCGCAACCCAATTACCGTTTTTAGAAATGCCGATCATCCGCAGCGTGTGGCGGTAGAGAATTGTCCTGCGGGTCATGTGCTTGTAATTGATAGTCGCAAAGATGCACGCGCGGCTTCAGGTGGCGACATTTTAGTAACTAGATTAATGGTACGTGGTGTTGCAGGAGTTGTAACAGACGGTGGTTTTAGAGATTCGGCTAATATTGCTAAGCTCGCCATCCCTTCCTATCATTCAAGACCAAGTGCTCCCACCAACCTCACGTTACATGAAGCACTCGATATAAATGTTCCTATTGCTTGTGGTGATGTTGCCATTTTTCCTGGTGATGTTTTAGTGGGTGATGATGATGGAGTGATGGTGATTCCGGCTCATATCGTTGAGGAAGTAGCTAATGAGTGTATCGAAATGACACTATTTGAAGACTTTGTTTTAGAAAAAGTACAAGAAGGAAACGCCGTGATTGGTTTGTATCCAGCAACAAACGAAAAATGGGTAGCAGAATTTGCGCTTTGGCGAAAGCAAAAAGGAAATTAGTAAACGGCTTTTACAGCAGTAAGTTACTTGTTATTTTTAGTAATACAATCTAAAATCAAGTAGCTTACATAAATCGTAATTTTTCTGGTATAGCTCTTCTACGATTTCAAATACGTTATCATTCTCTTTAAAAAAACTAAAAAATGCTTTGTCAAGATTAATACTCGTCAAACTATTAAATGCGGTACCATAGCCTGAAATGGCTTTGGCGCCAGTAACATCTATAAAAAACTGTGCTTCGTCTGAGCTTAAGTCTAGGACTTTTGAGTTGGCAAAATGGACTATTTTACCGGTTAATTTACCTTCAAAAATTTCGGCTATTTCATCAAGAGTGTAGAAATAATCATTCAAGCAAATGCTATTCTCTTCTCCCTTCATAACGAGATAGATGATTTCGTAATCCTTGAAACCATGATCGTCATATATTAAAGCATTCAAGCTGTCCTCAAGACCTTCAATAGTATCACAAGTTTTATAAATACTTGCCACACCATAGTTAAAAGCGAGTTGCTCTAAATTAACTACTACCTCAGTTTCTGTTGTTATTTCTACATCAGCAACGCCTTCTAGGCAATAGATAAAAGTGTCTTGTTCGATAAAATTAGCTTTGTCAAGATGATTCATTAATAAAAAATAGATTTTAGGGTATGATTTATTTCTATACAAAATTAATCAAGTCGTTTTTAAATCTGGCTTCTATTAACAAATACTTAAGCTGTGTGTAAGAATTAATGGGAGTTATTCTTTGGCATATTTATTAGCAATGATACTAATAACAAAAATCTGTATTCCGTGAAAAATCATCAAAGGCAGCAAGATAATTCCCATGGCAGCCACATTTTGAAAAAGTATTTTTGAAAAAATAGTTCCGTGAACGAGCGATTTTTTAGTTCCACAAAATTGTGCTGTAATGCGATCTTCGTGTTTGAAATGTAGTTTTTTAGCAATTAAACCAATGATAAGATAAACGCAATAAAATAATGCCAGCACACATATTGCTATAAGAGCAAGGTTTGTTAGGCTCAAAATGCTAAAAATACCTTCCTCAAATGAAGTGGCATAGGTTTTATAGATGATTAATAGAATTACTGATTTGTCAAAGGTTGTTAAGTAGCTGTTGTACTTAGCAGCCAGTTTTCCTAGAAAACGGTGCAATAGCAGTCCAACAATTACAGGAGCTAAAACTTCTGTGATTAATTTAAAATAGATGGTGCTTAAATCGAAATTTGCCTCTTTACTATTCAAAAATAAACCCATCCATAATGGTGTAATCGCTATTCCAATCAATCCCGAAATACTGGCATTAAAAATGGCTGCAGGAATGTTTCCTTTTGCGATTGAAACCATGACCACACTTGATGAAACAGTAGATGGGAGGGAAGCGATAAAGAAAAAAGCCAACCAAATGGTTTTAGTATTTTCTGTTTGCATTAAAGGATAAAACAACAATACAATTATAGGAAATAGTAAAAAAGTGGAAGCCTGCACCAACAGATGCAGCTTCCAGTTTACCAATCCGCTTTTTATTTGCTCCGGGCTTAATTTAAGTCCGTAGAAAAAAAACAGCAGTGAAATTCCTATACTCGCCATTTTGTCTAAATCTAACGGACTTGATTTACCCCCAAACTGCGGAAATAAATACGCTAGAAAAAGGGTGATCACTATGGCGAGAACGAATTTATCAATCTTTATTTTCATTTTTTTGTTCTGATTTTTTATATGCTAAATAGTAAATTTGAGGAAGCACCGTCAAAGATAACAACATACAGAATATAAGTCCACCTACAATCATAATTGCTAGCGGTTTTTGGACTTCTGATCCCATCCCTGATGAAAGTGCTGCGGGCAATAATCCCATAGATCCCATTAAAGCAATCATTAAAATAGGGCGTATTCTGGTGAAAATCGCTTGCGAAATCGCTTCTTTCAAAGGCATCCTATCGGTAAGATTCTCTCTGATATTTCCTATCAATACAATTCCGTCGATGGTTGCCACTCCAAACAAAATGATAAACCCAATTCCTGCTGAGATTCCAAAGGTAGTTCCTGTAATCCAAAGAGAAAGAAATCCGCCGATAAAAGCAAACGGAATTACAATAAATGATACTAATGTATCTTTCATATTCCCTTTAAAATTCAGCCAAAGCAGGAACATGATCATAAGTAGCGAAATAGGAACAATCATCATTAACTGTTTTGTTGCTCTTTCTTTTGATTCAAATTCTCCTGCCCATTCCATTTTATTGGCCTTGGGTAATTTTACATCTCTAGTTACATTAGCCTTCGCCTCAGCAATCGTACCCCCTAAATCGCGCCCTTGAATACTAAAACCTACGGCGATGTAACGACTACTGCCTTCTCGATAAATAAAAGTAGGTCCTGTGATAAAGCTGATTTCGGCAATTTCTCGCAACGGAATCTTGTTCCCATTCATAGCTGGAATCAAAATTTCCTTGATTTTATTTTCGTCATCACGGTACTCTTTCTGAAAACGCAATCGTACGTCAAACATGCGTTCGTTCTCGTAGAAAGTGGTAGCTGCTCGTCCGCCAATGGCCATTTCGACCACCGCTTGCGCATCGGCTAGAGCCACACCATATTTACCCATTTTTTTCTCGTCAAGTTTAATGCGGAGTTCTGGTAGACCTATATTTCGGTACACATTCAAATCTTCTATTCCAGGAACATCTTTGATACTCTTAGCGACTTGATCTGCATATTTTTCTAATTCGAATAAATCTTCGCCAAAAATTTTAATGACTAAGGAACTTTTTACACCTGCCACATATTCCTCTACGTTATCTTGAATAGGTTGGCTGAAGCCAAAGACAATTCCGGGATATTTTTGTAAAACAGCACGCATTTCGTTAATTAACTCGTCTTTCTCAATATCTCTATCCCATTCTGTACTTGGTAATAATTGAATATGAAATTCGATATTAAAAAAACCTGTTGGGTCTGTACCATCATTTGGTCGGCCTACTTGGTTTAGTACAAATTTCACCTCTTTAAACTTTCCTAAGTCTGCCTTCATTTCATTAGCAAGTCTGTTTGATTCTTCAATGTTTACACTGTTAGGCAAGGTTGCTCTAATATAAATAGCACCTTCATTCAGTTTGGGTAAAAACTCTGATCCATGATTCATGAAACCTACGATACTCGCTAAAAACAATCCAATAAAACTATAAATAGTTGCTTTTCTATGTTTGCTTGAAAACAAATACAAATTGAACAAGCTATTCCTGAAATTGCGTGTAATCCAGTTGTCTTTCTCTACAATGTTCTTCGTCAATAGCACTTTACACATGGCGGGAACATAAGTCAAGCTTAAAATTAAAGATCCAAATAAAGCGAAACCTAGCGTATACGCTAGCGGACTAAACATTTTTCCTTCTACTTTCTGGAAAGAAAAAATGGGAAGTAATGCAATGATCAGGATGAATAGAGCAAAAAAGATATACGAGGCGACTTTACTAACACTTCTCTTGATAATTCCCCCTTTGGCACTTTTATTAAATCGTTCCATTCCTATTTGATGTGCTCGTTTTTCGAGTCCTACGAAGACGACTTCAGATACCACTAGTGAACCTTCGAGTAGTAATCCAAAATCTAAGGATCCCATTGAAATCAAATTGGCTGGCATTCCCATGATACGCAACATAACGATGGCAAATAAAAACGCAAGCGGAATCACAGAGGCTACAATAAAGGTTAACCTCCAGTTGTAAAGAAAAATAAAAACGATTAAGGATACTAAAACGATTCCTTCGATTAGATTTTTAGTTACGGTGTGTACCGTTGTATTCACAAGCTCTGTACGATCAATAAAAGGAACGATTTTTACATTCTTAGGAAGAATACGGTCGTTTAAGTCGGCTATTTTATCTTTCAATCTATTGATAACATCACTTGGTGTTTCGCCACGTAGCATGACAACAATTCCTTCAACAACATCTTTGTCCTCTTGCAATCCGGCAATACCCAAACGCGGTTTTGCTGAAATTACAACTTCTGCGACGTGTTTTACTAGGATAGGAGTTGATCCTCGCACTTCGATAAGGATGTTCTCAATATCTTCGACACTTTCTAATAAACCTACACCACGTACAACATAAGCTTGGCTGCCTTTTTCGATAACATCACCACCTACATTGATATTGCTTTTTGAAACCGCCTCATAAACTTCGAGAGGAGAGAGTCCGTAATTGGCTAGTTCGGTTGGGTTGATTTTTATCTCGTAGATTTTTTCTTCTCCACCAAAACTCACTACATCAGCCACTCCGGGAACAGAAACTAATTCGCGTTCAATAACCCAATCATGAAGTGCTGTCAACTCTTTTATGGGAAGATCACTCTTTAAAACATACCTAAAAATTTCTCCGGTTGCACCATAAGGAGGGTCAATACCAGCATCGGCTCCATCAGGTAAATCAACACCTTTCAATCGATTAGAGGCGTATTGCTGGGCGTAAAAATCATCTATTTCGTCTTCAAAAATAACAGTAACTACAGATAATCCAAAAAGCGAAATAGAACGTACTTCGGCTTTTTTAGGGATTGTATTCATCGCTTTCATTAAAGGAAGCGTGACAAATTTCTCAACTTCTTCGGCGCTACGTCCTGGCCACTGGGTAATGATTCTAGCGCGGGTATTAGTCACATCAGGAAATGCTTCTATAGGCGTATTAATGTAGCTAACTACTCCAGCTATAAACAGTAAAGCGGTTAAGAAAAATACAATTAAAGTGTTTTTTAAGGAGAAGGAAACTATTGCTTGAACAAATTTTTGCATGTCAATTTTTAATTTTGAAAGTTTTTAAGTTGCTCGTAGATCAGCATTTGATTTTTTGTGATGAACGTATCGTTAAGATCAATTCCATCAGCAATAAATGTATTTCCATTGCTAGAAGTCAAAATCTCCACTTTTCTAATTTCGAGTTGGCTATCGCTTTTGTACAGTACCACAAAATTTTGATTGTTATCAAAAATCATCGCTGCTATAGGAATTGCTATGGCTTGAACATTTTTATTATTTAAGGCGATCACGTCTACGATCATTCCGGGTTTTAATTTTAAGTCGGCATTTTTAATAACAATACGTGCTTTTAAAACTTTAGCTTCCGTGTCAAATACTTGTGTAATTGCAGCTACTTTCCCTTTGTAGATCAAGTCAGGATACGAAAGTGTTTTTATATTTACATCCATGCCTATAGCGATATTTTCAATGTTTGTGGCATAAATATTCACCATTACCCATACATCATTTAGGTTCGAAATCGTAAATAAGGGTTCCGATTCTGCTGCAATTTGCGATCCAGTAGCAATGGTTTTTGAAGTTACAAATCCTGTTGCGGGTGCTTTTATTTGGAACACCCCTTGCTCAGCACTAGCACTAAATAAATTCAAGTTGGCTTCAACACGATCTTTATTTGCAGTGAGAATATTGAGTTCGCTTTGCGCTTGTAAAACCTCTTTTTGTGAAGCCACACCATCAGCAAACATGGATTGAACTGATTTCAAATTTTGATTAGCTACATTAATTTGCGACTTAGTGTTTTTTAATTCTGCTTTAAGACCGCTTAATTCGGTGCTTCTTAATTCGGCAAGAACTTGACCTTTAGTTACTTTGTCTCCAAGTGAAAAGTAGGTTTTTGAAATAACGCCACTCACCAAACTCACAAATTGAACCACATTGTCAGGATTAGCTTCTACTGCTCCGGTTAACGGAATTCCTTCAACAACCATTGCTTGTGTAGGAGTAGCAAATGCCAGTTTCTTTTTTGTCTCTTTATCTAATACATACGGTTTCGTTTCTGTAGTTGCGGCTACTTCTTTTTTCTCTTCACAACTCCACAAAACAACAGATAAGAGCGTAATTGCAAATAGGATTCTAAAATTTTTCATGTTGTATTCTTTTATTTAATTAGGTCTAATCCTGTTTTATAGTTCAACTCTTCGACTTTTTCATTAATTGCTTTCCCTGCTTCAAGAATAATTTTTTTGTTCTCAAAGTAAGCGTCTTGAAAATCGAGGTATTCTAGCAAGCTGATTCTTCTACTGCTGAAATTTTTTAAATAATTATCTAATAAATCATCAAGCGTTTTCTCGTAATCAGGTTCGATTTGCTTGTAGAATGCCACCGCGTTATTTAGATTTTTAAAAGCAAGTTCAATTTCGGTTTCAACGGTTAAATCCATCTGTTCAAACTGTACTTTTGCTTGTTCCTTTCCTATTTTTGCGTAAGCGATATTCCCTTGATTTCTATTAAATACAGGAAGGTCAGCTGAGATTCCGAAACCGAAAAAGTTTAGCATTGCGCTTCCACCACGGTCATACGCTCCAGAGAACGTAACATCAGGAACACGCTGCGCTTTTTCATAGCGGTACAATTTATCAAAGTAGGTTTGCTCTAAATTGGCTAATTTGTAATCGGGTCTGTTTTGTTTTGCTTTTTCGATCAAATCATTAAGATTCAATAGCGCTATTTGCGAAGTTTCTTTAGTGTAACCTTCTCCTGTGATTTCGATCGAAGTATTGACTGGCAGGCGCATAAAGAGCTTTAGTTCCTTTTGAGAATCATTCAAATCTTCGGTTAGCGCATTAATTTCTTGTGCTATTTCTAGTTCTAGCGCTTTAATACGTATGTATTCACCCTTAGTATAATTCCCTAGGGTGACTTGGTTTTTATAGGCTTTCGCCAAAAGTTGGATGGATCCAAATTGCTTTTCGTAAATGGACTTACTTAGTTGTAAGTATTGCAATTGGGTTAGTTTATTTCGGAATTCTACTTTTAAGTTTCGCAATAAATCTTCAAAATATTGTTTTGATTTATCGACAGAAACTTGTTCAAGAGCCATTAACTTTTTGCGTTTTCCAGCTGTTTGTATCAACTGTTCAATCTGAAAACCAGCTTGTTGATTTGAACCTAAAAATTTCCCTAAGGCCGGAATCACTTCCTGACCGCCCGTTTGTGCTTTTGTAGCCCAGAGGTTTACTTGATCAATTGTTAAGTTAGGATTAGGCCATAGTTTAGCCTGCATTACTTTGGCTTCAGCCTGAGAGATATTTAACTTTTCGGCTATTAACGAGAGGTTTGCTTGTAGAAAAAGCGCTTCACTATCAGAGCGACTTATCTTTAAAAGTTCTTGAGCAGAGCTGAACTGTGAAAATAGGAGGAGAATAAGAAGTGTGCTTCCGTACTTTATAATCGTCATTTTTTGATTTATTTAAGGCTGCGAATTTCATCACTATAACCTTAAAATAACCTTAAAGACAATAAATTTTAGCTTAAAGAAAACTGCACTTCAAAAACATTTAGCTCGGGAGTGGGCGCGTGGTATGTTATAGAGCCAGCGTTCAAGGCAATTATTTTTTTGGTTAAAACTAGTCCTAAACCAAAACCGGATTTACTGCGACTATTTTCTCCCCTAAAAAAGTGTTTAAAGAGGTATTTTTCTTCAGCGACAGCAATTGTTTTACCCGAATTAGAAAAGGATATTTGCAGCTGGTTCACTGTGGCACTGTCTAATTTAATTTCGGCTGTATTGCCATCATTGTACGTAATACAGTTCACCATTAAGTTCATGAAAGCTTGTCTAATTAACATCTCGTTTGCCTGGATTATTAGCTGTTCTTCTTCGACGGTGCTGGGATGGTAATTGACTTCAAAATTAAATTTGGGATAGATAATTCTTAATTCTTCGATAATATCAAAGAGCAGTTCATCGATTCTAATGCGTTGTTTTTTAATCTTTTTACCCGATTCTACCTTCGATATTTGGAGTAAGACAGAAATGATATTTCCAAGTGATTTTGCTTTGATGATTTGGCTTTCAATCTGAGGCTGAATCGCTTCGATTGTTGTATGGTTTTTAATTCTTTCTAATTCAGATACTAGAATGCTGATAGGTGTTTTTAATTGATGCGAAATGTGGTGTGTGGTGTGTTTCTGGAAGATGAAATTCTCGTTTGACCGCGTGATTAATTCGTTAAACCGATTGGTCAATAAATTTAATTCAAAAGATGAGGTTTCGAATTCGAGTTGTGTAATCGTGTCATCGCCCAAATCAAACTGACGTAATTTTTCAGAAAGTAAACGCAACGGTTTCGATATTTTATTCGAAAGATATAAAGATACCAGCGTAATAATAACGCTTATGAATAGGAAAATCCCAATTAAAACCGACCTTAAAAAATCTATTTTAGAATACCCAAACGCATCGTACGCTTTACTGATAGCATAATATTTCTTGCCTTTATATTGCAAGTATACAGCGATAAGATCGTATTTATCCTCGGTGGTTTCAATCCATTTTCTTTGTGAAGACGATTCAGCTAATAGCGTTTTATACTGCTTTATTTCTAGGTCATCAATACTTGAAAAGATTAGATTTTTGTCATCGTCAAAAACCATCATTTTCTCATCAAAGAAGTCGTGAATGGACTGTTCGTCCATAATATGCGCAAGATTTTCGCTCATTTCTTTGTATTTAGACAACTGCTTTATGGTATAATTAATCTTGTCTTTTTGCTGTTGTTGAAATTGTTCTTCGCGGTATTCCGCAAATAGAAAATAGACAAAGGTGAGCGAAAATGCCGATAGACAAATCACCGTTGTAGTAAAATATAATATTATCTTATCACGTATTTTCATTTTATATCTATAAAGTAGCCGTAACCTACTTTTGTTTTTATGGTGTTTTTACTAAAAGGCTTGTCTAACTTGTTTCTCAGGAAATTAATGTACACTTCAATAGTATTGGTATTGGCATCAAATGCAGTTCCCCATATTTCGGTAATCAAATCTGCTTTAGATACAATCTCACCGTTTTTTACCATCAAGCGGTAAAGAATTTGATATTCACGGGGAGTTAGTGCAATTTCTTGGCCGCTTCGCATCACCTTTTTTTCGGCATCGTTCAGCGTGATATCATCAGCAATTAAAATAGGATTTTGGGCTACTGTTTGCTGACTTGATTTGTTTCTTTTTATAAGGGCATTAATTCTCAAAACCAGTTCGCGCATGTAAAATGGCTTGGTTAAATAATCATCAGCGCCACAGTCAAAGCCTTGTACTTTATCTTCAAGTTCGCTAAAAGCGGTTAACATAATAACGGGAGTGGTACTATTGTATAATCTAAAAGTACTACACAAATCAAAGCCGTTCTTACCAGGGAGATTGATATCCATAATAACACAGTCAAATGTGTCTTTTTTCAACATTCTTTCCGCTAGTAAACCATCATACACTACCGTAGTAATATAATTCTCTGATTTTAAAGCCAAACTTATGTTCTGGCTAATGGTAGTATCGTCTTCTATAATTAGTATGTTCATCCTGGCAAAGATAGTATTCGTATTGAAATCCTACTTTATTTTTATGTTTTAATAATTGTTGACAGATTGATTTAGAGATTCTCAAAGAGATTATAAAAATAGTTGCAATAGGCTGCTCCTTTTTTTAAGAATTATGCTTAAATTAGCGTAGGCTTTCGCCTTAACTAAATAGTAATTTAAAATAAACAATATGAAAAAAATCAGCCTTTTTTGTCTGGCGCTATCTTGTATAGGGCTTCAAAGTTGCAAAAATAATCAAGAAGAAAAAGCAGAAACACCAGCAGAAACACCATCAGAACTAGCTGTTCAGAAATTAGTGAGCTCAGAATGCTATCAGGCGATTTACGAACAAGATACTTTGATGCTAAAATTAAACACCTTAGAGAGTGGCGAAATAACTGGAGATATGACGATGACCATCGAGAACATGCCCACAAAACAAGGAAATCTAGCAGGAGAATTTAAAGGCGACACGCTTTATGCAAGTTATACTTTTATTCAAGGAGATTACAAAGAGAAAACATATAAAAACCCAATGGCCTTCTTGAAAAAAGGAGACCAACTAATATTAGGAAATGGAGAAATCCAAACGACTATGGGCGCTTCTTACTTTGTAAAAGGCAAACCTATTGATTTTGAACGAGTAAAGTATAAGTTTGATAAAGTTGCTTGTGTAACTAAATAATAAAAAAGGGAGCGTAATTGCTCCTTTTTCTTTGGTGTAAATTTTATTTCAGCTTTTCTTTATTTGATGGTTTATTATATTTTCATTAATGACGCGTAACGTCATACTTCCATTCTAATTGATTAATGTGCCTTCGTCTAATATATTACCCTCTTGTAAAAGGCCTTCTTTAATATTACACGAATTAAAAGTTAAAAAGTAAGATTGATAGTTTTTTATGCTTTTTGTGTACGTTTTATTGGTGTGAAATAGCTTTAAAAACGTTAACCTTAATTACATTTCACTTTGGCTACTAAAAACTTTATTGCCACATATTAGTATTATTTAAAAGAATTTAATCAGTGGGAACCATTTTAATTATTGGAGATTTTTTATTTTTTGGCTATAGAATATTGAAGAAATTAGTTCTCTGTAATCAAATCTATTATTTTTCAGTTCTTAGTGCTTCAATTGACTTGGATTTTAGTTCTTATAAAGTAACCTATCCGCTAAACTAAGAATAAAAGGGTAATGATTTATTTTGTAACATATTAATATTTTAAAAAGAAAAATACTTAGTAAAAGGTAATAATAATTGAATATTTTAATATTATTGATAATAAATTAAGGTTTAACTTCAATTATCAAAAAAAAAATTAGAACTTTTTTGTATATATCAAAATATATTTTATATTTGGTTAACCAATTTGGTAATCCAAAATATAATGTTTGCAAATAGTTTTATAGTTTATTTGTTCTATCAATTATGTTTTTTAAGGATTAAATAACCAAAAGCATAAACCCAAAAAAATGAAAAAAAAATATACTTGTTTTTTATTAGTATTCGCTTTCGCTGCTATTTCAAGCTATGGACAAAGAGCACCTAAAATTGATTTGTCAATGTGGAAATTGAGTATACCTGAAGGATCGCAAACTACGTATGCGGGACAAGATCTTGCCAATTATAGTAGCAATATCGAAATTCAGCGTTTTATGTTTAATGATAATTCTGAAAGGGCGTTGGTATTCTATGCCTACCCATCAGTTAAATCTAAAAATTCTTATACTAGAACAGAATTAAAAGAACAAAATTCTTTTGGTACTGAAATAGGTTGGACTTTTAGAGAAGGAGCAAAGTTAAAAACGGTGATAAGAATGGGAACTATCTCTAAAAACGACGATAAATACCCTCGAGTAATTTTAGTCCAAATGGGGAGTCGTTTAAAAGAGGAACAGGCAGAAAAAGTTAATGCAAATGATAATAATTTGCCTCCGTTTTTGAAAATTTATTGGGACAACGGAAAGATTAAATTACGATCTAAAAAAGCAGCAAGTTTATCAATAACAGGAAGTGATTTATATAAAGAGAATTCATGGGTTGATGATGATGGATTTGCTTTTAAAGAAAAAGTAGATTTTGATAAATTCACATTAGAAATCAACGTTACAGCAGATCGTACTGTTGTTACTCTCAATAATGGAGAAACAAAAGTGTATTCAGGTGAAGATTATAGAAAATGGAGTCAGTTCGAGAATTTCTTTAGAACAGGTTGTTACCTTCAAAGTAGGGAAGCGGGAGCATTTGCAAATGCTAAATATTTCACGCTAGAAGTAGTTCATTAAGAGTAGGTTATTTATGAATAGAGTTAGTTAAAAAAAAGGGTGTTTCGCATTAATGTAGCGAAGCATCCTTTTTTGATTTTAATAAATTAATTATCTATTTAGTTGGGTCCTTTTAAAAGTTCCGTTTGAAAAGTTTGCAAACTTTTTCCAATTTCTAATGGATACCCAAGTTCGGATAGCGTACGTTCCAAAGCTCCTAAAACAGCCAAAAGATCATTTGGAGAAACAGAACCCATGTGACCAACTCTAAAATAAGTTGTTTTTATGTCGGGCAATAACCCTCCAGCTATGATCACATTATTAGCAACCATTTTAGCACTAAATGCCGCTCCATCTATACCTTCAGGGTAATACACTGCCGTCAAAGTATTGGCTGCTATTGTATTTGAAGTAGCTAAAATCGTTAGCTTTAGAGAGGCAATTGCAGCTCTAAATGCTTTGGCTAAACTTTGATGTCTTTGTACTCTTTTCTCGATTCCTTCTTTACAAATTATTTTTAAGCTTGTCTCTAATGCAACAATTAAATTAACTGCTGGTGTCCCGAAGTAGGAAGGTTTTCTTTCTTCGTATGCTTTCATTATAGGCAACCAATTGCTCCAATCAGCATAATAGTTAGGTACAGGCGTTTTTCTATTCTTCCAAACTTCCATCGCTTTTTCAGAAGCCATTAATAGCGCCAAACCTGGAGGTACACCTATTGCTTTTTGAGAAGCCGTTAATACCACGTCAAGTCCCCATTCGTCTTGGTTCAATTCCTCTCCCGCTACTGAGCATACACCATCAACAATACTTAATACTTTGTGTTTTTTGGCCAATTGCGCTATGGGCTTGGGATCTACTATTATTCCTGTAGAAGTATCAACATGCGTTAGTGTTAACGCTTTGTATTGTTTGGTTTTTAATTCATTTTCGATACTATCAATTGAGACGCTTTGACCTAAAGCAGCTTGTAAAAGAGTGACCTTTGCGCCGTAGCGCTCTAATATGTCCTTGAATCGCTGACCAAAATAACCCGAAGAAATAACCAATACATTATCTCCACTCTCGATAAGATTGGCTGCTGCCATGTCCATAGCCAATGTCCCAGTTCCAGCAACGATAAATGGTTGTCCTTTTGGCGATTTCCATACCGTCCTCATTAACTCCAGGCTATGTCCGAATACTTCAATAAAATCAGGCGCTACATGACTTGTTGTAGGTATTGCCATTGCTTGTAAAACTTCTGGTTCAAATTCAATAGGACCAGGAATCATCAGTAATTTTCTAGCTTTCATTTGATTTTTTTTATTTTAATAAATTAGTTTTGCTGACCAATATTCCGTCAGCATCGGCATAGAGATAATCATTAGGTTTAAAAGTAATTCCTCCAAATTTTACAGGAACTGCCATTTCACCCTGATTGCGCTTTATACTTTTAACAGGGGAAGTATTTATTGCTTTGACTCCAATATTTAACGTATTAATAACAACACTATCTCTAATGCAACCATTCACGATGATACCTTCCCAATTATTTTGTATTGCTAATTCGGCCAGTTGATCGCCAACTAACGCACAACGTAAAGAACCACCTCCATCAATTACCAAAACTTTTCCTTTTCCATCAGTTTCTAATTGTTTTCGAACTAAGGAATTGTCTTCGAATACTTTTATCGTACTGATTTTACCTGCGAAGGCCGTTTTATGACCAAAACTTTTAAAAATAGGATCAACGCATCTAAGCAGTGTTTCATACTGATCCCATAAATCTGCTGTTGTAAGCATATATTTAAAATTTAGAAAGTTGTTGTAATGAACTAAATTTAAAAAGGCAACATGCGTACATGTTGCCTTTATATTTAAAAAAGCTAAATATTACTTTTCTAACACTAATTCTCTTTTTTGCTCTGTTTTTTTACTTTCAAACTGATCACTAGTATTCTTAGCTCCGTCAGCTTTTAAAGCTTTATCACCTGCAAAGAACGTTTTATGATCATCACCAAGGTTTGATCCAGCCATTCTTTGGTGTTTTACACAAGCAACTCCTTTGCGAATTTCTTGTCTTTGAACTCCTTTTACGTAAGCTAACATTCCTTCTTCACCATAATAGCCTTGCGTTAAATCATTCATATGAAGCGCAGTTGTGTGGTAGGTAGGCAAAGTAATTAAGTGATGGAAAATCCCAGCTTCTTTTGAGCTATCCATTTGGAATGTTCTAATTCTATCATCGGCACGACGGCATAAATCAGAATCATCGTATTTAGCATCCATTAAATTACCTCTATCATATCCAGTCATATCTTTACCTGCAGCAAGCATTTCATCATACGCTTGATTACGGAAATTTAATGTCCAGTTAAAAGAAGGAGAGTTATTGTAAACCAATTTTGCAGTAGGTACAACCTCTCTAATTCGGTTAACCATATGCGCAATTTGTTTCACATTAGGTGTTGGTGTTTCAATCCATAAAAGATCAGCTCCATTTTGTAAACTTGTAATACAATCTAAAACAACTCTATCTATATTAGTTCCCTCTTTAAATTGGTACAAACCGTTTGCTAACCTCACAGGACGTACTAGTTTACCGTCTCTTTTTAGCAATACATCATCTTCTTTAGCTGCAGCAATTGTTATTTCTTCTGCTTCCACAAAAGCCAAATATTGTGAAGCTAAATCTCCTGGCTCGGTACTTACTGGTAATTTTTGAGTCAAACTTGCTCCTTCAGAATCTGTTCTTGCAACAATAACGCCATCATCAACCCCTAATTCTAAAAACGCATAACGAATAGCGTTAATTTTAGAAAGAAAATCTTCATGAGGTACCGTTACTTTTCCGTCTTGATGCCCACATTGTTTAGCATCCGAAACCTGATTTTCGATTTGGATTGCACATGCACCCGCTTCAATCATTTTTTTGGTCAATAAATAAGTTGCTTCTTCGTTTCCAAAACCAGCATCTATATCTGCAATAATAGGAACGATGTGTGTTTCAAAATTATCGATTTGATCTTGTACATCTTCTCCTTTTTCAAGTCTTCTAAACAAATCATTTAAATCAATAGCATCTGCCTGACGTAAAAAATCGTAAATTTCTTTAATTAAAGCGGGAACAGTCGTCTTTTCATGCATGGATTGGTCTGGTAAAGGACCAAATTCTGAACGCAATGCAGCCACCATCCATCCTGAAAGGTATATGTATCTTTTACTAGTTGTTTTGTGGTGCTTTTTTACTGCAATAATATTTTGTTGGGCAACAAAACCATGCCATGAACCTAATGATTGTGTGTAATTAGAAGCATTTGCATCATATTCGGCCATATCTTTTCTCATGATAGCAGCAGTATATTTAGCAATGTCTAATCCTGTTTTAAAACGATTTTGAATAGCCATTCTCGCTGCACTTTCTGGGCTTATTGTATCCCAAGTAGTTCCATACTTCGCTTTCAAATCTCTTACCGTTTGTAAAGCCGAACTATAATTGCTTTGTTCTAAATTTTTCATAATTTTGTGTTAGGTTATTTTATTAGTAATTAGATCCTGTTGATTGTGTCCGCAATCGCAGGATTGTTTTTTTTTATATGTATTTGTAAGCTGGTAACGTTAAAAATTCTTCAAACTCTTCCGAAACTACTAGTTCATCAAAAAGTGATATAGCTAATGCAAATTTGTCTGTTTTACTATTTTCATCGCCAACTACGGCAGTAATTTTAGCTAATTCATCCGCTAACAATTCTTTGTATAATTTAGTATCGAATTTTCGACCATCTTCGAGTTTGACTTCATTTTTTAACCATTGCCAAACTTGTGTTCTCGAAATCTCTGCAGTAGCAGCGTCTTCCATTAAATTATAAAGTGCTACAGCACCATGACCTCTGAGCCAAGACTCGATGTATAAAATCCCGACGTTAATGTTTTTTCTAATTCCTGCTTCTGTGATGGTTCCTTTTGGAATTTCGACCAAATCTTGCGCTGTTATGTTTACATCATCACGCATTACATTCAGTTGGTTCGGCGTTGGCATGTGTTTATTAAATTCTGCCATTGCTACTGCTACTAGTGCAGGATGCGCTACCCAAGTACCATCATGTCCGTTTTGAACTTCGCGCTCTTTGTCTTTTCTTACTTTTTCCAAAGCAGCAGTATTCGCTTCCTCATCATTTTTAATTGGAATTTGAGCTGCCATTCCGCCTATTGCGAGTATACCTCTTTTGTGGCAGCGCTGAATAACTAATTTTGAATATGCATCCATAAATGGGCTTGTCATGGTTACTTGATCGCGATTTGGAACTACAAAATTGGGGTGATTTCTAAATTTCTTGATATACGAGAAAATATAATCCCAACGACCACAATTCAAACCAACAATATGGTCTTTCAATTCAAAAATGATTTCGTCCAACTGGAAACTAGCAGTAATCGTTTCAACTAAAACAGTTGCTTTAAAAGTCCCTACTGGCACTTCTAAATAATTTTCTGCAAATTCAAAAACTTTATTCCACCAACGTGCTTCTAGGTAATGTTCTAATTTGGGTAAGTAGAAATAAGGAGCAGTTCCTTTTTTCAACATAGTTTGTGTGTTGTGAAAAACATACAGCCCAAAATCAACCAAACTTCCAGAGGCTATTTCGTTATTGATTAGAAGGTGTCTTTCATCTAAATGTAAGCCTCTTGGTCTCACCAATAAAACAGCCGTTTCTTGGTTTAATATATATGATTTCCCACGTTTAGCATCGTGTAACGAAATGGTTTTTTGATTCGCATCTATTAAGTTTTTTTGACCTTCAATAGTATTTTTCCAAGAAGGAGCAGTACTATCCTCTAAATCTGCCATAAATGTTTTCGCACCAGAATTCAAAGCATTGATAATCATTTTTCGGTCTACTGGTCCTGTTATTTCTACACGTCTGTCTTGCAAATCCTGCGGAATTGTTCCTACTGTCCAATTAGAATCTCTAATTTCCTTTGTCTCTTTTGGGAATTCAGGAAACTGTCCGCTATCAAAAATCAGCTGTTGAGCAACTCTGTTTTTCAATAGTGTTAGTCTTTCGGTATTGAATTTTTCATGCAATGCAACAATAAATACTAATGCTTCGTCAGTTAGAATTTCGGGATAGTAATTAGTAACCTCTTTTGAGAAGTTAATTTTCGATTGTCTTAAAAATGTGTCTTCCATTGTGCTTATAGATTTATAGTACAATAGTATAAAAAAGTTTTTTATAAAACAAGCGAACGTTCGTTTTTTATTGATTATTGTTTAAAAAAGTATATTCGCGAAAAATGTTAAAATCTCTTTTTTTTTGTAGAAATAAAATCAGCTTTTTATTTTCATTGGCTGATGCTTTATAAGGCTTTATAGTGGTTTTGTGTTTTTTTTGTAGTGTAATTAAAATTTTTAAAAGTAGCTGTGAATTAATTTTTGGTTGAGTAAATAAAAATTTATAAAATAATAAAAAGGGAATCTATTCAGATATATCTGACGTTATTTTTTGTGAATCATTAATAACCGCAACTAATATCCCAATACCAACAATTATGCCCATTATATCCCATATGGCTCTGTCTAATGCTATTTTAAAAAAGGTTGTAATTGAAGCACTAATGAGGTATACATAAAAGCTTCATTTTTGTTGTTTTACCCATTTGCTGAATATGCCAAATAGGAGAATCCTACCATTGCTACAAAGGGAACGAATTGGTAAAACCGCGAGGCATATTGATCAGCCAGAGGAGGATTAGCGTTATTAACGCTGCTTCACTAATTGAGTTGTTTATTCTTATCTTCTAATATTTATTTTCCGATCCAATTTTTATACTTGGTAAAAATTTACTTACCTTTTAATTTGTAAGTATTAATTTCCCTTACGATCAATTTTAGAGTACAGTTCAGTACTGTAAGTATTTTTATTATGTTGCAGACGTATTTTAATTCAACACAATCTCAGCCCAGATTGGAATATGCTCAGAAATGGTTCGTACTTCTTTTAAATAATTGAATTATTCCATAACTTTTAACTGTTATTCTTGCCGAGTTGTAAAACATAATGTCATATTTGTAAGCTAGGTATTCATCCATTATGCAACCTCTTTTCTAACAAGTTTTTTGATTTATCAATACGGATTGAATACCGTATGCGATTGAGGGCAATTGTAGTCTCCAGCATAAATTAGATTTAAGCAGGGATATACAACAGGTAAAAATTTAAAATATTTGATTTCTGTTATGGTTGTTTATTTTTTGTTATCGCATGAAAATTAACCACCGTATATTGGTCATTTTCATATTGGAACGTACAATAATACGGTTCTCTGTCGATCTCTAAATTGTATTTTTTTTCTAGCCAAATTCTCCCTGTTTTCTTGATCTTACTGGTTTTCCAGATCTAGGCATGGTGTTTCGTTTTATAAGCACTACTGTTTGTAAGGGAGCTGATTACATAATCCCATTTGGCTCCTTTTCTATTTAGTTCATCAGCCAGTCTAGTCACAGCTTGTGTGCCTCAATAACCGGCAACATCCTCTGCATAGCAATAATATCTAAATCTCTTACCGTATTAGCAATGAATACTATTTCTTGATTTGATTTGCCAATGTTTTCTATATTCCAAGATAGGAGTTTGGTCTGGGCCGATAAAACATTAGAAAATGATGTTATACAAAGTATAATAATTACAATTTTTCTACTGTAATTATTCATAAGTAATTTAATATCATTTTATATTTAACCAGTACTTATTTACTGAATTGTAACGGAACTAATACCTGAATACTTTTGATTACAATATAAATTCGTTTGGTATTAATTATTATGGAAAATTGATTGTTTTTAAATGATAAATATACTAATGAATCGCAAAGTATAATGGAGATAACTTACCAATTTAGAATTCTTTTATAAACGACCACTTAATAATATTGATTTTTAATACTTTTTTTATGATTTTACTTACAATTGTGTTGATATGAATTTTTTAATCTTCCTATCATAAGTATTTGTCATATTATAGCTGTAATAATATATTTTTTATATTTTAATCCATTACGGTTTGGCTCATTTGAATACAATTGAGATATTTTAGGATTAACTAAATTTTATCTAAAAAATCTTCATCACATTGGATCTAGGCAGAGGTATGAAGCTTACTTTCTAAATAATACAAGCATCTTAACTTAAAAAGAGAGTAATGATTTTCCTTGTAATAAATAAAATTCATGAGTCAAGCTAACTTTAATATAAATATGCCCCCGAATTTGTATGTAAAAATCAGTAATTTATACAACTGGATTGTAAAATCTTTCCTTGTTTTTTATAGTTGTTCGTTTATACAGTGAATTTTTAATATAAAGTTACTCTAGTTTAATTGTAAAAAAAATCGTGTACTGCAGCCCTATTTCAGTACATTTTATTAAAATTGCGAGATTATAGATTCATGATCTACAAAAAATTAAACACAGCATGTATAAGTAGAGCAAAGTTAAGCACTCAATTATTCTGCAATCATTTTAGGTTGCTCTTATAGAATACTTTAGTGTTACAATTGCCAACACATAATCTGAAACCAGTTCGCTAATTAACTTACCACAATTCCAAGGGAAACTATAATTTGTAAAATCCTCGGGGTATTACTATTTGAAAAATTATTCCTAACGTGTAGCCACATGATACGGCTCCATCTAATAATTATTTGTTACTAAATTAATAATATCAAACAATGAACCTAAACTTATCGTTCTTTCAAAAAACAATGATTTCTATTGTATTTTTTTTAATAGTTATTATTGGTTTTATGATTAAACTTCCTATATTTTTCAGACATTTTGACAAAGAATTACATACAATGTTTTACTTTTTTTCGGCAGCATTATTAAATGTATTATATAAAAAAAGACATTTAATAATCGTTGTCTTCTTATTGATATTTGGTATTTGTATTGAATTTGCTCAAGAATATTCAAATAAATTTTTCCATAAACGGATTCATGGCCGATTTGATTTAGAGGATATAAAAGCTAACATTAGAGGTATTGTTGCATTTTCTATAATTTGGTTATTTATTTTTTTTATCAATTATATAAATAGTAAAAAAAATAACTGTTAATTAGTCTATTAAGCAATATTTTTTTTTGCAGTACTCAGATAATAACTAAAAATGCTACAGTTAATTATCTAATCAAAAGAAGGTTTAATTAACATTAATGTACATTTTAGAAAAACGTAATTTATGATAATTTATTGAGATGAATATTTAACATTCAAAAATAAATTAAACCTTTAAACTCAACATAAATTTATGAAAAAAACGTACAACTTAAACAAGTTTTTGAAAGCTCAAGAAACAACATATCAAGATGCTTTATCACAAATAAAAAATGGTAAGAAAGAAAGCCATTGGAGGTGGTATGTTTTTCCGCAAATTAAAGGATTGGGATTAAGTAATAATAGTATGTTCTACGGAATGGAAAACCTTGTAGAGGCATAATAATATTTTCATGATCCTATTTTAGGTAAACGCTTGATTGAAATTTCAAATGGTGTACTACAAGTCGAGGATAAAACAGCTTTAGAAATATTTGGAAAACTGGATGATAGAAAACTAAAATCATCTATGACATTATTTAGCCTTTTAATAGATACGAACCCTGTATTCCAAGAAGTTTTAGATAAATATTTTAGTGGTAAAAAGGATTTAAAATCAATAGAAATACTAGAAAGAGGATACTAATCAATATAGTTTCTTTGATGTCAAAGAGACTTTTGTAAAAGATATTTGTGATTGATTAAATTTAATGTAAGGAAGACGGAGTGAAGTCAAATGTTAGGGTAAAATGGAAAAAATTGAATTTCATTATTAAATAGATTACATGTTAAATGGCAGTGCTCTTATTTTTTTAAAATAAATAAAACATAAATAATTGTATGTCAAGTATTTGCTTTTTTATTTTGTAGAAAAAACTTCAAAATGAGGAAAGCCGTAAAAAATGGAATTTTATTGGTTGTAGGTTTGAAAAAAAAAACTTAGTTGAATGCCGCTTATGTTAGTTATGAATTTAACAATTGGTTTTTTTTGAAATATAAAAGCCAATCTAATTTGTTTGTGAAATCTCAATAACTGCAACTCACTTGCAGTAGGTTTCTTTATAATTGTAAAATATATGGATATAAGAATTATTAAACGATTACATAATTTATTAGTCACAGAGCGATCAGGAACTCCAAAAGAGCTTGCTGCGAAACTAGGAATTTCGGAACGAAGTGTCTATAATTATATTTCGTACATGAAAACTGACATGAATGCACCGATAACCTACGATAATCAGAAAGGTAATTATTTTTATAAAAGAGAATGTGAATTGAGTTTTGAAGGGTGATTATTGAGCATATTCACTAATTCTTGGATAAATTTAAAATAGTGAAGAAAGTATAAATATAAAAAATGATATTATATGGCAATAAATGTTCAGAAGGGACAAAATAAAAATTTAATAACAAAATGGATTTGTTTGCTTGCTATAATATGCTTTTCATCATGTCAATCTTTTAAGAAAGAATCTTTTCTGAATAACTTAGAGTCATTTGTAAATGAAGTTGAGTTAAGATGTGAAAATTACAAGGAAAATGATTGGACGGTTGCAGATAAAAAGTACAATAGTTTTATCGAATTTAAGTATCCAGAATTCAGAAGTATAATGACTGCTGCGGAAATAAGTAAAGCGAATATTTTATTTGGAAAATATAAAGCCTTGAAAGTAAAAGCAAGAATTTTGAATTTTAAACAAGGATTAAATGACATGTTGGAGCAAGCAACATCCTTTACAAATGAAATAGCATCTGACTCAACTTTAAACAATAAATAATTTTAATAATAAACATGAATAATTTTATAAAAATAAGTTTGCCGATAATGGCTTTGTTTTGTTTACAGAGCTGTAAAAATGAAGATTCGAGTGCTTGGTCAAATTTTAAGCCACTTAACGAGATTGAGAAATATACTCAAGGATATTATGCTGCATCTTTGGGAGAAGCCTCAAATCTTAAAAATGGTAATGCAGCAGTTTATGTAGATTTTTCTGATGGTTTAATTCAAGCCTATTCAGAGAATCATGCGAATGGACAAATTATTCAAGCAATTACAAATAAATTAGTCAATCCTGATATAGAGTGGTTTGCTTTAGGAAGTTCAAAAATTACCAAGCTCAATTTAGCAAGTAATCAAATCTATAATAAAGTTACAGATCCCAAAGAATATAAAGATATAATGGCTCCAATTAAGGGTGCTCTGCAAAAAATAACATCTTCAAATAATGATGCATTATTAATTACCGATTTTGAAGAATATACAAGTGATGGCAAAGAGCAATTCGAGAATTATCCTAAAGAATATTTTACAAATTGGTTGGCAAAGGGAAATTCAATTACATTTTTCTATACTGATTACTCGGAAATAAACAAAAAATCTGGAATTACTACTTCAAAACATCTCTATTATACAGTGTTTACTCACGGGAAGGCAACAGAAACAAGTATGGTTTCACAAATAAGAAATGCTTTAAAAGGAAGGGTAACAACTAAGATCTTTGAATTAAATAATAGTCCATATACTATTTCAAATGACTATGGAGGTAAAGATAAAACCGGAATAGCTAATAAAACTTTATCACAAGTGGCAACAACTATTTTAAATGCATCTGCAGATAAGAATTTACCTTATGAAGTAATCGGTATAGAAAATAAATGGGATGATGGTTTAGATAAATATGTTCAAAACATAATTCAAAAAGAAAAAGGACTTTTTATGAATAAATTACTATTGAATGCATCTGATCAATCTTCTTATAAATTAAAAAAGATAGCTGTAAAGGTTTATGATATTTCCGATGATTTTGAAAAATATGCCCGTTGCAACAAAGCTAAAAATCATATTCCAGTTCTTACCAAAAATGACAAAAAGGATTTGGTTTGGGATGAAAAATCAAAAAATGACCCAATTACTGTTGAATGCTACCAACCTAACGAGAAAACAATTGTACCCAACTACCTTTACAAATCAAAGGATTTAACTGCAAATGAATGGTCTGAAGTATTTGATGTAGATAGTGGAACATTCAATAGTCATTTAAAAAACGATCCAAAAAAAATCGAGCTAAAATTGATCTTTCATAAGAATTATAAAAAAGATAATTTTAAAAAAGAGGATGCATTAATTAGAATTGATTATATAATTGAAGATGTTACTTTCAATGATACAAATCCCCAATTAAATGATTTTCAATGGGCTTCTAGTACTGTAAAGGGAAATATTAATACTTCTCTATCAGAAGCTATACGAAACACTCTTCAAGATCCAAGAGTAAATCAAAAAAGCAAAATATTATATTCTTATTTCATAAAATTTGGAAATACTACCTCGACAAGTAATTAATCAAAAAAAACAATAAATTTTAACATTATGACAACATACTTTATTTCAGCAATTTTTGCAGGAGCAATGATACTTCTAGCAGCATTTATCTCAAATTCTATCAAATTTGAAGGAGGTAGCAATCCAACTGACCCTGGTAAAAGAAAAATGTGGTTTTGGATTATGGCTATAATTAATCCTATAGTTTCTTATACTATTGGATGGCTAGTGTTAGCTCCAAATGCAGAGAGTAAACAAATGCAATTTGATGAATATATGGCTGTGCTACCTATTGCAACAGTTGTAGGTTTCTTTGTATACATTATTGTTGGGTTTATACTAAGTAAAATTTTTATAAACGGTAAAGTAGGAAACTGGTTTTAATATTAAAAAAAAGAAAAAGATGAGTCAAGATAAATTATTTGTTATAGCTATTGGGGGCACCGGAATGCGTTGCCTAGAATCCTTTACCCACTTATGCGGTATTGGGATGTTCGACAATCAGGAAATTGAAGTTCTTACTTTAGATACTGACCAAACTAATGGTAATAAAGCTAAAGCTGAAGAACTCATTCGACTATATAATCGAGTGAAAACTTTTGGCTCAAATGAAGGAGGAACACCTAATGCCAATACATTTTTTTCAGCAAAATTAAACCTGCATAGATATTGGACTAATTATGCAGGTACTGGCAGAGAAAATTATAAAAATTTATCTAAAATTTCTACAGGTATACCAGCGCAGCAACAAAAAAACAAACTTATATCTGATTTATTTTTGGATACTGATTCTGTGCAAGAATTTGATTTAGCTCATGGTTATCGTGCCCAAACTCACTTGGGTTCAATGCTGATGTATCATGGTATAATCGAAGCAGCACGTAATATCGCAAAAGGTGTTAATGTTCAACCTGAAGAAAAGG
This sequence comes from Flavobacterium gelidicaeli, assembly GCF_013294005.1. Lineage (GTDB taxonomy): Bacteria > Bacteroidota > Bacteroidia > Flavobacteriales > Flavobacteriaceae > Flavobacterium. The sequence continues at coordinate 46,265 of NZ_JABSNK010000015.1, forward strand.
ATTTGAACTCTTTCATGTCCAAATTAGAACAAGCAGGAGCTAATGCAAGGGTGTTTATTTTAGGATCTGTTTTTGGAGGCACGGGCGCATCATCCATACCAGTTATTCCCAAAGCTCTTCAAGAATTTATCAAAATTAGGTCCGGAGGTAAATCAGATATTGACTTCTCAAAAGTAAAATTTGGAGCAACTTTACTAACTGAATATTTTACATTTAAGAAACCTGATAATAATCAAAAATCAACAAAACGAGATAGTGTAATCGCAGATTCTTCATTCTTTCCTTTAAATAGTCAAGCCGCTTTACAATTTTATCAAGGTGACCCTACGGTAAAAAAGACTTATAAAACTTTATACCATATTGGTTGGCCCATAGTAAGTAAAAAAGTAGACGAAGAAGGTAAAGAAAAAACAGAAACAGGCGGGGCAAATCAAAAAAACCCATGTCATATCACTGAGCTACTAAGTGCTTGTGCAGCTTATGATTTTTTTACACGTAAAAAAGGAATGGATGATTCAACTGCAGATGCTGAGTATGTCTACAAAGCAGTCGAATTTAAAAACAATTCTTTTAATTTTTCTTTTAATGACTTCGTTGGTAATGAAAATAAAGCTGGGGAAACTTTTGCCAATAGATTAGGAGCCTTTTTCTCATTGGCACATATATCTCTAACCATAAATAAAGCTTCTACTGGGGATTCTGGAATAAGAGGTTTTATTACAAGATGTGATCGACAAAAATTAACCCAATATAATTCTATTTCTGATGACGATTGTGATGATATAAATAACTATTTCAAACAATTTGCCTACACTTTTGAAAATGAAAAGTTTATTCCAGGTTGGCTGTATCAAATAAGAAATACAGTTGCTCCAGGAACATTTATGTTTGATAGTAAAGCTTTTCCTGACACCTCGAATGAATTAAAAAAATTAGATGTAGGAACACTATTTAGTGATGCTAAATATCATTGGCCCAAAGGAGGAATAATGTCAGATCGGTATGATACTTTCGTTAAAGACCAGCTTATAAAACAAAATTACAAAGAAGAGCAAAAAGTATCGACTGTCAAAGAAAAGTTTATGGCTCATATTTATAATGCCATTACTGAATCTCAAGCAGAATTAACAAAATAAATTTAAAAATATGGCAGATAATCAAATAAAGGCACTTGCTATAAAAGTTCAGACTAAAGATGAACCAAGTGGTGTTCAATATGCTTGGGACAAAATACCTCAAATACAAGTTTTTACAAAAAGCATTGTTATTCCAGAAATTGGAGTTGATAAAGATGGAAATACTTCAGTAGATATTGGTTCTATAGTATCTGGTATGCCAACTGTGTACGCCAGAGCCAATATGTTTCGAAATGCCTTGGATAACGTTACAGATATGAAAGCAGAGGCTATAGGCCTTATGCTTTTCTACAAATCGTTAATAAGTGAATGGAAAGGTTTTGTCAGTTGCATTGCTTTAAACTATAAAGATTTTGAAATAGAAAGAGTTCATTTGTCTTATACTGATGGTAAGACAATAATGGACACGGAAAATATTTATGAACCAATAGGTGCATTTGGTAATGTTCTTTTTGAAAGAAAACCTTTATGGTGTGATCAATCATTATCAAATAATACAGACAAAATTCCTTTTATTGATGTTATTAAGTTTAAGGGTGACGTAGTAGGAGGAACATCTCCTGATTCATTCCTATTCACTGCAGTATCATATAAAATAAAAGAAAAACTCCCATTTATTAACGTTATTAATGGTAAGTTTATAGACCCATTACAATCTGAATTAAAATTTGAAGAACTTTCAAATATTTATGGATATGCTAAACATATTTTAAATAATATTGAAAAATTCAGAAATAACTTTAATGGTTTAGAAGAGTTTTTAAAACCAGATTACAGTAATTTGTCAGGCTGCATCCAAAATTGGATGTCTGATATGATTAAATATCAAGAGACTAAAGGATACCCAAGGTTAGAGAACCCTTCTCCTCCAGAAGTTGGTTCAATTTTCGAATATCCTTTTAATCTCCTTTTCAATTACTCTACTGAATTGTATGGTTTAGACGGTCAAATTTCTAGTGATGCTACTGAGGGTAGTATAGCTTTTGATCCCAAAGACCTCTTGTTACATGATACTACCGAAATTGCTCGAATAAGGTTTGGTGGTGCAGAAATAAAAAATTATTTAAAATCAAAACCAATTCTATTATTAGAAGCAACAACCTTAGGACAACCTAACGATTATAGCTTTTTTACATTACCGCTGACTCCATTAGCCTTAAATTTATTTGGTTCACAGCTTGATGCATTAGTTGGTTTAGATGACAATTCGAATGTAAAATCAAGAATAACAGCAATATATGACCCTAATGATAAAGATGGTGAAAAATTAACTGTTAAACTGAATTTGTATACTAAAACTGGGGCTTTAATAACAAAAGAATTAAAATACAATGTAAATCACGAGACTATCAAGGGTAAAGATATATTGATGTGGCCGAACTTTATTTCAAAACAATGGAATAGATATTTCCTTTATTCGGAAATCCCTCATAATGATATAAAATTTCAGGCAACTCCTTTCATTGGCGATGTTAATGATCCTTACTTTAGAATTATTTTAGATGAAAAAGGAGTTCCTGTTTATCTTGCTGATAAAGGAAAATCGACTTTACTTACTGATAAAAACAGTAAAAATATTAAATTTGAATTGCATGTTAGTTCAAATCCTGCTATCGCAGACAACGCCTACAAATACGAAATATACGAGAGTAATCAACCTTTTAAAGGAATAAAGTTTGCATTCAATGGTATCGATTGTGGTTTTGGTATTATAAGATATCATGCTACTGATAATACAGTTTTACCACATAATATGCTTTCTATAACTAAAGATTTAATTGGAGCCAAATTAGGTGTAGATTTTGGAAGTACTAATTCATCCGTGGCTTATTATTCTGAAGGGACAAATTCCGTTTGCGATAATCTTATATTAAAGAACAGAAGGGTTTCTCTTCTTTCTGATGATGCAAAAAATAATGATGAAAGACCAGCTGTTGAAGACGAAATCTTCTTTTTTCAAAATGACGAAATAATTACTAATTCAATAAAGTCAGTTTTAACTATCCATGATACAAGAAGATTGGTAAATGAAGACAATATATCATCTGATTCTTTGGCTTCGCAAATTGTAAAAGGAGGATTTCCCTGCTTTGAAAAAAACCTACCAATTGAAAGTGCTCAAAACAATTTATATACTTTAAATTATAATAGAGCTGGAAAAGCTGAAATAGTTTACAACATGAAATGGTCGACTCAAAGTATCGACAAAAGTTATAAAAAGGCATATTTAAGTTCTTTGCTGCTACATGTTTATGCTCAGCTTTTTATAGAAAATCATGAACCAAAAACATTAAAATGGTCTTACCCGTCCTCAATGGGCAAAGATTTGTTATCAACCTATCGTGGTATTTGGGATTCTTTAAAAGAAATTAACCCAATTATAAGTAACTCCAAGCCATTAGTGATCTTTCCTCCTTCAGATCTTTCAGATCTTGGTGATACTTCTTCAGAAAACTCTTGGAGCAGTGAAGGGAATAAGGAAAATTCCAGCTGGGGATCATCTGATAGCGGCAATAACAGTTGGGGTACTGCACCAGAGTCTATACTAATGCCAGTGGATTCAGGCTGGGGTGATAGTAATACGAAGCAAAATGTAAGTACAGTAGTTGATATTGCTACTGAAACTAGTCCAATCCGTTTTGATTTTAAAGAATTAGATAATGAAGAGTCATTAACTGAAGCTTGTGCAGTTGCAAACTATTTACTTAGACCTGGAAAAGGTATCGAATTAGGACCAGATGAACTAGTACTTTGTTTTGATATCGGTGGAAGCACTACTGACATATCTGCTTTATGTCAAATGAATGGAGGGAAGGCCATGATAAAGCAAAATTCTATCCGATTTGCCGCTCAACGTGTTGCAGATGCAACTAGGTATTCACCAAACTTCAAATCGGTGTTATTGAAAATGTGTGAAAAGAAGAAAATTAAAATTGAAGGTTTAAATACTCCTATTAATAAATTTACAGAAAATACAGCATCCTATTATTTTGAACAAGTGGTTGATAGGTTAGATGCGTCTGATTTTGATGATTTTTATAGATTAATAGCTGCCGAATGTAAAGAGATGATGAGTGTAAACTTATATGTCACTGGCATGATTATGTTTTACGCAGGTCAATTAACTCAGAAATTAAGAGCAGAAATTGTTAAATCAGAGGATGCTCCAGCAGCTGTTAAAGCACTTGCTCCAAAAATAAGAATAGCTTTTGCGGGTAAAGGAGCGAGGATATTTGATTGGTTCAATGCTGTGAATCCAAAAGCAGCAAATGATTACTACACCCAAATGTTTATAAGAGGCATTGGAGGTGAGGCCATCGCAAGAATAACTATTAGACCTATAAGTATAAATCCACTTCAGATTATCGACATTAATGGCCAGAAATCTGATAATAATGTAGATGTAAAATATGAAGTATCAAAAGGTTTAGCAATACCAACAGATCAAACAAGAATATTAGTCCCAAGAAATAAAACTGCAATCGAAGTTTTAGGGGAAGAAAATTTTTGTATTGTAACTTCTACAGGAGAATTTAAATATTTAGAATCTTCCAATTCTATCACTCCTGAAATGATGGAAAATATAGGAGGTTACTTTATTTGTCTTCCTCCACAAGGTAAGCAACCTTGTCCGAGATTTATGGATTTTGCTGATTTGTTTTATAAAGTATCCTCTTCAATGTTTGGACTGAAGATGAGCCAAAATGAATTTATGGCTGGCTTTCTCGATATGAACATAGTAAACTATATTAAAGGAGAGTCAGAATTTATAGAAGCACAAAAAAGAAAAAAAGATCAGAAGAAATTTGATTACGTCATACCTATAATTATTTTAGAAGGTATGAAGTTTTTTGAAAATCATTTGATGAAAGCAATTCGTAATTCTTAAGTATAGATGACATTTTGTGTACTAATAAAAATTTCAAAGTATAAGGTTTCTTTTTGGTATCAATCAGAAAGAAACCCTTATGCACCATTAGTAAGGAACGATTTAAATGAAATTCCATTATATTTTTATGTAAATGGGAATGATTTTATTTTTGGAAATGCTATGGCCAAAGAGCGATTTAATTCAAACCACCCCGATGCATTTGGAAATTATTTTGAAATTATAAAAAATCCAACGCAACATTTTAATATTTATGGTAACGCAAAACCAGTTAAACAATTGCTTTACTATGGAATAGAGCAGTATTTATCACATTTCATTAATGCTATTTTGTTTAAAAATGACTCCATCGAATCCTATCGACAAAATTTCCCCTTACGTTTTTGGTTTGACACAGATTTAGAAGAAAACGAAAAATCTTTAATTGAAAATTTATTCTTAGAAGCTGGATACGATAATATTGAAAGAGTTAATTTTAACAAATCACTATTACAGACTTTATCCATTAATGCTATTATAAAAAGCAATATGTCTGTTTTACTACTTAATGGCATCAATAACGATCTTTATCTAGAACTCTTTAAAGATATAAAAGAACCAGCACAGGCTTTATCAAAATTATTAGGTCAGGGTGCTGATGTGAGAATAAATATTTTAGCAGATATGATTCTTGAAGATATACTTATACAAAATTCATATTTAACAGTTAACAAAGAACATGAAATTGCTATGTTACTCGCTTATTCATCTGAATTATTAGAAAAAAGCACAACTATAATCAAAGGAAAAGCAACTCTTACAGATGGAAAAGAATATTTTTTTGAAGTAAACAAAATTAGCTTGAATGAGAGATTATTGTACTCATCTAATGATAACATTATGTATGCAACAATTGATGACTTATTAAAAGTAAATAATACGTCTATCAGTAACACAATAATATTATTAGGGAGTAAGGAAATAAATACTTCATATTTATTAAAAAAATTACTAAGTAAATACCCGAATGTTATAGGTGTCGAAAAAGTACAAAGTAATGATGCTATGAAATTAATTTTCTCTAAAATAGCTAATTCTGGATACATGGCAATAAAAAACACTAACGTATCCCCCCCGGTCATTACTATTCCACCTCCCGTCCAAAGAAGTAAAATAGTAGTGAATTCAGTTACAAGAATAAATACTCCTCCTATTTTAAACGTGCCTCCAAAAATAAAAACACCGCCAATAATAAATATACCGCAAAAGATTACTTTACCACCACCACAAAAAACACCCCAAGTAATACTGCCAACAAAGAGTAATAAATATCCTCCACCTCCTCCGCCTATTCCTAAAAAATAAAAAGATCAGGAACAAGAAAGTCGATTTGTTATCAGCCTCATTTTAAAAAGGTTAACGGTTGATTTTGCTATAACGTCATCATAATTAGGTAAATATGGAAAAACAAATAAATAAACTTTTAAAAAGAAAAATATAATGATAAATCTAGAAAAGAAAAAATCAATTAACCTTACACAAGCAGTTCCTTCGTTAAATAATGTTAGAGTTGGTTTAAGTTGGGATGATGTACAAATCAATGGTAAATCACCTGATTGTGATGCTTCAGTTTTTATGCTTGGAGAAAACGGAAAAGTTCCAAATGATAAGTATTTCGTGTTTTTCAATAACCTAAGTAGCGAAGATAATTCAGTGATACATAATGGTGATAACAGGACGGGAGCCAGTGTTGGTGATGATGAAACAATAGATATCAATCTTTCCCAAGTAAGTTCTTTATGTGTTCAAATGATCGTTACAATTACGATTCATAATATAGATGAAGGTTTTAATTTTGATGCTACAATTAATCCAAGTGTCCGTATCTATAACAGTATAAATAATTCGATTATTTGTCAGTATGAATTAAGTGAAAATTTTTCTGGTTGTGATTCATTGATTATTGGTCGTCTCTATAGAAATGGTTCTGATTGGGAATTTGAAGCGATGGGTCAGGCATTTTCAGGAGGGCTTGAAGCAACTGTAGATTTGTATTGTAAGTAATAAATTTAAAATAAATAATTATGAGTAGTTTTAATTTAAGTAAAGGTGAAAGGTTTTCTCTTAGCAAGTCAGCACCGGGTTTAACAATTGCACGCATAGGAATGGGATGGAATCCAAATGAAGAACCACATGGTCCAGATTTTGATTTGGATGTTTCAGCATTCGCAATAAATAGTAACTATAAAATTCCATCTGACAGCTATTTTGTTTTTTACGGTCAAGTTCGCATGGGAAATTGCGTTGAAGATGAGATAGAAAAGGGTTTTTCTAGGCCAATTACTGCGGATAAATCCATTTTGGGAGCTATTGATGATCCTGACGGAAGAAGAAGTGATGGTAACGATGATGAAGATATGATTTTTGACTTGTCAAAAGTAAACTCTGATATTGAGCAAATAATCATTTGTGCTTCGATTTGTAAATATCCACATGATAATAAAAAAGATATAAGAACATTATCTCAAAACTTTGGGATGGTAGATGATTGTTATATAAGGATAATTAATGAACAAACTGGAGAGGAAATTGTTCGTTATGACTTAGCTAAGCAATTTATCAATGAAGATGCCGTTGAATTTGGTCGTTTGTTCCGAGTTGGTAATACATGGGAGTTTGAAGCGATGGGCAGAGCTCATAACGGAAGTTTACAAACACTTGTAGACATGTATACATAACTAACTTAAAAATTATAATATGGCATTCAATTTAAATAAAAGTGAGGATTCTAAAAGCAAATTTGACTTATCAAAAAATAATATAGACATTCCTGCTGTTACTAACACTGACCCAATTGTTGAGAATCCTGAGAAATCAAAGAAATGGATATTTCTATTGGCTGGATTAATCTTAGTAGGTGTCGCTAGTAGCTATTTCTTCTTAGACTCAAAAGAAGTTAATAACAATGAGAATGAAACTAAATCTGTTTCCATAATTAAGTCAAACGATAATGAGGAAGAGTTATCAAATATTGTAAGTGAAGTAAAAGATAGTTCTAAAGTAGCTAATAAAAGTCTTTCAAGGAGTGATGATTACAGCAATATCAATTCTAAAGTAAAATCACCCTCAAATGATGTAAAAACGGATAATGCTGCTTCAAATGAAAGTGCTGTAGCTGGAACAAATTCAGAAAACGGGAAATCTTCCAACGATTTGCCATACAAGAATGGGGAATTCTACAATATATATCAATTTCCTTTTGGAGCCGCAAACTTTACATCTTCAAATGTAGAATTGGACAATTTGGTAAATGTCTTAAAAAACAATTCAGAATTGAAAATTTCAATAATTGCATATACTGATAATGTAGGAGGTACAAATGTGAATCAGCAACTATCTGTTAAAAGAGCTAAAGCTATTTTTAATTATATAGTTTCTAAGGGGATTATTGCAGAAAGATTATCTTATGAAGGAAAAGGAATCTCTACAAAATATCCCACTCAAGGTGAAAACCGCAGAGCTGAATTTATTCTTAAAGGTTAATAGATTTTTTAATTTGGAGTATCAGTGAATACTATTGATACTCCTTTTTATATTACTAATGATACATATAATACAAATTATTGCAGGACTTTTTATATGGTTAATATTACCTATACTAATAAACAAAAAGGTTAAGAATAAAAAGGCCGTGAAAAAAATTATATCCTTATCATGCGCTGTTTTGGGTTTCGGAATTATTTTTTTGGGAATAGTTGATTTTGCAATTAATTTTTTAAATCTAAATAATTAGTTATGAAAAAAACATGCATTCTATTCTGCTTGAATCTAATATTGATATCCTGTTCCAGTCCAAAGTTATTTCTAGTACAGAATGTGATTAATAATTCAACTATTGAATTAGAAAATAAAACATTAGTTAGGTTGATTGGAGTAAATAATCAAACGAACAAGTATGTAAATGCTTTACATGAATTACCCAACAGTTATGTAGAGCTTTTTAATGAAGATTACGATCCCATTAAAGAAATTACGAGTGGAGAAATTTTTGCATATGTATATAATGAAAATGGAGAATGTATTAATGACTTTACTAAAGGATCAGATAATGACAAAGCGTCTCAAGTTTCAACAGAAATTGAGGTAATAAAACCAGAAGAGAGCGCTAATGTAGAAGAAAGAGTTTCGGGAAAAGATATTGATATATTACCCGTTGCAACTCTTGCTGAAATGTACGAGAAGAATAAAAATGCAGTTTTTTTAATTGCAGTTCCAAAGGGGAATAATAAGTACGCACAGGGTACCGGCTTTTTTATTCAAGCTTCTGGTATTGGTGTTAGTAACTTTCATGTCTTTGAAGGAGGGATAGGAAAAGATGCTATAATAAAGACAATTGATAATCATCAATATAAAATACGAAAAATTATTAAGTCTAATAAAGAGCTTGATTTTATTGTATTTGAAGTTGAAAATGATCATAATGATTTTCCATTCTTAAAATTGGCCAATACTAAATTAGGGACTGGAAATGATGTTTTTGCAATAGGAAATCCAAAAGGCTTGGAACATACGCTGTCAAAAGGAATCATATCATCATATCGAGAAAATGACAAACTAATACAGATAACAGCTGAAATAACTAATGGAAGTAGCTGAGGACCTTTGTTTAATATGAATGGAGAAGTAATTGGGATTACTACGTCAGGTATAGGTGAAGCTAATCTAAATTTTGCAATGAACATACTTAAATTAGGTATTGAATGAGAATTTATAAAGTAATAATTTGACTAATAGGACAAACCTTTAACAAAGAAATCCCTATCAACACAATGGTAGAATTAACCGATGGTAAAAAACTTTTATTATCTAAAAAAGATGTTGGACGATTAGTAGTAATAACAATGGCAAATAAATAAGAGAACATTAATCAAAACAATTTTATAACAACCCTATGAACGATCACCCAATTTTAACAGAACACCCTTGGCTAATAGTAACTTTTACAATAGCAATAGTTATTATGCTTTTAATTGATTTAGGATTATTTAGTAAACATAGCCACGAGGTTAGTAATAAAGAAGCTGTTACATGGTCTATAGTCTGGATCTCACTATCTATGTTATTTAGCGGCTTAGTTTATTACTATGCCGGAGCAGCAAAATTTTATGAATTCCAGTCTGCTTATTGGATTGAAAAAGCATTATCAGTAGATAATTTATTTGTATTTATTTTAGTATTTAAATTCTTTGATGTTGCCAATAAAAACAAGCACAAAGTATTATTTTACGGTATTATCGGAGCTTTAGTACTACGTGCCATTTTCATTTTTTCAGGAGCATTCTTAATTGAATTAACCTATTTAAATAAAATATTATCTTACTTTGGTGTAGCAGGATTTAAATATGACATCAATATTATAATGACATTATTTGGTTTATTCTTGGTCTACGCAGGTATCAAATCTTGGTCAGCTGGTGATGAAGATGATGATGAAGATTACAATAATACTCGAGGAGCTCGCCTAATTAGAAAATTTTTCAATGTGAGCGATAAGTATGATGGTGACAAATTTTTCACTTTCGAAAACGGAAAGAAACTTGCTACGCCTTTACTAGTTGTCGTGGCTGTAATTGAATTTACAGATTTACTTTTTGCTGTAGATTCTATACCTGCAATTTTTGCAATATCAAATGACCCATTCATATTATATACTTCAAATATATTTGCAATACTTGGATTGAGAGCTCTATTTTTTCTCTTAGACAATTTTATTCATTTATTTAGCAAACTGACGTATGGTTTAGCTTTTATACTATCGTTTATTGGTATAAAAATGATAATTTCTCCTTTTTACCATATCGAATCAATCTATTCCTTATTGGTTATTGGTGGAATCTTGTTATTATCTGTTTTACTTTCGATAATGTTTCCTGAACCAAAAGAATAATAATTAAATTAACTCTTACTATTATTTTCATAAGACCTCCATTAAAGGAGGTCTTTTTTTCAATCCTATGACAAAATATTTAAAAATCACCCTATCAATTCTTCTACTCTCCTGTTTACTACCCTTGCCATACGGTTATTTTCAATTTGTTCGGTTTGCTGGCATGTTGGTTTTTAGTTATTTGGCATATAGAGCTTCTGATAAAAAAAATAAAAGTGAAGTTTTTATATATATCAGTTTAGCGATTTTATTTCAGCCGTTTATCAAAATAGCGTTGGGTAGAACGGTTTGGAATATTGTTGATATTGTGGTTGCTGTTGTTTTACTGTTAACTATTACAACATCTTCGAAAAAAAAATAGCAATTGCTATGGACAGCAATAATGGTTGTGCCTGAGTACCTATTTGATTTTTCAGTAGCTATTTTCCAACGGATAAAGGCTGAAAATAATTATAAAATAATTCATCTAGATCACATGTAAATAGTTCCCGAAAAACTTATTGTTTTCTATATATTTGGCTAAAATTAGGATGTGCAATACAGTATTAAAACTTCATCACTGTAGATTATGATAATATGCTACCCTTTTTAATGAAAAAAAAGCAAGAATTAATTGCACCCAAATAGTTAAATTTTTACAGTGTTTTCCTAAATTCACAAAAAAACCTTTCTGTTTGTGGATAGCTATTAAATAGAAAATAGTACATTATAAGAAACAAAGTAAAAATTTCAAGTAGTTAAATTATTTAGTAGTGTCAAAGTTAACTAGAACAGAGACGTATGAAAAAGTAATTTACTTGTTGTAATAGAAAATATGGAATTATAAAAAAAAACTATTATTTGAATTACAGACTCGATTAAAAATTGGTAACCGAAGAGGTATTCATTGAAACGCCATTACTTCAAATTCAAGATACAAGTTTGACTTGAACCGACTTTCGACTATTGATCCTGATCTCATTAATAATTTCATAAAAGAATTTTTATCGCAACTGCCATTGAAATTTAAAATTATTTGGAAAGACAATGTACTAGACTTAAATTCATTGTTTGAAGTAGATCAGACACAACTTTTAAAAATCACAAAAGCTTTTGAAAACTTAATCAATCAGACAGAAGCAATTGAATCTGAAAAAGAAATTAATACTTTTGGATTAGGCTTCCCTATTTTGGCGAGAAGATATAAAGCTGAAAATAAATTAACCGTAGCTCCGATTCTTATTTGGTCACTACGAATTAAAAGAACAAGGTAATTTAATACTTGGGAGATTTTATGAAATTATGATGATCCTACTTATCGATAGTAACGAACTTATATAAATTTGTGCAAATCTACTAAATGCTTATTAAAACATCTGTACCATCCGATTTGAAAAATATATTTGAAGAACAACTTCTAAATAATAAAACAATTGGCGACAAAAGTCATTATGAAAAATTAGCCTTAAATTTTTCGAATTAAGTAATTGATTTTACTGGGTTGTTCTCAATATTAGAAATCTATAAACATAGCATAACAGATTATATTGCTTTACTCGCTAATAAGGAATATCAAAAAAGTATAATTAATGGCATATTGCAAACTCAAATAAAATTAAATAGCGCCATAACTTTACTTGCGACATCTAAAATCAAAACGTGGATTATTAAATTAAAAAAGGAATTGGTATAGCGTTTTCTTAATAAATTTTTAAAAGATAATAAAAACAAAAAACCCGAAACTTTCATTTCGGGTTTTTTTCCGCGGAGAAAGAGGGATTTTACAATTCTCTATATATCGCTTATAATCAGTATTTTAAAATATAAATTATAATTGGGTAACCGAAATTACCCCCTTTTTAATCGTAATGTATTCTATCAATTTGTGATCAGTAAATATACAAAATATTGCAGATTTATTACAATTTTTGAGGATAAACCACACTAAAAAATGAACATGTAAATGAACATGTAAATGAACCGATTATTGAACAAGTTATTAGCCTAGTAAAGTTCAAAATTTGATGAGGTTAAATAAAGTTACTACCCAATAATTAAAGGTTCAACTTGTTCCATTTTTAGACTGGTGTACTGGCAGAACTCTTCTATTGACACAAACTCATTTTGGAGCTTGTTAAGCTCCTTTCTGATGTTTTGCAACAGTCTAATGCTTTGGCGATAACTCTTGCCGGTAATACGTTGTATGTCTTTAGGGTAGATACACAATCTCGTGGTTGCTGCTTTCATACTCTATCTATAGCTTTGATTGGGCTTTGGCTTACTTTAAAATTCTATTATCTAAACTTCTAAGTAAAATTAAACAAAAAAGTGCTTGTTTACTTAGGCTGAAATAAACTGCTGTATCTTTCCTCTAATAGTAGTTTGTATTTTTCTTTGAATGCTTCAGATAGGAATGAATTATCGATCCATTGTATGGCAATTGGTTTGTTTTTTTGGAATCGTTTTACTATTCCTTTTAGTTGTTTTTCGTTAAGACCAAGGTTTGTTCCTAGTGTTTGGAAATGCTCCCATTTTAGTTTTTTCTTTTTTCCATCGAGAGTTAAGGCTAGTTCTTCGGTGTCGTCTGGGTTTACTATGGCTACGTTCAACAGATCATAGGCTGGAGCCAATGTCCAACTATCCCCTGTATTGATCATCGAGAAGTTCTTCAGGTGCATGTCGTTGTTTCCGGTCAGGTAGCTGAAAATACCTAATTCCAAAAAGTATAGTTTGTCCAGTAAGGTGTTGTCTGAGAATTCGTTGATGGCTTTGCCTATTTTTTCCATCGAGCTTTTGTATTTGTCAAAAGCTTCCGTGATTTGGAACATGTCGAGCATGTGGATTTTTTCTCCAGTAGCTGTCCTATCAATGCGTTTGGTAATATAGGAAAGCTCGCCAGATTGTAGTCGGATCAAGCTTGATTTTACAGTGTTAATTCCAAAAGCTTCTGCAATGCGCATCGTTAGATGTTCATTTGCGGGCATTTCAGGGAATTGTTCGGATGGCGGTTTGAAAATATAATTACCGCCCAAAGCACCTACCACGGTAAGACGTCCTTTATTCCCGTCCTGAATCGTGTCATTTACTATTGATAGTGATAATTTGGGTTGTACCCCGGGTACAGCTACGCTTCGCTCCACTACATTTAGTGCTAAGGCGGTCATTTGTTTTAGGGTATGTTCAAATGCAGGTTGGTGTTTTGTTCCAAAAAACGCTAAGCTACATTGCTCGTGAAAATCACCTCCAATTGTATCCTCTACTATCTGATAACAATATACACATTTCTTACTCATTTTCATTTGGTATTGGTTGAACACTGACGGCACCGATACAATTTTGGCAGCAGGCCAAGAGTAATCCCATACGGTCATTGGGATTGATTTTCCAGTTTTTGGATGCGATATCCAGTAGCCAGCCTTCAGGAATTAGTCCTTCAAAAAAGGGGAATAATCGTTTGTCGGTATATGTTTTAGGACTTACTGGCATCGTAAACGTAATGAACTGCTTGGGATGTTTCTTTATGTATTGTTCTTCATACTGAAAGATATAGTCTCCTTCATCTGTTTCGGTGAGTATTCCCGCTAAGACGTCTTTATAATATATTGCTGCCTTTCTCATTATTCTTTCTTTTCATTTTTGGATAATTCTCTTGCGTTAACCGGTGCGAGGGTATGCCCGAACATTCGGAGCACTTGATTTACCTTCTCGAGATTTAGATTTTCTTTGCCTTGTTCTATTTTTCGAATAACGGTCAGCGCCACTCCAGCACGTTCTGCAAATGCTTCCTGGGTAAGGTTTACTTCATTTCTTTTTTCTTTTACAAAGTCTGCTAGTGTTATCATGATTATATGCATTTACATCGAATTAGAACAAATATAGTAAATTATATGTAAAAGCATATAATTTACTTGCTAAAACACAATCTATATGTAATTGCATATAGAAGTTTATAACTCGTAACGAACTCACAAGTGTCATTTATGTCGATTTATGCCATCTGTGTCTGATCCTGCCATCTGCTCGCCGAGGTCTTTTTAATGTGATTTAATTGGCTAAAATTTGTATTCAAATCAATTGATAAGTGTTGCAACCGGTTGAAAATTGAAACGATTTTAAAACAAATTATAAACTTAAATTTTAGGAATTATGGCAAGACAGAAAGGCATAATTAAGTTGAAAGGTACTATTGGAGATATTACTTTTTACAAAACCCAAGACGGGCATTTGGCACGTGAAAAAGGAGGCATCGATGCCAGCAGAATCAAAAATGATCCTGCGTTTCAAAGAACACGTGAGAACGGTTCTGAATTTGGAAGAGCCGGCAAGGCCGGAAAAACTTTAAGAACGGCTCTGAGAGTCTTACTTCTAAATTCTGCAGACGGTAGAGTGGTGAGTCGACTTACCCAAGCGATGGTAAAAGTGATTCAGGCCGATACCATAAGCGAGCGTGGGTTACGAAATGTAATTGATGGTGAAGCAAAGTTGCTTGCTGGTTTTGAGTTCAACATCAGAGGGAAACTGGGGACCAGTTTGTTTGCTCCCTATGTAGGGATAATCGACAGAGTATCTGGAGATATCAGCGTTGATTTGGATTCGTTTATTCCCGTTAATATGATTGCAGCTCCAGGAGGAACGACCCATTTCAAAATTATTTCAGCTGGTGCTGAAATTGATTTTGAGGCAGAGACTTTCGTTTCAACGAATTCTGAAACTGCTATTCTTCCATGGGATATGACTGCAACAGCGGCGATTAGTCATGTAAACCCGGTCACGCCAAACAGCACAAAACCGTTGTTTTTGGCTTTAGGTGTTGAGTTTTATCAACAGGTAAATGGCCAGATGTATCCTTTGAAAAATGGATCCTACAACCCGTTAGCTTTGGTTAGCGTAAGCGGATTGTAAGATGGTTTTGGTATTAACCAGAATCTATTTTCCTGAAGGAACGCAAGGGATGCTAGAATGGAACGGCACATTAGTTTGTTATACCATCGAATTGCCTTGGTTGGGAAACCAAAGGCGTATCTCTTGTATTCCGGAAGGAGAATATGTTTTGCAGAAGCGGTTTAGCCCAAAATTTAATTGGCACTTGCATTTGAGAAATGTTCCGGGAAGAGATTTAATATTAATCCATCCCGCCAATGACGCCAGAAAAGAATTGTTAGGGATCAATACATATTGTTGTGGGGAAATATTTAAATAAGGATATTTGTATTTTAAAATCTTATCCCAATGCAAGAATCTTTTAATGAGATCCTAA
>NZ_JABSNK010000016.1 GCF_013294005.1 Flavobacterium gelidicaeli
AGTAGCGGCATCCTTTTATGGAATGCAATGGAATAAAAGATATAGCGAATAGCCCGACCTCACTGTAACGAGAGTGGAAGTGCGGTTACGCCCAGAGTAAATTAACTTAAGTGGTTACTAGCAACAATTAAAAATTAAGCACAAAAAAAGCCTTACAAAATTGCAAGGCTTTAAATTTAAAATAATAATAATTATGGTAATAAAACAGTATCAATAACGTGAACGATACCATTGCTACATTGAATATCTGGAATAACCATTTTTGCAGGAGTTGGGATTCCGTTACTTTTTACAGTGAAAGTTCCGTTTAAGAAAGCACTGTATGTCAATGTTCCTCCACCAGCTGTTACAGCAGTAGTACTTGTTTGCTCAGATGTGAATTTACCTCCTACAATAGCGTGGTTTAATAAAACAGCTTGTAAAGTAGCTTGTGGTGCATTTTTAACATCATCAAGAGTTGCAAATCCTGCTGCTTTAAAGGCAGCATCTGTAGGTGCATAAATAGTGAAATTATTATCTGGATCAGCTAAAACTGATGCCAAACCTGAAGATATAACTGCTTGAACTAAAAAAGTAAGTTCTGGCGCTTTAAAAACTTTAGCGTCTTTTAATAATATTGCTGACTCTACAATGTTAACCCCTGTAGCGATCATTACTTTGTCTATTGCATGAACGGTTCCATTGCTTGCGTTAACGTCAGTCAAGATAATTTTGGAGCCATTGATGTATAAATCATTTCCTCTGCTAATGAAGCGTCTGTCAACACCTAAAGCTGATGTAGATGTACCTCCATTCATGATTTTACTTGCAAGTAAATCACCGTTAGAAACGTGGTATAATAAAGTGTTAGTCAAAAAGTCATTTTGCAAACCTCCTAAAGTTCCCGCGTCTACTAATCCCAATCTTGCAAATGCATCATTTGTAGGTGCAAAAACAGTATAATGTCCTGATGGATCGTTAGGGTTACTATTGCTTAAAACGCCTACAACACCACCTTGAACCGCAGCTCCTTCAAGTGTACTAAAATTTGGATTAGCAACTGCAATACCTGCAATACTTGGCGTTTCTTCTTTATAATCAGAATCACAAGAAACAATTGTTCCTATTAGTGTTAGTGCTAGTAGCGCACTTTTTATATTTATATTTTTCATCTTGTTTGTTTTTTTGTAATTAAAATTTGTAAACTAATCCACCGTAAAAACCAGTCGATTTACCTATGTTTCTACCAGCTACTAATGTGCTTGCTCCTGCAGAAACTCCAATTTCTTTGTAAATAGGAGTGTATAAATCGATACCTATTTTAGTGTAATTAACTTTTGTGATTGGAAAATATCCTGCGAATCCTTCACCAAAGATGTCAACACCACCTGTAGATTTTTGGTTAGCAATGTAAACGTCACCGTAAAATAATCTTGCAGCATAACCTACTTTAAGTTCGGTTGCATACGAGTTTGGTACGTCATTAGAGGCATAGTTTCCTGCTAATTGTGCTGAAGCAAAAATTCCAGAATCCATTCTGAACATTGCCATTCCTGTTGTACTAACAGTTGTACTTCTATTTCCAATAGCAATAATAGATTGAAAACCTTCTTCAACTTTATAATTGCTAAGAGGTGTTTTTAATCCTAATGCACCAATAAGTCGTAATGATGAAGTGCCAAAATCAAAATTAAACGGACTGTATTTTACAAAAACCGATACATCTTGAAAGCCTTTTCTTTCGTTTTCTAAACCTAAGTTTGTCAATACTTCTTCGGTAGCACTACCTTTAGCAGTTACGTATGGCAATACTAATACTACATCAACTTGGTCGGTAATACCGTAAGTTGCATAAATAGATGTGCTTGAAATTTTTGTTTCGTTAAAAACAGGAACCCCGTCTACTTTTTCTGGAATGAAATATACTTCATCGTATTTTTCTGAACTATAAGAAATAGAAATATTTCCTTTACCTTTTCCTTGCATAAATCCACTAATAGGACTTTGAGAATGAGCTGTGTTAATATATCCAAATGTTGTTACAGCCAAAATGAATAGTAATTGCTTTTTAATCATAATATTATATTGTTAGTTTACTGTTGCGGTTATTTACGTAAGAAGGTTGGTTGTGGTTTTATAAAAACATAAAATAATTATAAAAAAAGTTTAAAAACAATTGAAACTAATTGATTTTCAATTGTTTGTTAGTAAAAAAAAAGAGATAAAAATTAATTTCAATTGTTTTTTTAAGATCATTAAACAGTCAAATACATTTAAAGTCAATTATTTAATTCCGTTAATACTTTTTTTTTGATTTCAATTGATTACAAACAAATAACTATAATTGAATTGTAATGCTGTTTTAAGATTTAGGATTCCTAGTTGTAATTTTTTTTGTGTTTCTAAAAAAGCATATCTTTAACCAAACCAAACCAAACCAAACCAAACCAAACCAAACCACATTTTATGGAAGACAATAACGAAGACGATTTTAAAAGAGAACTAGGATTACTAGACGGAACGATGCTTGTTGTGGGATCGATGATAGGTTCTGGAATATTTATAGTAAGTTCAGATATGGTACGACAGTTAGGGTCTGCTGGATGGCTCATTGCTATGTGGGTACTTACAGGTACTATTACTGTGATCGCCGCTGTGAGTTATGGCGAGCTAAGTGCGTTGTTTCCTAAAGCAGGCGGTCAGTATGTTTATATTAAAGAAGCTTACGGTAAATTAATAGGTTTCCTATACGGTTGGAGTTTTTTTGCAGTAATACAAACCGGAACGATTGCTGCTGTAGGTGTTGCTTTTTCGAAGTTTACGGCTTATATTTTTCCTTCTTTTAGTGATAAGAATATCTTGTATGAAATAAGCGGTTTTCAACTTAACGCTGCCCAAATTGTATCCATTGTTACTATTGTTTTGCTGAGTTACTTGAATAGTCGCGGTGTTAAAAATTCTAAGATTTTACAAACAGTATTAACGGTAATTAAAATTTTGTCTTTAGCTGGATTGATCCTTTTTGGATTTTTTGCTGCTAAAGCTGAGGTCTGGGATGCTAACTGGGCTAATGCTTGGACATCGCAATCACTGGATGTCGCAACCGGCTCGTGGTTGCCTATTAGTGGGACAGCTTTGATCTCAGGAATTTCAGCAGCATTAGTTGGGGCTATGTTCTCGAGTGTGGCTTGGGAAGGCGTCACTTTTATTGCTGCCGAGATTAAAAATCCAAAAAGAAATGTAGGACTGAGTTTGTTTCTAGGGACTTTGATTGTAAGTGTGATTTACATTCTAGCTAATTTAATGTATCTAGCAGTTGTACCTTTACAAGAAATTGCTACGGCAGAGTCTGATAGGGTAGCTGTAGTAGCATCACAATATATTTTTGGACCTATTGGAACCTTAATTATTGCAGTAATGATTATGATCTCAACTTTTGCTTGCAATAACGGACTCATTATGGCTGGTGCGCGTGTGTATTACACTATGGCTCAAGATGGTGTTTTCTTTAAAAAAGCAGCCCAATTAAACGAGGCAAAAGTTCCTGCTTGGTCAATATGGGCACAGTGTTCATGGGCTTCGGCTTTGTGCTTGACTGGTAAATACGGAGATTTACTAGACTTTGTAGTAATTATTGTATTGATATTTTATATCCTAACAATTTACGGGATATTTATATTACGTAAAAAAATGCCAGATGCTGAGCGTACTTATAAAGCCTTTGGGTACCCTTTTCTTCCTGCTTTATATATTATTATAGCTTCTGCAATTTGTGTTGCTTTGCTGTATACTAAAACAAGTACTTGTGGTTGGGGAGTATTGATTATGCTAATTGGGATTCCGGTATATTATTTGACAAAAGCTAAAAAGTAATTCAGTTCTTGAAAGAGTAAAGAGAATTGAATAAAAGGAATGATATGAGAGGATAGCGTAAAGCTTGATGATCTGATTTCGTTTTCATTAAAATAAAAAATCCGTTTCGTGTATTACGAAACGGATTTTTTATGAGATACAGGCTGGAGGTTATAAACTTTAATCTAAAACTTGAACTAAAAACTAAAAACTAAAAATAATTGTAACCAATTCCAACCTGTAAGCGGTAGGCTAGTAGTAAGTAAAACGTCTTACTTTAGCGATATATTTTGCCAAGCGTATTACTTGGTGACTGTAACCATATTCATTATCGTACCAGATGTACAATACTATGTTTTTTCCGTCATTAGAAACAATTGTAGCGTTGCTATCGTAGATAGATGGTGCTGATGTTCCTACAATGTCAGATGAAACTAATTCATTATTGGTAGAATATTTAATTTGCTCTACAAGCTCTCCTTCAAGAGCATATTTCTTCATGATAGCGTTGATTTCTTCCACTGAAGTTTCTTTAGATACCTCAAGATTTAAAACCACTAATGAACCGTTAGGTACAGGAACACGAATTGCGTTTGAAGTTAGTTTTCCTGATAATGAAGGTAAGGCTTTTGCAACAGCAGTACCCGCTCCAGTTTCTGTAATAACCATATTCAAAGCTGCAGCTCTACCACGACGGTATTTTTTGTGCATGTTATCAACCAAGTTTTGGTCGTTAGTATATGAATGAATCGTTTCAAGATGGCCTTTTACTACTCCTAAAGTGTCTTCAACAGCTTTAAGGATAGGAGTAATTGCATTTGTAGTACATGAAGCTGCCGAGAAAATATTGATTTCGTCAGGATTGTACTCATTTTGGTTAACACCATGTACAATATTAGGAACTCCTTTTCCTGGTGCAGTCAACAATACTTTATGCGCACCTTTTGAAACTAAGTGTCTGCTTAACGCTTCTTCTGTAGTAAAAGCACCTGTATTATCAATAATTAAGGCATGATCAATATCAAAAGCGGTATAATCAATTTCTTCAGGAGCATTAGCTGTGATGATATGTACAGTTGTTCCGTTGATAATCAAAGCATTGTTTTCTGGGTCAGCTACAACCGAACCTTGAAAATCACCGTGAATTGAATCATAGCGCAATAATGAAGCTCTTTTTTCAAGACTTGCTGCATCATTTTTGTCTCTGGTTACAATAGCTCTCAATCGCAGTTGATTTCCTTTTCCAGTTTTAGACATTAATTCTCTAGCTAATAAACGACCAATTCTTCCAAAACCATAAAGAACAACATCTTTAGGTTGGATTTCCTCTGATGTTTTAGCGTCTTTTAATTTGTCTAAAACAAAATGTCTTGCGTCTGGATATTTTTCATCTTCTAAAAGATACTCGTAAGTTAGTTTACCAATATCTAATTTTGATGGTGGTAAGTCTAATTCTAAAACGACTCTAGCAATTTCTACCGAATCAAAAATAGTAATGGGCTTGCCTACAAATTCACCAGCATATTGATGTAAGTTGATAATGTCACTTACGTTTTTGTCTAATAATTGGTTCTTGAACAAAACCATCTCGATGGATTTGTCATACCATAAATCACTTATGATTTTGATTAATTCGACTCCAGCGCGACGTCTGTCGACTTGAAAGGAAACTTCTTTTTGGTACAGAGCTGTGTTTTTCATGAATGAAAATTTGTAAAAATTGAGTAGTTATTTTTTTAAATTTGGTGCAAAAATACCTATTTCAATCGATTTCGTAACTTATTTTTTGATTTTTTTCAAATAAAAAAAGTCAGCTCGATTTTTCAAACTGACTTTTATTTTAAAATTAGAAAGTCTTAGATGATAATTCGAATAACTTCTCCGTTTTTATTTATCATTTCAAGACGCATACTTTGATTCTCTTCTTTATCATTTAAAAGTTTAGAAACCGTTTCAATGTCTTTTGCTTTTACATTATCAATACTCAAAATGATATTACCACGCAATTCCTTATCGTATTGCATTAGGTTTTCATTAGTAATCGATCTTATTTTTACGCCATAATCAATTCTGAATTTCTTTTTATCTGCAGCATCAATGTTTTCTAACTCGATTCCTTTAAACTCTGTGGTAAAGAATTCGTTTTTACTTAAAACTACAGGTACGGTTTTGGTTTCTCCGTTTCTAGTAATCATTACCTGAACTTTGTCACTAGGTCTTTTAGTATTGATATACCCTGATAGATCAGCAAAAGTTGATACATTTTGGTTGTCAAGTTTGATGATGATATCTCCTTTTTTAAGTCCTGATTTCTCGGCGCCTGAGTTTTTAGTGACTTTGTTAATATAAAAACCTTCTGTTTGCGTCACGCCTAATTCCTTTGATGCCATCGCATTCAATTCACCACCTTCAACACCTAGTATTCCGCGTTGCACATTACCATACTCCATAATATCCTCAATTATTTTTCGAGCAATATTTGAGGGTACTGCAAACGAATAGCCTACATAAGAACCAGTCGTTGATGAAATCATCGTATTGATTCCTATTAAATCACCTCTGGTGTTGACCAAGGCACCTCCACTATTTCCTGGATTAACGGCTGCATCTGTTTGAATAAAGGATTGAATTCCGTTAGTTCCTAAATTTCTGGCTTTCGCCGAAACAATACCAGCAGTAACCGTTGAGGTCAAGTTGTACGGGTTACCTACAGCAAGAACCCATTCGCCTACTTTAACTGAATCCGAGTTCCCAAAAGTAGTGTAAGGTAATTTTTCATCAGCATCAATTTTTAATAAAGCAATGTCCATTTTAGAGTCGGTTCCTATTAATTTTGCCTTGTATGATTTTTTATTATTCAAGGTGATTTCAATTTCCGAAGCATCTTTTATTACATGATTATTCGTAACAATATAACCATCTGCTGATATAATCACACCAGATCCTGTTCCTACTTGCTCTTGTGATTGTCCACCTTTGTACCCGTAAAAATATTCTAACATGGGGTTAGAAACAGTTTTATAGGACACGTTTTTTACGTGAACCACTGTATGTACAGTGTTTTCTGCTGCTACAGTAAAATCTAAAATATCTGAGGATAATCCTACTTTTCGTTCATATGATTCATTTGCCACAGTGGTAATTGGACTGTTGTGAGTCGAAAAATAACCATTATTATCGAATAATAATTTATAAGCCCCTAGCGTGGTGGCTCCACTTAATAGCGATACCAAAAATAGCTTTGAAAATTGTTTCATAATAAAGTTCGTTTTTACGTTATTTGTAGGGTAAATTTAACGCTAAATTCAATTGTTAAAATACAGTTTAACGCTCTTTAACAGTGATTAACATTTCATTAATATTCGTACTTTTGTACCATACAACACATAAATAATGCAAATAAAATTTTATAAATACCAAGGCACCGGAAACGATTTTGTAATGATTGATAATCGTTTAGAAACTTTTCCTAAAAAAAACATTCAACTTATCGCGCATTTATGCGACAGGCGTTTTGGAATAGGTGGCGACGGACTTATTTTATTAGAAAACGATCCTGAGACTAATTTTAAGATGGTTTATTACAACTCAGATGGTAATCAAAGTACCATGTGTGGTAACGGAGGAAGGTGTTTAGTGGCTTTCGCCAAAAAGCTTCAGGTGATCGATAACAATGCTACTTTTAATGCTATTGATGGGTTGCATCACGCTTCGGTGGCTGAAAACGGAATAGTTTCTTTACAAATGATAGATGTAGATACTATTATAGACAAAAGCGAGTATTCATTTTTGAATACGGGTTCACCACATCACGTACAATTAGTTGACGACTTGGTTCATTATAATGTAAAAGATAATGGAGCTGCCATACGTTATGGTGATTTATATGGGAAAGAAGGTAGCAATATCAATTTTGTAAAAAAAATTAATGCCAATACATTTGCCTTACGTACTTATGAAAGAGGTGTAGAAGACGAAACTTTAGCATGCGGAACGGGAGCAACAGCTGTAGCAATAGCAATGCATGCAAATGGACAAACAAATGCAACAGCAATAAATATAAATGTTGAAGGCGGAAAACTAGCTGTTTCTTTTGATAAAAAAGGGAATCAATTTATAAATGTATTCTTGATAGGACCAGCTGAATTTGTTTTTGAAGGTACTATTGAAGTATAGTTTAAAATTGCATCTCTAATTTCTTAAATCTATTTTTAATTATGATAACCCTTAAAGGAGATACTATATATATTCGAGCACTTGAACCTAATGATTTAGAGTTTATCTATGCTATAGAAAATGATCAAACTATTTGGGATATAAGCAATACGCAAACTCCTTACAGCCGTTTTTTAGTAAAGCAATATTTAGAAAATGCACATCAAGATATTTATGAAGCCAAACAATTGCGTTTAGCAATTTGTCAAGATAAAGACTTTCCAGCCTTAGGATTAATTGATTTATTTGATTTTGATCCAAAAAATAACAGAGCAGGTGTGGGGATTGTCATCCAGAAAAATGATAAAAGAAATCAACGCATAGGTTCTGAGGCACTTGGCTTATTAATTGAGTATTCTTTTTACCATTTGAACCTAAACCAACTTTATGCAAATATTGATACCGAAAATGAAGCAAGTATTGCTCTTTTTACTAAATTTGGTTTTCAATGCATCGGAATAAAAAAACAATGGAACCTAGTTCACGGAGTCTACAAAGATGAAGGAATGTACCAGTTAATTAATCAACAATTTTAAATTTTAAACTTTGAACTTAAAGAAAATTATATCAATAGCAGCCGTTGTTCTTGTTACAGGACTAATTGTTTATGGCTTTGTATTAGTAAGACAAATTTTTTCAGTAAACACTAAATTTGCTGATAAAGAAGTTTTTGTACACATTCCTACAAATGCTACGTATGAGCAAGCTAAGGAAATTATTGCGCCTTATGTAGATAACATGGAACGATTTGAAATGGTTGCTACCAAAAGAAATTATCCAGAGTCAGTTAAACCAGGTCGCTTTTTATTCACAAAAGGAATGAATAGTTATGAATTGGTTAAAAGTTTAAGAACAAATGTTCCGGTTAAATTAGCGTTCAATAATCAAGAACGTTTAGAAAATCTTGCAGGTAGAGTAGGTTCACAAATTGAAGCAGATAGTGTTTCTTTATTGGCGAGTTTTAAAGATTCTATTTTCCTTCAAGAAAATGGTTTCAATGAAGACAACGTTTTTGTAATGTTTATTCCTAATACTTATGAGTTTTATTGGAATACACCTGCTGAAAAGTTTAGAGATAAGATGATCAAAGAATACCGAAATTTCTGGAATAAAGAGCGTGTTGCTAAAGCAGAAAAACAAGGATTAAGTCCTGTTGAAGCAACAATTTTAGCCTCTATAGTTCATAAGGAGTCGGTTAAAAAAGATGAAAGACCTAGAATTGCAGGAGTCTACTTAAATCGTTTGCGATTAGGAATGCCACTTCAAGCAGATCCTACAGTTATATTTGCCATTAAAAAGAGAGATAACGATTTTGACCAAATCATTAAGAGAGTTTTTTATAACGATTTAACTATGTCGTCTCCATATAATACCTATGTAAACATTGGGCTTCCTCCGGGACCTATTGCTATGCCTGATATTACTGCACTTGAGGCAGTTTTAAATCCAGAGAAAAACGATTACATTTTTTTCTGTGCAAGTGTAGAGCGTTTTGGTTACCATGAGTTTGCTGCAACTTTGGCAGAACATAATGTTAACGCAAAGAAATACTCGGAGTGGATTAATAGTCAAGGAGTAAAAAGATAGTTTTGAATTTAAAAGACAACCTGCTTTTTACATTTTTAATTTTATTTGTTTTCCAATTTTCCTCTGGACAAAACGGATTGAATAGCTTTTTAACACCTGCTGACACCCTCAACCTGAAAAGGCAGAATAGAGTAGTGGTAGCCGAAGAGTTATTGGCTTCAGCCGCTTTAGTAGGATTGAACCAACTTTGGTATGCCGATTATGCTAGTTCTAAATTTCATTTTTTTAATGACAATGAGGAGTGGTTACAAATGGACAAAGCAGGTCATGCTTATTCCTCTTATCAAATGGGACGTTTTAGCGCCGAAGCTTTAAAATGGAGTGGAGCTAGTCATAAAAAGCAATTGTACGGCGCTGGAGCAGGATTTGTTTTTTTAACAGCTGTTGAGGTAATGGACGGATTTTCCTCTGAATGGGGTTTCTCTGTTGGTGATGTTATTGCTAATGCTTCAGGAACTGCTTTATATGTTTCACAAGAATTATTGTGGAAAGAACAACGTATCCAACCTAAATTCTCATTTCATAGAACACAATTTGCAAAATACCGACCTAATGTTTTAGGAAGTTCTTTTTCAGAAGAAATTTTGAAAGATTATAATGGACAAACTTATTGGCTTTCGGTTAATTTACATTCTTTTGCTAAAGATTCAAGAATACCCAAATGGTTGAATC
Source organism: Flavobacterium gelidicaeli (assembly GCF_013294005.1). Lineage (GTDB taxonomy): Bacteria > Bacteroidota > Bacteroidia > Flavobacteriales > Flavobacteriaceae > Flavobacterium. The sequence continues at coordinate 10,306 of NZ_JABSNK010000016.1, forward strand.
TTGCAGTAGGATATGGAGCTGATGGAATGATAACCGGAAACGGTGAAAATTCTGACTTATTATTGCTCCCGAAAAGCGAAAAATACAGACAGTTTTACCTCAGTTTTGACCTAGACTTGACGAAAATCCCTACCAAATCCCATTTTTTGAAGACTTTTTTCTCTGTTTTTAATAGTTTAAAAATTCCAGCGCCTACCCTAGAATACTCGGGTAATGAGGGATTTAGAGCGCACATTTTCTATTTTTAGACAAGTTTAACAAGTTGATTTTCAGTATTATAAAAATTGTTGTATCTTTGCCCGCAGAAATTTCATAACGGGACAGCGTTTTGAAGAAAAACAATTTATGGTAAAGAAGTGGTATTTTTATGCAAGTTTAACTATTATTATAGCCTTTTTAAGTTCCGGTTTTAAGCCGCTTAAGTTAGACACAAATAAATGGTTTCTAGTAAAAAACACAGATGGAAAACAATACTTATATCCATCTTTAAAACAAGAAGATTATACCAATTTGAATTTCCCTTTTACTGGAAATTTATTTATTGGTTTTAAAGAAGCTTTAGGTTTCAAAGAGTCACAAGGGAGATATAGAATGATTAATTCTCTTGGTTATTTAGGTAAATACCAGTTTGGAGTAGAAACTCTTAAAGCGGTTGGAATACGAGATAGCCTTATGTTCTTAAGAAGTCCTAAAATTCAAGAAAGGGCATTTGTAGCACTTTTGTCGAAAAACAAAGCAATACTACAAGATGTTATAGAAAGATACAATGGTACTGTTGTTAATGGAATTTTAGTTACAGAGTCTGGAATTTTAGCAGCAGCTCACTTAGGTGGCGCTGGATCTGTCAAAAAATATTTCAAGAATAACGGTAAAAAGTACATTAAGGATGCTTACGGAACTTCTATTAGGAGTTATATGAAAGCTTTTGGAGGGTATGATACTTCTTTTATCACTGCAAACATAAATGCAATGGTTAGTTTGAAGTAATTAATAAACAATAACAATAAAAAAGCGGTTCAAATTAAATTTGGACCGCTTTTTTTATGCTTAAAAAGTATAGAAACTATTTTCTAGTCAATTAAGATTTCTAAAATTTTGATAGCTGCTTCGCTAATTTTAGTTCCTGGACCAAATACGGCTACTGCTCCAGCATCAAATAGATATTGGTAATCTTGTGCAGGTATAACACCACCTACAACCACCATAATGTCTTCACGACCGTATTTTTTTAATTCTTCAATAACTTGAGGAACTAACGTTTTATGTCCCGCAGCAAGTGAGGATACACCTAGAATGTGTACGTCGTTTTCTACTGCTTGTTTAGCAGCTTCGGCAGGAGTTTGAAACAATGGGCCTATATCTACATCAAATCCTACATCAGCATAACCAGTTGCTACTACTTTTGCACCACGATCGTGACCGTCTTGACCCATTTTTGCAATCATGATTCTAGGACGGCGCCCTTCCTGCTTTGCAAATTTATCTGCTAATTTTTTTGCTTCTTCAAAACTTTTATCGTCTTTTATTTCTTTACTATACACACCGCTAAAAGATTTAATTTGTGCTTTATACCTACCAAAAACAGTTTCTAAAGCGTCACTGATCTCTCCAAGAGTTGTTCTATAACGAGCAGCTTCTACGGCAAGCTCCAGTAAATTACCTTCTCCTGTTTTAGCACAAAGAATTAATTTTTGTAACGACTCTTGTACTTTTGCGTTGTCTCGAGTTGCTTTTATATGGTCTAATTGCTCCAATTGTTGTTTACGAACCATTTGGTTGTCCACATCTAATATTTGCAAAGGATCTTCTTTTTCTAAACGATATTGATTTACACCTACAATAATATCTTGTCCGCTATCAATACGTGCTTGTTTTCTAGCCGCGGCTTCTTCAATTCTTAATTTTGGAATTCCAGCCTCAATAGCTTTGGTCATTCCGCCTAGTTCTTCTACTTCTTCAATTAATTTGAAAGCACTTTCAGCAATTTCATTAGTCAAGGTTTCAACATAATAACTTCCAGCCCAAGGATCTACAGTTTTAGTGATTTTAGTTTCTTCTTGAAGAAATATTTGTGTGTTTCTAGCAATTCGAGCCGAAAAATCAGTTGGAAGGGCAATTGCTTCATCTAATGCATTGGTATGCAAAGATTGTGTTCCACCAAAAGCTGCCGCAGTAGCTTCAATACAAGTACGTGCTACGTTGTTAAAAGGGTCTTGTTCGGTTAAACTCCAACCACTTGTTTGACAATGTGTTCTTAAGGCTAATGATTTTTCGTCTTTAGGATTAAATTGTTTAACTAATTTTGCCCAGATCATTCTTCCCGCACGCATTTTAGCAATTTCCATAAAATGATTCATTCCGATGGCCCAGAAAAAAGAAAGGCGTGGAGCAAAATCATCAATTCCCATTCCAGTTGCTAAACCAGTTTTTATGTATTCTAGTCCGTCAGCTAATGTGTAGGCTAATTCAATATCTGCTGTAGCACCTGCTTCTTGCATGTGGTAGCCAGAAATAGAAATGGAATTGAACTTTGGCATTTTTTTACTGGTATATTCAAAAATATCAGCAATTATTTTCATCGAAGGCGTAGGAGGATAGATATAGGTGTTGCGCACCATAAACTCTTTCAAAATGTCATTTTGAATTGTTCCTGAAAGTAATTCGGCTTTTACGCCTTGTTCCTCTGCAGCTACAATATAGAAAGCCATGATAGGTAATACTGCACCATTCATAGTCATAGAAACCGACATTTGATCTAACGGAATCTGGTCAAAAAGCACTTTCATATCTTCAACAGAGTCGATTGCTACTCCTGCTTTTCCAACATCGCCTACTACACGTTCGTGATCAGAATCATATCCGCGGTGGGTAGGTAAATCAAACGCAATTGACAATCCTTTTTGTCCAGCAGCTAAGTTTCGTCTGTAAAAAGCATTGCTTTCTTCGGCAGTTGAGAAACCAGCATATTGACGTATTGTCCATGGTCTGCGAACATACATTGTCGTGTAAGGACCACGTAAATTAGGTGCAAAACCAGCGCCAAAATCAAGATGCGTTAAGTTTTCGATATCCTTTTCAGAATAAGTTTCTTTAAGTTCAATGTTTTCAGCAGTAAAGAATTCTTCGGTCTTTTCTATTCCGCTTTCAGAAGCCGTTTTGCTACTTTCTAATTGAATATGTTTGAGGTCATTTCGTATCATTTGAGATCTTAATTTGCACTGTTTGTAATCGCTATTTGCTTTTTAGGACTGCTAATTTATTCTGCTGCTAATCGTTCCTGCTCTAATTTTTGGGCTAATCTTTTTTCGATTATCGGAGTAATTAAAGTTTTTCTAGGATTTATTTTGACAAAAGGGAAAAGCTCTAGATCTTGTTTCATTCGGTCGTCTTTATTAGGATATTTGTTGGTTCCTAGTAAAACTTCTTTTCCAGAATCAAAGAGTTCTTGTTCCTTGTCTGCGCTTTCTTGAATTTTTCTTTTGATAATTCCTTCGTTCAGTTGCTTTAAGAAACCACCATTTGCTTCGATATCCTTAAATAAAGCCAAGGCTTTTTCTGCTAATTGATTGGTAAGCGTTTCTATGTAGTAGCTTCCATCAGCAGGATTGTTTACTTTGTCAAAATAACTTTCTTTTTTTAGAATCAATAATTGATTTCGTGCTATACGATCACCAAATTCATTGTCTTTATGATACAAAGAATCATAAGGTAGATTAGCAATGGTATCAGCGCCACCAAGTATTGCCGACATACATTCGGTAGTGGTGCGTAACATGTTTACATTATAATCATACAATGTTTTGTTGCGTTTTGTAGGGATTACGAGTAAATGACAATCTAAATCATGATTGTACTCTTTTGCAATAAGCTTAAACAAAACTCTAATTGCGCGCAATTTTGCGATTTCAAAAAAGTAATTTGTTCCCACAGCTACTTTAAGTACAATTTTTTGATTTATAATAGGGATTCTATTAAAATATTCATTGGTATGTGCGAGTGCGTAGGCAATTTGCTGTACCATGTTTGCACCAGCATTTTGATACAAACTTGCATTGACGCTAATAATAGCATTTTTAGTAACGGTGTTTGCTAATAGGTTTAGGGAATCAAAATTAGTTTTTTCGTTTGTAGTAAACCAGTTTCCATCTTTGGCTAACTGACCTATAGGATCTATATTATAATAAAAGTTTCCTTTTTTTTGTAATGCAACAGCATCAATTCTTTTAACGAAATCGATTGAGAAAAAGCTCATGTTGAAATAAACGGGAACGTTTTCAAGAGGTAGTTTTTCTAGCAATTTTTCTACTGCTAGAGTTGCATCCTCAATAGTAAATCGCAAACTTTCGGCACCACGGTTTAAGGCATCTAAGGCTCTTTCAACTGATTTTTCTATATCGTAAACAAAAATATTTTGACATATTTTAAACGCAGTCGCTCTAGTACCTACTGCTAGTCTTTTTGAAAATTCATCTTTATGATAAAATGGTTTTACCTTGATGTCTTCGGGTGAATTCCATATTAAGGTTTCGTTGTAATCAGCTCCTTTTAATTCAAACTGGATTTTTTGTTTCCATTGTTTGGATGAAACGGCGTCAAAATCTTCGAATTGATTAGTTGTCATTGTCGTTGTTATTTAAGAAATTCTAGATTTACTGGCTATTTTTTTCGATGCTGTCGCTTTCAAACTCTATGATGTAGATGTCTTCGTTTTCTTTTTTCATAAAGTATTTTTCACGCGCATACTTTTCTATTTGTTCAGGGTTTCTAAGCTCTTTTATTTGCTCTTCATCCTTGTAGATTTCTTCTTCGTAATAGGTTTTATTGTCTTCAAGTTCGCTTATTTGATTGTCTAAAAAGCGGTGATCAAAATAGGAGTAGTTGTCTAGAAAAACCATCCAACCTGAAAAAAAAAGCAATACCCAAATGTACTTGTTGCTTATGAATTTAAACCAAGGTTTGTTTTTATACGATTTTTTCATTTGGTTTGTTGTTTTAGCCCTGATGGGAACGGCATCCTTACATACCAGTGTTTGGTATGTAAGATACAGTGTACAGCAGGAAATAGCTCTAAATCAGTATTGTTGTTAATTTTATATCAATAAATTATGCTGTGATAAATTTACAATAAAATTATAGAATTCTTTGATTAATTACTGCACGAACTACGTCAATTGCTACGGTGTTGTACTTGTCATTAGGGATAATGATGTCAGCAAAGGCTTTTGTAGGCTCAATAAATTGCTGGTGCATTGGTTTTAAGGTGTTTTGGTAGCGGTTTAAGACTTCGTCCATATCGCGACCGCGCTCTGCAATGTCTCTTTTTAAACGTCGGATTAATCTTTCGTCTGAGTCAGCGTGAACATAAATTTTCACGTCAAATAAATCTCTTAATTCAGGATTAGCCAAAATTAAAATACCCTCAACAATCATTACTTTTCGTGGGTGTGTAGTGATAGTGTCTTCGGTTCTATTGTGTGTTACAAACGAGTAAACGGGTTGATGAATTGTTTTTTCGGCTTTTAATTCTTTCAAATGCGAAACTAAAAGTTCGAAATCTATGGCGCGAGGATGATCAAAGTTGATTAACGCACGTTCGTCAAAGCTCAAATTATGGTTTTCCTTATAATAAGAATCTTGCGAAATAATACCTACTTCAGCTACTGGTAGTTCATTCATAATTTGATGAACTACAGTTGTTTTTCCACTTCCTGTTCCTCCGGCAATTCCTATAATTAGCATAAAATAATTGAGTTATATTTGTTTTGCTGCAAAAATAACAATTTATCAGTTCAAAATAGGGAATTGCTAAATTAGAATTGCTAATTAATCTATATTTTATAGATCAAGATGTTTTTGTTGAAAATCATTGCTAATTTGTAGTAAAAATAGGCTGTAGTCAATTAAGAAATAGTATTAGAGAAATCTTTTTTTTTGTTTTATATTATTGGAGAATATAGCGTATAAAAAAAGCGTGCTAAAAGTGTAGCACGCTATTTTGTAAAAAGAACTCCAATGGTCTCTATTTATTTTTTTTTGCTTTTATCATCATTTCTAGTTGATCCCAAATTTCTTCAGGAATTGCTTCAAGCATATTAAATTGTCCAGCACCTTTAAGCCATTCGCCACCATCTATTACTACAACTTCTCCATTTACATAAGCAGAAAAATCAGAAACGAGATAGGCTGCTAAATTTGCTAATTCTTGGTGGTCACCTACACGTTGCAAGGGCACTTTTTTGGCCATGTCAAATTTTTCGGCAAGGTCTCCAGGTAGTAATCTATCCCATGCGCCTTTAGTTGGGAAAGGGCCTGGTGCAATTGCGTTTGTACGGATACCGTATTTAGCCCATTCTACTGCTAAACTGCGTGTCATAGCAAGTACTCCCGCTTTTGCAGTAGCGCTGGGAACAACATAAGCTGATCCTGTCCAAGCATACGTTGTTACAATATTTAAAACCGTAGCGGAAGTTTGTTTAGTGTCTATCCAGTGTTTACCAAAAGCCAAAGTACAGTTTTTAGTTCCTTTTAAAACAATATCAATAACGGTATCAAAGGCATTTGCTGATAATCTTTCGGTAGGTGAAATGAAATTTCCAGCAGCATTATTCAATAATACATCTACTTTTCCAAAAGTTTTTAATACCTCTTGCAACATGTTTTCTACTTGATCATAATGACGCACATCACATTGTAATGGTAAGCATTTTCCGCCCGTATCAGTTTCAAGTTCTGCAGCTGTGTTTTTTAATTTCTCTAAATCTCTAGAAGTAATGGCTACGTTTGCACCAAGTTCTAAGAAGTATTGGGTCATTGCTTTGCCTAATCCACTTCCACCGCCTGTAACTACAATTACTTTTCCTTTAAGGGCGTCGTCGCGTAACATTTTATCAGTATAATTCATAGTCTATAGTTTTTTATAGTAAATATAGTGAAATGTTTTAATATGCACGCATAGTAAATATATCCTATTTTGCGTCTATTTTATAGCTTTGTAGGAAGGTTATTGGGATCAGTATTGATGATTTAGGTATAAAAAATCCAATTTATAATAAAGCGATTGCTTTAAAATAAATTGGATAGCTATGTGAAGTAAAAGATACTGTATTTGTTTTAGGTCTATTGTAACTGTTATTCAGAATATGAAATTTTAATCCCTTTTTTGGTTAAACCAAATATAAAAAAAATTACATTTTATGAATTATAAAAATAGTAGGTCGCTTGTGTAAATCAATTGTTTCTTTTTTCCAAGCTGCAATCTTCTTGGTCTTAATGTATTCTGTTGGTAAGGTGATGTCTGTAGCAATGCACAAATGCGTTTCAGGATTTAAGGTTTGCACCAAATCTTCTAGTAATTTATTGTTACGATACGGAGTTTCGATAAATATTTGAGATTGATTTTTCTCGAAAGAGACTCTTTCTAAAGTTTTAAAACTGGCTCTTTTTTCGTCTTTTTCGATGGGTAAATAGCCATGAAAAGTAAAACTTTGTCCGTTCATTCCTGAAGCCATCATGGCAAGTAATATAGATGAAGGTCCAACTAATGGTACGACTTGAATGCCTTTGTCATGCGCTAACTTTACAATTACAGCACCTGGATCAGCAACTCCAGGACATCCCGCTTCACTCATTAGACCTACATTTTTCCCTTCTAACAAGGGTTTAATAAAGTCAAGGTGTTCTTTAACTTCAGTACGTTTATTTAATGTAAAAAGAATTAAATCAGATTGTTTTTTTTCAGGACTAACTTCTTTAATTGATTTACGAGCTGTTTTTTCGTTTTCAACAATATAATGGTCAATGAAATCAATGGTTCTTTTTACGGTTTGTGGTAAAACATCCATTGGGTCACATTCACCCATTGTAGTTGGAATTAAATATAATTTTCCTAGCGTATTGTTGGAATTCATTCTGCTTTTATTTTATCTGTAATTTAAATACAAAGAACGGAATTAATGTGGAAATAAGAAGTAGGAATCTTTTAAAATTGATTATTTGTGTTTTTCAATTAATCTAGAAGCGATAATAGTGCAAGCTTCATCAAGCATGTCGTAAACAATTTCAAAACCATTAGACAAACCAAAATAAGGATCTGGAACATCAACATTTTCATTTGGGAACAACTCATTTAGGATGATTTGTACTTTTTGTTTTTGTTCGGGATTGTCAGCTAATGCAATTACATTGTCATAATTAGATTTGTCCATTACGTAGATATAGTCAAAAGCATCAAAGTCAGTTTTATTAAATTGCCTTCCTTTTTGTTTTGAAATATCTAAATGGTGTGCTTTTGCTGTAGCGATAGAACGCTTATCTGGAGAGCTACCTATGTGCCAAGAACCAGTTCCTGCAGAATCTACAGAAAAATTATTTTTAGGAAGTTTTGCAGCTAATATTCCTTCGGCCAGTGGCGACCTACAAATATTACCTAAACAAACCATAAGAATTTTTACGGCCATGGAATTTTTAAAGCGTTAGTTTTTTATGAATATCGTCTACAAACTTTTTAAATTGTTTGTCAGTTGCAACTAAGTTATCGACAGTTTTGCAAGCGTGTAATACGGTTGCGTGATCGCGATCACCTATTTGTGAACCAATGTTTGCTAAAGAAGCTTTTGTGAATTTCTTTGCAAAAAACATGGCTAACTGTCTTGCTTGAACAACGTGTCTTTTTCTTGTTTTTGATTGTAAAATCTCTAAATCTAATTGGAAATAATCCGAAACAATTTTCTGGATGTAATCAATAGAGATTTCGCGTTTTACATTTTTAACAAATTTTTCAACAACACTTTTAGCAAGATCAATTGTTACTTCTTTTTTATTGAAAGAAGATTGTGCAATTAATGATATGATTGCGCCTTCAAGTTCACGAACATTTGACTTGATGTTGCTGGCTACGTATTCAATAATATCTTCAGGTATTTCAACACCATCACGATATAAAATATTTTTTACGATAGAAATTCTAGTTTCGTAATCTGGTTGGTGTAACTCAGCAGATAATCCCCATTTAAAACGGGATAATAAACGTTGTTCGATATCTTGCATATCTACTGGCGCTTTGTCAGAAGTAAGGATTACTTGTTTTCCGTTTTGATGCAAGTAATTAAATATGTGAAAAAATACATCTTGCGTTCCTGATTTACCTGATAGGAATTGTACGTCGTCAATAATTAAAACATCAATAAGTTGGTAGAAGTGAATAAAGTCATTTCTATTGTTTTTCTTAACGGAGTCAATATATTGTTGCGTGAAAATTTCGGCAGATATATATAAAACCGTTTTTTCAGGATATTTGTCTTTTATTTCAACACCAATAGCGTGTGCTAAATGGGTTTTTCCTAAACCTACACCACCAAAAATAAGTAGCGGGTTAAATGAAGTTCCACCTGGTTTATTGGCAACAGCCATACCTGCAGAACGCGCTAATCTATTGGAATCTCCTTCAAGGAAATTATCAAAGCTATAGTTAGGATTTAATTGAGATTCAATTTTTAAATTTCTGATTCCTGGAATTACAAAAGGATTTTTTAATTCTGGATCTAAATTTTTAAAAGGAGCGTCTACATTTTGTGGTTTCATTGGAGCCCGATTTGCACTTGGTAACTGCTCCGTAAACGGTTGTTTATTACCATAAGTGTTCTCCATCTTGATTTTATAAAGTAACTTTGCGTTTTTACCAAGTTCTTTTGTCAAGGCCACTTTTAACAATTTTACATAGTGCTCTTCTAGCCACTCGTAAAAAAATTTACTAGGAACTTGAATATATAATGCGTTATCGGTAAGTTCAACTGATTTGATTGGTTCAAACCAAGTCTTATAAGCTTGGTCTTGAATGTTGTCTTTGATAAAAGACAAACAGTTTTCCCATACTGATTGAGCAGTTTTGTTCATAAATTCTATTAAATTATTTTATTTAGTAATCGTTGTAATGTTAAAAAAAACGGTTGAAATGTTCTTTTTTTTCGGGGTAACAAATATGTGAACAAAATTCTATAAAAAAAAATTATTAGTGGTTGAATTTGAACTAATAATGTTGTAAGTACAGTAAAAGTATCAAAAAATAATAGTCAAAAATAGTATAAAAATTATGAAAGAACACGAATTAAAAGTGCGAGTGAGGTACTCAGAAACAGACCAAATGGGCGTGGTTTACCATGGTAATTATGCACAGTATTTTGAGATGGGACGCGTGGAATGGCTTAGAAACCTTGGGATTTCTTATAAATGGATGGAGGAAAATGGAATCATGCTTCCTGTAGTTTCTTTAAATATGAATTACAAAAAACCAGCGCGCTATGATGATTTGTTAACGATTAAAACAATATTGAAAAGTCAGACTTCTGTGAAGATAGAATTTGACTACGAGATCTACAATGAACAAATGGAGTTATTAACAATCGCAAGTTCGATTTTGGTTTTTGTAGACATGAAAACGGGTCGGCCAACTGCGCCTCCAGAGTATGTTAAGGAAAAACTATTGCGATTACAATAAGGTATTGCTTAGCGAGCTGATTATTCCTTAATTTGGATATCAATTTCGTACAAAGAATGAAAAATGTCGGCAATTTGTTCGGCATTTTTTTTTCTTATTTTGATCTCAATTATGCCTATTGGGAGTCCGGTTTCTTCTTTTATTTCCATTTCTTGAGTCACAATATCAAGGTTTTTTTCCTTGATTACACGCATCACTTTATTCATGTTTTTGTAATCAAAAGAGATTAAATAATGAATGTCAATCGTTTTTTCGATGATATCGCAACTTTCTAAGGTAATTTGTGCTGATGTTTTATAAGCAGAGATTAATCCTCCTACGCCTAGTTTTGTTCCTCCAAATAAGCGAACCACTATAACGACTGTATTGGTCACGTCAAACGACTGTAATTGTCCATAAATAGGCATTCCTGCACTATTGCTTGGTTCTCCATCGTCATTTGCACGATAAGTTATTGTATCAGTACCTATTTGATATGCATAACAAAAATGGCCCGCATGAGGGTGTTTCTTTTTTAAAGTCTCAATAATGGGCTTTAACTCCTCCTCTGAAGAAATAGGGAAAGCATATCCAAAAAATTTACTATTCTTTTCTTTAAATAAAGTTTCTTCTGATTCGAATGCAATGGTGTTGTAAGTGTCTTTAATTTCCAATAGTTTTTTTAGATTATTTGTTTGCTAAATAAGTCTACAACGTCTTCTTAATACTTGTCTAAATTGATAAATACGTTCCCAAATCATCAATCATGATTGAATATTTTTATAAGTTCATCGTCAAGAATTGCAAATTTTTCTAGATTTTTCCTTGCTATTTCAGGAGCTGTAGTTCCTGTTTTAAAGGATGCGTTTCCTATGAAGATGCGTGCTTCATCCCATAAATTAGCAGTTATAAATGTCTGTAAAGTTTGTCGGCCTCCTTCAATAATCACAGATTGTATTTTGTGTTTGTATAATACTTCGGTAACTTGAGACGCTATATTTTGTTCAAAGTCTATACTTTCAAAGAGGCAGTTTTCTTGTTGTGTTTCCGGTTTAGATTTTGATATAAAAATTGTTTTAACTTGATTGTCAAAAACATGGAGTGAGTTTGGAATTCTATTATTTTGATCTAAAACCACACGCACAGGATTAGCTCCTGTCCAATCTCTAACATCTAGTTTTGGGTTGTCATCAAGAACGGTTTGCGTTCCTACAAGAATGGCTTGCTCTTCACTTCGCCATTTATGTACTAATTGTCTTGAATAAGCATTTGTAATCCAAACCGGTTTTTGTTCGTCTTTACTTTCGGGTGCAATAAATCCATCATTGCTTTCGGCCCATTTTAAAATAATGTAGGGTCTTTTCTTTAAATGAAAGGTAAAAAAACGTTTGTTGAGTTGGTTGCATTCTTTTTCTAAAATACCCACAGTAACTTTTGCACCAGCGGCAACTAATCTCTTAATTCCGTTTCCTGCTACTTGAATGTTTGGGTCAACTGTACCAACCACTACGTAGGGAATCTCATTTTTTATAATCAAATCACAACAAGGAGGTGTTTTTCCAAAATGGCTACAAGGTTCTAAACTAACGTAAATGGTTGCTTTTTTAAGCAGCGATTTATCTTTAACGGAGTTTATTGCGTTTACTTCGGCATGCCCTTCCCCCGATTTTTTATGCCAGCCTTCACCAATTATAGTATCATTATAAACAATAACGCTACCCACCATAGGGTTTGGGTAGGTAGTTCCTAAACCGTTTTTGGCTAAGGCAATGCAACGCTCGATGTATTTTTCATGTATATTCACAATGCAAAAGTAATTATTTTTAGGCTGAAGCCGAAGGATTAACATTAGTTTTGAAACTACAGTAAATTACAACAAACTATTTCTATTTTTGTCCTATTATAATTAAGTAGTAGATAATGGAGAATTGTATTATTAGAAAAATTGAAAAAAAAGACAATCAAGCCGTAGCAGCTTTGATACGTGCTGTTTTTGACGAAATGAATATTCCAAAAGTAGGAACTGCATATGAAGATCCTTATTTGGATTTAATGTTTGAAGAATATAGTAAACCAAAATCTGTTTATTATGTACTTGAAAAAGAGGATAAGATTGTAGGTGTAGCCGGAATTGCACCCTTAGAAAATGAAGCAGAATCCATTTGTGAATTGCAAAAAATGTATTTTCTGCCAGAAACAAGAGGATTAGGTCTTGGTGCTAAAATGATGGATACTTGCTTAAAAAATGCAAAAGAGATGGGGTTTGAAAGCTGTTATCTAGAAACAATGCCTTTTATGCTTGGTGCTCAAAAATTATATAAAAAATCAGGTTTTAAATACATTGATGGTCCAATGGGAAGTACGGGACATACCTCATGCCCAATTTGGATGTTGAAAAAACTATAAGTAAATGAATTATGAATCTTGGATTTATAAAGCAATAGAAATAAAATGAAAATTAAACAGTATCGAGACCAGTTTATTCAAGCACTTTCTCCTATACACGGTGAAGACGAAGCGGAGAGTTTCTTTTATTTAATATTAGAAGATAAAAACCAATTAAAAAGAATTGATTTGGCTCTGCAGCCAGACTTAGTATTTTCTCAAGAAGAATTAGTGGTTTGGAACACGCTTTTAGAACAATTAAAATTAGAAATTCCAGTGCAGTATTTGCTGGGAAACACTAGTTTTTACGGATTAGAATTTGAGGTAAATGAACACGTTTTGATTCCGAGATCAGAAACTGAAGAATTGGTTGAGTGGATTGTAAGCGACTGTTTGAAAAGATCAGAAATAAAGAGTTTGAAAATTCTAGATATTGGTACCGGTAGCGGATGTATTGCTATTGCTTTAGCTAAGAACGTTCCAAATGCTCAAGTTTTTGCAATTGATGTTTCGGAGAATGCTTTGGCTACAGCCAAAATAAATGCCGCAAATAATGATGTTAAAGTCACTTTTTTACTGCAAAATATCCTTGAAACCAAAGATTTAAACCAACAGTTTGATATTATCGTTTCTAATCCTCCTTATGTTCGGAATTTAGAAAAGCAGGAAATTAAAAAGAATGTTTTAGACAATGAACCTCATTTAGCACTTTTTGTAGAAGATGATGATGCTTTGATTTTTTATCGAAAAATAGCCGAGCTTGCCCAGAAAAATCTAGTTCCAAGCGGGCAGTTGTATTTTGAAATTAATCAATATTTAGGTAAAGAAACGGTTGCTTTGCTGGATGAATTGCAATTTAAAAACACCCAGCTGCGAAAAGATATTTATGGAAACGACCGCATGACAAAAAGCAGTTTGTAATAGTTATTGATCTCTATTCGTAGCGCAAAGATTCAATGGGGTCTAGTTTAGACGCTTTTAAAGCAGGGTATAATCCTGAAATAATGGCTACAATAAAACTAGTGATAAATGCAGCAAGCATTGCCATCCACGGAATCACAAACACAAATCCCATTGCAGTTGCAATACCAAAACCAATAAGGACACCAAAAATAATTCCTACAATTCCACCTAATTGGCCTATTATTAAAGTCTCTATGAAAAATTGGTAAGCAATTGTACTTCTTTTTGCTCCAAGTGCTTTTCTTACTCCTATTTCACGAGTCCTATCGGTTACAGATACAAACATGATGTTCATTAATGCTATTGAAGAACCTAATATGGTAATGATACCAATAAACCAAGAGGCGATTCCTAAATATTGTGTGATGCTTAGGATTCGATTTATCAAATCATCGGAACGAACAATACCAAAGTTATTGTCTTTTATAGGACTCAACTTTCTTACCCTACGCATGGTGCTATTGGCATTATCAATGGCTTCTTCAAGAAATTGCTTGTTAGAAACCATGACACTCATCGTGTAGTTAATATTAGGTGCGGTAAATAAAGATCGCGCGACTTGTATAGGAATTAGGACACGTAAATCTTGGCTGTTGCCAAAAGTAGACCCCTTTTCTTTTAAGATTCCTATTACTTTAAAACGAGCACCACGAATCGAAATTATTTTATCAATTGGATTGATATCTTTTAATAATCCTTTTCCAAAATCAGAACCTACAATACAAGAATAGGTATTGTTACTAATATCAAAATTGGTAAAATTACGTCCTAAATCGGTTTCTAATCCAGAATTAGTTAAGAAGAATTCGTCTACACCTAGAACCGATATTTCTGGATCGGTTTTATTGGCTTCATATTTTACCTCGGCAGATGAAGTTGCCGTAAATGAAACTGATGTTTCGGTAAAAGGGTATTTGTATTTATTCTTGAATGCTACTGCTTCAGGATAGGAAATTATAGGATTGATTACTTCTCGCTCATCGCCACCACGTCTACGAGTGGTGTTTTCATATTGCTTTATATTGAAGGTATTGGCACCCATAGAAGCAAAATCGGAAGAAATAGTATTCTCCAATGCCGAAACAACGGTTAGGATACCAACCAAAGCGGTAATTCCTATAGCAATAATAATTACGGTAAGAATAGTTCTTAGCATTTGAGTTCTAATGGAACCTATAGCAATCCGTACATTTTCTTTGAATAAATTTAGCATCATACTAGTTTGACACGAAAATACAATTTTTGTTACAAGTTTGTTTTACAAGAAGTGTTTTTTATTTTATAAATAAGAAATTTACTGTTTAAAAATTGCATATTTGTTTGATTTCTAGAAATTTAATTTACAAATTTAAAAAATGAATAACATCTTTTTTACTCTTTGCTGTCTCGTTTTTATCAGCAGTGTAGGACGCTCACAGGTTTTCAATGTTAACAAATTAATTGTTGATAAAGAGACAAAATTTCCTTTAGAAAATGTTAGCGTTTCTAATGATATTGATAACTCCTCAACAAATCATGAAGGTTTTTTTATTTTTAATTCCAGCAAAAATGAAATTAATTTTAATTTATTAGGTTACAACTCCATTAAAAGTACTTTCGATGCTATAGCAAAAAAGGACACTGTTTTTATGGAATCCAAAGCTTTTATATTAGATGAAGTACTTGTTTCGAATGTTGAGCCTTTTATGAAAAAAGTATATGATAAAATGAGCGATAATTTTATCAAGGAGTATACAGTTAATTTCTTTTTAAGAAGTATATTGAAAAATGAGGATAGTATTATTGTTTTACAAGATATTCAGGGTAAAAGAGGGAGGTATGATAACTCAAAATATCCTTATGACATCGAGGTCTTAAATATGAGAAAGACAAGTTTGTTCGAAAAAAAGAATGCTATCGATTTTACATTGCCTGACTTTAATCAGTTTTTTAGCCCGCCAATACCAATTAGAGAGAAGACGAATTTTACGGAGGTAATTTATAATGATGCTGATTTTCGAAAAATAGTATTTGAAGGAAAGGAGAAAAATGCTTGGGGACAGACGCTCAAAGGCTATTTTATTATCAATAAGAATGACTATGCTATCGTGGAGCATTATATCTCACTTTATGATAATCCTGATCTAATACCCTATGTGAAATTCACATTATCGAGTATGCGCTATAAAACAACAAACTATGAGCGATTTTTTAGTTACAGTAAAAATGAAATTTTAAATAAATATTATTTAAAAAGTTCAAAACTTAATACGCAGTTAGAAGTTTTGAGAAATAAAAAAGATACAAAACCAGCTTATGTTGATTTTGCAATGGACTATTTTATAACCAATGCAGTAACTCGCGATAAGGTGGAATCTAATTTCTCTGTTGATAAAGATATATTCAAGGCTAAGTTTCCTTATTCGGCCGATTTTTGGAACAATCAAAATCAACTACCATTAACAACGGAATTAAAAGTATTTTTGAAAAAAGTATCTCAAAATAAAGATAAAAAGAAGGAATTTGAGATAATAGGGAATTTCTAAAAATGTTTATTTAAAAAATTAGATATTTGCAGTCCTATTTATGAAGTTAAAATAAAAAACAGTGATTTCAATAATCGGTTTTAGTTTGTAATTCATAATATATCATTTAAAATTCATAACTTATTATAATGGCATCAAAACCAAGTATACCAAAAGGGACAAGAGATTTTTCGCCTACTGAAGTAGCAAAGCGTCAATATATCATGCAGATTATTAGAAGTAATTTCGAAAAATTTGGTTTTCAACCCATCGAAACCCCTTCTTTTGAAAACTCCGATACTTTGATGGGGAAATATGGAGAAGAAGGAGATCGTTTGATTTTTAAGATATTAAATTCAGGTGATTATTTGGCGAAAGCCAATGAGGCTCATTTAGAAAGCAGAGACAGTACAAAATTAACATCAAGTATTTCAGAAAAAGCGTTGCGTTATGACTTAACAGTTCCGTTTGCAAGATACGTGGTGCAGCACCAGAATGACATAGAGTTTCCTTTTAAAAGGTATCAAATTCAGCCAGTTTGGCGTGCTGACCGTCCGCAAAAAGGACGTTTTAGAGAATTTTTTCAGTGTGATGCTGATGTGGTTGGATCTACTTCATTATGGCAGGAAGTAGAATTAGTGCAATTGTATGATACTGTTTTTACGGCTTTAGGATTAGATGGTGTTACAATAAAAATCAATAACAGGAAAATATTATCTGGAATTGCTGAGGTAATTGGCGCTTCGGATAAGTTAATTGACTTTACTGTAGCTCTAGATAAACTGGACAAGATAGGCGAGGACGGAGTGAAAAAGGAAATGATTGAAAAAGGAATCACTGCAGATGCAATTGAAAAAGTGCAGCCTTTATTTCATTTTACGGGAACGATTTCTGAAAAAATAACCCAATTATCACAACTTTTAGCGGCTTCAAATGAAGGGATGAAAGGAGTAGAAGAATTGCGTTTTATATGTGATAATGTGTCTAAATTGGGATTAGCTACAGCTATTTTAGATTTAGATGTAACCTTAGCTCGTGGATTAAATTATTATACAGGAGCTATTTTTGAAGTGGCTGCGCCAAAAACTGTTGCTATGGGGTCCATTGGTGGCGGTGGAAGGTATGATGATTTGACGGGTATTTTTGGTTTGAAAAACATGAGTGGTGTTGGAATTTCATTTGGTTTAGACCGAATTTATTTGGTTGTAGAAGAGTTGAATTTATTTCCAGAAACAGTTACAACTGCAACAAAAGCATTGTTTATTAATTACGGAGATAATGAAGCTTTGTATGCAATGCAAGCCATTAAAAAATTAAGAGCTGCAGGAGTTAAAGTAGAGTTGTATCCAGATAGTGCCAAAATGGCTAAACAGTTTCAACATGCCGACAGGAGAAATATACCTTATGCAGTAATCGCTGGAGATAAAGAAATGGAGACCAATAGTTATTCTTTAAAAAACCTAGCTTCAGGAGAACAGCTAGTCGTTGACTTTGAGGCTTTAAAAGCAGCGTTGTTGTAGTGATAACTAAGAATTAGGTTTATATAAAAAAAGCTTTGTTATTGCAACAAAGCTTTTTTTGATATAGGGTAATCACGAATTAATAATTAGGGCAAAACCAATCTTAATTTTTTAGTAGATCATAAAATCTAAATTTGGATTAGAATCTAAAACAAACATATCGAAATTTAGGTTAAACAATCTTAAAATTATATTAAATTTTTATTTATTGCTAAAAAATACGGTTATTAATACGAATAGGGTAAAAGTGACTGTGTTTTAAAAATTATCGTGACAATTTGACATTTTTTAAGATTTGGCAGTACTTTTGCCTTCCAAAGAAAAGTGCAAAAAATGAAGTTTAAGAATATATTTAAAAATACTAGTAATATGGCTACTGAAAATACAGATATCGATCAAAAATTAGAAGATGTAACGATTGAGAACAATGCTAATGAGGAACAAGTTGTTGCAGAAGAATTAACTGTTGAAGAGCAATTAACGAGAGACTTAGCACAAGAGAAAGATAAGTTTTTGAGATTGTTTGCTGAGTTTGAAAATTACAAAAGACGTACTACAAAAGAGCGTATTGAGTTGTTTAAAACGGCAAATCAAGAGGTTTTACTAGCAATGTTGCCTGTTCTTGATGATTTTGATAGAGCAATGATTGAAATTTCTAAATCAGAAGATGAGGTAATGACTAAAGGTGTTGAGCTTATTCATGAGAAATTGAAAAGTACTTTAGTGACTAAAGGATTAGAAGTTGTTGATGTAAAAGCAGGTGATCCATTTGATGCTGATTTTGCTGAAGCAATTACTCAAATTCCAGCACCTACTGATAAAATGAAAGGTAAAATTGTAGACGTTCTTGAAAAAGGATACAAATTAGGTGACAAGATTATTCGTTTCCCTAAAGTAGTAATAGGACAATAGAGACACAATAAGGACATTATTACAGGTCTTTAATAGTATATCTAAAGAATCCTGACATCAGTTTGTGGTTCAACATAATAAAATTAAAATGAAACAAGATTTTTACGAGATATTAGGTATTTCTAAAAATGCAGATGCTGCAGCAATTAAGAAAGCCTACAGAAAAAAAGCATTAGAATACCATCCTGACAAAAACCCTGGAGACAAATCGGCAGAGGATAAGTTTAAAGTTGCTGCAGAAGCCTATGAAGTTTTAAGTGATCCAAGCAAAAAAGCGAAGTACGACCAGTATGGACATCAAGCATTTGATGGTTCTGGTGGTTTTGGCGGAGGCGGAGGTCAAGGCGGCATGAACATGGACGATATCTTTAGCCAGTTTGGTGATATTTTTGGTAGCGCTTTTGGTGGTGGTGGCGGATTTGGTGGCGGAGGCGGTGGTCAACGCAGAACTAAAGGAAGCAACCTACGTATCAAAGTAAAATTAACACTAGAGGAAATTGCTAATGGTGTTGAGAAAAAAGTAAAAGTTAAACGTAAAGTACAAGCACCTGGGGTTTCTTATAAAACTTGTGGTACTTGTAATGGTCAAGGGCAGGTAATGCGCGTGACTAATACAATTTTAGGTAGAATGCAATCAGCTTCTACTTGTCCTACTTGTGGTGGTTCAGGTCAAATTTTGGATAAAAAACCTGCTGAAGCTGATGCTCAAGGAATGATTCTAGAAGATGAAACTGTTTCTATCAAGATTCCTGCTGGAGTTGTTGACGGGATGCAATTAAAAGTTTCTAACAAAGGAAACGATGCTCCAGGAAACAGTGTTCCAGGGGATTTAATTGTAGCTATTGAGGAGTTAGAGCATGAATTCTTGAAACGTGAGGGAGAGAATTTACATTATGACTTATACATTAGTTTTGCTGAAGCTGTTTTAGGTGTTTCTAAAGATATCGAAGCAGTAAATGGTAAAGTGAGAATTAAATTAGAAGACGGAATCCAATCAGGAAAAATCCTTAGATTAAAAGGTAAAGGTATTCCAAGTATTAATGGCTACGGTAACGGGGACTTATTAGTACATGTGAATGTCTGGACTCCTAAAACATTAAATAAAGAACAAAAACAATTTTTTGAGAAAAATCTTGAAGATGATAATTTTGTTCCAAATCCTGAAAAGTCAGATAAATCATTTTTTGAGAAAGTAAAAGATATGTTTTCTTAAATATGAATTTAGTATAGAAAGAATCTTGTATTCGTTTCTTCTAAAATATAATTCCCATCCTTGTGAAAATAAGGATGGGTTTTTTTATGGAGAATCATAAAGATTTCGCTACTAATTATTTACTTTTACACAGCCGCGGGATTTGTTTAATCTCACTGCGGAAATAAATTTAAAATTCAGTATGAGTAACTTACTTGAAGTTAATAAAGTGGTTAAGCAATACGGTGATTACGTAGCGCTTAACGAAGTCTCCTTGACTGTTCCTAAAGGAAGTATTTACGGTCTTTTAGGCCCTAACGGAGCTGGAAAAACGTCCCTAATTAGAATCATAAATCAAATTACTTTGCCTGATAGTGGCGAAATAATTCTTGATGGTGAAAAACTACAGCCCAAACACGTACAATATATAGGGTATCTTCCTGAAGAAAGAGGGTTGTATACCAGTATGAAAGTAGGGGAGCAATGTTTGTATTTGGCTCAAATGAAAGGATTGTCTAAAGCCGAAGCAACAAAGCAGCTACACTATTGGTTTGACCGATTGGGAATTCAAGGATGGTGGAATAAAAAAATTCAAGAACTTTCTAAAGGAATGGCACAAAAGATTCAGTTTGTAGTTTGTGTTTTGCACAAGCCTAAATTGCTAATTTTTGATGAACCTTTCTCTGGTTTTGATCCCGTTAATGCAAATATTATAAAAGATGAAATTCTGGCATTAAGAGAGGAAGGAGCTACGATTATATTCTCTACACATCGTATGGAGAGTGTCGAGGAATTGTGTGACCATATTGCTTTAATTCATAAGTCAAACAAACTGATTGAAGGAAAACTAGATGCCGTAAAAAGAGATTATAGAACAAATAGTTTTGAAGTAGGAATCCTATCAAGTAATGTAGAGCAATTAATGTATGCGCTTACGCAAAAGTTTACTGTTGCTCCTGCAAATTTTAAATCGTTAAATAACGAGTTAAAACTAGAAGTGCAATTAGGAAACGGAATGCCTAATGAGTTATTGAATATTTTGACTCAGCAAGGACAAGTCACTCATTTTGTTGAAAAAATCCCTACAGTAAACGATATTTTTATTCAAGCAGTAAGCGAGAAATAAGCAGTATTATAAATTTCATAATCCATATTCAGTTTGGGTTTTCATATTTGATAATTTAAAATTATGAGCATCATATCATTAATCATAAAAAGAGAGTTTGTTGCAAAAGTGCGCAATAAATCCTTTATTGTAATGACTTTTTTAAGTCCGCTATTATTTGTCGCTATTGCTGCATTTATAGGATATTTAGGTTCTATGAAAGCCGATACAAAACGTATTGCAATTCACGATGAATCGGGATTATTTGTAAAGGAATTTACCAATAAAAATAAAATCGATAAAAGTTATAAGTACCTTGATCTCACTTCGGTTCCTATCAGTGCGCTCAAAGATAGTATTACAAACGAAAGCTTTGAAGGTTTACTAGTCATACCTAAAACAACTTCGATTACAGATTTAGAATCTAAAATTCAATTTGTTTCAAACAGCAGTCCTAGTATTGTGTTCATTGAAAAAGTACAGAATACGGTTGCTAATAAGCTGACTAATATCAATCTTCAAAAAGCAAGTTTGGATACCCTTGCTATTCAAAAAGCACAATCAAAGGTAAGTATCAGTCTTACTAAAGCTTCTGGAGAAGCTAGTTTAAAAGGGCTTAACGAAATTAAAATCGCCATAGGTGGTGGTTTTGGTTATCTTATTATGATGTTTATCATTATCTATGGTAACATGGTAATGCGAAGCGTAATCGAAGAAAAAACGAACCGTATTATCGAAATCATTATTTCCTCGGTTAAGCCATTTCAATTAATGATTGGTAAAATCATTGGAACATCATTAGCTGGGATTTTGCAATTTTTCATTTGGGCAATAATTGGGTTGTCATTAATGTTTGCGGCTTCTATATTTTTTGGAGTCAACGTAGGGCCAACTGCAAAAGTGCCACCCGAAATGCTAAACGAAGCGCAACAACAATTTACAAGTACTGCGCAAATGTATATTATGGAATTGTGGAATCTACCTATCGCAACAATCTTAATTAGTTTTGTCGTTTATTTTATAGGCGGATACTTTTTATACAGCTCATTTTATGCTGCTATTGGCGCTGCGGTAGATAATCAAACCGACTCTCAGCAATTTTTATTACCTATTATAATGCCATTAATGTTAAGTGTTTATGTTGGGTTTTTTAGTGTAATCAATGATCCGCACGGCACAGTAGCGGTTGTGTTTTCAATGATTCCGCTTACTTCTCCCATCGTGATGCTCATGCGTATTCCATTTGGCGTACCTTTGTGGGAAATTGCAATATCAGTAACACTATTATTCGCAACTTTCTTTGGTGTTGTTTGGTTCGCAGCAAAAATATACCGAGTAGGAATATTAATGTACGGAAAAAAACCAAGTTGGAAAGAGCTATACCGTTGGTTGAAATACACGGGATAAAAAGCCGTAGTATTAAGCGCTATTATTATTGATATAAAGCTGAAAATAAAAAGGTTTTGGAGCGAATGGCTTGGTTTTTGTCAGTATACACAGTACCTGCTGTCCCCTTTATCTTTCCATCCCGTCCCGAGTTATCGGGAGCGGGATTACAAGGATACCGGCTCCATCAGGGCTAGATCGCAAGCAATAGGTTTGTTAATTGTGTATTTAGATAAAAATTTAGGAAGCAACAATCAAGCAAAGAATAACCGAATAATATATATAAAACATGCCAAAAATACTAATCATAGAAGACGAAGCAGCGATACGTAGAGTATTAACAAAAATTCTATCAGAAGAAAATGATACCTACGAAGTAGAAGATGCAGAAGATGGTGTTATAGGTTTTGAAAAAATAAAAAACAACGATTACGATCTAGTACTTTGTGATATCAAAATGCCAAAAATGGATGGTGTTGAATTACTAGAAGAAGTAAAGAAAATAAAACCCGAAATTCCAATGGTAATGATCTCAGGTCATGGCGATATGGAAACGGCAATAAATACCATGCGAATGGGAGCTTTTGATTATATCTCAAAACCACCAGATTTAAACCGATTGTTAAATACGGTACGAAACGCATTAGACAAAAAACAACTCGTAGTTGAGAATAAGATTTTAAAGAAAAAAGTCAGCAAAAACTACGAAATGGTAGGGGAGAGTGAAGCAATCAATTTGATCAAAGTGATGATTGATAAAGTAGCTGAAACCGAAGCTAGAGTTTTAATTACAGGTCCTAACGGAACCGGAAAAGAACTAGTTGCGCACCAATTACATGAAAAAAGTGAGCGCGCCGCTTTTCCTTTGATCGAGGTGAATTGTGCTGCGATTCCTAGCGAATTAATAGAAAGTGAATTGTTTGGCCACGTAAAAGGGGCGTTTACTTCTGCCGTGAAAGATCGCGCTGGTAAGTTTGAAGCTGCTGACAAAGGAACTATTTTCTTAGATGAAATTGGTGATATGAGTCTTTCGGCTCAAGCCAAAGTGTTGCGTGCTTTGCAGGAGAGTATGATAACAAGAGTAGGAGCAGACAAAGACATCAAAGTAGACGTACGTGTGGTAGCTGCAACCAATAAAGATTTAAAAGTTGAAATTACCGAAGGACGTTTCCGTGAGGATTTATATCATAGGCTTGCTGTAATATTGATAAAAGTACCGTCTTTAAATGAAAGACGTGATGATATCCCATTGCTTATTACGCATTTCACTAATAAAATTGCTTCAGAGCAAGGTACAGCAGTTAAGAAGTTTTCTAAAGATGCCATTAAGTTATTGCAAGAATACGATTGGACAGGAAATATTAGAGAATTGCGCAATGTTGTAGAACGCTTGATTATCCTTGGCGGAAGCGAAATATCAGAGAATGACGTAAAGCTTTTTGCATCAAAATAAAATAGAAATAAATTAATGATTTAAAATTCCGATTTTAAATCTTTCAATCATAGATAATGAAATTAAAAAAATTAAACGAAGGCTTAAAAGAATCTTTAATCAATAACGGTTTAACCGAAGCTAATATCTTGCAACAAGAAACATTTTCGACTATAAAAAGTGGTGCTGATTGTTTGATATTATCCCCTGCGGGAAGCGGAAGAACAACTACAATTGTAATTAATGTTATTCAGCAATTAGTAAAAGAGGGAGAGCAATCACCGCGTGCACTAATTGTAGTTCAAGACAAAGACAAAGTGCTTGAAATGCTGGCTATGTTTGAAAAATATGGCAAACATACTGATTTAACAGTGTTTGGTGTTCATGAAAAAGGTGACATGGAATATGATAAAAATTTTATTTCAGGAGGTATTGATGTGCTTGTAGGAACGCCAAGTAAATTGAGTGAGATGTTTACCACAGCGGGTTATAATGTCAACCGTCTAAAAATGTTTATCGTTGATGATGCTGATCCTATTTTAAAATTACGTCATGAAACTAGAATAATGCGTATTTCTAATAGTATCGTAAAAACGCAACGCATCATCTTTGCATCAGAACTTACCGATCGTATAGAATCTCTAGCAGATAAAATGCTTGATGAACCTTTTGAATTCGACTTTGATGGTGTTGAAGAAGAGGATGAGGATGAAGAAGAAGAAAGTCAAGAAAAAGAATAGATTCAGTTATTAGATTTTAAAGAAAAAGAATAAGTAATAAACGATAAATAAAAATGCTATGGGATTAATGAAAGTGTTTTCAGGAAGTGAAATTTTGGCTTTAGCCTTAAAAGAAAAAATTGAAGCTGTAAATGTAGATGTCTTGATGAAAGACAATATTCAATCGGGTCGATTGGCTGGTTTTGGTACTTCGGGTTCAGCAGTTGAATTATTTGTTCAAGAGACTGATTTTTCAAAAGTGAATCCTATTATTGAGGAGTTCAGATTAAATATCTAATATAAAAATTAGTATCGTAAAAAACCCTGACCGCATACTAGGCGTATCAGGGTTTTTTACTTTAAAAAATAAAAGATGAAATATAAAATGTTAGTTTTAGATATGGATGATACGCTGTTAACAGATGATCATACTATTTCTAATGAGAATAAAGAGATGTTGGCTTTAGCCAAAGAAAAAGGAGTGTACATTATTTTAGCATCGGGACGTCCAACACCAGCGATGGTTAATTATGCTAGAGAATTAGGTTTGGATAATTCGTATATGATATCTTATAATGGCGCCGTTATTACGGATTTAAAAGAGGATAAAGTGATCTTTGAACAAATGCTAACCAAAGAGCAAATACACGAATTATATGATTACAGTGTAAAAAGCAAAACGGATATTATTACTTATTTGGACGGAAAAGTAGTAAGTGAAACCGACTCAAAATATATTGATATAGAATTAAATATAACTGGTTTGGAACACAATAAAGTGACTAGCTTTAAGGAAACAGTGCAAACTGCTGCGGTAAAATGTATTTTGTTAGAAGAGCCAAGCTATTTAGTAGAAGTTGAAAAAGACTTAAAAAGGGCTATGCCACATTTAAGTGTAAGTATGTCAAAGCCTTTTTTTCTAGAAGTTGCGCAACACGGAATCGATAAAGCGGCAAGTATTAAAATAATAGCTCAGAAGCTTGGTATCCTTCAAAGCGAAATTATAGCTGTAGGAAATGCAGGAAATGACTTGACAATGATTGAATATGCCGGTTTGGGTGTTTGGGTGGCTAACGTGACACCGGAGTTAAAAGATAAGGCAGATGTGATTGTTGCCTCAAATAATGACCACGGTGTTGCTGAAGTAATAAAGCGTTTTATATTAAATTAAAACTGGTATTATTTTTTTGTAACTGATAGGAAATATTTGTTTCCATCACCCATTGATAATTTTACTCTCTCATCACATAAGTCAATTGAGAAATTAGCACTTTCGTAACATGAACAAGTAGTTTTTGAGTCTTTTGCCATTTCAGTTTCGCATTTACCAATTTTGTAATTTGTAAGTTGTGGACTGTAAAAACGAACTAAATCAGTAGATGCTGTAACTAATGAAATGATGCTAGCGGAGTTGTCATTAGCAATTTTATATACTATACGATCAGTATAGTTAATGTCACTAACTTTAGTTTTACGGATATAAGTGAAAGAAGTAGTTGCTCCTGCAGCAATCTTTTCTTCAAATTTAAAACCTAAGTTTCTTATCTCTAAATCAAATTTGGGTTGAGAGTTGTATGCTGCCCAGGTAGTAAGTGTACTTAAAGTAGGAAACGGGTTTGATTCCGTGATATTATTGTTTTGTGCTACTGTTAGTGTAATGCAAGAAAAAATTAAAAGTATTGATGCGTAAAAATTTTTCATAACTATTTTTATTATAATGTTGTGGTATTTATAGGATTTTATAGATAAAATGCTTTATAAGTTCCAAAATTAAGTCTTTTTTTTAAGAGTAAACGTTAGAAAAGACAATATGTTATTATTTCAAGCAATAATTTTAGGTGCGTTTTATGAAAATTACATTTTTTTACTTTTTGTATTAGTTTTTAAATTTTCTTTACGTTTTTCAAACTTAATAAATTTAAAGGATTCATACCAAGTCCTGTAATGTTTTTGCGAGTAAAACGGGCCACTTTGTCATAAAATAAAGGAATCACTGGTGCTTCACTGATTATGATGGCATCCATTTTTTGATATAATAAATAACGTTTTTCATTGTTAGTTTCTTTAAAGGCTAATTCATAAAGGCGATCAAATTCGGTGTTTTTAAAATGGGTGTAATTTGGACCTTCTGGTGAGAAGTTTTTACTATAAAAGAGAGAAAGGTAATTCTCCGCGTCAGGATAATCAGCAATCCAGCTCGCTCTAAAGAAAGTTACTTTTCCAGTAGCTATTGCTTGGCGCAAAGTAGATGGCGGACTAATGTCTACCTGAACATCTAAACCAATCTTTTGCCATTCGCGTTGTAAAAACTCTCCAATGTCAACATAGGAAGCATTTGTACTCAATTGGATTACGGGCTTTTTATCACCAGTTGCTTTTTTGTATTCAAGAATGAGCTGCTTTGCTTTTTCGATGTCATATTTATAGCCCTTTGCATTATTAAAACTAGGCAGTCCCATAGGGATCATTCCGTTCACAGCGGGTGTTCCCATGTTGTTACGCAAATAGGTAATCATTTTTGGACGGTCAAAACCATAATTCATTGCTTGACGAATGCGTTTATCGAGTACTGCTTTATTGGTGCCATCCATTCTAAATCCTAAATACTCTGTGTTGAGGTAAGGTCCTGTAATTAAATTGACATCGTTTTTATACTTAGGTTGCAATTCTCCTACTTGAGTCAAAATCTCATCTTTATAAGAAGGATCTAATCCAGAAGTGAAATCGAGTTTTCCTTGGATAAACTGTAAAAACCCACTTTGTTTATCAGGCAAGAAAGTAATAGCTACGGCTTCTAAGTAGGGTAAATGATTTCCTTTTGCATCTTTCTCAAAGTACAAAGGGTTTTTTCGCAATACTAATTTTACGTTTTCCTCCCATAATTTAAACTGAAAAGGTCCTGTTCCTATTGGGTGTGCACGAAAATCACTGCCGTAAAAAGCAACTACTTCTTTAGGAACTACTGAGGCATATTTCATCGTCATTAATCCTAAAAATGCAGGGAAAGGTTTCATTAGTTTTATCTGGAATACACTATCATTTTGTGATTTGATACTGGCTACATTTTGCAATACCCAGCCACCTGGCGAAGCAATTTTTTCATCTAATAAACGGTTTAGGCTATATTCAAAGTCAGATGCTTTTACAGTTCTTGTACTATCTTTCCCAAAAAGAATGTGTTTTTGAAAATAAATATCATTGCGTAAAGTAAAAGTATAGGTCATTGCATCAGGACTAATTATCCATGATTTAGCAATGTCAGGTTTAATATTTAAGCGGTCATCAAGTTGGACAAGTCCGTTATAAATATGGTTACAAGCCCATATATTAGATTGTACTTTAGAGAAAGCAGGGTCGAGAGAAGTGATGTTTGAACTCTCATTATATCTAAAAACCAGATTATCATTAATTTGCTCGCGTTCTTTTCCGCAAGAAATAAATAATAAGGCAATACAAAATACAGATAGATAGCTGGTTATTGATTTCATTTTAAGGAATATTGTACGTAAATTTGCAAACTCTTTTTACAAAGATGTAAATATAATAAGTTACTACTTAAAACGTAGTTTATCCCTATGGAAAACAGAAAAAAAGTTGCCTTTTATACACTTGGATGCAAACTGAATTTTTCAGAAACATCTACTATTGCTCGAAATTTTCAAGATGAAGGTTTCGACCGTGTTGATTTTGAAGAAGTTGCTGATATGTATGTCATTAATACTTGTTCAGTAACCGAAAATGCTGATAAGCAGTTCAAACAAGTGGTTAAAAAAGCCATGAAATTAAATAATCAAGCCTTTGTTGCTGCCGTAGGTTGCTACGCCCAGTTAAAACCTGAAGAGTTAGCCGCAGTTGATGGTGTTGACTTGGTACTTGGTGCTACCGAGAAATTCAAAATTACCGATTATATCAATGATTTGAGTAAAAATGATATGGGTGAAGTTCATTCATGCGAAATTGCAGATGCCGATTTCTACGTAGGCAGTTATTCTATTGGTGATCGTACCCGTGCTTTTTTGAAAGTGCAAGACGGTTGTGATTATAAATGTACCTACTGTACGATACCATTAGCTAGAGGGATTTCTAGAAGTGACGAACTTGAAAATGTATTGAAAAATGCATCCGATATTTCTAAACAAGATATTAAGGAAATCGTGCTTACGGGTGTTAATATTGGTGATTATGGAAAAGGGGAATTCGGAAATAAAAAACACGAACACACTTTTCTTGAATTAGTACAAGCATTAGATAAAGTAGAAGGGATCGAACGATTACGTATTTCGTCTATTGAGCCTAACTTATTGAAGAATGAAACAATAGAGTTTGTATCTAAAAGTAGAACGTTTGTTCCGCACTTTCATATTCCGTTGCAATCTGGAAGCAATGATATATTAAAATTAATGAAACGTCGTTACCAGCGTGAAGTATATACGGAACGGGTGAATAAAATTAGAGAAGTAATGCCTCATGCTTGTATTGGTGTGGATGTTATTGTTGGTTTTCCTGGTGAAACCGATGAGCATTTCTTAGAAACTTACCATTTTATAAACGATATGGATATTTCCTACCTACACGTTTTTACTTATTCAGAAAGAGACAATACGGAAGCCGCAAATATGAGTGGAGTTGTTCCTGCAAATGTTCGTGCTAAGCGTAGTAAAATGATGCGTAGTCTATCTGTTAAAAAACGACGTGCTTTTTATGAAAGCCAGTTGGGAACAAATAGAACCGTTTTATTCGAAAGCGAAAATAAAGAAGGCTATATTCACGGATTTACAGAAAATTATGTAAAAGTAAAAACACCGTGGAATCCTGAATTAGTCAATACCTTACACCCTATCAATTTAACGAAAATTGATGATGACGGAAGCGTTAGAATGGAATTTATAGCGGTAGAAGCATAACATTTATTACGAAAAAATAAAAATCATTAAGTAATTAAGATAATTAAAGTAAAATTTAATACGCTTAATTATTTAATGGTTTTTTTTATATTATTTGGTTTTTAAAATGAGTTTTGATTACTAAATCACAGCTGTTTCTTTTAAAATTTTGCCTCGTTAATTTAACTTTTTATATGAAGATTATTGACTACCTTTCTTATAATTATGAGGGCTTTCATTACGCTGAAATAAACAATCAATGGCAGTTACTTTTTGATACAGAACGAAACAATAAAATTTAAAATCATGAAAAAATCATTATCAATATTTTTAGGAATATTAGTTTTTTCCTTAGTATGCAATACACGAGTTATGGCTCAAGAAAGTTCTAAACAAGAACAAAGTCAGGAACTAAAGATGGAAAAAGAAAATAAAGCAGCTGAGAAATCTAAAGAAATAGCGCTTAAGAAAGAATTAAAAGAAAATAAAAGAAGTAAGGCTAAAGCTGATAAAGAAGCAAGGGCAACTTTAAAAGCAGAAAAAGAAGCAACTAGATCAGCAGCTAAGTCAGAAAAAGCAGCCAAGTCAGCTGCTAAAGCACAAAAATCTGCTGAGAGAGCGCAAAAACAAGCAGACAGAAGAACTTCAAAAGCCAATAAAGCAGCCAAGTCAGCTGAGAAAGCTAGAAAAAAAGTAGAGAAAGAAGCAGCTAGAGCGAAAGAGGAAATGGTTAAAGAAAATTAACGATCACCTCTAAATTAGAGTAAAAATTATAAAGTAGGCTACTTTCATAACTACAAATAGGAATAACACTAAATAAAAAAGGGACTGTTCTAGTTTTAAGCTAAAACGGTCCCTTTTTTTAGGTGTAATTTATTATGGATTTGTAGACCAGATACCAGCATCTTTGATAAATACACGTCTGTTTAATTTTAATTGGGCTACAATTAATTCAGCAATATCCTCGGGTTGCATTACGTTTTCAGGATTACCATCCGTTAATTTTAAGTCTTTTGCCATTTCGGTAGCAACAGTACTTGGTGTTAAAGCAGTAACACGTATGTTATCTTTTCTAACCTCTTGCATCAATGATTCAGTTAATCCAAGAACAGCAAATTTAGAAGCACTATAGGCACTTGTTAAAGCATTTCCTCTTTGTCCTGCAGTAGATGAAATGTTGATGATATCACCAGTTTTTCTTTCGATCATGTTAGGCAATACCGCACGAGTTGTGTAGTAAGTTCCCATTAAGTTGACTTTAATAATGCGTTCCCATTCTGTAGGTTCTAATTCTAAGAACTTTCCAAAAGCAGCAATTCCGGCATTATTAATTAAAATATCGATAGTTCCAAATTCCCCAAGCGCTTTTGCAACAGCTTGATTAATAGAGTTCATGTCAGATACGTCAGCAGTAACGGCTAATGCTTTTACGCGTAATGAACGCACCTTTGTAGCAACAGTTTCAATTTCATCTGCTGTTCTAGCAACTAAAATTACGTTTACTCCTTCTTTTGCTAAAGCTAAAGCAATGGCTTTTCCAATTCCTTTTCCAGCGCCAGTAATTAAGGCATTTTTATTTTTTAAGTCGTTCATGTTGTTTCTGATTTTTCAATTGTGAATAGCAAAGTTAACGCATTAGATTTTTTTAACAGACATTCAAAAGTGAAAAAAATGATAAATAAGTCAATTTCTATTTTTACTTTTTATCGAAAAAAAAATAGCTGTGTAAGAGTTAGAATTCAGTTCTAAAATTTGGTTTACAGATTAAACAAAATCGTTTTACTTTTTATTATCGAAAGAAATTATCGAAACCTTGAAATTAGACAACTTTTAAGTGAAATTATGTAAAGAAAAATGCAGTCTAAATGTAGAATTTTACGACATAGAAAAACACACTTATGAAAAAATCAATCCTACTATTGAATATGGTTTTAGTTCTTTTTATTACATCATGTAAAAATAGCGAAGCTGAAGCCAATAAAGCAACAACTGCACCATCTGATACAATTGCTGATGAGGTAAAAGCACCAGAGCGTGTAGCGCCCAAAAGTATTTCTTACCAAATGGTGAAAACAAAAGACTGGTTGAAAGAAAAACAATCAGATGGTTTGCAACTCCGTGCTGCCTATGCACTGAATAGAACAGATGCCAAAAATCTAAAAACATTAGATTCTATTGTTGTTACTAATGATGCTACTGGCGATTTGGAATTTTATTTACCATTTCCGTTAGAAGTTACTACTTTGAAAGAAGTAAAAAAAATAATTTTTTTCTCATATCCTACACAAACATTTGCAACCTATGAAAACGGTTATTTAATGCATACGGGACCAACTAATATGGGTAGAAAAAAAGATCAAACTCCTACAGGTTTATTTTTTACAAACTGGAAAGCCGAAGAAACTACCAGTACATTTAATGACGAGTGGGATTTAAAATGGAATTTTAATATCGAAAATAAATTAGGTGTTGGTTTTCACGAATACAGTTTGCCGGGATATCCTGCTTCGCACTCGTGTTTACGTTTGCAAGAAAGTGATGCTAAATATTTATATGAGTTTGCTGATCAATGGGAGCTGGCTGATAAAGAAACGGTAAAGGTAAAAGGAACGCCAGTAGTTGTTTTTGGAGCCTATGATTTTGATGGTCCTAAACCTTGGTTGAAAGTAGTTAAAGATCCTAAAGCATTAGTAATCTCTGAAGCTGATCTAGATAAAGTAGTTACCCCATTTAAGGCTAGTATTTTAAAAGAACAAAAAAACAGAGCAACTTTTGAAAGCGAAAAAAAATAGTTTGAAAGCAAAAAACTCCTTTTGAAAAAAAGGAGTTTTTTATGTTTATACCTATCTAATTTATAGTATATCTCAATTGTCAGTTGGAGCGGTGTCGAGAACTATTATTGTATCTCGATACAACAAAAAATACTTGCAAGGAGTTAAACTGAATTTCGTTTCATTATTAATAGCTATTAAAAATTTGTATTTCATTATCTAATTAACCGCCTCTACTAATCGAATAAATTCGGCTTTATAACCTTCAGGATCTTTTGATAATCCTTGTTTTGCTAGAATTAAAATATCCTTTGATGATTTATTCGAAACCAATTTAGAATCCCTCAATTTTAAACCAAACCAGGCAACTGCAGCACTAAATTTTAAATCATCTGATGCTTGTTGTATGGCAGTTGTTTTATTTGCTATAACTTGTACCAACTCGATACTTTTGTCACCGTCAGGTTTTTTATATCTAAATTTGATAGTTGCTAATTCATCACTGTAAGTACTAGTGTCATTTTTAACTGCTGTATATTTCAATTCAGGTTGGCTAAAGTCACTTTCTACTCCGGTAGGAATGATTTCGTATAAAGCCGTTACGGTATGGCCACTTCCTAGTTCTCCTGCATCAATGGCATCGTTTTTAAAATCTTCAGGACGTAATTTTCTGTTTTCGTAGCCTATCAATCGGTAGGATTGCACGTGTTTTGGATTGAATTCTATTTGGATTTTTACATCTTTGGCGATAGCAAACATAGAACCTTTGAATTCTTTACTTAAAAAACGGTTGGCTTCCTGAATATTATCAATATAAGCATAGTTTCCGTTTCCTTTGTTGGCTAATATTTCCATTTTACTGTCTTTGTAATTTCCCATTCCGTATCCTAAACAGGTTAAAAAGACTCCAGTTTTTCTTTTTTCTTCAATTAAAGTTTGCATGTCAGTATTAGCAGAGCTTCCTACATTAAAATCACCATCAGTAGCTAAGATTACTCTGTTGTTTCCATCTTTTATAAAATTTTCTTGTGCAATTTTATAGGCTAGTTCTATTCCGGCTCCACCAGCGGTACTTCCACCAGCATTAAGATTTTCTAATGCATTAATAATAGTAGTCTTATCATCACCAGAAGTAGGAGGCAAAACTAAACCAGCTGCTCCAGCATAAACTACAATAGCCACTTTATCATCTTTTCTAAGTTCGTTGACTAAAATTTTCATGGATTGTTTTAATAACGGTAATTTGTTGCTATCACCCATAGAACCGGATACATCTATTAAAAAAACCATATTTGATGCAGGTAAATCATCAGTTGGAATAATTTTTCCTTGTAAGCCAATTTTTAATAATTGATGTTTTGCATTCCAAGGACAGTTGCTGTATTCTGTATTAATAGAAAACGGATTTTTGTCTTGAGGCTGTGGGTAATTGTATTTAAAGAAATTCATCATCTCCTCCACACGTACAGCATCTTTAGGAACGGTTTGTCCGTTGTTAATAAAACGTCTAATATTAGTGTAGGAAGCATTGTCAACATCAATAGAAAATGTAGATAGTGGAGCTGTTTTAGGCGTTTCAAACTGATTTTCGATAAAGTTCTCGTAATCTTCTTGATCCACTGCTATTGGTTGCTGTTGCTTTACATCTAATAGTGCTAGTTTTTCTTTAAGTTCTTTTTTTGAAAGATTTTGTTGTACTCCGTTTTGTGTAGTTATGAGTATAGCGCCCCCTTGACCTCTTGAACCATAAAGAGCGGTTGCTGTAGCTTCTTTTTCAACCCTTACGTCTTTAATTGTTTTTGGATCTATTTGATTTATGCTGTCTTTATTTACAGGTACGCCATTCACAATATATAATGGTTCATTATTGTTATTAGTTGATGCCTTGCCACGAATTTTAATGTCTGAAGCCGTATTATTATTAGCCGGACTAATTTGAACTCCTGCAACTCTGCCTTGTAACGCTTGTGTACTTGAACTGTTATATACAATACTGGGACTTTGCATGCTAACAATTTCAGCTTTAGAGGCTTTGTGTTTTTTATTTGCATACGCTACAACCACAATTTCTTCTAATGCCGCTGAATGTTCGTTTAGTATTACATTAATTGTATTTGATTCACCAACTTTAACGGTTTTTGACTCCATCCCAATGTAACTAAAAACGAGCTGATCTCCTTTATTAGCAAGAATTGAGTACTGTCCATCAAAATTAGTTTGAGTTCCTTTTATGGTGCTTTTTACAGTAATACTGACACCTGGTAAAGGGTTAGCAGCTCTATCGGTTACGACTCCTGTGATTGTTTTTTCTTGTCCAAAACTTAGGATAGAAAAAAGCATAGCAATGGCTAATGAAATAAGTTTTTCGCTTTTCATGATAGTAATATTTAAAATGTTAGTAATGTGTTTTTCGGAATTATTTACCTACGGGTTTTCTGTTTTTAGTGGTAATTATGACAACTCCTTTTTTTCCTTTGTCACCATATTTAGTAATGGCTTCATCGTTTTGTAAAATTTCTATTGATTGAATTTCTTGTTTGTTCAAAGGTGCGTAGGGGCTCGTAGGGTTTGCGCCAAATAAATCCTCTTCACTATATTCGACACCATTTATAATGTACAAAGGCTCTTTTAAAATGAGTACGGATTCGATATCGTTATTTTTTAGATTGGAAGCTATTTCAATTCCCGTATTACCCAAGGCTTTACTTTTTTTACTCGACAACGCTTGACCATCAACAACCACTAAAGGAGCTGCGTTAGCTTGTATAGCTTGTGAGCTAACAGCATCTGCTTGTACTACAGTCTCATTATTTCCTGGTGCATGACTAACAAGTATTGCGTCATAAACAGCTCCCTTGTGAAACTGACTCGACTGTTTTTTAAGCGTTTCTTTGTTATATGATTTTTTTTCTATTGATCTCTGAATTGGTTCAGGAATAGCTGTTTCTTCCATGACAATAGCTTCTGTTTTTTGAGGAGCATTTACTTGGTTAGAGACAATGCGTGTACTTTTAAGAACGTTGTTAATTTTTACGGTATCTATAGTAGTATGCGTGATTACTGGGGCATCAGGTTTAGCTATTTTTTTTATGATAGTATCTGCCGTAACAATTTCGTTTTTTATAATTTGAATTTCATTTGTAGGTTTAATTACTTGGTATGCTACAGAGATTAATAATAAAACAGATGCAGCAATTGCTATTTTTTTCCAAAGTTTGTTTTTAGTTTTTAGTGCTTTTTTATCTAGTTTTTCATCTACTCTTGCCCAGACTTTTTCAATTCCAGGAAAATCTCTGGTCTCCGCCTTTTGGGAAGCAGTTCTAATTTTATCGAATATTTTATCTTGATTGTCCATGACTAGTTCAATTTTTGGTAATACAAATTATTTACTAATTCCTTCAGCTTTGTTTTCGCGGCATTCAATTGTGATTTTGAAGTGCCTTCAGAAATGTTAAGCATGAGGGCTATTTCCTTATGAGCGTACCCTTCTATTACAAAAAGGTTGAAAATAGTTTTACATCCCTCAGGAATACGGTTTAGTAAATTAAGTAAGTCTTCTTCTTCTAAATCGGTTGCTTCATCATTAAATGGTAAAGCAATCGATTTGACATCATCAAGGTACATGTTGAAATTGGTATTCTTTTTTATGCTTGCCAAACAATGATTAACAGTAATCTTTCTGGCCCAAGCTTCAAAAGCGCCTAATTCTTTTAATTGATCAAGTTTAGTAAAAATAGTATAGAATGCATCGGCTAGAGCTTCTTCTATTTCTTCTTCTTTCTTTAAATACCGTTTGCAAGTACGATACAATTTGGGTGCCATATTTTCGTACACTTGACGCTGGGCGTCTCGGTGCATTTTTTTGCAGGCAATTAATAGGTTTTCGTTTATCACAATGATGTCTTTAATAGTAAAGAGAGTATAAAAGAGAAAAAGGTTGGGAGCGAATTGATTTTTTTTATTTTAATTCTAAAGTGAGCTTAAAAATAGTACTTTCTTGCGCATCAGTGTCATTGTCTTCGCAGAGTAAAAAAGTTATTTGGTTCTTATCTTTTTTATATAAAGTTAAGCCTTCAAATTTATTAGCAGCACTAATGGTTTTAGTAAAGTCTATTTTCATCGATTCAAGATCAATGCGTCCTATAATGCTTCCAAGGATTTCACCATCATCATAGGTTGACTTTGTATCTTCGGCTGCAGCCAAAAAATAAATTTTATTGTCGACAAGAATAGCATCTGTGAAACTGGTACGAACGCCTTTTATTTTGGGTAGTTTATAATCATTAGAGAGCAATGAGAATTCTTGATCTAGTTTTTTAGCTTTGAGCGTAAAAAGCGTATTTTTATTAGTCTTGCTATTGCCACGATTAAAAAAATACCAAAAATCCCCATCATAAATAGCGCCTTCTAGATTAAAGTCTTCGGGATTGATGTTTCCAAAGCTTTGCATTATGGCATAGATGTCAGTTAGATTGTTAGTTCTGACTTTTGTTTTTTGCGGAATACTGAATTCTATCATTTTATTGCGATTAGCAGTAGAACCAGATCCAAAGATATAGAGTGTGTCTTGATAATGCGTTATGGATTCAAAATCAGGTTTGCTGTTTTTGGGAATATTATTTGCGGGATCTTTTAATAATGGATATTTATTTAAGGAGGCATCGAGCATGTTGTATTCATATAAGTAACTACTGTTGTCGCCTATGAGATATAAGATGTCGTTTTGATAAAATAATCCTGAAGCTGAACCGATACCAATGATGTGGAAAACTATATCGAGTGTGAATTTTTTCATTATAATGAGGTTTTAGATACAAAATGCCTAGCCCAGATTGCAGTGAAAATAGATTGAAAAGAAATTGCATTTTTTTCTGGAAGCCGCAGAGCGATTAAAATGAGCTCCTGCGGTGCCCTAAGAAAAAAGCAATTTATTGAAAATGTATTGCAACGTAAAGCTGGATATTGCTGCTCAAAAATACTATATTTACTTTAATTATAATTTATATGCTATGAAATCAATTGATCCTAAAAATTTTAAGGTGGTTGCACCAATACGTTTGGCTGATATTGCCACAAACTTGAATAATGATGCCAGTGATGATGATAAGGAAGATAAATTAGACGGCGTACGTGAAAAACTGAGTGAGTTGCAGGATGTCATGTATGCGCACAACCGTTATGGGGTTTTGATTTGCATGCAGGGAATGGATACTTCTGGAAAAGACAGTTTGATTAGAGAGGTTTTTAAAGAATTTAATCCGCGTGGAGTAGAGGTGAGTAGTTTTAAAACGCCCAATTCAACTGAGCTGGAGCATGATTATTTATGGAGACATTACCTGGCTTTGCCAGAGAAAGGGAAGTTTGCGATTTTTAACAGAACGCATTATGAAAATGTTTTGGTGACGCGTGTGCACCCAGAATATATTATGAATGAAAATTTACCTGGAATTGAAAAAGTAGCAGATATTACGCCTCAATTTTGGGAAGATAGAATGGAACAAATCAATAATTTTGAGAAACACATTTCGCAAAACGGAACGATTGTCATGAAGTTCTATTTTCATATGAGTAAAGAGGAGCAACGTAAACGCTTGTTGCGCCGTTTAGAAAATGAAGAGCATCACTGGAAATTTTCACCTGGGGATTTAAAGGAGAGAGAACGCTGGGATGATTATATGAACTATTATGAGGAAGCGATTAATAAAACGGCTAAAGAAAACGCACCATGGTACATCATTCCATCAGACGATAAAGATATGGCTCGCTATATTGTAGCGGAAATTATCTGGCAAGAAATGCAAAAATACACAGATATTAAAGAACCTGCACTTGATGAGGAGGTAAAAAAGAATTTTGCGATCTACAAAGCGGCGTTGTCAAAAGAGTAATTTTAGGGTGTGTTAAGGGATTGTTTTTAATTGTTAAATTAAGATTGAAATCTTTAAGTTTTAGTAATGTTTAGTTGATTTCCTATTAAAATATGGGGTGTTTCTTTGCTTCAAACAAAAAAACACCCAGATGAAAAAAATTATTCTTCCAGTACTATTACTAACTTCTTTATTTTCGTGTAATAATGATGATAATGCAACTAAAACCGATGTTGTTCTAGCAACACAATCTACAACTCCAGTGCTATTGAAAAAGCAAGCAGGATTTGAAAATTTAGAATTATTCTCTTTAATTAGTTCTGATGATGTTTTGCCTTCCAGTCCTAATTTTGTTTTTGGAGGATCAGCAGATGGATCGGGATTATTAAAAAATACTGATGGCACTTTTACTTTCTTGGTAAATAATGAGGATAATTTTTCGGTATCAAGAATCACTTTAGACAAAACATTCAAGCCTGTAAAAGGAGAATATTTATTGAATTCAGATGGAGGAACATGGAGGCTGTGTGGCGCTACGATGGCAACTCCTGCTGAACACGGTTTTGGTCCTTTGTATTTAACTTGTGGAGAGTCAGGACAAGAATCACGCACCCACGGATTAGATCCTTATGCAGATGCAGGAACAAATAGTGTTTCAAGAGAATTACCAGGTTTAGGACGCTTAAGCGCTGAGAATGCATTACCATTAAAAGCTACTGCGTTTGCAGGTAAAACAGTGATTGTTATAGGTGATGATGACTCTGGAACTTATGGTGGTCAATTGTTTATGTACGTTGCTGATAAAGTAGGAGATCTTGCTAATGGGTCGCTGTACATGATGAAAAGAAATGACGACAACCAGAGAGAGAAAGATATGGTTGCTAATCAAAACTACGACGTTTCTTTTGTGAAAATAGTAGATCATACTACGCTTACGGGAGCACAAATTAACGCCTCGGTAAATACGTTAAAAGCAATTAAATTTGGTCGTGTAGAGGATTTAGATTATCGCAAAGGTGGTAAAGATGCTGATCGCGAAATCTATTTTAATGTAACCGGTCAAAATACTACTGGGAATAATGCAGATGCTTCTAGAACAAAGTATGGTAGAGTGTACAAATTGAATTTGAATGCTACTGATCCTCTTAAAGGTACGTTACAAGTTTTACTAGACGGAGATGACCGTACTGGTATTGCGGGTAAATTCCAGAATCCTGATAATATATGTGTGACTAAAAACTACGTGTATGTGCAAGAAGATGCTAACGGTTACGGTGATGAAACACACGATGGGTATATTTATCAATACAACATTGCTACAAAACAATTGAAAGTAGTAGTTGAATTAGACCACCGTCGTACTGCTGAAGATGCTGCAAAATATAATGTGGGTGGTACATCAGGTTTTGGAGAATGGGAATATGGTGCTTTAATTGATGTGTCAGAACAATTAGGTATTGATGATACCTTCTTATTGAGTGTGCAGCCACACACCTGGACAGGTGACAAATACAAAGGAGTTGATGGAGGATCTGGACGTCCTAACGAAAACCAAGCAAGTCAAATTGTTTTAATCAAAGGACTAGCGAGATAAACATTTTTATACTATAAACTAAAGCCTGCGGTTTCTTAATTGAAACCGGGGCTTTTGGTTTATATAAAATTTTCTAGTTGTACTATTTATTATGAAAAAAATTATCCCATTCCTGCTGTTTCTGGTTTTAATTGGCTGTCAGAAAAAAGAAAAGTCGGTACAAGTAAATGACTTGTTTAAGGCTGATGTTGCGTTAGTCTTTAAAGAAGTTTCGCTATTGCAAAAGGGAATCGAGTCCAATCAAGACCAACAAAAATTACAACAGCAATTTTTGAAGACGCACGAGCAGTACAAAAAGATTGAAATGTTAAGTGAGTATTATTTTCCATCAGTGACAAAAGCAGTAAACGGACCTGCAATTCCTGAGTACGAAGAAAACGATGGAAAAGTAATTGCTCCCGAAGGTTTTCAAGTCATAGAAGAATTGTTGTTTCCAGAGTATGATGTACAGTCAAAAGAAGTACTTCTAAAACAAATAGGAATCGTGACGGCAAATTTGAAACGTATTGCTTCGTTAGCGAAGACCAATACGCTGACAGATTCCCATGTTTTTGACGCCATGCGGTTAGAAGTTTTTAGAATTATTACACTAGGGATCACTGGATTTGATTCACCTGTGGCTAAAAATTCAATTCCAGAGGTCGTCCCAGCGCTACAGACACTACAGCGGTACTTAGCTGTTTATGATAGTGAAAGTGAAGAGGCTAAAAATTTAGTACAACTAATCAAAGAAGGAATAAAACAAACGTCAGCTAAAATACCCTTTGATAAATTCGATCGTGCCGCTTTTATCTTGAACGTAGGAAACCCTTTGAGTCGCGCTTTGTATGAGTCGCAATTAAGATTGGGTATTCCTGTTTTTGATGAGGTACGTGGTTTAAAGACTAATGCTGCTACCTTATTCGATAAAAATGTCTTTGATGCGGAAGCATTTTCGGGCTTTCCAGATTATAAAACAACTGCTGATAAAATCGCTTTAGGGAAAATGTTATTCAACGATCCTGTATTATCTGGAGACAACAGCAGGTCGTGTGCTTCATGCCATCATGAGGATAAAGCCTTCACTGACGGACTCGAAAAAGCAACATCCTTTAACGGAAAAACTTATGTAAAAAGAAATACACCAACATTGAGCAATATTGCTTTTCAAAGAGCCTTTTTTAGTGATTCTAGAGTGAATTATCTCGAAGACCAAGCGGTTGCGGTCATTACAAACAAAGAAGAAATGCATGGTGACATGGATGCAGCCACAATCGAAATCAAGAAAAACAAAGAGTATGTAGCTCAATTTAAAAGAGCGTTTCCTGAGAAAGAGATCAGTGCTTTTGAGATTAAAAATGCATTGGCTTCTTACATACGATCACTAAGTAATTATGATGCTAAGTTTGATCGCTACATGCGCGCCGAAACCACTTTTACAGCGGATGAGAAAGCAGGTTTTAATCTTTTTGCAGGTAAAGCTAAATGTGCCAGCTGTCATTTTATTCCTTTGACAAACGGTACGGCACCACCACATTATGACCGTTCTGAAAGTGAAGTATTAGGGGTTCCGGATAAAAGTGGTAAACTAGATGGCGATTTAGGGAAATATTTAATTTCGAATGCGCCACTTCATAAAACCTCTTTTAAAACACCCACCATTAGAAACATCACTTTAACCGCGCCTTACATGCATAACGGTGTGTACAAAACACTGGAAGAAGTTGTTGATTTTTATGAAGAAGGAGGAGGAGCAGGTTTGGGATTCAATCTCGATAATCAAACATTACCCACAGACAAACTAAATTTAAGTGATTTAGAAAAAAAGCAGTTGGTTGCTTTCATGAAAACACTCACTGATATAAAATAAGTATTTTTTGTTCAAATAAAAAAGGCTCTGAAATTTTCAGAGCCTTTATAGTTTTTAAGATTATGCTTTTGGTTCGCGTTCCCAAAAACGGTGTTGTGCAAGTGCTTTACTATATTCTTGAGCATTGCTATTATCCTCTTTACTGATGATAATTCCGTTGTCTTTATTTTTCTTATCCTCTAATGGAATCATAGTGTCCTTGATAAAGTCTTTGATGTTTTCTCCAAAACCAATTACCTTACAATGTTTGTATGCTTCATTGATAAATTCGATTACATCGGGCGTATTGTCTTTAAAATCAAATTTGGCATTAGCCGGAATGTAAACACTGTCAAACAATACCGAAGCGGCGATTAACAAACTTTGATCAACAGCGATCTCCGTTCCTTTGTCTGTTTTGATGGTTCCTAGATGAGTTGCTATAATTTTTACCATAGCGCCTTTGTCTTCAAGTGCTTTTTTCATGCTATTTAATGATGCCTCATTTACACCATCTGTACAAATAAATGCAACTTGTCTTGTTTCAATCGTATCGTTATTTTCTTTGCTTTTTAACATGCTTAAAGCATCAGACGTTGCTACGCTTGGTTTTTTAATAATACTTTCTTGATCTGGATTTGGATCTGCGCCTACGCCTTGGTTCAAGGGTTTTTGAAGTGTTTTTGGTACTTCCATTCCCAAACCTTCTGCTACTTTTTTAGCCAAAGTCTCATCAACAATAGATAAAAACCCTAACATACGTACACGTATTTCTTCCGTTTCAACTTTTCCTAACTCAAAACGGAATGCTTTGATGATGTGATTTTGTTCTACAGTAGTCATACTATTAAAGAAAAGTGTTGCTTGACTAAAGTGATCAGAGAAACTTTTACTTCTTTCTCTCACTTTGTGTGCATCAATTCGTTCGTTAAAACTTTCAAAGCCACCTTGATCAACCTTTGCTTGAAACGGGCAACCGCCTCCTAGAGAGTTGGGATGATAGCTCACACGACCAGGATTAATTTGCTGGCGCATGTGACCGTCACGCTGGTTGTTGTGGATTTCGTTAATCGATCTATTAATTGGTATTTCGTGAAAATTAGGGCTTTCTAATCTTGACAGCTGTGTATCAGTGTAGGAGAATAAACGGCCTTGTAACAATGGGTCGTTTGTAAAATCGATTCCGGGAACAATGTGTCCTGGATGAAAAGCCACTTGTTCTGTTTCGGCAAAAAAGTTGTCTGGGTTTCTATTGAGAACCATACGACCAATTTTCATCACCGGAACTAATTCTTCAGGAACTAATTTTGTAGGATCTAGTAAATCAAAATCAAAATCAAATTTATGCTCGTCAGCCTCTGGGATTAATTGTACACCTAATTCCCATTCAGGAAAGTTCCCATTGTCAATAGCTTCCCATAAATCTTGACGGTGAAAGTCAGAGTTTTTACCTGATATTTTTTGTGCTTCGTCCCATAAGACTCCGTGGATTCCTAATTTAGGTTTCCAATGAAATTTTACAAAGTGTGATTCATTTTTCGCATTAATAAAACGAAACGTGTGCACTCCAAAACCTTCCATCATACGCAAACTTCTAGGAATAGCACGATCAGACATGGTCCACATAACTTGATGCATAGACTCTGGCATCAAGGAAATAAAATCCCAAAAAGTATCGTGTGCTGAAGCAGCTTGCGGAATTTCGTTATGCGGTTCTGGTTTTACTGCGTGGATAAGATCGGGGAATTTAATCGCATCTTGGATAAAGAAAACAGGCATGTTGTTTCCTACTAAATCGTAATTACCTTCTTTAGTATAAAACTTCACTGAGAAACCACGAACATCTCGCGCCAAATCAGTCGAACCTCTAGATCCTGCTACCGTAGAGAAACGAGTAAAAACCGGCGTTTTAATCTTTGGATCTTGTAAGAAACCTGCTTTTGTGTATTTCTCCATAGATTCGTACACTTCAAAGTAACCATGTGCAGCAGAACCTCTAGCATGAACAATTCGTTCTGGAATGCGTTCATGATCAA
Organism: Flavobacterium gelidicaeli; assembly: GCF_013294005.1. GTDB lineage: Bacteria > Bacteroidota > Bacteroidia > Flavobacteriales > Flavobacteriaceae > Flavobacterium. The sequence continues at coordinate 53,874 of NZ_JABSNK010000016.1, forward strand.
AGTGCGTAATCTTTTCTCTTAAAATAAAATCTTCTAATAATGACGGGCCTCTGCTTCCTGATTTAAGGGAATTTGTGTCGTCATTGATCAGTAAACCTTGGTCAGTGTTCATCAATTGATCAGTAGACTCGGTGGTGTTTCTTTTTAAATCTTCTAATTTGGCATTAGTCGATTCTTGTGGTTTGTTTGCTTTGTCTTTCATGATAGTTTGTTTTATTGTTTTGTTCTAGTGGGTATTATTGTGTAATGTTCAGTTTCTATCGTCAACAAGATGCTGCATCATTTGTGCATTCACAATTCCTGCTTCACTGGCTGTGTTATTAAAATAGATAAAGGCCTTTTTCTTGTTTTCGTGGAGCTCTAGTTGGTATTTTATAAAATCAATATCCTTTTGAGTATATTTCGAATAAAATAATTGCTTGTTTCCGTGAAGACGTAAGTATTGAATGGGCGATTGTGTTACAATATGCTGGGGTAGCGTAGGGTGGCTCACGCTGCAAAACGAAATATTTCTGCTTGTTAATTTGTGAATCACCTCGTCGTTCCACCAACTTTCATGACGAAATTCAACTACGTTGTCAAAACTACTGTCGAGATTTCGAAGTACACTGTATAGATTTTCAGCGGTAAAAGTATAACTAGGAGGAAATTGAAATAAGATACACCCTAGTTTCTCTTTTAATCCTTCTTTGCAAATTGTATAAAATTCACTAATGCGTTCCTCACAATCTTTTAATTTTTTAAGGTGAGTAATCTCTTTGGGTGCTTTTAATGAGTATATAAAATGGCTCGGACTCCTATTGTACCAGTTTTCCATGACCTTGCTGGTAGGAAATTTATAAAATGTGGCGTTGATTTCAAAGGTGTCAAAATGTTCACTATAGTATTTGAACCATTCTTTTGATGGCAGTTCTTCGGGATAAAAAGCAGGAACCCATTTTTTATTGTAGAAACTCGAACAGCCTATTTTAAATATTTTTTCCATTACTATAGATTGGTGTGCTATGTTTTATATCGAGGCAAGAATTATTTACTGTTGAACTAGTAGCTACAACCTTGTGTTAGATTACAATACAGAAGGTTGTTTAATAGAATGAAATTGATCTGAAAACCTTCATATTCAATGAAATTTTCTGCTTGCTCTGCGTAAAATTAGCAAGATAACGACGAAATAGTTTACAGAATTATTGTAATATGTTTCGGTTTAATGATCTGTTTGTTAACGAAGTACGGTTGTAGTAGTGGTGTATGAATAAGCGTGCTGTTAATATTTTTAAACAAAAAAAAGCAGTATTAAGATTGCTCTTAATACTGCCATTTAAATAGTAGATAAAATCAATTACCTAGAATATGTTTTATAGTTTGAAACCGTATGCTAAACGTACACCTACTTGACCAAATCCTTTACCATAAGTTCCGTTATTATTAATTTTGTCAAAGTCTGAATAGTGCTCGTAGTGTAAAGATACGTCAATGTATTTTGTAGCATATCCAATACTTGGAGATAATAATAGTGAAGTTTCGTTATTTCCATTAGATACTGCAAATGCAGCTCCAGCTTCACCCATTACATAAAATTGATCATCCCAAATAAATGCTTTGAAACCTGCTTTTGCTGGTATGAATCCTACATCATTTCCGTCAGCTTTGCTTACAAATAAATTGGTGTATCCTGTAGTTAAGGTTAGTGAATATCTTTTAGACAAATCATACTGTAATCTAACGTCACCACCTAATGCCAATTTGTAAGGATCCTGTGTTGCATACCCTACATTAGCTCCTACTCCTAAACGGAAACCTTGATCGTAGTTTGATGCAGCTGTGTCTTGTGCAGAAGAGGTATTAGAGAAAAATGCTGAGATTGCTAATACTAATAATGTTTTGATTTTTGTTGTAGTTTTCATAAATGTGGAATTTGTTTTTTAATAAATTATACAGTCACTTTTTTTTCATTTTCTTTGTTTGTGACTGGTACAAATGTAGTGGCGCAATTGTCTTGAAATGTTATAAAATTATTCGATTTTGTTACAGAATATTATAATCACACTTTTAAATCATAATTTATATTAGGTTGAAGGGTATATAATAGTCTTTTCAAAAGCTTCTAATTATATTTGCACTCTTAAAAAAACATCAAATTGAATTTAGCCACATACACAAAAGAGTTTTCGTATAATTTGCGTTTAGCCTATCCTATAATATTAGGAATGCTAGGACATACCATCGTGGGTATTGTCGACAATATTATGGTAGGTAAATTAGGGCCTACTGAGTTAGCGGCAGTCTCTCTAGGAAATAGCTTTGTATTTATTGCAATGTCATTAGGGATAGGTTTTTCAACCGCTATCACACCACTAGCAGCTCAGGCTGATGGTCGAAAAAGTATAGCCGATGGTCGTAGTGCTTTTCATCATGGTTTGTATTTGTGTACTATATTAGGAGCGGTTTTATTCGCAGTTATATTTCTATCTAAACCTGTGATTAGTTTTATGGGCCAACCTGAGAATGTTGTTGACTTAGCAAAGCCGTACCTAGATATTGTAGCGTTCTCGCTTATTCCTTTAATAATCTTTCAGGGTTATAAGCAGTTTGCTGACGGTATGAGTGAAACTAAAATTTCTATGTGGGCTACCATCTTAGGGAATGTAGTCAACGTGTTTTTAAATTACTTATTTATATACGGTATCTGGATTTTTCCTGAATTAGGAATCGTAGGAGCTGCTATAGGAACCATTGTTTCTCGTTTTGTAATGCTTGGATACATGCATTTCCAAATGAAAAAAATGACCAAATTTCATCCTTTCTTTGAAGGTTTTTCGATAAAAAAGATAAAGAAAGAGGTAAATCTTAAAATTATAAGTTTAGGAGCGCCATCTGCAATGCAAATGTTTTTTGAAGTAGGATTGTTTACAGCCGCAGTATGGTTGTCTGGAAGGTTGGGAATAACCAATCAGGCAGCGAACCAAATTGCGTTGAGCTTGGCTTCGTTCACCTTCATGTTTGCGATGGGATTGAGTGTTGCAGCGACCATTAGAGTAGGGAACCAAAAAGGATTAGGAGATTATAAGCAGTTACGCGTAGTCGCTATTTCGGTTTTTCTTGTCGCTATTTTGCTTGAGACACTGTTTGCGCTTATCTTTATACTATTCCATAAACAATTACCAGCTCTATTTATAGATATGAATAATGTTAAAGATTTAGCAGCTAATACTGAGGTGGTAGCGATTGCAGCGCAGTTACTAGTAGTTGCGGCAGTTTTCCAAATTTCAGATGGAATTCAAGTGGTATTCCTGGGTGCATTGCGTGGTTTACAAGACGTGAAAATCCCTATGTACATTACCTTCATTGCGTACTGGGTAGTTGGATTTCCTACTTCGATTTATCTAGGCATTTATACCACTCTAGGAGCAACAGGTATCTGGATTGGTTTGCTAGCGGGCTTGACAACTGCAGCAGTGTTTTTATATATTCGATTTAATAAATTAACAAAGAGATTAATTATCGAAAATCCAGCACCGCAAACGCTAGCAGATGAGTACGTGCTTTAAATTCGTACAAAAGCTGACACTAAAATTATAAAGGCAATTATTCGAATGTAGAAATAGATTTTTTAAAACTTTATTCGGTTCTTTGTTTTTATTTGACTTTCGAATAAAAAACAAAAATAGAAGACATCAATTTATAAATATTACAAAATGGAATTACCTAAATTTTTACTTGGAGATAACACTGATTTTCCAGATGATATCTTCATCATTCACCTCGATTATCCTAGATTTATCATCAACTTAAAAGATGATGAGGTAGAATTTATTGAAGAAGCTGAGGATCTTGATGAGGCAGAATTAAATACTGAAATGGAAGGTTTGATCGAAGCGGCAAATGCTTTTTACGACAGAGAAATGGAACTTTACGAGAAAGAGTAACTTACTTAAAGTACTTTTCTAACAATATTTGAGCGGCTGCAAAAGGTGATATTTTATCTTTTTGCACCGCTTTTTTAGTTGATGCTAGTAAGGCTTCAATATCAGGATTATTGTAAAAATTTAATTTTAAACGCTCATTAATAGTTTCAAGTAACCAGTATTCATTTTGCTCCGCTCGCTTGGTATTGAAGTAGTCATTGCCAGTTGTGAGTAGTAAAAATTCAGAAATCGTTTCCCATACTTCGGGAATTCCATCAGCGGTTACGGCGCTACAAGTAGCAGTAGTAGGTGTCCAACCTGATTTTTTGGCAGGAAATAAATGCAAGGCTCTGTTGAATTCGGTTTTCGCTAATTTGGCTTTCCTAATATTATCACCATCGGCTTTATTGATGACTATGGCATCTGCCATTTCCATTATTCCTCGTTTTATACCTTGTAACTCATCTCCAGCACCAGCAATTTTTAATAATAGAAAGAAGTCTACCATGCTGTGTACTGCAGTTTCACTTTGTCCCACGCCTACAGTTTCGATAATTATAGTATCAAATCCGCAAGCTTCACACAATGTAATTGTCTCACGAGTTTTTCTAGCAACACCTCCAAGAGTATCTCCAGAAGCTGACGGACGGATATATGCATTTTTATCTTTAACCAATTCTTCCATTCGGGTTTTGTCTCCCAAAATACTTCCATGTGAAATAGTACTACTTGGATCTACCGCCAATACCGCTACTTTTTTTCCTAAACTCGTTAAGTGTTGACCAAACGATTCTATAAATGTACTTTTTCCTACTCCAGGAACTCCTGTGATACCTATTCGGACAGATTTGTTAGCATGAAGCAAACAAGCATTTATTATGTCATTGGCTTTTGCTAGATGTTCTGGATTAGTACTTTCGACTAAGGTAATGGCTCTGCTCAAGTCACTAATGTTTCCTGAGAGGATTCCGTTTACTAATTCTTCAGCTGAAGGTTGGATTCTTCTAAATTTCTGAATGTTTTTTACAACAGTAGCACTGATAATTTCAGGAGCAGAAATTCCAGCTTTTTCATGAAGTGCAGAGACAGGTATTTTTTTATCGTTCAAAATAATAGTATTGAATTGTAAAAGTAATCAAATCTAAAACGGTTTCAAAAGTAGCGCCACAAAAGTAAAAGAAAAGTTAGGCAACAGTAGCTTAAAATAAAGTGTTTGTTTTTAGAAACGAAGTGCTTTTATAGCTGCTAATTTGTTATTTTTGTGACTAACACACTGCTATGAACAACCTTATTCTCATATTCATATATATCGTCGTAGGCCTCGTTTTGCAACGTATAAAAGGCTTTCCTGTAAGTAAAGTGTATAAAGGATTTAATAAGTTAGTAATTTATTATTGTTTGCCGGCGTTGGCTTTGTTTTATATTCCAAAGATTCATTGGAACAATCAATTGTTATATCCTATAGGCGTTGCTTGGATTGGTTTTGCAGGAGCTTTTATTCTATTTCGTTTTTTAGGAAAAAAATACGGCTGGTCTAAGAAGCTCACAGGTTGTTTAATTTTAACAGCAGGCTTAGGGAATACTTCTTTTTTAGGTTTTCCTATAATTCAAGCACTGTATGGTGATGAAGGAATGAAAACGGCAATTCTAGTAGACCAGCCTGGCTCGTTTGTAGTTTTGTCTACTTTAGGAATTTTGGTGGCTACGTTGTACTCAAAAGGAGGGGAGAGTGGTGGTGCTATTTTAAAAAAAATTCTGTTGTTTCCGCCTTTCATAACTTTTGTAGTTGCCTGCATTATGAATATTTACAACTTTGATTTTCAGCAATGGGTTCAAAGTACGTTACAGTTTGTAGGAAGCGGAGTTACCCCGCTTGCATTACTATCAGTAGGCTTACAGTTACGATTTGAAACTAGAAGCCAACACTGGAAATTTCTGGGACTAGGATTGTTGTATAAGCTGATTCTCACTCCAGCAATAATTTATATTTTATATGTTTTGGTTTTTAACCAAAGCTCAAAAATCATTGAAGTAGCAATAATGGAAGCCGCGATGGCACCTATGATAACTGCATGTATATTAGCATCATCTCATGGATTAAAACCACGATTGAGTAGTATGATGATTGGTTTTGGAATCCCAATTTCTTTTGTCACTTTAATTTTTTGGTATTTCGTGGTTCAGTTTGTTTAAAAATGGGATCCTTTTTTAGATATTATTTATGACTTGTGTCATAAGCAGTGTTGTTTTTTTTGAGTAATTTTAATTGAATTTAAAAAATAGCATTATGGCAACTTTACGTTTAGGAGATTTAGCTCCAAATTTTACTGCAGAAACAACATTAGGAAATATAAATTTTTACGATTGGTTAGGGGATTCTTGGGGAGTTTTATTTTCACATCCGTCAGATTTCACACCAGTTTGTACCACTGAATTAGGTACTGTAGCAAACTACTACCCAGAATTCCAAAAAAGAAATACTAAAGTAATCGCACTTAGTGTAGATGGAGTAGCATCACACCTAAAATGGATTAAAGATATTGAGGAAACGCAAAATGTGACTTTGCAATATCCTATTATAGCTGATGAAGATAAATTTGTTGCAAATTTATACGATATGATTCACCCTAATGCTGACGATACTTTTACTGTTCGCTCTGTATTTATCATTGCTCCTGATAAAAAAATAAAACTGATTTTGACCTATCCAGCCTCTACAGGTAGAAATTTTGATGAAATATTACGAGTAATAGATAGTTTACAACTAACAGCTAACTACAGTGTTGCAACACCAGCAAACTGGAAAGATGGTGATGATGTAGTTATCTCTCCATCCATTCCAGACAGTGACATTCCAGCAAAATTCCCAAAAGGATTTAGAGGAATTAAATCCTATTTAAGAATGACGCCTCAGCCTAATAAATAACGGTTTGATGAAATAAAAAGAAAGGGAACTCAATTATTGTTGAGTTCCCTTTTTTATGTGATTTAGGCATGACCCACTAAAAAAAAGCGGGTCGGGCTGTACGCTGTATCTTTATGGCTTTAAAGAAAAGCCATAAAGGATGCCGCTACC
>NZ_JABSNK010000017.1 GCF_013294005.1 Flavobacterium gelidicaeli
CCAATCTTTATTTTTAAAATTTGAATATGTTAATTCTCCCTCACAAACTTTAATTGTATTATTTTTTCCAATAATCTTTTTTGTTTCTCTCGGAGTACCAATAACCAACAAACCTCCTTCAGTATTTAGAAATGCAGTAATCTCCTTAAATATGTCATTAATTTCTACTTCTCCGCTTTTAAATTCGATTACTGATGATTCTTCTTGTTCAGTTGAAAAATATTCTTTTATATCATTTAGTGTTACTTCATTTCTACTTTTTCCAAAAATTTTTTCAATGTAATCTGAATTCATATAATTGTATTTAAGTTATTGAATTCTCCTATTTTTGGCCGAATAGCGCACAACGTTTCGCGGCTTGCGGAAGTGGCGAACTTCGTAACCGATTATTTTCGGCTAAGATAAAATTTCTTGCGTAAGATAAACGTGAATTTACCACATATTTCGCCATTTTTGCAAACCGCTGTTAGCGGTAGTTTTTTTATCCTGCCATATCCATTTTTAAGAAAGTTAGTTTTCCATTTTTCCATTCGAAGTTCCATAAATATGTATATTCTGTTATTTGGTCATTTGGATAAATTTGTTTGCCGATTTCTGAACCGCCTTGATTTCCATATTTTATATAAAATCCATATTTGGACAATTCTATTTTGTAATAGATAACTATCTCTCCATTATCCACGTTGACGTTATAAATGCCTTTGTCAAAAGACCAATTTATATCGTCTAAATTAATTTTTTCGAATGAATTTTTTAAGTAATCAAATCGTCCTTTATAGTCATATTGTAAATCGAATAATTATATTTATCCATTTAAACAAGTTTATTGTCATTCATTAATGTTACTTTAAAATTTTTCAATTCACTGATAAAAATTATCTCGGTCGTTTTTAATTGTTGATGTTTTATCTTGAAATAATTTAATATTTTGTTTTTCGATATTATTGTATATTATTTTCTTATTGTCAGCAGTAGGTTTATACCATTTTATATTTGAATAGTAATTGTTAACGTCTGAACTTTTACATACATAACCTTTTGTTGCAAATAAGTCATTTGTTAAATAACGAATTTCATCCATACTCAAATCATTGATTTGATCAGATTTAATAATTTGTTTTGAACAAGTTGAGCAGTTTTTCAAATTTTGACCAAATGTTTTAACGAAAATTATGAAAGGTAAAAGTGTGAAAAATAATCTTATTTGATTTTGTTATATTTATACGAGTTTGTTTATAAATTTTTACATTAACCTATTTCTGGTGCGGTCATAAAAATTGTCAACCAAAATAAATTCCAAATTAGCCCAAGCACGTTTATACAAAATAGTAGAACATTGTTTTTGAATTTAACTGTGAGTGTAAGTCCCGCTGGAATTAAAATCAAGAAAACTGGTGAAATAAATAACGGAAATGTACCTGTCTGCCAGATTTCAAAAATTATCATCGGAATGTAATAAATATTTGTTAATATTATTAAAAGTGCTGTCATTCTAATGATTACGTTGAATTTCATTTGTCTTACTGTCGTGAGTTTAAAATTACCGCTAACGTTTTGCTGCTTTGAGATGGCTGGAAAATCGTAGCCGCTCAATTTTCGGCTTAACGAAAACTTGATGCGAAACGATAATTCCACTAAATTCCAGCTATATCAAAACAGCTGTTGTGCGTTCGGTTTTATTCTTTTTTGCTTCGTTCAATTTGCAATATTAATTCTTCAATATGTTTTAAGTCACAATGTTGATAAGAAATTCTTTCGGAAGTTTCTCCTCTAAATTCGCTGATTTTTTTCTCTCCAATATAATAATCAAATTTATAATTTCTATTTCCATCGAATGCTAAAATTCGCCATTCTTCAATTTCTTTTTCAATAAATTTTTCAATGAGAATAGTATATTTCAATTTTAAATCAGTTCCAAAATAGGGTATATGTATTTCTTTATTTTTGTTTAACGAATTTGTATTTATTTGGATAATTCCTCTTGAAAATGGATATTTTGTTCTATTTCTGTTTTTATTATACTTATTACTTTGAGGATATAATGAATGAATAATTTTCGTTCCTTTATACAAGATTAGGTTTATTTTTTCTTCAGTTATATTGTCAAATGAATACGCACCGAAATATTTTTCAAATTTATCAGAATCTTTATGGTCGTTATTTTCTATTAAATTCTCTGGAGAATATATTGAATCAGCAATTTTTATAAATTTAGCTGGATAGATATCATTAGGAAATTTACTTTGTGCTTGAAATCCTTCTCCTTTCGGATAAGGTTGAGTTGACCAATACTCATGTCTAATTTTTATATGTTCATAAGCAGTATCTAAATTGCCTTTGATTAAAATCAAATTTTTATCTGATAAAGTTATGATGTTTAAATAGTTTAATTTGGAGACATTAAAAATTTTCAAGCCATAAAACTTAAAAATTGGATTATTTTTAGCTTCTGACTCAATAAGTTTAATTTCGGATTCTGTTAAAATTCTTTCCAATTATATTTCTAGATTATGTTTTTTTCCGTTTTTACACTAAACTGACGCACAACGTTATGCCACTTTGAGATGGCTGGAAGTTCGTAACCCTTCAGTTTTCGGTTTATGCAAAACTTGATGCGAAACGATAATACCACTAAACTCCAGCTAGCTCAAAATGGCGGTTGGCAGTAGTTGTTATTTTTTCTCCGCTAAATATAAATTCGCAATTTCTTCTATAAAATTTTCAGGACGAGAACCCACTAAATTTGTCAAAATCACTACTGAAATATTATCTTTTGGATAAATGTATAAAGCATTTCTATTTCCACCTAATGAAGCAATTACAGGATTTTTAATTCTTGAACTTGAATAAAAACCAATCGAACTTCTGTTTAGAAAATTATTTGTTTCATATATTTCTCCATTTTTTAATGTTATTGGCGCTAGTAGTATTTTCAGATTTTCTGAATTAACTAATTTATTATTTTGTAATGCAATTATCCATTGTGCCATTTCAGTCGCACTTGAATATATACCTCCTGCTGGATTTAAACTTGATGGAATAGGTTGATAAACATTGGTTAGTACATTATTATCTCTAAAATAAGAATATGGCTTTGCTGAATGATTAAATATTTTGTAGAAATCTCCAATTCCAACTTTCATTGAGTTGTTCATTTGGGCTTTCTTGAATATGTTTTCTACAATATATTTTTCATATGATTGTCCACTAACTTTTTCAATAACCATTCCTAGCAATATGTAATTACCTTGCGCATCTTCGTAATCTTCATCTGGAAGAAAAACAAGTGGAAATTCTTTCATTTTTTTGAATAAAACTTCTCTATTTTCTGATAACATATTTCCTTGTGAATCCCAAATTGCAGGAATTCCTGATTTATGAGTAACCACTTGTTTTAGCGTAATATTTTGCCAAGTTTTCGGTAAACTATCTAGATATTTTGAAATTGGTTCATCGAGATTTAATTTACCATTTTCTACTAATTGCATAATAGCAACTCCTGTAAATGCTTTTGTTATGGAATTAATACTGAAAATTGTTTTGTCATCAACAGCAATTGAATCCTCTATATTTGCCAATCCGTAATGACCTTTTTTAACAATTTCATTGTTTTTTATTACGGCTAATTGTAAACCAACAATTCTATTTTTTTGCATTAGTTTTTTTATTTCAACATCAACTTTATCTACTTGAGAATAGGTAAAATTGCTAACTGCAAAAAAGGCAATCAAAAACATTATTTTTTTCATATTTTATTTTATTTGGTTGTTTTGTCGATTTTTTCGGGTACAATTACTGCCAACGTTTTGCCACTTTGAGATGGCTGGAAGTTCGTAACCGCTCAATTTTCGGCTTAACGAAAACGTGATGCGAAACGTTAATTCCACTAAATTCCAGCTAGCTCAAAATGGTTGTTGTGTGATGTGTTTATTTTTTCGGTTTACTCATCTCTTCAATTTCAGGCAAATCTTTTTTATATTGTTCTATATTCCAAGTTATGTTCCAGTGTTTAACATATTCTGCTAAATTTTCTAATCCAACTTCTGCTCTTCTTTTATCTACATTATCAGGGTCAATTAAAGGACAAACATACTGAGTTTTAGTGTTTGGATTTGTACCTATTTGACTTCCGTAAATTTGTTTTCTACCTTCTTGATTTTCTATTCTATCAATTAACAATGCCAATGAACTTGGATCAGCATTTCCTTTTTTAACAGCTTCTTTCATCATAGGTAAATATTTTTTTTGCGTTTCCAAATCATTATGTTGAATTACATAAAATAATGCACTATTGGCTTGAGCACCAACTTTGTCTTTTCCAACCCATCCTTTTTTATCTAATATCTTTTTTACTTTTATTAAATTTATGGAGTCTTTTTGACTCGCGATTTGCCAAAGGTCTTTCATTTCTTTAGAATCTTGCCCGAATTTTTTTTGAGTTTCGTTCATTTGCATTCTATATTTTTGGTCTTCATCTAGAATTGTTAACAATTCAGTCTGCAAAGGTTTGTCATAATTCGCTTCAACTATGTCTATCTTTTTCTTAAGTTCAAAAATGATTTTATTAAATTTTTTATCATTTCTAACATTGTCTAGATCCGAATCAGTATTGATCTGATTTAAATTGTCATATCCATTATTTATAGAAGTTTCTAACCATTTTAATGAGTTCTTTTTATCATTTGCTAAAGATGCAGCACAAGCTGCATTGTAAAAATTATTTTTTGATTCGGGTTTTACTTTAATTGCTTTCGCAAAATAATCTGTTGATATTTTATAATTCTTTGCTTCATAAGAAGAATCTGCTTTTTTTATTAAATCATCGTAATTTTGTCCGTAGGAAGTTAAAATCGTAGCAAATAATGCCAAAAACGTCAATTTATTCATAAAATTTTTTTTATCCGGTTTTTCAAGAACATATCACACAACGGTTCCTGGCTTAGCTTGGTGGGGAACTTATAAGTAGATTATTTTTGGCTGTACGAATATATGAAAAAAAACGGAAATTCCACTAAATTCCCCATCATGCTAAACCAGTGTTATAATATGTATTTTTCTGCACAAAATTTCTTCGTTATTCAATTTTTCAACGCAATACTTTTGGATACAAACGGCATCACTTTAATTTAACCAAACTGCTTTCGGCGTAACGATTTCATCATAAGATTTTTCGACGCAAACTGCATCACTTTAATTGAACCAAATTACTTTCGGCTTAATGAATTCATCAAAATCTATTTCGAAGCAAACTGCATCACTTTAATTTAACCAAAATACTTTCGGTTAAATGAATTCGCCACAATATTTTTCGACGCAAACTGCATCACTTTAATTTCATCAGATTACTTTCGGCTTAACGATTTTAACAGAATTTATTTCGACACAAACTTTTTCAAAACCTTCTTAATAATCATCAATTTTTTGGATTGCAGATTATTTTCTTAGTAGGAGTGAAGTGAGTAATTTTTTCACCGCAAAAATGGCGAAATATATATTATAACTTGTATATAACATCAAATATATACATCTTTTTTGATGTTTTTTAGTTGTCATTCAGTTTTTTCTTATTATTTTCTTCAACTAAACGATCAAGTGGACTTAGAATCTTATCTGTAGCTGTTTTTGATACATGTGTGTAAATTGTTGTGGTTTTAATACTAGCATGACCAAGAAACTTTTGTATGTATCGTATATCTGTGCCGCTTTCTAGCAAATGTGTGGCAAAATTATGCCTCAAAGTGTGTACAGTGGCTTTTTTATCTAATCCTGACTTTTTTAAGGCAGCACGCATCACTGCTTGAGCACTACCAGTACTGTAGGGTTCGCCTGCATATTGTCCTTCAAAAACGTATTTATTTGGTTCGTAAAGTTTTTTGTAAATCTCTAGTGAGTTGACAATCGAGTAGGGTAGCATCACAATACGATCTTTTTTTCCTTTGGCATTTTTAATATGTATTTTATGTTCCAAAAATAATATGTCACGCCATTCTAAAGTTACAATCTCGCTAACCCGTAAACCTGCACCATAACCTATTAATAGTAATAACTTATGTTTAGGGTTGTCTACTGCTCTAAATATTTCTAAACACTCTTCCATGGTTAGTACCGATGGTAATTTTTTTTCTGATTTTGGTCTCGGTAGTTTAAGATCAAAACCTTTTTGATGGTCAATTTGTTGGTAATAAAACAATAATGCATTTACCATACTATGTCCTGATGATGCAGATAGTCCTCTTTCCATTAGCGAAGCTAAATATTTTGTAACTTCTTTTTGTGTTATGGAATGTGGGTCTTTAAAATGATGATCACGTAAAAATTTAAGAAACGAACTCGTATAGGTACGCATTGTAGAACTACTATAATTTAATGCTAGAATAGTATCTACCATCATAGTGATGTATTCATGTGCTGCAGCCGGAACTTGATTAAATAATTGCTCTTTGGTTTTTCTCAAATCTAGCTGCTTTCTATTGGGTAAATTTTGTTTTAACAAATACCCTTTTGGCAGTCTGTTGTTAATAAGTACTTTATGTGGTTCAAACTGCATTCCCATTGCTTCATATACACTAGGTGCAGCGGGTAATAAATAACAATCTTTAATGGTACTGTAACGCGCCATTGAGAACCGTTTTATTTTTTCTCTTAATACAAGAAATGGAGGTACATATACTTCCATCCATTTTATGTCTTCAGGATGTGGTTTTATTACAATAGATTCTGATACAAAGACGGTTTCTTTTTTATAATAATCATTTTCTGGAAAAAAAGAGACTACTCCTAATATTTTTTCAACTTGTGTTTGTACGTTACTATGTCTTAATACCATATACACCTTGTAATTGGCATTCCAATACACTCCTTTAGTAGCTAATAATTGTTTACTAATATGCTGATAATAGTGCATCTTGAAAACCCAGTATTTACCTAAATTTGGTAATAATTCTAAACGCATGTTGGGTGCTAACGATTTTACGGTCGTTATATGTTCAGGGTTATGCAGCACAGGGGCCGAATCTAACTGAAGGTCGCTTTTGGCTATGGCTGGAAGGTCACGGCTTAGGGTAAGGCCGGCCAGCGGTTGCGTTTTTGTCTTTTTTGGGTTATCAATAACCAAATCGCTAAAATTTTGACTAATCAACTTATAGCTCACAACATTATAATCAAAATACCAGCATCGAAGTGACTGACTATAAATACCTCCCAATTGTTTTAATTGATCAATAGTAGTACTATCATACTTAAAGAAAAGTCCGATTCGGTCTGCATCACGATGCCATATCTTTTTTACAATTATTTGCATATAAAGGTTATAAGCAACTAAAATACAACTTTGTTTTTAATAATCGAATATTAAATTGTTGATTTTTAATTATCTACGTCCTTTTTTTGTTTAGAAAGTAATTTGACAGAAGTAGTGTATGGATATTAAGGCAAATTGTAAAGGAATAAACCAATTTTAGTTGTCAAATCGAACGTAGTTAAGATTAGTTATGCTGTTATTACTTATTAATTGAAGCAAAAAAACTATTGAATCCTTATGTAAAATCGAGCGGTGTCGAGATTAGTTATACTATTGTTAATCATTGATTTAAGTGAAAAAAATCTTGAATCCGTATGAAATCGAGTGGAGTCGTGATTAATATTAAAGAGTTAGGCATCACTTTGGCGCGACGCAAAGAAAAACCGAATTAAATCAAAATCTTTTTTTTAATACCATAAATTGGTATATTTGTATAAATTAAAAAATTATGGCACGAAATACATCAATTCTGATTGGAGAATATTATGAGAATTTCATAAACGGACAAATTGCTACAGGAAAATATAGTTCTGTAAGCGAAGTTGTGAGAACTGCATTGAGACATTTTGAAGAAGAAGAAATTCAAAAAAAATCTTTGATAAACGAATTAGAAATTGGAGAAAAAAGCCGAAAAATTAAAAATTTTGACAGAAAAGAAAATTTAGCAATGCTGAATAAAAACTTCCAAAAATAATGGCGGAATATATAATCAGTGAAAAAGCACTTGAAGATTTAAATAACATTTGGGTTTACACTGCCGAAAATTGGTCTGTTGAACATGCAAACAGATATTACAACTTAATTGTTGACGAAATAGAGTATGTATCAGTAAGTTTTGACAAAACTAAAGATTTTAGCAATATTATGAAAAATTATAAATTTTCAAAAGTTAAATCTCATTTGGTGTTTTATAAGAAAACTGAAAATACAGAAATGGAAGTCGTGAGAATATTGCACGAAAGAATGGACTTAAAAAATAGAATTAACGATTAAAAAAGAAAAACGAATGCCTAACAGCCATTTAGCAATATTGTGAGTTTCGTGGTAAATTCATGTTTACGTTTCTCAACATTTTTTATCTTTAACGAAAAAAAATCGGTCACGAAGCTCGCAACATAGCTAAGTGGCGAAACGTAGTAATTAATGAATTATAACTGTCAAATCAATCGGAGTCGAGATTATTTTGTTTGATGTTTTTCTTATAAACATCATCGTTGTTTATAGTTGCGTGAAGGATAGCAGTGAAAATCCTCCCGATTTTTCTTCGGGAGATTGTAACGGATAGCCTGACGCTGCTGCAACGGAGTGGAAGCAGGGGCACGCCCAAATGATCTTTATTGTGAAATTACAATTGCAAAAAAAACCTAGTAACTGCAGCTATCTTGCGGGTTACTAGGTTTATAATTTAAGATGGATCGCGTTTAGCAATCGGCCATGTTTACCGCTATTGCTAAGCCTCCTTCTGAGGTTTCTTTGTATTTGTTATTCATATCCTTGGCGGTTTCCCACATGGTACTCACTACTTTGTCTAAGGGTACTTTTGCATTTTTAGCATCGGTAGATAAGGCTAATTCGGCGGCATTGATTGCTTTTATAGCGCCCATAGTATTGCGCTCAATACACGGAATTTGGACTAACCCGCCTATTGGGTCGCAGGTCAATCCCAGGTGGTGTTCCATGGCAATTTCGGCAGCCATTAAGACTTGTTCTGGTGTTCCACCCATTAATTCACACAGCGCTGCTGCAGCCATTGATGACGATACGCCTATCTCTGCTTGGCAACCTCCCATAGCGGCTGATATGGTGGACCCTTTTTTGAAAATACTGCCTATTTCTCCCGCAACTAACAAGAATTGTTTGATTTCTTTAGGTCCTGCATTATGGTTTTCAATAACCAAATAATACATCAAGACAGATGGGATTACACCGGCACTTCCGTTTGTAGGTGCGGTTACAATACGTCCCAAAGCTGCATTAACTTCGTTTACAGCAAGTGCAAAACAACTAACCCATTTCAGGATTTGGCGAAATTTAACCTCGGTTTTGCGTATTTCTTCTAGCCAACTTTGTGGATCACTATAATTAGACAATCCTATTAATCCTTGGTGCATATCAAAAGCTCTTCGGCGTACGTTAAGACCACCAGGTAAAATCCCTTCAGAGTGGCAACCTATGTACATACACTCGAGCATGGTGTTCCAGATGCGCATTAATTCATGATCGATAACTTCTTCTGTTCGCATCGATTTTTCATTCTCATAAACAATCTCTGAGATGCTTTTATTTTCGCTTACGCAAAAACTTAACAACTCCGCAGCATTATTGACAAGGTACGGAAAAGCGCATTTTATCTTGATTTTTTCCTTGGCATTGGTACGTTCTTCTTTAACCACAAATCCACCTCCAATAGAGTAGTAGGTAGCTGTAAAAGGTGTTCCCAAAGCATCAAAAGCCGTAAACATCATTCCGTTAGAATGAAAAGGCAGGAAGTCTTTATTAAATACAATATCTTCTTTTATATGAAAGGCAATTGGGTATTGGTTCCCCAAAAGGATTTGGTTTGTAGACTCGATTGTTTTTATGATACCATCAATATTTTCAACCGGAATATACTCTGGATCTTGCCCACTTAAACCTAGCATTACGGCAAGATCAGTAGCGTGACCTCTACCCGTAAGGGACAAAGAGCCGTAAAGATCTATTTTTACTCTTGTAATTGTATGTATGATATTCTCCTCTTTTAGCTCTTCTAAAAAGCGTTCTCCTGCACGCCATGGTCCTAGCGTGTGGGAACTTGAAGGACCTACACCAATTTTAAGCATGTCAAAAACCGAAATGCACTCTTCCATATAATTTTTGTTTTATGAGACAAATATAATTGAATTTAGCAATGAACAGTACCAAAAACTTTTAAATATGAAATTTTAATTGTGATTTAGAAACTAGAACTGATTATTTAATAATTTGGAAACAGCTATTTTTTTTGTTTTCCAAAAAAACAAAAGCGTATTTATCTCAATATGATTAAAATGGATACCCTATTGCTAGGTTGAAAACCAAATTCTCATTTCGCCAGGATCCATTACCAAAACTCACTTTGTCCAGTACCCAGCGATTACCATCAGCTAGATAGGATTTTCTTATAGGAAAAGCCAAATCAGTTCGTAAGACAAGGAACGAAAAGTCAAATCGCAATCCAGCACCCACACCTACAGCAAGTTCGTTTAAAAAATCTTTAGAAAATTTTCCTCCCGGTTTATCAGGATCGTCTTTTAGTAACCAAATATTTCCTGCGTCTAAAAACACAGCCCCTTTTACTAAACCGTAAATTTTAGCACGATATTCAGTACTGAATTCTAACTTTACATCTCCAGATTGATCTGGTAAAAAAGTATTGGTTGTTTTGCTGCCGTCAAAAGTTCCTGGTCCTATAGAACGGGCTCTAAAAGCACGAATACTATTGGTTCCCCCATTAAAAAATTGTTTGATAAACGGCATTTGATCTGAGTTTCCATAAGCAAATCCTGCGCCTACAATTAAACGCGTCGCTATTTGAGAATCCTCACTCAGTTTTAAATAATGTCTAAACTCGTTTTCTATTTTTATAAATTGGCTAAAAGGGACATCAAATATTTTCTTTGTATTCCCATCTTTAATATTTGCTCCCGTTGCTAAACCAGTAATATTTCCTGATAAATCAATTTTACCGTTGTAGTAAAAAGTATTCTTTTTTCGCTTTTCCATTGTATTGGTATACGTATAGGAGTAGGTAGGCCCAAAAATTAATTGCTTTTCGATTACTTTCCCTAAAGACGGAAGCGAATCTATTTGCGATTGGTACAAAGCGGTCACATTCTGTGGACTAGCGTACGTAATTTCAGTTAAGTTAAACAAATGCTCTTTACGCTCGTTTTCTTTCCATAAATACCCAAATGAACCTTTGAATGTTTGTAAAGAATATAATTTAGTTCGGTTTTGAAATTCGTATCCTAAAGTCGCTTTTGTCTTTGGAACATAACCACTAGCCGAATGGAATTTAAAAGGTGAAATAATTCTTGGCCAAATTAAATTTGCTTCGGTACCAAAACGATAGACATTAAAGCCATTGTTTTGTCCTGAAACCTGAACTTCTAAACCTCCAAAAGCGGATATAGTTAACTGTTCAGCTCCTTTGAATAAATTACGATTACTCCAGTTTAAATTTAATTCGGTTCCCGTATAATTAGCCGAATTTGTTTTGGCTAAAAGTTCTAATCGAATTGATTTTTTAGGCAATGGAGTAAGGTAATAATAAGCATCTAGAAAATTGCCAGTGGTATCCGCTACTTTAAATTGGTTTTTTACAAATTTAAAAGTCCCTAAATTCACAAGTCGATTCAATGATAAATTATGATTTGTTCTATTGTATAAATCTCCTTTTTTAAAATATAAAGTACGATCAAAAATTCGAGGTTTAAACAAATTGTTTTTGTCAATTATAGTGAAATCATTGTACTGTACAGTTGCTTTAGGATCATTAACAATACTGTCTTTTGCCAACTTATAATTTGGATAAACAATAATTTTGTTGATTTCATATTGATTTTGAGCAAGCGCAGGGATTTCTTTTTTTACTTTCATAATTAAATCTACCTGATGATCAGCTACCGTGCTATCTACCTGTATTAATAAATAATCTTCATTAAAATAATAAAATCCTTTTTCTTTAAGTCGCACATCAATTCGCTCCCGTTCTAATTTAATAATGTCTAGGTTGTATGCTTGGTCTTTTTTCAACAATGTTCTGCGTTGCGTTTTACGCACAGCAATCGCCACTGCCGAGGAATCATCGGGGAATTTTACGGTTCTAATTGTGTATTGTCTCTTTGGATCTAAAGTATAAGTTGCTGTAGCTTTCTTCCCTTTCCGAGTAGAATCTGCAACTGCAGTTGTATTAAAATAGCCACTGTTTTCAGCATAATTTTGCAGCACTTTTTTATTGTATTCTAGATCTACTTTGCTGTATAAAACAGGTGGTTCACCTACTTTTGTGCGCAGCCAGTATCTAAAACCTTTGTCTTTTTTGGGCTCTCCGGCCAAATTGTAAAAGAATAATTTGGGTCTCAATCCTAAAATAGAAGAATTAGGTTTTGGTCGTAATAATGGTGTCAAAGCCGTTTTTAAAGCTTTCCTTTCTTTTTTAGGAGTGGTTTTACTTTCTACTTTTACGGTCGCTCCAGTATATAATAATTCTCCTTCGGGTAAATTGCGAGTACCTGTACATGCTGCTAAAAATAAAGCAGATAGTAGCAAGTAACTTAGGGTATATTTACTCATTATAATGTGTTTTTATGAACTAGTTTTTAGTCTCTTTTCTTTTTTTCGATTGAAACAGTTCTTTGAATTTGTTGTAATCAATGGTTAGTATAAAGGAAACGCCAGTTTCTACTACTTGTCCTTGTAATGCCACTTGGTATTTGTTTACACGATACGCCTTTAATTTATAACGACCGTCTTTAGATAATTGGTATTCTATTGAAACATCACCTGCAATATTATTAGCTTCTTCGTTTTTTTGTTGTGGTCCTTCTAACCCGAAACTACTTCCTACAGTGACTGTTAAGCGGTCGTTCAATAGCTTTTTAGAAAGGCCAACACTTAAATCAGTTCTGTTTTCTAATTGTCCA
This sequence comes from Flavobacterium gelidicaeli, assembly GCF_013294005.1. GTDB lineage: Bacteria > Bacteroidota > Bacteroidia > Flavobacteriales > Flavobacteriaceae > Flavobacterium. The sequence continues at coordinate 12,967 of NZ_JABSNK010000017.1, forward strand.
GTAGTATAATCTTCAGTTGAATTTAAGTCAAAATTTAGTTCGACACCATTAATTAAATCACCCGCTAAATTGTTTAATTGCTGTGATAATATTTTACTAGCACTCTCTCTTGCTAATGACGATACAGATGCTCCTCCAGCCTCACTAGCAAAAGGATTTTCGCCTATAAAACGATTTAATAATAATAGTGCAAATACTTGTTTGTTAAGCTCATCTGGTTGCTGACGCAATTGTGCTAATTTGGCTTGGGTAGTATTGATTATTTCTGTTGATACACTGTTGTTACCGTCAGGTAAAACAATGTCAAAAGTAATGGTAGGTTTAAGCAACTCACCGTTCATTTTTAATTCGGTTTCAAAAGGAATTTTTTGCTTATAAGTATTTCTAACGTCAGTGGTAACGCTTCCTAATTGGTCGTCAACTAAATCAAGTGGAGCAGCTTCGTTTTTATACACCGCAGTAATATTAATATCAGCAGATGTTGGTTCACCTGTCCATAAAATATAACTACCGTTTTTAATATCAAATTTTCGTTTTATGAAATTAAAATTCATTTCATAAGCGCCTTCATTTAACTCGTAACGTCCCGTAAGTGTAGTTTTTCCAGAAGGATCAATACCACCTGTAAGTTCTGCCTCACCTTTTAATTTTAAATAATCTCCATTGGCCTTGTCAATTACAATAGACAATGCGGCATCTTTATCAACTTCAATATTTACGGAGGCATTGATACCTTTTATCTCTGTATTACTTAATGATTCATCTACAGCTATTTTAGTAATCAAAGGCGGATTGTCTTGATCTATAAATTCAACAATTCCCTCACGATCTGCAATTGATGGGTCACTTTGCGGTAAAACAATTGTAAAATCAGTATCGCCATTTACTTTGATGCTTCCTTCAACTGTAGGATTATTTAAGTCTCCCTTTATACGTAAATTATTGTTTAGGTACATTTCGCCATAATAGGCGTCATTGTCTTTTTCTTTAGAATTGACTGCTTTAAAGTTTTTTGCCACAAGAGTAAGGTCAAATCCAGGATTTGTAAAATCCTGTGTACTTATTGTACCGTCAATTACCATGTCATTGTCTTTCTCGTCTTTAATGGTAAATTTATTTAAGACAACATTATTCGCATTAAATTGAATGTTATCATTCATCCCTTTAAAAGTTGCGTTAAGAGGCGTAACATTGAACCCTATTTCATTAAATTTTAAATTTCCTACAACTTTTGGTTGACTGGCTTTTCCTGTAATGTTTAGCTTTCCGTTTATAAAACCGGTACTTTCTTTTAGGTTCCCTAAGGTGAATCCTTGTATACTTTTTAAATTTAATTTAGCAACATCCAGATTCATGTTTAAAACTCCCGCAGTAGCAGCATAAGTTCCTGCTAAATCAAGCTGGTTTCCTTGCCCAGTAATACCTACTTGCGTATTGTAAGTATCGGCTACGTTATTGTCTACATGAATTGCTACCGTTCCTAGTGTGTCTTCTTTGAAAGCAAAATTATCAACTTTTAAATCAGCAGTAAATAGGGGAGTGGTGCTTAGGTTTTTGATTAAAGCATCACCATTGATATTTCCGTTGATTTGTAAATCACTTTTTTCAACAAAACTACTGATTGTTTCAATCTTGAAATCTTTAAAATTCACTGCCAAAGGAGCATTTGCTTTTTCTGATTGCGATTGTACTTGAATATTACTGCCTGAATTGCTTAACTCAAATTGATTAGCGTATATTCCGGTAGTCCCAAAACGAATTAGATTGTCTGCGGCTACTTGCCATGATTCATAATTCAAAACTAAATTTGCAGGATCAAGGTGTAACTCCGTATTTCCTTTATTCGATTTTACATTACCAGCAATTAAATAGCGTTCTTGATCTTTTAAATCTTTTAACTGCAATTGGTAGGCAGCAACATTATCTTTTAATTGCCCTGTGATCGCGGTGTAGGGTAACTGGAATTGGTTGTTTTGAATGTCATCAACTATAAATTCATAATTTAATGCTTTATCCGCAGTGTTTATATTTACAACAGCATTAGTAATTTTATTTTGACCGTAAACTAATTTTGGAATCTGACCATTAATTACTATAGAATCATTAACCGTATTGTATTTACCTGAAATTGCTATGGGTTCCATACTTTGAATTTCAGGAACAATCTTCAATAATAACGGGCTGCTAGTTACATTAAGTTTAAAATCGAAATTTTGTTTTTCACTTTCTTGTTTTTTCGCTTCAGGATTAATATCATAGTATGTAGCAAGTGAGTTTTGTAATGCGTTGGCAATTTTAGACAATTTATATTTTCCTATAATCTCTGCATTTAAAAAAGGAGATTTTACAACAATTGCCGTTGTGTCTGGTTTGGCTGTGGCCAATAAACTAATAGAGTCCGTAACAATTTGTTGTTCAGCATCAGCAATTGTTAAATTCATAACGGTCAACTTACCATTTAAGTAATCTAAATTAGCCGATTGAATATCAGCATCAATAGCGCCTCTAATTTTTAAAGGACCTGCATGAAGATTTAGTTTTTCTAAGTCGGCAATATCTACATTTAGTTTTGCTTTTACAGCAGGATATTTGTCTTTAAAACTTCCGCTACTAATTAAATCAAAAGTTAAATTGGGATTATTCATATCTGCTGCTATAGAAAATAATCCGTTGTTGATGTTTCCGTTAAGGGCTAGATTTTGATACGTATATTTGTTGTAGGTTAGTTTTTGTAAAGTTCCTTCAATCTTGGCTTTGGCAGTTTTTGGATCTAAACCTGTTCCTATAGCATTGGCTTTTAAGCTGATTTTACCAATAGTTTTGTCTTTTAATAATTTTCCTAAATCAAAATTGGTCAGGTTCACTTGCGCTTTATAAGCTTCTTTGTTTTTTATTCTTTGATCAAATAACGCATTAATCTTTGCACCTCCGTAAGAACTTCCTAAAACAAGATTAGTATTAAAGTTGGTGATTGTTCCTTTAAAAGTTCCATTTACGTTCAATTGCGCGGGTAGTTGTATCGTACTAGGAATGGTCCCTTTTGGAGTAAAAGATTTAATGTCTTTAGCACTTGATTTTAATTCTTTTATATCTAAGTCAAAAAAAGCTTTGTCTACATCAGGTAATCCCGTAATTGTTCCGCTGGCAGCAATCTTTGTCGTTCCAATGCCGCTGATTTCCAGTTTCGGAATTTGTAGTTTTTTTAGTTTTCCTGTTACTTTACTGTTGATTAATAAAACAGCATTAGGATTGTCTTTAAAAGGGACTGTACTCGAAAGTGTAGGTACAAATATCAGCACATCTTGAAATCCTAATTCACTATTTTTTAAGTTGGCGTTTACACTTAATTCGGCTAAGTTTTTACTAACCGTTTCAATAGAAGGATAACCAATTTCAATATTGTCCTTTAATGTTGTTTGTGGCGTTTTCAGACTTAGATTTTTCAAGTAAGCATTTTTTCTTCCGTAGAAAAAGTCAGTTGTGAAGGAGTGTATTACTAAGCCGCTTTTTTCTTTAACTTTTAAGGAATTTAGGTTCCCGTCAATACTCAACGGACTATAATGCAAGTTTTCTAAGTCTAATGCAAGTGATTTGATAGCTAAATGTTGGTAATCTATTCCTTTTTTAACGGCTACAGCATTATCATTATCAAATTTGAAATTGATATTTTTAAATGCAGTTTGTTTGATTTTTATTTCTAATTTGCTTGTTTCTGATGGAGTGGTAGCAAGTTCTGTTTTTTTATTATTAGTTTTTCCAATTAGTAAATTTCCTGTGGCATTTTCGAATACAATAGCATCAATAATATAGAACTGGTTACTGATGTCTGTTTTTGTAAATTTTGCGCCAAGCTTTCTAAATTTAATAGCAGTGGCTAGATTACTTTTTTCATCAGAATAGCTAATGTCAAATTTTGATAAATCTACTTCTCCAAGTACAATATTCAAATTTTCTTCGGCAGTTGTTTCTTTTGCGGAAGCGGCTACCTCATTTATCTTTTCAGCAAGCCCTTGTGACAGTTTTAATTGTAAGCCTTTGATGGTGATTTTAGGAATTTCAAAATCCATTTTATCCAAATCAAAACTTTTGATTCGGGTATCTAAATGCTTCAAGTTAAATGCTAAATCATTTTTAGTATAGGCATCATTATATTTAATTTTTATATTATCTAAATTAATTTTATCAAGCGAAAACTGCATAGGAGTAGAGGCTGCTTTAGGCTCTAAAGTATCTGCTGAAGCAAAAGCTTTAATGAGGTAATCAAAGTTAAAAATGGCATTTTCATCTCGACTCACATTAGCCGTTATGCCTTTTAAATCAATAGAATTAATAGTGATTTTATTGTCTATTAAATCAAACATATCAAGGTCAACGGCAAGTTCTTTACCTGCTAATAAAGTGTCTTTATTTTGCCCTTCAAAATAAACCCCTTTTAGGATTACTTTTTTAGGAAAACCTATTTGTAGTTTATCAATTGCAACTTTTGTTTTTACTTTTTCTTGGATATAGGCAACAACTTTTTGCTTCGCTAAATTTTGCACGGAGGGAACTTGAATAGCAATTAGAACCAAAAGTAGTAATGCAAAAATTACTCCTACAAACCAGAGGAATATTTTTAAACTTATCTTAAAGTATTTTTTCAAAAGCAAATAATTTTAGGTGTAAGTTGTTCTTATCAAAATGATTGAATTTCAACTTAATTAAAACGATTCACAAAGATGAAAAAATTAATCTGATATATATTACAACCATAACATTTAATATTATAAAATTATAAACAAAAATGATTGTTGAGGCTGCTATTCTAGTACTCTTCAAGAAGTAATTCACTACTGTAAAAAAACAATTATTAATAGTGATTTATAGGTCCAGTTCTTTAATTTGCTTTTCTAAAGAGCGCGCATAATTGTAGCCGTATTCAAAGATTTCATCTGCTTTTTTTAGATTAAAAAGACTAAATTGACTCATATTAGGTGGTTCAATATATAAGGAGCACAAGTTTGTTTGCTCTTGTACTGAACTCTTCATTGCCAGATGAAAACAACGGTCTACAATATTATTCATATGCACTTGATCGACCTCTTTCTTAATTGAATTTACGTAGCTACCTATAATTACATCGCACTGCCCAATCAAAGGTTCAATAGGAAAATTGTTCATTACACCACCATCAACATAAAGTGAATCATTGTACTGTATTGGTTGGAAAACTAAAGGAATGCAGGAAGAAGCCATTAAAGCTTGAGAAAGATTACCAGAGGAGAAATAAACCAACTCGCCTTTTAAAATATCTGTAGCGGCAACGTATAGCGGAATCTTTAAATCTTCAAAGGTATTTGTTGGTAAAAATTCATTATAAATTCCTTGAAAACCTCTCATTGCAAATAAACCTTGTCTTTTTATCAGGAAATTAGAAAAATTAAAGATTTGGCTTTTCTTTAAAATAGTTAAGATTTCATCAACCGAGTAATTAGCAGCATAGAAAGCCCCAGCAATAGCGCCTGCGCTAGTTCCAGAAATATGTGAGAATTCTATACCAAATTCCTCTAATGCTTTTAAAATACCCAAATGTGCCATTCCACGTGCGCCTCCACCAGATAAAACAATTCCCACTTTCTTTTTCATTCTTGTATTGTTTTTTAAGGTTACGAAACAAAACTAGTAAACTATTCATAAAAAAAGCTGATAATCAATAAAATGGTATGATTATCAGCTTTTTTACTATTTAAAGGTAGTTATTATAACGAAATAAAATCTTCTGTTTTAGGGAAATTTGTTAATGCTTCTACCGCAATTTCAGGTGTAGGATTAGCAATTTTTCTTAACTGAGTATCCATCCAAGCACCGTCTACTGTAATTGTAGCATACAATTGCCCTTCGGGATTTTTAAATTCATGAACAATAGTCCATCTTGAAGCATCCGGTTTCATTTTAGAGATTTTAGTATGCATGATAACTACATCAGAAAGTTTAATTTCTTTTCTGAAAACACACTCTTCTCTAAATAAAATAGGCCCAAAATGATTTATTTGTAATACTTTCATGGTCAAGCCAAGACTTTCTAGGATTTCAATACGATGTTGTGCACCAAAATCATAATAAGCGCTGTGGCGAACGTGAAAATTAGGGTCTAAATCTGACCAACGTAAAGATAATTGTTTTGTATATGATGTCATTCTATGGGGTTTTTGAAACTACTACTGAAATAGTCAATAGTAATTTCAAAATTAGAGAATTTTATTCATATTTCTAAGCGTATTGATTTAGAATAATGATCAATTTTTGATAATTCTTTCATACCCTTTAGAAAACAACTTGTTATACGTTTTACCAATTAACAGGCTGCAACTAATTCACTGTCTTTGTGTTTTTTTGAGAATTCAGGTGCTACCACAATAGTTTCTAAAGGGCTAATTTGTAATTGATGTTGTGCTACTTGGTATTTATTAAAGTTATCCCATTGAGGAGCTGCGTTTAATTTTTGACCAAACATAGCGTCTACACATACATTATTGTCTTTGTATTTGTCGTGTAAAACAGCTACAATCTTAAAGAAGAATTCATCTAGTAAAACTATAGTATCAAATTCGGCTTTTAAAGTACTGTAATTATCGTTTGAATGGTCAAGTAATTGTAGTAAATCCATTACTTCTGCTTTTTCTAACGCATCAATTTCAGTTAAATAACCATATTTTAATGTTTTGAAAACCAAATTATTCCATGCAATGCTATCATGTCCCCATTTTACATCTGGGAGGTTCAGCGCATGTTCACATATTAATATAATAGCAAAAAGTACGTCGTTTAAATATTCAGCAGGGAATTCATCAAGACTTCTAAATTCAAATCCGCTTTGGTACATTTTTTCTTGGTTGAAATCAAGACCAACCTCTGGAAGTAATTCATATTCCATCTCTTGCTCAATTCGATCTCTCCACCAGATGTTGTCTTCTTTTTCGAATTGTAGTAATTTTCTAAAATCATCCACTTTATACGTTAGAATTTTCCCTTTTGGCATCGCTTTGTTGTATGTTCCCACACCTATGTAGCGAGACATAGCACTGCGCATTGAACCCAAAGTGAATTGCTTGTCTAAATTATACTTGTTACTAATAACACCCATAATATCAGGGCTTCCTAAAGTAGCGATAAAAAACGGCTCAAACCATTGCAGTAGATAGATTGCGTTGCTGTGTGTCTTTTCAAAAGCAGTGTAATCTACGATACGGCTATCTTCGGTAAGCGTAGGTAGGGTGATGTGAAAATGATAGGTTCCGTTATTGAACAATACAAGATTTTCTTGATTGGTCATAAACATATTAATACCTGAATTGTAATCTGGATAGCTTAGTTTTTCGTTCAAAACAGCTGCTCCGTTTAGTTTATCCAGAAATAATTTTTTGGTTGCTTTTAATTCTTTGCAGGAATCAACTACGGTTCTATTTTCAAAATATTTAGTAACAAATTCAATAGAATCGCCATCAAAATGTACTGATCCCATAGTTTTCTCTCTTTGGGTAATCATACTTTGAATATTGTAAGGCTGATTGTTTAAAAAAGATTCCATGATTGACTGTCCTAAATATTCAGGATTGTCTATAGGTTGCGGTTTTACATCAATAGTTTCATCTGTTTTTACAGCTATCGTTTTGTGTTGGAAATTAATATCCAGTTTTTCTAAAGAATGACTGTTCATCATTCTACTTACTTTATAATTTCTATTGGGATCAAACCCTTTTGCTAATAAAGGAGCAATGCTTTCCGTCTTGTAGTTTTTTGTGTAATCAATACTATATTTCTCAAAACCAATTTTCTCTTGTATAAACTCACCAGTAACTATTAAGGATTCTTCAAATTGTAGGTAGGTTTCGTTTTCTAATCCAATACCCCAATAATATTTTGCTGTGTGATTTTCTTTCATTTATACGAGTTCTTTTTTTGATGTTATTAGCTATTCATTTTATTGTTGCGGTATACTGATTTTCTAGCAGGAATTCATCGAAACCCATTTAATAATAGTGTTTCAGAATTAACTGACTGCTGTCAAAAAAGTTTTTTTACTTTTAAATTATAGAAATTTAATTTCAGTCTTAGAAATTTAGTTTTGTATCGACGAAACGATTGATAAAAAGAAAAATTTTATAATGTATTTACAAAATTACAGATGATTCTAATTTCTTTTATTTCAATGTTTTAAGTAGACGAATAGCACCGTTTTTATTTTTGCTATTCTTGTATTTTTCCAGAGTGCAAAAGTACTTTTTTATTTTGGTTTTTCCAACAACAGAATGCTATTGAAAGTAAGTAATATTTAAGAAGTTTATTTTTTGATAAAAAGAGTCGCTTTATAAGTAAATAATAATATTTAATTACTTGATTTTTATCACTTTATATAATTATAAAAATAAAAAACACTTCGGTTTATAATACCTATTTATTGATACTATTTTTCTTAGTTTTATTTATTGGCTAAAAAAGTAATTTAGCCTTTGTTTTTAGTAATTAAATTAAACCTCAATTAATCATGATAATAAAATACAGATGAAGAGTACAATTCGTTATTCCACCAATCCTTTTTAATAGTCGTAAAATACTTGTAATTCACTTTTCCAGCTTGCGATTGTAATGGGTAAATTACCTTTTCGTTTTCACGATACGCTTTGTGTTGCTTAGTTTCTGGAACTACGGGAACAATATGTCCTGAGAGTCCTCTTTGTCTTCTTTTGGCACAAATAATACCTACGCCGCCGCTAGTATTTACTTTTTCTTGCATTTTGTCAATGCTTAAAATTCTTTTCCATCCAAAACTGCTTCCCCATTTCAAAAACCAATCGTGAATAGCACTGGAGTAAATAGTTTGTACGGTTTCGCCATAGATCGCTTCCACTTCTTCTCCGTTAAGGATTTTTTCTATGGATTCATCTGTCCACCAAACGGTAGGGAGATAAACATTGGTAAAATAGCAGTAATCAAAGGAGTATACGTTGCAGTACGTATCTTCAACTGTTCTTTTATATCGAATATTTCCTGTTACATCTAGTTTTTCAATAAGCTTTGCAATACTTTCTTTTTTAGTAGCTGCATTCGTTTCATCTCTAAAAGGAATACTGGCGTCACTAATGGGTTTGTATTTCATCTTGGTAGAATCTAGGCGAGATAATACATCTGGTAAAAAACCAGCCGCTTTTATTCTGGAATCAGGTAAGCTATCAGCAATTATTGACGCATTATTAGTAACAGTATCATTCTTCATTTTAACTCATTTTATTGGTTTAGTTTTGCCTTTAGAAAACAAAAATTTTAATTTCCGTCCTTAAAATTTAATCGGGCTAACTAGGTACTATTTAAAAAAAAGCTTGAGTTCTTGAATAAACAAGCGCTAAATAGTATCGTTTTTCTCTAAAAAATAAATGTAATAAAAAAAACGACATTAGGATATGTAATCGATGCTTTTAAATTTTAAAATAGCGATTTATTCAAATTAAGAAGTTCATAAAATAATATTATTAGAAAAATAATGTGTCTAAAAATTTATTCTCAAACTAGCATTAGGTGTGATTCCAAGTGATTTATTGTCTACTTGAATGGTTTTATCAGTTGTAGTAGGATCTACTTTATAATAGCGGTTAATAGTATTTTTTTCATTTGTAAAGTTAATTACACCCGCATTAAGGTTGGCTTTAATCTTTTTTGAAAGTTGGAAACTATAACTCAAAGAGGCATCCAAACGCATGAAATTATCTAGATTTTGACTATTGGGAGCGTCATAATTTACTCTTGTAGTATTGCCTTTTTTTATGGTTTCGTTTCCAGTAACTGGAGTAGTATAAGGCTGACCATTACGCCAGTTTGCACCTATTGATACTTTAAAGTTATTGGTGATTGAATAATTATAACCAACAGAAAAGGAATGTCTTATATCAACATTATTTGGGAATTCTGACGGTGTGAAACTAGCAAACTCATAATCATTACGGCTAAAGGTGTAACTCAACCAAGTACTGTATTTTTGAGTAGTTTTATTAATCAAAAATTCCACTCCTTTATTTGTATAAATACCATTTGCAGTTTCATATTGAAAATTATTATAAAAACCTTGATTAGAAGCTGTAATACCATCAACAATTTTATAAAATCCAGTAAGGTCAATGTTCAGTTTATATCTTTTAAAACCAATTCCTAGTGAAGCTTGTTTACTTTTAGCAATAGGAATAGTATTATTATTAACTAAAACCCATCTTCTTTTTTCAACACCTAGAAAATCGTCTTCAAAATCAATTACTTGTGTGCTTGTTTGATTTTTAAATTCTCCTTCAAATTTAATGGAAAAAGCAGCCGTAAGTTGTTGTCTAAAGTTGATCCTTGGTTCAAACAGAAGCTTTTTAAATTTCTCATAATAGTTTAGCCTAGCACCAATACGTAAATAACTATTGTTTTTATGGTATTCAGTTTCTACATAAAAAGCATGATTTGCTAAAACATCTTTTTTAGTACTTGAATAATCTGGGTTTTTTACTGTGGTTTGATTTAGCATTCCAGTTTCAGTAAACTGATAACCCATTAGTAATTTTAAGAATTTAGAAACCGTATAATTACTGCTTAACTTTATACCTGTTTCTAATACCTCATTAGCTTCTGTAAGCTGTTGCTCATTTATAATTCGGTAATCAATAGCATCAATATTGTATTTAGAATAGTAGCCAATCAATTGAGTGTTGAACTTACTATTCCAATTTGCATTCCAGTTTGCGCCGTACCCAACATTTTTTTGCGCAAGCGAACTAGACTTAGACTCTGTCGCAGTATTAGAATTAATTTCGTTGTATACTAAAGCATTATTTATACCGATAATATTTGCTCTAAATTCGTGTTTATCGTTTAAATCAAACAGTAATTTTGCAGTATAGTCATAAAAATAGAAATCAGAATTGGTGTTGACGCCTTCACTGTTTCTTTTTATTTCTGAATCTTGAAAGCTTCGGTCAAAATAATTAGTAAATGTAGGTGTGTTAATCAAATCAGTCACAGAGCGACGTCCCGAAATATCGAGTTGTAAATTAGCCGCTAACGGAATTTCTAAAAAGGCATCAGCACTTATTAAATTAATTCCAGCACCACCTGAAAAACTGTTGCCTACTTTGTCATTTGTATGCATCAAAATGGTGCTAGATACGCCATCACTGTAAGCTGCACTAGTCCCATTTTTTATGACTTCTACTTTATTTGTAAGGTTAGGATTATAGGCAGATATGAGACCAAAAAAGTGTCCTGAATGGTACATTTTAATATTATCCCAAATCATTAGATTTTGATCATTTGTACCGCCACGTACATTAATATTAGCGATACTTTCATTAGTACTTTCAATTCCTGGTAAAGCTTGTATGGATTGTAAAATATCTGGCTCGATTAAACCAGGTAGGATTCCGAATTTCTTGGTGTTTAAAACCGTGCTTCCATCTAAATATTTTTGTAAACCACTAGTAAGAAAGCTGGTGATTAAGACTTGATTTAGTTCCTCTTTACTGGGTTTTAAAAGTAGTTCAATACAACTATCAACTGTAGAAAATAATTGTTTAGCAGTATAAATTTTTTCTTCATAACCTATATAACTAATGGTTATAAAAGCGTTTATCGGAATACCGTTTATTTTAAACCTTCCTTTGTTGTTACTAACCGTATGCAGCCCAGTGTTATTTATATGAATTGTAGCTCCAATTAACGGTGTTTTAGAATTAGAATCTAATAGTACACTACAAATGGTAAAGGTTTTATTTAAAACTGAAACAGTGACGTAGCGGTTGTCTAACGTTTTAAAATTCAGTAGTACATTAGCATTTAAATACGCTAATGTTTGAGTTAAACTAAGCATTTCATTTGGTGGCGTTATGGCAATATTGGTCACATCTTCAACCGCATAAGAGAATTTTACATCAAACTGTTTTTCAATTTTTGTTATGAGTTGTGTTAAGGGTATTTTGTTTTCCTTACTTTGGCTATAGCCAATTAAATGTAGGCAAAAAATGATACAAATGAGGTACTTATTATAGGCCATAATTGTAAAAAGAGATTGTTTTTCCGTCAGTTTTATAGCTTAATTTAAGCGGAATTGTTACGGATTCTAAAGCAATTTTTTGATTTGAATGCGTAAAACTTCCAGTGAATAATTTAGAAGTATCTACATCATCAACTTTTATTTTAATATCGTATTGTCGTTCGAGTTCAGCAATTACTTGACTTAATGGAATGCGATCAAAACTAGATTCTTTCTCCATCCAAGAAGGATTTTGAGACTCAAAGTTGGCTACAGATGCTATTTGCTTATTAACCACTCTAAAAGTTTTCCCAGGAGGTAGTTTGATGGTTTGATTATTATAAGTAACGCTTACTAAACCTTCATAGCAACTTACTTCATAATAATTGTCTCGTTGCTTTACATTAAAATGTGTTCCTAGTACTTTTACAACTCCATCAGTGGTATTTACACTAAAAGTTTTTCCTTTTTGTACTTGAAAATACGCTTCACCTAGTAGTGTTAAAGTACGATATTCATCCCATTTGCTTTTATTAAAAGTAATTTTTGAATTTGCATTTAATAGCACTTGTGAATTATCAGGTAAATTAAAGGTTTGCGTTTGTGCTATATGTGTTTCAAATGTTTGCGTAGTATTATTAAACAAGAAATAAGCCGAAGTAAGTAGTACAACTACAGCGGCAGCTACTTTATAAAACTTACTAAAATTTAAATGTCTTACTTTAGTTTTACTTTTATTTTTAGACGAATTTTTTGCTCTAAAAGCTTCAAGTGCGACTTCAGCATCAATTGAAGGTGCTTGCATTTGAGCAGTATAATGTGCAATTTTTTCTAGTGTTTCAAAACCTTCTGACTTTTTTAAATCATTGATTTCTTCACTAGAAAGTTCGTTATTTAACCATTTTAATATTTCTTTTTCGTCTTTCATTTTCTTGCATTATATATATAAGACAACTTAAAATTAAATTACCCTACTTGCTATCAATTATTTAGATATTTTCTATTTGCTCTTTTATGATCTTAAGTGCAGCTGACATTCTTTTTTCGACTGCTTTTTGTGAAATATCGAGTAGCTCGGCTATTTCACGGTATTTTTTTCCATCTATGCGATTCATTAAAAAAACTTCTCTTTGCGCATCACTTAGTGAGGCAATGGCGTTTTGAAGTTTGATTTTAAATTCTTCTTCTTCTAATAAATATTCAGGATTTTGATTTGTTATGTCATGATTAGGTGTTTCTTTGGCGTAAGCCATAACTACTTTATGATGCTTAATAGTGTTTAGAAAAAGATTATTTACAGTGGTAAGCAAATAGGTTTTTACTTTATCAAAATCGATGGTTGCACAATGTTCCCATATTTTTGTAAATGCATCTTGAACTAAATCTAAAGCATTGTCTTTGTCTCCACATTTGTAAAAAGCAAAGTTAGTAGCTGACTGTACTTGCTTTAAATAAAAGTCGTTAAAGTGTTTTTCGTCGCAAAGAGATTTATTTTGGTCGCTCATAAAGGATACATTCTATTATAGTTTGTAAAAGTATAGTATTTATTTAGAATAGTACGTGGGGATGCTTTTTAGAATAAAAAAGGAAAAATTGATGTATAAAAATAATTAGCTGTTATTTTGCTAAACTATAGTAAGTAGCTTTGATTATTAGGACGGTTAGGGTTTTAAAAATTTAGATTAAAAAAAATAATGTTTTTTTAAAATTGCGGGTAGGGTAAAAATAAGTTTGATTGTCTTACTTACAGAACGGCGTAATAAAGCCTGTAAAAATTAAAAATTAAATATAAAATTATGAAAAGAGTACAACAAATTACAGCAATGACTATGATTGCATTATTAGGATTAACTTCTTGTCAAAGTGAAATTGATGAAGTAAATGGAGATAACCCAAATACAAATAATGCAAATTCTTCTGCTACAACAAACTTTAAACGTACCGCAATGTTTGATGGTTCTGTAGATGATTTTATTGATGGTAATTCTTGTTCAGCAATTATGTTTCCTGCTAAAGCAATTGTAAACGGAACTACTGTTACGCTTTTTAGTGAATTAGATTACCAACAAGTGATTACTATATTGGGACAATTTAATAATGACCAAGATTCAGTAGTACTACAATTTCCTTTAACTGTTAAAACAAGCAATTATACTGAGGTTACAGTAAATAACCAAACAGAATATAATGCTATCTTAGATGCTTGTTCATCCGCAGAAGCTTCAGGTGAAGATGCTATTTCATCTGTTGCTATTGATTTTCCTATTACAATATTAACGTATGATGTTAGTTTTCAACAAACGGGAAGTGTCGTTATAACATCCAAACAAGAACTATATGCGTATATGACTAATATTAGTAGTACTGAATTGTATGCAGTAAAATATCCAATGTCAGTTACGCTTACTGATGGTACAAAAACTACTGTTGCAAGTGATGCTGAATTTAAAGCGACTCTTGAAGCTTCATTAAAAACAGAAGCAACAATGACTGCAGCTGCAAATAATGTAAAGGAAGTAGAATCAGTTTTAGTAAACGGAATGTTTAAAGTTGAGTCTTATGTAAACGCAGGAGTTGAAACAACTACTAATTACAAAGATTTTACAGTAGATTTTGCTAACGATAAATCTATTAAAGTGATAAGTACATTAAATACTGTGGCAACAGGTACGTATGAAGTAAGCTCGCAATTAGAAGTGCTTTTAAAACTTAATTTTACAGGAAATACATCATTAAATTTATTAAATAATGACTATAAAGTAACAAGTTTTAATAATGGTTCAATCATTTTACAGAGTTCTACAAATGCAGCAATAGTGCTAGTGTTGAAACAAATATAATAAAATATTTTTTAGAACAGTCGGCTTTATTGACGACTGTTTTAAAATAGAATGCCAAATGGTTTTAAAAAAAAAGTAAATGAAAAAAGTAATTGCCTTATTGTTTGTAGTTTTAATCACATTAATTTCATGTGCTAAAGAAGATGATAATAGTCCTCTTGATTCGCCCGTTGCTGACGCAGCTGTTGTTTCAAATAATAAAAAAGGAACTGGAACATCCTCAAGAGACCTACTCTCTGATGTGAAATTTAAAAGTATGGTTATTGAGCTAGTATATGTAAAAGGATTTGAACCATCAGCGACAGCAATAAATACTTTTGTTTCGTTTATTGAAGCAAGAACTTTTAAGCCAGGTGGTATTACAGTTCTAAAAAGAGAAATTGCATCCTCAGGAAAAGCAACATTTACTAATGATGAAATCACTGCTATTGAAGATGCCAACCGAACAAAATACAATACCGTAGATCAAATAGCTGTTTGGGCTTTGTTTGTAGACGGCGATTCAGCTAGTAATGAGGGGAATAGTGTTGTATTAGGAACTGCTTATAGAAATACTTCTTTTGTGATTTATGAAAACACAATAAAAAAAATTAGTGGTAACTCTTTTTCATCAAAGAGAAGTTTGTTAGAAGCTACAGTTATTGAACATGAATTTAGTCATATTCTTGGTTTAACTAATTTAGGAGCGTCATTACAAAGTAATCATGAGAATACTGAGCATGCTAAGCATTGTAATGTTACAAATTGCTTGATGTATTATTTAGCTGAAACGCAAGGAGGAATTGGCAACATGATTTCTGGCGGGTCAGTACCTGCTCTAGATGCACAATGCTTAGCTGATTTAAAAGCTAACGGAGGACGATAGTAAATTTTATATTTTAAAAATAGCAATAAAAGATGAGAACAAGATTTTTAATACTAGTATTATTTTTAGGAATTATTACTAAAATTACTGCACAAGATAAAACTCGTAAGTCTAATGCAGGTATAAAAGGAGGTTATAATTTAGCAGCGGTTAGTTTTGATGGTGATACTAAAACTGGACAGCGACATGGGTTTCATTTGGGGATTTACGGAGAGTCTTTTATAAGTAATAGTGTTGCAATACAGCCTGAACTGTTGTATTCTCAGCAAGGTTATGAAATTAAAAATGGCAATAATACGTTTACACAAAAATTAAATTATATCAACCTACCAGTTATGCTTAAACTGTATCCTGCACAAAATTTCTTTTTAGAAGCAGGTCCACAAGTAGGATTTGCAATAACACACAAAGAACAATATGAAGGTTTGCTTAGTACCACTCAGGAATATGAACCAAATAGTTTTGATTGGGGAGTGAATTTTGGGACAGGCATAAAAACAGATTCAGGAATTACTTTTGGAGTTCGTTACCACCTAGGATTAGGCGATTTATATGATGATAATAAAGCGCAAAATAGCGTTTGGCAATTTTCATTAGGATTTGATTTATAGGTTTTGTTATTTATAACGGTAAATTGTAATTTTCAAAATCTTTAAACCCTCAAAATTCTGTATATTTGGAGCAAAATAAGGAACCACATGATTGCAACAAAAAAATCAACAACATTAGAACACTATTTTCAACAATTTAGAGACAACATCATAGGTATTAATCAAGAATTTGTTTCTCCTTATGGGAAGCAAAAAATCATCTATACTGATTGGACTGCTAGTGGTCGTTTGTACCGACCAATTGAAGAGAAGTTGATGAATGAATTTGGTCCTTTTGTAGCTAATACGCATACCGAAACCACTATTTCAGGAACGGCAATGACTAAAGCTTACCATAAAGCGCGTCATATTATAAAAGACCATGTTCGTGCTGATGAAAATGATGTTTTAATCACTGATGGAACCGGAATGACAGGTGTGGTAAATAAATTTCAACGTATTTTAGGATTGAGAGTTCCTGAGAATTTGAAAGACTTTATTACCATTCCAGCCGATAAAAAACCAATCGTTTTTATTTCGCACATGGAACACCATTCTAATCAAACAACATGGTTAGAGACTATTGCAGATGTGGTGGTAATTCCGTCTAATGAAGACGGATTATTTTGCATGAAAAATTTTAAAATTTTATTAGATCAATATAAAGATAGAAGCTTTAAGATTGCCTCGCTAACTGCTGGATCAAATGTTACAGGAATTAGAACGCCATACCATGACGTAGCTAAGGTAATGCATGAAAATAACGGACTTTGTTTTGTAGATTTTGCTTGCTCTGGACCTTATGTTACTATTGATATGCACCCTGCTAATGATCCCGAAAGTTATTTAGATGCGATTTTCTTTTCTCCCCACAAATTTTTAGGCGGACCTGGAACTCCTGGAGTTTTAGTTTTTAATAAAAAATTATACCAAAATTTAGTTCCTGACAATCCTGGTGGAGGAACTGTTTCTTGGACAAATCCTTGGGGGAAACACAAATTTATCGATAATATCGAAGATAGAGAAGATGGTGGAACACCTGGTTTTTTACAGGTAATTAAAACCGCTCTCGCTATTCAATTAAAAGAAAAAATGGGTGTGGATAACATGTTAGAAAGAGAACATGAACTGGTAGATTCTATTTTTGAATCACTGGAGTTAGTTCCTAATATCAAAATTCTAGCAGCACAGCAAAAAGATAGGCTAGGAGTAATATCATTTTACGTTGATGATTTGCATTTTAATCTAGGAGTGAAGTTATTGAATGATAAATTCGGAATTCAAACTCGTGGTGGTTGTAGTTGCGCTGGAACTTATGGACACTTTTTATTGCATGTAGATCAAGAAACATCTAATCAATTAATTGATGAAATCACACTTGGGGATTTAATTAGAAAACCAGGATGGATTAGAATGTCTATTCATCCAACAACAACAAATACCGAAATAGAATTTGTTTGTAACAGCATTAAATCATTGGCTGAAAACCATAAAATTTGGGCTTTAGATTATGAATACAATAAAAATACTAATGAATTTATCCACCAGAAGGCTAAAAATTTAGAAGACAGCTTAGTGGATAAATGGTTTTCTATATAATTTTTTCTCAGCTTAGTTTTTATCGAAAAAGAATTAAGCTGAGAAAATTATTTAAAAATTGGCGTCTTATTTTTTTAAGAACTACAAGACAACATAGAGCTTCCTATTTTCTCTCTCGCCCAATCAGGTCTTTTAGCAAACCATTTTTGAGCAGATTCTTGCTCATCGTACGGTTTTTTTAGCAAAATATGTAATTCTTCAATCAAGGAATAATCTTCATTTTCAGCAGCTTCTATGGCTAATTGTGCCATATAATTTCGTAAAACATATTTAGGATTTACTTTATCCATGGCTAGTTTTCTTTTTTGATCGGTTGCTGTTTCTATTTGTAAACGCGTACTATATTGTGTGAACCAATACAACCAAATCGCTTTTGTTTGCTCACTTACTTTTTCGGGATTATAAAATGATTCGGCAATAGTTGCAAAAGCAATTTCTTCGGAGTCGGATTTTTTAATTTCACTTAATTTCCTAAAGAAAATAGTCATGTCAGTTTCATGCAAGAGTAAATTTTGCGAAAGCAGCCCTAGCAATTCGGTATCTGTTTCTGTTGGAATTGCTAATCCTAGTTTATCACGCATCATACTTGTGTAATCTTCCTCATAAAGTTCTTGAAAACTGTGTAGAATGGTTTCTAATGGCGCTGCTTCTTCAATTAAAGGAAATAAGGCATTTGCTAATTGGTATAAATTCCACAATGCAATTTGTGGTTGGTTTCCAAAGCGGTACCTTCTGTTTTCACGATCAGTAGTATTAGGAGTCCAATCAGGATTATAATCTTCTAGCCAACCGTAGGGTCCGTAATCAATAGTCAACCCAAGGATCGACATGTTATCAGTATTCATTACACCATGCACAAAACCCACACGCTGCCAATGTACAATCTTGGCACGTGTTTTATTGGCAACAGCCTTAAAAAAAGCAATATAATCTAGTTTTGAGTTCCCTTTAATTTCTGGGAAATGATTTTTTATAGTAAAGTTGGTAAGTGATTTTAAAATTGTCAAATCATTTTGAGAAGAAAATAATTCAAAATTCCCAAATCGAATAAATGAAGGCGCAATTCTACAAACCACAGCTCCTTTTTCATATTCGGCGTGACCGTCATACATTACGTCACGTAAAACTTGATCGCCAGTAAGCGTTAAAGAAAGTGATCGAGTAGTGGGTACACCAAGGTGAAACATGGCTTCGCTACATAAATGTTCTCTAATTGAGGAACGCAATACCGCTAGACCATCAGCACGACGAGAATAAGGTGTCATTCCAGCGCCTTTTAATTGCAGTGTGAAATTTTTATTTTGATATTCAATTTCCGTTAGGATAATTGCTCTTCCGTCACCCAACTGTCCAGCCCAGTTCCCAAACTGATGTCCGGCATAACTCATAGCATAAGGACGAGTTTCCGGTAAAACCTCTTTACCGGAAAATATATTGGTGAAGTAAGGTGTTTCTGCATCAGCTTTGGTTAAACCAATGAGCTTCGCAGCATCTTTAGAGTAATGAATTAATTGAGGGTTGAATGGTACTCTGGGATTTACATAAGAAAAACAAGCATTGTGAACTTGACGAGTAACATTAGTTTCATCAAGGTCAGCTGGTAATTCAGTACTAAATCTATTGTTTATTTTTAATTTCATCATAAGGTATATTACAATCAAAATTAACGAAATTTAGCGGAAACACTAGTTAATTAAAACTAAAATGTCCAAATAATTAGCGTTTGTGCTTCCATCTTTTATGTGTCCAAAAGTAATATTCAGGTGCTTCGTAGATTTGTTTTTCTACTTCTTGGATAAATTGATGCGTAATTTCAAAATTAGGAATAGACTTAGGATCATTACTTAATGGAATAAAAGTGGCTTTATAATAGCCTCTTTTTACCTTTTCTACTTTAGCAAATAATATTGGAAGATCATACTTTTTAGCCAAAACTTCGGCACCTGTATGCACAGGAACTTCAATTCCCATAAAAGTATCCCAATGTGTAACACGTGTGATTTTTGGTGATTGATCACTAGCCAAACCATACATGCAAAGCACTCCCTTGCGCTGGTTATTTGAAATCAGCGGAATTGTATCTCTAGTTACCACAAGTTGGGTATTGTATTTGGAACGAATGTCTCTTACTAATTTATCAAAATATTTATTTTTGATTTTTTTATAAACTCCAATTCCCTGAAAAGCAACTTTTGTATTTAACGTCAATAACCATTCCCAGCTCGCATAATGAGACGCTAAGAGCATAATGCTTTTGCCTTTGGCTTCATATTCTTTTATTAGTTCTGGATTAGTAACAACAAAACGCTTGCTCATTTCTTCAGGTGACATGGTCATTGTTTTTGTCATTTCTAAAAACATATCACATAAATGGTGGTAGAATTTTTTTTCAATAATTAAACGTTCTCTATCGCTTAGATTAGGTAAAGCTAGCGCTAGGTTAGCACGAACTGTTTTTTTTCTATAACCAACAATATGATAAACTAAAACATAAATAGCATCAGACAAAGCATAAAATATAGGAAACGGAAGAATAGATACCAACCAAAGTAGAGGATAAGCTACTATATAAACTAGAAATTGCATGCAGTTTTTTTTGCAAAGGTAAGTCAAAAATGGCTAGCGTTAAAAAAATATAAAGTAGTAAAGTTGGCTATTAGAGAATCACTATATTTACATTTAAATATAAAATCAATTTATGAATACCATTTTAATTATAATTATTGCAGCAAACGTTATCTTTAGTTTTAAAGGATTTGAAGACACTGCCTTTTTTAGAAAATATGAATTTCACATGGGGAGTGTGCGATCAGGAGAGCAAATTAGATTGATTTCATCCGGATTTTTACATGCTGATATTGGGCATTTGGCTTTTAATATGCTTACACTTTATTTTTTTGCTCCTGTAGTTATTGCTTACTTAGGAAGTTTATCCTTTGTTATTATATATTTGGGGAGTTTGTTATTTGGTAGTTTACTCACCATTGTTTTTCATAAAAATGATTATAATTATCGTGCAGTTGGAGCATCTGGAGCGGTAACAGGAGTTTTATATTCGGCTATATTATTGCGACCAGATATGATGTTGGGACTGTTTTTTATTATTCCAGTTCCAGCGTATTTATTCGGAATATTATACTTGCTATATTCAATTTACGGTATGCGTGCTAAAAATGATAATATAGGACATACAGCCCATTTTGGTGGCGCTATAGGTGGCTATTTAATCACTTTAGCAACAAATCCGGGTCTAATAGCGCAACATAGTTTAATGGTTGTTTTATTGGCTATTCCAATTGTTATTCTTTTTGTTATGGCAAAGATGGGTAAGTTATGATGGCACGGCTTTTGAAATAATAGTTATAACAATATAAAAAACAATCAAAATAACATATTATGAAAAAAGCAATAATAATTTTAGCTCTCGCTTTTATTTCAACTTCGTATGCACAGGAAATTAAACAAGTACCACAAATAAGTGTCAATGGACAAGCCAAAGTAAAAGTGGCACCAGATCAAGCGACGATTACTGCTACAGTAGAGACAAAAGGAAGCAATTCAAAAGAGGTTAAGAGAGAAAACGACAAGCAAATTGATGCTGTTTTAAAGTTAATCAAGAAAAATAATATCGCCACTGCAGATTATAGAACGCAGCGTGTAGCCTTAAATCCTCAGTATGATTATGCTAAGAAGAAAACCAATTATAATGCGACACAAACAATCGAAATAATTGTAAGAAACCTGAATCAATATGATGAATTGATGGAAGGATTAGTTTCTGAAGGAGTAAACCGAATTGATAATGTAATGTTTCAATCTTCGGATTTAGCTAAACATGAGGCTGAGGCAAGAAAATTAGCAATGAAAGACGCCAAGCTTAAAGCAGAGGATTACGTGTCTGTATTGGGGCAAAAAGTAGGTCGTGCAATTACAATATCAGATAATTCTCAAACCTATTCTCCACAACCTGTTTATGCTCGGATGATGAAAGCAGAAATGAGTGACTCAGTATCTACTAGGGAAACACTTGCTGTAGGAGAAATTGAAATCACAGCAAATGTAAATGTTAGTTTTATTTTAGAATAAGTATTACCATAGTAAGTTTTAAAAAAAGCTACTCACTTTGTTGTAAGATGTGAGTAGTTTTTTTTTGTGAATGATTTTAAGACTGTTTTGGAAAAATAAGGCATAAAAAAAAACGTTTCAATTTCTTGAAACGTTTTAGTGGGGAGAGTAGGATTCGAACCTAATCGGCTAAACCCTTATCTATGCTGCATTTGTCTAAATTTGAAACGGTATGTGCCACGATTTTGCCATAAAACTAATAGAGTTAATTTGATAGTTAAATTGCATCTATATCAGTTACTTAACTTGATTTTAATGAACGTAATAATTCGAATATAATGAGTTGCAAAGTTAACTAATTTTTAATATAATTGTTTTTTTTAGAGGATAATTACTTATTTATATTTAGGATTCTGATTACTTGTAGGATGTAACCTATTTGAACACATACTTAATTTAACGTAGCTAATGGAGTAGGAGAGTATAGATAATATGCCTTGTGTCAATAATTTTATTAAAAACAACTTACAAAAGCAGAAATGCTAATCTTATGTTTTATCTTTAAATCCTCGAAAGTACTGAGAGTCAATGCCAAAGTATGGCCGTGTTCTATTGTAATTTTAAAACTTTAAAACCCAATTTTAGTAGCAACTGTATTTTTCTCCCATTTCTCTGAATTACAAAAACTGATAATTTTTTCAAAAGTTAATTTGTTTCCCAACACCACTTCTTCCATAATGCATTTTCGAGCAATATTCCCCATTTCACCACCTGAAAATTTATAGTTATTGGCTAAATAGGATGCTTCTTTAGTAGTAATACTGGGCAATTTATTTTTCCAGATTTTAGCTGCGTTATCTACGGAAGGAGTATCAAATTTAATTTTAAACAGAAAGCGTCTTTCAAAAGCAGGATCCAAATTATTAAACAAATTAGAAGTTGCAAATAGGATTCCATCGAAGTTTTCTAAATCTTCCAAAAGTACATTCTGAATTGCATTTTCAGTATCGGAAACGCTGGAAGATCCTGCCATTTTTCGTTTTCCAATGATCGCATCTGCTTCATTAAAAAGCAAAATAGGACATATTTTTTCTTGCTCTTTCAATTCATAATAATCAGTAAATATCTTTTTAACCAATTTTTGACTTTCACCAAACCACATTGATTTAGTTTCGGAAATTTCTACTTTATAAATTGGACGATTGTATTTTTTGGCAATTTGATATACCGTTTCCGTTTTTCCAGTTCCTGGAGCTCCATACAAAAGTGAACTCACGCCAACAGGCATATTATTCGCTTTTAATCGCTTTTGCAAATTGGAGAATGCTATTTGCGACATACTTTTTACAACGGGTTCTAGCAATTGTTGCTCTAAAGGGTTGTAGAACAAATTGGTCTTTTGAATTTTATCAGGATAAATCAGTTTATCGTTTTTGCTTTCTTTTTGCACAAACGAAATTCCTTCCATCTCACTGAGCATTCTTACCGCTTTTGAAGACAATTGTATTTTGTGTCTGTTGGCAAATTCACTCTTGTCTTTTTCTACCAAATTCAAAGTATTCAACTTTGTTTTACCTAATAAAAAACTGGAGACATAGTCAAAAGTATCACTTTTACTTTTCGTGAAATCATCTACTGTTTTTTGAAAAGCAGTGTTAAAATCATTATCTCCTATAGAAATAGCATCAAGAACAGCATCAAAAAAAACAAAAGAATCAATAGGTTCTAAATTTTCACAAGCATAATTGATTAGTGGAAACTTTCGATTGTCTTTTAATAATTTTTTGAATCGATATGCAAAAATGTGATACTGAATTTCTTTATTGTCTTTGGCATCACTTAAAACATCTAAGTCTTTTAAAAATACATGAAAAGTATCATCTATTAGTTGTATCGAAATCAATTCAGAGGGGATATTTTTATTGGAAACAAGAAATTCCAACAAGTCTTTTTTTACCGAATAATCTTCTTGTAGCACATTTCTATGTTTTTCTTTATTTAAAATATTTTTGTCAACCAAATATTGAATGTCATTCAAATAAGGTAAGAATCCAATTTTTTCTAGTCCAAAATAAGTGATTAATTCTTTCAGTTCAATTTCATCAAAGCAAGACAAACTAATAAAACTGGAAAGCAAAATACTCTGGATATCATTAATTTGAAAATAGTTAGAAATGTATTGGATTTCGAAGCTTAAGGCATCATAACGGTCCAAAATTAGCTTTGATTTTTCAGAAGTTTTGTGAATCGTTTCTACCGCTTTTAAAATGGTCATTTCTGTAGTTTCCATAACTTTATGTTTTAGTATGGTACAAAAATAAAACGACACACTGCCAAGGTGTGTCGTTCTACAAATCTTTTAAGTTGTAAATCTATTTTTAAATTTCAAAAACAATTGGAGCATTTACCAATTGATAATTTACATTTACCGAAGAAGCATTTGCAAAAATGGTTTTGCTTTTCTCCTTCATTCCATAACCTTCGTGAATGTGACCAAATACGTGAAGTTTGGGTTTGATTTGGTTTACTTTTTTGAGCAACATTTCGCATCCTGCATTATAATTGGAAGCCGTTCGGTCTAAAATCCCAAAAGGCGGGCCGTGTGTAATTAAAATATCGGTATCTTTAGGGATTAAACGCCAATGTCTGTTGATTTCAGTGCCTTTTTTTCGATTAAAAGCCCAATCACAAAATTCAGGTTGCACAGGCGAACCCCATATTTTCAGCCCCTCAATTTCTATTCCTGAATCGTTGAGATAATGAATGTTTTTTGGTATTACTTTATCAATATAGGCTTTGTCTTTTTTTTCAAAAAACCAATCATGGTTCCCCGCAATAAAAATTTTATGTGTGTAGGGTTGTTCTTCAAACCATCTCAAGAAAACAATGACCTCATCTTCCGTTCCATATCCGCACAAATCACCTGCATGAATGAGCATATCGCCACCAAGTAATTCTAATTGGTTGTGACGGAAATGGGTATCGGAGATTAGGGTTAGGGTCATTTTTGTTGGTTTGGTTTAAAATATTGTGATATTTAATTATTCTTTATAATTCAATGCTAATTTATCTCTTCCTCTTTCAGTGATTTTTTTAGATTTAGTTTTCTGAAGTTCTCCCCAACAACTCTTGTTTTTTCAAGCATAAATAAAACGGATTTTTCTTCATTTAAACAAATTCTTTTATGATAACATTCGCTTAAAAGTTTTTTATCCTTAATTATTTTATTACGCCAATCACTGAATGCCAATTCTTTATTTATTAAACTATTTAAAAATTCATTTCGTTCCTGATTAACAGTAATCATATCTAATAAATTATAAACTGGACGAATAAATTTATTATCTTTATTATCAAAGGCAGTTTTCCATTCTGAAGCTGAATTTAATAAAGAATATCTATGAGCCGAAAGTGAATAAGTATATCCATCCCAACTTGAGTAATCGCCTATAGTTAACAATGCTCTCCTTAATAAATCATCTTTTATTTTAAATATTAGTAAAAAAGAATTTGAAACCTTTTTAAATTTTTCAAAATCATATACTTCATTAATTTTTGAAAATTCTAATAAAAAATCAATCTTACCTTTTAAAAAAGAATCAACTTCAATTTTACATATTTGACTTTTCCAATCATAATCTCCAATATTGATTAAAATTGCTTTTAACTTCTCCTCTGTAATTTGATTACCATAAAATCCAGTCAACTCAATAGATGCAATTTCATTAATAACATCATCCAGTCTCATTAATCTATTTACAGAGCTTAAAACATTTTTAATGTTTTCCGTATTAATATCTGTGTTTTCAACTAAATTCCTTAAAATCCTAATTTTTTTCTTAAATTCTATTTCTTCAATATCTTTATTATTTGATAGAACATATTGAAACAATCCATAAAACAAAGTTCTGGACTTAAAATCTGTTTTGCTTAAAAAACGCATAAATAGATTTGAATTATCTTCCTTTTCTGAATCCCAAAAATTCACCTCTTTTAATAATTCATTTATCTTTAATGCCACTTCCTCTTTTGAATAAAAATCTAAAAAAGTGGTAATGTTTTGAATAATGATATCATCCTTTATGTCCTTAAAATCAAAAAGGAAAGTTTGATATTCTTTGTTTGAAATATAGATATTAACATCATTAAAAACTGTTGTTTTTAGTTTAAACTCTTCTGATTTAATATTTCCTTTAAAATTTTCAACATAATTAAAAAAAGCTATTCCTCTAAAGAAATTCATCATTTCTTCATCAATTGAGTTATCCCCATTATCCGAATTCCAAAATAAATCTGTCCAAGTTGTATCTAATTTATAAGACCAATCTTTTTTAAATTCTTTAGTTGTTTTTTTCTCTAACTCGTCATCCAACCAAGCTTTAAAATTTTCAAAATCAGACAATTGCTTACCTCTCGAATTCATTTTAACATACAATTCATCGGTTAGTTTGAATTCATTTAATGGCAAAAAATAAAAGGTAATATCTTCCCTTGTTCTTAATTTCTCCCAAAATTCTGTTTTCCCTTTAAATAAATTATGAATAGCATTAACCATAACCAACATTGCTTTCACAGTTGGATCTTTTTTCCACGAATAAAAAAACCAAGATTGATTCTCTATTTCGATAGATAAGTTTTCAACTTCATAACTAATTTCTTTAGTCAGTATAGCTGTAATAAATTTTTGAGTGCTACTTCTAATTTCATATTTAAACTTCAATAGAATTTCTTTGCATTCTTCTGTATAGTTATTTGAAATTCTTGCTAAATACCAATGTAATAAAAATAAAGTTGTTAAACGTTGCTGACCATCAAGTGGAATTAATTCATTATTATCATTAGAACCATAAACAAAGTCAAGGTTTAAAACTTGATTATCTTTATCTAAAACATCAAATAATTTATTCAGTATCTCTGTTCTAATAATTTCAATTTTCACGTCTTCTCTCCCTTGAGCAAAATCACGTTGAATCTTCGGAATGATAATTTTATTATCATTTAAAAGTTTCCAAAAGGTCATTTTTTCTCCTATAGTCTGTATTTTTTCCATTATGTAGTTTTATGAAATAGTTGTTTTAATAGCTTCAAAATAATCCTCTCTGTCTCTATTTGTCCAAAAATAAAATTGTTTTGGATCTTTTGTGTATTGTTTTAAAAACACATTTTTTGTACAAATGGGTAGGTAATGATTTCCTTTTTCGGCCTTAATAATCATTTCCCTTTTAGTTGCAAAAATGTTGTTACTTAACGAACTGTTTGTTTTTCCATCCAATAAAGCTAAATTACTTATTTCATTCATTTCGCTACCGTCAGAAGTTAATTTTACAACTTTATTAAATAATTCTTCAAACTTTTCTTTGGACAATTTGTCATTATTGTGCTCTTGAATTTCTATTATTAGATTTGAAACATTTTCTATTTCTTCTATTTTCTTCAATCCAATTATTGAATCTTCCATCCATTTATTCCATTGATCTAAAGAATTCATTCCGTCTGACTTTTGAGCATGAATATGCTCTACAGACCATTTGGTTATCTTAAATGACTTGAAAGGAAATCTATTAAAATTGTTTTCTGATGAGTTATTGATATGAGTTTTTATGTTGAATAAAAGCAAAGCATTAGTAACTAGTCCTGAACCATAAAGATAATCTCCTAATTTTTGCACAGTATCTGATTTTTTTATTTCATCATTTACCCACTTATTAAATTCTCTTTTGGATGTGCTTTTTTGTTTGTTATAAACTTCTTTTATTTTGTTTTTTCCGGAAACTGCTAACTGATAACCAACTAAATGATACAATTCAAGATCGTTAAACCAATCTTGTAAACAATAAAACAATTCGGTAATCTTTTGCCACTCATCGTTTAGATTTATTTCCTTTTTAGCAAAAAAATGGAATGAATATAATTTGTCTTGTTTCTTATCTTCAAAATGTTTGTTTGCAATTATATCTAATAAAAAATCAATTCTTGTAAACTTGTTTTCTTTTCCAGATGAAATAAAATACCATAGCTCATCATTTTGCAATTCTTTTTCTATAAAATCCCATTCTAAAGCAATCTGATTTTTGACTTCATTAGTCAAATTATTTTCTTTAGAAGATAAAAACAATGCTTTTATCAATTCTGAATTCGTAAGAGGAATTTTTCCAATATTGATTCTTGCAAAAAGTTCTTGAGGTTTTATTTCCTCCTTTACATCATACCATATAACTTTTGTACAATTTACAAGATTACCATATAAATTATTTTCAGGGTTTTCTAAAAACCATTTCTTTATCACATTGTAAGCAATAAATAAATGATAATTATCTATATTATTTATTTCTTCGTTTTTGAAAATATTCCAGTTGGATTCTTCAATTGAGTTATTTGAAATTTGGTTATTTAAAAACAATTCACTCTTCTTCCTTGTTTGATAATCAATTTTAAAGCTTTTTTCATCTAAAACTGATAGAATAATAAAAATGGTAGTTATTCTCTGTTGGCCATCAATTAATTCGACTTTACCCTCTGTTTTTTTTACGACAATTGGTTGAAGACAATAGAACTCCCCCTTTTTTCCTAATTCAAATTCATTAATGTCATTTAATAAATCTATTACTTGTTGTTCATCCCATTTATATCCACGTTGATATGAATCAACAAAGAAATGATTATTCTCTTCGATAATAGTTTTTATCGATTTTAATTCTAATGTGTTTTTTTCTTCCATATTTATTTTTAGTCGTTTATATATATATATATTAAAAAGTTCCCCACAAGCCCGAGCATCACTCAAAGCATTGTGATGATTTAATTATACAGCAAATTTTTCGTACAAGTTAATTAATTTTGCCTTGTAAATCTTATATATAAAAAATATTACACTATGATATTGACATTCTATAAAACTCTAGTGTATTCTTTATTACAGTCTAAATTGATGCGAAATATTGATATAAAAAAAACAAAAGGAGGCGCTATTAATTGTAATTTATTTTCCTGTTTTTGGCTGCAGCTATTATATTGTCATTACAAATCATCAATAGTATTTCCGCTTTTTAAGTGGTAGGTGCTTTAATCTACGTTTCCAAAAACTTTTTGATATTCTCTAAATCCTATTTCGCTGATAGGAATTTTCGAAATATCTTCAAAACCTTTGTTTTTTTCAAGAATTTCAGAAACAACTTCTATCGTTTTAATTATAATTTCATCCATTTTTGAAAGAGATGCCTTTGTACTTATATTCCCGTATTTTTTCCTTACTTTATTATTATCTAAAAGAAGGAAATCATCAACTTGATCTTTTAGGTTTTGAGCATTATCAAAAGCAAATTGATATCGTTTTTCGCCTTCAAAGGCGAAAGGTGTGATTACAAAAGCTGCAGTAATAATCACTTTTTGTCGAATTATTTCAGCTATGAAGGGAAGCGCCAAAGTTGCAGTTTCTCCACCATAACCAGCAATCAGAAACACAATTTTGGTGCTTTTGGTAATTACTTTTTCTACTTCGTTTATAAATGCTTCGTAGCTTATTTTAGGGGCTACGTTGGTATCAAGTTCAGTAGCTGAAGCTGTTTCTAATTGAATTTTGATAGGTATGTTACTATTCTTTAGCGTCTGAAGATTGGTGTCTTAAGCAACGCAATCAACTCCTTTTAATTGCTGTTGGTAAATAGCATTTACAATATTACAACCGCAACCTCCAATGCCGAGTATGGTTATGGAACTGTTTTTATCAACGGTACAATCTAAATTTGAATTTACATTGGTAGAATTTTTCATTTTTTACTTTTAAATTTGATATTAAGAAAACAAGGTATGTCGGTTTGATTTATAAATAATTATATTTTCATTCTCCATTCGAACCAAACTCACTTGACAAATACTTGAGCGAAAACCTTGGGCTGTTTCAAAATCTATGGCGGTAAAGGATTCCATTTATTTATACAATTTCCCCATTTCGGCAATACACTTTTTTACTTCATTTTGTAAAAAAAGAGGTTCAATTACTTTTACATCTGAACCCAATTTTAAAATTTCCATAATAATATGATGGGTAGGATGAATGTAAATTTCAATCAAAACCCTTTTCTTATTTTCTTCTAAAATATGTTGGGATTCGTGAAGCGGAAAACTCTTGATGTAATTTCCTTGTTTCCAAGAAAATTCTAAAACAATTTTCTGCACTGGTTCATAGGTCTCTACACCAAAAGCATCTTTAAACTCTTTTTCGACATTGTAAGAAATGGGTTTGAACTTGGTATCGGTGATGTTTAAATTGGAAATACGATCTAATCCAAAAGTTTTTATATGTTCATCTTTTTTGTCCAAAGCGATCAAATACCATCGTTGTTGCGATTCTTTGATAGCAATGGGATAGACCTTACGTTCAGTTATATCATCATCCCAATGTTTTTGGTGGGTGAATTTTAGGATAAACCGATTTTGAATGGCGTGAATAATACCGTGAATGTGCTCTGTACCTAATGATTTTCGTTTTTCGAGAAAGACACTGGGAGAAAATTTATTTCCTTCTTGTAAAGCGTGATGAATTGAAAACGCATCCATCATTCGGGTTACGGATTGGTCTTCAATTTCTTCTTCGTCAATACAATAGCTTTTGTCTTTACGGTCGTACTGAATTATAATTCCGAAAAGCTTCTGGATATCTTTTTTGTCTCTTTCAAAAGTGCGGACTGAATATTCGAAATCGGTTTTAATATCTGCTTTTGAAAATTTATTCATTACATATTCTTGCAATTCTGTAAAACTAGAAGGATGACTTCTCAAGCGGTCTATGATGTAGAGATAGCGTTTAAAAAAGATTAACTTTGACATAGTACTTTGATTTATTTTTCAAAGATAAAGCATTCGTCTGCCGATTAACGGCAGAGTAAATTATTAATTAGGTTAAATATAGTATTGATACTACCCAACTTATGATGTACTTACCATCACTTTTTTGATTGGCTAGTTAGGGAGGCAACTTTTGATGGCTAGCAAAATTTTGAAATTAAGTAAATCTTGGTTAGCAGAAACGTGATTATAAGCAGGAGGGGGTGGAGTGGTTCTTTGAAAAATAAACTTAAAAAATGAGGCCTGATCGTTAAATTGCTCTCGCAATTACCTTTGCTTTTTTTTTTTAATAAAAGCAAAGATATAGAGTAGAGCAGGACTGAATTTGTAAAAGGAACTATTGTTTGTGCATCAAAAGAAATAAGAATTGATTTTGGGTGTTGTTTAAATTGTTACAGTATTTTGCTGGACATGGATTATATTGTGTGATACTATTTGCCAGCAATAAAAATAAAATATTTTGCAACTAAACAATAAGCAACGTAATTCCATTTTCATCAATTATGCTTTTCTGATTTTCTTCTGAGGTTACCAGTGCAAAGCCATTGTAAAAAGGTTCGATCAATTGATATCTATTTTGGTATAATTCAATACCTTTTTTATCAATGTGAAACCATCCTTTTTCATCTTTTGCGGTAGCGTAATTTTTATGAAAAACACCTAAGTCTCTATATTGTTTATCGTTAATGAAAACGCCATTTTTGTCGATGTGTTTGAAGTAACCATTTTCTAATTTTACACATGCCATTCCGTCTTTAAAATCACCTGCGTAACGGTAATTTTCATTGTAGAGCCTATTTCCATTGGTGTTAATATGAAAATAATTATTAGAACCATCTCGAACGGTGCAAATGTTTTCTTGGAAATTTCCTGTCCAAGAATACTGTTTTTGATTAATTCGTTTTCCTTTTCCATCAATATGGAACCAAAAAGTATCGCTTACTACTGATGCTCGATTGCAATAGAACCCGAAAGTTCTGGAGTACCTTTGAGAATACAGATCTTTCCCACTAGTATCAATATGGAATGCTCCCGTATTATCTTTTACGGGGGCAATTCCCGGACTGTGAAATTTTAAAACTTCACTAAAGCGTCTATCGAAAACAGTGTTCCCTTCAATTAGAAAATGGGTTGTGTCATCAGATACCGTTATGTCTTTCCAATTCATGATTTTATAAAGATTATGATGGTTTGTAAGTTGTTTAATTTAATAGTTTTTAGAAAACTAAAGCCTGCGATGGTGCAAAGATTTTGGTATGCGCTTAAGGGGCGTTCATAGCTTTCACACATTGCGAGCATGTTTAGAGAAAGCAAGGATAGATCTATTGAAATTAAATCAGAACAGTTTTCAATTAGATATAAAGTTCCGTTTTTGGGTAAAGCAGTGTGGCAATTTGCTAGTATTGTATGTGCTTTTTCATCATTCCAATCATGTAATATTCTGGATAGCAGTATTGCATCAAAGCCTTCTGGAATAGAGGAGAAGAAGTTACCTTCAATTAAGTTGATATTTGATAAATTGCAATTTTCAATAACTTTTTTTAAATCAAATAGAGCGCAGTTAACTTCAGGGCAATTTTCTTTAATCATCGAAATTGCTGCGCCATAACCACCGCCAACATCCACAATCGACTTGTGTTGTTTAAAGTTGATTTTTAATGGCAAATTAGTATAATCGTCTCTCGCGTATTCAAACATCGCTTTGTGGTAATGATCTAATTTTTCAGGGTGTTTATTTAGGTAATCAAAATAATTATCAGCAGATAAATTGGTGAAAGATGATGTGCCTGTTTTTATAGAATAGTCTAAATTTTGCCAGGCCGTTAAGTGTTCATCGGCCCAAATCATTGATGCATATTTCAAGCTCTGCGGGTGATTCTCTGTTAATTGAAAGGAAACTTCATTCAAGGAATAATATCCGTCCTTTATTTCTAAAAAGTGGATGGATGTTAATGCATTTAATAGTAATTGAAGTGAGTTTTTGTTCAAATTTAATTGTTCTGCTAATTCTTTGGAGCTAATTTTATTGTTGAGAATTGCATCAAACAAATTTAATTTGCATGCTGTATTTACCGCCATGTATTTCCAATGTTCTGTAAAAAAGGATTTTAAAAAACTAGTTGTTTCCATTTAAAATTTTGTTTTTTAATTGTTGGATTTGCGATTGATTTATAGTGCAAGACAAAAGATATTTCTCGATTCCACCTTCATTTGTTATGATATCAAGAATAATATCCAAATATTCTTTTTTAGTGTCCATTTCAGTCGCCAAATAGTCAGTATATATCGTGTCTAATTCTGCTCCCGACAACAAATGTAGCATTGTAATGATAATACCTGTTCTATCTTTTCCCGCATGACAATGTATTGCCGTTGCGTTATCTTCATTTAAGATTGCTTCGATTGCTAGTTTGATCGAATCTTTACATTCAATACCAAAAAAACGGTAAGCAATTTCAATATTAGTACCTTGATGATGCGTGGCTTGAAAGTCAATCGATTGATTCCATGGGTCAAAAGGAGTATGTATCCAGTTCAAATTTTTTAAACTTGCCGTGGTATAACTGTTTTCTAGTACCTCTCTATCTGCTCTTAGGTCGATTACTGATTTTATGTTTTTCTCTCTAATAAAGTCGTTAAAAAAAGATTCTTCTTGGAATAAGGTCATTGTAGCCGTTCTATAAATCAGGCCACTTTTTATTTTGGAATTGAATTTACTAATGTCTCTAAAATTCCATAGAAAGTCCCGTTTATAGATAGCTTCGCATATGCGCTGTATTTCATCTTGTTCTTCTCTAGGACTTGTGTTTTGGATAGCTCCATAGAAAAAGTCAAGTAATTTTCTTTTTTGTTTGTTGGCCTCTGGAAGAAAAAGAGTTCCTTTAATGGCGTAAAAATCGTTTTGTTCTTCCTTGTTTAGAACTTCTATAATGAAGTTTTTTGGGAGGAAATTAAATTTTGCTTCGCCTTTCGATAAATGATTTAATTGAACTGCAGTATGTAAAGCAATGTTATAGAAAAAATAAAATTGATATCCATCACTTCGTTTGTGTGCATTAGAGCTGCTTTCAAATTCATAAATAAACTTGTCTATTAAGTTTTTTTTGTCTTCAGAAGTAATGCCAATTTTATTTTTTATTATTTCTCGAAAGTGAGCTACAGCTGTATTTGATTTATCGAATAAAACGCTGCTTTGAATAAGTTCTAATGGAATCTCAGAACCTAAATAATTTCGATTGTTTTCGGTTAAATTGCTGCTAAAAGCAATTTCTACTTTTGGTAATTCGTTGAAGTACAGGACAATTTTATATCTTAAAGCTACTTTTAAAACTTTAAGTAATTCATCAGAAAATTGAGATTCTATTTCCCTAATTAAATGGCTGACCTCAAAACCAGATGTTGTTACTGTGGCAATGTCAATATCAGAATTTGCAGATGGTGTTTTTCGAGCAAAAGAACCGTAAAGAAAAGCTGTTTCTATTTGAGTGTTCGCAAGTAATATTGCTTTCAGTTTGTTTATTATTTCAATTTGTTTCATTGTGGTTTGCGCATGTTACAGGTTTTGCAAAGTGGTTTTGATTTATAGTTGGAAACTAGTTCTGTGTAAGTATCACTTTTCAATACTTCTTCAATAGAAAACTGTTCAATTGTTCCAAAATCGCCCAATTCTTTTCTTAAATTATCAGGAGCGCAACAAGGTGAGATCTTACCAGTGGCCGAAATCCAAAGTTCTTTGGTCAGAAAAGGACATTCGTATTCTTCTGGAACATCTTGATTTTCGTTTTCTTGCAAAGGAATTATATTTTCAAGAATAACTTTTTCCCCATTTGGTTTTAGATATTTTTCCTGAGCTGCAAACGCTTCTTTTACATATTGATTCCATTGTTTGATAGATTGGGAAGATGCTTTCATTGAGAGTGATTTTATCTCATCGAAGTGAGCCCAAAGTTGATGTCCTTTTACTCTGTCAACTCCTAAACTAGCGGCTAGTTTTATGATGTCAGCCAATTCATGCATGTTGTTTTGCATAAAGGTTAGTTGCAATGTAACACGGCAGAAATAGCCAGTTTCTATAAAATAAGAATCTCTATATTTAATGAATTCTTGAATATTTGAAATTGTTTTTTCAAAATCAAAACCAATCATTATTTTCTCAGATGTTTCCTTAGTAGCACCATTCCAGCTTATTTTAATATCGGTGGTGTTGGGTACAATTAATTTCGCCCATTCTAGAACCGTTTTCTTGGGAAATGTTCCATTGGTTGTTAGGTTGATTTTTATATTATGTTGGCTTGAAAGTTCAAAAAGTTTATCAAATTCTTTGTATAGCAAAGGCTCTCCCATTGTGGAGGGGATTATTTCGGAAACTCCTAATTTCTTAGCTTGGTCAAAAATGCTTTCGACCGTTTCAAATTTCATTCTTCGACGTTTTACGCCCGTTTCTTTAAAAAGATTCGGAATGAAATCGCTGTATGGACTGTGTTCTTCACACATGATGCATTTCAAATTACAATCTTCAGGGTTTGTATCAATGGTAATTCGCCATAAATTACTAGGACTCGTAAAGCTATTATATATCTCTTCAAGATTGGTACAATGTTTTGCAATGTCTGGAACACTACCGTCATTGGTGTGTAGGTAGCCTTTGTTGCCAAAAACTTTCATCATTTCTGCATTGTCAATTGCAAATTCCATTTGTTCTTGAAGCGAATTTGCGTTTCTATGTTCAAATAATAATCCATTTACTTTATGGTTTACATATTCTTTCATTCCGCCAAAATCAGCTGTAATTACCGGAACTTTGCATGATTGTGCTTCATGAATTACCAAGGGTGAATTTTCGGCCCAAATGGATGGTACTACAATACAATCAATGTTTGAAAATACATCATTTGCCAAATTATGATTGATATACTCTCCATGAAATTCTACTGGGTTAGGAGATAATTTTGAAAGTTGTTTTAGCGCTTTTGTGCTTTGACCGCTGTCTCTACCAAATATTTTAAGCGTAGCTGTAGCTTCAATTCTAGAAAAAGCTTCGATCAATAAGTTGATTCCTTTAGCGGGAATATGGGTACCGATATACCCAAAAGTATAATTGGTCTTTTCTTTAGATTTTTCAGTTTGGGTTAAATATTCCACTGGAAACCCATAGTCCAAATAGATTATTTTGTCCTCAGGAATTTCAAAATCTTTTATGAATCGGTCTCGCAAATAGTTTGATGGCGCGATAAACAGATCTACTTTATCAATTATGGCTTTGGTTTCTTTCATTCGATTACGGATCCAACTAGTCCAGTTTTCGGTATCTGCTGTACGCTCTTCTTCTTTTCCGCTAAAATAAACTTCATAGCAATCGCTGGCACACTTTTTATCTTCTTGACCAGAACAAAGCTGAAAATTATCTTCTTTTTCAATGCTTCGGGTCAAAAACTGACCTCTTGGACACATTAACCAAAAGTCATGCAATGTGAAAATAATAGGAATGTTAACTTTATTTAATTCGTCAATAATACCTGTCGAAAGGTGATTTAAATGGCCAATATGAGCAATATCTGGATTAATTTCATGGATTAAATCGGCGAAATTAGTATCCAATTGACTATGTCTATAGCCATCTTTTCCTTGGGGATTATTGGCATAATAAAAAACTAGATTTTCATTTATTTCTTCTTTTCGAATGGTGAAATCTTTCGCATATGGATTTTCTTCTCTAGTGAAAACAGTCACTTTGTTGCTCTTGGCAAGTTCGTTACAAATAGATTGACTATAGACTTCAGAGCCGGCATTGTAATTTGGTGGGTAACCATGTATTATTTTAAGGATGTGCATGCTGTTATTATTTGAGTTGAAGGTAGGGTTAATTGCTTTTGGGTTTCGTATTTGGGTTTATTTGTTTTCCTCTATTGCATTGATTTTTGTCAAAAGTACTGTTTGTTCCTTTGGTTCCAGTGTTTGGATTTTTAATATCGGCTATGTGATTCGGTTTTTTAGACATGTTTTTTGTTTTTAATGGATTAATATAAAATTTGATAATGAGCTACTTCCTGTTTGTTAAATAGGTAATTTGGATGGTCACACCAATATGCCGTGATTAACAATTTATGTTTTATAATTATTATTAAACACAGTTTATCACTTTTAACTACATGTTTCTTTTTTAGAAATGATGGCATAACAAAAACAACATCTTTTTCACATAAAGTACAGTCAACAAAAGGAAGTATTTTATAAAGAAGTTGGTTATCAATCGTTCGATCCCATTGACTGTGTAAGAAATGTTCAGATTTTTTGTAATCTAGAAATTTAGTTGTCATAATTATGGTTGTTTTAATTTCTAGAGCAAATGTAAAATAAATGACATTAAATTTATTTATTAGTGAAAATTTACTCCTAATGTTTGTAAAATATTTGACCTTAAATTTGATTGAAATGGAAAATAAAAGAGAAATTGCTTTGAAAAAGCTTGCGGTATTTTTAATAAACCCAGGAATGTTTAGTTTGATAGTTATTGGCGATAGGGGAGTTGGGAAACGTTTTTATATTGAAAAAACAATAAAAGAGCTTCAAGAAACTTATAAAGATAAACTTGAAGAAAAATGCTTAGAGGGATTAAATTTTGTAGAGGCAAAAAGCTTTTGTAAAAATTATGACCTTAATAAGCTTTTTGAAGAAAATGAATTTAAAACTCTCGTCATTGATGATATTGATGAAATAAATGATGAACTTGAAAAATCATTGTTTCAAGCTCTTTCAACAACTAATGGAAAGTTTGGTTATGAAAAGAATATAAGTTTAAGAATAATTTTCACTTCAAATAAACCTGCTGATGAATTACGAGAAGATGGGAAGCATTTAATAGGTATAATGTGGGACAGAATTAGTCAATTAGTTATAGAATTTCCTTCTTATAAAACTGATAACTCGACCATTCAAAAAGATTTTAAGGAAACATGGAGAAAAATGAAATTTGAGGCATTAAAAGATTATGAGGCATTCGCATCATTTCCAGCGAACACAAAACTTCAAAAATTTTTAGAAGATAAATCCCCTGGTTTTGAAGGAGGATTCAGAGATCTAGATAAGTTGGCATGTTTATATTTTAATTATAGAATTTATCATTATAAAGAATCCAGAAAAATAATTGAAATCACAGAAAATGAAATTGTAAAAAGTGTAATCGATGATTTTTCCACAAAAACACAGATACAAACAATTAACGACAATGAGTTAAGTGTTTTTAGAATTACAGAAAATACTTTGATGAAAGAATTGGAAAGGAAATTTAAGAAACAAGTTAAGGCATGGAGTAACTTTAAATATGGATCAATTAGCAAAGCTGAAAAAGCATTAGGATTAGGACAAGGAACTATGAAAAATTGGAAATAGTTTTATGATTTTAATTTATTTGACGAACAAATTAAAGAATTGTTAATTGTTACAAATGCTTTTGAATATGCTAAAAATGAATTTAAAAAATACCATTCTCCAGTAGATAAGAATCTCGAAGAATCATTTAATTTTAATAGAAAACTCACAACTAAACAAATGATAGAAGGGTATAAGTTTGAACTACAAAAATGGGCAGTAGAAGAGTTTGATGGAAGGAAAGAGGCAGTAAAACATTTTAATTCACTTGGAGATACGATAAATGAAAAAACTCTAAATAATTGGAAAAATAAGGATTCTGTGAACCCGAAGACTTAGTCTAATTCATGCTTTGTCACCGCGCATCATCCATTAAAACAAGGGTAAGTCTAGATGTATATTTTCAAAAGTCTTAGTACAACTGTCACGGCAACTGCTATTTCATAATGAAAATAAATGCATATTCAAAAAAATGATCTATTGTTTAGATTCTTCAAATAGAAAATGTTTATTTCATTTTCACTAGTTTAAATTTTGAATTAGTTACTAAAACATTCTTATATTTGTTTAGTATATTCTTACTAAATTGAGATGTTGATTTGTTGTCTATTTTAAATCAATATTTTTCTGGCTGCAGCTTACTCTAGCTATTTACTTTTTTATAAATAAAAATATGAAACACCTTTTTTCAACTTCATTTGATGCTCCCGTTTTTACTGAAAATGATTTACCAACTATAGGGAGTTTGGGTTTATTATTATTTTTGGAAAGAGAACTGGGGCTTTATCAAAAATTTCCTAGTCAACAAACTAGGTTGAAATCTTATCTAGAGGCATTAACGGAGCACGAGGAAGGCTCCTTTTATTCTGAATCACTTCGAACCAACAAATATAAAGTAGCAGAAAAATTATTGAGCTATCGCGACATCTTACTTTCTTTTGGTTGGAATTACGAAGCAGTAAATCAACCGCAGCGATTAAATAGTTTAGCTAAAGTTGAAAAGTCGTTTCGATTGTTCGAAAATAATTTCATTGGAACAATAGACCGCTGGGATTTGGTTATAGAACAATTAAAACCTGTAAATGTAGCGCAATTGTATTTGGAAGAACTGATTGTTGTAGATACGATATCATTACTGCCTTTGTATTTGCAAAGAGTGTTTTCTCTTTTAGAATCCATTGTAATACAAAATAATAAAGTTATTATTCCGGTTGAAAAAAGAACCAATTTATCTTTATTTCAAGATTGTCTCGCCAAAAGTTTTGCCGGAGTTTCAATTGAAAATAGGTCTAATTTGACTACTTTTCAAGAAGACAAGAGCTTGATTCTTCTGGAATTTACCACTCAACAAGAATTAAATGATGCAATGGCTTATTGGGCAGATTCTGATCAGCATTTGTTCCTATCTCACGATAATGTAAATTTTGATTATAGTTTATTATCCTTTGACAAACCGGCTTCGGGTTCGCTTCAAAATAATGCGCAGCCCCAGATCATACAATTATTCAAATTGATTATTCCAGCTTTTACGGGCGATTTTAATGTGCATACCTTTCTATCCTTTTTACAAGCAAAATATTCTCCATTACCTTATGAATTGAAAAAGCAATTATTGCGTTGCTTTTCTGAAAAGCCCGGTATTGGTAATGATCATTGGAATACCATTATTGCTGATTTTATTGCTGATTCGGATAAAAAATCAACTAAAGAAAAGACCAAAATTGTGGAATTGTTTTTGAATTTTGAAAAAATGGATAATTCAAAAGCAATTCAAAAAGCAATTAGTATTTTACAATACCTTCAAAAATGGAGCTTAAAGTTAGTGCATAGCATCACTGATCAAGATTTGGCAGAACAGTTTTTATACATTCATCAAATGTGTACGGATACTTTGGATCTGATAAAAGAAGAACAATTGTTGGCCAATGTGGTTAAAGCTTTTCAACAAATTTATAAGCCAAAAACGTTTTTGAACTACCACAGACAAGAAGGCAGTGTAACTTGTGTGAATGATTATAGTCAAATAGTTTCTCCTTGTAAAAAGACGGTAATTCACTTGGATTTTTATGATAATCCGATACCCAAAAATGAAGCACAATTTTTATTGTCTGAAGAAGTTTCTTTTTTGAAAGAGCATTCAACGTACTATAATAGTGCTAAAGAATTATATTTTGAACAACAAATACGAGGCTTTCAATCGATTGACAATCAGTTGATTTTATGTTATGTTGGTTCGAGCGCAATAGAGAAACATCCTTTTCATATTCGATTGGAAACTTTTTTCAAAGATTTCCACAATAGTATTGTTCTTAAAATTAATACTATTACTGATTTAAAGAAAATAGATAGCAGCTTTTTAGATGCTGGATCGCTAGTTAAAAACAAACTGCTTAAGTTACCACAAGCCACCACCTACGTTAAAATCGATTGTGCTAAAAATTTCGCAAAGCGTTCAATTGAAAGCGCATCGAGTATAGAAAGCTTGATCCAATATCCTTTTGACTGGGTAATAAATTATGTGTTGAAGCTAAGACCTACCGCAATCGCAAGTATACCAGAGGATAATCAACTGAAAGGAAATATTGCCCATAGAGTTGTAGAGCAATTGTTATTATCTGCAAAAGAGAAGAATATTTATCCAATTCAATTTTCTGAAGAGGAAGTTACAAGTAATTTTCAAAAAATTATTCAAGAAGAAGGAATGTTTTTTATGCAGGATGAAAGCCGTTTTGAATTGTCTTTGTTTAAAAAGCAATTTATAGAATCTTTTCAGAGTTTGGTTCAACTAATCAACGAAAACAATTTCAAAATAATTTCTTGTGAACAACCATTAGCCAAAGAAGGCGATTGTTTTATTGCTGAATTAAATATGCATATTATTGGTTTTATTGACCTTGTTTTGGAAGACGAGAATGGAAAACCTTTTATAGTCGATATGAAGTGGACTTTGTCTGATAAAAAATACAAGGAAAAGATAGAAACCGAAGAAGCTATACAGTTGAGTTTATATGCTGCTGCAATGCAGAGTGTGGATGCTAATTCTTGTGGTTATTTTCTTTTTAATCAAAATAAATTTCTATCAACGAAACAATTATCAGGACAAAATGTATTAGTAGTTAATTGTGATTTTTCAAATGCTATTGTTCTAGAAAAAATTAATACATCATTAGCAGTTCGTTGGAAAGAATTTAGTGAAGGATTGATTGAAACTGGCGAGGGATTTCCACTTGATGAATTGCATTACCACGCTGCCTCAGGAAAAATAGAATTACTTGAAGATAGAAAAATGAAAAAAGTACAACCCTATTCGGATTTAAAACTTTTTAAAGGACAACTGAATTAATTATGAGAAATATTACGTTCATATACGCCGGAGCAGGTAGTGGAAAAACACATACACTTACTGAAAAATTATTAAAATGGGTACAAGCTCATCCTGGACAAGCCAATCAAGTATTGTTTACCACTTTTACAAAAAAAGCAGCAAATGAAATTAAAGAAAGAGCTCAGACGAGGTTGTTGGAACATCAAATGTTTGACGAAGCACAACAATTAAATGAAGCTTTTATTGGTACAATAGATTCAGTGGGATATCAGTTCGTAAAAAAATACTGGTACATTTTAGGACTTTCGCCTGAAATTCAGGAAATATCAGATAATCAAAAAGATTCATTTTTTGCAAGTTCGATTGCATTGGTGCCTACCGAACAAGAATTACTTAAGATCAATTCTCTTTGTAGCGAATTTAATTTTACTACTGGACTATTTTCATCATTCAATCCTAATCAATGGCAAACGGATGTGAAAAGTTTGGTAGATAAATGTTTGATTAATCAAATCGACTTAGCGAATGATCCTCGGAGTTTAAATCAGTCTATTTCACAAGCAAAATCTATTTTTAGGGGTACTATTTCATCAACTGAAATTCAATCAATTTTTGAGCACAATAGTACTGTATTGGCAGAGAACCCTGTAAGCAATCAAAATTATGCGAAGGCTGTAGAGCTGCAATTAGAGCTTTCTAGATTTATAAAGAAGGAATTGACGGTTTCTGATTTACAGTCAATAGATAGATATTTTAAAACGATTGTTGCTGCTTTTGGTGCAGCCAAATATCTGTCAAGTCGAGAACAATTATTGGAATTTGATTTTTCAAAAGCGTTCGTTTTACAAGTAAAATACATTGAATATATTCAACTAATTTTTGACCTTACTGCTCGTAGTATTCAAAAATATCAAGGGTATAAACAAGATAGTGGTTATGTCGATTTTACCGATATGGAAGTCCATTTTTTGGAATTATTAAATAATGAACAAGTTAAAAAGGAAATACAACATACGGTACAATTGGTAATGGTAGACGAATTTCAAGATTGTAACCCTATACAACTTTCAATATTTATACAACTTTCCAATTTAGTAGGACAATCGTATTGGGTAGGTGATCCGAAACAAGCTATATACGGCTTTAGAGGTTCTGATCCTGTATTGATTGATGAGATAATGAAAAAGTTTTCTAAGCAAAACAATGATAATTTAAAAGTAGAAATGCTCAAAATGTCCTGGCGTTCTTCTCCAGAATTAGTAGGTTTTACCAATAATGTATTTTCTCAAAGTCTCTCACAACAACTGTCCGAAATATATATTGAAGATCGAAATCAATTATTAGGAAAAGAAAACTCAGAATTGTTTGCCGCTTGGAAGGAACAAGTTTCAATTCATCCCATGACAGGGGTAGAGACTATTTCATTGTTTCCTGCACGCAATCAATCGCAAGATATACAGGGTGCAAATAGTTTGCAATTTTGGAATTTTTTGGAAAATGCTGCTAAAGGCAATTTTAAAAGTGCAAGTAATGATAAATACAACAACCAGTTATCTTGTCAGATTAAAAATCTGTTGGAACAGGAAATATTTATATTCGATAAGTCAATTTCGAATCATCGAAGACTAAGAGGTTCGGATATTTGCGTTTTGTTTGGAACTAATATAAATGTTCAAGGGCTATCAAAAAGTTTATTAGAGCAAGGATTGAAAGTTAATGCAGCAACAGAGGGTTTACTTGAAACCATCGAGTATCGTTTCTTCAAAAATAGTATCTCCCTGCTAATGGAACCATCGAGTTCATTGGCTAATGCTGAAATGGCAATTTTAACTGGATTTACGGGAACTACAGAAGAGTTATTCCAAAACCGTTTTGATTTTCTGTTATCGAAAGAAACTGAAATCGAGAGTGATTTTAAAACTTACTGGCTAAAGGATACTAGTTTTAACGAAAAGATTGTGCAGTTCAAAGAGCATATCAAAGGTTTTTCTGTTTTTTATGCGATCAACTTTATCATCAATGAATTTAATTACTTTCAAGAGCTTACAAATTTTGGAAATCATCAACTAAGAAGAGCTAATTTATTACGCTTCATAACGATTGCTGAAGAGTACGAGGACAGTTGCTTAAAAAGTAATCTAGGCAGTAGTTTGCTGGGGTTTATTGATTTTATTGAAAAAAATTCAGCCTATAATCAACAGGCACTTACGACAGATGAAGATGCAATACAATTAATGACCTATCATAAATCGAAAGGACTGGAATGGTCCGTTGTAATCTTAGGTGATTTAGAAAAAGAT
Organism: Flavobacterium gelidicaeli; assembly: GCF_013294005.1. Classification (GTDB taxonomy): domain Bacteria; phylum Bacteroidota; class Bacteroidia; order Flavobacteriales; family Flavobacteriaceae; genus Flavobacterium. The sequence continues at coordinate 56,797 of NZ_JABSNK010000017.1, forward strand.
TATTTTGCAGATAGTGAATTTTTTAGAAAGGACTTTTTCAAATCAAGGATTAAACAGTCTGGGGATTTAAATTTGACTCAACCATTGTGCAATCGGTATATCGAATTTCTATTTTGGCCTTTTGGTACGGCTAAAAGTCCAAATGAGGAATTAATGGAGGAATTGAAGAATACTGAGAATTACCAAATGATTTTTAATGCTACTTTGAACGAAAAGAAGCGATTGCTATACGTTGGAATTACACGATCTAGGGATTGTTTAATTTTTAGTTCAAATACAAACAAAAATTTGTCTTGGGGTGAGCGTACGTTTTCTAATTTTAATTGGGAAAGTAGTTTTGAGTCGAAATCACTTAGTAATTCTGCTTCAATTACTTTAGATTTATTCGATACCAATAACGCTTTTCAGTATCAGCAGTTTATATTTGAAGAAAAAAGAACAACTGTACCAAGCTTTGATGAAGTGTTGTATTTTGATAAATCAATAGCGGTAATGCAAGACAAACCTTTTTATATTTCACCAAGTCAGAGTGCTGGTCTTGCTAAAAGTGAAATTCTACCTATTGCAGAAGTACACGATCGATTAAAATTTAAAAAAGCGGTACCAGAAGTTTTAGGAAATGTATTGCACCATATGCTTTATTCCCGCAAAAAGGAAGCTATTAGTAGCATCATTTCACTTTTAAATCAAAACAACTCTCTTGGAATTGATGAAACCTCTTTTTTAGAAAATATAGGGCATTTTAATCAGTTTATTCAAGCTAATTTTGATGTGGTAGAAGAGTATCCCGAAATTCATTTGGAACAATTAGGAAATGATTTTTGCGTTAGGGGAGAGGCAGATTTAGTATTAGAAACGGCAGAAGGATTAATTTTAATTGATTACAAATCGTTTCCAGGAAAAAAAGAAGAAATTTTCACTTTTGGTTCTGATTTCTATGCCGGAAAATACAGCGGACAATTAGACCACTATTCGGAAATGCTTATCCAAAAATTCAATAAACCGGTATTAAAAAAACTTATTTATTATGTGGTGCAAGGTATACTAGTTGAAATACAATAAAGATATGAGAAAATTAGAAATAAATAAAAAGCAAAGTGAAACGGAAGAAGAAGTTGCTGTAAACAATTATTTACAGCAAATTGAAAAATTCACTTCACTTACTGATACAGAAGAAATAGAATTAATTTTATTGATCAAAACGGGCGATCAAAAAGCACACGAGAAATTGGTTAGAGCGAATCTACATTTTGTAGTTTCAATTGCATCGGAGTTTGTAGACAAAGGCGTTTCTTTTCAAGACCTAATTAATGAAGGTAACTTGGCATTGATTAATTCGGCAAAGTGTTTTGATGTAACTCACGAAGTTACATTTCGCTATTATTTGGATCGGTCCATCCGAAACTATCTCGCACAAGCTTTGACTGAGCAAAAAATAGTACGATTGCCTAAACATCCCGTTTTGGGCTCTATGTCAAAATTTGGGAAAAGTATCATGAACCTGAAGAAAAAGTGAAGACTCAATTATCTATTCAAGAAATAGCTGATAAAAAAGACAGGGAAATTAGGAAGGAGCAAGACGAATTTAGTAACTATTTAAATAAAAATAAAGAAAGTCTTGATAACGATAATTTAAGTTTAAACGTCTAGATTTTATAGCTAATAATACTAATAATGACACAAAAGCCAAAAATTGTATTTTTTACAGGAGCAGGTATATCAGCTGAAAGCGGGCTACAAACTTTTAGGGGTTCTAAAGATGGACTTTGGGAAAATCATAAAATAGAAGCTATATGTACACCTCAAGCTTGGTCCAATAATCCTTCCTTGGTGTTGGATTTTTACAATCAAAGGAGAAGACAATGCATAGTAGCACAACCTAATTTAGCCCACAAATTAATTGTAAAACTAGAAGAACAATATGAGGTCGTCGTGATCACCCAGAATGTTGATGATTTGCATGGACGAGCTGGTTCTACTAGAGTGATTCATTTGCATGGCGAATTGATGAAAGCACGTTCTTCTGTTAATGGTAAATTACGCTATGATTGGGAAAAGGATATTCTTTTAGGAGAAATGTGTGATGAAAATAATCAGTTGCGTCCAGATGTTGTTTGGTTTGGAGAAGCTTTGGATGCTGAAATATTAGATAACGCAATTAAAGAGGTTGTAAGTTGTTCTATCTGCATTGTAGTAGGAACTTCATTATTAGTTTATCCTGCTAATTCTCTTCCAAATTATGTGCCCTTTGGTAGTCAAATGGTTATTGTTGACCCAAAGGCAAATGAAATGGAAGTACATAGGGAGCGTTCTATTCATTATATCAATGAGAAAGCTACTGATGGGATGCAGATTGTGTATGATACTTTGAGGATGGGAAAGGTTTAGAGAATGGATTAAGTATTTATGAATGATAAATTTAAGTTTTATTCAAATTAAAAAAAAGATTAAATGAGTGTTATAATTAAAATTATAGGAGAAGAAGTAATATCAGGTATAGGGTCAGAAGAATATAGAGCTGCGATTCTATTGGAAACAGCTTTTAAAAATGAATTTCAGAATAAAAATGAAATAAATGGAACGATTTTAATTAAACCTAATTTTAAAGCAATTGGGGAGGATCCTGAAGATATTGATCTTGTAATATGGATGAATTTAGAGAACTACTCATATAGTGTCTTTTGTCCTCATAAGTACTTTAATGGTGAACACCAAAAATATGAAATAGAACATAATCAGACCAAAAAGGAAGTTAATTTTAAATCGTTGTTGTTAAATATTGAATTAAAATCACATACCAATTCAGGAATTACATTTACCGCGAATGATGTTATGGTAAAGTACAAAGGAAAGATGAGTTCTGCTTATGATCAAAATACGAAGCAAAAGTATTCGTTAAAAAATTTCATTTCCAAATCGCATTCGAGTTTAAAAGATAAAAATATTTTTATAACAAATCTACTTTGGTTTCCAAGCTTTGTCGGTAATATAGGTTGGGGTCAAACTAATTTAAAAAATATCATTTTAGGGCATTGTTGTCCGATAAAAAAAGAAGCCAAATTAATGGCTTCTTAAAATAATCGTAATTTAGAGTTGCAAAATTCAAATAACGATGGGTAAAAATA
>NZ_JABSNK010000018.1 GCF_013294005.1 Flavobacterium gelidicaeli
CCGCCTGCGCAGATGGTACTGCAGTTATGTGGGAGAGTATGTCGTCGCCTTTCTTTAAAAACCCCTATCCTTATCGGATAGGGGTTTTTTGTTTTTAATTAATTATGTATTTATGTGGGAGCTCTCCTGAAAGTTTTAGTTATGATCCCTTTTTCATGCCATCGAGCTAATTTGCTTAGACCATAAATTTTATCGGTAGTATTCTCAAAAACATTTCGTAAGTCTTGACATAGCTGGTATGCTTTTTCAATATCAGGATACAATTCGAATAAGAATCTCGCTCTTTCAGTTTGGTTTTCAGTCCATTTTGATTTGTTTTTGCATAAGATATAGCGGCTTCTAGCTAATAATTGCTTAATGGTATCACCGTTTGATAGTATTTTGGGTTCGAATTTAGTTTTTGTGGATTTAGCTTTTTCAATAGCATCATTCTCGATGTTAATTGCTTGCCATCTATATTTAATGGATCAAGCGCAAAAGTTGGGGATTAAGCAAATAATTTAGTTAATCTAAATAGAAAGAAATCAACTTTTCTAACACCTCTGAACTGATTTCTAAAAGCCTTTATTTTAGCATTGAAAGATTCTGCAGAAGCATTAGTGCTTCTATTACCAAAATAATTCAAAATAGAATCATAGTTAATTTTAATGGTATTCATTATTGTATTAAAACTTTTTATTCCTAAGCGCTCAACGTCGTTATACCAGTGTGCTAATTTTTTGATAGCTATTAGTTTATCAGTATTGTTATTGTAAATATTGCGTAATTTTTGACTTAAAAAGTAAACTGTTTTAATTTCTGGATATGCTTCAAATACTATTGTTGCCCTATCTTTTTGACTTTCGCTCCATTTGTTAGGGCTTTTGTAGAGTAGAAACCTGCTCCTGGTGAGTAATTGCCTGGCAGTATCTCCGTTAGAGAATTCTTTAGATATAAAAGGTGCATTGTTGAGTTTAGCTTCTAATATGCTTTGGTTTTCTTGATCTAGCGCCTCCCATTTTAATCTAATGCGAACTTCTTGTACAGCTTCTAAAGCAAGTTTTTGAACATGGAAACGATCTGTTACTTGTGTTGCTTTTGGAAAAGATTTTTTAGCAATTAATTTCATGCTATTAGCCATGTCTAGAGTAATTTCAATAACCTGAGAACGTTTTTTAAAATCTATCCTTTGTAAATGATTAATAACTACTTCTGCTTTTGTTCCAGCAATAATGGCTACAATAGAACCTTTTTTACCTTTTCCTGCTTTATTGGTCACTACGGTATAAAGCTCTCCCATTGAAAAGTTTACTTCGTCTATAGATAAATGACTACCCATGTTTTCAGGGAAAATTAGCCACTCATTTGCAAGTTCTCGTTGTTCCCAATTGGAAAAATTACTAAGATGTTTTTTATATTGTCGTTGCAATTTTTTACCATTAACACCAAAGAAAAAACCAATAGTATGACAATCGTTTGCTTTAGTATCTATTAATTTCTTTTAAAAAATCCGCAAACTCATGAGTCATGCGGGTTCCTTGTGCTACAATATTCCAATCTCGTTGTATGATTTCTTGAGTTTCTTTATCTGTCCAACGACGTCTTTTAATATGGAGATATACGAATTTCCCTCTAAGTGGAAAATCTTGAATAGTAATCTCATGTAAAAAACCTTTTGAAACTAGTTGTCGATTATTATACTCTTTGGGTGGAGCACTCTTTTCTTCAAAAAACAAATGCATTTTCTCTTGTTCAGTTTTGGTATTCACCAAATCAAAGTGTTCAACAATTAATTCTGGCAGTATGAGTTTTAATAGTTCTATATAATTTTCCAAGGGGTACTTTTTTATCTGCTAATTTAATAAAAATCAAATCTCTCCCCAACTTTTAGGATTGATCCGTTTTGGTATTAATAGATGGTGTATTAAAAAGTGTGTGAAAGTTGTTTTTATTGTTTCATTATTCTTTTTAATTCTGCAACTACTCTAAAGGCGGATACAAGGAATTTATATGATTTATTTTCTTTTTCCATAGCTACTGCAACCATTAAAAACAGAACTTATTCAGGACTTGGTATCGATTTTCTTATTTTTAAAACACGTTTGTCGTTCTATCCAGTTAAGTAGAATATACCATTCTTTGTATTGAAATTGGGTAGTCTAAATACGTAAAATAAGTGGTATTCCGCTGGTTTAAAATTGACTTTAAACTAAGATACTCTTTTGTACTTCTCTACGAATTTATATAAATTTTCAAATCCTTTAACAGGTGTTATATCTTTAATGTCAATTGCAAAAACTTGCAATAGTTCTTCTGCTATTTCTAATCTTTTTATTCTGGGAAAAATCGCCAATATATTGCGTTTTATAGGTACTACGCACAATTGATGCTTTATTGTTGGAAATACTTTTGCTGTAGCATTTTCAATGGAACTTAGTCCATCAGAAACCACTAAACCTAGTCTAGAAACTCCTCTAACTTTTAACTCCTCTAATTCATATTGCCACAATAATACCCCTTCAGTTGGGTGATTTATAATACTCAAATCTCCCTTGATCCATCTTCTTTAATACCTAGTATCGTAAAATATCCTTCTTTAGTAACAGATTTATCTCTGCGAGTACGAACTTTCTCAGGCAATAACCATTAGCATAATCTCTTGTGTTCTCCTGCTTCTATAAATGGCGCTCACTTTTCATAAACACGTCATGAGTCATTTGCATGAGTAAATTTGTGTCGTTTTCAAAATTTGCTATCTTCAATAATAATTCCGAAATTTAATTGTGTTTAAGGTTCATTAGCTTATAATTTTATTGATAGTAATTTAAAAACACAACTTTTTTACTTTGCATACTTTTTTAGGACAGTATCCTCCTACCTATTTGAAATCGACAATATCAAAATGAAATAATAAATCTTCGGGTAGAAAATATGAAAATATTGAAAAATCCATTTGCTTTTTCTTTAATTATAGGACTTATTCCCAATTTTTATTTGAGCCAAAAAAAGACCTCTTTTAATGGAGGTCTTTTCAAATTATAGTAAGCATTAATTTTATTATTCCTCAGTAGATTCTGGATACATTATAGACACAATTACAGAAAGCACAAGAATTCCACCCACAATTCCTAATGAAATTGGAGATGGAATATGAAACCATGGAGAAATTAGCATTTTGAATCCAATGAAACTTAAAATTATAGCCAAACCATAAGGTAATTTACTGAACATATGTATAAAATTCGCAAGCAAGAAATATAATGATCTTAACCCTAATATCGCAAAAATATTTGACGTGTAAAGGATAAATGGATCTTTAGATATGGCAAAAATTGCAGGAATACTATCTACTGCAAATAATACATCTGTAAATTCAATTACCGCTACAACAACCAGTAACGGTGTTGCCATCTTCATTCCATTCTGCAAAGTAAAGAATTTGTCACCGTCGTAATTATCTGAAACTTTATAAAATTTTTGCACAAGTTTTGCACCCGCAGTATCACTAAAATCCTCATCCTCATCACCTTCTCCGCTACCCCAAGATTGTATTCCTGCATATATCAAGAACAAACCAAATATTGTCATTACCAAATTAATTGGAGGTAAATCAAGCTGATTTACGTCAAGAAAATATTTAGCATTAACTCCTCCTAAAATAAATAATCCGAAAATTATTGCTAGAATTAAAAATGCTTTTTCATCCTTTAGGAACTTTATAGCTAATCCAATTAAAGAAAGTGCGATTAAACTCCACACCGCATAAAATGTAGTGCTATCATTCTTTAAAAATGATTCCAAATAAGTTAGATTAATAATACCTACTCCAGCAAATATAAATATGGCTCTAAATAGTAAAGCACCTATAATACCCCAAAATAACACTTTATGATGCAGGTGTTTAGGAACTTTAAAAAAGCCAAAAACTAAAATAAAAACAAAGAGATTATCTACTGAAAGTGCTTTTTCAATCCAATATGCTAATTGAAACTGTGTGAATTTTTCTACGGCAACCTCATGTCCACCAGCATCTTGGTTAAAGATATAATATACTACTCCAGAAAACACCATTGAAAGTGAAATCCAAATAACGCTCCAAGTTAACGCTTCTTTTGAAGATACTTCATGTGCTTTTTTGTTAAAGATACCTAAATCTAATAACAGCATTATAAAAATTACTACTGCGAATCCGACTACTAGTCCAGGATGTAAATCGATAATGTTTGTTTCCATTTGTTTAATTAAAGTTATTTAAATTATTTATTTATTGGCCATTGTAATTACTACAACACGTCCACCTTCTTCTTTTGAGAGTAACAATTTTTTTCCATCTGTTAATTCTACCATGCTACCTATAGGGATTTCTTTGTCTTCAGTTACATCTCTTAAAGAGGTCATTTTTTGATTTACTAATACCCATTTATTATTGTGAAAAGTAAAATACCCTACAGGAACCTTTTGCTCAGTACTTAATTTTTCATTTCGAGTGGTATTTCGATTAATATGCCACTGAAAAAGATATTGATTATCATAAACCATTAAACGATGATTCTCTGGTTTCCAAACAGCGTCTTTAAATTGATAATAAAGGTCTAAGATAGGTAATGTTCCTTTATGAGGTGTACCACAAAAGGGACATTTTGGTGAATTTGTGTTATCAAAAACATACCACTTTTGTTCACAAGAACTATTGTAGCATTTTTGCATTAAATCAGTTGTTTTTAATAAACCTATTTCCCATTCCTCAGCAGTTGGTCTTTGCATGGGGTTGTGTAAACCATCTATAAAAACTTTATCAAATAAAGCTTTTAGATAGGGACCTGTAAGTGTGTAAGGCAGTTTATTAACATCGGCCCAAGGTAGATCCCATTTAGAAACTTGGTCTAGTTTGGGTCTATTCATTGCATTGGTAGGGTGTTCAATAAATAGTGCCTTTTCTCCCATTGACAATAAATCATCTTTCTCCGTGTCTAAATCATGCACTTTCCCACCTTTTAAAGGATGTCTATGCAATAAAAACATGTAAATAAGAATAGGCAAAGCGTGCAAATCCGTTAATCTATTTGGCAGTTTTCTGTTTGGATCGTTTTTATTTAAATGTTTAGATGCTAATACTTCTGGAGCAATAAACTCAGCTGTACCTATTACTTCTGCAGGAAACATACCAGGAACAACTAAACCATCTAAATCAATTATACAAGCAGTCTTTTGAACAGGATCAATCAAAACATTTTTATATGATAAATCAGAGTGTGCCAAACCCATAGCATGCATTTTTTTTACTCCACGAGTCAAGTTTACACATACCTGAAAATAACTCAACCAGTCACCTAATTCTGATTTTGCCAGTTTCAGGGGAAACTGAGTATTTCTAAATTTTGCTCCCGCATACCATTTACCTTCTTTCTCATTATCTTTTATTAGATCACTTGTTTCGTATCCCTTTTTAAAAAAATAATTTGAATGATATAAAGGAACAATTATTCCAGTCAAACCATTATAGTCAATAATATCAGTTGGCCATCTAAATACTTCGTTCAAATAATAATCCCCAGCCTCTTTATTTTTAATTTGAGGCAAATAGTAATTTGTGATTTTTTGAAGGCGTTCTTTTTGGTTAAAATCTAATTTGTCTCTATAAATAGCAACAACATATTTCTTATCAGGACTAAAATAAACATCTTTGACACCGCCTCGCATAGGCTCTCCATTATCAACGAATTGATATGATTTAGATTTATCATTAATTGATTGTACCGTAATTGTCTTCATATTCTAATAGATTATTGCAAGAGTTCTGTCATCATGATTTCCGGGATTCCAAAAATCCATCCAATTCGAAAGTTGGTCTGCTATTTCGGCATTTTCATAGTTAAAATCTACTTTAAGACCCTCTTGATTTTCACCTTGTAAATCTACTAGAAATTCATTCCATTTTTCTATTTTTTCTAAATTTGCTTCAACTACAAATTTTGGATCATAAATACCGTCAGTCATTAGCATTAAATAAGAGAAATCATCAACTAGCTTAAACCCAAATCTTGTTTGAAATTGTTCACTCTGAAATATTTCAGGCATGGTTATAAAACGTGTTCCTCCACCAAACTCGCCTACATCTAACCAGTTCATTAGTTTAATTTCAGTCATATCTTTATTAATTAGTCCAATAGGGCAGTCCCCAACTCCAAAACTTAAAATGGCATAACCAAAATCATATTTTTTTACTAGAGTAAAAATTAAAGTAGCATGAAAATCCTTTAATGGTCTTTCTAGTTTAGTAGCAGTTTTTTCTAATTCTTTATTTACAAACCATGCTGCTTTAGAAAGGTTTTCGTAGACAAAACGGCTTATTTTTTTTGAGGTATCTTCTCCTGTTTTATTGTGATGATTAAACAATGTCTCATCAAATTCTTTTAAATTTTCTGGCGTAAAATGTTCTTCAAAATAACTAACTATTAATTCACAAGAGATCTTTGAGCCTTCTCTTGATAAACTTGCAGAACCTGCACCGTCCGAAACTGCCACAACGCTCCAGCCACTATCATTAATATTTTTGTACGTAAAATGATCATCTCTAAAAGAACCCACATTAGCATGACTTCTACCTCTTTTAGAAGCAATAACTATTTTCTTATCTAAAAAATCACTTGATGTTGAAACATTATCTTCCTTCCAAAAAGGGTCATCTTGATCACTTTCAATATTTTTCCACAATGATTTTGGATCGGGATTTATAATTAAAGTGATTGTTTTTACATTAGGAGTAATATTGTCATCTTCTCCTTCAACACGAAATAAAATTTGTATTTTTAGATCACCACTTATTTTTGGGTTTCCAAAAAGTATTTTGTCTTCGGGGTTGAATTCTAAACCAATTTGTTCTAGACCTTGAATTTCAAAAGATATGAAGTCGCTCCAACCAAGTTTGTCAAAGTCAATTTTTGTTTCATAATTTTTATTTACTGTTCCATTAGGTAATGAAATAGATTGCGAAATGATATCATCAATTCTTGTTTTTAATTTCCAATTGACCATAATCTTTCTCTGATTTTCTTGAATTATTTTTACGGAATTAATATTCTCTTCATTTTCAATAAAGGATTTAAAGAGCGCAGCTTTATTAGCCGTAATATCGATCTTATTTTGCGATAAAAATGCTTTGATGTATTTTTCTATCTCTTCCATAGATTAGCCTTGTGTCCTATTAACATCAAAACCACCGCCGCCAGTACCGTATCTACCTTGATTATCACACCAAGGACAGCTACTTATTTCTTCTTCACCAATACAATGTATTTTACCACAAGTACAAACAGCAAATGCAATTTGATTCCCGCAGCAAGGACAAGTGGGGCCACCTATCAACTCATCACTATTGACGGTATTGTTGAAACTAGTATTATCAGCTAATTCAAAATAGGAATTGTCAATTTGATAAGCTCCAACTAATTTATAGCTTTTAGTGCTTAATTCAACACCAGCAAATTGTGAGGGTACGATTGTTTTTCGGTATTTCATTAAATAAGGTCTTTTAGTATTTTGACACTTACCATTAAGAACAACAAAATTATCATCGACCGACTGATTGTTAGTATTTAATTTTTCTAAATTAATTTTAGAAAGCGTTTCACCATCTAATTTTGCTAATTCAAAGCCTGTAGTGTTATTTTCAACACTTATACTGCTTGTTTTGATAGAATCAGTTACCCATTTAAAAAACTCTTTGTAAGATTGAACATTGGTGTTTTTAAATTCTAACACTGTGTCAGTTAATTCAGATAATAGTTTAGCGTCTGTATTATTTCCAAATGAAACAGCTATTAAGTTGGCTGCTTTACTCCAATTTTGTTTCCATTCATTGATAGCTGCTTTACTATCATCAGTAGGCACTCCGTCAGTAAATAGAAAAATAATAGGTTTCCAATCACCTTTAACTTCATAGGTCGTTTTGACAATGTTAGTTCTTAGTTCATGCATTAAATGTCCTAAACCTTTACTTAAAGAAGTACCACTACCGATAGGGAATTTGGGAGGGTAGAAACTCACAATTTCTTGTAAAGGAACTAAAGTTTTAGGCTGTCCTGCAAAAACTATTATAGATACAAAAACGGTTTCTAAAGCATGGGGATCCGTCTTTAATGCTTGGATAATAGTGGCCAATCCTTCTTCAACTTGTTGAATAGGTTCCCCAACCATTGACTCTGAAATATCAATTAAGAAATATATAGGTAATCTTCTCATTTTAGAAAAATATTAGGAGAGTTAATAAAATAATCAGCAACACTATTTGTGACATATCAATTGATAAACCGTATCCCACTTGGAAAGGTTTTATCATGTTTTTAAAAAAAATAAATATCGGTGAAAAAATGCTATTAAAAAAATCAAAGATTTTCTTGTACTGAGGATTTAATTTGTTTTTGTAGGGTAATAATTTTGAATATAAAAACAGCCCTATAATCAAAATACTTATTAAAATTTTTGCTATCATATTACAACAGTTATTTCACTTGGAGGCGGAGGCAACGTAGTACTTTCTCCTGTTCCTTGGCTTTTATTACCTTGCTCAATAGTTTCAGATACCCACTTGAAAAACTGTTTTAATGTAGCACTATCAGCAGAGTCTAGGTGCACCACATTTTCAGTTAATTCTTTTAAAATTTGATCGTCAGCTTTTGGTCCAGCAGCACAACCAACAACGGCACCAAAGTTTAATCTTTTGATTTCGATAATTTTTTCTCTGTAAAGAGGCATATCAGAGGGTTTACCATCGGTGAAAACAAAAAGTAGTGGTTTCCAATCTCCTTTTTGCGTAGGCGAACTTTTTATTACATTAGTTGTCACTTTTTCAATTACAAATTCTAAACCTGCTCCTGTATTTGTTGGGCCACTTTGAGGACATATTATTTCTGGAAGTTGAAAACTAACTAATTCAGTTAACGGAGCAACTTCAATTACTTCACGGTCGTAAGTTATAATGCTAATCCATAGCGAATCTAATGCCTGAGCATCTGACCGTAATGTATTTATCATGCCACTTAAAGCATTGTTTAATGCTTGTATTGGCTCACCACGCATTGAACCTGATGTATCTAATAAAAAATAAACGGGTAATCTTCTCATGTGTTTTTTTAGATAATAAATTAATTAAAGACTTCCTAAAGTAATTTTTACTGTTATTAAGAACATAAAACCTTCGATTTTCACAAAGGTTTTATGTTTTGTATTCTATATAAGTCACTTTACTGACATTTAAAGCAATGTTTTAAAGAATCATAATCGTTAAACAACAATATTTAATTCCGAGGGTGGTGGAGGCAATTCATCTAATCCAATTACTTCTTTTCCAGATTCCTCCACCTTTGTGGAACTCACTCCAATTGAAGCGGTCACCCATTGAAAGAATTTACCAATACTTGCACTATCAGCAGTATCTAAACTAACTACATTGTCTGTAATTTGTTTTAATATATTAGTATCTGCACCATTTCCTGCAGCACAAGCTACAGTAAACGCCACTTTAGTTTTCTTGAATTCATTTAAACCGCTTTGCCAATCATCAGTAGGTATTCCATCAGTCATTATAAAAACTAATGGTTTCCAATCTCCTTTTTGCTCCGTGGTTGTTTTTTGAACTTCAGTATTAATTTTATTACTGACTAGTTTTAAAGCTTCTCCTAAAGCTGTAACTCCGGTAGCTTTAATATCTACCATTTGGAAAGAAGCTAAATCAGTTAGCGGAATTATTTGCTGTGCCGTAGTATCAAAAGTGATAACGCTTAAAAAAGCAGTTTCAATAGCTTGAGGATTTTGTCTTAATGAACTAATCATTATTTGTACCCCATTTTTTACAGCTTCTATTGGTCCTCCTGACATGGAACCAGAGGTGTCTAATAATAAATATACGGGTAGTCTTCTCATGTTATAAATATTGATTGGTTACAGTATTGACTGTTTGCTCTAATTTTTTATCCTTAGTAGGTTCTCCAATAGCATTGAATTTCCATTCTCCGTTTTTCTTATAAAAAACACCCATAACCATAGAAACGTGACCAGCAAAACCGGAACCATTTGCAATATCAAATGTTGCGAAGACTTCATTAACTCTTGTTGGTGTACCTTCATAAATTCTTATTGAAGCAAAAGGAATGGTACCAAAGTCATGTCCTTGAAAGCTATTTAATACAAATGCTACATAACTACAAGAAGCGCTTAATCTTGAAAAATCTACAGTTATAATTTCATTGTCTAATCCATCATCACCCCCCATATCTCCAGTCAAATCATCACCACTATGAGCAATTGAACCGTCTTTAGATCTTAGCTGACCGAAATATATAATGTCTATTAAATTTTTATTATCATCATATAAAGCACATGATGCATCTAAATCTACTGCCTCCTTTGATTTTCCACCGAACCAGCCTTTTTTCTCTATTGCCCCCCAGTTTATTCCAACACAAATATTTTGTAATTTATTACCATTACTTTTTTCTAGGTTTATTCTTTGTCCTTTAGTTAAGTTAATTGCCATTTTATATTTTTTTTTTTAGTTATACTTATTTAAATAATCTTGTAACCCGCCTTTCATACCAATTCCTACGGCTTCAAATTTCCACTCGTCGTTTCTTTTGTAAATTCTACCAAATTCAACTGCTGTTTCAATAGAAAAATCTTCATCTAATTCGTATTTTACTAACTCTGTATTGGTTTGGTCAACAATTCGAATAAAAGAGTTACGAACTTGTCCAAAATTTTGTCTCCTAGTATCAGCATGGTGGATTGTTACCACAAAACAAATTTCTTTGATATCTGCCGCTATTTTTGATAAATCGATTACAACTTGTTCATCATCGCCATCTCCCGCACCAGAAAGGTTGTCTCCAGAATGCGTAACAGCACCATCAGGTGACTTTAAATTATTATAATAGACAAAATGATTTTCATTACTGATTTTACCATTTTCTCCAACAAGAAATACGCTTGCATCTAAATCAAAATCTTCACCAGTACTACTGGAATTACTATCCCAACCAAGTCCTACAGTGAATTTGGGTGCATCGATAGATTGTCTTTGTCCTTTTTCTAAATTAATAGCCATAATTCTAATTAATATTAATGTTTAACATTGCCTTTAAAATATTTGTTTGCTCATCTACATTTTGTAAATCATCTAAGAAATCTACTGATGAAATTTTTTGTAAATATTCATTTAATACTATTTGGACATCATCTGTTAAATCAGTTTTTACTGTTTTTAGTTTTTTATTTAATGCTTTATTCTTTGTTTTTAAATCTTCTACAATTTCATTTTTACCAGAATAATTTTTAGAAATATCAAGACCTTCTCTGTCTTCTTCATTTAAAAAGAAAAAGGATTTATTGTTCATTATGTAAATAAACAAATCATTAGAATCTCTAAACTGGTATACTTCAATTACTTCATTTTTACAAACTAACCCACATAAGAACTTAACTTTGAAGTTTAAAATATTTAAGCGCCCTAAAAGTTTTTTTTCTACAATAGCACTTTTATTCTCATAAGTTTTTCTATCAAAACAAACTAATTCCTGATACTTTTCCAAGGATATTTCTCTGTAGTAATCAGCTTTGAAATCATTTGAAAAATTTGTAATCTCGTTCCAGTTAAAAGCTTTGTCATCATCAGTCACAAACATTTTATACATCTCCTCTAGTTTTAGAGACATTGTTTGTGAATGCAACCTTATGCGTTGAGAAATTCTTTTACTATCAATCTCTGAATTTATTTTAGAGATGTAATCATCATTTATATAAATCTCATCAGACAATAATAAATACTGCTGTTCCTTATTTTTCTTTATTTTTTGAAATAAATTGATAAGGGTATCCGTATACTGAATGTGAAAAAGTTCGAGCTTGTTGGTGTCGAGATCCTTGTTTTTTTCAAAAAGATTGTGAATTATTTTTGTTCGAATTATTATGCTAATAAAATCCTGATGGTTAAAAAAGTTGGACAACAACTTTAAAACCAACAGTCTTTTTTTACTATCACTAATTATTTGAGCAAAAAACTCTTCGTCATTTTGCATTATTGTCCTTATTGATGTTGTTAACTAACAACAGATTTTTTTAATTCACTTTCAAGACTTTGTAAACCAGCATCAAGTTGTCTTCGCGTTTCAGTACCTTGTTCGTGAATTTGTTTTACCTCTGTTAAGGTATCAATTAATGATTTTGTTGTCATTTTTAAAGTTTCAAGAGATACAATTGTATTTTCATTTTCTCTAGCTACTTCAATACTATTTTGTTTTAGCATTTCTGCATTTTTCTGTAAAATAGTATTTGTTGTTTCAGAAACTCTACGTTGTACTTCAATATTTTGCTTTTGTCTTTGTAAAGCAACAGCAAGTGTTAATTGGTTTTTCCAAACCGGCATTGTTGTCGTCAAAATAGATTGCGCTTTTTCAGCAATTGAAACATTGTTATTTTGTACTACTCTAATTTGTGCTAAAGACTGTAACATGATAAAACGTACAATTTTCATATCAGCAAGACGTTTGTCTAATCTATTGATGTAAGTTTTCTTGTCAGAGATCTGGTAGTCTTGATACTGGGCACTATTAGCTTCCATTTGAACAAGCTCTTCATTTAATTCAGCAAATCTTATTTGCCCGCCAATAATGTGTTTCTCCATCTCTTTAATAAGATTCACATTGCCATCAAACATTGTTTGTAATGAAGTATTGTCTTTAACAGAATTGATCATTCCTGCTTTTACTTTATTACTTATTTTGTCAACATTTACGGTGATTTTATCATATTGCTGAAACAATTTTTTTACGTCTATAACTAATTTATTCAAAATAGGAATTTTAGACATAAACCTTTTCACGGGTCCTTGATCTAATTCATCTACATCTACATAATTAAGTTCAGTCAATAAATCATTGATCAATGTTCCTACTTCTCCAGAATTGTAAGTTCTAACATTGTGTAAGAAAGTATCACTTTGTTTTGAAATCGAATTTTGAATTTCAGATCCATAATTTAAAATAGAATTGACATCATTCTCATTTAATTGACTCGTTATTGATTTGTAATTGCCTTTTTCTGATTCAGAAATAGTTTCTAAATTTACATTTCCGTCTTTATCAATCAATTTTTGATTGTCTGAAATTGTTGGTAAATTGTCCATATATTGCTTTTATAGGTGATCTTGTTGAATTGTAATAATGGTTTCTTCTAATTTTCTGTCGGTCGTAGAAACACCGATTGCATTAAATTTCCAGTCGTTATTTTTTTTATAAAAAACACCTAGTACCATTGATACTTTTCCTGAAAATGTAGCATCGTTTGCAATGTCATAGCGAGCAAATTCCTCAGTAACTCTTTTTGGAGTTCCTTCATAAATCCTAATTGACGCAAACGGAATATCTTTAAAATCTTGCCCTCTAAAGCTATTGACATAAAAAGCAACATAACTAGCATTAGGAGATAATTTTGAAAAATCTAATGTTATTACTTCATTATCTAATCCATCATCACCGTTTAAATCTCCAGTTAAGTCATCACCACTATGCAGAATTGCGCGATCGTTTGATTTTAATTTTTGAAAATTTACAGAATCTATATGATTTTTATTTTCATCATAAATGGCACAGCTTGCGTCTAGATCTACAGCCTCTTTCTTTTTACCAAAAAGACCTTTTTTTTCTATTGCTCCCCAATTAATACCAACACAAATATTTTGTAATTTAGTTCCGTTGTTCTTTTCTAAATTAATTCTTTGTCCTTTTTCTAAATTGATTGCCATTCTATTAATTGTATTTGTTTAAATAATCTTCTAATCCACCTTTCATTCCTGCACCAATAGCTTCAAATTTCCATTGACCGTCTTTGTTGTAAATTCTTCCAAATTCAACAGCAGTTTCTATAGAAAAATCTTCTTCTAACTCATAGTTAACTAACTCTACATTATTACTGTCATCAACAATTCTAATGAAAGAATTACGAACCTGACCAAAGTTTTGTTTTCTATTCTCAGCATCATGTATTGTTACTACAATACAAATTTCTTTAACAGATCCGTCTATTTTGCTTAAATCAATTTTAACTTGCTCATCATCACCATCACCATCACCAGTTAAATTATCACCAGTATGAATAACTGATCCATCTGGAGACTTTAAGTTGTTGTAAAATATAAAATGTGCATCAGAAATAATTTTTTTATTATCTCCTAAAATGAATACTGAAGCATCTAAATCAAAATCTACACCTGTCGTGCTACTATTAGTATCCCAACCTAAACCTATTGTAAATTTTGGTGCGTTAATGTTTTCTCTTTGTCCTTTTTGTAAATTGATTGCCATTTTTAAGTTGATTTTATTGTTTTTAAATTATTTAAATACTCGCTAATCTGATGATAATTATTACTTATTGCTAATAGAAAAAGTTCTTCTCGAACCTTAAATGTAATACTTTCTAAAAAGAGGTGTAAATCCTTTTCGTTAAAGTTTAAAATGTACTTTATGATTCGGGTGTTAAATTGAAAATCATCTCGATTAACTACAGTTATTATTTCATTAACTCCTTTTACTGAAAAATAGTTCAAATAATTCTCAATATTAGGATGAATTTCTTTATTTGTTAATTCAGCAAAGTAGACAAATAAAAACTTTCCATCAACATTATATTGACTTAAGATTTTATTAATGGTGAATTCATGACTTCCAGTAATTTTAATATCATCAACAAATACACAAAACTTATCGTTTATAAATTCTTTATCAATGTAATACGTATCATTAGAAATTAACTTTACACGCTCTTCAAAATCTAAATTTCCATAATCAGTTACATAGGTTTGGTTTCTAAATATTTTAGATTCGATTGCTGCCTTTCTATCATTTTCAAATAAAAAAATGTTTAAATATTCTTTAAAATAAAAACATAAAAAGTTAGAGGCCGTAGGAATTGATAAATAGGGACTCGGTAAAATGATGATTTCCTCTTGTTTTAAAATTGTATCACCGTGGATGATTATAAAATCATCAAAAAGTTTTTTTGCAAAAGACTTTGCGTAAAATTTATCACCAAATTTAAACCAACTGTAATCTGATGGGTTAAAACTAAAGGCATCTGCCGCTGCTATTTTATGTAAACTGTAACTCTGATTCACGTTCTATATTTATATTAATAATGCACTAAACCCAAATTTTAAAGCACCATCACGGTCTGCTATTGGGTTATCTCCTACATGTAAAACTCTTTTTTTCTCTACAAACTCTTTTTCACAAACCTGATCATAAACTAGTTTAAACATGTCTTGATTGGGCTTTGAAATTCCAGTTTCGTCTGAATACAATTGGAATGAAAAATAATCATTTAAATCATAATGAGTTAAAAGTTTTCTTAATGTAAACCCTTTTATAAACCCCGTATTGCTTAAAATGTTAATTGTTTTTCCTTTTTCAGTAACTTCTTTAAATAATAAGCCTATGTTAGGGTCAATTAAGTTGGGCTTATACTGCATAAACAATAATTCAGTTTCAGTGTAAAACGCCTCTAATTTGATTGCATCAATTACTTCTATCTTAACATTTAGGGAGTTTAAAATTAAATAATAAATTTCAAACGTATTAAAGTTGAGCCCTGTTTTTTCATTAATACTGTTGCACAATACATCATAATACCGTACTACTTCATTCACTTTTTCTATCGAGTCTTCAATTTCAAAGTAATCTTTAAATAATTTGTTTCTCTTACTTTTAAACTCTGGATTTGACTTTATTAAAGTGAGCCAAAGATCAAAGGAAAGATGGTTGTAATTTGCGTAATCTAATTTCAATTGATTGTTTTTAATTAATATATTTTTTTAAAACATCGACAAAATTGTCTGTATGTAGTGGCTCTCCAATTGCTCTAAATTTCCAGCCGTTATTATGACGGTAGGTTTCCCCAAAAACTAAAGAATGTTTATTTTCTAATTCGGGACTGTTTGAAAGGGTGTATTTCGCAATTTCCTTATTATTACTATCACATGCTCTTATAAAAGCATTTTCTACTTTACCAAATTGTTGGTTTTTTTGAATACCTTGATAAATACAAACTAAAAATACTATTTTTTCAATTCTTGCAGGAAGTGATTCTAATTTAATAATAATTTGTTCATCATCACCGTCACCTTCTCCAGTCAAGTTATCACCAGTATGAACCATAAGTTCACCATTGCTTAGTAGTTGATTGATTTTTTGTTGTATAGTATGTTTTGGTGTTCCTTCAGGAAAAAGCATATTAGAGGTACCTGTTCCAGATGGAAAAGTCATGCTATTAAAAAACACAACATCTCCACCATGCAATCCTACTTTTTGACCATTAGAAAACACTAATTCTTTCCCTAGATTGGCTACTTTCCCATTTGAATCTAATAAAAATGCGATGACATCTAAGTCAAATTCTTCTTCTTTATTTGTTCCAAATAATTTACCTAAAAAACTGCCCTCTTTTTGTTTAACGTCCCAACCTAATCCAATAGTCACTTTCGATAAATCGAATGATTCTCCTTTATCATTTTTACGCAGGTCAATTGTTTGTCCTTTTTGAAGATTTATTGCCATATATTTATTTGATTATTTGTCCACTATAGTATTTTTCAAGGAAGAAGCTTAAATCTGCTTTGTAACCAATACCAGAAGCTTCAAATTTCCAGTTTCCATTTCGTTTATACAATCTTCCAAACTCAACACCCGTTTCAATAGAAAAGTCTTCATCTAGTTCATATTTTGCTATTTCTTCACCACTGGCATCATCAACAATTCTAATATACGAATTTCTAACCTGACCAAAATTTTGCTTTCTTCTTTCAAAATCTTCAATCGTTACCACAAAAAGTACCTCTTGAACATTACTGTCAATTTTATTTAAGTCAACTCTTATTGCTTCATCATCATCACCATCACTATTTCCACCTGTAGGGTCATCTCCTGTGTGCTCTAAAGCACCATCAGGTGAGTTAAGGTTATTGTAAAATATAAAGTAATCTTCCCCTAACAATTTTCTTTCGGAATTAATCATAATTGCTGATGCGTCGAGGTCAAAATCATTGCCTGTTCCTTCATTAGGGTCCCAACCTAATCCTACAGTTATTTTGGATAAACCAATATCAATTTTTTGTCCTTTTTGTAAATTTATTGCCATAATCAATTTAAGTTAAGTTTCACACATTTAGCAATGAAACAGGTGTGTTTTTAATAATATTAATTTTTTCACAGCATAAAACTATCAATTTTAATTTTACTGCTTGTATATTTCATCAAATTTATTTTTAATTTAATAATTTTTTTAAGAATATACCGTCTGTTATTTTTATAACTGATTTTGTAAAAATGCTTGGATTAGCTGATTTTAAAGAGATGCTCTTCAAATTTGTCCTTTTGCTGATTGTAAATAAATAGCTATTATTTTAAAATAGCAATACCCACTTTTAGTGATATTATAAAAAGGAGAATTTCTAATGGAAAACTTTATCCAATTCAAAAGTAAATCTTTAAATATCGACTCACTTTAATGAAGTTTTTTAAATCCTCTGTCTATTAGAAGAGTTTCGAATTAAAAGTTGGGCTTCGAGGATGATTTTGTTTAAGGAAACAACTTTTTTAGGGTACTTGATTCGGTCTAGAAAAGCTAGGGCAGCTTGTTTTCCTATTTCGGCACTAAATTGGTTTATTGTAGAGATTTCGGGTTTGATAATAGTCCCAAAAGGTTCATTACCAAAACCTACTAACGCTATTTCATCGGGAACACGTATGCCTTCTTCTAATAAAACTTGCAAAGCACCTAAGGCAGCGTTGTCACTTGCAGCATAAACACCGTCAGGTCTGTTTTTTGAATCTAATAAGGATTTCATGATGCGCCTGCCGTCTTCAATTTGCAAGTTACTTTCGATAATTAAATCATTTTGTATAGGCAAGCCAAATTTTTCTAATGCATCCTTAAAACCTCGAATTCTGTTTTTAAAAATTCGGGTGTGGCTGAATCCGGTGATGTGAGCAATGCGTTGGCATTTTTGTGCTACTAAATGCTCAACGATCAAATGGCTGCAGTTGTAATCATCAATACCAATATAATCTACCTCTAAATCATTTTCTCCACGGTCAAATAAAATTAAAGGAACACCTTTGTCTTTAATTTTTTTATAGAAATCAAAATCAACGGTTTCATTAGCAATGGAAGCAATGATACCGTCTACTTGAATATTGAGTAAGTTATCAATGCTTTCACATTCTTTTTTGTAGGTATCGTTACTTTGCGCCATAATCACACTGTAACCATTTTCATTTAAAACAGCTTCAATATTCTCAATAACCGATGCGTAGAAATTAGTATTGATGCGAGGCACAATTAATCCTACTAAATTACTTTTTCCTTTGCGTAAAGCACTTGATAAAAAATTAGGTTGGTATTGCAGTTTAATTGCTGCTTCTTGTACAGCCGCTTTGGTTTTATCACTAATTCTAGGGTGATTGTTTAAAGCCTTAGAAACAGCCGAAGGGGTTAGTCCTAAAGTAGCTGCAATATCTTTTAGGGTTGTTTTTTTCTTTATTTCCAATTTTTTTCTACATTTGTTCCATCGATTGAACAAATGTACTTTCTTTTTCCAAAATAACATAATTTAGGAACAAAGAATATAAAGTACCAGATAAAGTAGGATAAAGGATAGTAATATTCTTTTATTTTTATCGAAAAGTTCAATCGATTGAACTAATCAAAAAACAACTAAAAAAATAGTAAGAAATGGAAAAAATAGTCACTTTTGGCGAAATTCTATTGCGTCTTTCTACCGAAAGACATTTGCGATTCTCCCAGTCTGAATCCTATAAAGCTACCTATGGCGGTGGTGAATTTAATGTTGCAGTTTCCTTAGCAAATTACGGAATGAATGTGGAGTATGTTACCCGTTTACCAGACAACGAATTAGGGATTTGCGCTGTAAAAGAAATGCGAAAACTAAATGTTGCCAATCAAAACGTATTGCTAGATGGAGAACGCATTGGAATCTATTTTTTAGAAACAGGAGCAGGAACTCGTGCGAGTAATATTGTTTACGATAGAGCCCACAGTGCGATGGCAACTTTACAAAAAGGAATGTTCAACTGGAGAGAAATTCTAAAAGATGCTACTTGGTTTCATTGGAGTGGTATAACTCCTGCGTTATCCGCATCTGCTGCTGAGGCTTGTTTAGAAGCTATTGAAATTGCCCACGAAATGGGAATTACAATTTCGACCGACTTGAATTACCGTTCTAAACTATGGAAATATGGAAAAGCTCCTAAAGAGATCATGCCAAAAATGTTGCAGTACAGCAATATTATCTTAGGTGATATTGATACAGCAAATTTTATGTTAGGAACACCAGATGTAAACCCTAATTATGACGATTTAGAAGCCTTACCTACTTTGTATGATAAATTATTTAAAGTATGCCCCAATTTAAAATATGCAGCTACAACTTTGCGTTATTCCATAAGTGCTTCGCATCAACGTATTGGCGGAATTTTATATGATGGTGAAACCGTTTATAAAGCAGCGGTGCAAGATGTAACTCCTGTAGTGGATCGTGTAGGTAGTGGGGATGCTTTTATGGGTGGTTTAATTTATGGATTAAACGAAAAACCATTTGATAAACAACGCGCTCTTAACTTTTCAGTAGCGGCTTGTTGCCTGAAACATACTATTTCAGGAGATTATAATTTAGTAACTAAAGCAGAGATCGAAAAATTAATTGAAGGTGATTTTTCAGGAAAAGTATCACGATAAAAAATAGCAATATGGCACAATTTACACGAATAGAAGTAGCGCAAGCAATGAATGATACGGGAATGATTCCGTTATTTTTTAGTAATGATATAGAATTGAGTAAAGAGATCTTAAAAGCTTGTTACGATGGAGGGGCTAGGCTAATGGAGTTTACTTCAAGAGGAGATTTTGCACATGAAATTTTTGGTGAACTTACTAAATATGCTATCAAAGAATTGCCTGGAATGATCATGGGAGTAGGGTCTGTTACGGATGCAGCGGCAGCTTCTTTATACATGCAATTAGGAGCTAATTTTATAGTTACTCCAGTATTAAGAGAAGATATTGCTATTGTTTGTAACCGTAGAAAAGTATTGTGGTCACCAGGATGTGGAACTCTTACAGAAATTACCAGAGCAGAAGAACTAGGTTGTGAAGTTGTAAAACTTTTTCCTGGAGATTTATATGGTCCAGAATTCATAAAAGCAATAAAAGGACCGCAACCATGGACTACAATTATGCCTACAGGAGGTGTGAACTTAAGCGAAGAAAATTTGAAAGGATGGTTTGACGTAGGTGTGCACTGTGTAGGAATGGGATCGCAATTGATTAGTAAAGATATTATTGCAAACAAAGATTACGCAGGATTAACGCAACGCGTGAAAGAGGTATATGCAATTATTGCAAAACTGAGAGCTTAATTTTGTGTTTTAGAAAATAGAATAGAGATTTTCTCAAATTACTTTGTAAAAAAGGCAATTCAATTAATTTGAATCGCCTTTTTTATTTGGAGTAATTGTATGGAGGTTACTTACTTTATGATAGTTATAAAACCTCAAAACTATCCTGATACGTAATCACAGAATCACTTTTTATAAACTCAAAGCACTGCTTTTTATAATTTATATCTGTTAATATTTTTTCTTTTTTAAATTCGGTTGTATTGAATTTAAAATCTTTTATATTTAAATAGTGTTCCTCAATTTCTAATTGTTGGGAAACAATTAAGCCTATCGTTTTTTGGATTACATAGATTCCTTTCTCAAAATCATTAGCAATAAAAGTATGATTTTTTTCTAAGTTGAATAACGGGAACAATACAATTTCATTGAATAATTCATGAGCTTGTATTTTGAGTACTTTTTTTCGGTTGAACCAAATTTCGATATGACTTTTTGTTGTGTTCAACATTCCACTAACCAGCGTATTTTCAAGATCATGTATAGATTTAACTTTGGTATTTTTTAATCCGTGGTAGAAAAAAGGGTCTATGAGTAACTCCGGAAGGCTACGGTTTTTTTTAATTGCAATGGTATTCCATTTTTGGTAGGTTGTAGCATCCAATTTTAATTGACGAATTTCGATTCCTTCGCCAAATGTATTTATTTTTATTTTGGGCATCGTTTTGAATTATTCTGGGTAAGTGTAGGTGGTATTTTAGTAAAGTACGAGAATTAGTTAATAGCCCAGTAAACATCAACTTAGTCAAGTTCACCATAAATATTATTCGTTAAGCTAGATATTTTAAGAATTAGTATAGTGTTCTTTATTTTTTATGAATTCGGTTTGTACTTTTATTTTTAGTAATCTACAAGGATTAAATTAATGCGTATTTGTTTCATATTATAGTAATTAGCGCTACAAAGATAAAGGACTATTATACCAAATTGTATTGGTTTAGATATATTTATTCGTTTCCTCTTTTACGATCTCTGTAAGCTTTCCAAGCACCAGATGACCACAGTGCCCAAATGATAAGTACAGGTTGAAAAAACAATCTTGCTAAACGAGCTCCATCTGAATTTAAAGCGCCAAAAGCATCTTTTCCATCCATATATTGAGCTATATTCCCAGGGAAAACAAGAACAAAAAATACAGCTAAAAACCACCCAATAGTTACGCTTTGTTGTTTCCAGAAAAGGAGAATAAGACCCAATCCTATTTCTATAACCCCAGATAATAGTACAACTAAATCTTTACTTAATGGAACCCAATCAGGTACTTGAGCCTGAAAATCTATTCGATTAAAAGTTAAGTGACTATAACCCGCAAAAATCATAAATAAAGCCAGTAAGACACGAAATATATTTTGTACTAATGTTGTTTTTACCGTTGCTTTCACTATTTAGTTTTTAAATTAATTATTTACTTGAATTTAGTATCAATCCATTCAAATATTTTTTCATAGGCCTTGTCTCTAACTACTTTTTTTGAGAGTACTAAATCATGCAACCCGTTTTCTATTTCGCGTGTTGTAACGTCTCCATTAATAGTATCAGCATAGGATTTAATTTGCTCCACGCTTAAAACAGCATCTCCATTATGTAATTTATTAGACCAATGCTTTTCATAAATTGATTTATCACTAAACAACACCAGTATGGGGACATCAATAGTATTGTGTTTCCTAATATTTTGTTGTGCTTTGTAAATTGCTCTTATAAAACCTAAGTTTATTTTAGGGATAAGCAGTGGTTTCCAAACTAAAGAATAATCCCATTCGCCATGATAGTTTTTATGGAGGCTTTGACCATATAGGGCTGAAAAACCTGCTGGGATTAGAGTATTTGGAAAATAATGACCTAAAAAAGATAATAATGGAATGCCTATTTTACGTTCAACAAAATTTAAATTATAGTCATAAAATGGACTGTTACCTATCAAACCATTAAATAAACCGCTGTTTAAATGATTTACAGCATAATTAGTTAGTATCAATCCTCCTGTCGAGTGGCCTTTTAATAGCACATGATCGTTATGTTCAGACTTAATAATTTGTAAGGCTAGATTTATTTCTTCATCATATTCTATAAGAGAACGAACATTATTCAGTTTTTGATGGGGTAAATAGGAGCGACCGTATTTTCTTAAATCAAGAGCATAAAAATTATAGCCATGCTGATTAAGTTTTAGAGCCATTTCTTCCTGAAAGAAATAATCATTAAAACCATGAATGTACAATACCGCTTTATGTGATTCATTATTAGCTTTTCGGCGTATTAACGTAGCGATTACTTTACCTTCATAATCATCGGCCATTGTTAATGTTGATTTTTCAAAACTATTACCAAGAATATCAGAAGTATAATTATTATAACTCCCGTTTGTATTTTTTTGATCTTGCATTATTTGTTGTTATATTATTTTGAAAATTGGTTAAAATTAATCTTTCTCAACCATTTGTAAAAAATCACCATCCCCATTAAATACTAAATCATAAAAAAGTGTGCCTCTTATTATCCCAACTTCATAAATAACTTTAGTTTTATTATTAATTGTTTTAGAAACTGATCTTATGGGATTTTTAGGGTAATTAGCACTCATATATTTTTGAATACTAATTGGTAATTGGCTTGTAGTAATACTTGTTTCTAGCGCTTGAAAAATTCCTTCTTTATCATAAATAACAGCATTTTGAATACTATTAATTTTAAATGTTCCAATAAAAACTAATTGTTCATCATCATTACCTTGATAATTTGAACGCCATTCAGCAGTTGAATTAGGAAATTGGTTTTGAAAAGCAAAGGAAACTTCGACAGGGATAGTCTCAAGAGTTGCGTTTTTAATATCTTGAGCAAATACATTCATTCCTAGAATAAATGCAATTGATAAAATC
The DNA here is from genome assembly GCF_013294005.1 of Flavobacterium gelidicaeli. GTDB lineage: Bacteria > Bacteroidota > Bacteroidia > Flavobacteriales > Flavobacteriaceae > Flavobacterium. The sequence goes on from NZ_JABSNK010000018.1 coordinate 23,378, forward strand.
AAATTTCTCATTTTTTTAGAATTTAGATATTTGATTAAAAGTACAAAAAAATAGCTTTTAAATCTTAAACAGAATTGGATATTTTGTAATACAATATTTTAATTATCGAAAAGTATACTTAGATAAATTAAGAGGCAATTATTAGAGATAATTTTTAAATGATACTAATTCATTTTTTGGCTTTAGCCAAAGTGATTTTTATTGTATTTAAGTTACTAATTAATTGATTTTTGCCAAGGAAATTTTCCTTCTAATTCAACTTGAAGCGAAAGACTTAAAAACGTTCTAATAATTACAATTAAACCCAATATTGAAACAGATAATAATGTAGGTTCAGTTACTACAGTAGCCATAATATCGGCAGCGATCAAGAGTTCAAGTCCTATAAGAATTGATTTTCCTACAGCTTGGCGAAGTTCAATATAGCTCATTCCGTTTTTACTTTTTAGCAAAAAAATAAATTTTGCAAGTGCTATAATTGAGCCTACAAAAATCGTTAGGACACCTATAACTTCCATTATTTTAGCAACATAATCAATGTACTCGTTTATATTTTCCATTTTTTAATCATTTGAATTTTGTAATAAAACTTGTAAAGGAGTTGTTTTCTGAATTTCCTTCGTGAGATTTTTTACTGTAATTTTATCGCTAGGTAAATCATTAATCGTGATAATCACTTCTGTTCCAGTTATTGTAACTTCTTTGATAATTAATACATTTTTTTTATCATTTAATATCGTGGACGCTTTTTCAAAAATAGCAGTTTGATTTTGAGACTGAGAAGAAGCTAAATTGTAATTAATCGATAACGGAATTAAAATTAATAAACTAATTAAAAACACGACAACTGTTCCTGAATAAAACCATTTTGTATTGGCGGTATGCTTTGCTCCTAAGAAGAAAAAAACCGTAATAGCTGCTAATGCAATGCCTATAAAGTTAGTAAAAAATAGGAGTAAGGCACCTTTAGCAAGGATAAAATGTTGCGCTTCAAGCATCATTCCGCACGCACATAATGGAGGTACAAGAGCAACTGCTATCGCTACACCTGCAAGTACGCTAGAATATTCACTTCTAAAATAACCATAAGCACCAGCGGCACCGGCAAAAATGGCGATTCCTAAATCTCTTACATCGGGTGCAGTTCTAGCCAGAATTTGATCATTAGGATTGGCCTCATTTAAGATAAATCCAAACAAAAAACCAACGAGAATTACGGTTGCCGCTCCTAGAAGTATCAATCCTAACATTTTAACACTTTCATTGCGCCAACCTAACGCTACAGTACCGCCTAAAGCAACAATAGGTTGCCCTAGAGGAGCAACAATCATAGCGCCAATTACTGTGGCAGAGGCGTTCTCTGAAAGACCTAAAGTGGCAATTCCTGATGCAAGGATAAGCATGAACCAAAAAGACATTTTCCAATGTTCTTTGTAATTAAAAAACAAATCCGACATTGCGGATTCTCTTGACTCCTCTGGAATTTCCTTCTTAAAGAAGTTTTTTTCAATATAAATATCGTTATCTGTTGGTTGTAATTTCATTTTATAATTGGATGTTTATAATAATATCACTTATACTAAATTTTACTTATGATTTAAATTATCTAAGTTTGATAAGGTGTAAAACTGCATGTCATTTTGTTTAATATATTTACATACAAATTCTAATGTTGCTATTGTAGTTTGATAATTCGCAGTTAGATTCTTCACCGGTTTATGACTGCTTAAAATTAAAATTTTATTGTTTTTTTTAGCATCTTCAAGTAATTCTAAAAGATACGGAACAGAAAAATGAATATGATTGTTATCAATATCAAACGCATACAAAAATTTAGAATTTCGATAATAACAGCCTTCTTTTTCAGGAGCGATATCTTCAAAATCTCTTCCTCTAATCATTTTGAATTTGTGGGATAAAGCACTGTCTAATTCACTAGAGCGCTCACCATAAGGATAAGCAAAAGAGGTAACATTAAAATTTTGTCGTTTCATAGACGCCATCATTGGGTCAATTTCTTGTTTAAGATAGGCATCAATTCCATTTTTTTTGACGAATTTTACCGCATTATAATGATGGTATCCATGACCAGCAATTTCATGACCTTCGTCCTGCAGTTGATGTAGTTTTATTAATTGTGGTTGACCAATAGAGTCAATCCGGCACACACAAAATGTTGCTTTCCAATCATATTTATTTAATATTTTATCAGCATCAAGCCATTCATCAACATATGCATCATCAAAGGATATAACAACACCCGCTTTATAGTTATTTGTTTTTTTATCCTGACAAGAAAATAAGCTCAAAATTGTTAAAATAAATACTGATTTATAAATAAATATTCTCATGAATAATAAGCGTTATTAGTTAACCAAATGTAAATATTTTTTAAGAAATATAGAGAGAAAGGAAATTTAGTTTGTCAAATTTTATTTATAAAATAGCATGGAGAACGTCATTTTATAGGTTTACTATGAAATAATTAATCTAATAGCCTATAAAGTTGAATCCTTGAATGTGTTTCAAAAGGCTTTCTTCTTTCCAAGTAAATATTAAAAGTAATTTTATTGTTTGCTGGATAAAAAAGCATCTATAATTAATGCTATAAAATTCTCTATCTACTGGCCTGGTCTCTGAAATTTTATCAATGCTATTTTTAATTTTTCGGTCAGCTATTCTTTAAATTAAATTATAATCAGTTTGTCAAGAAATTCATTTATGTTTTTAGAGTCTAGTATGTATGTACTGTAGAAAAAATGTAAAGTATTTGCTTATTTTATATTTTAAAATCATGAAAATATTTATTTCAAATGATTGTGGAAATATTTGAAATTTGACTTTAATTCCCTTAGATACTTAGTTTATCAAAAGGAGGTGTACTGAATGGTGCATCAAACGATGTGTTTATAACAAATGTAGATTTTATCTATTTTTGCTTAAACGACCTAATTTATATGAACTTATAGACTATATAGCATAAAAAAACCCCAACATCTGTTGGGGTTTTGTGACCTTGACTGGATTCAAACCAGTAACCTCTTGAGCCGTAATCAAGTGCGCTATTCAGTTGCGCCACAAGGCCTTTTATTTTTAGCAGCACATATATTATGATGTGATTGCGGGTGCAAAGATAGAGATAATTTGGAGTTTTGCAAGTCTCTTTTAAAAAAAAATCAAAAAATAATTGATATTTTTTGCACTACACTAGTGCTCTTGTAGTTACATAATAACGAAAACCAATTATTGCCATTTGCCATTTACTAGCTTTGGCTAAATCTAATTGTTGCTTAGAAAAGCTGGGTAGTACTAATTTGTTGATTTTGGCTAAAATTTTAAACATAAGATTTTTTTTGTAAAGATATAAAAAAAGATGGTCCTAATTAATGACCATCTTTTGGGAATAGTATTTCAATTTTATTTAATTATTTTCTTTATCTTCGACTGCTTTCTTGCTGTCTTCTAATTCTTTTTTTCTCACTTCAAGTGCTCTCGTTCTATCTTCTAATATTTGCTTGCGTTCCTGCATCGCTTGTTCTCTATTTCTTTTTGTATCCTTAATATCATCTGAAGCTTGCGTTTTCTTATCTAATTTATTGCCTGTAAATATGTTATCAGAGTTGCTACCTGTTTTTTTAATTGCGTTAGGATCAATTTTTTCAACTTCTTCTTTAGTAGCTATTTTTCCATTAATATAATAAGTAGCTTCTGTTGGTATTCCATTTGTCTCACTTTGTACTATTTTAATTGTTTGAGTAGTCTTACTTGTTTTGATACCATTTAGATTTGTAGGGTCAATTTTTTCCAAATTTAATTGCGTCGTAGTATTGCTCGTTGTCTGCGATTGTGTCGTCCCATTATTTGTACTCGTGTTGCTGCTATTAGTTTCGGTGCTAGTTGTGGTTGTATTATAAATTTCTTCGACAGTGTCGTTGTCTTTTGAAGCTGAGTCTTTTTTATCTTCAGTATAAAATCCAATTTCAATTCTTCCATCCGCATATTTTTTTGATACAAAACGTACTGGACTAATCGGTTTATTGCCTTTTTGCTCACTAACGCCTTTGCTCCCCCTTTTATCATTAAAAGTTAACTTTATAGCTGTTATTTCACCTTTAGCATTACGTTTTAAATTTGAAAATATCAAATCTACATCCTGAGCTTCTTTCAATAGTTTGGTCAGTTGTTGAATTTCTACATCTGTAGCATCTTTATCGATGGTGCGGTCAATTACTTGTTCATTGACATTTGTTGTAATTTTTTTTATTTCCTGCGCTACAACCTTTATTTGGAACATAAATACAAACGCAACTAGTGCTGGAATAACTAGTAAATACTTCCATGAATTTACTTTTTTTGATTGACTTTTGTTTAACATAACGATTCGTTTTTTGATTAATGATTGATAAAAATGATTGGTAATGGCATCACAATTCTCCTGTGTTGTTATTTTTAATAGCGTAATTTGATAGGCTTTTTTGTCGGTTAGTTTTTTAGTAGCCTCGCTGTCAGCAATGAACTCTAAATTTTGTAAAACTGCTTTTTTGTATAACCAAACAAAAGGGTTGAACCAAAAAATAATACAAAAAGCTCTAGAAATTAGTACGTCAAGAGTGTGGCTCTGATCACTATGTACTTTTTCATGCTCAAGTATGTTTTCAAGTTCAATTGCATCGTACAATTCTGAATTGTAAACAATTGTCTTAAAAAATGAAAAAGGAGCTAGGTTTTCTTTGGTATCAACTAATCTATAATCTGCTTGGTGATAACTTGCTTTACCTTTTAAAAGTTTTTTTAAATTGTAAAAATCATACAGTAGTTTCGCTGCTAATAGCATTGCCACAAAACCATAAAGCAATATTGAAATCAGTGGCACATAATCCATAATGCTTTTTTGTTCCGCTACAATAGTAAGAGGAATCGTAGTATAATCAAAATTAGATGCTACAGGGGTAACCCAAACCACTTTGGTGTAAACTAACAAAGGCAAACCCACTGAAGTTATAAGCCCTAAAAGTAAAAACCAGCGGTTGCTGTTAAAAAAAGTCTCTTTGCGCAACAGCAGGTGATAGCTTATAAAAAACAGCGCCAATAACCCACTTGACTTCAGTAAGTAAATAAATAGTGTCTCCATAATGTTACTTTTTATTTTCGATCATTTCTAAAATTTCACGTAACTCAGCTGCCGAAATCTTTTCCTCTTTGGCGAAAAACGAGACCATATTCTTGTATGAACTATTAAAATAATTGTCAATAGCAGTGTTCATAAACTTTTTTCGGTAGTCCTCAATAGTTACAATAGGGTAGTATTGATGCGTTTTTCCAAAGGCATTATACGCCACATAGCCTTTCTCTTCTAGGTTGCGTACAATGGTCGACAAAGTATTGTAATGAGGTGGATCTACAGTGATTTCTTCCATAACTTCTTTTACAAAAGCCTTTTTTAGCTTCCATAAAATGTGCATGATCTCTTCTTCCTTATTTGTTAATTTTTGCATAGTTAGTTGTTTTTTGGGCGTTAACCCCGATTCTGATAGCCATCGCTGTATCGCGATTCAAACTTACAACTATAATTTCAGTTATACAACTATGTTTTTAGTTTTATAACTATTTTTATAGTTTAAGATTTAGATTGCTGTTGTAAAGTGTTTTAATTCTTTTAAGAATAGTGTTGAATTTGTAAAAAAAATAAATTAAGCCGATTCAGTTTCTAAAACTAATAGTTTTTTAATCCAGAGACAACAAAAAGCAGCTGCTACTCCAAAGGTTCCCATAACAAACCAGTTTACTTGGTAGCCATAATCAGCTATGATGCTTAAACCAGCCTTTGAGCTGATGATATGCGCCATACTAAAACTCATCGTGTACAAAGCCATGTAACGACCTTCGTGTCCTTTAGGCGCTCGGCTCATGGCAAAAGTATTTGAAAACGGAAAGGCAAATATTTCGCCTATCGAAATGAATACCATGCTAACAACTAACATTCCTGCCCAGACATCAATTAACAAAGTGTAAAAACTCACTCCCATCATTAAAGCTCCCCAAAAGATAACAGAGAGTTTAGGAGTTTGCTTGCGTTCAAAATAACTCACAATAGGCATTTCTAATGCAAAGATTAATAAACCGTTTAGCGTCATTAACAATCCGGTTTGAAATTCTGATAAACCAAATTGCTCACTGTGATATAAAGGTAAAGCCGTAAACAACTGAAAAAAGATCATTGCGGTTACAAAACTTACAAATAGAAAAATCCAGAAAACCTTATCCTTAAATACCGAGGTTACTTCAAGAATGGAGTTGTGAGCATCATGTTGTGCTGTTTTCTTTTTCTCCTTTACTAATAAAGCAAAAATTAAAATAGCCACTACACATGAACTACCATCTACCCAAAATAAACCTTGGTAGCCTATTCCCATGATGATTAATCCTCCTAAAGCGGGACCAGCTGCAAAACCTAAATTCACCGCTAATCGAACTAAAGTTAAAGAACGGGTTCTGTTTTCAGGTTTAGAATAAGCGCCCAGCGAAACAAACATGGCGGGTCTAAACATATCAGCCAGAGTCATGATACTGAACATTCCGAGGCAAAGTCCCCAGAAACTAGTAATGTATTGCAATACAAAAAAGAAGATTCCGCTACTAAATAAGCTAAAAACCATCACTTTGTAAAACCCTATTTTATCAGATAGTTTTCCGCCAAGCCAAGAACCTAGCATGGAGCCAAAACCAAAGGCAACCATAATCCAACCCACTTCGCCATAGGTAAAATGTAAATCTTCCTTTAAGTATTTTGATAAAAAAGGTAAAACCATCGTACCGGCTCTATTGATAAAAGTGATAATGGTTAAGATCCAAATCTCTCTTGAAAATCCTCTAAAATTATTTAAATAGCGTTGAAATGCGGTTACTAACATCGGGTTATGGTTATTTAACGCAAAGGTAGAAAACTTTGTAATGTAGCAACTTTGTCCCTTTGTAACTTTTAAGCTATTTTTGCTAAAATTATTATCATGAAAAAATACACTGTTTTACTTTTGTCATTCTTTTTTGTCTTTGGCTATAGCCAAGAAAAATTTGATACGGCCAAAGTCATAAAATTTCAAGACGAATTAAACGCAGAATATGCTAATGCTAAAACGAGTCCGTTGATGGAAGCTGATTTAGCACATTTTAAAGCACTTGACTTTTTCCCCGTGAACGAAAAGTTTTTTGTAAATGCACAGTTCACAAGAACGCCAAAAGAGAAAGCGTTCAAAATGAAAACTTCTACTGATCGTACTCCTATATATGTCAAGTATGGTGAAGTAACGTTTGAGATTGATGGAAAAACATTCAAACTAAATGTGTATAGAAATATTGAGCTTTCGAGAAAGAAGGAATTTAAAGACTATTTGTTTTTACCGTTTTCTGATCTCACATCAGGAGCAGAAAGTTACATTGGTGGTAAATACATCGATTTAAAATTACCAAAAGGAACTACTATAGCCATCGATTTTAACACATCATACAATCCGTATTGTGCTTATAGTCCTAAATATTCGTGTCCTAAAGTTCCTTTAGAGAATGATTTGAATATCGAAATCAAAGCGGGAGTTAAAAAATTTCACGATTAATGCAGTACTTTAATTTTCATACACACCAATACACAAACACTGATTTAGTAACTGAATTGGTCAATCAATATCCGCAAGAATTTGATGCTGGTATTCCGTTTTATTCTATTGGGATACATCCTTGGTATATCAATGAAGCGAGAATTAAAAGTGATTTGGTTATTATCGAAAGTAAATTAAAAGAAAATAACTGCTTAGCAATAGGCGAAAGCGGTTTAGACAAACGCATTGAAATACCGATGGACTTGCAACAGCAAGTTTTTGAAAATCAGCTACTATTAGCACAAAAATACAATAAGCCAGTAGTAATTCATTGTGTAGCCGCTTTTCAAGAGGTAATAGATACTAAAAAGCGTTTAAAAATTACAGTTCCCATGATTATTCATGGGTTTTCTAAAAGCCTACAATTAGCAAAGCAACTTGTCGATAATGGTTTTTACCTTTCTTTTGGGAAATACTTATTACGAAATCCAGAATTAGAAACGGTTTTTATCACTATTCCAAACGATCGTTTTTTTTTAGAAACAGACACCATTGAGGAAATAATTGAAGATGTGTATGCCTTGGCAGCCAAATATAAAAAGACTACAGTAATCGAAATACAACAACTAATTAGTACAAATTTTCAAACGGTTTTCAAAACTAGTTTGGAAACAACATAAAAATAATGGGAGAGAAATTTTTAAATCAATTCCCTTAAACTTTAAAATAATAAACAGAAATGGCAGAGTGGACAGAAAGAGCGGAACTTTTATTTACAAATGACGGATTAACAAAATTACAAAATGCCAACATTTTAGTCGTAGGACTGGGTGGCGTAGGTTCATTTTCGGCAGAGTTTCTAGCTAGAGCAGGAGTAGGGAAAATGACAATTGTAGATGGTGATGTGGTGGATATTACCAATATAAACCGTCAATTGCCTGCTTTGCATTCTACAGTAGGACAGCCTAAAATTACAATAGTAGGAGACCGATTGATGGATATAAATCCAGAGTTGCAATTGACTCGTGTAGAAGAGTTTCTTTCGCCAGAGCGTGCTTTTGAGATTGTTACTGAAGCGTTTGATTATGTGTTAGATTGTATTGATAGTGTCACACCAAAGCTGAATTTAATTATTGCAGCCAAACGCAAACGAGTTAAAATTATTTCAAGCATGGGAGCAGGTGGAAAAATGGAAGCGGCAAAAGTAAAAGTGGCTGATATCAATAATACCGAAAATTGCTTTTTAGCAAAAACCATCCGCAGACGCTTAAAAGAACATAAAATTGACAAGCTAAAAGTAGTTTTTTCTTCAGAGATTCAAGATGAGGCTAGTTTAAAAATGACGGATGGTTCTAATTATAAAAAATCCTTTTATGGTACGAATAGCTACATGCCAGGATTATTTGGTTTGTATGCTGCAGAAACAGTAATTAGATATATTCTTAAAAAATAGGAATACTTTTTATTTTATAACAAAACAAAACGAATTTAATTTAAAGAAGGCTTCATGTCTTTGTGCCTTCTTGGCAAAATACAAGATGATAAAAACCGTAATATTTGATATGGATGGTGTAATTGTAGATACTGAACCTGTACACCGTTATGCATACTTTCAACAATTTGGAGAATTAAATATAGCGGTTACTGAGGCTATGTTTACTTCTTTCACGGGGAATTCCACACGAAACACCTTCCAGAAAGTGAAAGAAATTTTTAATTTAGATCATGATGTAGAAGATTTGATTCAGCGTAAACGAACGATTTTTAATGATGCTTTTGATAACAAACAAGATTTAGAACTTTTAGGAGGAGTTGAAAATTTAATTAAGGATTTTCATCAAAAGGGAATGCAGTTGATTCTAGCATCTTCGGCTTCTAAAGTGACTATTTCTCGTGTTTTTAATAGATTTAAATTGCACGATTATTTTACACATATAGTAAGCGGTGAAGATTTCCCGCTTTCAAAACCGCATCCAGCAATTTTTGAACACGCAGCAACATTATCAATTGCTCCAAAAGAAAACTGTATTGTAATTGAAGACAGCACAAACGGAATAAAAGCAGCTAAAGCCGCTGGAATATATTGTATTGCTTACAATAGTTTCCACTCTAAACAACAAGATTTATCTTTAGCAGATAAGGTTGTAAACCATTTTGACGAACTTAGTTTTGAGATCGTAAGCCAAATATAATTTGAGTTTAAGTAATTATTAACAATTTTAACTACTTGAATTTGTAATTTTGAAACCAACATAAAAAACCATAAAAAAATGAGAAAAATACTGATTGCATTAGCCATTATCATCACTCAATTTACCATTGAGGCGCAGGTGAAAACACCACAGGCAAGCCCAAAGTCTGAAATCAAACAAGTTGTAGGATTAACAGATGTTGAAATTGTATATTCAAGACCATCTGCTAGAGGTAGAGCGGTTTTTGGTAATTTAGTTCCTTTTGGAAAATTATGGAGAACAGGAGCTAATGAAAATACAACTATCTCATTTAGTGATGATGTTTTGATTGATGGAAAGACATTAAAAAAAGGGAAGTACTCTTTATATACAATCCCAAATGCACAAACTTGGGACGTTATTTTTTACAAGACTACAGATAACTGGGGAACTCCAGAAGAATTTAATGAAGCAAATGTGGTTTTAAAAACTACAGTAAAAGAAACAACTTTACCAACATCAGCAGAGACTTTTACATTAGGAATCAACGGAATCGATACTAATTTTGCTTATTTAGAAATGTACTGGGAAAACTCTTTTGCTAGATTAAAGTTTGAAGTACCTACTGAAAAAATGGCCATTGCAAGCATTGAGAAAACGTTAGCTGGACCTTCTGCAAATGATTACTTTTCATCTGCACAATTTTTTTACCAAGCTAATGGAGATGTTGCTAAAGCAAGAACTTACATCGATAAATCATTAGAGTTAAGTAAAGAAAAACCTTTTTACTACTTGCGTTTAAAATCATTGATTCAAGCAAAACAAGGCGACAAAAAAGGAGCTGTTGAAACAGCAAAACAATCTTTAGCAGCATCTGAAACTGCTGGTAATCAAGATTACGTTAAAATGAATAAAGATAGTATTGCTGAATGGAGTAAGTAATTTTAATCTTTACAGATACAAGAAAACCCGTTTTACGAACTAGTAAAACGGGTTTTTTTATGGGATTGTAATTATGTTTATGCTGTGATTTTTTCTTTGTTTTTTCTAAATATTGATGCTTGCATCATTGACGATAGCAGGATGGTTAGCATAGCTCCAATGAAATTCAGCCATAAATACCCTAGTTTTTCTTCTCCACTTGGATAGATGGCTATGGCGTAATAGTAAATGATGAATATGGTTGTCTGACTGATTAAAGCACTGTAAAAGATTGCTTTTGCTTTTACAAACTTGATGTAGAAACCAACTAAGAATATTCCCAACACGGTTCCGTAAAATATAGAACCAATAATATTTACTAACTGAATTAAATTTTCGAATAAAGTACCAATACAGGCAAAAAGAATTGCAACAATTCCCCAGAATAACGTAAAAAACTTAGTTACGTTTAGATAATGTTTATCGGATTTTACTCCTTTTACGTTCCGTTTATAAATATCAATTGCCGTCGTAGACGCTAACGCATTTAAACCTGAAGCTGTAGATGACATTGCTGCAGACATGATTACGGCAAGTAATAATCCTATTAGCCCTTTAGGAAGGTAATTAAGAATGAAATGGAAAAACACATAATCCTTATCATTTGTTTCGCTATTACTGTCAGCTTTTAAAATTATTTCCTTAGCGCGATCACGCAAGTCTTTCTCTTTTGTTGATAAAGCGATCAGTTCTTTACGCAGAATTGGATTGTCATAATCTTGATTCAATTGATCAATGTACAGTAAGTTAATTACTTTTTTGTCTTCTGATAATACATCTAACTCTTTTTCTAAAACATGGTATTCGTCTTTATAAGCCGATTTTTCAATCGTAATCTTATTGTTTGGATTAAAATTTAAGGGTACAGGATTGAATTGGAAAAAAACAAAAACCATTACTCCGGTTAACAATATAAAAAACTGCATGGGTACTTTTAAAAGTCCGTTCATGATTAAACCCATTTGGCTTTCTCGAACAGACTTCCCTGATAAATAACGACCAACCTGAGACTGATCTGTACCAAAGTAGGCTAACGCCAAGAAGAAACCACCAGTAACTCCACTCCAAATTGTGTATTTATCTTCGGGATCAGTAGAAAAACTTACGATTTTCATTTTATCATTTGCACCAGCAATATGCAAGGCATTAGAGAAAGTCATGTCATTAGGTAAGAAATGCAATATCAAGAAAAAAGTGATTAGCATTCCTGACATAATCACAAACATTTGCTGTTTTTGAGTAACGTTTACCGCTTTTGTACCTCCTGAAAAAGTGTAAACAATTACTAAAACTCCAATCACAATATTCATGTAGGTAAGGTTCCAACCCAATATTGCTGATAGAATTATAGCAGGCGCGTAAATAGTTAATCCAGTTCCTAATCCTCTTTGAAATAAAAAAAGAATTGCTGCTAGTGAACGTGTTTTTAAGTCAAAACGTTTCTCTAAATATTCATAAGCGGTGTACACTTTGTATTTATGATATATAGGTATAAAGGTTAAACAAATGACAATCATGGCAAGTGGTAAACCAAAATAGAATTGAATAAATCCCATTCCGTCATGGTAGGCTTGACCAGGAGTAGATAAAAAAGTGATGGCACTAGCTTGTGTTGCCATTACTGATAATCCTACGGTGTACCAAGGTGTTTCATTGTTACCAAGGATAAATTCATCTACCGTTTTACTGCCTTTAGTTTTCCAAGCACCGTAAATTACGATGAATAATAAGGTAACGATTAATACAATCCAATCAAATAGCTGCATGTTGTTAAGAGTATAATTTCATTATTAAATAAAAAACTAAAATATAAATGGCATTGGCGATGAGCACCCAAGTATAATCTTTTTTCCAATTTCGGACTTTTTTTGGTTCCATAATAGTTAGGGTTTTACTTTTTGATTGGGAATCGTTGTTGGATTGTGTAACGAAATAATATTCGATAATAAACGGTAGGCTCCAGAAACACCTTCAGGCAATTCTCTAAAAAAGCTTAAACCAGTGTAGATGTAATATCCTTTTCCGTATTGGGCTACTAATAATGCTCCTTTTTTAGCACTTTCACCTTTATCAGATGACGAAATAATAGGTGTAAAATTTGCATCATAACTATCGGGGTAATAAAGGCCTTGTTCTTGTTTCCATCCTTTAAAATCTTCTGCAGTGATTTTATTTGGATAATTTAAAACAGGATGATTGGGAGCTAAAAATTTAACCGCAGCATCCTCTTCAGTCACGCGGTCACGCGATATTTTTAAGGGATAAGGTGCAATATTTGCAGGGAGTGCATCACTTGGTGTGTTGTACTGTACCATCATTGTTTTTCCGTTTTTTACAAAATCGAGTAATATTTTTTGTTTGTTAGCCAAAACTTGAACCGTATTATAAGCACGTATTCCGGTAATGATAACATCTAGTGATTCTAATTTTTCAGGAGTAATTTCGTCAGGATTAAGTAAGCTAACTTGGTACCCCATTTGTTTCAAACTTTCAGGTACTTCATCGCCAGCACCCATAATGTAACCAATTTTTTGGTTATTCATTTTTAAATCTAAACGAATGAATTTTGCTTCAGCATCAGGCAAAATTTGTTGCTTAGTAATGTGAGTGTAATCAATGATTATTTGGTCTTTATTGTATTTTTTATTAGCAATAGTTACCTCGCTTTTTGCATATACCTCAGTAGGTTGGGAGGGAGGAGTAACATTAAAGTACACCACTTGCTCCATTCCTTTTTTATCTAATGTAAACGGAATACTGGTAGGCGAAACTGTCCAATCCTGAGGTAAATTTAATTGAACTACGCCTTGAATAGCGTCTTTGCCAGCTTTAACCTTTACGGCAATGGCTTTATTTTTTTCAGAATTGAAAAGTGATACTTTATCAAGAATACTCGAAGTAACTTCAGGAACAATATCCAAGTAATTGTACATTTCGCCTTTTACATTATCATTGTATTTGTAAACAACCATTTGTTCAAACGGAATAATAATGTCTTCGATTTTAATATTAAAAAATAGTTTTACATTTCTAATAATATCTGGGATTCCTATGTTTTGCTGGTTAGTTACGGTATACATTCCCACCGTTGCTTTTTCTTTTAACCAGTAAGGTTGTGTGTATTCAATATCAGACGGTAATTGCAAATCAACTGCCATAGTTTCGTCTTTATTAAACTGTAAGGGTTTGTTTAAAAGTGTATTTTTAGCATCTGGTTGACTTGTTACACTTATAAGATCCATAGCAACAGTACTTCTATTTATTGCTTCTAATTTAAGATTTACAATGCTTCCAGGATACGCTTCTTGATTTGTTGCAGCAGCTTCTAAGTACAAGCCAGAACAACCAGCAATAATATTTTTTAATTCGTTTGTTTTGATTGTTTTCCAATGACTTTCGTCCAAAGACTGAATCATTTTGTACACTTTAATTAACTCAGGAATACTAGCGGAGGGATTTTGAAAATTATATTTAGCAATTACTTCTGTTACTAAAATTCCAATAGCTTTACCGCCTTGAACTCGGTTCCAAGTTGTATCAATTCCTTCAAAAATGTTGTTTTTGTCTTTTAATGGATTTCCGTTTATAAATTCAAGATATTCGGTGTCTTCACCACGACTTCCAGTGGCTCCAAAACCTTGTGATTGATGGCTACTACGACTTAACGCAGCAATTTCTTGATTAGATTTTCCTAAATTAGTGTAATAGACTCCTGTTTTAATAGTTGTCATTTTATTTTTATTAGCAGCATCAAATTTTTCTTGACTACCATAAAACCACCATGAAGTATTAAAAAACTGCCTTTTGGCTTGCCAAGGAGTTACCCATTTTAATTGTTCTGGAAAAACGGTAGGATCATTAGTTAAATCAAAACTTTTAGTACTCAAAATAGCTGATGAAGTATGGTGCCCATGTGTTGTTCCTGCTGTGCGGTGATCAAAACGGTTGATAATTACATCAGGCTGGAATTTTCGAATGGTCCAAACCACATCTGACAATACTTTTTGTTCGTCCCAAATGTTTAATGTTTCCTCTGGATTTTTAGAAAAACCAAAATCATTAGCACGTGAAAAAAATTGTTCACCACCATCAATTTTTCGCGCTTCAATAAGTTCTTGCGTTCTTATTACACCTAGTAATTCTCTTAATTGTGGTCCTATTAAATTTTGTCCTCCATCACCCCTTGTTAATGAGAGATAACCTGTTCTCGCTTTTTGATCATTGGCTAGGTAAGATATCAAACGGGTGTTTTCGTCATCAGGATGTGCTGCGATATACAAAACAGAACCTAAAAAATTCAATTTCTGGATTTGGTTGTAAATGATAACCGAATTGGGTTTTTGAGGTTTTTGTGCTGTAATTATAGCGGTTGAAAAGAGTAAAATAACAAGGAGTAAAAATTTATTTTGATGCATTTTTTAAATATTAATTGGCAATAACTTCAAATGTAGTAATAATTTTTTTTAAGTAGAATATTCTCTTTTGTATTTTGAAAAATCTTAACGATATAAAAAAAGAGCACCTAGTTAGGATGCTCTCTTATCAATTTTTTACTTTTAGACTAATGTCTTCTATGGTCATTATGCTCTTTTTTTTGTTTTTTACCATTACCTCTATGGTTATCATGTTTGTCATAACGTTTATGATTGTCTTGATAACTGTGGTCTCTAGAACTATGACGGTTTGCAACATAACGACGGTTATTAGTATACCTTGTTTTATGAGCGTAACGTCTATGGTCATTTCGGTGACCTATTGTTCTTTGATTTGCTACACGATAACCTACACGATATTTAGATCTGTGGGTATTGTAATAGCTATATGGTCTGTGTCCATGGTAGTTATTTAGGACTACTTTGTAACCTGAGTATAAATCGTAGTTTCTATATCTTCCTGGTAAATTTCGAGATCTAATCCATCTTCCTTGTCCAAAATATATAAATTGCGAAGCGCGAATATCATAATACGCTTGTACATCAGGTAAATAATAGTAATCTATATTTGAGTAACCAGCAGGTCCCCAAGATGGCGCTGTGCCTATATTTAAACTTACTGAAACTTGTGCTTGACTAGCACTGGATATTAGTAGAATTATTCCAACGGCTATTAGTTTTAATGTTTTCATATTTTCATTTTTTTTGTATTGTTATTGAATGTTGTATCGGCTAGCACAATACTTTTATGCTAAAGCCAACAACTGTGCCATGATTATTTTGTTAACATTTATTAACAGATAAAAAGACAAAAAAAAGAGAAACATATTACTGTTTCTCTTTCTAATTTAACTTTAAGTAGAGTTAATGTTTTTCTTTGTGATTGTTTTTCTTAGACTTTTCTTTATGATAACTTTTTTTAGCAGTAACCTTTTTATAACCTATTGTTTTTTGTGGTTTTCCTTTATATCCTTTATGATATTTTACTTTATGTTCTTTGTAGTGTGTGTATGGTATTTTTCCATGATAATCACTCAAAACTACTTTATAACCACTGTATAAATCGTAACCACGATATTGTTTGGGTAAATATTTTGATCGAATCCATTTATCTTGACCTAAATATATAAATTGTGAATTATGGATATCATAATAGGCCTCTACATCTGGTAAATAGTAGTATTCAACTTCTGAATAGCCTGAAGGTCCCCATTCAGGAGCTGTACCAATATTTACATTAACCGAAACTTGTGCATGACTAGAAGTTGCTGCGAACAGAATTAATCCTAGAACTAATAATTTAAATGTTTTCATTTTCATTTTTTTTATTTAATAGTAGCTTAGTAAATTCAGGCTACTAAAGTTCATAAGCCAACAACTATGCCATGTATTTATAAATTTATCCGTTTGTAGGGATAAGTATATAAATAAGAGAGAATAATTTGTAGCAATGCTTAGAAAGTAATAATTTAGCTATTTTTTAAACTAACGAACTTCTAAAGCATCACTGTGAAAAATCAGTATAATTAAAAGGTGAAGCAGTGGTAATTTAATTTCAATCTGCATGGCCCCCAAAAAAAACAGGGATTTTATTCTACAGTAGTTTATTTAAATAATACTGTTCTAGGTTTAGCCAATTCAAAACTTTGGAAACCAAAATCAGTTGTTTCAAAGGCATTTGTTCTAAATACATTGTCACCTTCAAAAGGGATCCTTGGATAGTAAGAAATAGAGAGTTGAAAAGAACTAAAAACTAAGTAATCATTATTGATTACCACGCCTACACCTATTTTAGAATAAGCTTTTCTTTCGTTTATTCCGTTATTAGAATTCCCAAGTACCGCTATGGTATAGTTAAAATAAGGATTCATTCTAAAACCCCAAATGTCCTTTGGTGAATAAGTTTGTGTTTGCATGGTCATAACTGCTTTGCTAGTTCCATATACTGCGCTGTTAAAACCTTGAATTCCGTAGTTATCATTAATTGTTAATTGGTCACCTATAATGTCTTTTCGGTTTACACCAATGATAACTTGAGGTTTTATAAACTGTCTAATTTTCCATTTTCCTAGCTCCATCAAATTAGTGAAGTAATTCGCTTGAAATGAAAACGTAGTTTGTTCTGTAGTTGAATGATTAAAAAATGTTCCTACTTCAAAATTGGTACTCAAAAATCCCCAGTCGTGGTAATTCCCAAAAGAAACTTGAGCACCTAGATACGGTCTCCATGTATTATTTTTATACTGATAGCCACCTGTGATGCCGTAAATTCTTCCAATAGGCACATCCTCAGTAATTCCGTTTTTAAAAAGGTACTTGTCTTTGACAAATTTTCGCATATTGATTCCTATTCCGCCAAGATAAAGTTGTTCGGCAGAGTAGAAATTTAAAGGGTCTAAACTACTAATCGGACTTTCTTCATAATGAATATTTAAGTAACGAGCGGCTAGAATTAAATTTGTAGTTTCGTCATCAATAGTATTTCCTTTAAAAATAGTAAATGCTTTACCACCCCATACATCACGACTGCTGAACTTGAAGTTTTGTGAAATATAGCTCAAATCAGCTGCTTGTAACGTATCCTTTCTGAACAATTGTTCAAATGATATTCCACCTGCCCATTTAGTTAATGGGGAATAAAAAGGACGTTCAATATTAATTCCTTTGTCGTAATAATTATCTAAATCAATATTGTATTTAACCACTGTTTTCACAAAAGTGTTGCGGATATTCGGAACTGTGTATGTGAAATTATGAGCATCTTTTCCATCTTCAAATCTATTTGTAAAACGGTAATCAAGTTGTTGACCTGTTCCCATAAAACTCCTTTCATTGAGTCCAATAGCAATTTTTGAACTAGAAAAGGATAATCTAGGTTGGGTACTCCAAGAATCTAAAACCCGAATGGTTATATCAACAGAGTCCGCACTAGGACTTGTGAATTCCTCCGAGATTGTTACTCGGTTCACATATCTTTGAGATCTAATAATACGTTCAGATTCAGTTACCTTAAGATTGTCATAAGGAGTGTTTTTCTTAATTAACAGCAAATTCATAATAGCAAATTTCTTTGTTTTAAGATGCATTCTGTTTCCTGTTTTCTCGAACCAGTTTTTTGGAACTCTACTACTATCAGTGTCGGAGTAACCAAAAGGATCTAGCGTAACTACCTTAATATTACGTATAATCTTACCTTGGGCATTTATAGTCTTTGGTTTTACTATTTTTGGTTGTTTTTTATGCGATGTTATTGGTCTAAAAATCAATCGATGCAATGCCTTAGTGAATTTTTTCTTTTTAGAATATTGCTGAATATCTTTATAAACCTTTGCGCTGTCTTTTTCGATTTTGCTACTTTGCGAAAACGAAAATTGACTGCTCAAAAGAAACAGAACCAATACTATTTTTAGATATATTCGAGGCATTAATTGTGATAACAGTAAATTAAGGTGAAAAATTATTTAGAATCTAAATCTAAATCAGGATCGATAGCGTTATTCTCATTATCGAAAATTATAATCGAAGGACGCTCTCGCTCCACAGGATTAGCATAACGCCAAACAAAAGTTTTGGGCATATTGTCACCCAATAAATAACCCCACGGTTCTAAGGATTCTATTCGATCAAAAATAATTTTTAAAATAGCAAGTAGAGGTATAGCTAAAAACATACCCGAAATTCCAGCAATTCCACCGCCTATTATAATTCCGATAATGGATACAAAAGCATTTATTTCGACTTTAGTATTAATAATCATAGGTACTAAAATGTTGTTGTCAATAATTTGTACTACAATATTAATGATTAATATGCCCAGCATTATCGATATATCAGGAGTTGCCGTTAATGATGATAACACAGTAATTAATCCAGCGATTAAAATCCCTACGTAAGGAATTAAGTTCAAAATTCCAGTTATGATTCCTAATAAAATAAAGTATTTCACCCCAATAATATATAAGCCTAAACCAGTAAGTACTGATACCACGATAGTTTCAATAATCAACCCTACAATATAGTTATTGATAGCACTTTTTACTTGTGATAGAATTTCCTTAAGTTTTGGGTGGTGCTGTTTTTTAACCAGTTTAGCAAAAAATAAAATAAAATGAGTTCGATATAATAAAATCAAAAATGTATAAATAGGAATTAAAGTAAGATCAGCAATTATATCAGTAACTGAAATTAAGGTGTTACCTATGGTTTTTGTACCGTTTTTCATTGAATCTTGTGTTACATCATCAATGTATTTCTTCTGTTCCCAAATACTTAAATTAAAAGTAGCGCTAATGTAGCGGTGAACATCTCTAGTGAAGAGTTCTATATTCTTTTTTATTCGATCAAAATCACTTGCAATATCACTAATTTGATAAGATATAAAAGTAAAAATGGCAATGATGATGAGTATAAATAATAGTACCGTCAAGGATACGGCTAGTATGTGAGGCAAATGTACTTTAGTTGTAAGAAAGTTGGAAACCGGCAGCAGTAAAACAGCAAATAGAAAAGCCATTAAAACAGGTATGATAACATCCTTGCCAATAAAAAAAATATAACTAATGCAAATCACGCTAATTAGTGTAAAAGCCAGTCTAATATAAAACGGATACGTAGTGATTTTGCTCATGATTTTTAGATATGAATTTGAATAGAAATGGGGAACTGCAAACCGATGCAGTACAGCACAAAAATCCTCTTTTAAAAGCGGGGAATTCTTATGTGTTTTAATGTTATTTTTATAAAATTACCACTTTTTAAAAGTACAATTAAATAAGAAGCGATTGACAGAATAATCAGAGAGAAAATTAATCGGTGAATTCGTTGTCAATAAAACGGTCTTTCCTAATTGAAATTCCTTTTTGGAAAAGTAGGTTGTTTGGATAGATAATTGTCTCACCTTCTTTTGTTTTTAACGAAACATGAAAAGCACGAATGTCTTCGATCTCACCAATAATAGGGTAGTCCTTATCTAAAATTTGGATAACATCACCTATTCTAAACGGAAAAGAGAAAAACAAGATAACCCCAGAAGTTATATTACTCAAGATAGACCACTGTGCAAACATGGCAACACCCACAACAGTTGCTACTGATGAAACGGCAATAAAAATATCCTTAGGTTGCACACCCCAAATAATGATTAGCGCAATTAAGCCAATTATAGCTACTAATATATGGATGTATTTAATAACTAGATTTGTGCGGTGTTCTATTCTATGCGTGACTTTTGCAAAGCTTTTTACTAAACGAGTAAGTACGACGCGCAAAATGATAAATACAAGAATTAATATCCCTGAACTTACTATTTCTTTGGTATAATTTTGAGCAAAATCTAGATACATTTTAGGCTAATTTATTAAGGTATTCATACACTTTATCAACTGGCATTCCCATAACATTTGCATACGAACCTTCAATTTTAGCGACTGCAATAAAACCAATCCATTCTTGAATACCGTAGGCACCTGCTTTGTCATATGGCTTGTAATTATCAATATAGTATAAGATTTCCTCGTCTGTAAGTGTGTTAAAAGTCACCTTAGTCGTTTCATGAAATACATCCGCTTTTTCATTTGTTTTAAAACAAACTGAAGTGATTACTTCGTGAGTTGCATTAGATAGTGATTTTAAAATTGTAAACGCATCATCTTTGTCTTTGGGTTTCCCCAAAGCGTTACCGTTATGCCATACAATAGTATCGCTAGTGATCAAAATTTCATTTTCTTTGAGTTCACCTTCAAAAGCATCTGATTTTAATTTTGCTAAGAAATCAGTGATTTCGCCAGCTTTCAATTCGGGTGGAAAAACTTCTTCAATTTCTTTTAAACGAATTTCGAAATCCAAGTCTAAATCTTTAAAAAACTGCTGTCTCCTTGGAGAACCAGAAGCTAAGATTAGAGTGAATTTTTTGAGTTTATTTTTAAGCATTGTATTTTATATTAAAAGTAATCACAGCAATAGATAAAATCCCGAAGAACAAAATCCACTTTAATAAAGTACTTAATTGATGAAAATCTTTAGTTGTTTTAGCAGTCCATGATTTAATTGTAAAAAAACATAATGGTGCCACTATTGTTGTAAAACCATATGCGGTAGCTATAAAAAGACTGTTGGCAACAAGGTAATTGTTAATGTAAACAAGAAGTGTTACGATAGGAATAAAGCTCAATGCAAATACTAATTTTATGGTGCGTTGAGTTCCAAAAATTATTGGTAGTGTACGCATCCCTTGATTGTAATCACCATTTATATCCTCTAAATCTTTGACTATTTCGCGTAGCAAATTAAGCATAAAAGCATAAATGGCATAATCGAGCAATATGGAGAAAAAGCTGGCCATGAGTGCTTTGTTCTCGGGGTTTATTACTGGATAAATATCAAAAATACCAATAATAATAATACTAAAAGACAACAATAAAGCAACAATGATATTGCCAACAATAGGCATTTGTTTTAAGCTTGATGCGTAAATATACAACGATGCTGCGATCAGAATAAATACAACAGCAAAACCAGGTTTTTCGATCACATTAGATAAGTAAAATCCAATTCCAACTCCCACACTATTTAAAGCAATATAAATATTATAAGCCGTAGTTTCTGGAAAACTCTTGCCTACTATTACCTGCTCTGGTTTGTTTTGGAGATCAGTTTCTTGATCAAAAATATTATTAACCACATAACCTGCAGCAGCAATTAATACCGTACTTAGTACTAGTAATAGGTATTGCCAATCAGCTAGAGCTAAAGTGATATTTTGCATTTTTAAAAAACCATACCTAAAAATGAGTTGCATAAAAGCTAGCATTAATAAATTTTTGTATCTAATGAGAGTTAGGAAATTCATGTTTTTTAGTATTCAGATTTAGTATTTAAGGGGTAATTCTCGACTTCTTTCGAACTCATAATTGGACTTTTATAATTAGTTTACATGGAAAAAAAACACTAATTACTGTGATTTAATCATGTTGACCATTAAAATGTTCCATCCATTTTCCTTGTACTTTCATTACTTGCTCAATTACATCGCGAGCAGCACCTGTTCCTCCATTTTTATGCGAGATATACGTTGAAATTGTTTTAATCTCTGGACTTGCATCTTGTGGACAAGTAGGTAATCCTACTAATTTCATTACGTGATAATCCGGGATGTCATCACCCATGTACAACACTTGTTCAGGTTTTATATGGTATAATTCAATATATTCTTTAAAAGTTTCTACTTTATCAGGAGTACCTAAGTGAATGTCTGTAATCCCTAAATTACGCAAACGTACACGAACACCTTCATTACTTCCGCCAGAAATGATGCACACATTATAGCCACTTTCTACAGCTGCTTTCATGGCGTAACCGTCACGGATATTCATAGTCCTTAGTATTTCTCCTTCAGTAGTTACTACAACAGAACTGTCAGTAAGTACGCCATCGACATCAAAAATAAAAGTTGTGATGTCATTCATTAATTCTTTATAACTTTTTGCCATTATTTTGTATTGATTGTGTTAGTATTTTATAAATATTCAATTGGTTTTCATCTGTTATGAATTGTTCCTGCGCTTCAATTGTTTTTTGATCGTTTCGTTTTGCAGGACCAGTTTGCGCTTTTTCAGGAGTGAGCTCCAGTATTTTTTGTGCTGTTTCCTGAATTAAAGGCTTCAGGATTGCAAACGGTACCTGATGTTCGTTGCAAATATCGTTTCCTATTTGGTAAATATGATTGGTGAAATTATTGACAAATACAGCTGCAACATGCAGTGCTTTGCGTTGTTCTGAATTAATTGCGGTTGCTTGGTTAGAAATCAGTTTTCCTACTTTATTAATTAATTCAAAATCAGCATCGTTTTCGGCTTCTAAGCAAATGGGAATCGTTTTAAAGTCGACGGCTTTATTTTTAGTAAAAGTTTGTAATGGATAAAAAACCGCTCTTCTATTACTCGAATTCAAAACAGTCATAGGTGCACTACCAGAAGTATGAGCAACCAAACGGTTTTTAAAAGGCAAAGCATTAGAGACCTCTTCGATAGCGTCATCAGAAACAGCAATCAGGTATAAGTCGGCTGCTAAAAGGTCACTGAATTGGTTGGTTATTTTATCTAGAGGAAGTAGGGAAATGAGGCTTTCTTTTTTACGAGAAAAAATCTGAATTAATTCGATTCCGTTTCCTCTTTTTTCTTCATTCTGAAACGCGTTTATTAAATGCTGCGCTACATTTCCAGATCCTATAATAATTACTTTAATCATGGTGCAAAAATAACAAAAAAAAGTGAAGCCATTATAGTAATTAAGAGCGAGTTTATTTTAGTTAGAATGGTAGTAGAATTGTTTTTTGGAAACAATATTTTATAGAGGTGTTATATTTTCAACAGTTCAATTCGTTTCATCCAGAAAATTTCAGAATCTAGGAATTGTATTCTTGTTTTAATTATTTTATCGGATTTATTTTAGGCGATTTTGTGATGAATCTAGAATTTGATAGATACTAATTTATAAAAAAAAAATACAAATTTCTTTCTTTTATCAAAATAACACCTCCTTTTAAGCAGGTCTCGCGTGAGGGGTAGGAGCAAGCTACCGAAGTAGCGCGGATAACCCGACAGCATCCTGAAAGAAGGGCTTATATTGAATAAGTGAAATAGCCCTTTATTTAGGATGGTGGCACGCCCAAAATAAAGCGTGAAATAAGGTACTTGCCCCCTTAATTTTTGATTAAATTAACAATTGTAAAAATATAGAAGTCAACATTTTTAAGTACTTTTGTGACTATTTTATAAAACACAATTCCCTTAAAATGAATAAAAAATTATTCTCCTTTTTATTTTCAACACGATTAATGGCGCTTCTTTTTATTACTTATGCAGTAGCAATGGGAGTAGGAACTTTTATCGAAAGTAAATACAATACTGACACTGCTCGAATTATGATTTATAATTCTTGGTGGTTTGAAGCAATTCATGTCTTTTTCTTGATTAATTTCATTGGAAATATTAAACGCTATCAATTGTTAAAAAAAGAAAAATGGGCTACTTTAATGCTTCATTTAGCCTTTATATTTATCTTGCTTGGTGCATTTGTAACTCGTTATATTAGTTATGAGGGAATGATGCCAATACGTGAAGGTGCTGCTGAAAACCAATTTTACTCGGATAAAACGTTTTTGACTGTCTTTGTTGACGGTGAATACAAAGGCGAAATGAAACGTAGGGTTTTTGAGAAGCCGTTGTTGCTTTCTCCAGTTACAAATAATAGTTTTTCTATAATGGAAAAATTTGCTGATACTCCTTTTGAAGTATCCTACGAAAATTTTATCATGGGAGCTAAGGAATATGTAAAACCAGACCCAAAGGGTGTAGAATATTTAAAATTAGTTGAAGCTGGTGATGGTGGTCGTGAAGAACACTTTTTGAAATCAGGAGAAGTACAAAATGTTCATAATGTACTTATTGCTTTGAACAAACCTACTGAAGGTGCAATCAATATAACCACTACAGGAAAAGAATATACGATACAAACTCCGTTTGAAGGGAACTTTATGCGTATGGCTGATAAACTTGAAGGTGCGGTGACTAAGGATATCGTGCAGCCGTTAATGATGCGTTCCCTTTATAGCATAGGTGAAAAACGTTTTGTTTTTCCTGATCCTGCGGTTAAAGGAGTAATTGCCTACGAATCTAATAATGACTTTAAGGCTAAAAATCATGAGGATGCTTTAGTTTTAAAAATAAAAGCTAATGGTGAAGAAAAAGAAGTAACGATTGTAGGTTCAAAAGGAAAAATAGGAGAGGCTAAAACCGTAAGAATTGGTCAAATTGATTATAGTTTTTTCTACGGAAGTAAAGCTTATGTATTGCCTTTTAAAATTAAATTGAACGACTTTATTGCTCAAAAATATCCAGGGACAGAGAAAAGTTACTCTTCATTTGAGAGTAAAGTAACTGTTCAAGATCCATCAGAAACTTTTGACGCCAGAATTTTTATGAATAATGTATTAGATTATAAAGGATACCGCTTTTTTCAATCTTCATTTGATCCAGATGAAAAAGGTACAGTGCTGTCAGTTAATCATGATTTTTGGGGCACAGCAATCACTTATGCAGGTTATTTTATGTTGTTCTTTGCTATGATGGCAATTATGTTTACAAAGCACTCTCGCTTTACCGATTTAAAAAGAAAATTAGAAGTGGTTAAAACTAAAAAATCAAAATTATTGACCATCCTTGTCTTAATGATGAGTTTGAGTGGTTTTTCGCAAGCGCACAACCACGATCATGATGAAAATGGCGATCACGCAGATCATATAGAAAACGGAACGCACACTAGAGTAGCGCCTACAGAGAAGCAACTAGATTCTTTATTGAATAAATTCAAAATTAAAGAGGAGCACGCGGCAAAATTTGGTCGTTTAGTGATTCAGGATGCTGGTGGTAGAATGAAACCTATCAATACATTCTCATCAGAGTTATTACGTAAGGTGAGTCATTCTAATTCTTACAAAGGAATGAATCCTGATCAAGTGTTTCTTTCTATGTCACAGTATGCACAGTTTTGGATTGAAATTCCTTTAGTGTATATGAGGGAAGGAAATGATAGTATTAGAAAAATTATAGGAGTTGACTCCAAGATGGTTAACGCTCCTTTTATCGCTTTCTTTGACGAAAAAGGGAATTATAAATTATCTCCCTACTTAGATGCAGCTTACAAAGCAGCAAATCCAAATCAATTTGAGAAAGATTTTATCGAGACAGATAAGAAAGTAAATTTAATGGAATCAGCCTTGAGCGGAAGAATATTAAAGATTTTCCCTATCCCAAATGATCCTAATAATAAATGGGTATCTGCATTAGAATTAGGTGAAGCTGGTTTAAAAGGAATGGATTCTACGTATACTAAAAGCGTTTTACCTTTGTATTTTGGTTCTTTGAATCAAGCATCACAAACGGGTGATTTTAAAAATGCAAATGATTTAGTCGAAAGTTTGAATGGTTTCCAAAAGAAATTTGGTTCCAAAGTAAGACCAAGTGAAGATAAAATTGATTTAGAAATTATGTACAATAAGTACGATATTCTTCCTAAATTATTCTTTTGTTATGCTATTGGTGGAATTTTTATGTTGATTTTTACTTTGTTGAGTATTTTCTTTGATAAAAAGTATTTACGTGTAACTGTAAATGGTTTTCATATTCTTATTGGTGTGTTTTTTGTTTTGCATACCATTGCATTAATTGCTCGTTGGTTTATTTCAGGTCATGCACCGTGGAGTAATGCTTATGAAGCCATTATTTATGTGGCATGGGCAACGATGTTTTTTGGATTGGCATTTGATAGTAAATCTAAGCTGACAGTAGCTTCTGCTTCTTTCGTTACTTCAATGATTTTTATGGCAGCCTATGCTAACTGGTTAGATCCAGAAATTGCTAATTTACAACCTGTTCTTAATTCTTACTGGTTAATGATTCACGTAGCGGTTATTGTGGCTAGTTACGGTCCATTTGCATTAGGGATGATTCTAGGTTTTGTATCGCTTTTATTGATCTTTTTTACTAATGAAAAGAACAAGGCAAAAATGGATTTGAATATTCAAGAGATTACGTACATTAACGAAATGGCATTGACAATTGGTTTAATCATGCTTACCATAGGGAATTTCCTTGGAGGACAATGGGCTAATGAAAGTTGGGGACGTTACTGGGGATGGGATCCAAAAGAAACTTGGGCCTTGATAAGCATCATGGTATATGCATTTGTAATTCACGCTCGTTTTGTACCTGCGTTAAGAGGAAAATGGATTTTTAACCTGATGAGTATGTTTGCTTTTATCTCGATATTGTTTACTTATTATGGTGTAAACTTTCACTTAGTGGGATTACACTCGTATGCAAGTGGAGAAGCACATTCATTGAGTTGGATTTGGTATTCACTAGGAACAATTACTTTTATTGGGGCAATCACTTATCCTAAATATAGAAAATATTACAAGAAATAATGCTGTTATAAACAGGGTATAAAAAAAGTGTCAACTAATTTAGTTGACACTTTTTTTTTGGGGTTTAAAACCTTTCGGCTTTTAGTATTTCTGCAACAGCTATTTCGTAATTTTTTATGCTATTTGCCTTTTTTATTTTCTTGTGTACTTTATGAGGATTCGTAAAAATCACTGAAAAATATTCCCACAAATGGTGCATTTTTAAAAGAATGTGCGTCGCTCCAGAAAGGGACTCACTATATCCTTGATACAAAGTATCATGAAACTCACTGATCAAATCGATCTTGTTTTTAGGATATTCTAAAGTGTCGTTTTTAATCATGCTAGGTAAAAAAGGATCAGAAATCAAACCACGACCTATCATCCAGTGATCAATACTAGGAAAACGCGCTTGCATTTCTTTGAACTTAGTTACGGTGGTAATATCACCATTATAATATAGTTTTACTTTACTTTGATCAACGCAAGTTTGAAAAGCATCTAAGTGCACACCACCTTTATATAATTGCTTGCCTAGACGGGCATGGATGGCAACATTTTTAACATTGTATTTTTCTAAAATTGGCAATACATCTAGAATTTCCTCTGTGGTTTCATAACCCAAACGCATTTTCATCGAAACAATAACATCAGATTCGTTTTGTACGCGATGCAATATCTCCTCAATTTTTGCTGTATTGCTTATTAGTCCAGATCCCATACCACACTTAGTGACCATAGGATAAGGGCAACCAAGATTCCAGTTTAGTTCTTTGTAGCCTAGTTCGCGTACATACTTAGAAACAAATAGAAACTCATCAGCATCGTTAGTAATAATTTGGGGAATGACCTCTAATTCAGAATTGTTCTCTGGCAATAAATCGCGTTGGTACGAATTCTTGATGATCATTTTTCCGTTTAAACGAATGTATGGTGCGTAAAAAGTATCTATTCCGCCAAAAATTTTGTTTTGTGCATTTCTAAATCGGAAATCTGTAAATCCTTGTAAAGGAGAGGAAAGTAGGGTATAGCTCATGTAATATATAAAAGTGCAAATATAACATACTTTATAGTGCAATGGATTCATTTAACAGGAATGTTGTAAAAGTGTATTTCTGCTGCTAGTAAGCTGGCTCATCAGCGATATAAAAGCATAAAAAAAACCAGACAATCTGCTGATTGTCTGGTTTTTTTATGATATCAAAATTAAGACCGCAGTCTTTACTTTCGAAAATAAATAATTTTATACTTTTCCTAGTGTATATAATTGTTCCATTGTAGGAGTTAAGCTTCCGCCTTTTGGTTCTAATGTGATTCCAAAAGCTTCTGCATCAGCTGTTTTGTCTACTGCAAATATATGTTGGTTATTAGCAACAAAATTGTCTAGTAAACCAATACTTGTAGGAGTAAGAGGGTTTAGTTTTAATGCCCATACTTGATACACCATTCCGTCTGGTGGCTCTGGTAAATTAGCGGCATCAACATAAACAACTTCAGTTTCCTTATTCCAATATATTTTTGCTGATGATTCAGGAGCAACAACTTGTCCGCCTAAGTTTACAACGGTATTTTTTGGATCCCTTACAACGGCTAAATTTGTTTCAGATGTAGCGTTTTTTAGTTCTAAAATCTTGAACTCTTTCTCTAATTTTGCTTTTTCAACTGCAGTTGTAGCCACTTGATTAGCAGTGATGTTTAATTCATTGTATTGGTATCCAATACCTACTAATAATAATATAGCAGCAGCCCAACCTAAATATTGTGCTCTATTGCTTGTTTCAGGTTCAAATTCGATCACTTTAGCATGCTTAAGTTCTAGTTTTTCCTTTATTTTTTCATAATTAGCAACCGAGTGAAATGGCGAAAAGCTAGATGACAAAGCCACAATAGCTTTTTCGATCGCAATTATTTCGTCGTTTATTGCTGGGTTTGTTTTGGCATGACTTGCAATTTCTTCATTTTCTTTTTCAGTCAGTAAACCATAAACATACATCTCTAAAATGCCGGATTCGATATATTCTTTGTTTTCGTTTTCCATTATGCTTTCAAATAGTTTCTTAAATCATTTATACAATTTCTATTATGTGTTTTTACTGTTCCTAACGGAATATCCAGCTCCTCAGAAGCTTCTTGCTGGGTATATCCTTTAAAAAACAATAAATCAATAATTTGTATACACTTTGGTTTGAGTCTTTTTACAAACTCTTGTATTCCAATAGTATCTACTTTGCTAGTCAGTTTGTTACTGTCTTCTAATAGATTTACGAAATTATCTGAGGATAGGTTTTTTTGACTGTTGTTAAAGTTTTTAGAACGCAATTTATCGATAGAGGTGTTTCTAGCTATATTGAGGATCCAAGTATAAAAACGGCCTTTACTTTCATTATAAGAATCAATGTTTTTCCAGATTTTTACAAAGACATCTTGAAGAACATCTTCGGCCTCTTCTCTATTTCGGACTAAAACATTTATAACCGAAAATAAACTCTTAGAATACATATCATATAGATGTGTAAATGCTCTTTCGTCCTTTTTATATATTAAGACTAATAATTCTTCTTGGGTCATATATCTCTCTTTTAATACTACAAACTTACTTACTATTGAAGTAATTACAACCTACATAGTAAAAAAAAAGAATAATATAAAAATAATTATATTTTTTTTAAGGTTTTAAATTATTGGTAATCAGTTAATTGAGTAATTTGTTGGTTTTTTTTTGACTATTTATAAAACCGCAACTTAAACAAGCCCGTAAGTGCTATTATAACCTTTTAAACTATTATAAAATGAAAAAGTCAAAAATGATTTTAGGCCTATCGCTAGTGGCGATTTCGGGTTTGGTGTTAATAGCAGCAGATCACATTGATGCACCATCTGTTACAGGTAACGCAGCAGACATTACGGATATGTATGCTTTTCAAGGACAAGATACTAACAATTTAGTATTTGCAGTCAACACACAAGGATTACTTAGTCCAGGGGCAACAGGAGCCGCTACTTTTAGCGAAAACGTAATGATTGAAGTTAACATTGATAATACTGGAGATAATGTTGAGGATCTAGTTATACAAGCAATAAGAAAAGGAGATAAGATGTATTTCTTTGGTCCTTATGTACCATCAGTAAAAGGAACTTCAAGTACAATTGATGTAAGCAAAGCTTCAGGAAGTGTTGCTATTTCTAAGTACGGAGCGACTGCTACAGTAGCAACTGAAAACGGAATGAAATTTTTTGCTGGACCAAGAGACGATCCTTTTTTCTTTGACTTAGGTCAGTTTCAAGCAATCCTAGGAAGTACAGCTACGGCTTTTAACAATCCAGGTACGGATACTTTTGCAGAAACTAATGTTCTTGCAGTAGTTATAGAGGTTCCTAAATCAAAGTTAGGTACTGCTGATGCTATTAATGTATGGTCAGAAACTAAGAAAAAACAATAATTATTAGTATTTAAACAAAATATATTATGAAATCACAAGTGAACGAATTCCGTAATAATATAAACAACAACATGATGAGCAAATCAAATAAATTTAAAATTATAGCAATGGCATTAGTTGCCTCAGTTACTATCGTAAGTTGTAATGACGACGATAATAATAACGATACAATGGTAAGTGCTGATTTTTCAGGAACTTTTGTACAACAAGATCAAATGGCTAGACCAGCAATTAACACTGTTTTTATTGCATCAGGACAACCTAAAGATGATTTTAATGGAACGGTACCTTCTGCAATGGGAGCCAAATACCAATCTGTTTTTCAATCTAGATTAATGGATTTAAACCCTGCATTTTCTACAAATGCTTTAGGACAAACGGCAGCTCAATTCACAGGATTGTTAGCGACTGATGTTCTTGGAGTTAAAACAACTGGTAAAACAACTTTTTTTGACGGTCCAAATGTACTTACAGGTAGAGCATTAGCAGATGATGTTATTGATGTAGAGCTTTTATTAATCTTTGGTGGGTCTGATGGAACTGCTAATCCAGGATTGACTTCAGATCACGTTGATGCAAATGACAAAGAATTTACTACTGCATTTCCTTACTTAGCAACAGCTTGGTAATAATAAGTATTTAAAAAACAGGGTGCTTGATAATTTAAGCACGCTGTTTTTTATTTTTTTTCCAAAACAAACAAACAAACAAACAAACAAAAATGAAACAGTATAAAATAATTCCGTTACTGATTTTTACAATTTTATTCCTTTTCGGTTGTGAAACTAAAAAGGATCAAATAACAAAAACGGCCGACTATGAACAATATCTTGATTTAAAAAAGAATCCATCATTGGATTTTGCAAATGAGGAAATCACTTTTTGGCAAACAAAATATGATAAAGCGCCTAATCAAAAGAGCTATCTTGGGATTATTGCTTCTAAATATGCCACGCTTTTTGAATATACAGGGAACATTAATTACCTGTACAAAACCGAAAAATTATTAGTAGCGTCAAATCAAGCGAGCAATTATTCTAAAGTAAGCACGCTACGTTCTTTAGCCCGTAATTACATTGCGCAACACCGTTTTAAAGAAGCTTTGGCTCTAGCCGAAAAAGCATTTACTATTGGTGAAGGTAAAAAGGAAACCCAAAAATTATTATTTGATGTACAAATGGAATTAGGCGATTTTGATAGTGCCTTAACTAATCTTGATGCCTTAAAAGATATGAAAGAATATGATTATCTTATTCGATTAGCAAAATGGAACGACCATAAAGGAGATTTGAATACTGCCATTGGTTTCATGGAAAAAGCAAGAGATATTGCTGAGAAAGAAGATAATAAAACACTTAAAATATGGTCATATTCTAATCTAGGAGATTTTTACGGTCATGCCGGAAGAGTTCAAGAGTCTTATGACTGTTACTTAAAAACATTAAAAATAGATCCCAATTATTCCTACGCATTAAAAGGAATTGCTTGGATAGTTTTCTCTCACGAAAGAAACACTACTGAAGCAAAGAGAATTGTTGAAGCTATTGAAGTTACCCATAATACTCCAGATTTCTTCTTGATGAAATCACAAATTGACCAGTTTGCAGGAAATAAGGAAGACGCTATAGCAAATGAAAAAGCGTATTTCAAAATGTTAACAGACCATAATTATGGCGCAATGTATAATAAATACAACGTTTTAATTTATGCTGATCAAAAACAAAATGCTGCAAAAGCACTCGAAATTGCTAAGATCGAAGTTGATCATAGGCCTACGCCAGATTCTTATTCATTATTAGCTTGGTCTTATTTAAATATTGGTGAGCATGAAAAAGCATTGGCTATAGCCAAAGAACACGTTATAGGAAATTCATTTGAACCAAAAGTGCAATACCATTTAGCAATGATATATAAAGCGAATAAAATGGAAGATAAAATTGCTCCTATTAAAGAGGAATTATTAGAAAGCATTTATGAATTAGGTCCAAATTTTGAACAGAAGATTAATACCCTGTAACTATGAAATTTTTTGTAACTAGTATTATTTTGTTTTTCGGAATCCTATCGTATGGGCAAACGCAGCAGGGGAAAATTACAGATGAATTGGGCAACCCAATAGAAAACGCCTACGTAACTAATTTAAAAACAAATACACACGCGCACACTAATGAGTTAGGGATATTTAGTATTGATAAAACGGGAGTTTCTGATGTTTTAAAAGTAAGTGCTTTAGGATATAAAAAAGCGAATTACATAGTTATAGAATTAGAAAATACGATTATTTTACTTGATGATATTTTTAGACTGAATGAAATCATAATCCAGCCAAAATTATCGGCTATGAATATCGTTTCTAAAATTGATTTGCAAACAACGCCTGTTAACTCATCTCAGGAAATACTCAGGAAAGTACCTGGATTATTCATAGGGCAACATGCTGGTGGAGGTAAGGCTGAGCAAATTTTTTTGAGAGGATTTGATATTGACCACGGTACTGATGTCGCTATTTCTGTAGACGGGATGCCTGTAAATATGGTGTCACATGCACACGGTCAGGGTTATGCTGATTTGCATTTTGTAATTCCTGAAACAGTAGAAAAAATAGATTTTGGAAAAGGTGCGTATACTGCCAGTAAAGGGGATTTTGCAACCGCAGGATACGTTGCCTTCCAAACTAAAGATAAATTAGACAGCAATAGCATTAGTTTTGAAGTGGGACAATTTAATACATTGAGAACAGTAGGGTTGTTTGATTTATTAGGCAAACAAAACAAACAATCCGCTTACATTGCAACAGAATATATCCTAACAGATGGGCCTTTTGATTCTCCCCAAAATTTTAATAGAGTCAATTTGTTAGGAAAATATAGTGTGATTTTAGACGATAATAGTAAGTTTTCCATATCGGCATCACGATTTTCAAGTAAATGGGATGCTTCAGGCCAAATTCCGCAACGATTGGTTGATTCGGGTGCAATTTCACGATTTGGTGCCGTTGATGATACTGAAGGTGGTAAAACTGCTCGTACTAATGTAAACGCAACTTTAAGCAAATCTATTGATGAAAATACGTTCTTAAAAGCCAATGCTTTTTATTCTAAATCATTGTTGTCCGGTAAAAATAATTTGAAAGTTATTTTTTCTTTATTTTGCAAGGCTTGACGAGGTTTTAACCTAGTTCAGCTTGTTTTCG
>NZ_JABSNK010000019.1 GCF_013294005.1 Flavobacterium gelidicaeli
ACGTAGAAAATCGAAAATAAGACAATCAGGAAAATATAAATCCGTAAATAACTATAAAAGAGTGATCTAATCCTTAACTTAATGACATTGGCTACCATCCCTCATGCAATTTGATTACTATTGAAAAAGTATAATTATCTAGAAGATATTTAAATCTAATTGTGTAATACCAATACTATTTATTAAAAAGTCCAATTGTCAGTTCGAGCGGAGTCGAGTACAATTATTGCACCTCGACTGAGCTTTATGTGATTAAAATGATCTTGGTCTATAGGATACTGTTAGCGATGATTTTAAAGAAACAAAACTTAAAAAACAACACCTATAATATGAAGAAGAAAAGCTTACTAATTTTAATAATTCTTTTTGGTTGTTACTATTTGTATTCTTTTACAAGCGAAAATATAAAATATGAAATACTAAATGAAATTATCAAGGATAATGAATTAACGCTATTTAAAATTTGTTCTAAATCAGATAAAATTGAAATCTTTGAAAATATTTTAATCGTAAATTAAACAAGACTGAATTTTGTAAAATTATTCCAAATTGTGATATAAAGTATGAAATGCTCTATAAAATTTCAGTACCAATTGTTTCACCAGATAAACAAACAGTGATTATTAAAATTACCCAAGATTGTAACTGTATGTTAGGCGGAGAAAGTGGGACTTATCTTTATAGAAAAGTTAATGGAAAATGGAAAAGAATTAAAACTTTAAGTGGTTGGGTCAGTTAATAAAATAATCGTGATCAGCTGTTTTTATACAAGATGAATTTTTAAACATTATTAATGTCCTTGTTTTCTAATAAACACCAATCGCTGCCCAGGATAGTAATGAAAAGCCCGTAAACAAAGCCCCTTTAAAAACAAATCCCCAAACAGCGACCGTAGGAAGCTCGTTTTGGGGATTATGTTTTATAGGTGGTGCGTGCGGACTTGTAATGTATAGCCTGAATTGGCAGACTAAAAATAGGGTTTTTATTACTATTAAATCAGTCCTTTTATTTTAGCGTGTTGTAATAATATAATTGTTTTGGCATCTTGAATTTCACCTGATTCGATCATGGCGTAAGCTTCGTTAAAGGTAATTTCAAGAACCTCGATGTTTTCTTGCTCCTGTTCTAATCCACCGCCTTCGCTTACTTTTAAAGAAGCATCGTATTCGCCAAGAAACAAGTATAAAATCTCTGTTACAGCACCGGGTGACATATAAGTTTCCATTACTTTATGTACAGTTGTTAAGCGGTAACCCGCTTCCTCCTCAGTTTCTCTAATGATGCACTGCTCTGGATTGTCTTGGTCCAAAAGTCCCGCGCAAACTTCAATCATCATTCCGCTTTTATTGCCATTGAGGTAAGTGGGTAGTCTAAATTGACGGGTAAGAATTACTGTTTTATTTGTGCTGTTATAAAGTAAAATGGCGGCACCGTTACCACGATCGTAGACTTCTCTTTTTTGAGTTATCCAGCTATTGTCATTTTTTTTAAAATCAAAGGTTACTTTGTTTAGGATATACCAATTGTCAGAAAGAAGTTCTGTTTTATGGATTTTTATTTCTGGATTGTACATTAGTGCTATTTTTGATAGGAAATAAAAAACGCTCTGAAATTTCAGAGCGTTTGTAAATATTATTTAAGGATAGTTTGTTTTCTATCAGGTCCTACAGAGACAATCTTGATAGGCACTTCAACTTCTTTTTCAATGAATTCAATGTACTCTTTTAATTCAGTTGGTAGTTCCTCGTAAGTAGTCATACCTGTAAGATCAGCTTTCCAACCTTTAAACTCTTGGTAAACAGGAGTTACGTTTTCTGGTTCGATATTGTAAGGGAAGTGAGCAATATTTTTTCCTTTGTAAGTATACTCAGTACATACTTTTAAAGTTTCAAATCCTGAAAGAACATCACCTTTCATCATCATTAATTGTGTTACACCATTCACTTGAACAGCGTATTTAAGAGCAACAAGATCTAACCAACCACAACGTCTTTGTCTTCCTGTTACAGATCCAAATTCGTTACCTACGCGTGCCATTGTTGTTCCGTCTTCGTCAAAAAGTTCAGTTGGGAACGGTCCGCTACCTACACGTGTTACATAAGCTTTGAAAATTCCGTATACTTCTTTGATTTTGTTTGGTGCAATACCTAAACCAGTACAAGCTCCAGCAGCAGTAGTGTTAGAAGACGTTACAAATGGATATGTTCCAAAATCTACATCTAATAATGATCCTTGAGCTCCTTCACATAGAATAGATTTACCAGCTTTTTGAGCTTGGTGCATGTATTCCTCACTGTCAATGAAATCTAATTTTTTAAGTTCTTCGATAGATTCAAAAAATTCTCTTTCAAGTTCAGCTAAGTTATATTGAATGTTTACATTGTGAAATTCTATCATTGCTTCATGCTTATCAGCAAGCGCTCTATATCTTTCTTTAAAATCTTCTAATTCAATGTCTCCAACACGTATTCCGTTTCTTCCCGTTTTGTCCATGTAAGTTGGACCAATACCTTTAAGAGTAGAACCAATCTTAGCTTTTCCTTTTGAAGCTTCAGAAGCTGCGTCTAATAGACGATGAGTAGGCAAGATAAGGTGTGCTTTTCTTGAAATGATTAATTTACTTTTGATGTCTAAATTGAATTTTTCAAGACCTTCAATCTCTTTTTGAAAAACTACAGGATCAATTACGACTCCGTTACCAATTACATTTACAGCAGTTTTATGAAAAATACCTGAAGGAATTGTTCTAAGAACATGTTTGATTCCGTCAAATTCTAACGTATGTCCTGCATTTGGTCCTCCTTGAAAACGAGCGATAATGTCATAGTTTGATGTAAGTACATCAACTATTTTTCCTTTTCCCTCATCTCCCCATTGTAATCCTAGTAATAAATCTACAGCCATTCTTATTATTATTTGTTGTTGCGACAGCTTAGTCTGTCAAATAGTTTTAATTTTGTCTTTTATATAATTTGCAATTTATATGGACTGCAAGTTTTATTCTTCGATACTTTTCTCCGTTGGTATTTCTGGAACAATTTCAGGTTTTACGCCTTTTTTTACGCCATAAAAATACAAGGAGTGGTTCGTAATTTCTATATCAAAAACCTCTTCTATAGTTTTTTTTATTGTTTGTATTCTGGGGTCACAAAATTCAATTACCTCGCCGGTATCTGTCATTATAATGTGATCGTGCTGTTTATCAAAATAGGATTTTTCATAGTGTGCTTGATTTTGTCCAAATTGATGTTTTCGAACTAAGGCACAGTCTAATAATAATTCTATAGTGTTATACAGCGTAGCCCTACTTACACGATAGTTCTTGTTTTTCATTTTGATATAAAGGTTTTCTATATCAAAATGTTCTTCACTTTCGTAAATTTCCTGCAGGATAGAATAGCGCTCAGGAGTCTTTCTATGGCCTTTTTTTTCAAGATACATTGTAAAAACATTTTTTACAATTTCTTGGTTTTTGTTGTTATCTATGGAAATGAGTGTCATATCTGGCAAAGATAAATTTTTATTTTAATAGTTTTCAAGTTTAAATAGGTATAACAAGATAAATTTGTGAGTTTTTAAACAAAAACAAACTTAATTTACTTTGTAACGCTACTCTTGTCGCGCTTTTGTACAAACTAAAACAGCTATTAAATTTTGGGTTATTTTTTATAGACTCTTGTTACTTTGTCTATTCCGTCTATTTTCTTGATGTTTTCCATTAATTTTTTCAAAATGGTAATGTTTTGCACAACAACAATTAGTTGTCCTTTAAAAAGTCCTGCATCACCACTTAACGAAATACTTTGAATGTTAACGTGCATGTTGTTAGAAATAACTTTGGTCAACTGATTCGTTAGTCCTAAAGTATCCATCCCAGTAATATTAAGGATGGCTTTGAATTCTTGTTGTGATGAATCGATCCATTTTGCCTGCATAATGCGGTAAGCATAATTTGATTGCATGGCAATAGCGTTAGGGCAATCTTTTTTATGGACTTTTATTCCTTCATTAATGGTGACAAAACCAAACACTTGATCGCCTGGTATGGGATTGCAACAAGCAGAAAGTTTGTAATCTAGCTTGTCTTCATCTTTCCCAAAAACAAGCATGTCAAAATCATTACTTAATACTTGTTTGTGAATATCAGCGTCAGCAGTTGGCCCGCTACGTTTCATTTTGTTTTTGAAGAAATTAATTAGCGTATTGCTTTTTTGCGCAGCATAATCCTTCAACTGTTGGTTTTCTATAGATCCAACTCCCACGCGGTAAAACAAATCTAAACTTGTTTTTAATTGGAAGAAATTCACTAATTCATTAATAACCGACTCATTTACGGTAATCTTAAGGTGTTTTAATTTACGAGTAAGAATTTCTTTTCCTTCTTCGCCAATTTTTTTAGTATTCTCGTTTAATACGTTTCTAATTTTATTTTTGGCACGGGAAGTAGTTACATAATCCAACCAGTTTATAGTTGGTTTTTGATTTGGCGAAGTGATAATTTCGACTTGATCGCCACTTTTTAACTCATAGTTTAATGGAACTAATTTTCCGTTGACACGAGTACCACGTGTTTTAATTCCGATTTCTGAGTGAATACTAAAAGCAAAATCCAGAGAGGTTGCTCCTTTAGGTAAGGACTTGATATCTCCTTTAGGTGTAAATATGTAGATTTCTTTAGAATATAAATTCATTTTGAAATCTTCGACAAAATCTACTGCACTCGTCTCAGAGTTTTCAAGTGCTTCTTTTAGTAGGTTCAACCAAGTGTCTAAACCACTTTCCTCAGTAGCTCCATTTTTATATTTATAATGTGCAGCATATCCTTTTTCGGCAATTTCATCCATACGCTCACTGCGCACTTGAATCTCTACCCAGCGTCCTTTAGGTCCCATTACGGTAATGTGTAAGGCTTCATAACCTGTAGATTTAGGTGATGAAATCCAGTCTCTTAATCGGCTAGGGCTGGGTCTATAATGGTCTGTAACAATTGAATAAATTTTCCAAGCTAGGAATTTCTCTTCATTGGGAGGTGATTTATAAACAATACGCAAGGCAAATTTGTCATAAACCTCATCAAAACTCACATTTTGAGCTTTCATTTTTCTACGAATAGAATAGATAGATTTAGGACGTCCTTTAATGATGTATTCTATGTTTTCAGCATCTAGGGATGTTTTTATAATATCAGAAATGTCTTTTATATAAGCATCTTGCTGTTCTTTAGTTTCTTTAATTTTGCTTACAATATCATTGTAAACTGCGGGTTCAGTATATTTTAAACCTAAGTCTTCGAGTTTTGTTTTAATGTTATACAAACCCAAACGGTGTGCTAAAGGCGCGTAAATGTATAAAGTTTCTGAGGCAATTTTAACTTGTTTATAGTCGGCCATAGATTCCATCGTTTGCATGTTATGGAGTCTATCGGCTATTTTAATTAAGATAACGCGAACATCATCATTTAGCGTAAGCAACATTTTACGAAAATTCTCTGCTTGCATAGAGATGTTCATGTCTTTTTGCACCAATGAAATCTTAGTTAATCCCTCAACAAGTTGTGCTACTTTAGGATTAAACATGCGTTCAATATCTTTAACAGTAGTAGGGGTGTCTTCTACAACATCATGCATCAAGGCAGCGGCAATGGAGGTAGCTCCCAAACCAATCTCTGAGGCAACAATTTTTGCCACAGCAATGGGATGAAAAATATAGGCTTCCCCAGATTTTCTACGTTGATTCTTGTGCGCTTCTACAGCCACATCAAAAGCTTTCCTGATTAGTTTTTTGTCCTCTGGCGTTAGCGTTTGGTAACTAATACGTAGCAACTCTTTATATTCTTGTGCAATTGCTTTATTTTCTTTTTCTATATCTATTTCTGTCATAGCGGCATGGTTCATTTTCTAAAAATAACGATA
Source organism: Flavobacterium gelidicaeli (assembly GCF_013294005.1). Taxonomy (GTDB): domain Bacteria; phylum Bacteroidota; class Bacteroidia; order Flavobacteriales; family Flavobacteriaceae; genus Flavobacterium. The sequence continues at coordinate 5,913 of NZ_JABSNK010000019.1, forward strand.
AGTTTGCATATATGCAAGCACTAAATTTAGGACTCTAAGTAAAAATTAATGTCCGTTTTTTAGAACATTAAGGAGTCATTTTTTTAAAGTCTAAATCCTGAAAATCGTAACTAAAGTCGGTTAAATCAGATATTGGTTTCATTTTTAAACCGCTAACTGTTTCTGATTCATTTAATTCGAAAAATAAGTGAGCATCAGCATGAAAATAAGCGTTATCCCATTTTACGACATAATTTCCTTTTTTATAGAAAAACACTTCGCCTTTTAATTGAGAAGAACGTTTTGATTCAAAATAAATACGTCCTTTTTTTTCTGAAATAACGACTTCACCAAACCAATTGTCTCTATAAGTTCCTAAAATGGGGTCGTAGTCAATCTTGATTTTGTCTTTTTTATTTTTGGCTACAGCCGTCCAAACTTCTTCAGTAACTTTATCTGCCGAAGCTTCATTCGCTTTCATGCGGTTACTGTAAAGATTAACGTAATCTTCAGATGGGATTGCAAGGTAACTGTCTTTAATAGTGTTTGTAATGGCATTAAATGCCGCTCCGGATTGTTGATTAGTTAATACAATAATTCCCAATTGTAATTCTGGAATATAAGTTGTTTGTGTAACGATTCCTTCTAACCCCCCAGTATGCGTTACTTGTTTGTATCCTTTTACATCACTTAAAAACCAACCTAAACCATAGCCATTAAAGTGGGTGTTGTAGGGCGCTCTAGTTTTAGTAGGAATGATTGTTTGTAGCTGCCACATTTCATCATGTTCTTTCTGGGAGAATAATTGTTTGTTTTCGGGTCCATATTTTCCGTTATTCATTTGCATGATTGCCCATTTACTCAAATCATTTACGCTAGAGTAGATTCCGGCTGCAGCATCAAAAAGTTGGTTTTCATATCTTTTAATCACTTTTAATTTTCCATCAATAGGAACGTGGGGAGCAATAATATTAGCTGTGTCTTTTAATCGTACAAAAGAGGCAGCGCTATGGTTCATTTCTAATGGTTTCATGATACGGTCTTCGATAAAATCAGCCCAGTTTTTGCCGCTTACCACATGAATGACTTCGCCAGCAACGATGTATAACAAGTTGTCGTAGTCATACTTCGTTCTAAATCCCGAAACTGGTTTTAAGTACTGTAGATTTACAATAATATCTTGAGCGGTAAAATCGCTTCCATCAGGCCAAATCATTAAATCTCCTGCACCAAGACCTAATCCGCTTCTATGTGTTAATAAATCTCGAATGGTAAATTCTTGCGTTACGTAGTCATTGTACATCTTAAAATCAGGAAGGTATTTTACCACTTTGTCATCCCAGTTTATTTTTCCTTCATCAACAAGTATAGCTAGAGCTGCACTTGTAAATGCTTTGCTATTTGATGCAATCCCGAATAGGGTATTGGCATCTACTTTTTCCTTGGTGTCAATAGATTTTACCCCATATCCTTTAGATAAAACTACTTTTCCATCTTTGATGATGGCAACTGCTATTCCAGGAACATTAAAAGCAGTTAACGTTTTGTTTACTAATTCGTCTACTTGAAGTTCTGTAATTTGAGCAAATGAACTTATGCTAAATGGAAACAGTAATGCTAAAATAAAATATTTTTTCATGTTGTGTTTTTTAAATTAAAATCCGCGTTGTCTTTTAGCTTCAAATATCAAAATAGCTGCAGCTACAGAAACATTCATACTATCAATTTCTCCTTGCATTGGGATAATAATATTTTGTGTAGCAGTATCACGCCATTCTTGTGTAAGTCCAGTAGCTTCAGTTCCTACAACTAAGGCAGTTGGAGTCGTATAATCTTGCGTATGGTAAGAAGTAGAATTTTGTAAAGTAGCGCAATAAAAGTTTATGTTTCTCTCTTTCAAAAAAGCAATAATTTCAGCCGTAGTTCCCGTTGCAATTTGGTTGGTAAATAAACAACCTACACTAGAGCGAACCACATTTGGGTTGTATAAATCACTTTTAGGGTTAGCAATAATTACGGCGTCTAGTTTAGCTGCATCGGCAGTACGCAGTAATGCACCTATGTTTCCTGGTTTTTCAGGAGCTTCGGCAATTAAAATTAAAGGATTTTCTGAAAGTTTCAAATCCTTCAGTTGCATCGATTTTGTTTTGGCTACAGCCAAAACACCTTCGGTAGTATCGCGATAAGCTAGTTTTTGAAATACGTCTTTATTGATTTCTATTAATTCTGTATTAGGAGCTATTTTTTTGGCTTCAATTTCACTACAAATTTCTGGAAAGAATAATACCGTTTCTAATTCGTAACCTCCTTTTAGTGCTAACGAAATTTCTCGTTGCCCTTCCATCAAAAAGCTGCCGCTTTGCTTACGGTTTTTTGCTTTTTCTTGCAAAAGGATTAGGGATTTTATAAAGGGATTTTGAACGGATGAGATTTGTTTCAATTGATTTTAAAATTTAATTATTAAAATAAATAACAAAGATACATAGAGAAAATTCAGTTTTATAAATTTGGCGTACAATATTTAGCTTTTGAGTAAAGACTTTGACTAATAATGATAACAATAGTCTGTTGAAAGAAGTATTTTTTATAGTTTTGCCACAATTGCGACACACACTAGTGGCTATTTTTTCATTATACAATATAATCATGTTTCATTTATTAGATATCATTGGTACCTTGGCGTTTGCTATGTCAGGCGCGTTAACGGCTATGAGTAAAAGGATGGATGCCTTTGGAATTTATATAATTGCCTTTGTAACTGCAGTAGGTGGTGGGACTTTGCGTGATGTTTTGATAGGTACAACCCCGGTGGGATGGATGCTTAATTTAGACTATGTGTATACCATTACAGTTGCTTTTATTTTGGCTATATTTTTTAGAAAGAAATTTGATCGTTTGCGAACGTCACTTTTTCTATTTGATACAATTGGTTTGGGTGTTTTTACACTATTAGGACTGGAAAAAGGGATTAGTGTAGGCTTGCATCCTATTATTTGTATTGCTTTAGGAACTATGACGGCTTGTTTTGGTGGTGTTACGAGAGATATTTTATGTAATGAAATTCCTGTAATCTTTAGAAAAGAAATTTATGCTACGATATGTATTCTAGGAGGAGCGGTATTTTTTATATTAAAAAAGTTTAATTTAGAAAACGATATTTTATATTTGATTACCTCATTAGTAATTATTTCCACTCGTTTAATGGCGGTAAAATGGAAGTGGTACCTACCTACATTAGAGCATAACTAGTAGGATTATTTTGATAAAACCAAAAAATTGACCGTGAAAAAATACGTTGTAAAGCAATATCAAGAAAGTGATTATGCAGTTTGGAATGCCTTTATAGGTCAAGCCAAAAATGCAACTTTCCTATTTCATCGTAATTTTATGGAATACCATAAAGATCGATTTGAAGATTTTTCATTACTTGTTTATGATGAAGAAAAGCTTATTGCAGTATTGCCTGCAAACCGCGTTGAAGAGACCGTTTATTCTCATCAAGGTTTGACTTATGGCGGACTGATGTATTCCTCTAAAATAAATGGAGAAATCGTAGGAGATATTATAGAATCTCTTTTGTTTTTTTTGAAAGAGAAAGGAATGCAGTTTTTTTATTTTAAACCTATTCCTTCTTTTTATTCTTCTGGGGGAAATCATGAAATAGATTTTTTTCTAATTAAAAACGGAGCGTTTCTAGATAAAAAAGAAATGAATTTGGCGATCAATTTAGCACTGCCATTAACGATTTCAAAAAGTAAATTAAAGCATTTTAGAAAAATTGAAGATCTCGATTTAGAAATAGTTGAAGAACAGCAATTACAATCTTTTTGGGAATTGGTTTTAGAACCCAGATTACTGGAGAAATACGATGCTAAACCAGTTCACACGCTACAAGAAATAACAAAATTAAAGAGTAATTTTCCGGATAATATCAAGCAGTTTTCTGTGTATTACAACGATGATATAATTGCCGGAATTACACTTTTTGAAACAGATACAGTGGTAAAATCACAATATGGTGCTACGACTAAGAAAGGTGAGGAGTTGCGTGCATTAGATTTTCTATTCATTAATTTAATACATAAATACAAGCGAGAAGGGAAACAGTTTTTTGATATGGGGATTGTGAATGACGATAATGAAAAAGGATATCATGTTGGTCTTTTGAAACAAAAAGAAGAATTAGGTTGCGCTGTTTACAGTCAGGATTTTTATAAAATGAATCTCATATGATTCCATTTTTAGATTTAAAAAAATTAAACAAACCGTATGAAGGTGCTTTTCAAGATAAGTTGAAAGCAGTTTTAGTAAACGGCTGGTATATTTTAGGGAATGAAGTTAAAGAATTTGAATCTAATTTTGCTAGGTATTGTAAGTCAAAACACTGCATAGGAGTTGGAAATGGTTTTGATGCGCTGGTCTTAATTTTTAAAGGTTATATGCAGCTTGGAAAATTGCATGAAGGTGATGAAGTCATTGTTCCCGCAAATACCTATATTGCTAGTATTTTGGCAATTTTAGAAGCCGGTTTAATTCCGGTTTTGGTCGAGCCAAAGTTAGCAACCTATAACATTGATCCCGATTTAATACAAGAAAAAATCACCTCAAAAACCAAAGCAATTTTAGCCGTTCATTTGTATGGACAGTTGGCTGCGATGGATTCTATACATGCAATTGCACAAAATAATAATTTATTGATAATAGAAGATGCCGCGCAGTCTCATGGTGCTATCTCAAATTATAAACCTCAGAAAGCGGGGAACCTAAGCGATGCAGCTGCTTTTAGTTTTTATCCCGGTAAAAATTTAGGCGCACTAGGTGATGGTGGCGCGATAGTTACAAATGATTCGGCATTAGCCAAAATCGTGTTTTCACTTCGTAATTATGGTTCGGAAACTAAGTATTACAATGATTATCAAGGTGTAAATTCAAGGTTAGATGAGTTACAAGCTGCTTTTTTAAGTGTCAAATTACCTAATTTAAATGCTGATAATGAAAAACGAAGAGTTGTTGCAAGGAAATATTTATCTGAAATCAAGAATGATAAAATAATCCTTCCGTTTTGGGATTTAAGCAATAATCATGTTTTTCATCTGTTTGTTATTCGAACAAAAAATAGAGAAGAATTACAAAAGTATTTATATGAAAATGGCATACAAACGGTAATACATTATCCCATTCCTCCACATAAGCAAAAAGCGTTATCTGAATGGAATGATCTGTCTTTCCCAATTACGGAAAAAATTCATGATGAAGTTTTGAGTCTTCCCATAAGCCCTGTTTTGACTGCGGATGAAGTAACTTTTATTATAACAATTTTAAATAAGTACTAAATAGTGAGTGACAAAGCATCCTACGAACAAATTGTAAAAACCACTTCACTTTTCGGATGGGTGCAATTTTTGAATATCATCATTTCAATAGTTCGTACAAAGCTGATTGCCGTGTTTATTGGTTCAGCAGGAATGGGAATAATTTCGTTATTGAATTCGGCTATAAATATTATTAGTGGTGTTTCCGGTTTAGGAATCGAAACTAGTGCTGTCAAGCATATTTCAGGCAAGTACAAAGAAAATGATTTAAGTAGTGTTTCTACGATGGTTTCCACTGTTAAAAAGTTAGTCTTGGTTACCGGTATTTTTGGTGCGCTACTGGCCATATTTTTTTCCTCGTGGTTGAGCACGATTACTTTTGGAAATACAGATTATACTTTGGCCTTTGTCCTGATCTCAATTACGGTTTTGCTAAAACAATTGTCTTCTGGTCAATTAGTGGTCTTGCAAAGCTTGAGAAAAATGAGACTTTTAGCGAAAGCCAATTTCTATGGAAATTTAATGGGCTTGCTTGTTTCAATTCCAGTATATTATTATTACAGAATAGATGCGATAATACCAACAATTATTATTATTTCATTAAGCTCATTTTTGTTTGCATTTTATTTTTCGAAAAAAATAGAAATTCCAAAAAATAATCTCACAACCAAGGAGTTGTTAATGGAAGGAAAGGGCATGGTTAAGCTGGGTGTTTTATTAACAATAAGCGGATTGTTAACTTTGTTGTCTAGTTATTTGATTCAGATTTATGTTGGGAAAATAGGCGGTTTAGAAGAAGTAGGTTTTTATACTGCAGGTTTTACACTGTTGAATTCTTATGTTGGAATCATTTTTACGGTAATGAGTACCGATTATTTTCCGAGATTATCTTCTATTAGTGATGATAATGTAAAAGTGAGAGCGAGTGTTATTCAGCAATCGTTCATTTCAATTTTGATTATAACGCCAATAGTAATTCTGTTTTTGACATTTATTCCGATGATTGTTAAAGTCATATATACTGCTAAATTCATTTCCATTATACCGATGGTTTGTTTCGGTATCTTAGCCATGTTGTTTAGAGCCGTATCTTGGTCAATGGGGTTTATTCTGATTGCCAAAGGAGATTCTAAAATGTTTATACTAACAGCTGTAGTTTTTAATATACTTTCCTTAGTGATTAATGTTTTGGGGTATTATTTTTATGGACTGGAAGGACTTGGAATTAGTTTTTTAATCTATTATATCATTCATTTTGTTGGTTTAAAAGTAATTACTAAAAAGAGATATGATTTTTATTTCGAGAGTGATTTTTATATTCTTTATCTCGTCTGCATTACAATGTGTATTACTACTTTTGCACTAAGATATGTGCCAAATACATTTGTAAAATATAGCTCAATGTTGCTGATGGCTATGTTGTCAATACTGTATCTGTTATATCACTTAAACAAAAAAATGGAGTTAAAATCATTTTTCAATACTATAACAAAGAAAAAAAATGATCAATAATCTTAAAATAGGCTTTCATAAGTTGAAGTTTTATTCTGGTGTGAACTGGCCTAAAACGCTATATTTTAATTTTAAGAAGTTTCCTTATCGCATCGCTAAGAAACTGCCTGTGTTTTTTTACGGGAAAGTAAAATTCACAGATATTTCTGGTGAGGTTGAAATAGCTGCGCCTATTAGGAAAGGCATGATTGGCTTTGGGCAACCTTATGAAATGAATACCCTACATAAAGGAATTGCAGAAATTAGTCTTATAGGGAAATTAGTTTTTAAAGGGCATCTGCAATTTGGGAAAGATTATTTTATCTACATAGGAAAGGGTGCTTATTGTGAATTTGGACATATGGCATCGATGGCTTCTAATGCTAAATTGATTGCTATAGAAAGTGTTATTTTAGGAGATTTTGCTCGTTTTGGTTCAGAGTCCCAAATTATGGATACTAATTTTCATCAAATGATTGATACAAGTACAGGAGAGCGGTATAAAGTTACGGAGCCTGTGGTTATAGGGAATTATAATTATATTGGAAACAGAGTGTCTGTTATGCCAGGTGCTCAAACGCCAAATTACTGTACCGTGGCTTCAAATAGCGTGTGTAATAAAGATTTTTCTAAGCTAGAGGAAAACATATTACTAGCGGGTATGCCGGCTAAATTGATACGAAATATGATTTCGAGAGACTGGAACGCGGAACGCGAATCATTAGAGGATTATCTAACTATTAGATGATTTTTTAGAATAGAATTTTTATTCGAAGCTTACTCTCCATGGCGATGTACCTTAATACTAACTCAAAATTTGAAGTTCGAAAAGCTAAAATCATCTCAAAATGAATTCGTTTTAAAATCGCTTTGTTTTCTTCGTTAGTTCGATTCAACTGAATCGCTTTTTTCAATATTATAAAAGTCGAATTGTTGATTTTGTTCCTTCTCTTGAAAAAATGGGTTCCTAATGAATTGGCTACGGTTCTTTTGTTAATTAAAATTTTGTCAATAAAATCAACTTCATATACGCGGGAAGAACGAATCCAAAAATCCAAATCCTCGTAAGCTAGATTTTTATCATAGCCATTAAGTGCATCAAAAACAGTTTTTTTAGCCATTGATGAAACAGAACAAATGCTATTGCCACCCGTTATTACGGATAAATAGATGTCACCCGTCACTCTTTTTTGAATCACATTTTTATGGTGGTCAACTGCAAAATAATAAGAGTCAAAATCACCATTCTCATTGATTAATGCTGCATTTCCATAAACCATTCCTAAGTTTTTAAAAGGACTATTGGTAAAAGCATTACATTGCAGACTTACACAATTGTTTCGTAAAACATCATCGGCAGCTAAGTCAATGATATATGCTCCTTTGGCTATTTTTAAGGCTTTATTAAATGATTTGGTACTTCCTAGATTAGTTTCGTTTGCTATAAATTGAATTTCCGGATAGTCAAGAAGCCATTTTTCTATTACTGATTTAGAGTGGTCAGTACTGCAATCATCCACAATAATAAGCTCAATCAGTTTGTAATCTTGATTGATAACAGATTGTAAACTCTCTATAACATAGGGCTCTTGATTGTAACACAAGCAAATAATAGTAACTAATGATTTATCTTGCATATCTTTTTAAAAGAGTTATATATTTGATACGAAAATAAGAAATCGATAATGATATTGCCTAACAAAAAACATAAAATTGCTTTAATTGGTTACCGCCTCAGCGCTGGTGGAAGTGATAAAGTGATGGCTAATTTGTCTGTTTTTTTCGAAAGTAAAGGCATTGAAATCCATAACATCATTGTAATTGATGAAGTTTCTTTTCCTTATGCTGGTAAACTGGTTAATCTAGGTTTATTGAAAAATGAAAGCAATGGGATTATTAATAAAGGCAAGCGTTTGATTGCGCTACAAAAGTATCTAAAGGCTAATAATTTTGATTTTATCATTGATTTTCGCTTCCGAACTAAAGTATTTCAAGAACTTATAATTTCGCGATTAATTTATAATACCAAAACAATATTTACAGTACATAGTTTTTTGATTGATCATTATATGCCAAGAAATTCATGGCTAACAAGATTAATGTACAATCACTGTTATGCTAATGTGGCTTTAGTAGATCAGATGCAGGGATTGATTGTAAAAACGCATCAATTACAAAATGTAGTTACGATTGCAAATCCTATTAATACTCAAGAAATCGATGAAAAGAGTAATGAAGAAGAATTACTTCCATTTGACTATTGTATCGCTATTGGACAGTTTGAAAACCCGATAAAGCAGTTTGATAAACTCATTGTGAGTTATGCGAATTCTGTTTTGCCAGAAAAAAAAATACATCTTTTAATACTAGGAAACGGGGATAGAAATACATTAGAAAGTGTAGCAAAAGAGAATAAGGTTGAAGATTTTGTTCGTTTTTTAGGCTATCAGGAAAACCCTTATAAATATTTAAAAAAAGCGAAGTTCTTAACTTTAAGTAGTAAAAATGAAGGGATGCCTAATGTTATTTTAGAATCGTTAGCATGTCATACGCCTGTCGTTTCCTTTAATTGTTCGTCAGGGCCTTCGGCAATGATTCTAGACAGAGAAAACGGACTTTTAGTAGAGGATCAAAATTTTAATAAGCTTACAGCAGCGATGAACGAAATGGTCATTGATGAAACTTTATATAAACACTGCAAGCAGAATGCAGCAAATAGTATTAAGCCGTTTCTATTAGCCGTAATTGGACAGCAATGGTTAGATTTGATGAAAATTAATATTGAGTAAACAAATGAGCACACTAGAGAAAATACAATTATTAGAAATTCCGGTCGTCGAAGATGTACGCGGAAATTTAGGTTTTATTCAAAAGGATGTTTTGCCATTTGAATTTAAACGTGTGTATTATCTTTTTGATGTGCCGAGTTCTGCTTTTAGAGGCGGACATTCGCATATTAAACAGGCTGAGGTATTGATTGCTTTAAGCGGAAGTTTTGAGGTCATTCTTAATGACGGATACAGTAAAAAATCATTTGTTTTAAATAAACCTAATATTGGATTATACATACCAACAGGTATATGGAGAGAGTTAGAGAATTTCTCTTCGGGCTCGATATGTCTGGTTTTTGCTTCTGATGTATTTATAGAAGAAGATTATATCAGATTTTTTAGTGAATTTATGGATTCAAAAAAATGAAACTACTTTATATAATACCCAATATAAATAATGAAGGTGGGGTCGCCAGAACATTAGCTATAAAAACGAAAGTGCTTATAGAGAAGTGGAATTATGAAGTGCATATTCTTACCCAAAACAATGGTAATTCCACTCCTTTTTATGATTTTGATGATAAGATTATATTTCATGATATGATTTTAAAGGGAAATCTATTTCAATTTTTAAACACCTATAGGAAGTCATTATTAAGGCTAATAGTCTTAGTAAAGCCAGATGTTGTTATTGTTTCTGACAATGGTTTAAAAGCATTTGCAATTCCGTTTTTGATTAAAAGCGAAGTGCCCATTGTTTTTGAATGCCATGGATCAAGATACATTGAAGAATCAAAAGAGAAGTATTGGCTTTTGTCTAAAGGGCTTCGGTTTTTAAAATATAATTTTAAAAGTTTTGGGGCTAAAAAATTCACAAAATTTGTCGCATTGTCTAACGAAAGTTTGGCAGAATGGGATTTGAATAATTCGATAGTAATTCCTAACCCTTCTTGGTTGCAACCCAAAAAACAAGCAGAATTAAAGAATAAGAAAGTAATTGCAGTTGCTCGAAATTCATATGAAAAAGGATTGGACCGGCTCTTGTTAATTTGGCAAAAATTGGCGATCAAATACCCAGATTGGGTTTTAGAAATTTATGGAAAAGAGGTGACTTCCTTAAAAGTAGTAGGTGAGAAGTTAGGTATTGATTCAAGCGTGTCTTTTTATGAACCAGTGCAAAATATTGCTGCTAAATATGAAGAAGCTTCTATATTTGTAATGACTTCACGGCAAGAAGGTTTTCCGATGGTTTTGATTGAAGCGATTAGTTCTGGACTGCCTTGCATTGCTTACGATTGTCCTTGTGGTCCAAGAGCAATTATAAAGAATGACGTGGACGGATTCCTGATTCCCGATGGCGATGAAGATGTTTTTGTAGAAAAACTTCATCAATTAATGCAAGAGGAAGAGTTGAGAAAATTATTTGGGAGTAAAGCGGCTAAAAGTGTTGCTCAGTATAATAGCAATTCCATAATGAAACAATGGAACGAATTGTTCTTGGAGTTAGCGAGTAAGAATTGATTTTTTATTTTGCAATTGGCAGAAATATCCCAATTTGTAAAGATCAAAAACGAACAAGGAAGGTTTTTTAGAAATCAAATTGTTTTTTAGAACATTTTCGCCTTTTTTAAAGGTACGCGCAACTAATCTACTAATCCCTATCTTTTTTAACAGTGTATAAGCGGTAATTATTTTGCTCTCGGTAGTAATGCGTTTTTTTGTTTCAAAGATAAAAGCTAAATTTTCTAATGCTGTTTTTGTCTTTTTTAGAAATAGTTCTGAACTTTCTAAGTTTAGATGATAAGTAGGGTTTTCGATATGATTGACCACAAATCCATTCGATTCTAACTCGACTAGAAAACACAAATCTTCATAACCGTATTTTGTTATTGTACTGTCAAAAGGGTGTTTTGTGAAAATCTCTTTTTTAATGACTAAATTTGAAGTTAAGGCATTCCTGTTTGGATTCTTAATCCTTAGTTCTATTGAAAGCGCCTCTCTTTTGTTTCCGTAGACCCAACGCAATAATTTTTCTGTGCTTGGTTTTTGGCTTTCATATATAATTCCGCCATAAAGAACTGTGGCATTTCCTTTTTGAATGCAGTCGACGTAATTTTGAATGTAAAGTCTGTTTTTTGGGAAAGTATCGCAATCAACAAGCAGCAAATAATCTTTAGCTGCCTGATTAGCGAGTGTATTTATATTGTGGCCTCTTCCTAGATTAGTTTTGTTTCTGGAAAAAGTACATTTTTCTAAGGTGTTTATTGTTTGATTTTCGTTTACATATTCACTAGAACAATCATCCTGACAAAGTATCTCAAAATCAATATTACATTTCACACACTGCTTATGTAATTCCTGAACTAGCGGGAAAGCATTATAATTATAGATTGGAATAAGAATGGAGAGCATTTATTGTTGTTTTTTAAATATATTTGTAAATAAAACACATTCTATTAAAATATTCAATATGTTTAGTAATATTGCTAATGTTTTTTAAAAGAAAAGAAATATAAAAATGAATTTGAGAACTCTTTACTATTTTATTTCTCCTAAATCTAGGCTTTTGGTTCGGAAAATTTATTATTTCCCCATTGATTTTTTCGAATTGATTGTTGGCCGACGAAACAAATTGATACCAAATAAAGGAGATATTTTTATAGGTTCCGGTGATTTTATTAAACAAGGGAATTATCACGTTAAACTTTTAATTGAATATGCTAATTTAAAACCAGATCATTCCGTACTAGATATTGGTTGCGGCATTGGTAGAGCAGCACTTTCTCTCACAAGCTATTTAGGAGAAAATAGTAAGTACGAAGGTTTCGATTTAGTTAAAAAAGGAATTGTTTGGTGTGAAAGGAATATAGCTACAAAATATACTAATTTTAATTTCAGATACATTCCTCTAAGTAATGACTTGTATAGTATCACAAACCAAAAAGCCGAAAATTTTATATTTCCCTATGAGGATAACTCTTTTGATACGGTGTTTCTATTCTCGGTATTTACTCACATGCAACCCGTGGAAGTTCAAAATTATTTGAATGAGATTAGTAGGGTGCTAAAACCAGAAGGGAAATGCTTATCGACGTTTTTTATTTATGATGATGAAATTGAATGTAAAATCTCAAAACACAAGCAAGGCTTTTGTTTTCCTTATAATAAAGATGGCTTTAGGTTGATGAGCAAGAAGGTTCCGTCTGCAAATATTGCATTTAAAGAAGAAAGCCTTTTTGAAATGTTACAAAAAAGTGATTTAGAATTAGATAAAAAAATATACGGCACTTGGTCAAATAGAGGAATAGTGTCGCTTTTAGATTTTCAAGATATTTTAGTATTTAGTAAAAAAAAGGTTTAGCTTTCTAATAGTAAAATTACACTGTTCTCTGAACTACTTCAAAGATTTTAGTGTCTTCACATTTCAATGTTTTAGACGGGTATTTCATCAACAAAGCATAATCATGTGTTGCCATAATGATTGTTTTTCCGTTAGCATTGATGTTTCTTAAAACTTCAATAACTTCGGCACTGGTTTGTGGGTCAAGGTTTCCAGTAGGTTCATCAGCAAGTATAAGTTCAGGGTCGTTTAGCAAAGCTCTTGCAATGGCTACGCGTTGTTGTTCTCCTCCTGAAATTTGGTGAGGCATTTTATTAGAATAAGCTTTCATGCCTACTTTATCTAAAACTTCATCAATTTTACGATCCATTTCATTTTTATCAGTCCATCCAGTAGCTTTAAGTACAAAAAGCATGTTGTCTTTTATAGAACGGTCTGGTAATAATTTGAAATCTTGAAATACGATTCCGATTTTTCTACGTAAAAACGGAATGTCATTTTCTTTCAAAGAACCTAAATCAAATTCTACAATATGTCCTTCACCTTCAGTAAGTGGCATGTCAGCATAAAGCGTTTTCATTAAACTACTTTTTCCAGATCCTGTTTTTCCAATGATGTATAAAAATTCACCATGGTTTACCTCCAAATTAATATTAGATAAAATCACTCTATCCTCTTGGTAAATGGATGCGTTTTTTAAAGACAGTACAGCTTGAGACATAATTAGCATTTGTTTAAGTGGTAAAAGTAATAAGTTAACGGATGTATTCAAAATAAATTTCATCAATAAAAACAATAGTTTCAAATCTCATTTTCAAGAAGCGCTATTTTTTTTAAGAAATAGCAAAAACGAGGCTGTTTAAATCACAATTCTTCTTTTAATTTCATAATAAAAACCAAAAGACTTTCGTTATACCCATTAGATTATAATATATTTGAATATTAAAAAAATCATATTAAAAATGCGTAAATTTTCTTGGCTCTACTATTCGATTTTTTTAGCAGGTTCTTTATCTGCTTCAGCTCAAAAATCAACAATATATACTTACGAATTAAAGGACTTTAATAAAGCAGTTTATTTGTTTAAAGATCAGCAATATGCTTCGGCACAAATCCTGTTTGATAAAGTAAAAGACGCCACTACTGATGAAGGTGTAAAGTCTGATTGTGCCTATTACGATGCTAATTGTGCCATTAGAATGAACCAGTCAAATGCTGATGTATTAATGGAAAAGTTTGTAGAAGACTATCCTACAAGTGCAAAAAGTAATCAAGCTTTTATTGAAGTTGCTCATTTTTATTTCGAACAAGGGAATTATCCCAAATCATTGCAATGGTTCGAAAAAGTGGATGAAAGCCAATTGAGTACTTCGGATAGGGATAGTTTTAATTTCCAAAAAGGGTATGCGTTCTTTAATTCTAAAAATAAAAAAGAAGCTACAACCTATTTCAATAAAGTATTGAATTCTAAGGAATTTGGTTCTCAAGCTAAATATTATTTAGGTTTTATGGCCTATGAAGGTGATGATTATAAAGAAGCAACGCGTTATTTTGACGAAGTTTCTGGTGAAGAGAAATACAAAGAAAAACTCTCGTATTATCAGGCTGATATGAATTTTAAATTAGGAAGCTTCCAGAAAGCAATTGATTTAGGAGGAAAAGCAATGGCAAAATCAAATGCTATTGAGAAATCAGAATTGAATAAAATTATTGGGGAAAGCTATTTTAATCTAAAGCAATACGATAAAGCCATACCTTATTTAGCACAATACAAAGGAAAAAAAGGAAGGTGGAATAATACTGATTTTTACCAATTGGGGTATGCGTATTATATGCAAAAAGATTATGAAAATGCAGTTTCTCAATTTAATAAAATCATTAACGGAAATGACTTTGTAGCTCAAAATGCGTATTACCATTTAGGAGAAAGTTATTTGAATTTAGATAAAAAACAACAAGCATTAAATGCTTTTAAGAATGCTTCAGAGATGGGATTTGATTTGTCAATTCAAGAAGATGCGAGTTTGAATTATGCTAAATTAAGTTATGAAATTGGAAACTCTTACCAAACAGTCCCTGAGATATTACTAGGATTCATCAAGAAGTATCCAGCTAATGCTAATCGTGCTGCGATAGAGAAATTGTTGATAGATTCTTATATTTCCTCTAAAAACTACAAAGAGGCTTTAGTATTATTAGAAAAAAATAAAAGTCCTGAGAATAAATTAGCGTACCAAAAAGTAACTTTTTATAGAGGACTAGAATTGTATTCAGATAGAAATTATACCGAGGCGGCTAAAATGTTCAAGAGTTCGCTAGATGTACAAATGGATGCAACATTTGCTACGAGAGCTATCTTCTGGAAAGGAGAAACGGAATATGTTACTCAAGATTACAAAAATTCAGTTTTGAGCTACAAGCAGTTTATAGGTGCTACAAATGCGGCTACCACACCAGAATATAAAAACAGCAACTACAATATAGCTTATGCTTATTTTAAATTAAAAGATTACGATCAAGCGGCAACTTATTTTCAAAAACAAATTGATGGGGGTAAATTAGATTCAGAGCGATTAAGTGATGCGTATTTGCGTTTAGCCGATTGTCGTTTTGTTACTTCAAAATATTGGCCAGCAATGGATGCTTATAATAAAGTGATTGAGTTTAAAGGAGTAGATGCTGATTATGCTTATTACCAAAAAGCGATTTGCTATGGTTTTGTTGCTCGTAATGATACTAAAATAGTAGAACTTAATTCATTTTTACAAATGTATCCTAAGTCAAACTACCGTGATGATGCTATGTATGAATTAGCAAATACATATGTAGCGAGCGATAAACAGGATTTAGCTTTAAAAACTTTTGATAGGTTAATTGCTGAAAATAAGAACGGAACTTATACAGCAAAATCAATTTTGCGTCAAGGATTAATTTATTATAATTCAGATAAAAACGAACCTGCTTTAACAAAGTTTAAAAAAGTAGCAGCCGAATTTCCAAAAACACCTGAGGCACTAGAAGCAGTTTCTACAGCACGATTAATTTATGTTGATGGTGGTAGAGTAGATGAATATGCAAGTTGGGTACGAACATTAGATTTTGTTGCTGTAAGTGATGCTGATTTAGATAATGATACTTACGAATCAGCGGTGAAGCAATTTGAGCAAAACAATTACAAGCAAGCAATTTCTGGATTTGCTTCCTATATTTCGAGCTTTCCACGCGGAATCCATTCGCTTAAAGCAAATTTTTATTTAGCGCAAGCCTACTTCTCAGAGGGACAAAAGGATAAGGCCATAGCCAATTATCAATATGTAATTAATGAGCCTAGAAGTGAATTTACGGAACAATCATTAGCGAGATTATCTCAAATTTTATTAGATAATAACGAAAAAGCAAAAGCGATTCCGGTTTTAGTACGTTTAGAAAATGAAGCTGATTATGCACAGAATAAAGTTTTTGCACAGTCTAATTTAATGAAGTGTTATTATGATAAAAAAGACTACGCTAATTCAGTAACCTACGCAGATAAGGTGTTGAATAGTCCAAAAATAGATGATAATGTAAAAAGTGATGCGCAAATTATTATTGCACGTTCTGCCATTCAAACTGGTGATGAGGTAAAAGCAAGGGCAGGATATGCAAAACTGCTAACCATTGCAAAAGGAGAGTTAGCGGCAGAGGCATTGTATTATGATGCTTATTTTAAAAATCAAGATGGCAAATTTGAAAACTCTAATACTGCAGTTCAAAAATTAGCTAAGAGTTATTCAAGCTACCGCTATTTTGGAGCAAAAGGATTGGTAGTAATGGCAAAAAACTTCTATGGATTAAAAGATAGTTTTCAAGCAACTTACATTTTAGACAATGTAATTAAAAACTTTACGGATTATCCTGATGTTGTCACTGAAGCGCAAAAAGAATTGAATATGATTAAAGCGGAAGAGTCAAAAACAAATTCCTCTGTTGTAAAATAGTATTGTGTATAATTAAAATTAGTTAAAAATGACACTTCCTTTTTATATAGTTGATGTTTTTACCAAGAAGAAATATGCAGGGAATCAATTGGCTGTTTTTTTAAATGCTCAGGATTTAACAACGACTCAGATGCAAGAAATTACACGAGAGATTAATTTTGCCGAGAGTACTTTTATAACAGCCGTAGATGTTGAAAATAACACAGCTACTATAAGGATTTTTACGCCAGCAAGCGAAATGCAATTTGCAGGACATCCTATTATAGGCACCTCTTGGATAGTGATGAATAAAATAGTCAAACATAAATCGGTTTCGTTAAATATAACTGTTCCTATAGGTGTGATTCCGGTTAATGAGTCAAATGAACTTTTATGGTTGAAAGCAGCGCAACCTGAATTTTTAGATGTCTTTATGAAAGAGGATTTTGCTTCTTTTAGTACTTTAAGTATCACGGATTTTGATGAGCGTTTTGAGGTTCAGGAAGTAACAACAGGTAGTGCATTTGTAATTGTTCCGTTAAAGAGTGTTGAAGCTTTACAAGCGGTGAAGCTAGATGTAGATAAAACAGCGCAATGGCTTAATGAAAAATGTAAAACACAGCACAAGGCATTGTATTTTTTTAGTTTAGAAGAAGGGATTTTAAATAGCAGAATGCTGTGTATAGAAAACAACCAGCTTATAGAAGATGCAGCAACTGGAAGCGCGAGTACTTGTTTACAAGCGTTTCTTTTAAAGTACCTTACTAATGAAATCAAAATAGTGAATAATCAAGGAGCAAGTATCAACAGACCCTCTCAGATTTATTTTGACGGAAAAGTAAAAGAGGGACATTATGATATAAAAATAGGTGGTAAAACACAATTTGTTGCTCAAGGAGAATGGCACGTAGATTAATAAAGATAAATATTCAATAGTAAATAAGAGAATGTAATAGGCAAGATTAAAATAAGAGTACTTCTTACTAATCGACTTTTACATTAAAAAATAAATAAAAATAATATGAATTTCAATTTTCAAAATAAGGTTGCCTTAACACTATTTTTAATCGCTTTCCAGTTTTCTTTTGCTCAAAAAACGGGAGCGGGTATTGGGTCAGAAGTTGTGAATGTTGTTAAGCCTTACACGCCAACTATTTCGGATGCATTTAAAGTTCCAGAAACGCCTGTTCTTGATGATGAAGGAAATGCTAAAAAAGAGAATGTAAAATATTCAATATTTTCTTTTCCTGTTGCTTCTACATTTACACCTTCTAAAGGTAAAGCTGAAGGAGTAGAGCGTACTAAGCGTCCGCATTTATATAATAACTATGCTACACTTGGTTTTGGGAATTACGGTACAGTAAATGGGGAACTTTTTGTAAACCAAGAACTGGGTAACAACGATTATGTTTCAGGGATGTTTCGTCATCTTTCGTCTCAAGGCGGAATCAGTAATGTAGAATTAGATGATAAATACTACGACACTGGAATTGACTTGAGCTATGGTGTCAATAATAAAGACATGTCTTGGAATGTTGATTTAGGATATCAAAATCAAATTTATAATTGGTATGGACTACCTGCTGATTTTGGAAGCACGATTACAGCTGATGATCGCTCTAATTTAATACGTTCTATGGAGCCACAACATGCTTTCAATGCATTTAATGCAGGAGGTAAAATTGCTTTTTCTGAGGGGATTTTAAGTCAGGCTACCATGAAATTTAATCACTTTGCAGATTCTTTTGGTTCGGTAGAAAACAGGTTCTATGTGAAGCCTACGGTTCAGTTTGATGTTATGGATGAATTTGTGAAAACAAATATTATTGTAGATTATGTAGGTGGTAATTTCGAAAAAAATTACACGAACACAGCTGCTGTTAAATATGGTTATACTAACTTAGGAATTGCACCAAGTTTTGTAATGTTAAAAGACGATTGGACATTGAATATAGGTGCAGCAGTGTTTTTTAGTATGGATAACGAAAATAGTAAAAACAAGTTATTTGTTTATCCTCAAATTAATGCATCGTATAAAGTGGTTGGAGATTTAATGATTTTTTACGCTGGAGCAGAAGGGGATTTACAACAAAATACCTACAGTGATTTAGCTAATGAAAATCCGTTTGTATCTCCTACTTTAGATATTAGACCTACAGACAAACAATATGATATTTTTGCGGGTTTAAAAGGAAAGAT
Organism: Flavobacterium gelidicaeli; assembly: GCF_013294005.1. Classification (GTDB taxonomy): domain Bacteria; phylum Bacteroidota; class Bacteroidia; order Flavobacteriales; family Flavobacteriaceae; genus Flavobacterium. Next base: position 24,961 of record NZ_JABSNK010000019.1, read on the forward strand.
AACTAATAACGTAAGTTATAATATTCGTGGATCATTTAAAAATGAAAGAAACAAAGCGTTGTATAGAAGCTATGATTACAGTGAAGCAAGTACTAATGAGCCGTACGCTTTTGGAAACTCTTTAAGTGTCGTTTATGATGATATGAGAACAGTGAGTTTTTCTGGAGATTTAAAAGCAGCCTTCTCTGAGAATGTTTCTTTTGGAATCAGCGGAACTTTTAGTAGTTACACTAATGACATACAACAAGAAGCTTGGAACCTTCCTCAGGTAAAAGTAAACTCTAATCTTGAAGTAAATATTACTCCAAAATGGTATGCAGGAGCAACCGTTTTTTATGTAGGGGAACGTAAGGACATGCAAACTAATCTTTTGTTTTCAACTACTAATTCAGCACCAATTAGTTTAGGAAGCTATTTTGATGCAAATGCACATGTAGGATATAAATACAGTGACCGTTTAACTGGTTTTTTAAGACTAAATAACATCGCTAATCAGTCATATGAAAAATGGTTAAATTACCAAGTTCAGGGATTCCAAGTGATGGTAGGAGCAAATTATAAGTTTGATTTTTAATTTGGCTTAAGCCAAAACGATTGCATAAAAAAATGGCTTCCTAAACTTAGGAAGCCATTTTTTATATACGCTAACTCTAGAAATAGAATTATTCTGTAAAGGGAACAGCAACTCTTACTTTGTCCCATCCTAAGTTTAGAACGATACCATTATCTGCTTTGGTGAAAACCATACCAAATGACTCTAGTGATTCTTTAGCTTCTGTTACTGGAACTTTTAATCTAGCAACATCATTGGCTTCTTTGTAGAAGTAAGAACCCCAAACATTCAAGTCTTTACTGATAATTATAGTATAATTGTCTTTTTCAGGAATAGCATATAATGTATACGTACCTGCTTTAATTTTAGTCTCTCCTAGTTTCATGTCTTTGTAAAGTGTGATTTCTGCCGCTTCATTTGCGCCAGTTCTCCATACTTTTCCTGCAGGAGCTAGTTCGTCTAAACTACGTCCTTTAAGTTGAGGTCTACTGTAAGTAACTTTAGCTAATTTAGCCGCATCTTTGTAGTCATTAGGGTAAGCTGCAACATCCATCGGACTTTTATCTAAGTCTGGAAATTTTTGCGCTGTTGCGTTTGAAGCAAAAAGCACAGTAAGGCTAAATGCCATTGTAGCAATGATTGTAGATTTTTTCATAATTATGATTAATTTATTAAGAGGCTAAAATTATTGATTGTGTATTGAAAATAATCACAAAGGATGTTAAAATTTAGAAAATATTCTATTTATGCCTTAATTTAATACCCTAACTTTGGCTGCTTTTAAGCGTAGTAAAAAGGTTTTTTACATGGCTTTTATTATTAAATAGTTACAACAAAATGACTTTTAAACAAAAAATATATGATTACTATAGACAGCTAGTTCAAGATAGAATAGATGTGTTTAGAGACATGATAACGGCGCTTACCGAAGATTCTAAAAATGATGCTAAAGGTTCGGCTGGTGATAAACACGAGACGGCTTTGTCTATGATGCATCTTGAACAAGAAAAGCTTAATACTAAACTTAAAGAAGTGTTAACTCAAAAAGCAGTTCTTGATAAAGTCGATCCAACTAAAGTTACTGAAATTATTATTGTAGGGAGTCTTGTAAAGGCTAACGGAATTTTTTTATACCTTTCTTTGGCTTTGCCAAAAATTAATATTGACGGTACTAATGTAATCGCACTTTCGCCACAATCTCCTTTAGGAAATAAACTAATGGGTAATGTAGTAGGTTTTACTTTTGAAATAAATACAACAACTTACACTATAGAAGAGATAATGTAGCTTTTGGTTGCATTATGAAAGTAAGATTATTGTGGTTTTAAACTTTTAGGTTAATTGAAAGCTGGTTTTATTTCATATTTAGCTTAAATAGGTGTTTTATGTTTCAATTTGTAACTATAAATAAGGTTAGTGTTTTTGAATTATAACTGTTATTGCATCTTTGCTTTATCAAATAAAAGAAAAACATTTTAAAATATATCGTTATGTGTGGAATAGTATGTGCCTTTGACTTAAAACAAAAAGCAGAAGTTTTAAGACCTCAAGTATTAGAAATGTCTAAAACAATCCGTCACCGTGGACCAGACTGGAGCGGAATCTACAGTAATGAAAAAGCTATTATGTCTCATGAGCGTTTAGCAATTGTTGACCCCGCTTCTGGAAAGCAACCATTATTTAGCGAAGACGGTAGATTTGTTTTGGCTGCAAATGGTGAAATCTACAACCACAGAGAACTACGCAAACAATTTGAAGGAAAATATAACTTTCAAACAGAAAGTGACTGCGAAGTTATTTTAGCACTTTATAAAGAAAAAGGACCTCATTTTGTAGATGAAATGAACGGAATCTTTGGATTCGCGATTTATGATGTCGAAAAAGACGAATATTTTATCGCTCGTGATCATATGGGAATCATTCCATTATACATAGGTTGGGATCAACACGGAACTTTTTATGTGGCCTCTGAGTTAAAAGCATTAGAAGGACATTGTACAAAAATCCAATTATTTCCTCCAGGGCATTACATGACTAGTAAAGATGGCGAATTTGTACAATGGTATAAAAGAGAATGGACAGAGTTTGACGCTGTAAAAGATAACGTAACCAGTATTGACGAAATCAAAGTAGCGTTAGAGGCTGCAGTTCATAGACAATTAATGAGTGATGTGCCTTACGGTGTATTACTATCTGGAGGTTTAGATTCATCTATTACTTCGGCTGTAGCCAAAAAATATGCACAAAAACGTATCGAGTCAGGAGATACAGCAGATGCTTGGTACCCACAATTACATTCCTTTTCTGTAGGTTTAGAAGGGTCTCCAGATTTAGCCGCTGCACAAAAAGTAGCGGATCATATTGGAACCATCCACCACGAAATTAAATTTACAATTCAAGAAGGTTTAGATGCCGTTAAAGACGTAATCTACAACTTAGAAACATATGATGTAACTACCATTAGAGCATCAACACCTATGTGGTTAATGGCGCGAGTGATAAAATCAATGGGAATAAAAATGGTATTGTCTGGCGAAGGTGCTGATGAGTTATTTGGAGGGTATTTGTATTTCCACAAAGCACCAAACGCAAGAGAATTTCACGAGGAAACAGTACGTAAATTAAGTAAATTACACATGTACGATTGTTTAAGAGCAAACAAGAGTTTAGCTGCTTGGGGAATTGAAGGGCGTGTGCCATTTTTAGACAAAGAATTTATGGATGTAGCGATGCGAGTAAACCCACAAGATAAAATGATTACTGGGGAACGCAAAATGGAAAAATGGGTAGTTCGTAAAGCCTTTGAAGATATGTTACCAGAGAGTATTGCTTGGAGGCAAAAAGAACAATTTAGTGATGGAGTAGGTTACGGATGGATTGATAAATTAAAAGAAGTTGTTGCTGTTGAGGTTACTGATGAGCAGTTAGCAAACGCTAAGTATAAGTTTCCGTTACAAACGCCAACATCTAAAGAAGAGTATTATTACCGCTCAATTTTTGCAGAACATTATCCTAGTGATGCTGCAGCCTTATGTGTACCTCAAGAAGCGAGTGTTGCTTGTAGTACTAAAATTGCCCTTGAATGGGATGAAGCTTTCAAAAACATGAACGATCCATCAGGAAGAGCGGTTGCAAATGTGCATGATTCAGCTTATTCAAAAGCATAAAAATAAGTATTTTTAAAATTTAACGCTCTTCATTTTGGAGGGCGTTTTTTTTATGCTTTTGTCAGTTTTTTTGCGTCATAGACAAGAATGGACATAAATAGAGACTGCTGTTTTTTTTTATTGTACTTCTTTTTTATATTAGCCTATAAAAAAAGAGACACCATGAAACGTTATATATTATTTTTTAGCTTGCTGTTGCTAACTTCTTGTCTTAAGAAAAATAAGGCCACTGTTGACTTGATCATAACAGAGGCTACTATTTATAAAGTTGATAAAGATTTTGGCCAAGCAACTGCTATTGCGGTTAGCGACGGAAAAATTATAGCCATAGGATCTGACAAGGAAATTACAGATAATTATAAATCAGACACTACAGTAGATGCTGACGGTAAATTTATTTATCCTGGTTTGATTGATGCGCATTGTCATTTTTATGGTTACGGGCTAAGTTTGCAAGAAGTCGATTTACGGGATACAAAAAGTATGGACGAAATTATTAGCCGTATTCAAGAGTTTCAAAAGACTAAAAAAGTGGCTTTCATTGTTGGTAATGGTTGGGATCAAAATGACTGGAAGGTAAAAGAATACCCTTCAAAAGAGATTCTCGATAAATATTTCCCTAACATTCCTGTTGTTTTAAATAGAGTAGATGGTCATGCGATTATTGTTAACAGTAAAGTTTTGGCTTTAGCTGGAATAACAAAAGATACTAAAGCTGTTGGTGGTCAAATAGAAGTTAAGAACGGAGAACCAACAGGGATTTTAGTAGATAATCCTATGGAATTAGTTTTTAAGATTATTCCAAAACCAAGTAGAAAGACACAAATTGCCGCTTTATTAGATGCTGAGAAAGTAATGTTTGATTATGGGTTAACCACTATAAATGATGCGGGATTAGATCCTGATGTTATTAATTTAATGGATAGTTTACAACAAGCAAAAGCCTTGCGATTAAATATTTACGCAATGGTTACTGCCAGTCAAAAAAATATTGATTTGTATCTAAAAAAAGGCATTTACAAAACCGATAATTTAGATGTTCGTTCTTTTAAAATGTATGGTGACGGAGCTTTGGGTTCGCGTGGAGCTTGTTTACACAAAGAATACTCAGATATGCCAAAACAATTTGGCGCTTTATTATCATCTCCGGAACATTTAAAGTCAGTCGCGCAACAAATAGCAAAGTCTGAATTTCAATTAAACTCTCACGCTATCGGTGATTCTGCAAATACCGTTCTATTAAAAATTTATACCGAAGCTTTAGCCGGGAAGAAAGACCATAGGTGGAAAATAGAACATGCGCAAATATTAAGGGAGCAAGATTTTGATTACTTCAAGACGGGAATTATTCCTTCTATCCAACCCACACATGCAACCTCAGATATGTATTGGGCTGGTGATCGTTTAGGAAAAGAAAGATTAAAAAATGCGTATGCCTATAAAAAATTATTAAAAAAAGGGGGTATGGTTGCTCTAGGAACTGATTTTCCGGTAGAGCAAGTAAACCCAATGCTTACTTTTCATGCTGCAGTGGCTAGAAAGGATAGTAAAGGATATCCTAGTGGCGGTTTCCAAATGGAAAATGCGTTAACGCGAGAAGAAACATTACGGGGCATGACAATTTGGGCGGCTTATTCTAATTTTGAGGAAAAAGAAAAAGGAAGTTTAGAAGTAGGCAAGTGGGCTGACTTTGTTATTTTCGATAAAGACATTATGAAAATAAGAGAAAGCGAAATTCTAGATGTGAAACCTTCAAGTACTTATTTAAAAGGGGCTAAAGTAAAATAATAGAAAACGATAAGCGTATCATTGAAAAAGTAATAAATTAAAACTGCTTAGGTTATATTGTGTTCCATATTTAAAGTTTAAAATAGCTTTTTAGAATATTTTATAATTAAAAAGGGATTTCTCGTTTTAAGAATGTAACTGATATTGCATATTTGCAGTACAAAAGGAAGAGAATAAATAAAATCAATAATTATGTGCGGAATATTAGCTATTATCGGTAAAGGAAAAGAGGAGCAGTTAGTGAGGGAGCTTTCTAAAAGAATGGCACATCGCGGACCTGATGAAAATGATTTGTACATGACTGAAAAAGGACATTTCTTAAGTCATGAACGCCTTTCTATAGTCGATTTACATTCAGGTAAACAACCTATCCAGGGTACGGCTACAGCATATATGGTTCATAATGGAGAAGTATATAACCATGAAGAACTTAGAAATGGACTATTAAAAGAGCACACTTTTAGAACCAAATCTGATTCAGAAGTTATCGTGCATTTGTATGAAGAATTTGGTTACGATTTCTGTGATAAAATAGATGGTGATTTTGCTTTTGTAGTGATCGACGGAGATGATTATATGGCGGCGAGAGATCCACTAGGAGTAAAACCGTTGTATTATGGTCTTGATGAAAGGGGGCGGATTTATTTTTCGTCAGAGATGAAAGCAATAGCGGACCAGTGCAAAACATTTTCGACTTTTCCTCCGGGACATTATTATACTGCAAAAACTGGATTTGTAAAATATTACAAACCAGAATATGAATATTACGCTAAGGCAGATCAAGATTTAGATTTAGAATTGATTCGCAATACGCTTACTGAAGCGACAAGTAAAAGATTAATGGCTGATGTACCTATTGGTGTATTGCTTTCAGGAGGATTAGATTCTTCTTTAACCTCTTCAATCGCTTCTCGTTTGCTTAAAGCAAAAGGTCAAAAGTTACATTCGTTTTCAATTGGTTTAGATGCTAATGCGCCAGATGTTGTGGCTGCAAAAAAAGTAGCTGATTTTTTGGGAGCAGAGCATCACGAAGTTTATTTTTCTGTAGAAGAAGGGGTAGCAATATTAGACCAATTAATTTGGCAAATAGAAACCTACGATGTAACCTCAGTACGAGCAAGTGTGCCAATGTATTTCCTTTCAAAAAAAATAACAGACACAGGAGTAAAAGTAGTGTTGTCAGGAGAAGGTGCCGATGAGATTTTTGGGGGTTATTTGTATTTTAGAAACGCACCTAATGCCGAAGAGTTTCAAAAAGAAACGATCGAGAGAGTACAAAAATTATTCACTGCTGATTTACTTCGCGCAGATAAATCCACAATGTCACACGGTTTAGAAGCAAGAGTTCCATTTTTAGATAAAGAATTTTTAAATGTTGCAGTACGCATCAAGCCACATGAAAAACAGCCTAAAAATTACGAAGGAAAAGAAAAGTATATCTTAAGGAAAGCATTTGATACCCCAAACGATCCTTATTTGCCTGATGAGGTTTTATGGAGACAAAAGGAGCAGTTCTCTGATGGAGTGGGGTACAACTGGATTGATCAGTTGATCGATTATTGCGCAACACAAGTTACTGATGCGCAATTAGAAGGAGCAGTAACCGAATTTCCATACAATTCCCCAACTACAAAAGAGGCCTATTTGTACCGTTCTATTTTTCAAAAACATTATCCTCAATTAAGCGCTGCTCAAACAGTAAGAAAATGGATCCCGAAATGGCAAGAAAACCTAGATCCAAGCGGAAGAGCAAATGATGCCCATTTAAAACCAGGCTTTCAAATGGCCAAGTTGGATTAAAATTTAATTTTAAAAAATATCTTATAGCACTAAGCCTTCTTGATTTTTATGGGTTTAGTAGCAGGACGATTTATACTTTTAAGAAACAGTCGTCCTGCTCTACGCTATATCTTTGTGTTTTTAAAGAAAAAACACAAAGGATGCCGCTATGATCAGGGCTAAAAAGGTTGTTTTAGTTTTATAAGAGGCATAAAAATACTCCTATACATTAATCGGTTATACAATTCCAGATTTTTAATTCCACTAAGAATCTCAAGTGGAAGAGTTTGGTTTATAAATGCAAATTATTTATTGTCATAACAACCTTTAAGGCTTTTGCTTCTTAAAAAAATTCAAAAGCAAAACTATATTTATGCTTTATTTAGTAATTGCGTACCAATGATTTCTATCTTTTTTAACTAAATTTACAAGTATTAAAGATATTATAAATGCAAACCGTCACATACGAAGGGATTAAAAAAAATGCTGAATCTAGGGAGCTGATTACTGATTTTTTAGTGGTTGAAGCACCCTTAGAAATAAGCATCAATCAAAGTCCGTTTACAGTTGTTATGCGTACGCCAGGAAATGATTTTGACCTCATTCGAGGATTACTCTACGTTGAAGATATTTATAGAAATACGGGGGAACTTTTGATGGAAATCATTTCCGAAACAACAAACGGCTTCACTAAAATTGAAGTGAGTATTCCAGAAGATCAAATAGGAATAGGTTACCTCAATAAACGATCATTATTATCGGTTTCATCGTGCGGCATTTGCGGTAAGCAGCAGCTAGAAGATTTTGATAGCCCAAAAACCAAACTAGCAAAACAACTATCGCTCAACTTAAATAAACTACCAGAAATGTTTGCCTTAATGACTGCCAACCAAAAAACTTTTAGTTTAACGGGTGGTTCTCATGCAGCAACTGTTTTTGATGCTAATTATCAAATGCTAACGCTCAAGGAAGATATTGGTAGGCACAATGCAGTTGATAAATGTGTGGGCGCATTAATTCAATCTCAACAATTAAAAAAAGGAACGTTTCTACTAGTAAGTGGTCGGGTTTCTTATGAAATTATAACAAAGGCTTTCTTTGCTAAAATAGGTACAATTGTAGCTGTTTCGGCCTGTTCTTCTTTGGCGGTAGATTACGCTAAGGAATTCGGAATCTGTTTGATTGGATTCTCTAGAGAAAACAAAGCAACCATTTATTCCAATCCATAACGACTAGTCAGATCAACTTTCAAAATAAAAAACACTATCACAATGATAAAAAGAACAATAGCACAACCGCCAGAAAAACTAACAGGAATCGAAGAAGTTGAAGTTCCGCATTCTGCCGTAGGGTTTAAAGCAATTAAATCGGCTTTGACGTACATTAAGGATGAGGTAGGAATTGTAAAAGGTATTGGTTTGTTGGCAAAGTTAAACCAGAAAGATGGTTTTGATTGTCCCGGTTGTGCATGGCCAGATCCAGATGAAAAACGTTCTTTTTTAGCTGAGTATTGTGAAAATGGTGCTAAAGCAGTGGCAGAAGAGGCGACTAAAAATCGGGTGTCTCCTATGTTTTTTGCTTTGCATAGTGTGAATGAATTAGGACAATTATCAGATTACGAATTAGGAAAAAAAGGGAGGTTAACGCATCCCATGTATTTGCGCGAAGGCGGGACACATTATGAAGAGATTAGTTGGGAGGATGCATTTGAGCTAATAGGGAAAACACTAAACGGTTTGGATTCCCCAGATGAGGCTATTTTTTATACTTCGGGACGCACCAGTAATGAAGCGGCTTATTTGTACCAATTGTTTGTCCGTCAATTTGGGACTAATAACTTACCTGATTGTTCTAATATGTGTCATGAATCAAGCGGATCCGCTTTAAGTGAAACGGTAGGAATAGGTAAAGGTTCTGTGACTTTAGATGATTTTAAACATGCTGATTTGGTTATTGTCATGGGGCAAAATCCAGGGACCAATCATCCTAGAATGTTAACGGCTTTGGGTGAAACAAAACATAACGGCGGAAAAATCATCAGTGTAAACCCATTGCCAGAAGTAGGTTTGAAAAACTTCATCGAACCACAAAACCCCTTAAAATGGTTGGGAAGCGGTACTGATTTATCTGATTTATTCTTACAAGTCAAAATCAACGGAGACGTTGCCCTCCTAAAAGCGATAGTGTTATTGCTGCTCCAAAAAGAAAAAGCCAATCCTGGAACTGTATTCGATCAAGAATTCATAGCAAAACAAACTCAAGGATATGACGCTTTTATAACCGACTTGGAGAAATATAAAATTCCAGAATTAATTGCGCAAACAGGATTAACACACAAAGAAGTAGTTGAAGCGGCTGAAATGATTGCCGATAACAAAAAAATTATTGTCTGTTGGGCAATGGGCTTAACACAACATAAAAACGGGGTAGATAACATCCGTGAAGTGGTGAATTTATTATTGCTCAAAGGAAGTATTGGGAAACCAGGTGCAGGAACTTGTCCCGTGCGTGGACATTCTAACGTGCAAGGTGATCGTACAATGGGAATTTGGGAAAAAATGCCCGAAGAATTCTTAGATAATTTAGATGCCTATTTTGATTTTAAATCACCTCGTAAGCATGGTTATGATGTTGTTAAAGCTATTGATGCCATGCATAAAAAAGAGTCACGCTTCTTTCTTGGAATGGGTGGAAATTTTAATTCAGCCACTCCAGATACCGAGTTTACAGCTCAAGCATTGCGCAATTGCGATTTGACAGTGCATATTTCGACCAAAATCAATCGGTCTCATTTGGTTCACGGTAAAGAAGCGTTGATTTTGCCTTGTTTAGGACGTACAGAAATTGATTATCAAGCAAGTGGAGAACAGTTTGTAACTACAGAGAATTCAATGGGTGTAATTGCTAAATCAGTAGGGAATTTAGAACCATTGTCTGAATTTCTAAAAAGTGAAACCGCTATTGTCGCCGGAATGGCAAAAGCTACCGTAAAGAATTCTAAAGTGGACTGGGATGCCATGGCAGGGAATTACGATTTGATTCGCAACGCAGTCGAAGCTACCATTCCAGGATTTGATCAGTATAATGAACGCGTGCGTATTCCTGGCGGATTTTATTTGCCTAACAATGCACGTGAAAACGACTTTAGTAGTACCCACACCGGAAAAGCTAATTTTACAATCAACGAACTATCAGATATTGTTCTTGAAAAAGAGCAGTATCTAATGATGACTATACGTACACACGATCAATACAATACTACAATTTACGGTTTAAACGACCGTTATCGCGGTATTCTAAACGAACGCCGCGTGGTTTTTATGAACCAACAAGATATAGATGAAGCTGGGTTAAAAAAAGACGATTTGGTCGATTTGATAAGCCACTTTGAAGGACAAGAGCGCCTAGCCGAAAAATTTATCGTCATTCCGTATAGCATTCCACGTAATTGCACCGCAACTTATTTTCCCGAAACTAATGTTTTGGTGCCTTTGCAAAGTAAGGCCAGAATAAGTAATCAACCCACTTCTAAAACGGTGGTGATAACTGTGCGAAAAAGGGAGTAGGGGATTATGATGCGCCTATTCCAGCTATTCGCTATAGCCTTCTTTTAAAACGCTTTTTTTACTAGGTCACAGCAGGAGCTTCCTTTGGTCGCTCTGCTACTCCCGTAAAAAATAGCGTTTTTTCAGTCGGGGCTACCGCTACTATCTGGGGCGAGTAATTCGGGTTAACCGATTCTTTTTGTAAGCCATTACAATCGCACTCTAATATCAATTTTTTTTAAACTTACGTAGTTATAACTAGTGCTCGGAATAAGCTCAATTGATTATCAATTCTTATCTTTCAAAGATGCATTTTCGTATTATTCAATCTAAGTCAAAGATCTAAGACTTGTTATTAATGATAAGCCTTTGCAAACGGAAACTACTTTTTTTTCTGCTGGCAGAGCGAATACCACAAGCTTCTGCTTGTAGTTAGAAAAAGAGATTTAAGTTAAAAAGATTAAAATTTATGGGAGGAATAGCTCTTTAATATATGGATTGTATGAATCGATTTCAAACATTTTTTTAAAGATCCTTGAAATTGTTGAATAGTTACGAGTGTAGCTTTGTTTAAGATGAAATTTTAAATATAGTCTTTGGCTTAAAAACAGAATTAGTGCTTTAAAAAGAGAAAATGTAACTAAAAGAAGGTACTCTCTTTTCTAGAAGCGTTTTTTTTGGTGTTAAATCAACAATATGTTAATAACTTAACCGCTTAAAGTGGTATTTTAACGGTCAAATAGTTTACGTTTTTATATATTTGCGTGTTAGACAAAATTACATTTTAGAATAAAACATATGAGCGAAGAAATCAATAAGAGCAATTATTCAGCGGATAGTATTCAGGCATTAGAAGGAATGGAGCACGTAAGAATGCGTCCATCGATGTATATTGGAGATGTGGGTGTGAGAGGTCTTCACCATTTAGTTTATGAAGTGGTAGATAACTCTATCGATGAAGCTATGGGTGGTCACTGTGATACTATTATAGTTGATATTAATGAAGATGGATCTATTTCTGTAGAGGATAATGGTCGTGGTATTCCGGTTGGTATTCATAAAAAAGAAGGTGTTTCGGCACTGGAAGTGGTAATGACTAAAATTGGTGCTGGTGGTAAATTTGACAAGGATTCTTATAAAGTCTCTGGGGGTTTACACGGTGTTGGAGTTTCTGTTGTAAATGCACTTTCTAATCACTTGAGAGCTACGGTTCACAGTAGTGATGGTAAGGTTTACGAGCAAGAATATGAAAAAGGTAAGGCGCTTTATCCAGTAAAACAAATTGGAGAAACAACAAAAAGAGGTACAATAGTTACTTTTTATCCTGATCCAACAATTTTTACGCAAACAATTGAGTATTCTTACGATACTTTATCAGCACGTATGCGTGAATTGTCATTCTTGAATAAAGGAATTACAATTACTTTTACTGACAAAAGAGAATTAGATAAAGACGGAAACTTTGTTTCGGAGGTTTTTCATTCTAATGAAGGACTGAAAGAATACATTCGTTATTTAGATGGAAACCGTGAGCCTATTATTGCTCATGTAATTTCTATGGATCACGATAAAGGAGAAATTCCGGTTGAGGTTGCATTGATTTATAACACTAGTTATACTGAAAATATTTTTTCTTATGTGAATAATATTAATACACATGAAGGAGGAACACACTTACAGGGATTTAGATCGGGTCTTACGCGTTCCTTAAAAAAGTATGCTGATAGTTCAGGAATGTTAGATAAACTGAAATTTGATATTTCGGGAGATGACTTTCGTGAGGGATTAACAGCAATTATTTCTGTAAAAGTAGCTGAGCCGCAATTTGAGGGGCAAACTAAAACAAAATTAGGAAATAGAGAAGTAGTTTCGCCAGTAAGTCAAGCGGTAAGTGAGATGATTGAGAATTATTTGGAAGAAAATCCAAATGACGCTAGAATTATTGTTCAAAAAGTGATACTTGCTGCTCAAGCACGTCACGCAGCTAAAAAGGCGCGTGAAATGGTGCAGCGTAAAACCGTAATGGGCGGTGGTGGATTGCCAGGAAAATTATCAGACTGTTCAGAACAAGATCCTGCAAAATGTGAAGTGTACCTTGTCGAGGGAGATTCGGCTGGAGGAACGGCAAAACAAGGTCGTGATAGAGCATTTCAAGCTATTTTACCATTACGTGGTAAGATTTTGAATGTTGAAAAAGCAATGCACCATAAAGTTTTTGAAAACGAAGAAATTCGAAATATATTTACTGCACTTGGAGTTACCGTAGGTACTGAGGATGATAGTAAAGCTTTGAATATTTCTAAATTACGTTACCATAAAGTAATAATTATGTGTGATGCCGATGTCGACGGTAGCCACATTTCAACTTTAATCTTAACGTTCTTTTTTAGATTTATGAAAGAATTGATTGAGCAAGGACATATTTATATTGCTGCACCTCCTTTATATTTGGTTAAAAAAGGTCAAAAGAAAGAGTATGCTTGGAATGATGTTCAACGTGATCAAGCTAATGAAAGAATGGGTGGTAGTGCAGCGATACAACGTTATAAAGGTCTTGGAGAGATGAATGCAGAGCAATTGTGGGAAACTACAATGGATCCAAGTTTTAGAACTTTACGTCAAGTAACAATTGATAGTTTAGCTGAAGCTGATCGAGTTTTCTCTATGTTAATGGGAGACGAAGTGCCTCCAAGAAGAGAATTTATTGAAAAAAATGCAGTTTATGCAAATATTGATGCATAATTAAGATACGGTGATTTATATGAATACGATCACCAAATAATAAAAAATAACCAAATTAACGAATAACCGAAATAAACTCAAAATTATGAAAGTTACTATTGTAGGAGCAGGAAATGTAGGAGCCACTTGTGCGGATGTTATTTCTTATAGAGGAATTGCAAGTGAGGTAGTGTTATTAGATATTAAAGAAGGTTTTGCTGAAGGTAAGGCTCTTGATATAATGCAGTGTGCTACGAATACAGGTTTTAATACTAAAGTTTCAGGAGTTACTAATGATTATTCTAAAACTGCTAATAGCGATGTAGTCGTTATTACTTCAGGGATTCCTAGAAAACCAGGAATGACAAGAGAAGAGTTAATAGGTATTAATGCAGGAATTGTAAAAAGTGTTGCAGAGAGCGTATTGAAATTTTCTCCAGAAGCGGTAATCGTTGTTGTTTCTAACCCAATGGATACCATGACTTATTTAGCATTGAAAGCTACAGGTTTACCAAAAAATAGAATTATAGGTATGGGTGGTGCTTTAGATAGTTCTCGTTTTAGAACCTATTTATCAATGGCTTTAGATAAACCAGCTAACGATATTTCGGCAATGGTTATTGGAGGACATGGTGATACTACTATGATTCCGTTAACTCGTTTGGCTTCTTATAATGGTATACCAGTTTCTCAATTTTTGTCTCAAGAAGCATTGCAAAATGTAGCTGCGAGTACAATGGTTGGAGGAGCTACATTAACTGGATTATTAGGAACTTCGGCTTGGTATGCTCCAGGAGCTTCTGTAGCCTTTTTAGTAGACAGTATATTAAATGACCAAAAGAAAATGATTGCTTGTTCTGTTTTTGTTGAAGGAGAATATGGTCAAAACGATATTTGTATTGGTGTTCCTTGTATCATTGGTAAAAATGGAGTAGAAGAAATTGTTGAAATTGAATTAAATGATACCGAAAAAGCTTTGTTTGCTAAAAGTGCAGATGCTGTTAGGCAAATGAATGATGCTTTAAAATCAATTTTAGCTTAGTATAAGTGTTATATAATAGAGAAGACTGCACTTTTGCAGTCTTTTTTTTGAGATTAATCGATAAATAAATTGGTTAATCTTAACCTTAATTATATATTTGCTCGGTTTATAAAAAATAGTATGCTTATTTTGCGCTTTTTTACGGGTGTAAAGATATAAGCAGAGGGTATAGATAAAGGGTTAAAACAAGAATAAATAAATATAAAATAATTAATTTTTAGTAATAATGCAGAATAAAGGACTCATTAAATTTTTCGCAATTCTATTTGCATTGGTAAGTATTTACCAACTATCATTCACTTTTGTCGCAAGCAAAGTAAAAGACGATGCTAAGGCATTTGCAGGAGGTAACCCTGACAAAGAAGCTAAGTATTTAGATTCTATTGGTAAAGAAAAAGTTTTCAACCTAGGATTTACTGATTTTACTTTCAATGAAGTTAGTGATAAACAAATCAACAAGGGTCTTGACTTAGAAGGAGGAATTAACGTAATTCTTCAAATTTCTGTTAAAGACATTTTGAAAGGATTATCTAATAATTCTAAAAACCCTGTTTTTAACAAATCACTTGTTGACGCTACGGCTAATTTAGAAGGTAACAAACCTTATTTAGACAAGTTTTTTGAAGCTTTTGAAGCAAACTCTAAAGGAACTGTGAAATTAGCATCTCCTGATATTTTTGCAAACAGAAGTATGCAAGGTGAAGGTGGTATTGATTATCAAATGACCGATTCAGAAGTTCAAAAAATCATTAAAAGAAAAGTTAATGAGTCAGTTGAAAGTGCTTTTGGTGTACTTAGAAAACGTATTGATAAATTTGGGGTAACACAACCTAATATTCAAAAATTAGGAGAATCTGGACAAATTCTTGTTGAACTTCCAGGAGCTAAAGATGTTGATAGAATCAAGAAATTATTACAAAGTACTGCCCAATTAGAGTTTTGGGAAACGTACAAGATTGATGAAATGGGTAACTTTTTAGTTGCTGCTAATGAAGCATTAAAGAAAACTGAAATTAATAAGGTAGAAACTAAAGTAGTTGTTAAAGACTCTTTAAGCGCTTTGTTAACAGATTCTAAAGATTCATCTGCTGCTAAAAAAGGAAACAATCCTTTATTTGATAAAATTATTGCTCAAGGTGGAGGACCAGTTTTAGGGTTATTCTCTCCAAAAGATACTGCAGTAATCAACGGTTATTTGAAAAGATCAGATATTAAAATCTTATTGCCTGCAGAACAACGTTATGTTAAGTTTGTTTGGGGTAAAGAAACTACTATCAAAGATGCAAAAGATAAAGATATTGAAGCAGTTGAATTATACGCTTTAAAAGGGAATAGAGATAATGTTGCTGCTATGAGCGGTGGTGTGATTACTGATGCTAAAGATTCATTTGATCAATCAGGAAAACCTGCTGTGTCAATGCAAATGAACGGACAAGGAGCTAAAGCTTGGGAAGAATTAACAGGGAAGGCTTATACTCAAAAGAGTAATATTGCTATCGTTCTTGACGATATCGTATATTCAGCTCCTGGTGTATCAAGTGGTCCTATTGCTGGAGGAAGATCTGAAATTTCAGGTTCTTTTGACGTTACAGAAACTAAAGATTTAGCAAATGTATTAAGAGCGGGTAAACTTCCTGCTACTGCAGATATTGTACAGTCAGAAGTTGTTGGGCCATCCTTAGGTCAAGAAGCTATTGATAACGGAACAAACTCTGCTATTGTAGGTTTGCTTATTGTATCACTTTGGATGATGGTTTATTACGGTAAAGCAGGTTGGTATTCTAACATTGCATTAGCGGTTAACTTACTTTTCCTTTTTGGAATATTAGCTAGTTTAGGTGCTGTACTTACATTGCCTGGTATTGCGGGTATCGTATTAACAATGGGTACTGCTGTTGATGCAAATATCATTATATATGAAAGAGCAAAAGAGGAGTTACGTGCTGGTAAAACACTAGAAGAGGCAATTAAAACGTCTTACAGTTGGAGAGGTGCAATGTCATCTATTACAGATGCTAACGTGACTCACGTTCTTACTGGAGCGGTATTGTTTATTTTTGGTTCAGGACCAATTAAAGGATTTGCTACTACATTATTAATTGGTATTGCGACTTCGTTATTTACTTCTATTTTTATTGCAAGAATATTTTTGGATAGAAATTTAAAAACTAAAAATGACTTAACTTTTGTTACAAGCTTCTCTAAAAAGATATTTAATAACTTCCATTTTGATTTCTTAGGTATGAAGAAATGGACGTATTTATTCTCAAGTATTGTAATTGTAGTGAGTATTATATCATTATCAACAAACGGACTTGATGAAGGTGTAGATTTTGTTGGAGGAAGAACTTTTCAAGTACGTTTTGAAAAACCAATTGAAACAGATGTTGTAAAAGCAGAATTGGCAAAAGTTTTTGACGGAAGCGCTGAAGTAAAAGTATTTGGTAGTAATAATCAATTAAAAATAACTACAAAATATAAAGTTAAGGAGCATGGTATTCAAGCCGATCAAGAAGTTAATAAATTAATGTTTGAAACATTAAAACGTTATTACGGTCCTGAAATTACTTACGATAAATTTGTAAATGCTTATGATGGTAAAAAAGTAGGAATACTTCAAGCTTCTAAAGTAGGTCCATCTGTTGCGGAAGATATTAAAACAAATGCTTATTGGGCTGTATTAGGAGCGATGTTATTAGTGTTTTTATACCTAATGATTAGTTTTAGAAAATGGCAATATAGTTTAGGAGCGATTGCTGCTGTAGCGCATGATGTTATTTTTGTATTAGGAATATACTCTTTATGTTACAAATTCATGCCATTTGGTATGGAGATTGATCAACACTTTATAGCTGCGATTCTTACTGTTATTGGATATTCAATGAATGATACTGTAATTGTATTTGATAGAGTTCGTGAGTTCTTAGCAGGTAAAACTAAAGGGAATTTTACTGAGATTGTAAATCAATCGATTAATACTACTATGTCAAGAACAATTAATACTTCGTTAACAATGATCGTGGTTTTATTAATCATGTTTATTTTTGGAGGAGAGTCAATTAGAGGATTTATCTTTGCGATGCTTGTGGGTATTGTTGTAGGAACTTACTCTTCACTATTTATTGCAACGCCAGTACTAGTGGATACTATTTCTAAAACGGATAAAGAGCGCGTTGAGAAATCACATGAAGAAATCTAATATTTTAAATATTGATATAAAAGACCCAATGAAAATTGGGTCTTTTTTTTGCTTTAAAACCAAACGAATCTTTCAATTAAATTAAGAGTTTGTACTGTTTTACGAAATAATTTTATGCTTTTAATCTTCCCAGCCGCAAAGAGTAAGTCCATAATCATGAGCTTGTTTCAGAGATACTTTTTTTAATTCATGTTTACAATTGCTAAGACCGCGACAAGAGTTAGTAAAATGATACTTTTTTGCGCCCGTAGGACCACAGATGTAAACATTAGTATCTAAATTACTCATAGTTGTTATTATGAGTAATAGTAATATTGAAATTAGTTTCATTATTTGATGTTATATTTAAACTTAAGCTTAGTGTTTAAAATAGTTCAATAAAGTATTTTAAGTAGTGCTTAATTATTTTTAATATTTTTTTTCATAAAAAAAACAGCGACCTAATTAACGATTAAGGTTTGCTGTTTTGTTATTTAAACGATGTTTTTTTTACTAAATCAATCCTAGGTCTTTAGCAATTGCTACTAGATGTGTAGGATTGTTTGCTTTAAAATATATTTTAAGCTTATTCACACGCTTTTCAATTGTACTTTTACTATTAGGAGTGATTCCTAGTTCTTTAAACTTAAACTCCATGTTTTCTTGTGTAATTCCTATTGAGAGGTATTTAATAAGCTGAATGTCATAGTTGTCAATTTCGTTAATGGTTTTATCTTGAAATATATGTGTTAACTCTGGAGAAACAAATTTTTCTTCTGAACTATTGACTTGTAAAATAGCTTTGTTTAATTCAAACATTGTATTTCGGCCTTTAATGACATAGCCATTTATATCGAATTTTTCAAATAAAAATTTAATTGGATAGGACTTGTCTTCAATTGAAAAAGCAATAACCTTAATTTCTGGGTATAATTGTTTTACAATGGCAATTAATTCTTCGCCTGATTTAATTTTTTCATCTCTATGATCATCTTTAAATGATAAATCACTAATAAGTAATTCATAAGGTTGACCATCATTAGCAGCTTTTTTTATTTTTAATAAAGCTTCGTCACAATATTTTGCAAACTCAATTTCAGGTACGCCTAGTTCTGTTAGTACATGCTTGGCTCCGGCGTCATTAAAATCTATATCGTCAACGATCAAAACTTTTGTAAACATATGTTGTGTTATTTTGGAAATGTAATTTTTGCTTAGAAATCCTTATTGATTTTAAAAACAAAAGTAAAGCTTCTATTACTAGCTTGAGTACGGTTTTCCACATTCGGGTATTTTTTTTTTTTGGATCTAAAAAAACGTACATTATTTGGTTTCTTTGCTGTTTTGAGATATTAGATTGATTTGATACGTTGTATAATAGTTATTCATTTTATACAGGAAACTGAATGTTAATTTTAGTTCCTTTTTCTAAAATAGTATTAAAAGTAATAGTTCCTTTTATAGATTCTATTCTATTTTTAATATTTTTAAGGCCATTACTGTGTCTGTCTTTTTTATTATTGAAACCAATTCCGTTATCAGTATAGCTAAGTTGTAGTTTTTTCTTTTCTCTTTTCAATACAATTACAACAATACTGCATTGACTATGTTTTTTCATATTGACTAAGAGCTCTTGTAGGATACGGTATAAGGTTATTTTTTTGGTGTCTTCAATTAATGACCATTCTATTGATTCTAGACCATTAATTATTAGGGATATTTTAGGAGTATTGAAATCTAGTAACATCATTTTTAATTGTGCAGTAAATTGTTCATCAGTATGGATATTACTGTTTTCTTTCGATATATTTCGCGTACGATCATAAACAGTATCGAGACTTTTTAGTAATATTTCTTTGTTTTTGGGAGTAGATAGATTTTTTGTTTCAGCAAATTTCATCATTTGGTATACGTCGTTAGCAAGTTCATCGTGAAGTTTCTTTGCTATTTGAGTTTCGGTTTTATACGATGCTTGTATCTTCTCTCTGTTACTTTTTGCTTTTAAATAATAGTATATAAATGCGGTTGTAATTAAAATTATTAGTATTATGAGGTATAAAACTTGTGTTTTATTTTTTTGTATTTCTAATTTTAATGAGTTTTTAATTTCTTGTTTTTTAAGTTTTATATTTTCTTCTTTCTCTTTTTTTGAATCGTATTTTATTTTTGTAAATATTTTTTTAGAACGAAAACGCTCTTTAATTATACTATCGTTAAGATTTATAAATAGTTTTGAGTATTTTTTTAGTGGAGTGCCAGTAGAGAGATAAATTAATTGTTTTAACGATTCTAAACGAGTATCAATTGAATTCATTTTACTAGCACTTTGATATGATATTAAGGCGTATTTTTTTGCTAACTCTTTATTTTTTTCTTTATAATAATCTGTTAATGCACTATATGTGGAAAGTAATCCCCAATTGTCTTTTGTATGGAGTCTAATTTTAAGAGCTCTCTGTAAATACGGAAGTGCTTTAATATTATTTTTTAATGCATAACAATACCCAATGTTACTTAGTACTCTGGTATAGCTACTTGTATTATTTAATACTTCTTTCTTTGTTAATAATATTTTATACATGGCTATTGCTTCATCAGTTTTACCCATCTGTATTAATGTAAATGCGATGTTATTATCCATGTTTGCTTTTTCTATTAAATCTGTTTTGCGATTAATTGCTTTTTTAAAATAATAGATTGCATTTTTATATTCGTTTATTCTTAAGTAATTATTAGCAAGGTTAGTGTAGACATTGGATTCACCATATAAGAATTTTTTTTTATTACCTAGATAAGGTAGTGCTTCTACACAGTTATTTTCACTGCCATTGTAGTCACCTTGATTTGTTTGTATTCCTGCCATCCATGCAAGTGCATGAATAATTCTAGATGTATCTTGTGCTATTTGAGCAGCGTTTTTTGCTTTGTTGTAATAATAGAATGAACTATCAAATTTTTGTCTTGTATAAAGTTCTTGTCCTTTATCTAACAATTTGTTTATTGCTGTTAGGTCTCTCGTTATAATTGCTATCTTGTTTTCAGGTTTATTACGGTTACATGAAATTTGCAGAACTAATAAAGTTAGTAGTAAGATATTAATAGGGTGGTATTGTAGTTTCTTTTGTGGCATACAGCGAGATTACTATTTTTAATGTACTCCTAAACTAAATAAATTATCGTTTGTTTATATTTATTTACATGTTTTAAACATAAAAAAGCCCTAATCGAAAGATTAGGGCTTCTATATAAGTAAGTAGTCTTAAATTGAGTTGATAAAACGTTTATTTTACTTTATTAAGTATTGCTTTGAAAGCTACTGGGTGGTTCATAGCCAAATCTGCAAGAACTTTACGGTTCAATTCGATATTGTTCTTTTTCACTTTACCCATGAATTGAGAATAAGACATTCCTTCCAATCTAGCTCCAGCGTTAATACGTTGAATCCATAAAGCACGGAAATTTCTTTTATTCACTTTTCTGTCACGGTAAGCGTAGCACATTGCTTTCTCTACCGCATTCTTAGCAACTGTCCAAACGTTTTTACGTCTACCAAAGAAACCTTTGGCTTGCTTCATTATTTTTTTTCTTCTTGCTCTTTTAGCAACTGAATTTACCGCTCTTGGCATAATTTTTATGTGTTTTTGTAGCAGGCGGCCTGAATTTAATCAAAAGCACTTATTGGCCATACTCCAAGGTTATTTTAAATTGTTTTAACCGAAAGATTAATCTGTGCAAAAGGAATTAGACATTAGGCAAAAGTTTTATAACTATTGACTAGTAACTAATAACTAATTGTCTACTAGATAATTCTTAATTGTTGTTTGATACTTTTCATATCTGTTTTGTGAACTAGCGCTGAGTGTGTCAAAGCTAATTTACGTTTTTTAGATTTTTTAGTCAAGATATGACTTTTAAAAGCATGCTTTCTTTTAATCTTTCCAGAACCAGTAACTTTAAAACGTTTCTTGGCGCTAGATTTGGTTTTCATTTTAGGCATTTTTTCCTAGTGTTTTAATTTATTCTTACTTACTTATCTTTTCCTTCTCTAATCCTTCCCGACGAGGAGGGAGTAGAAAAGTATATTGCTATCCACTTCATTCCCCCTTCGGGGGTTAGGGGGATTATTTCTTCTTCTTAGGAGCAATGAACATAATCATTCTCTTTCCTTCAAGAACAGGCATTGCTTCCACTTTACCAAACTCCTCTAGATCTGTAGCTAATCTTAATAGTAAGATTTGACCTTGATCTTTATAGATAATAGAACGTCCTTTAAAGAATACAAATGCTTTTAATTTAGCACCTTCTTTTAAGAACTTTTCAGCATTCTTTCTCTTAAATTCATAATCGTGCTCATCTGTTTGAGGACCAAAACGAATTTCCTTCACAGTTACCTGTGTAGATTTTGCTTTTAAGACTTTATCACGTTTCTTTTGTTCGTAAACAAATTTCTTGTAATCCATAATCTTACACACTGGCGGCTCAGCATTGGGTGAAATTTCAACTAAATCTAGTTCAAATTGATCCGCTAAACGCAAAGCTTCTGAAAGTTTAAAAACTCCAGGCTCTATGTTTTCACCTACAAGACGTACCTCTTGTATACCACGAATATGATTATTTATTCTGTGGGCATCCTTTTTTTCTACGCGAGGTTGGTAACCTCTGTTGCTTCTTATTGCTATGACTTTATAATTTAAGTTAAACTGTAAATACTTTTAATGTTTTTTTGATTTCTGCATCAATAATTGCAGCAAATTCTTCTATTGTAATGGTACTATTTCCTTTTCCTTCTTGTCCATGACGGCGTATAGAAATCGTACCGTTTTTCTCTTCTTCCTCACCTACAATTAGCATAAAAGGAATTTTTTGCATTTCTGCATCTCTGATTTTTTTACCAATTGTTTCGTTTCGGTTGTCTACGATTGCGCGAATTTCGTGATTTTCTAGCAAATCTAAAACTTTTTTGGCATATATTTCATATTTCTCACTTAAAGACAAGATTATAGCCTGTTCTGGCATTAGCCATAGCGGGAAATTTCCTGCAGTATGCTCTAGTAAGATAGCTATAAATCGCTCCATAGATCCAAATGGTGCTCTGTGGATCATTACAGGTCTGTGTAATTCATTGTCTGATCCTTTGTATGTCAAATCAAAACGTTCAGGTAAATTGTAATCCACCTGAATTGTTCCCAGTTGCCATTGTCTTCCCAGGGCATCTTTAACCATGAAATCTAATTTAGGACCGTAAAATGCAGCTTCTCCATACTCTATTACGGTTTTTAAACCCTTGTCTGCAGCAGCATTGATAATAGCGTTCTCGGCTTTCTCCCAGTTTTCATCACTTCCTATGTATTTTTCTCTGTCTTCCTTATCTCTCAATGAGATTTGAGCTGTAAAGTTTTCAAAACCTAAGGAGCCAAATACATAAAGTACAAGGTCAATAACTTTTTTAAACTCTTCATCCAGTTGCTCTGGAGTACAAAAAATATGAGCGTCATCCTGAGTAAAGCCACGAACACGAGTTAAGCCGTGTAGTTCTCCACTTTGTTCGTAACGGTAAACAGTACCAAATTCAGCGTAACGCTTTGGTAAATCCTTGTATGACCAGGGTCTTACATTATAAATTTCACAGTGATGAGGGCAGTTCATCGGTTTCAATAAAAACTCTTCACCTTCGTTAGGAGTAGATATAGGCTGGAAACTATCAGCTCCATACTTAGCATAATGACCAGAAGTAACATAAAGTTCCTTGTGACCTATATGTGGAGTAACAACTTGCTCGTAACCTGCTTTTTTTTGCGCTTTCTTCAAGAATTGCTCTAAGCGCTCTCTCAATGCGGCTCCTTTTGGTAACCATAATGGTAAGCCTGCTCCAACTTTTTGAGAAAAAGCAAACAATTCTAATTCCTTACCTAATTTTCTATGGTCTCTACGTTTTGCCTCTTCCAGCAAAAGTAAATATTCAGTTAAGTCTTTCTGTTTAGGGAATGATGTTCCGTAAACACGAGTCAATTGCTTGTTTTTTTCATCGCCTCTCCAGTAAGCACCAGCAACGCTCATTACTTTCATGGCTTTAATGATCCCTGTATTCGGAATATGTCCACCGCGACATAAATCAGTAAAAGTATCGTGATCGCAAAACGTAATCGTTCCGTCTTCAAGATTAGTAATCATCTCAGTTTTGTAAACATTGTCTTTGTATAATTCTAAAGCTTCTGCCTTAGTTACAGGGCGTAATTTAAATTCATGCTTTCCTCTTGATATTTCAAGAACGCGGTCTTCAATTTTCTTAAAGTCTGCTTCTGTAATTTTATGATCTTCAAAATCTACATCGTAATAAAATCCATTAGCAATTGCAGGTCCAAGAGTTAATTTAACACCAGGGTACATTTCCTCAAGAACTTGTGCCATGACGTGCGAAGTTGAATGCCAAAAAGCTTTCTTACCACCTTCGTCATTCCATGTAAATAATATAAGACTACCATCCGTTGTCAAAGGAGTGCTTGTTTCAACGGTCGTCCCGTTAAATGATGCCGAAATTACATTTCTAGCAAAACCTTCGCTAATACTTTTAGCAACATCCATCGGAGTAACGTCTTGTGCGTACTCTCTAACTGACCCATCGGGCAAAGTAATCTTAATCATTGTTTGTTAATTTAAGAATGCAAATATAAACCATTACAAAAGCACATCCAATATATATGTTAGGATTGTTTCATTATTATTTAGCTTAGTCCATAAAGAGTAAATTAATCCGTACCTATATATAAGGATAGTTCAATAATAAATTTCAGGAGCTATTTCCTGCTCTCCGCTGTATCTCTAGTGGCGAACCCCGCCACTAGAGGATGCCGCTGCTATCAGGGCTAATGCAGTAGAGTAGGAGATGTGATTTTGATACCTATATATAAGGAGTAAGGGATTGATCCATACTTTTTCATTTACAAATCGAAGAAATTCCATTGTTTAAGGAGTTGGGTAACTTTATATGGCGCTCCTAATCCAAGAGCAGTTATAGAAAAAGCTTTTACGAGCAAATACATTTAATAAAAGCGCTGAAGACGGCGGGTACAGAATAAATGGAGCGCTAATAATATCGACAATTCCTACAATTATTAAAAACTTTAAAAAAGAGTAATTCGCAAAGTTTGCATTTCCAGTGAGTTAAAGCTAGGGTTGAACAAATGTCAAAAATAAGTGATTTAAAAGTATTGTTTAACGGTATAAAGGAGTTACTTTTGCACCCGCAACAGCGAATAAGTTCTTTACATTATGACAAGCAAAACGAAATAAGTTGAGAATTTATTTTCAAATTATTTTAAAAAAAGCTTGTGAGAAATAAAAGAGTTTATTACTTTTGCACCCGCTTCGGGAAACATGTTTAACATGAAAACGAGGTTAAAAAAA
>NZ_JABSNK010000020.1 GCF_013294005.1 Flavobacterium gelidicaeli
AAAGTTGCGCCAGGAACACCAGCAGGAGATTACACATTAGTGTACCAAATCTGTGAGGTATTGAATACTACGAATTGTGATTCAGCTACAGTTACTGTAAAAGTTACAGCAGCGAAAATCGATGCAGTAGATGATAAAGGAACAGACATCATAGGAAAAGACGGAGGAACTACAGTTGCTGATGTTTTAGTAAATGATACATTAAATGGTAAGCCAGTAGTTGCAGCAGATGTTACAACAACATTTGTATCTGCTACTAATGCAGGAGTTACTTTAGATGGAACTTCAGTTAAAGTTGCGCCAGGAACACCAGCAGGAGATTACACATTAGTGTACCAAATCTGTGAGGTATTGAATACTACGAATTGTGATTCAGCTACAGTTACTGTAAAAGTTACAGCAGCGAAAATCGATGCAGTAGATGATAAAGGAGCAGACATAAATGGATTAAATGGAGGAACTACCGTTGCTAACGTATTAGTGAATGATGAGTTGAATGGTAAAGCAGTAGTTGCAGCGGATGTTACAACAACATTTGTATCTTCTACTAATGCAGGAGTTACTTTAGATGGAACTTCAGTAAAAGTTGCGCCAGGAACCCCAGCAGGAGAGTACACGTTAGTTTATCAGATTTGTGAGGTATTGAATACTACGAATTGTGATTCAGCTACAGTTACAGTAAAAGTAACAGCAGCGAAAATCGATGCAGTAGATGATAAAGGAGCAGACATAAATGGATTAAATGGAGGAACTACCGTTGCTAACGTATTAGTGAATGATGAGTTGAATGGTAAAGCAGTAGTTGCAGCGGATGTTACAACAACATTTGTATCTTCTGCTAACGCAGGAGTTACCTTAGATGGAACTTCAGTAAAAGTTGCGCCAGGAACCCCAGCCGGAGAGTACACGTTAGTTTATCAGATTTGTGAGAAATTAAACCTTATGAATTGTGATTCAGCTACAGTTACAGTAAAAGTAACAGCAGCGAAAATCGATGCAGTAGATGATGTCGCAGGACCAATCAACGGAAAAGTTGGAGGTGACGCAGGAATCAACATCCTTGATAATGACGAATTAAACGGAACAGCACTTAACCCAGCAGATGTAGTTATTACTTCTACACTAAACGGACCATTAACAGTTAATCCAGCAGACGGAACAGTAACGGTTGCAGCGAATACTCCAGCCGGAGACTACACGGTACAGTACACAATTTGTGAGGTATTAAACCCAGACAACTGTGATACAGCAACGGTAACAGTAACAGTTGAGAAATCGCCAATTGATGCTATTGATGATGTCGCAGGACCAATCAATGGTAATACAGGAGGAACAACTCCAAGTGTATTAACAAACGATACGTTGAACGGAACACCAGTTAACCCAGCAGATGTAGTTATTACTTCTACACCAAACGGACCATTAACAGTTAATCCAGTAGACGGAACGGTAACAGTTGCACCGAATACTCCAGCCGGAGACTACACGGTACAGTACACAATTTGTGAGGTATTAAATCCAGACAACTGTGATACAGCAACGGTAACGGTTACGGTTGAGAAATCACCAATTGATGCAGTAAATGATACATTAGGACCAATCAATGGTAATACAGGAGGAACAACTCCAAGTGTATTAACAAATGATACGTTAAACGGAACACCAGTTAAGCCAGCAGATGTAGTTATTACTTCTACACCAAACGGACCATTAACAGTTAATCCAGTAGACGGAACGGTAACAGTTGCACCGAATACTCCAGCCGGAGACTACACGGTACAGTACACAATTTGTGAGGTATTAAATCCAGACAACTGTGATACAGCAACGGTAACGGTAACAGTTGAGAAATCACCGATTGATGCTATTGATGATATCGCAGGACCAATCAATGGTAATACAGGAGGAACAACTCCAAGTGTATTGACAAACGATACGTTGAACGGAACACCAGTTAACCCAGCAGATGTAGTTGTTACTTCTACACCAAACGGACCATTAACAGTTAATTCAGTAGACGGAACGGTAACAGTTGCACCCAATACTCCAGCCGGAGACTACACGGTACAGTACACAATTTGTGAGGTATTAAACCCAACCAACTGTAATACTGCAACGGTAACTATTAGTGTTTTTGGAAATGTGATTCAGGCTAATAGTGATAATTTTACTAAATACAATTGTGAGGTTTTAGGAGCTGATACAAGTATTGTTGGAAACATATTTTCAAATGATACGCTTAATGGTACTGCTGTTACGAGTACAGAAGTTAATTATAGTATTTTAACGGGTGGTACTCTTGGTATTTCAATAGATAATTCAGGTGATGTTATTATTGGTGAAAATGTTACTGTAGGAACTTATAATATTACTTATGAAATTTGTGATAAAGTGAGTACGGGTAATTGCAGTACAGCTACATTGGTTATTAATGTGGTTGGAGTTACTAATGGCGAGAAAACATTGACGGCTGAAGCGTGTAATACGGATACATTGCCAATTGATTTAGCTACTTTATTGCCAGCCGGAGTTCCTACAACAGGGACATGGATTGATGACAGTACAGGGAAATTAGTTGGAAGTGAATTTACGCCACTAAATGTTCCTACAGGAAGTTATATCTTTAAGTATTTTGTTGAAACAGCTACTTGTCCAATTAACTATGCTTTGAATATGACAATTAAAGATGATTGCGGAATTGTATTAGGATGTGGAGCAATTAAAGTTCATAATGCATTTACACCTAATGGTGATGGAATAAATGATATATTTGTAATTGATAATATTGATGATACAAGTTGTTATCCTGAAAATACGGTTGAAATTTACAACCGATGGGGAGTATTAGTTTATGAGGTCAAAAATTATAACAATCAAAATAATGCTTTCATAGGTATTTCACATGGAAGAACAACCATAAGTCAATCTGTTGGTTTACCAGTAGGAACATACTTCTATATACTTAATTATCTTTCTATTGATGGAAGTGGAAAAGTACAAACGAATAAAAAAGATGGATATTTATATCTTACTAGATAAATAAATTTACTAGCTGTGTCCTTAAAAAGGCACAGCTATAAAAAATAAATACATGAAAAAAATAGCATTAGTATACACACTTGTATTCACTGGATTAGTAGGATTTGCACAGCAAGATGCTCAATATACCCAGTATATGTATAATACAATTAATATTAATCCAGCTTACGCTGGTTCTAGAGGAGTCATGAGTATTTTTGCTCTTCATAGGACACAATGGGTAGGTTTAGATGGTGCTCCAGTTACAAACGCTGTATCTATAAATACTCCTTTAAATAATAGTAATTTAGGTTTAGGGGTGTCGTTAGTAAATGATAAAATAGGGCCAACTCATGAGAATACTTTGTCAGTTGATTTGTCTTATACAATACCAACTTCGGAAACTTTTAAATTAAGTTTTGGGATTAAGGGGACTGCGAATTTATTTGATGTAGATGCTTCTGTTTTAAATCCAGAAACATCAGGTGATCGCGCGTTAACAGATTATAATAATAAGTTTACACCAAACATAGGTGCTGGTTTATATTTGCATTCGGATAAAGCATATATAGGCCTTTCTGTTCCTAATTTTATAGAAACTAATCGCTATGATGATAATGAAATTGCAATTTTTAAAGAAAAAATAAACTACTATTTAATAGCAGGTTATGTATTTGATCTTGATTATAATTTGAAATTCAAACCTGCATTATTAACAAAATTAGTTGAAGGTGCACCTCTTCAAGTAGATGTGTCAGGTAACTTCTTATTCAATGATAAATTTTCTGCTGGTTTAGCATACAGATGGAGTGCAGCTGTGAGTGCAATGGTAGGTTTTCAGGTTTCAGATGCAATATATATTGGATATGGTTATGACCTTGCTACAACTAAATTAAACAATTACAACTCGGGTTCGCATGAAATATTTTTCAGATACGAATTATTTAAAAATAATAAAAGAATTACAACACCAAGATTCTTCTAAAATAAAAAAGATGAAAAAGAGCAAACTCCTTTATTTATTATTACTTAGCATTTTCACAATTAGTGCTTTTTCACAAGAAGCAAAATTAGACAGAGCAGATGCAAAGTATGACAATTACGCTTTTGTTAATTCAATTAAAACTTATGAACGAGTTGCAGATAAAGGATACAAGTCCGCAGCACTTTTTCAAAAGTTAGGAAATGCCTATTATTTTAATGGAGAATTACCAAAAGCGGCAAAATGGTACGAACAACTTTTTGAGACTGGATCAAATTTTGATGCAGAATACTATTATCGTTATGCACAATCATTAAGATCAATTGGTGAAAATGACAAAGCAAATAAGGTACTCGAAAAGTTTAGTAAAGTTGCTGAAAATGATAGTAGAGCTAAGTTATTCATGAAAAATGAAAACTACCTTGATCGTATAAAAGCGAATTCAGGGATATATGAAATAAGTAAAATTGATATTAATTCGAAATATTCGGATTATGGAACTACTGTTTATTCAAATAAGTTGGTTTTTACTTCAGCAAGAGATACAGGGAGCATTGGTCAAAGAAAACACAGTTGGACAAATCAGCATTTTACAAATTTATATAGTGCCGAATTAGATGAAGATCTTAACCCAAAAAAAGTAGAAAGATTTGATACTGATTTAAAATCAAAGTTTAATGAGTCAACTCCTGTTTTTACTAAAGATGGTAAAACAGTTTACTTTACTCGTAATAATTATTTAGATGGGAAAAAGGGTAAAAACGGTAATGGAATAACTCTTATAAAAATTTATAAAGCTACACTAAAAAATAATGTGTGGACAAATGTTGTTGAACTTCCTTTTAATAGTGATAATTATAGTACAGCACACCCTGCATTAACCCCGGATGAAAAAACTTTGTATTTTGCATCTGATATGCCAGGAACATTAGGGCAATCTGATTTGTTTAAAGTGGCAATAAAAGAAAATGACACTTACGGTTTTCCTGAAAATTTAGGTTCTAGAATCAATACTGCAGGAAGAGAGACTTTTCCTTTTATTAGTGAGGATATGCATGTTTACTTTGCTTCGGACGGTCACCCAGGTATGGGAGGTTTGGATGTATTTGTATCTAAAATTAATATAGACGGTACTTACAATCGAATTTTAAATGTAGGATCGGATATAAATTCTCCAAATGATGATTTTGCTTTTTGGGTTGACCCAAATTCTAAATATGGCTTCTTTTCTTCAAATAGAGAAGATAGTAATGGTTACGATGATATTTATAAATTTAAACAAGTTAAAGATGTCGTTTGTGAACAAGAGTTAAGCGGTGTGATTACAGATATTGAAACTTTAGAAATACTAGCAAATTCAAAAGTATCACTACTTGACGAACAATATACCATTTTAGGTACCACAATAGCAGACTCGAATGGTAAATATACTTTTACCGTAATTTGCGGAGAGAAATATTATGTGAGAGCTGAAAAAGAAAATTACGTAACTAAAGAAGTTAAGGTAACTATTAATAACGAAAATGGTGATACAGACTTGCCTATCGCATTGGAGTCCTCTGTTAAGAAAGTTAGAATAGGTGATGATTTAGCTAAAGTACTTGAAATTCCAATTGTTTATTTTGATTTAGATAAATCAAATATCCGTAAGGATGCAGCATTAGAATTAGAAAAAGTATTGGATGTTTTAAATCAAAATCCTAATATGAAAATTGATATTCGTTCGCATACTGATAGTAGAGCAACTACTAAGTATAACGAATCATTATCAGAACGAAGAGCTAAATCTACCATGAAATGGTTAATTGATAATGGGATAACTCCTGATAGATTAACTAGTAAAGGTTATGGTGAAAGCCAGTTGATCAATAAATGTTCGGATGGAGTTTCTTGTACCGAAGAAGAACATCAGTTAAATAGACGTAGTGAATTTATCATTACTGAATTATAAATTTCTTATGTTTATAACTTAATAAAATAGCGAATAGAAAAGGGCAGTTTAACTGCCCTTTTCTATTCGCTATTTTTAAACAACTAATTTCATGTAAAATGTTTAACAATAATATAGTTATTTAGCACAGTATCTCTTTTAAAAAAAGAACTCTTATTAGAAGGCTTGTTTTATTAAAATAAAAATAATAACTAGTATAGTATAATTTTGTCACACCGAGTGGAATCGAGATGTAATTGAAGTACTTAACTACGCTTGAATTTATAATAGGGAGTATTCTATAAATAGTATTTATATAAAATAAATAGACGGTATTTTTTGGACATGAAAAAACCGCTAATCTTTAAAAAAGAAATAGCGGTTTTTTAGTATAAAAACTGGTTTGGTTAATAGCGTGTTCTGGATTACAATGATAAGTAATATAATTGAATTACAAAAACCGAACTACAACAAAAACATACAGTATTGTTAACTATTAAGCATTACTGGCATTACTAGCATAGTTACTGTTTCACCTTCTTCTAAACCATCTACAGGAGTTAAGATACCAGCTCTGTTAGGTAAGGACATTTCTAACATAATCATATCCGACTGTAAATTGGTAAGCATTTCTGTTAAGAAACGAGAGTTGTATCCTATTTGCATATCATCTCCTTGGTAATCACAAGTTAGTCTTTCTTCAGCTTTATTCGAATAGTCAATATCTTCAGCAGATACATTCAACTCAGCTCCAGCAATTTTCAAACGAATTTGATGTGTAGTTTTGTTTGAGAAAATGGCAACACGACGAACAGAACTCAAAAATTGTGAACGATCAATCATTAATTTGTTTGGATTCTCTTTTGGAATAACTGCTTCATAATTTGGATACTTTCCATCAATTAAACGACACATTAAGATGTAGTTGTCAAAAGAAAAAGTAGCATTAGAATCATTATATTCTATTTTTACTTCAGCATCTGATGTTGCAAGAATGCTTTTTAAGATAGTCAATGGTTTTTTTGGCATAATAAAATCAGCCACTTGAGATGCTTTTACATCTGTACGTGCATATTTTACTAATTTATGTGCATCTGTTGCAACAAAAATTAATCCTTCTGGTGAAAACTGGAAAAATACTCCTGACATTACCGGACGTAAATCATCATTTCCTGCAGCAAAAATAGTTTTACTAATTGCAGTTGCTAAAACGTCAGCAGGTACTAAAGTTACTGCTGGCTCTTCTAGATTTACCGCTTTAGGAAATTCTTCGCCTGGAGCGTATGCTAATGCATATTTTCCTGAATTAGAACTAATCTCTATTGTACTGTTCTCTTCAACTGTAAAAGTTAAAGGTTGCTCCGGAAACGTTTTTAAAATTTCTAATAGCAATTTTGCAGGTACTGCTACACTTCCTTTGCTTGTAGAATCAATCGATAAATTAGCTGACATAGTAGTCTCTAAGTCAGATGCAGAAACGGTTAATTCATTATTGTCTAATTCAAATAAAAAATTATCTAAAATAGGTAAAGTATTGCTACTATTAATTACACTTCCTAAAACTTGTAATTGCTTTAATAAGTAAGAACTCGATACTATAAATTTCATCTGTTTTGTTTTATTTTTTGTGGTATCTATTTAATCCAATTTTAAGATACAATACATTTTACAAATATATCGTAAACTAATCTAGTATTGAAACTTTTTTATCAACATCTACTTACTGTATTTCCTTTTTCGAAGAAATGTAAATAAAAGTCCAAAAATCCCCAATATTAGGATTGGTAACCCGATAGTTATAGCTTGTGTAAGACTATAGTTTTCATAAACTTTTTCTTTATCTAAAAGAGGTAAGTCAAGATCCTTGCTTCTAATGTTAATAAGTCCTGTGTCATCAAGTAAATAATTCACGCAGTTTAGCATGAAATCCTTATTGTCATATAGTTTTCCGGAGCGTTGGTCAAAACCTAGTTCAACTGGTTCAAAGTTTTTATCTAATTGGTTTTTAACTAAATCCCCGTCAGAGATTACAATCATTTTGTTTTTTACTCCATTCGATTCATAATTTGACTGATCAAATGGCAAAACTCTATTTTGATACATTGATTTAAAAGAGCCTTCAAGTAAAACTGATAACGGAATGTAACCTGTATTGATATAATGATTAGGGCTCGTTTCTTCAGCAACGATATCTAAACTAATTTCAGCAGGTGTACCTACTTTTTTTGAATATTGAGAAGATTGTAACAGAATTGTTTTTTTGATTCCGTTTTTTAAAGTGTCAATAGGATTCGCAAAATCAAATTTGATTCCGCCCAAATTTTTAACAATAGGGTGTTTGCTTTGTGGGTAAACAAGTGGAGCAAATTTCCAATTAAAATCTTGAAATTGTGTTGCACTTCCTTGTTCTCCAGTAGCTAGTTTTATAGGGCTTCCTTGTTCATCTTTTACAATATCAGGATTGATTCTAAAACCATATTTAAAAAACATGTCGTTTAAATTCAAATCCCTCGGGAAGGCTAAAGTAGCTCCGGAGGCATTATACAAACTGTCCATTTCTACTGCAACTTCATCAATTAACCACAATGTTTTACCACCATGCATAATATATTGGTCAAGAACTTGTTTTTCAGCATCAGAAAAAGCAATCGTAGGTTTGGCAATAATCGCCAAATCATATTTTTCTAAAGCCTCTAAGCTTCTCGTAGGATTTGTTGCTACGGAGTCTAAAGTAAAAGGACCTATATGGTAGCTTTCTCTCATTTGTAAAAGAAATTTGGCCATAAAAATATCCTGTAATTCTCCATTTCCTTTAAGTACAGCAATTGTTTTTTGCTTTGGAATAGTGATTTTATTTATAGCGTCAGCAATGGAGTATTCAAGGTGCTGTACAGATCCAATTACTTTTTCAGTAGTGCTAGCGCCCATTATATTTTTTAATAAAGGAATGTTAACTTCTTTATTGTCGTAAACGGCAATTGCCCAAGGGAAAACCATTGCTTGAGACTGCTTTCCTTTATCTTCAACTGTAATATTTACCGGTGTTAACCCTTTACTGTATAATTGTTTAATGTTATCCATGCTTTGGTCCTCGTTTTCTAAAGGATTCACAAATTCAAAGAATATATTACTGTTGTAAGCTTGAAACTCTTCAAGTAATTGTTGTGTTTCCTGCTGTAAACGTTTAAAATCAGAGGGCAAATCGCCTTGCATGTATATTTTTATCGAAAGCGGATTTTTTACCTGCTTGATAATAGTTAAGGAAGTTTGAGATAGCGTGTATCTTTTATCCTTCGTTAAATCAAAACGATGAAAAAAGAAATTTCCAATAGCATTTACAGCTACTAACAATGCAATTACAAACAGTAACGATTTTAAGTTTTTTTGATTAGCTGTCTTCATTACAATTTAATAGTTTTAAGTTTATAAACAGTAAACGATAGAAATAAAACCATGATACTTGCAAAATAAAGGATGTCTCTGGTATCAATAACTCCGCGTCCCATACTTTTAAAATGATCTTGCATTCCTAACGTCGCTATGTAAGCAGATAATGAGGGGAATAATGTAGCAATTCCTTCAAATCCAAAATAGAAAAAGAAACATACAAAAACAGCAAATATAAAAGCCACTATTTGATTGTCAGAAAGCGTAGAGCTAAATATTCCAATTGCTGCATACGCTCCAATCAAAAATAATAACCCAAAATAGGCTCCTATTGTACTTCCCATATCGATATTTCCTTCAGGCATGCCTAATTTAGAAATTGCAATAACATAAATAAATGTAGGGATTATTGCCATAATAATTAAAGCAACTGCTGCTAGAAATTTTCCGTTTACGATTTCCCAAATACTTAAAGGTTTTGTTAGTAATAACTCTAAAGTTCCTTGTTTTTTTTCATCCGAAAAACTGCGCATTGTCACAGCGGGGATTAAAAAGATAAATATCCATGGTGCCAAAGTAAAAAACGGACTTAAATCAGCGAAACCCGTATTTAAAATATTGTAATCTCCCTGAAAAACCCACAGAAACAATCCGTTAAGTATCAAAAATAGGCCAATGACTAAATAGCCTATGGGTGAACCAAAAAAAGATTTAATCTCTCGTAATAATATTGCTTTCATTTTTTAACTTTTGTTTAAAAGTATGCGTTTATAGTTGTTGCTTTAAATATAAATTAAGCTAAAGAAGCTAGTTTGTCAACACTCCAAGCTTCGGGTTTGTCATTGAATAATTTCTTTGTAAATGTCCAAACCTCATTGAAGAATTCTGATTTTCGATATGCTTCTAAATCGGCTTCAGTTTCCCAGTAACTGTAGGTAAAAAAGATATTTTTGTTGGTTTTATCCTGATACAACTCTAAAAGACGGTTTCCAGGAGCTGAACGAATGCGGTCCTTTATAGATTCAAAATTCTCTAAGAAAGCACTAATGTTTTCTTCGTGGAAACTCAATTTTACTATTCGTACAAACATTTTATTTTTTTGAATTTATGATTAAGCTTTTGCAAAAGCATTTATATATGATTCTAATTTTTAAATTCTAGTGTAACTACATCTCTATAATTCAATCCTAACAAACTATGAGCTGATCCTACTGTTGCAGGATTGCTTCTAAATACGGCTATTTCTAAATAGCCTGCGTCATTAAAAATGGCAAGCTTTTCTCCTTCATAATTCTTAATCGAATATTTTTCAGAGCTAGCAATAGCTGAATAATTAGGTAGTATTGTTTTGATGTTTTTAGTCTTCATGATGATTTCATAAGGACGCCCCTTGGCAACTTCTAAGAATTGTTTCTTGGTAATATTAGTTACCACATTCCCAAAATGATCAATATAAATAACATGGCCTTTAATGGTGTTATTAGTGTCTAAAGTCACTGCTTTCAAGGCTGTGATTTCCTTTATAGCTGTAGTTTCTCTACCTATAACATTTAATAAGCCTCCCTTTGCAATATGGCAAGCCACTTTTACAAAAACATCTAATCCAGAAGCATCACTTGGCAATCGGTCGTGAATATTAATGGTAACAATCTTTTGCGGAACAATTTTTTGCGAAAGCATACTTAAAATCCCGTTATCAGCAGCAATAAAGTAAGAATCATTCCATTGCATGGCAATATGCTGGTTCTCTTTGTTTAATTCCATGTCTACACCTATAATATGTACAGTGCCTTTTGGAAAACTAGAATATGCCGCTCCAATAATGTAACTTGCTTCTACAGTGTTGAATGGATCAATGTGATGCGAGATGTCAATAATTTTAGCCTCTGAATATTCAGATAAAATCTTCCCTTTCAACGCACCTACAAAGTGATCTTTCAAGCCGTAATCTGTCGTAAGGGTAATTATTGACATAAATTTGTTTATAACTATTGGTGTTACCTAAAACTAATTTTCATTAAATTTGAGAAATGCAAAGCTAATAATAGTATTTTCAAAAACGCAAAAAACAAATATAAATTCTAACTATTAAGAGAAATAAAACTAAGGTTTAAAACTAAAACGTATTAGACTTATTTATTGTTTAATTTTAATATAAAACTACAACTTTTGAACGAAAGAATAATTGAACTGATAGATATTGCACCAAAAGATTTTTGGGGCGCACAAGATGCTCATCTTGAATTAATTAAAAAGTATTATCCCAAGCTTAAAATAGTAGCTAGAGGGACTACATTAAAAGCCTTTGGAGAGAAAGAAATCTTAGATGAATTCGAAAAACGTTTTCAACGATTGATGCTCCACTTTAGCCGATACAATAATATAGATAATAATGTCATTGAACGCGTGATTTTAGGTGATCCTCAAGATGATCGTAAAATGGCAGGAAACGATAAGATTTTAGTACATGGAGTAGGAGGTAAGATCATTAAAGCAATGACACCTAATCAGCAATTACTTGTAGATACAATCAATAAAAACGATATGGTATTTGCAGTAGGCCCTGCTGGAACAGGAAAAACATACACTGGAGTTGCAATGGCGGTGAAGGCCTTGAAGGAAAAACAAGTTAAACGTATTATTTTGACTCGTCCTGCAGTTGAAGCAGGTGAAAATTTAGGTTTCCTTCCTGGTGATATGAAAGAAAAATTAGATCCTTACATGCAACCACTTTATGATGCATTAAGAGACATGCTTCCTAATGAAAAATTAGAAGATTATATTTTAAAAGGAATTATCCAAATTGCGCCATTGGCATTTATGCGTGGTAGAACACTTGATAATGCATTTGTAATTCTAGACGAGGCACAAAACACAACCCATTCTCAAATGAAAATGTTCTTAACCCGTATGGGGAAAAGTGCTAAATTCATGGTTACCGGTGATCCTGGTCAAGTAGATTTACCTCGTCGAACAATTTCAGGACTTAAAGAAGCTTTGCTTGTTTTGAAAGATATTGAAGGAATTGGGATAATTTATCTCGATGATAAAGACATTGTACGACATAGATTAGTGAAGAAAGTAATCGACGCTTATAAATATACCGAAAATCCTGATTAATTTTTTTGTAAGTCAAAAATAAAAAATATATATTGCCGAAAAATACGACTACATTGTGGTCGTATTATTGGCTAATTTTTTGCAGACATATATTAAATAAGATAAATTGAAGAATATACTGATTACGGGAGCTTCAGGTGGAATAGGGCAAGAAATGGCTTTTTACTTTGCTCAAAATGGATGGAATGTTATTGCAACAATGTTATGTCTCAGTCATGGAACAGCACTTGTAGATAAAAAAAATATATACTGTTATGTTCTTGATGTAACCTCTACTGAAAGTATTGCTGCAGCAAAAGAAAAAATATTGAGCGACTTTAAAAATATTGATGTAGTTGTTAATAACGCGGGTATTGGTTACAGAAGTATTGTAGAACTTTCAGAAGACGCACAAATTAATAGTATTGTAGATATAAATTATTTGGGCGTTGTAAAAGTTTGTCGCGCATTTATTCCCGTTTTTAGAGAACAAAATTCAGGACAGTTTATAAATATTACTTCTATTGCAGGTTTAGTAAACTTACCATTAGGGAGTTTTTATCATTCTACAAAACATGCTGTCGAAAGTTTTTCAGAATGTATGGCTTATGAATTGGCAGATTTTAATATTAGTGTTGCAACAGTCCAATTTGGAAATACCCCTTCTGATTTTCAAAAAAATGTAACAAAATCAGAGCGTTCTTCGCTGCAATGTTACAATGATTTAATGGACAAAATTAGCGCAGTAGTAGAAAATAAAACCAAAAAGAATAAAGACTTAAAGCCTCAAATAATTAGAAAAATATTTAAAATTGCAGCGCATCCTTCACGTAATTTTAAAAGATACACTATTGGTTTTGACGCTAATTTACTTAATATAATTAGATCGAATATTGGGTATCGTTTATTTGGTAAGATTATCAGACTATTCGTTTTTAAGTAAAACACTAGCTTAAATCACGTCAAAAATATTGAAAATTATTTTATACCTATTCATTATTTTCAAAAATGGAATTCCAATCATTAAATTCAAGATCAGCTAAATTATATTCATTTAAACTTTCGATAAAAACAAGATAGGCTTTGTTGAATATTGATTTCAATTTGCAATTGTGTGATTTAAAAACGCAAGGTTTTGCATCACAATTTACAACGGGAGAATCATCCTGCTCTAATAAATGAATTAAATCTCCT
This sequence comes from Flavobacterium gelidicaeli, assembly GCF_013294005.1. Lineage (GTDB taxonomy): Bacteria > Bacteroidota > Bacteroidia > Flavobacteriales > Flavobacteriaceae > Flavobacterium. Next base: position 13,611 of record NZ_JABSNK010000020.1, read on the forward strand.
ATGGGGATTATTTTAGCTTTTTCGGAAATCCTTATTCCGCCATTTTTTCCTCTTTTGGTTTGGACCAAATCATTTGCTGCCAAAAATTGAACCACTTTAATGAGATGGTTTCGTGAGATTTTGAAAGCATTGGCTAAATCATCTAAAGAGCTTTGAGAGCTGTCTTTTTTTTGATTTAAATACATCAATACACGCATACTAAAATCTGTAAAGTGGTTTAATTTCATGTTTTTTGAGCTTAATTTAATGTTATTAGTTGTGGTCCAAATTCTTCGTAAAAGATAGCCTCTCTTGTTACGCCAAGTTCTATCAATGATTGATATTGTTTCCTAATAAATAATTCAGGTCCGCAAATATAATATTTTGCATCGTTAATAATTATCTCTTCTTTATATTGATGCAATTCGGCTCTTCCTTCAATTGCATTTGTTGGTGATTCAGGTAGTGTTTCGTAAAAAACGAAAGACGTTAGCCAATTCTCATTATTGTTCAAGTCTTCAATAGTCTCTTTAAAAGCGTGCACATTTTCATTACGACAGCTATGAACCCAAACTGTTTTGTTTTTTTGGAGTGCCTTTTTATTTGCTTCTACCATACTCATTAATGGAGTTATCCCAACACCGCCACTAATCAAGACTAATGGATTTATCGATTCAGGATCAGCATAAAAAACTCCCGCTGGTGCTGTAACATCAATTGTGTCTCCCGCTTTTTTGGCATGTAATACATTCGAAACAATTCCGTCTGGTGTTGTTCTCCCTTTTTCGCTTTTTATAGATATTCTATAATACTCTTCGTTAAAACTACTAGACAAACTATATTGTCTCGGTTGGTCGTAGCCTAGTTCAGGTACAAATGTTTTGATAGAAATATATTGACCAGGAAAAAATGATGCAATCGCATTACCATCTTGCGGTTTTAGATAGAAAGATTTAATTTCATCACTCTCAGTTACTATTTTATCAATTATAAATGTTCTCCAACCTTTCCAACCGCCTTTACTATTTGCTGTTTTCTGATACATTTCTTCCTCAATAGAAATCATTATTTGTGCTAATTCTCCATAGGCGCATACCCAAGAGGCTACTAAATCCTCTGTGGCTGTATCTCCTAATACTTCTTTAATGGATTCTATTAAATGATGACCAACAATGTCATATTGTTCAGGTAAAATATGTAGACTGACGTGCTTGTTTCCAATTGATTTTAAAACGTTTATTAAAACTGATGGATCATCTATATTTTCAGCGTAAGCCAGTACAGCTTCTGTTAAAGCACTTTGCTGTTTACCACTGGCTTGATTAGCCATATTAAAAATATTTTTTAACTCGGGATTGTTTTTTAACATTCTCTGATAAAAATAAGTTACTAAAGTATTTCCGCTTGATTTTAATATAGGAACGGTAGCTTTTACTAATTCTTTTTGAGCTGTATTCATGATTTTCGTATTTTGTTTTAACAAAGGTAGTACAAAAAACTTATTGTTGTATTTAAAATGCAACAATAAGTTTTTTAATTTTATGCAATAGAAATGTTTTTACTAGAAAGGAGCAGGAAATGAAAAGCTTTTTAAGTAATCATGTTGTAGTTTTATTCTCTTAAATGTTTTACAAACAATTGGTATTCTCTTTAAAATTCAATATTTTTGAAAAGATTGCAAACGAACACAAAAATGAAAATTAAAGACAATATTAAAGTTATTATTAGTGATCTTGATGGGACTTTATTAGATACTAATCATCAAATATCCAGTTATACACAAACTATTTTTCAAGAATTATACAAGCAAAATTATTTGATAATCGTAGCTACAGGTAGGCATCATTTAGACGCTATGCCATTAATTGCAAGTTTGGGTTTTCCGGTGTATTTAGTAACTTCTAATGGCGCCCGTATACATTCTCCTAAAAAGGAATTGTTGTTTTCATTTGATATTGAAAGTGACGCAATCAAATCAGTTTTACAATTAGAAATCGACGCTGAATTTACTACGGTGCTTTTTAAAGAAAATGTTTGGCAAACCAACAAGCACAACGAGAAATTAAACAGTTTTCAAAAAGAATTAAATTACGCTCCTGAACTAGTAAACTTTAATGAAGTGGCGGATCTAAAATCCATAAAGATGTTTTTTACTCATGAAAGTCACGGAAAGTTAATTGAATTAAGAGACCGTATCTTAGTTAATCATGCTGAAATATTTAGCCATGCTTTTAGTTTGCCTCACTGCTTAGAATTTATGGACAAATCTATCGATAAAAGTGTAGCAATTGCAAAGATTTTAGAAATTGAAAACTTTAATTTTGAGCAAACAATTTCTTTTGGGGATGGTTATAATGATGAGAAAATGCTTAATGCTTCCGCAAAAGGATTACTAATGGGGAATGCTCCAGATAGTTTGAAAAGTAAGTTGTCAAATCTAGAAGTAATTGGTACTAATGCTGAAAACGGAGTGGCTACTTATTTATCTGAAAAACTGTTGAAAGATCCTGTTTTAAGTATTTAACGTTTCTAAATTCCTAACGACTTTTTTAAATACTTTACAAAGTGTATTTTTGTGGGAAACAAACTTCATATAAAATGATTAGAACTTTTTTTATACTCACATTTTTATTTTTATCAATTTCTGGTCAAAGCCAAACGCTCCAGTTAGAAGAAATAATGAAAGGCGATACTTTTATAGGTGAACAGCCTTTTTATGGTAGATGGTCCTTAGATAATAAAAAAGTGTATTTTGAATGGAATCCCAATAATGATTTGGGTTCTAGCACTTATTTCTGGCAAGCGGGGATGACTAAACCGCAATTGGCTACAGCTTTAGAATCTGCCTTTTCTAAATTAGATTTTAAAAGTAAACCTAATGCAACTATTGTTTATTATATTGATAAAGGTGCTTTGTATTCATATAATATTCCAAATAAAATCTCAAAAAAATTACTGCAACAATCCAACCCTATAACTGACTTACAGTTAGGAAAAGAGACAGGTGTTTTGTTTTTTACACAAAATGAAAATATCTTAAAGTTTGATACCAATAAAGGAACTGTTGTTCAGCTTACAAATTTTAAGTCGGGTGAGGATAAAATGGTAGACGATAAGAAAGATTCTTTTTTACAAACACAGCAAAAAGAATTATTTCAGTTTGTAAGAGATCAAGAAGCTAAGAAAAAGTGGAACAAGGCTAAAGCCGATGAAAATAAAACTGATTTTCCTAAATCGTATTATTATGGTAAAGATTCTTTCGAAAGTCTAAAGGCAAATCCAAAAGGAAGTTTTGCTACGTTTAGACTGGCTGAAATTGTTGAGAATAAAAGTGAAATTATGGAAAATTTTATCACTGAAGATGGATACAATAAATCAGTGAATACCAAAGAGAAAGTCTCTGTCACTAACTTAAATAAATCGAGATTCGGGATTTATTCTGTAGCTAAAGATTCCGTTTACTTTATGAACTTTTCGTCTTTAAGTCATATCCAAGAACAACCTACTTATTATAAGGAATACGATAATTTAAAAAATAAAGAAAAAGAGGATAGATTGATTTTTACACAAGAGCCTACTTACAGTGAAGATGGAACTCGTGCAATTACTGAAATTAGGAGTCTTGACAATAAAGACCGCTGGATTGTTGAATTAAATTTAGAAAAAAATACTCTTAAAGAGCTAGAATATCAACACGATGAAGCTTGGATTGGAGGGCCTGGAATACCATCCTACGCATACAGTTCAGGAACGCTAGGTTTTTTAGGAGATAATGAAACTATTTATTTTCAATCAGAAGCCACGGGTTATTCACATTTGTATTCTTATAATTTAAAAACAAATAAAAAAAGCCAAATTACAAAAGGCAATTGGGAAGTAAGAGACGTTACCCTTTCTAAAGATAAGAAAACATTTTACTTAACTACAAATACAACACATCCTGGAAATAGGGATTTTTATAAAATGGATATAGCTGATGGCAAAATGCATCCCGTTTTAACTAAAGACGGTGCGCACGAAGTGGTTCTTTCGCCTGACGAAAGTACATTACTGGTTCGTTATTCCTATAAAAATAAGCCTTGGGAATTTTATATAGCTGCCAATAAAAAAGAAACAGCATTATCTGCAATAACGCATTCTACTACTAAAGCATTTGAATCTTATTCTTGGCGAACTCCTGAGGTGATTACTTTTAAAGCTCAGGATGGGACCAATATAAATGCAAGAGTATATAAACCAGAAGGAGATAAGTCAAATAAAGCAGCTATTATTTTTGTGCATGGAGCGGGATATTTACAAAATGCGCATAATTACTGGAGTAGCTACCACAGAGAATATATGTTTCATAATCTATTGACTGATTTGGGGTACACTGTTTTGGATATTGATTATCGAGGTAGCGATGGTTACGGACGTGATTTCAGAACCGGAATTTACCGTTTTATGGGTGGGAAAGATTTATCAGATCAAATAGATGGTAAAAAATATTTGGTTCAAAATTTAGGTATTGATGCAAATAGAGTAGGAATGTACGGTGGGTCATACGGTGGTTTTATTACTTTGATGGCTATGTTAACGCAACCAACCGAGTTTAATTCGGGTGCAGCAATCCGTTCTGTTACTGATTGGGCGCATTACAACCACGGCTATACTGGAAATATTTTAAATTTTTCGGAAACAGACCCTATTGCTTTCAAGAAAAGTTCTCCTATTTATTTTGCTGATAATTTACAAGGTGACTTGTTAATGTTACACGGTATGGTAGATGATAATGTAGAATATAAAGATATTATTCGTTTGTCACAGCGCTTTATCGAATTAGGAAAAAAGAATTGGAATCTAGCTTCGTTTCCTGTTGAAGCTCATGGATTTAAGGAAACCTATTCTTGGGTAGATGAGTACAGCAGAATCCTGAATTTATTTAATAATACGCTTTTAGAAAACAAGAATTAAATGCTATGAAATAGGCGTAATAATATGACAACTATTTTGTGTATTTCTTTGAAAGAAACTACTTTTGCAAAACACAACACAACTTAAAAGATGAACACTATAACAACTACGAATTTTAATTTTCCAAATCAAAAATCCGTTTACCACGGTAAGGTAAGAGAGGTTTATAATATTAATGATGAACTTCTAGTTATGGTGGCTACAGATAGGCTATCAGCTTTTGATGTGGTTTTACCCAAAGGGATTCCGTATAAAGGACAAATCTTAAACCAGATTGCTACAAAGTTCATGGAGCTTACACAAGATATTGTTCCTAACTGGTTAATTGCAACACCAGACCCTAGTGTAGCTGTGGGGCATTTATGTTCTCCTTTTAAGGTCGAAATGGTAATTCGTGGGTATTTGTCAGGGCACGCTGCACGTGAATACGCTCTAGGTAAAAGAGAAATTTGTGGGGTAACAATGACCGAAGGACTAAAAGAGAATGATAAATTCCCTGAGCCAATCATCACGCCAACTACAAAAGCAGATAACGGAGAACACGATGAAGATATTTCTCGTGAGGCTATTTTAGCAAAAGGAATTGTAACTGAAGAAGATTATTTAGTTCTTGAAAAATATACTAGAGCCTTATTTCAAAGAGGAACTGAAATTGCTGCAAGTCGTGGATTGATTTTGGTAGACACCAAATATGAATTTGGAAAAACCAAAGAAGGCGTAATCGTATTAATTGACGAAATCCACACACCAGATTCTTCTCGTTATTTTTATTCAGAAGGATATCAAGGTAGACAAGACAATGGCGAAGAGCAAAAGCAATTATCTAAAGAGTTTGTTCGCCGTTGGTTAATAGAAAATGGGTTTCAAGGAAAAGAAGGACAACAAATTCCTGATATGGATGAAGATTATATCACTTCGGTTTCTGAGAGATATATAGAGTTGTATGAAATGATTCTTGGAGAGAAATTCGTAAAAGCAGATATATCAAATATAGATAGTCGAATAGAAAAAAACGTTTTGAATTATTTATCAAAATAATAACAAGAAAACAATAAAATAATAAAGCCGCAATTCTTAATAGAATTGCGGCTTTATTATTTTATCTCTTTGAAAATTATACTAAGCTCAAAGTTAGCTTATTTTTAAGAGTTGTTTGTTTTGAATTTTTGAAAATAAAATCAAACCTGTGATTGCACCAATTGTAGCGAACAACATGTCAGACTGGGTATCCCAAATATCTCCTTGAGTTCCTAAAAAAGCATCTCCACCATCGCCAGTTGCTAATGATACAAACCATTCGATCCATTCATAAGATGCACTAATAGCTAAACAAATACTAACTATGATAAAGTTAAAAAAGCTTTTATTACTAATCACTTTTTTACGAATAAACAATTCTCTTGTAATCATAGCAGGGACTAATCCTTGAGCAAAATGCCCTAGCTTATCATAGTTATTCCTAGTTTGATGAAATGTCTCCTTGATAAAGTCAAAGAAGGGAACTTCGGCATAGGTATAATGCCCACCTATGAATAAAATAATACAGTGAATCAGAATCAATAAATACGTAAAATTGGTAAATCTAAATTTGTTAAACGTAAAAGCTAAAACTAGAAACCCAATAATGGCAGGTATAACTTCTAAGAAACAAGTGAAACCTTCAATTGGATTTATTACAGACCATAAAAAAAATCCAAAATATACAATTAGCATTAAATAGAGGTACTTCATAGTTTGTTTTTTAACCCTGATAGAAGCGGCATCTCCCGATCTAGAAAAACAAGGCTTTTTTTGCCGTAGTTTTTGTTGATCGGGAATACAGCGGATAGCAGGAATAGCTCCAAATATTATTTAAAATAAGAGAATGTTTCGTTGTTCTCTATTTTTAAAAGTGTTTCGTATATCAATTTGATTACATTTTCAACATCATCGCGGTGTACCATTTCTACCGTAGTATGCATGTAGCGCAATGGTAACGATATCAATGCGGAAGCCACACCACCGTTACTGTAAGCAAAAGCATCAGTATCAGTACCAGTTACACGTGACGAAGCCAAACGTTGAAATGGTATTTTCTTTTCTTCAGCAGTATTTAAGATTAGTTCTCTCAAATTATTTTGAACAGCAGGAGCATAAGTCACTACTGGTCCTTTTCCTATTTTTGTTTCTCCTTCAATTTTTTTGTCAATCATAGGAGTAGTAGAGTCGTGGCACACATCAGTAACAATAGCTACATTAGGCTTGATTGTTTGAGTGATCATTTCAGCTCCACGTAAACCTACTTCTTCTTGAACAGAGTTTGTAATGTATAAACCAAAAGGTAATTTCACTTTATTCTCATGCAGTAAACGGGCAACTTCGGCAATCATAAAACCACCCATTCTATTGTCGATTGCACGACAAACAAATTTGTTTTCGTTTAATACCATGAATTCATCAGGGTAGGTGATCACGCAACCTACATGTACTCCTAGTTTTTCAACCTGCTCTTTAGTTTCACAACCTAGATCAATAAAGATATTACTAATAGATGGTGCTTCCTCTTTGTCTCGGTTACGTGTGTGGATTGCTGGCCAACCAAAAACACCTTTTACAATTCCGTTTTTAGTGTGAATATTTACTCTTTTTGAAGGTGCGATTTGGTGATCTGACCCACCATTTCTAATTACATAAACCATACCTTCATCATTAATATAGTTTACATACCATGCAATTTCGTCTGCATGTCCTTCAATGACTACTTTGTATTTTGCGTCTGGATTAATGATTCCCACAGCAGTTCCATAAGTATCTGTGATAAAAGTATCAACGTATGGTTTTAGATAATCCATCCAAATTTTTTGTCCTTCAGCTTCAAATCCAGTAGGGGAAGCGTTGTTTAGGTATTTTTCTAAAAATGTAAGAGAGGATTGATTTAATATTGATTGTGTGCTCATAAAAATTATTTTTTGCTAATTTATAAATTTGGCATCACAGTTGCACATATAATCCATAATTTTACATTTAAATTATGCCCTATGAAAATTGTTGCTGTATTGCTATTTTTATTTTTGTCGATGATTACTAATGCACAGATCATTCCTATTGATCCTTCACGGCCCACTGTCGAGATCGATGAAGACTATGATATTAAAAAAGATACTATTGCGCTAGATGAAATTGTAGTTTCTAAAGAAAAACTCGATCCTGATGCTAGAAAGCAATTTTTAATTCTTCAAAACCGTGTACTTCGAGTGTATCCTTATGCAAAATTAGCTTCAGAAAGATTGACGCTATTGAATAAGGGAATGGAAAAACTAGCTACTAATAAGGAGAAGAAAAAATATTTCAAAATTGTAGAAGACTATCTTAATAATGAGTTCGAAGCAAAACTTAAAAAATTATCACGAAGCCAGGGTCGAATATTAGTTAAATTGATTCATCGTCAAACAGGATCTACAACATTCGAATTAGTAAAAACTTTAAAAAGCGGTTGGAAGGCCTTTTGGTCTAATACAGCGGCTGGTGTTTTTGATATAGACCTAAAGTCAAAGTACAGTCCTTACGACGTAAATGAGGACTTCTTAATTGAGAATATCTTACAACGTGCTTTCGAAAGCAGAAGATTGCAAAATCAACCAGCTGCAAATCCAGTTGATATAGATGCTTTGAATGATTTCTGGCAGTCGAAAGCCGAAAAGCAAAAGGAGTCGTAAATGGAGTCTTAGTGTTATCTATATATAATAAGAAGTCCAAATATGATTTCATTTTTAAAAATCAGGAGCTATTTCCTGCTATCCGCTACAATCTAGTTCGCCGAACACCGGCTCACTAGGATTTTCACTGCTATCAGGGCTAGGGCAGGAGAAGGGGTGATGAACTTAAGATTTTTGATACCTATATATAAGGAGTGATTAGTTTATTCAAATTGCATTTAGGAATAAAAGATAATAACTGAACTATATTAAGATGATTAATAGCTTCTGCAAAGTCGCTCTTAACTGTATAGTAGTTTAAGAAAAGCATTTTTAAGCGAGTTGCAACTTAGGGAAAATAATAAATAGGTCGTAAATCTAATAAAAACCCAATTTACAACAGTGATAATTCCTACTTTTACACAAAACCGCATCAACGGTTCTTTTTCAAAGACAAGATTTCCAGTAATTTAAAATTAAAGTTGTAAAAACATTAAAAAAAGGCAATCAAAAGTATTGTTTAACGGAAAAGAGTCAGTACTTTTGCACCCGCAACAGCGAA
>NZ_JABSNK010000021.1 GCF_013294005.1 Flavobacterium gelidicaeli
CAAACTAATTACTCCTTAATATATAGGTAGCAAAATCTAGATTCAAACACACCACTCCTCCCCTAGCCCTGATAGTAGCGGAAATCCTAGGGAGCCTCCCGATAACTATCGGGATTAGCGAACTAGATTGTAGCGGATAGCAGGAAATAGCTCCTGTAAATTAATAATTCATTTTTCAACACCTATATATAAAGATACAAAAAATAAAAATCTAAACCTTAACAACTATTCCATCACCCTAGCAATAACAGTAGCAGAAATCACAGCAAACCAATTTTCAACAAACTAGATCGAAGGGAATAACTACTAAAAACTACCCCTTTATTATTTTTAAATCCAAGGCAGGGCTATTTTATCAAATTAATCAACCTATAACACTTAGAATTTGGTTTCCCAGAAATTATTGAGACTATCAAAATCAACTAGATTACCCAGCGGCTGATTTATCAAATACCAAGAGTAAAAGTTACTGTAAAAAAGCAAAAAACTTGTTTTACTTTAAACCAACAATCCCTCACTTTTTTTCATAAAAAAAAAACCGACACTAAAATTAGTATCGGTTTTTAAGTGAAGGCAGAAGGATTCGAACCTTCGACCGCCTGCTTAGAAGGCAGGTGCTCTATCCAGCTGAGCTATGCCTCCATTTCTTTTAAAACTAATGGTAAAGTTTAGTCGGGGTGGCAGGATTCGAACCTGCGGCCTCCTGCTCCCAAAGCAGGCGCGATAACCGAGCTACGCTACACCCCGTGACATTTAGTTTAACAAATCAAACTAAATTTCAAATCTTCAATAAATATGCGGAGGGACAGGGACTCGAACCCTGGCACCGGTTACCCGATGACAGTTTAGCAAACTGCTCCATTACCACTCTGGCACCCCTCCAAGCTCAGAGAAACGTGTCTCGTTTTGCGGTTGCAAATTTAAGACATGTTCACGATTCTCACAAGTGTTTTGACGTTTATTTTTAATAAAATTTCACATTTTTTTTAAACCGCTTCACAATCAATTATATAGCAAAAAAATAATTTTACTTAATTTTAGATATAAATATAATCTGGCCTTTAAAATCATAAATTGTATAAAAAACATTAAATTTGCTACATAAACCAACATTATATAAATCATGAACAAAAGAGTTGTTATCGTTTCTGCAGTTAGAACACCTATCGGCAGTTTTATGGGGGGATTATCTACAGTGTCAGCACCACGTTTAGGAGCTATTGCAATTAAAGGCGCTTTAGATAGAATAAATTTAGATCCAAAATTAGTTGATGAAGTTTTTATGGGTAACGTAGTTCAAGCTGGAACAGGTCAAGCACCTGCTCGCCAAGCTGCTATTTATGCTGGCTTGCCAGATACCGTTGCCTGTACTACTATAAATAAAGTATGCGCATCAGGAATGAAATCTGTGATGCTAGCGGCTCAAGCTATTCAGTGCGGTGATGCTGAAGTTGTAGTTGCTGGTGGAATGGAAAACATGAGTTTGATTCCGCATTATATGAACCTGAGAACAGCAACCAAATTTGGTCCCGCTACAATGGTTGACGGTTTACAAAAAGATGGATTAGTAGACGCTTATGACAACAACGCAATGGGAGTTTGCGCTGACTTGTGTGCTACAGAATATAAATTCACTAGAGAGGATCAAGATAATTATGCAATTCAATCTTACAACCGTTCGGCTAAAGCATGGGACGAAGGTAAATTTGATAACGAAATAGTTCCTGTAGCTGTTCCGCAAAGAAAAGGTGATCCTATCATTATTTCTAAAGATGAAGAATATACAAATGTAAAAATAGATCGTATCCCTACGCTTAACGCAGTGTTTTCAAAAGAAGGTACTGTTACTGCTGCAAACGCTTCTACTATTAATGATGGTGCTGCGGCATTGATTCTAATGAGTGAAGAGAAAGCGATTGCTCTAGGATTAAAACCACTTGCTTTTATTAAAAGTTATGCTGATGCAGCTCAAGAACCAAAATGGTTTACTACAAGCCCATCTAAAGCATTGCCAAAAGCACTTGACAAAGCTGGAATCGCAATAAGCGATGTCGATTATTTTGAATTCAATGAGGCTTTTGCTGTAGTCGGACTAGCTAACTCTAAAATTTTAGGATTAGACAATGATAAAGTAAACGTTAACGGTGGTGCTGTGTCTTTAGGACATCCTCTAGGTTGTTCAGGTGCTAGAATCATTGTAACTTTACTTAATGTTTTAGAGCAAAATAACAGTAAAATAGGTGCTGCTGCGATCTGTAATGGTGGTGGTGGAGCTTCGGCTATTGTTATCGAAAGAAACTAAATATCTAAAATTATAATACAAGGGCTATAAGCAATTTTCTTATAGCCCTTATTTATTTAATAACTTATAACAGCATCGTAAATGTTCGGAATTTGTAATCTGGCTATAATCCCACTTCGGTTTGAACCAAGTGACAGAAGTGAAATCGTTTCCCAAGTTTTATTTGGAGAGCACTTTGAAGTTTTAGAAACACAAAAACAGTGGTCTAGAATCAAAATGCACTATGATGGATATGAAGGCTGGGTTGACCCAAAACAATACCAAAGCATAACAGCTTCGCAATTTGAATTATTATCAAATGAGCCAATTGTTTTGAATGGGGATTTAATCGAATACATTAACGCACCTGATAATTTATTAATGCCAATTCCTCTAGGTGCTTCTTTATCTTTCTTGAATAAAGAAGCTATTAATAGTAGCCAATTTGATTTTGAAGGCGCAATAACCACTGGTATTAAAGACAAAAACAACTTAATAGCAACTTCCTTTTTATATTTGAACGCACCCTACTTATGGGGCGGTAAAACACCTTTTGGAATAGATTGTTCTGGCTTTACGCAAATGGTTTACAAACTCAATGGTTATAAATTACTAAGAGATGCGTCACAGCAAGCTACGCAAGGGGAACCTTTGAGCTTTATAGAAGAGAGCGAACCTGGTGATCTAGCCTTTTTTGACAATGATGAAGGGAATATTATTCACGTAGGCATTATGATGGAGAACAACTACATCATTCACGCCAGCGGAAAAATACGCATTGACCGCTTAGACCATTTAGGAATTTACAATGCCGAAATTAATAAACACACTCATAAATTAAGAGTAATCAAGAAGATTATATAATGCATCTTATGACGCTTTCGCGAAAATATTCCAAATAAAAAGAGACGTTAATTGTTTAGATTAGCGTCTCTTTTTTTTATTCTTTTACAGTCTCATTATTTACCGTCAACATAATCTTGTAAATAACCAAACTTCTCAGTTAATTTTCCGTTTTCTGTCATTTTGGCTCTAGCCAAAATTCCGTCTTTATCATTATTGAAAAAAGCAGGAATAACATGCTCCATAAACATCGCTCCAAAACCTTCACTAGCATCTTTTGGTAATTCGCAAGGTAAATTATCTACCGCCATTACTACAATTGCAGCAGGATGAAAAACATCTACCTCTTTATGCCCTGAGGGTAAATAACCATAAAAAGGCTCTGCTATAGTTGATGAACGCAACGTAGAAGCTATAGGTCCATCAATATCGCAAGACACATCTCCTATTATTTTTATTTTAAAATCGTTAGCTTGTATCATTGTTCGAGTCAGAATATCTGGGGCACTATTACCATGAAAATGACCCGTAATTAAAATATCCGAAACCTTAGTAAATCGTTCAAAGTTTCCTATATATTCTTGCGGATTAGTATAGAAATCTTTGCAATCAATAACCTGACCATCAATACGCTTATTATAATCTAAAACATCAATTTGTACATAGACTGCTTGCGCATAATTCTTAGTCAAATAATCCTCAACACTAACTTGCTTAATTTTTATAGCATCTAAAATTTCTTTGATCCCACCTCCTACTTTACCTCCACCAGTGACAACAAATTTTATTGGTGGAAAAATAATGCGTTTCAACTGCTTAATCAAATCATCTTTTCCTGAAAGCGTTTCTGCTTTTGGTAATTTAAATAATTCGAATTTCACCCCAAAAGCACGAATTGTATTATAAGCTCCCACAATTCCGGCATACCTACCAAAACCAATTAACCTTTTATTTTCAGCATCTACAATGGTTTCATGATCGTACAAATCAATTTTTTTATCTAAAACCGCTTGCAATAACTTCTTATTGTAAGGTTGTTTTTTAATAGTATGCGAAAAAAAGAAATAACCTTTATTTGCAATTAAATTTTCGATTGGAACTTCCTTAACACCAAATAAAATATCACACTCACTAACATCATCAGACACCTCAATTCCTAAAGTAAGATATTGCTCATCAGAAAAAATACGAATATCCGAACTCTCTACTTTAATAATGGCGTCAGGATACTTTTTATTTAACTGAACTAATTCATTAGGTGAAAAAACGACACGCCTGTCTGGTGGACTTTTTCTTTCTTTTATAATTCCAAATTTCATATTTTTGCTACTTTCTAATTTGATTGTAAAACACTTCAATTGTTACAAATATAACACTTTAAGCTGATTTTGTTTTATTTTTATAAAAATACTATCTATTACTTTTGGTATAGGTTGAAGTCTGCAAATTAAATTTGAAAAACTGCAATAAAATACTGTTAAGGTTAAAAAAAACTACAAAGAAGAGCAATCGATTCAATATATTTGCGTTTCAATTCAAAAAAATAATGATCCTTATAAAAAAAGTAAATATACTACAAATACTCGTGCTATCAGCAGTTTTGAGTGGATGTAACCAAAAAAATAAATTAGATAAAAATCCACAACAAGCAGCAAAAGATACTATAACCGAAATTCTAAAAGAAGGTCCTAAACTTACCAATGAATTTATTGCAGCCAAGAAAGTTGCCATAGGTCATTTCTACGCTAAAAACTGGCCAAACAACACAATGAACGGTAGTTTTCTTGTTGCAAAAAACGGACAAATAATTTATGAAAAATATGAAGGCTTAGCTAATTATAAAACAAAACAGCCTATAGATAGCGTTACTCCTTTACACCTAGCATCTGTTAGTAAAGTGATGACTGCAACGGCTATTTTAAAACTAATTGACACTAAGAAACTAACTTTAGATCAAAAAGTGACAACGCTTTTAAAAAACTTTCCATATCCTGATGTTACGGTAAAAACATTATTAAATCACCGATCTGGAATGCGAAATTATGCGTATTTCACTGAAAAAAAAGGAATTTGGGACCGTCATAAAATACTTAGTAATCAAGATATACTAACGATTATGGATACAAAGTCTATTGACTTAGAATTTAAGACCAACACTCGTTTTAGCTATTGCAATACAAATTATGCTATGCTGGCGCTAATAATCGAAAAAGTTACTGGTTTATCTTACGGTCAAGCAATGAAAAAAATTGTCTTTGATCCTTTAAATATGAAAAACACCTTCGTATTTGATTATGAGAAAGACAAGGAGACAGCAACCCCATCTTATAGAGGCAATTTCTCTAAGTTTAATTTGGATTATCTAGATGCCATTTATGGTGATAAAAACATTTACTCTACTCCTAGAGATTTATTAAAATTTGATCAAGGTCGTAATTCCCCGTTATACTTCAACCCTAAGTTATTAAAAGAAGCTTTTGTAGGCTATAGCAATGAACATAAAGGAAAAAACAATTACGGTTTAGGGATGCGCATGATAAATTGGCCAACAGGACAAAATTTCTATTTTCATAACGGTTGGTGGCATGGCAATACGTCAGCATACATCACATTGCCTAATGAAAGCGTGACAATTATTGCATTGTCGAATAAATTTACGCGCACTACCTATAAAGTGCGTAACTTATCAGTGCTTTTTGGTGATTATCCTTTTAAAATAGATGATGAAGGTAAAGCGGAATGATAATTACCTTATAATATATGGAAGTGTATAGTCTATTTTTGTAAAAAAAGAATACCTTTGCACTCTCAAATTTATTTTGAATATTAAAATGGGGTCGACTGGTTTTGACAGCAAGTCGAATTGAGAAGTAAGCACGCCGAGCATTGAGACCTTGCTCGTAAATATAAGATCTTACAATTTTACACGGCGAAAATAACTACGCTTTAGCTGCATAATCCGAATTATAGTACGATTACGCCACGTTCCTATCAGATAGGAAAGCTGGATTCTCCTTGAAAGCCTTGGTTTGTGGCGTTCTATTCAGGAGAACCGTAAAAATAGACCTAGATTTCCATAAGCTTCGGGTGGATTTCAAAATTAAGAAGATAAGTGATGAGTGGCTGTTTCTGGCCTACCTCATTATCGAAAATCCAATCAGAAAATAAGCGCGTAGAAAGCCTTTTAGTTGCTTGTTTGGACCCGAGTTCGATTCTCGGCGACTCCACAAAAAAGCCCCGTAAACCCAGTGTTTACGGGGATTTTTATTTTACTTATCGATATTCCTCACTGTTTTTATGTTTAATAATAAACATGATTAATAAAAATTTTTTTTCACACACTAACTACTTCTTATTTATTTAGCAATGAAGGAATAATTAGTAATTTATCAGTGAAAAAAACATCAATTTAACAATGACTTCAGTTTCTCTTTATTGAAAAAAATAGTGCAACCCTACTCCGTAAAGACCCCATCAATTCTTTATATATTTTCTGAATAAAATGGATTCTAGCATTTTAATCATTAAGCTTTTGTGGCTTGGGCGATATGTTTTGGTATTCGAAAATGACTTTTTTGCTTTAAGATATCAGAATTATCAACTTAGTGAATTTTCATTTTTAAGCTATCGACATACTCAGCCATATTTAACCATATCTGCAGAAAAATTCAATCATATTGAATCTATAGCCGTTTGGATGTTAAGGAAGTTCAATAGTATCGAAGTTAATTTCGAAAAATCCTTGCGTTCGTTACTTAATATTATGTTGATAGATCTCAATAGATTATTTGAACCTGCAAACAAAAACGCAGAATTTAGTCAATCACTGCAACTTATTCACCACTTTGAAGTGCTAATTGACAAGTATTACAAAGAGAAGCATTTCGTTAAAGATTATGCTTCTCTTTTACATGTTCGACCTAATTACCTAAATGCCATTTGCAATGAGGTAACTAGCAGTTCTGCTGGTGATTTAATTAGAAACCGAATTCTAATTGAAGCGAAACGCTTGCTTATTCACGAAAAAAAGACAGCCTCTGAAATTGCCTACGAATTAGGTTTTGTAGACAATTCTTATTTTGGACGCTTTTTTAAAAAATATGAAAATTATACTCCAGACGGTTTCAAGAAAAAGTATTTAAAAAATTAGCCTTTTGATCTAAGCAAGAACCACAATTAAAGAGCTACACTGTAACAAATGTCACAGTACAATCTATCTTAACTATCTATCTTTACAATATATTAGCGATATCGATTTAACAGTAAAATAAACTATTGTTTTTACTCAAAAGAATCTGATTTTACAAATATACACTCCTTTCATGTTGCTTATATTAAAGAGCAAAACAACCTTGAAAATCGCATAACTTTCAACAGGAATGAACAAATTAATTCAAAATAGTCTTCTCTTTTTAATCCTAATTAGCATTGTATGTTTTAATTTGAAAACGACTATTTTACAATTTGAATATTCATTTTTTAACGAAAGTTTTACAGAGCAATTTTGTCAAAATAAGGCAAAACCAGAACTGAAATGCAACGGTAAATGTCATTTAAAAAAAATTAGTAAAGAACAAGACAATCAGGACTCATCAAAAAAATCATTTGCAGACAATGAAGTTTTGTTTTTATGTCCTTTGACTGCCTATGCAAGTACTTATTTGATTCCTTCACAAAAGAAAAAGATATATTCTAAAAAAGATTTATTCCAGGTTCACATAAACTATCCGCCAGAACATCCTCCTCAAAACTTGGTTTAACAACGCAACAGCTTAATAGCTAGAATGTTTAATCAAATTTATTAAAATGAAAAAAATTATCTGTGCCTTAACGATATTAGGCGCGCTAAACGGTTATGCTCAAAAAGCACCACAAAAAATAGACTCTATCAAGGTGACGCTGCTTAACGAGGTCCTAGTTAGTGGTTCGTCTATAAAAAATCCCGCTCAAGTTATTGTAAAACAAGACTTCTCTGAAAAAGTCGTACAACCTAAAAATTCAGGTGAATTATTTGAAGATATCAATGGCTTTCATCTCATAAAAAGAGGAAATTATGCGGTAGACCCTGCTTTTAGAGCGTCACAATACGAGCAACTCAATGTTCAGATCGATGGCGGAACCAAAGCATTTCATGCTTGTCCCAACCGTATGGATCCTGTGACTACCTTGGTTAATCCTGAGGAAATTACTAAAATCGAAATCATAAAAGGCCCATTTTCTGTTCGCTACGGAAACACTTTTGCAGGACTTATTAATTTAGTTTCAAAATCTCCAGCCAATAACGCTAAGCTCCTTAGTGGGAGTCTTTCTTCAGGATATGAAAGTAATGGGAACTCTATGGTAAACATGTTTACTTTAGACAGTAAAATTAAGAAGTTCGACTTTTCTGGAAACTTCAGTTATCGTGATTATGGGAACTATGAAGACGGAAATCAAAACGAAATTCCGTCCTCTTTTAGAAGTATTAGTTATGGCTTAAAAACGGGTTATCAAATTTCCGATAATCAACGTTTGCAAGCTACTTTACGACAAAATTTTGGTCGTGATGTGCTTCATGCCGGCTTACCAATGGATACGGATGAAGACAATAGTACCATGGTTAATTTAGATTACAAATTAGAAACTAACAACACCTACTTCAAAGGATTAACTTCTAAGGTTTACTACTCGTATGTAGATCATATTATGACCAATTCACGAAGAGCTTCTTTTGCAAATTCAGAAGCAGTATCAAAAGTAAATGCTTTAACTTATGGCGGGAAAATTGAAACAGAATGGAGGTTAGGTTCTAAAGTCAATTTGTTTACCGGAATTGATATGGTTAATTTGTCTCGAGAAGGCGGCAGAGATCGATTGGTCAAAGTTAATATGATGGGAAACACCCTTGCTACACCTATAGCTTTCTTTGATAAAGTTTGGCAAGACAGTTACTCGAATGACTTTGGTTATTTTGCAGAAACAAAAATTAAAGCTTCTGATAAATCTTGGTTGACTATTGGTTCTCGCTTGGATTTTATTACTTCAGACGCTAATGATTTAGACCCAACTTTTGCTGCTTTGTATCCATCTTTAGAAAAAAGAAATGAAACATTGTATAGTGGGACAGTATCATATCAATACCTTTTTAATCCGAATTATAAAGTAGAAGCTTCTTTTGGTCGAGGAACTAGAGCTGCCAATATAGAAGAACGCTTTATTTCCTTTTTTAACATTGGGAGAGATGCTTATGAATACGTAGGGAATCCAAATTTAAAACCTGAAGTCAACAATCAATTTGAACTGAGTTTTGACGGAAAAACAAACTTAAAAGGTTTCTTTAATGCTGTTCAATATGGAACATCAGTATTTTATTCTATTTACGAAAACTACATTCTAGGCGTTGTTGATACCTCTTTAACTCGAAAATACAACTCGACTACGCCACCTGTAAATCCTAAGGTTTTCAGGAATATAGACAAGGCTTTAAAGACGGGGTTTGAAGCCTACGGAAATATTACATTCTACGAGCATTTTAATTTTGGAACAGAGGTTTCATATACCTATACCGAAAATAAAGATTTTAATGAAAGCTTGCCACTAACTCCACCTTTAGTAACGCGTTTAAAATTGAGTTATGAATACAAGAAGTTCTGGGCCAAAGCATTGTACACCTTAACAGCCAAACAAAACAAAATTTCTACTAGTTATGATGAAATTACTACCGCAGGTTATGAAGTGATGGATTTAAACATTGGTTACAAGCCTATAAAATCAGTCTCTATTGGAATGGGACTTTTAAATGTGTTTGATCAGTATTACAACAATCATTTAACCTTTGCTTTCAACAATGTAGCCGGTTTTGGAAGAGTTCCTATTACGGAACCTGGTCGAAACTTTACACTCTTTGTAAACTATAAATTTTAAAACTCAAAAAAGCCTCAAGTTATTCTTGAGGCTTTTTGATTTTAGGGGAAAATCGGTTTACTTTTTTCTGATACTCTTTATAATCAGAAAATTTTTGAAGCAATTGTTGCTCTTCATATTTTGTTTTGAAATAAAATAAAAGCAATAGTACGAAAGCAATAACTAATTTTAAAAATGAAACTTTATAAAAGGCATATCCAAACGTAAACAAGATAAGTCCTGTGTAAATAGGATGCCGACTAAGTTTATACATTCCAAAAGTGATTAACTCAGAATCGGTTTTAGGCGTTGGAAAAACAGTTAAATTTTTGTTGAGCTGCAAGACCGAAAGTGCTGAGATAATAAAACCTATAATGGCAACTACCAATCCTAGCATTTTTAATGATTGTGGAAGATCAAAAGAGGGTAAAAAATCAAAAGCATACAATCCAAATAGCAGGAATTGTATGCTTACAAATAAATAATCTTTCCAAGTTTTCATCATTTTTTCTTGCCTATAAATCGAACAACTGATCCTTTACCTTGATGAAAAGGTCCTTCACTTAATTCGATAATTTCTGTTTTTAAGAAATCGAAGTCAACGTTTTTAAATTCGGCTTTTATCTCCTCTTCAGAAAATAACATCTCAAGATCTTTTGGCCCGCCAGAAGGATATTGCAATTGTTCTTTGCTAAATGCCTCAAAAATGATTACTCCATTCGGTTTTACCAATTCTTCAATTTGCTTGTGAATGGTTGCACGAATAGCCTTTGGAAAATGAGCATAAATAAAAACCGCTCCATCAAAAGAAGCGGGTTCAAAATCTAATTCTTCTAGTATTCCAACGCGATAATTAATCTCTACACCTTGATCTTGAGCTAGCTTGTCTGCCTTTTTTTTACCTTCGATACTCGTATCAAAAGCAAAAACTTTGAATTCGTTTTTTGCTGCAAAAACGGCATTACGACCTTCACCTTCCGCAGGAAATACTATTTTTCCGTTTTCAGGCAATTTAGAAATCATTTCGATTAAAAATTGATTGGGCTGAATCCCGTAGGCATACTTTTCTTCAGCATATCGTTCGTTCCAAAAATCACTCATTATTTTCTTTCTTTTTTGGTGAAGTTACAAACATATTAAATAACAATCCACCCATTAAGCCACCATATAAAGTACTATTCATAGGCTTTGAGGTAATGGCACAGGTTCCTGTCGCACAGCCTACAAAATAATAATAGGCATAGCCCGCAATCAAACCTACCACTACTCCAACTCCTGTATAAATATATTGTTTTTTCGTCATTTTAATTGCATTTTGATTCGCCTCCACAGCAGGACTTTTTTTCAATTGTAGTTTCCCCTTTTATAGGATAACCTTTTTGAGCCCATTTTGAAAGGCCCTTTTTCATTTGTAACAAATTGGTAAAGCCATAATCACTTAACATAGTTACTGCTTGCAAGCTACGCTCACCTAATAAAGACGCCACAATTACTTTCTCCTCTTTTGGAATTTCGTTCATTCTTAAAGCCAATTGACTCATTGGAATGTGCAAAACACGCGGAACATCAAACGAGAACTGATTAAATTCCTTTTCTTCACGAACATCAAGTAATAGATAATTTCGCTTAATTAATTCTAATGTGCTTGTTGGGCAAACCTCTTTTATTCTTAACTCTTCCATAACTTATTTTTTATCGAATACAATACTCCAAATTCCTCTTACTTCATTCTCGCTATACCCTGTTGCCAAATCATTTGGATACAACCCTTTTATTTTCATTTGTACCTCTGGTCTAATATTTTCAGCTGTACCATGACATTGCAAACACATGGCATTAGTTGGTATTGGGTAATAAAAATGTACTTTATCGCCTTTTTCTACTATGACCGGTTTAGAGTCAATATTAGCTACCAAATCTTTCTTGAATTTCTTGATATAAATCAATTCTTCGGCATTTGCTTTATTGTTTGGATTCCTGTTTTTATCAGAAACTCTTTTAATTGTCGCGTGGTAATTCACAGACATACTATCTGTTAAGGGTATCGCTTGTACGTTACAAAAAGCCATTGCTTCTATAGTTCCTTTCTTTTGGATGGTTCCCATCAGGTTTTTGCCTAATATTTTTTTGGTTCCTAGAGCATATTCTAAACCTATATCTTCATAAGTTTTATCTTTTGCTACAGCAACAAACTCTTTACCTGATTGTTCCCAACCGCTGTTTCCGTGACCTTGCCAATGCTCTTGAAACCACGTTGGCGCTTGCACTTTATAATCATACATAAATGCTGCAATTTTTACGGTAGCACTATCAGGGAAAACTTGCTTTGGCATCACACCAAATTTTCTCACTGCTCCATATAGTAACGCATTATCATCTGTGGGATTTGCTACAAATTCAGAAATTGCTTTTATAAATTCTGCTCTATTATATCCTTCTTTATCAATATATCTCGCTTTGATTGCAACAAAGGGCGGTGCGATTCTACCTTCCTCCTCGGCTGCAGTAGGACTATGACAGGTGTAACAGTGCTTCTCCATTAAATCTTTGGCCTCTTGGGGTTGATAAACAAAACTAGTAGTGTTGTCAATATCTTGATAAGGGCGAATCTTTTTATTACAAGAAAAAAGTAAAATTGCTGATAAAAGTAGAAGTATGCTTTTCATGATTCGTTTTTAAGTTCATGTAAAATTATTTATAAATCATCAAAAGAAGTGTAACATTTATCACATGAGGCTTTTAAATTAAAATAACTAAAAGTAATCGAAATATATAAATACGATAAACAAAACTAATGAAGTGTAACTCTTGTCACATAAAATTCATTGCGTCTGTACTAAGTTTGTAGTATAAAATAATCAATAAAATATATAGTAAAATGGAAGATCAAATAATTTCAATGCCGAGAATTGGTGATATGGCTCCAGATTTTGAAGCGGTAACCACTACAGGAAAAATAAAATTTTCAGAATATAATAAAGGAAGTTGGGTGGTGTTTTTTTCACATCCTGCTGATTTTACTCCAGTTTGTACCACCGAAATGAGTGGGTTTGCTCTTGAAAAAGAGTTCTTTGCAAAAAA
Source organism: Flavobacterium gelidicaeli (assembly GCF_013294005.1). GTDB lineage: Bacteria > Bacteroidota > Bacteroidia > Flavobacteriales > Flavobacteriaceae > Flavobacterium. The sequence continues at coordinate 13,088 of NZ_JABSNK010000021.1, forward strand.
CAATACCAAATTAATGGGATTAAGTATCGATAGTATTCACTCTCACATAGCATGGGTAAATGCTGTGAATGAAAAAACAGGCGTTTTATTCGAATTTCCGATAGTGGCAGACATTAGTATGGAAGTTTCAAAAAAATACGGAATGCTGCAACCAGGTGAAAGCGAAACAGCTGCAGTAAGAGCTGTTTTTATCATGGATCCAAAAGGTAAAGTGCGTTTAATGATGTACTACCCATTAAATGTGGGTCGCAATATGGCAGAGATCAAGCGTTCTCTACTCGCACTACAAACATCAGATGAGTATAAAGTTGCAATGCCTCTCGACTGGCAACCTGGCGACAAAGTAATTGTACCCGCTCCAAAAACAGTAGAGGAACTAGCAGAAAGAAAAAACAGTGATTTAGAAATGGTAGATTGGTATCTGGCCAAAAAATCTATTTAATAGTGGTAAATAAACAATTTGATTAAACCGTCTCAATAGTATTTTGAGGCGGTTTTTTTTTGTTCGTCCTAAGTACTAATATTCTACATCGCCATTGAAAAACATGGCTATTGGGTTAACTAATAATTTACATAATTCATGAGGGATTTTTATAATTTATTTTATGATTGTTAACGATCTTGTCATTATATAGATTGACCTTTTTTGTTTTTTATAATTTATAAAAAAGGTATAATTGGAAGAAAAATAATCAATAAAGCAAACTTATCAAAACGCTATAAAAAGTTGATAATAACAGATATCGAAACCTTTAAGGAATGAAATTTCAAAAGGATAATCTATATTTTTTCCAAAAGCAGTCGATGATTTATAGTTTAATTTATAGGTTAAATAACTAGAATCTAATTCGAATAGATATTCACAATTTCGAAAAACAAACTTTTAACCCACGCCTACCTACACATCATCTCATTTGAAATTCTGAATTGTCGTGTTGCACTACTTTTTAATGATTTTAGACAAATGACTCGAATCGGTAAAGCCCAGTTACAACAAGGATATTCTACTCCATTAACTATATGCATAGTGATTATCACTTTACTGTTTTTATAACGTGCAAAGTTTATCCACTATAATTAATTATCTAACTATACTTTTTATAGTAAATTTTATTAACTTAAAAAACTATATATCAGTATATTAGAAATCAGTAAACATACTATCCTTTTTGACCGTTATTGTGTGTTTTGAATACTATGCTTACTTTTGTCCCTATAAAAATGATAGTATAATAAAATAATAACAAAATGAATTTACAAGAAACATTAAACTGGAGATACACCACGAAAGAATTTGATACTACCAAAAAAATATCTGAAACAGATATGGCACAGGTTAAAAATTTATTACGAATGAGTCCTTCAAGTGTAAACCTGCAACCTTGGCACTTTATAGTTGCTGAAACAACTGAAGGAAAAGCACGTATGACAAAAGGAACCCAAGGTTTTTTTCATTTTAATGAACCAAAAATAACGAATGCATCAGCAGTTGTATTGTTTTGTTCAAAAACAAGTGAAAGTGCAGATGACGCCTATTTTAATCACCTTTTAGAGGTACAAGATAAAGACGGAAGATTCCCAAATGATGACATAAAGAAAGGAATGCAAGGAGGAATGAACGCTTTTGCTGACATTCATAAATATGACTTAAAAGATTATCAGCATTGGATGGAAAAGCAAGTATACCTTAACATTGGTAACTTTTTGTTAGGAGTTGCCACTTTAGGTATCGATGCAACGCCAATGGAAGGTATTGATATAAAAGCTTTAGATGAAGAATTCGGATTAAGAGCAAAAGGATTCACCTCTTTAGTGGCTGTTTCAATTGGTTACAGAACCGCATCTGATTTTAATTCAACAGAAAAAACACCAAAATCTAGATTACCACAAAGTGAAATTATCACTGTAATTTAATTTATAAAAAATACGAAAATGAAAGCAATTGGATATAAAGAAAATTTACCTGTAGAAAATGTAAAATCACTACAAGATGTAACCGTAGAAACGCCTAAAGCAACTGGAAGAGATATTCTTGTCGAAATCAAAGCCATCTCCGTAAATCCTGCTGATTATAAAGTACGTGCTAATATGCCTGCCGATGGCGACAACTGGAAAATCATTGGTTGGGATGCTACCGGAATCGTGAAAGAAGTAGGTGAAAACGTGACTTTGTTCAAAGTTGGAGACGAAGTAATGTACGCAGGTGACATCACACGCCAAGGAAGTTATGCTGAATATCAAGTAGTAGACGAGCGCATAGTGGGTAAAAAACCTTCAAGTTTATCGTATGCCGAAGCTGCTGCTTTGCCATTGACTTCTCTTACCGCTTACGAAATGTTGTTTGACCGATTAGAAGTGGCTAAGGATGACGCTAACAAGTCAATTTTGGTTATTGGTGCTGCTGGTGGTGTGGGATCAATTTTGGTTCAATTAGCCAAGAAATTGACAAAACTAAAAATTGTCGGAACCGCTTCACGCGAAGAAACGACTGAATGGTTGAAAGAATTGGGTGCAGATACCGTAATCAACCACCAAAATAAATTGAGCGAAGAATTCGAAAAATACAAGCTTGCTGCTCCAGATTATATTGTAAGCTTAAATGCTACCGAACAACATGCTGAAGAGATTGTAAAAGTGATCAAACCACAAGGAAAATTTGGTTTTATTGATGATCCAAAATCGTTCAACATCATGCCTTTCAAAGCGAAATCCGTTTCTACACACTGGGAATTTATGTTTACGCGTTCGATGTTTAAAACCGAAGACATGATTGGTCAACACAATATCTTGAACGAAGTAGCCACTTTGATTGACAACGGAACGATAAAAACAACCTTAGGTGAGAATTTCGGAACCATCAACGCCGAAAAGTTGCGTAAAGCGCATGCCTTCTTGGAAACAGGAAAAGCAAAAGGTAAAATTGTTCTAGAAGGTTTTAACAACTAATAATAAATAATGAAATTAAAAATAGCGATCGCAACTGCGGTTTTGATAAGCGCATGTAGCGTTCAAAACACAGCGGCACAAGTAAACACCATAGATTCTGTTGCAACTTCAAAAGTGCAGCACTTCAATTTCGACAAAATGAAGTCAGAAACTATTGGTGACGGAATTCAGCGCAAGTGGTTTCATGGAGAAAAGGGACAAATGACGCTTTTTAATCTCGAAAAAGGAGCTCATATTGCGTGGCACAAACACCCAAACGAGCAAATTACCTACATCATGTCGGGTAAGGTCAAAATTAAAACGATCATCGATGGCAAGGAACAATTTGTAGAAGTTGGTGCTGGCGAAGTAATTGTTTTCCCCGAAAATGTACCGCATGAATTTTGGGCTTTGGAGCAAACCGTGGATCTAGATGTACATGTACCTGTGCGCGAAGATTGGCTTTCAAAAGAAGTTCCAGATTACTTGAACAAAGCAAAATCGGATAAATAGCAATATAAATGCAGCAGATGGATTGGCTTTGCTATCCAAATTTAACTGAGAAGAGAACGTTAAATTAGGCAGTAAAGCCATCTGAAAGCTGTAATTTTGTTACCATAAAAATAGACAAATCATGAGTAAAATAACTGTTGTGGCTAAAATTGTAGCCAAAGAAGAAAATAGAGAATTGGTTAAAACCGAATTACTAAAACTAGTTGCCAGTAGTGTTCAAGAAGCGGGTTGTATCAACTACAACTGCCTTCAAGACAATGACGACGCCAATACATTTACAATGTATGAGAACTGGAAAGATGGTGAGGCACTTACTTTACACGCTGCAACGCCTCATTACGTAGCGTTCCAAACTGCGGCCAAAGATGCTATTGCCGAATTTGCAGTGAACAAAATGACTATGCTTGCATAACTAATACTAGATTTAATTTGAAAAAGGAGCTTTTGCGACCAATGTGAATACATGGTCCAAAAGCTCTTTTTTTTGTTTATAATTTAATAATTGTAATTGTTTTTTTTTGGAGCTATTTCCAGCCCCCGACGCTTCGGGGCGTTACAATCTTCTGGCAAGGCTGAAAAACGCCTTCCCAAAAGGATTTCCACTGCTATCTGGGCTAGGGGTTTTGGGGATGCGAGGGATATTTTTTTTACATAACTTTTTCTTTAGTACATTTAATTTGTATATTTTTCCATTGTTTTATCTTACATTAGCGTAATGAATATAGTATCATACTTGTGATATATTTACACCTAAAATTGGGTGGCTTTGTATTGTTTTTTAATAAGTATAGACGAGTTGGTTATAACAATTGAGCAAATGAAAGATAAAAGAGAATATTTCGAAGAAAGAATAGTCAGACAAATCGGTTCTGTAGCTGGAAGAAAAACAGTTGCAAATATCGTCGATAATTTGATAGAAGGTGTTACTCTAGATTTATTCGAAGAAGATTTCAAAAAAGGTAGTGGAAACGAACTTGAAGCAAAATTTCGAGCCATATATTCTTCATCTGCATTAGCAGCCAACAATTTTTCGATTATCAAAAAGAAACCGTTTTCTTTTCACTTTCTAAACAAATCTGGATTTGAATTTTCTAGCTTCGAAAGACAATTCCCAACAGGCTTAGGTGGCTTTCCTCCAAATATCGATTTTGTTTTGGAAAATTCTAAAGATATAGTTGCTTTTGAATCTAAATATTTAGAACATTTGACAAAAAAGCCAGTTAGCTTCGCTTTATCTTACAATAAAAACAGATTACCATTTTTAAGTGAATTTTGGTTTAAGTTAATTGAGAATTATCGTGGCAAGATCTTAAGGTTGGATGTAGCACAATTAATAAAACACTCAATTGGATTAATAAGATATAATAAATCTCTTAAAGAGAAATCTAAAAAAATAACACTAGTTTATATTTATTGGACTCCAAAAAACATGGAATCGTATGATTTATTTCAAAGTCATTCCGACGAATTAATTGAATTCGAAAATGTAATGAATGAACAAAATGATATTAATTTTATTAAAATGACGTATCAAGAATTCTGGAAAATGTATGAAAATGATAAACAACTAAACGAGCATTATTCTAAAGTTAAAAGTAGATATGACATTGTAATATAAACATTTCTCAGTCCGACGGCTGTTTTGATATAGCTAGAGTTTAGTTGAATTACCGTTCCGCATGAAATTTTCGTTCAGCCGAATAACTATCGTTACTAAGTACACACCATTTCAAAATGGCCAAGCGTTACCTACTACATTACTAAAAGCAACAAATTTAAAATGACAATAAAATTATCAGAAAAATTTGCAGATAAACATTTAGATTTAATAATAAATAACATCTATAATAATTTTAATAAAAATAAGAATGATAAATATATTTTTGACTTAACAGAAGTTGGATATATAGCTAATCAAGAATTATTAGTTCTTTCATCCCTTTTTTTACTTTTTATTAAAAATGAAATTGAATTCGAAATTTTACTATTCAAAAAAGGAATCTCAGTTGTTGAAATTCCTCCTAGAGTAAGAAAGCAAATTATTGAACTATGGAAGGTATGGGAAATATGGAGAATAATACCAAATCAAGAATATATTAAATATTTTGGCTTAGATGGTAATGCTATAGAAAGATTACAAAAGGAAGACAACTATTACCCAACTAAAGCTGAGCTATATGGCAGATACGGAGTAACTCCATTTATGCCTTTAGACTTTATAAATAATTATGATGCAAATGAAATTCAACAAAGAATTAATGGAGTGTTTAAGTTATCTGAAGCTGTAGAAGAAATATTAGAGTCAAATAAATGTTTTCATCCTTTTACAAGCAATTCTCTAAGTACTATAATTTCTGAGGAACTATATTTAAATTTTCTAGATCATTCATTACAATCCTCATTTAAAGGATTTGCTCCTTTCGCTTCTCTCAGTATTTCATTTAGGAAAAAGTACAAGGATGAAATAAAATATCAGAATAAAAATAATTATCAAACAGAACAGATACCAGAAGCAAAATCATTTTTCTATAATTCAGTTACTAAAGAGTATCACAATAGAGGGTATATTGAATTTTCTTTTCTTGATTTTGGTTCAGGAATTCCTGAAACACTTAAAGAGAAGGCTCAAAATGCAACCGATAATGAAATACTAAAATTTGCTTTTCAACATAATTCCTCTAGACATCCAATTACTATTGTAGATGATAAGCCTGAGAATTACATACCTAGAGGCTTGTTTGATGCTCTAACAATTGTTCGGAGATATAAAGGACTTTTGATTGCTAGAAGTAATTACGGAAAATTACTTTATGATTTCAGTGAAACAGATGATATAGAAAAAGCATATACTACTTTTGGAGATAGCCAACTCTTTTTTCCTGGAACATTAATCAGTTTATATATTCCAGCTATTGAAGACAAAATTTCAATTAATGAATCAAGCATAAAGCCTGAAACCTCCTTTGAGTATATTAATCCAAAACATAAAGTCTATGTAAACGTAAATGAAGTATTAAATGGCATACAAACTGGTAAAGAGTATTTATATAGTCATTCTTTACAAGCATTAAGAAAAGCAATTTTATTTAACAATGATGAAGCCACAATAGTATACTTAAGTTTTCTCGGTTATAAAATTGAAGATAGAATAGCGCGAAAGATTTTAATCTACCTACTGACTGACTATGAAATAAATATCAAAACTAATGTTGTATTAATTCACGGACCAAAAGAAGAGATAATAGATAGTGTGTCGACAATTATTAATTCTTTAAACTCAGTTTATAAAAAGTATAAAATTCATCCTTTACCGATTATAAATTATAAAAGATCTAACGATGAAATTCACATAAAATGGCTTGGTATATATGATAAACCTGATATAAAAAAACTAGATAACTTATTATATTCAGAATTTTCATTAGCAAAATCAGACTTTAATGAACCCTCTAATATTGAAGGACATATTCTGTCATTTGACACCCATGGTAACCTGTTGTCTAATTTTCCTAACAGAGGAGATTTAATTAAGATATTTAAAGAAGAAGAAGACACTATTATTGAAAAGAACTTTGAAAATCTATTAGATCATAATGAAGGCATTGTTCACGATAATGGAGTCGATTTATATTTATGTAATGGTAATTATTATCAGAAAGAGTACATAGAAATTAACAACATTATTAATAGCAAAAAAGAATTAGAAAACCTGACTAAAATCTTTTTTAAAAAATTACAAACAAAAATTGATAATATTGACAATGTTCATTTTATAGGTATTACTTCAACTAGTAATAAACTGCTACAATCAATCATAGATTTAAATTTAATTTCAAAAGAACAACATTGGAGTTTTGACAATTATGAATCATTTGATGCGAATACAAATAGTTTATCTGCTAATACTGAAGTAGAATATATATTAATATGTGATGTAATATCTACAGGTTTTTTAACTAAAAAAATTGAAAATAGATTAATAGAATTAGGAGCTAAACTTAATTATGTTGGTGTTTTAGTTTCTGTCATTGACATTAGTTTTAGGAATACAGATGGTAGTTTAGATGATTTTTTTAGACGAACAATTAGCTTGTTGGATTACAAAATCGATAAGTATGAAGCTGAAGATATTAAAGCAGAGATTATTAATAAAAATATCATAAGAATTAATCCACATACAAATATACCTATTAGGTTAAGCTATAAAGAAACTAACTATCGTGATTCAATAATATTTCATTCAGATATAAACTATAACAGAGATTCAAATGAAATTATCTTTGAGAATGAATTTCTTGATACTGTAGCAGAAGAAAATTTAAAAGTTGGTTATTACAAATTTAATAATGTAATTCATCCTTACTTTTTTGATACTACACCAATATTAGAAAATTTGAATATAGATCTACTCACTACTATCCGAAAGTTTTGAATAAAATCTAAAAAACCTTTGGTAGGTTCTGATTTTGTTTGTTTTATTGTTTTTTACTGAGAAAATAAGTCA
>NZ_JABSNK010000022.1 GCF_013294005.1 Flavobacterium gelidicaeli
GAAAAAGATTTGGTTTTAAAAGTCCAAATGAAATTTTTGAGCAAAAACTTAAACAATCTGCATGAGGTTGCATTTGTTAATTGAATCCACCGTTTTTCCTTTCCATTTTTGTCTATAATTTTAACTTTTAGTGTGTCGTTATATATTTCAATATTTGCAAATTCTCGCAATGTATCATTTTCTATTTTTGCAAAAGCAGTTTGTGCTCCTCCATAAACTCTGAAAGCATCGATACAATTTAATTCTTTATTGTATCTTATATTTGGAAAATTTTCTGAATTTTTGATAAATTTTAATTTTCCACTATTCCTTTCAAAAATAAATAACTTTCTAATTGTGTTTGCACCTCTTCCAGCAATTGAGGATTGAAAAGTTAAATCGTTAAATCCATCATTATTGAAATCTGTAATTTCTGGATCACAACTTAAAATACCATCTTTTAGAAATTCAAAGCTTTGGATAATATGCCATTTTGAATTCTGTTTTTTAAACATTTTAATTTCTACATAAACCCTGTCTTTACATCTGATTTTTTTTTAAGTCAATTTTAAATTCTCCATTTATTCCAATTTTTGTACTATCTATAAAATGTTCTTCAATTTCATTTACTTTAACTTTTTCAATTTCTGTTGTTTTAGTATTTTTTTTTTGATTTTCCAGTTTTTTGTTAAAACCAAAAAATATAAACAAGAATAAAATTAAGTACAGTTTTTTCATTTTTTAGGTTGATTTCTGTCAGTTTTTTCCTTTGCGGTAAGTTATGCACAACTATTGTATAATGTAGTATTTTTAAATCTACTAAAATAATTTAATTAGTTTATTTTTAGTTATTGTTCGTTAGATTTATTCTTTTCACTTTCAGACTTTTAAACCTTCAACTTACTTAGTTGTTTTTTAGTTTTCTTATTTACCCTAAAAAACTTATTTTCATCCCTACCTAATAGCTAGAATAAAGAGAACGTTTTATTTAAAATTTTTTTCTAAACCAGAAAGCAACGTTTACTAATGCAATCAGTGCAGGTACTTCTACCAATGGACCAATAACGCCAGCAAATGCTTGTCCGCTATTGATACCAAAAACTCCTATAGCTACAGCAATGGCTAGTTCGAAATTATTTCCTGTTGCGGTAAAAGCAATTGCAGTGCTTTTCGAATAATCAGCTCCAAAATATTTTCCTGTGAAAAAGCTCACTATAAACATGATGGTGAAGTAAATGATTAGCGGAATCGCTATTCGAACCACATCCATGGGAATTTGAACGATTAATTCGCCTTTTAAACTAAACATAATTACAATTGTAAAAAGTAAAGAAATCAATGTAATTGGTGATATGAAAGGGACATATTTATTTTGAAACCAATCTTCGCCTTTTAAAGCGATTAATGTATAACGACTGATGATGCCTAATGCAAACGGAATTCCGAGGTAAATACCCACGCTCTCTGCAATTTGGCCAATACTGATATTCACAGCAAAACCATTATAACCAAAATAGGGTGGAAGTACGGTGATAAAAATATAGGCATAAACACTATATAGTAATACTTGAAAAATGCTGTTTAAGGCAATTAACCCAGCGGCATACTCGCGATCTCCATCGGCAAGATCATTCCATACAACTACCATAGCAATGCAACGGGCTAAGCCAATAAGGATAACACCAATCATGTATTCTGGATAGCCGTTTAAGAAAATTAATGCTAACGCAAACATTAAAACGGGGCCAATAATCCAGTTTAGAAATAATGAAGCACCAAGCACTTTAGTGTTTCTAAAAACTTGTCCCATTTGTTCGTATTTTACTTTTGCCAAAGGAGGATACATCATCAAAATCAATCCAATCGCTAACGGTATATTAGTGGTTCCACTTGAAAAAGAATTGATAAAATTGGAACTTGACGGAATAAAATAGCCAATACCAACACCAATTGCCATGGCCAGGAATATCCAAAGGGTCAAATAACGGTCTAGGAAACCCAATTTTTTTCTTTCTACAACGGGAGCGCAATTATTTGCCGACATAATTATTTTTTTATTTGTGAAAAAACATAAAAAAGTTCCGTAGCAATTTGCATGCTTCTTTCGTGATACTTTTCTGCTTGTTGTGGAGTATTATCAAAAGCTTTTGGATCTTCAAACGTGATGGCAATTCTTTTTTCGGCACCCGCAATAAAAGGGCAACCGCCATCTGCTTGATTACAAGTTAAAATTGCAGCAAACTCTGCTTGTGGATTAAAAGGATTGTCATAGGTTTTAGAAAAGCCAATTATAGGATGTTCATTATCAGTATATTTTATACTATAAATAGGATTGTTACCCTCTGAAAGTGCCGTTACTTTAAACCCTGAATTTGCTAATGTTTTTACAGCCATTGGAAACAAAGCAGTTGCTTCTGTACCGCCTGAATAGCAAAATACATTGCTAAAATTAAAATAAGAAGCAGCCGTTTGTGCCCAAACTTGGGACAAATGGCTTCTTCTAGAATTGTGTGTGCAAATAAAATTTAGACGCACTTCCTCTTGATTGCTTATTTTTATCTGGATATAATCAATAAGCGGCTGTAGTGTAGTTCTGCGATCTTGTATGATGTTTTCTGGATGAAAAGAGAGAATTTCCTTTTCGATATCAGGAAAAATTTGTGTTTTTGATGGCGCCATTTTAATTGTAATTTTAGTTTAACAACATCCTCCGCCCGGAGTACAACTATTGTTTTGAACAGGAATTTCAGATAGGGTTACTTTTTGTTTGCTTTCAGGAATTCCACATGCATCTTCAGCAAGACATGCGGTTAGTTTGTTTAATAAAACAAAATCGGTTCCGTTAAAACCTAAATCATATTTACCAATTGTTCCCGCTTGGTATTCAACCTCAATTTCATTGTCTTCTATTCCTAATATTTTTTCAGATAATTCAATGATGCCCAATAATTTTTTTGGTTTCAAACGGTGTTCCAAATCGTTGGCATTCCATAATTGAAAGTTAACAACCGTTTCTTTTCGAACTTTTCCACCGCAATCAATAAAGTTTTTAGTGATTAAACCCACTTCGGTTACGTGAAAATTTTCTGGAACATAGGTTCCGTTTGGTAATTGAAACGTAACGTTTTCTAGCGTAACTAATTGTTTTTTAATTTCAGATAGTTTCATAATTCAGGTATTTTATAATTAACAACATTGTGTTTTTTTATTTTCTAAATAGGTGTTGATGTGTTCAAAAAAGCCTTTTATTTTAGCAAAGCCTTCTTCATTAAGGCAATAACAAATGGCATTTCCTTCGAAGTTTCCTTTGATGAGTCCCGCATTCTTTAATTCTTTCAAGTGTTGAGAAACCGTTGGTTGAGACAGCGGGAGCTCATTTACAATGTCGCCACAAATGCAACTATTGACTTTGATTAGATGCTGGATTATGGCAATACGAGCTGGGTGACCAATGGCTTTGGCCAAAATGGCTAGTTCGTTTTGCTCTTCTGTAAAATGTTCTGTTTTAGTAATACCCATCGTTATATATTTATATTGCAATATTACGATATTAAAATTTAATGACAGCAATTAGTTGCGTTTTTTTATTGACAAAACAAAACGCCACAGCTTACATTGGTAAACTATGGCGTTAATGTTATAATAGTAAAGTAATTATAGTTCTAATGAAGATTTAGGAATAGCGTGAAAACCGGTTGATTTCACTTGTTCTTCAATTGCTTCAATTGTAACTAATTTATCAGTTAAGACAGTGAACTCTTTTGGAAATATTGATTCGTTAAGTACAATGTTACTTATCCCATCAAGTTCAAGAAGTCTTTTTTTAATAATAGCCAAGTCGGATGATTCGTTAGCATTTGTTCCAAAAATTTTACCGTGATTACCTGGAATCACATTGTCGTCTATTAAGCCCATGAGTATGTTTTTTTTTAAATTAGTCTCTTTATATTAGACTTATAAAGTTACTCATTTTAACTACGCAAGAATTTATACTGTGGTACTTATTTGTTATAAAATATGAATGTTTTACTGCTTGTTTTTAAAATGAATTGTAAATTTAGGTTCCTTATAATTAAGTAAACTAACTAGATTGTTTAATATAATAAGAACAAATTATTAATTAATATATAAAGTATCATGGAAAATAAAGATAAAAAAGATTTAGAAAAATCATTAGAACCGTTATTGTATCCCCCAAGCGAAGACATCTACAATCAATTAGAAAAAGCTGGAGATGTTAATCCAGAGGATATCACTAAAAAGAAAATTACTGTTGCTATTAGCCCTGAAGGGCAACGTAATGAGAAAGACTTTAACGAGGACATGTCAGGAGCTGATCTAGATGTGCCTGGATCAGAATTAGATGATGCTCAAGAAGCTGTAGGTAGTGAGGATGAAGAGAATAATTATTACAGCATTGGTGGAGACAATCACAATGATTTAGAAGAAGACAAAGCGTAATTTTGATTGGATTTTAAGCAATAAACCCGCCTCCTAATTAGGGGCGGGTTTATTGTTTATATTAAAAAGTAATTATTCATTATAAACATTCGTTCCATGTTCATGAATATCTAATCCGTCAATTTCTTCTTCTTTAGTAACTCTCAATCCCATTGTTTTCTTTAAGATAAACAAAACAACAAAAGACGCTCCCAATGCCCATGCAACAATAGCAGCAACACCTGTAATTTGAACAATCAATTTATCAAAACCACCGCCGTAAAGCAAACCCCCGTCAGTAGCAAATACTCCAACTAATATCGTACCTAATGCACCACAAACTCCGTGTACAGATATCGCACCAACTGGATCATCGATTTTTAATTTCTTGTCTATGAATTCTATAGAAAATACAACAACAATTCCGCATATTAAACCAATGAATAGTGCTCCCATTGGGTTAACAGCTGCACATCCTGCAGTGACCCCTACTAATCCAGCTAAGACTCCGTTTAAAGTCATGGAGATATCTGGCTTTTTGTAAAAGATCCAAGTTAAAAACATAGCGGCTATCGCTCCAGCAGCACCTGCTAAATTTGTTGTGATAAATATTTCAGCCACTTTAAAAGCATTGTCTCCAGAGATTGCTAATTGTGATCCTGGGTTAAAACCAAACCATCCCATCCAAAGGATAAAAACTCCTAATGCTCCTAACATTAGGTTGTGTCCAGGAATGGCATTAGATTGTCCATCAGTATATTTTCCTATTCTAGGGCCTACAAGTGCAGCTGCTACAAGAGAAGCAAAACCACCCACAGCATGAACTACAGTCGAACCAGCAAAATCAGTAAAGCCCATTTGAGCTAACCATCCACCTGCATTCCATACCCAGCTACCTGAAATGGGATAAATTACCAATGTCATCAATAATGAGAAAATTAAGTAGGTTGTAAATTTTGTTCTTTCAGCAATTGCACCAGAAACAATAGTTGCGGCAGTAGCAGCAAATACCGTTTGAAAAAACAAACTGTGCATGTCAGGAAGACTATCAAAAAAAGCATATTGGCTTACATTTCCTATTAATCCTCCTATAGAGTCTCCATACATTAATGAATATCCAATTGCCCAAAAAGCAAGACTCCCTATACAAAAGTCCATTAGGTTTTTCATAATAATATTCCCAGTGTTCTTTGATCTTGTGAAGCCTGTTTCTACTAATGTAAAACCAGCTTGCATAAAAAACACTAATATTCCGCAGATTAACACCCACATTAAATCCATTGCAGTATTCGTATCCATATTGTAAAATTTTATTTATTAGTTTAAAAACGCATTAGTTTACAGCGTCTGTTCCTTTTTCTTTGGTTCTTATTCGGTAAGTTTCTTGTACTTCTGAAACAAATATTTTACCATCGCCCACCATTCCTGAGTAGGCTGATTCCAGAATTGCGTTTACTGTTTTTTCAAGAAACGGATCAGATACTACGATCGATAAATACCTTCTTTGTATGTCTGTGGTACTATATGTGATTCCTCTATAAACATGACCTTCTTGTTCGTTTCCCACTCCGGTAACATCCCAATAGGTAAAAAAGTTAATTCCTATTTCGTGCAATGCTTTTTTTACATCAGAAAATTTTGATTTTCTAATAATTGCTTCAATTTTCTTCATTCGTTTCTTGGTTTAAATTGTTTAATTGGTTTTCGGTTTTTCTATAATAATAGTGCTCTTATTTTTTAAGGTTTTTCTTTTTTTTTCGAAAGAAACAATCCTTTGCCAACACGCTTTTTAGTAAGTTATTTAACGTTTGACGAAGACGAATTTATTAACTTTTATTTAAGAGATAAAAAAAACAGAACCCTTTTTGCTTTGCTTTGAGCAGAATTATCGATTACAAAAAATCACTTCAAAAAACTGCTTATTACGTATTTAAACTTTAATATATTATTGTATTCATAACCAATTATTTTTAATTACCCCTCTTTTTACTAAGGGTATTGTTGTTTTATTGTGTTGTTTATGGTGGATTTGTGTAATTTTAACGGGGGGTGTAGTTGTAATGTAAGCGTTTTTTACGTAATTTTATTTATGCTGTTTTTAAATAGAAGACATAAAAAAAGCCTTTAATCCAAGAAGGAGTAAAGGCTGTTTTAGCTTTTTTAAGAGTGTAGTTGAAATTAAATGATATAATTTCAGAGTATGTTTTTTAACAATAACTGTTTTTAAAAGTAGTATCCAATATTCATGTTAAATCGAACTTCCCAATTGGCACTTGGTGTACCATCAGTAAATGCAGTTTTCCACACTGGTCCTAACCAAGGTTGGTTTTTACCAGCGGCCATATCAAAATAGGTGTATACATTTCCAGCACTAACTAAAACGCCAGTTACGTTCATAGCAGAATCGTTAAAATCAGAATTCAGTTTTTCTAAATATCCGTAATCATTATAGAATTGTAATGATGATACCGGTCCCCATTGCACAGGTAAGGTATATTGTACTCCTAAAGTATAAGTGTTTCCAGCTGCAGCAACTAGGTAGGGAGCTCCATAAGCTGTCATGGCTATTATTTCTTTGCTTTCGCCAAGAGGCCCCTTTGTCGATTTTTTATATTTTGACACTTGGGCTTTAACGCCAAAACGTTTGTATTTCAATTGGTATTGCAATGCTAGGGCATAATGCGAGCCCATTTCTTGAGTATCTAAGTTGTACAATCCGCCAAATTGTGCCGATGTACCTATTTTATGACTGATGCTGTCGTTACCTATAATATAGTTAAGTTGGCCATTGACTTGGTTTACTTCTTTATTTCGTAAATCTAAAACGCCGTCACCATCTACATCTATCGAGGCCACGTCATATGAATAACGTCTATCAGAAACATCAGAATTACTTCCAAATTGTAATTCTTCGGCATTTTTAAAAAAGGCTAAAGCATAATTCCATTTTTTAGCGGTGTGAGTAAATTTAATTCCCATATCATGATCGTCCTCAAGTCCTATATAATAGTTTACACTAAAAAACCAGTTATGGGAGTTGTAAGTAGTATTCCCAAAAGGAACTTGTGTTAAGCCCACTTGGATTTCGTTTTTGTCATCAAAATCATAAGCTAGCCAACCTTGTTTTAACATTCCGCCCCCAAAACCCTCGGAGTACAAGCGGTATTCAGCATCTAGTTTTATTCCTTTGTATTTTGCTTTGGCGTTAAGCCTAAAAACGTCGTAACCAAAATCACCTCCACGTTTTTTTTGACCTTCTTTCCATGAGGATAAATTGTAATTGAATCGTAAAGCACCACCTATGGTAACTTCGGGTTTTTCTTGAGCATAAATAGTTGCTGTTGATAATAGCATAAAGCCCATTATCAATGTAATTTTTGAAAACATCTACTTTTTTTTTGGAATTAAAAAATGAAATAAGTCGAGAAGAAAGTACTAATTTAAGAAGGGATTCTCTTTTTAGTTAGGAAGCAAAATAACGAATTGCTGCGTGAAGATTTACTTTTTAAGTATTGTAATGTAATAGTTTTATTCATGGCACAAAGGTATAAAATAATATCAATTTGCCTATTCAGTACTTTTATTATTGATTATCAGCCTGTTATATTGAGCTAGAAATCAGAGTAAGATAGTCTAAACGGAGTTTTATACACTGGGTGGATTCTTTATGCAATAGTCATTATCAGCTCAGGTAATTGTACAATTGATATCAGCATAGCTATAATTTAATTTGTGTCGATAACACTTTTACATTTTAAAATTTCTTGTAAAAATAAAAAGTTTATATAATGAATTAATTCTAGGTAGGAGTTTGCTTTTCAATAGATTAAATGGCTTTTTTTACTTGTTTGTAATATAAAAACAGCAAAGCTGCTTATGTATTAATTCTAAAGGTAAAACTAAGGTGAGAAATAAAACGTAAGTGTTTATGAAGATTTTAGGTAGTATATTTGAAACTAGTTTATAAATTATTTTAATAGTTTATTAAAAGTGGTGTCAGGAATACAATTTTTGAACGTCTTATTAATTGTATGAATTTGAATAACAAACATATTTCCTCAACTGCAGTGTTACTTTTCGCGCAAAGCGACAAGGTAGAAAGTGCTTTGAAACCTATTGCTTCTAGCAAAAGGCAGAATGATTTGTTATGGCATAAATTGAATCAAAGAGTTTTACAAACAGTTCGTAAAACAAAACTGCCTTATTTTATATCTGACGAAAACACCCAAGAAGGAACAAACTTTGGTGATAAATTAAGTCATGCAATTGAGTCGGTATTTAATCAAGGATTTAAAAAAGTAATTGTCATAGGTAATGATTCGCCTGGACTTACGTCAAAAATTATAACCGAAGCTAATGAGGAACTTCAAAAAAATAATTGGGTTTTTGGACCTGATTTTAAAGGAGGAACTTATTTAATAGGAGTTTCTAAAGCGAAGTATGATAAGTCGCATTTTTCTAAAATTGATTGGCACACAAACCACGTTTTAGAACAATTAAAGACACTTTCTTTTGAGGATTACAAGGCACTTTCCCTTTTGTCTGATTTTAATACTTTAGCTGATTTTAATAATATACTTAAAGGATTTTCTTTTTTTAGTAGTTTTATAAACAGCTTATGCTCCTTATTATTTTACCAACATTCATTAAAATCATTTTTTAATGAACAGTATACCTACAATATTCTTGGATTTAATTTTAATAAAGGTTCACCCGCACTGGTGTAATTTTTAGCTTTTATTTTAAAATTTTTATCCAAAACCATACTTAAATGAAACAATTTTTTCTGTTTTTATTACTGAGTGTCTCCACATTTGCGGTCGCTCAAGAAGACTTATCTGTCTCAATCATAGATTTTAATACACAAAAACCAGTTGCTGATATTACTGTTTTATTAGTAAACAGCTCTCGTAATAGCACCTTACAACAAACCGCTAATGTACAAGGGAAAGTTACTTTTAGAGGAATTCCCGCTTTAGACGGTTACCAAGTTATTTTTGAAGGGACTTTAATTTACGCTGCGCAAAAATCAGAAATGATTAGTGTACGTTCTAATCAAGCTCCAAATATCAACCTGGTTCTAGCACCCAAAGAATCTAATGAACTAAATGAAGTTGTGGTAACTAAAGGAGCTTCGGCCAAAATTAACCGCCGCGATGCCGAGGTTTCTTTCGAAATGAAAGCAGCCGAAATTCAGCAAATCCCTGTTGAAGGACGAGACATTACAAGAGTATTGTTTCGTTTGCCTAATGTTTCACAAGCAACGGGTTTTTATGCCGAAGCACCAAATGTGAGTATTAACGGGGCAAGTTCAGGATACACGTCTTACTTAATTGATGGATTAGATAATAATGAACGTTTCCTTGGAGGGCAAAAATTTGCTATTCCGTCTGGATTTGTGAAAGATATTACGGTTTTAACCAATAATTTTTCGGCAGAATATGGATTAACGGGAAGTGGAATTGTAAATATTACACCTCGTTCTGGTTCTAATGAAACTACCGGAGAAGTTTTTTTTATTACAAGACCGGGACCGTCAATTGATGGGAAATCAAGTTTTGCACAAAGAGATTTATCGGGTAACCAAGTTAAAAATGGTTTTGCTCGTTACCAAGCAGGTGGAGGAGTAGGAGGTGCTTTAGTGAAAGACAAAACATTTTACTATGTGAATTTTGAACACACCACAGATATCAAAGATAATTTATTGAATGTACCTGAGTTGGGCGTTTCAGAATCTGTTAGAGGGACCAATACATTTGATTATTTTTCGACTAAAATTGACCAAATATGGAACCCAAACTTCAACTCTTCTTTACGTGCTAATGTAGGTAGAGTAGCGATTGAGCGCCAAGGTGGTGGTTTAGAAGGTGGTTCTACTTTTGGTTCTGCAGGAAATACGCAAGACCGTAATAGTATTTTATTGGCCTTGAAAAACAGTTATAAGTTTGGTAATTTCTCTGGAGAGTCTAATGTACAGTACAGCCGTTTTAGATGGAATTATGCCAAGCCTTTTAATCCAAATACTTCGCAAGTAACGATTTTGGGTGTTAATGATGAAACATTAGGAGTGGTTGGAAATCCAGGTTATGTTTTTGACGCGATCGAAAACACTGTACAACTACAACAAAAAATAAAATATTATACTGAGAACCATACGATAAAAGCGGGTGTGAATTTTATTAGAGGAGATCACCAATTATTTGGAGGAGGAAACCCAGTAGGAAACTACCGAGTGAAATTAGATCAAAACCAAATTGACGCTATTAAAAATAGTGGAGTAGGTGGTGGGTTAAATATTAATGATATTCCGCTTGATGCCCAAGTTTTAAATTATAACGTAGAGTTAAGACCAACCTCTTTTGGGACAAATCAAGATATTTACTCTGCTTATATTGAGGATTTATGGTCGGTTTCTGCAAGATTAAATATTACTTTAGGTTTGCGTTACGACTATGATAATTTGTCTAAAGGAGGAAGTGATAAAGGCGATTACAACAATTTAGCACCTCGTTTTAATTTTAATTATAAGTTAGATAACTCTAGTAGTTTACGTGGTGGATACGGGATCTCGTATGACAAAGTGAACTATGCTCTTTATAGTGATGCTTTACAGCAAAATACCACTTCTCAAAGTTACAAACTGCAGTTAGAAGAGTTGAAAAGATTAGGGATTTTACCAGCAGATACAAACATTGACCGCATTACTTATAACGGGAATTTAGCTGCTACTGTTTCAGGAGTAAACTATTTACAAGGACCATCAGCAACTGATTTGCAAGGACAAAGGGAAAGTATTTTTTCTAACGAGCGCAGAATTTTAAATCCTAATGGTTATAAAAACTCGTATTCTCATGAGTTAGCGTTGGGGTACCAATTGCAATTGACGGACGAGCGCTTATTTTTTATTGATTTAGTACACAATAGAGGCGAAAATTTATCGCGTTTGCGCAACCTGAATGCCGCAGCCGAATATCCTATTGATCCTAATAATGTAGTGATTAGAACTCAGGCTGAAGCCGATGCATCACGACCTATTCCTATTACAAATGGGAGTGCAGTGATTAATGGACAAACCGTTACGGGTATTGCTAGAAGCGTTATTGTAAGTGAAAATGAAGGGAAATCAAGGTATTATGCCATGAGTTTCAATTACCAAAAAGCAAGAGGTACTGATGATTATTCTTATCGCTTGAATTATACGCTATCATCAAGTAAAAATGATACGGAGGGAATTAATTTTAGAGCTTCGGATGGGAATAATTTTGCTAATGAATGGGGACCATCTGTAAATGATAGAACACATAATATTAACGGAATTTATAGTTACTATCCTTTTAAAGGAACTACAGTTACGCTAGCAGGATTACTGCAAAGTGGGCAACCTATTAATAGAATTCCGCTTGGTTATGGTACTACTGATTTGAATGGGGATGGCGCAAGTTTCTCAGATGCTTATCAAGGAAATAGTGACCGTTTTCCAGGAGAAAGTAGAAACAACGATCGTTTGCCATGGAGTACTACCTTTGATTTAGGAGTTCAGCACCAAATCACCATTGCAGGAAATAACAAGATAGAATTACGTGTAGATATCTTTAATGTATTGAATGCCGAAAATTTAAGTGGATACAGTAATAATGCAACTCAAAGTAACCAGATTCAAGGTGGTTCTAGCGCTAGCGGATTGTTTACACAACGAAATGCTTCGCCACCAAGACAGTTTCAGTTTGGAGTGCGTTATTTATTTTAAATAAAGTAATATCCTGTAAGCTGTTGTTGTTTCGCAGGGTGTTTTTAATTTGCGTTAGGGATAGGAGTGGTATCTCCCAATTTAGAAAAACAAGGCTTTTTAGCCGTAGTTTTTATTTATTGGGAATATAACGGATAGCCCGACCGCCTTTTTCTGGCGGGAACGCCCAACTAATAAAAAAAATATGTTTATACTAAATGCAAATGAGCCAGAGGAATTGGCTGCTTATTTACACCAACAAAAATGGTTGGAGCATGGGGAAACGGTTGTTAGTTTATCAAAACCTGGCGACGGAAATATGAATTGTGTGTTACGCATAGAAACGGCTTCGCGCTCTTTTATCATCAAGCAATCCAGAGGTTATGTTGAGAAATATCCACAGGTTTTAGCACCTGCAAATCGTGTACTTACAGAGGGTGCTTTTTATGAAAAAATTGCTACTGTGCCTGATGTACAGGATATCATGCCTAAAATTTTAGGTGTTGATGCAGTGAATAATATGATCGCTTTGGAAGATTTAGGCAAGTCGAATGATTATACGGTTTTATATAATTTATCCCAAAAAATTAAGGAGCAGGAGTTACAGCAATTAGTGAGTTATTTGAATGGTTTGCACCAAAGTTTTCAAAAAACAGTAGTGGATGATGAACTTGCAAATACTGAAATGCGAACACTTAATTACGAACATATTTTTGAATATCCTTTTAGAGAAGAAAACGGTTTTGATTTAGATCAAGTGCAACAAGGCTTACAGGAAATTGCAATGCCTTACAAGAAAGACTCTGATTTAAAATATAAAATAGAGCGATTGGGTTCGTTGTATTTATCAAAAGGGAAATACTTATTGCATGGGGATTATTATCCTGGGAGTTGGTTAAAAACGGACAACGGAATCAAAGTTATCGATCCTGAGTTTTGTTTTTATGGCTTACGCGAATTTGACTTGGGTGTGCTGCTAGCGCATTTTTATATCACCCAACAAGAGGAGTCGGCTATTGCTTTTATTAAAGAAAATTACCAGTCGTTTGAGGATTTAAATAGTACGATTTTAAATGGATTTATAGGAACCGAAATCATGCGTAGATTAATAGGACTGGCACAATTACCGTTAAAAATGGATTTGAAAACAAAAGCAGATTTATTAGCATTTGCTAAAGATTTAATAGTAAAATAAAGAATATGAAAAATAAAATAATACTTTTTGCATTGCTACTCACAGCATCAGTGCAAGCACAAACTAAAGTGTGGTTTGATACAGATTTAATGATTGGAATGCCAGATAAAACTGCTCGTGAGGTAGATGACGGGATCACATTGATTATGGCTTTGAAGCAACCACAAATTGAAATTGTAGGCATCAGTTCAATTACTTATGTTGATTATAGTTTTCCTATTATCAATAAAATATTAGGATGGCATAATAAAGGTGCTGCAATTCCGGTGTATAAAGGATCGCCAAATGCAAATGATTTGGGGGTTGAAAATGATGGAACGAGAGCTTTGTATGCAGCTTTGAAGAAAGAAAAGTTGACTATTTTAGCTTTAGGACCAATGACAAATATTGCGACATTGATTCAGAATCATCCAGATATTATTCCGCAAATTAAGAAAATAACAATTTGCGCCGCTAGAACACCAGGTTTACCTTTTAATCCTGGAAACGGAAAGTTAAATGTTTTTGATTACAACTATGAGTTTGATTATAAATCAATGGATGTTGTTTTAGACACATCAATTCCGCTCGTTTTTGCAGGATATGAACCTAGTTCTTACACCTTTATTGGTAATATTGATTTGGCTAGTTTAGATCAAAATGAAGAAGCTGATAAGTGGTTATTTGATATTGTGCAGCCGTGGATGGAGAAAAATGAAAAGTATTTTGGCGTTAGAGGATTTATTCCTTTTGATTGTTCGACTCTAGGAGTGATAACGCATCCTGATTATTTTACGTATTACAGAGACATTCCTATAAAAGTAAATTATAGAAAGAATGATGCTCTTGAGGTGCAACCTGCTGTTCCTTATAAAAACTTTTTAGAAGTCTCTTATAAATACAAAACCAAAAAGAAAGTAGATTATGCTATAAGAGCACTTCAAGGATTTGAAGAGAAGATATTGGAAACCTTGAGTGTGAAAAACTAACAAAACTTTAGGATTTGTTTGAAAACTAGAATTAGAAATCGGTCGTATATTACTGTAGATTCAATTGTGTAATAAGCATATCAATAACTGATTGCAAAATCATGATGATAGCAGAATTAAATTTAATAGAAAAAACAAAAATAACAACAGATGAAAATGAAATTAATAAGTTACGTTGTACTAGTGTT
The DNA here is from genome assembly GCF_013294005.1 of Flavobacterium gelidicaeli. Classification (GTDB taxonomy): domain Bacteria; phylum Bacteroidota; class Bacteroidia; order Flavobacteriales; family Flavobacteriaceae; genus Flavobacterium. The sequence goes on from NZ_JABSNK010000022.1 coordinate 14,497, forward strand.
TACAATTTTGAGTTGTAATGCACAAACAAAAAAATTGTCGTTAGAGCCTAAAAAGGGTAAAGCAGTAGCCATTTTTGCCGAAGGTTGTTTCTGGTGTAGTGAACATGTTTTTGAAGCTGTGGTAGGAGTAGATGAAGCAGTATCAGGATATTCAGGAGGAGCAACTAAAAACCCTTCTTATCAGGAAGTTGGGTCTAATACAACGGGACATGCAGAAGCTGTAGCAGTTTTTTATGATCCAAAAGTAGTTTCTTATAAAGAGTTAGTTGCCGTATTTTTTGCCTCACAAGATCCTACAACTCCCAATCAGCAAGGACCGGATAAAGGATCGTCTTATCGCTCTATTGCTTTTTACAAAAACGCAACAGAGAAGAAGATTATTGAAGATAAAATTAAAGAGCTTACCGCCAATAAAGTTTTTGCTAACCCAATTGTAACCGAGGTGAAACCTGTGATGGATTTTTATGAAGCGGAAGATTACCACCAAGATTATGTGAAAAATAATCCAAATCAGCCGTATGTTAAAAGTGTTTCGGTACCGAGATACAACAAGTTCAAAAAAACATATAAAGGAAAGTTAAAAGCAAATCACTAAAATTATGAAAAGATACCAGCAAATCTTGCTACTACCTGTAATAGCCTTTGGCTTTATAGCTTGTATGCAAGCAAATAAAAGCAATAAAGAAAATACGGATACAGCAACTACAATGCAACAACAACCCGTTTTGTCTTTGACAGATACCTCATTGAAGAAAGTAGCTAAAACTGACGCCGAATGGAAAAAAGTTTTGACACCCAATCAGTACTATGTATTACGTGAAAAAGGAACAGAACGTCCTTATCAAAATGAATTTAATGACAATCATAAAAAAGGAAACTATTTTTGTGCAGCTTGCAAATTGCCTTTGTTTTCATCTAAAGCGAAATTTAATTCAGGTACAGGATGGCCTAGTTTTTATGACGTAATCAATCAAAATAGAGTGAAAGAAGTTGTTGATAAAAGTTTAGGAATGATGCGTGGAGAAATTGTTTGTGCCCGTTGTGAAGGACATTTAGGACATCTATTTGATGATGGTCCAAGTCCTACAGGATTAAGATATTGTATGAACTCAGCGTCATTATTATTCCAAGAAGCAAAATAATTATTGGTTAATTGTTTGTTTGTAGAAAGGGCGTTTGTTTCATTGAAACAAACGCCTTTTTGTTTTAGAGTAAGTAAAGTTTTAATGGCAATTTTTCAACCTTATAAAGAATTAAAGTCTACCATTATGAGTGATTTTATAGCTAAAATTTCCTTTCTTTAATTATTATAATCTCATTACGAATATAATCTAAATGATAGTCTATTTAATGTTTTCCATTTCAGATTTCATTAAATCTTTAGCGTACGCAAACTTTCTTGCTCCTAATGGTCTTCTATTGATATTTTTATGCATGTATTCTTTTGCAAAATGTAATTTATCGACTTTATCTGATATGAAGCGTTTTATATGATAATCATTATCTCTTAACGTACCTAAAGTTTTTTGGTCATTGTCAGTTCCATAAAATGTTATTTCGCTGAACTTATTTCTTATCATTAATTCCTTTTCAGCATTTAAAATTCCGTCATTATTAAGTTGAGTAATAAATTCCTCCATAAACAGACTTTCTAAACGTACTAAATCCTTCTTCTTTACATTCAAGATTAAAATGGAATAAAGTGTTTTTTTATCAATGAAATATAAAGATTTCTTTCCACCAACAGAAATTAAATTACAAATCCAATTTTCGTCATTTTCTTTATCGTTTTCTTCCTTCTTTTTTACGGGTATAAAAGTTTCTGTTTTTCTAGTACAAAATATATTTATCATTAAAATCAATTTTACATTTAATTTTTATCCTTCATTTTATCTGAAGCTGCGAGTTATTTTTTACCACAATGAGCGGACTGGAAATTCGTAATTACTCAATTTTGGCTTAACGAAAACTTGATACGAAATGGAAATTTTATTAAAATATCATTCTCACCAAGAAGATGTTATATCTAGTGCTTTATTCAATAATATTCAATTTCATATTTATATATTGCTGAACTTTTGTAACGAGAATTCAAATTATTCTTATCAATTAATTTCTGTATTTTCGAATAAAGAATATTAAATGTTTTAATTTTATTATCACCGATAATTTGGCAAGAATATCCTTTTTTTGAATATTTATATTTTTCAACCAGCGGATTTTTGAAACTATCATCGGAATTTACTCGTTTGATAATTCGATTCTTTTTATCGAAATAGGCTGTATCAGTTAAAACAGCTGCGGTTTCATAATTTGGAACTTTCACAGGGGAAAATTCCCAAGAATTCGTTTTTGAAATTGTGATGTTTTTTTCTTGCTTAATTTCTCGTATGAATCGTATTAATGAGTCCGACTCATATTTAGTTTCTGTTTCAATTTTTGTTTTTGGATTGAATTTGTAAGTAGAAAACGAACGAACTACACAAGTATCTTTTGAAACAAAATCTTCGCAATTACATTCAAAAGTTCTTTGTCCATTTTTATATTCAACAAACTGATTATAATTCCGATTAGTTTTTAAAACGGCATCAAATCCTCCAAATGTAATTTCTTTTATCAAGTTACCTGAATTGTCAAATGTAGTTTCTCGAACTTTTATTAAGGTATCATTTTCATTTTTTAATTCAGTTATTGTTTTGATCTTTTGACCAAAAGTTACCATAGTTAAGAGAAATACCGATATGGATATTAATTTTTTTAGCATCGTGTGTAATGTTTTGTTATTTTGAGATGGATGAGAGTTCGTAAACGCTCAATTTTCGGTTTAACGAAAATTTGATGTGGAACGATAATTCCAGCTATATCAAAACAGCTGTTACCAGCTGGCGTTATTTCTGTTTTAGTAACCATTTTATTAATTTCTCATCATCCACAATACTCCAAGAATGTGGATGTCTTCTATTGTCAGGTTTTCTATAACCTTTATTTTGTGTCGTTATTAATTCTGCACTTTGATTTCCAAGTCTATTTAGTTCATTAATCATTGCAGAACATTCTGTTGCATTCATACCCGTAAAGTCTGCACCACGTTCTTTCAACCACCAATTTATGTCAGGCTCTATGTAAATTCTCAAAGGCATTTTTATCAATTTTTTAATTGCTCTTTGAGTTGTATCTGAAAATGAGTATGGCGAAATATTATAATATTCTGGGAGGTTTGTTGTTGGACTTCCACCAGTTTCTTTTTCAAGTCTGTCTATCATATAAACATTCTCTTGATTGGCATCGTTATCTTTTGAAAGTCGAATATCTCTTTTTGCGGAATTATAAAATCTTTCAAAGTCGAGTGGTGGGTCAATCGCAAAAACTGCTGTTGGTTTGATTTCTGCGTTTTCAGCATATTTAATCACACAACTACCACCAATTGAAAACCCACCAACATATAATTTTTGGTCAATAAGTTTGTTTTTAGAGGTGACATCTTTAAGCATTTTGTTAAAAGTTTGCTGGCTTAAGCTGTCTACTCCAAAAGATAAAACACCGTCTTGGAAAGTTGGAATAATTGTCAAAATGCCGTTCAATGCTAATTTGTTAGGTAAGTCAGTTTGTTGTAAAACTTTTTCTGCTGTTTCACCAAAACCTGGAATTAGAAATATATATCCTGTCCAAGGAAGTTTTGGAGGATAAATTATTGTATAACAATTTTTTGTTTTATCGGTTTCGTCAAGAAAAACTTTCTCAACTTTTGGAATAGATACTTTCTGTCCATTACAACTAATAGAAAAAACTAAAAAAGTCAAAATTATCACAATAAGTCTATTCATAATTGTCTGCTCTTTTTTTGTTTGCGGTGCGCCACGCTTGCTAGTAACGTCTTGGCTCTACAAAACGTTTGGGATTAAAGATGCGAGATTTTTCCATTATGCACAAGTTTCCCAAGTACAAAACCATCTTTAAATTCAGCCTAAAACCCCAATCTCTTGTAATGGCTGTTGGCAGTAGTCTTTATTTGTAAGTTTGTTAAATTATGTCTTTCTAAAGATAATTTTGCTAATGAATAAAAATCAATTATTTCTTTATTTTTTTCAATATTTATCATTGTTGTCCGGTAAAAATAATTTGAAAGTTATTTTTTCTTTATTTTGCAAGGCTTGACGAGGTTTTAACCTAGTTCAGCTTGTTTTCGAGT
>NZ_JABSNK010000023.1 GCF_013294005.1 Flavobacterium gelidicaeli
CATCCCGAACAGAGTAGTTAAGCCCGCCTGCGCAGATGGTACTGCAGTTATGTGGGAGAGTATGTCGTCGCCTTTCTTTAAAAACCCCTATCCTTTCGGATAGGGGTTTTTTGTTTTTAATTAATGATGTAGTTATGTGGGAGCTCTCCCGAAAGTTTTCAGAGTTTATGGTATCAAGAACAAAAGTTGGGGATTAGGTAAATAATTTAGTTAATCTAAAGAGAAAGAAATCCACTTTTTGTACTCCTCTAAATTGATTTCTGAATGCTTTTATTTTAGCATTAAAAGATTCTGCCGAAGCATTTGTGCGTCTATTATCAAAGTAGTTTAAAATCGAATCATAGTTGATTTTAATGGTATTCATAATTGTATTAAAGCTTTTAATTTCTAATTTTTCTACATCATTATACCACTGCGCTAATTTTGTAATAGCAATTAATTTGTCTGTATTTTTATTGTAGATATTACGTAATTTTAGACTTAGGTAATAGACTGTTTTAATTTCTGGATATTCGGCAAATACTATTATAGCCCTTTGTTTCTGACAATCACTCCATTTGTTTGGGCTTTTGTATAGTAAAAAACGGATTCTAGTGAGTAATTGTTTGGCTGTATCTCCGTTAGAAAATTCTTTTGAGATTAATTGTGTTTTATTGAGTTTAGCTTGAGTGATGGCAGTGTTTTCGTTATCTAATGCTTCCCATTTAAACCTAATTCTTACTTCTTGAACAGCTTCTAATGCTAGCTTTTGAATATGAAAACGATCTGTTACTTGCTTTGCTTGTGGAAACGATTTTTTCGCAATTAATTTCATACTATTAGCCATGTCAAGTGTGATTTCTACAACTTGGTTACGTTTAACAGAACTTATCATTTGGAGGTAATTAATCACTATTTCGGCTTTTGTCCCTGCTATAATAGCTACTATTGCTCCTTTTTACCTTTGGCAGCTTTATTTGTCACCACAGTATAGAGTTCGCCCATTGATAAATTAACTTCATCAATAGATAAATATTGTCCCATATTTTCGGGAAACAATAACCATTCACTAGAGTGCTCTCTTTGGTTCCAGGTAGTGAAATTACTGAGATGTTTTTTATATTGTCGTTTTAGTTTCTTTGCGTCGACTCCAAAGAAGAAGCCTATAGTGTGACAATCATTTGCTTTAGTATCTATTAATCTCTTTTGAAAAATCCGCAAACTCTTGAAGCATGCGGGTTCCTTGTGCTATAATATTCCAATCACGTTGAATTATTGCTTGAGATTCTTTATCTGTCCATCTTCGTCGTTTAATATATAAATAAACCAACTTACCTCTCAAAGGGAAATCTTGGATGGTGATTTCGTTTAAGAATCCTTTAGAGACTAGTTGACGATTGTTAAACTCTTTGGAAGGAGTATTTTTCTCTTCAAAAAACAAGTGCAATTCCTCTTGTTCGATTTTAGTACTTACTAAATCAAAGTGTTCTATTATTAATTCAGGAAGTATGAGTTTTAATAGTTCTATGTAATTTTTCAAAGCTTGATTTTTTGGCGCTAAGTTATGAAATCTTAGATTCCTCCCCAACATTTGAGATTGACCTTCAATGACTATCTGGAGAATTCTGAAAACATTTATTTGCATTAAAAGATTTGCAGAAGTATTTGCATCTCTATTGTCAAAGTAATTTAATACTGCATGATATTGTATTAAATTATTTAAAACCTGATTAACTCCTTTTTATCCCATTTTACTAATCTAGGTAGACTTTAGATACCATCTCGGTAGTCTTTTCAAATACATTTCTTAAATGTTGGTAAGATCATATTCTTTATTCAGCAACTATAACCACTACACTATCTTTCTTTGCCTTAGCTTCTTTGTTAGTTATTAAGCATAAAGCTCTCCAGTTGACAATAAGGTTATACTTATAGATAAGTTTTTGATTAAATTATCAAGAAATAAAAGTGATTATTTAATCTACTGTCTCTAAGCCAAGTTCTAAAGTCGCTAAAAAAATAATTTGTACTGATTTTGTAAGTTCTTACTTTACTCACTACAAAAGAACGCAATAGCACTACAGTCATTAGTCATTTAATCTATTGACCTCTTTAAATAAATATGTAAACTCTTGTAGCAATTGAACTCCGTCTGTTATTAAATTCATTTGCAATAACCAACAAGATAAAATACAACTTGTCTTGTATCCTCATTAAGATACCATCTATGTGTAATATGCAGATATACTTAGCATACACATAGGGTAAAGCCTCGATTTTAATTTCAATAAAAAAAGCCGTCAAAAAAATATTTTGACAGCTTTTTTTACTGAAATAAATAATTAGTCTATTTTAAATACTCTAAAGTTCTTTCTAATGCCATTCCTCTAGATCCTTTTATAAGTAACATACTGTTATCAATGCTGTTCCATTTCAAGTATTCAGAAAAATCATTGAATGATTTATAAAACTTAAAATTTTGCTTATCATTTCTGCAATCATAAAAAGCCTCTCCTATAAAAAAACAGTTTATTTTTGAATTTAATTCCAGCGATGCTACCAAAGCCTTATGTTCCTCTTTAGATTCATCACCTAATTCAAACATATCCCCAAGAATCATTATTTTGTTAGGCTTCTCTAATTGAACGAAATTAGCAATAGCAACTGCCATGCTACTAGGATTAGCATTATATGCGTCTAATATTATTTCATTAGAACCTTTAGTCGTTAATTGAGATCTATTATTAACAGGAACATATCCCTCCAAAGCCTCTTTTATAGCCGGTATATCAACTTTAAAATAAGTTCCAATAGTTATTGCAGCATCAATGTTATTTGCATTATACAAGCCTATTAAATGAGATGAAATTATACAATCTAAATATTTAATAACGACAAATGGATTTGCGCTTGCTGAAGTAATATTTACATTAACCTCTTTATTAGCTATTCCAAAAGTAAAAGAATTTAAAACCTTACCTTTTTCTAATTGAATAGGGTCGTCCAAATTAATAAATGCCAACTTATTATTTTTTGAAATATAAGTATACATTTCGCTTTTACCTTCAATTACACCTGCTACTCCTCCAAAACCTTCTAAATGTGCTTTGCCAAAATTAGTTATATACCCAAAATCCGGTGTAGCCAATTCACATAAAAAAGCAATCTCTTTTTTGTGATTTGCCCCCATTTCAACGATTCCGATTTCAGTATTAGAATCAAATGAAAGCAATGTTAAAGGAACACCAATATGATTATTCAAATTTCCAACAGTAGCTTTAGTATTGAACTTTTTAGAAAGAACAACTTGTATCAATTCCTTTGTAGTTGTTTTACCATTACTACCCGTTAAAGCGATAATTGGTAATTTTAGATACTTGCGATGAAATTTCGCTAATTCTTGTAAAGCAACTAAACTATCATTTACTAATATAGTACGATCATCAATATAATAATCTTGGTTGTCAATAATAACATATAACGCGCCTTTATTTAAAGCTTCTTGAGCAAAGGTGTTTGCGTCAAAATTAACCCCTTTTATAGCGATAAAAAATGATTCTGGGATAATCTTACGAGTATCAATAGAAATCGATTTACATTTTAAAAACAACTGATGAATGCTATTAATATCCATTAAAAAAAGGTGTTATAAGACAAAAGCCCTAATTAAAGGGCTTTTGTAAAATTATATTTAAATTTAGTTTCTAGCAGATCTTTTTCTTTCTGCTTTCGGCCCTACTCTAGACATAGCACATCTAAAACCAATGTAATCTGTAGCCATATCTTGAGGATAATACCTTCTTTGTGCTGGATCTAACCAATAAGCTCTATCCCTCCAAGATCCACCTTTATAAACTCTTACATTATCATTTATTAAAGTAGTTCTTGCACTAGATCTATCATATTTTCTAACCATTGCACCTAAGCTATCTGTAGTAACATTATGTTTAGGAGAATTGTACATCTTTTTAGTTGCTGATGTTTTGTCATCATCTGAAGATTCAGACATTCCGAAGTCATAATATTTAGAAGATTGTTTATCACCATCTCTGTAGTTAATATTATCACTTTTATCAAAATTTTGTCTTAAGTAAGTTTCGTTTTCATCAACAGGCATTTGAGCAATTTCACCCGGTAATGTTCTAACTATAATTTTACCATTACTTAAAGTATCTTTTTTCATTGTTTCTAAAGTAACAATTTCAACTTTTCCGTCTTTTCCAATTTTGTTTTTAGAATAACGGTTACCTCTAAAGTAATTAAAATCATTTGCCTCATTATCAACTATTGGTCTATATACATCAGCTACCCATTCAGCAACGTTTCCAGCCATATCGTATAATCCAAAATCATTAGCTGGATATTTCTTTACTTCATTAGTAATATCAGCGCCATCATCAGACCAACCTGCAATACCACCGTAATCTCCATTACCTTGTTTAAAGTTAGCCAATTGATCTCCTTTAGTTTGTCTTTTACCCGAACGCGTATACTCTCCAGCCCAAGGATATTTCTTTTGACCTTTATAAATATTATATTCTCTTTGTCCTACATCTGCAGCAGCTGCATATTCCCATTCTGCTTCTGTTGGTAATCTATATTCTGGTAAAAGAATTCCTGAAGAACGTTGTGCGTAAACATTTTTTTCTTCAGTAACATTACCGTCTTTTCCTGGCTTAGGAGCTTTTCTAGCATCTTTTCTTTTTAAAACTAAATCTTCACTACCACCATAAGTTAACGTTGGAGCGAGTAAATATGTTTCAGTACTAAAAGAACTTTCTGCAGTAACATCATCAGTTTTTGCATCTTTCTTTAAAAAACCTTTTTTCTCAAGAATAGCTTCATTAACACGATCAGTTCTCCATTTACTAAATTCAACAGCCTGTATCCAATTTACACCAACAACTGGGTAATTTGCGTAAGAAGGATGTCTTAAATAGTTATTAGTCATTGTTTCATTATACCCTAATCTATTTCTCCATACTAATGTATCAGGAGAAGCACCTTCATAAATATACTTGTATCTTTCATCACTAGGAGGGAAAACACTTTTTAAATAATCTAAATACTCTAAATACATGAAGTTTGTTACTTCGGTTTCATCCATATAAAATGACTGAATATGTTGCTGCGTTGGAGTATTATTCCAATCATGCATAACATCATCCTGAACTTTTCCCATTGTAAAAGTTCCTCCTTCTACAAAAACTAAACCTGGACCTGCTTCTTGTTTACTTGAAGCTTTCTTTCCATTTACATTCCAACCAGTAGCTCTTGATGTGTTACTTGAACTAGATTTTTTGCTACAACTAGCAAAACCTAAGACCATCATCATAGATAACATCAATCTTAAGGTCATAAATTTGTTTACTTTCATAATATTTTAAAGGTAATGATTTGGTGCCGCAATATAATAATTAACAATTAACATGCAATACGGTTTTAAATAATTTTAAATTTCGAAACTTTTATGGTTAATTATACATTTCAAAACGCAAAATTATACAATTTATTATTTACTTTTATATTAAATGATTTATTTTTGCTTAGATATAGTGTGAAAATAACACTAGAACGAGAAAACAATGAGAAAATTATCGATTATTTACCTGCTACTCATTTGTTTTGTTTCTTTTGCGCAACCCAAAATCGATATAACTATTCAATGGTCAGAGAATAAAAAAACTTTTTTTGGTAAAAATAATTTTAACATACCTCAGTTTGCAGGTAAAGAATATTTTTATGATTTTAATCAACAAAAATTATTTTTTACTATAAATACCAACACGCAATTTCCATTAAACGACAGTGATATAGTTATCAGTAATGTGGTTTTTGAAAACACTACTAGCAATCAACTAGGGGATCTACCTATAGAAAATATAACAACACAATTGTACCCGAGAATCACAAATAGTGTTTCCAGAAGTGTTTCTCAATCATTTCTTACCATAAATCCTATAATCAGGGATCAAAACGTAATTAAGCGCGTAATATCATTTTCATATACAATTAATAAAAAAAGTTATTATTCAAATCAAAATACAAATAGGTTTCAAAATATTATTAGTAATTCAGTACTTTCAAATTCAGAATGGTACCGCTTTTATGTAGAAAAATCTGGTGTTTATAAAGTTTCTAAAACTTTTTTACAAGATTTAGGAATGAATCTAAACTCGATTGATCCTAAAAGAATTAAAATCTATGGCAATGGAGGACGTATGCTTCCATTGTCAAATAATATAAAGTATCCAAATGACTTGACCGAAAACGCGATACAAATTATTGGTGAGGAAGACGGAGCTTTTGACTCAAATGACTATATTCTTTTTTATGCAGAAGGAGTTGATACTTGGAATGATGAAAGCCAAACCAATAACAATTTATACGACAGTAAATCCTATTACTATATCACCGTAGCATCAAGTAATGGGAAGCGAATTCCTGAAAAAACGCAGCCTAGCGGTAATGCTACAATAGATTTAATAACTTATGATGACCATCAGTTTCATGAGCAAGACAATATAAATATTGCCCATTTAGGCAGGCAATGGTTTGGTGAGGCATTTGACATTAATCAAGAACAAGAATTTAATTTTAATTTTCCAAATTTAGATAGCAGCGTACCTATAAAAATAGAAGTTACCGCCGCTGCTGCTGCATATACCCCAACAAGCTTTTTGATCACTTCGAGTGGACAAAACATTGGTACAATTACTTTTCCTGCTTTAAACACCAATACTGATACTGAATTTTACGTACGCTCTTTATCAAGCAGCAGCACTTTTAATGGATCTGAAGATACTAAAATTAAAATCATATATAACAATAACGGCGTTCCAGGATCAAAAGGCTATCTTGACAATATAAGATTAGTTGCCAAAAGAAAACTTCAAGGCTACGGTAAACAATTTCCTTTTCAATATGATTTAGCAGGAAACTCCTTAGCGATCGCACGATATGCTTTTTCTAATGCTTCACTAATCAATCAAATTTGGGATGTAACTGATATTTATAATGTATCTAAAATAACCAACTTAAATCAAGATAATTTTTCTTTTAAAAGTGATTTAGGTGAAGTAAGAAAATACGTTGCCGTAGATCAAGGTGATTATTACACTCCCTTTAAAGATGGAAGGTCAAAAGTAGCTAATCAAAATATTAAGGGAACAATACTTAAAAATAAACAAGGACAATTCCAAGACATTGATTATATTATTATAGCTCCAAATACGCTACTTACGCAAGCTGAAAAATTAGCTGATTTTCATCGAATGAACAACAACCTCAGTGTAAAAGTTATTTCGGCAGAAAGTATTTATGAAGAATTCTCGTCAGGTAAACAAGATATTGCTGCAATAAGAAACTGTATAAAATATATTTATGAAAATGCCTCTTCGGTCGAGAAAAAGGTGAAATATGTGAATTTATTTGGCGACACTTCTTTCGATTATAAAAACCGAACAGCTAACAACAATAATATAATTCCAATTTATCACGCGCTTAGTAGCAGTTCTTCTGGAGAAGCTTCTTTTGCATCGGACGATTTTTACGGACTAATGGATGCTAACGAAGGGAATATTACTTCTTTTTTTGGCGGAATTGATATTGCCGTAGGACGGATGCTTGTTAATGACTCTAAACAAGCTGAAGAAATGGTCAATAAAGTCATTGAATACCACAACGAAGCATCTTACGGGAGTTGGCGCAACGAATTTGTAATGATTGCTGATGACTCTGACGCTTCATTTGATGCTAATTTACAATCCAGACAAAACAGTCTGGCTGACTTAATCACTACCAAAAAACCTTTTTTTAATATCAATAAAATTCTTTTAGACTCTTATTCTCAAGAAGCTTCCGCAGGTGGATTTAGATATCCAAAAGCCAGAACAGACTTATTTGATGCTTTCGAAAAAGGTGCTTTAGTGTTTAATTATCTAGGTCATGGTGGAGAAGATGGCTTGTCATCTGAAAGAATCTGGGAGAAATCCGATGGTCAAAACTTAAACAACCAATACAAATACCCTTTATTTATAACAATTACATGTGAATTCTCTCGTTTTGATAATCCATCAAGACCTACCGCAGGTGAATATACTTATTGGAATCCAAAAGGTGGAGCTATTGCCATGATTACCACAATTAGAGCAATAGGACAATTTAATGCCGAAAACTTTAATGACACGCTGACCGAAAACTTATTTAGTTATGACAGCGATCAATACACCTCAATTGCCGAGGCTTTAAGAATATCTAAAAACAGTAACCCTAACTCCTCTACAAATGTAGTTTTTTACATAGGAGACCCAGCTTTAAAACTAGCGATTCCACAACCTAAAATCCGACTCACAAAAATAAATGATATTCCAGTTGCACAAACCACAGATGATTTTAAATCATTAGCAAAAATAAAAATTACTGGCGAAGTCACTGATGAGAATAACATACTGCTTACAAATTACAACGGGACACTTGCTGCTACTATATTTGATAAAGTAATTTCTAGAAAAACACTTAATAATGATGGAAATAGCCCTCCAATGGATTTTAAAACATTAGGTGAGACTATTTTTAGAGGAAATGCTTCTGTAAAAAAAGGAGCATTTGAATTTAGTTTTGTTGTACCAAGAGATATTAGGATACCACTTGATAATGGTAAAATTAGCTTTTACGCCAAAAAAGAAAAAACATTAGAGAATGAAACTGGCTATGATACAACTATTAAAATAGGAGGAATAAATGAAAATGCACCTCAAGACAATATTAGCCCAAAAGTAAAGTTATATATGAATGACGAAACATTTGTTTCGGGTGGTATTACAAATAGCTCCCCTTTTTTACTTGCGTATCTTGAAGACGAAAACGGAATAAATACAGCAAGCGGAATTGGACATGATATTACAGCAATTTTAGATGGAGATGTAAGTAATCCTTATGTCTTAAATGACTACTATCAAACCGATGTAGATGATTATACCAAAGGTAATTTAAGATTTCCTTTGCGTAACTTAGCCTCAGGAATACACATTGTAACGTTCAAAGCCTGGGATGTATATAATAACCCTGTAATACTAGAAATTCAATTTGTAGTTGTCTCAGATGAAGGGCTAACTTTAACCCATGTGTTGAATTATCCTAACCCATTTGTAAACTACACTGAATTTTGGTTTACCCATAATAGACCATACGAGCCCTTAACTGTTCAAGTTCAAGTAATGACTATAACAGGAAAGGTAGTTTGGACAAAAAATCAAATAATAACAACCGAAGGATTTCTTTCAAAAGAGATCACTTGGAATGGTAAAGATGATTTTGGAAATAAAATTGGAAAAGGTGTTTACATTTATAAGCTTACAGTAAAGTCAAACCTATCAAATAAAAAAGCTGAAAAAATCGAAAAACTTGTGATACTTTAATAAAATACTATATTTGCTCAATGAATTTTAAACTCGTATGAAAAAAACAATATTTATAATTAGTTGCCTTCTTGGTATTTCCTACACTTATGCACAACAGGAAAGAGTAATCACAACTGGGGTGCCCTTTTTAATGGTGTCTGCAGATGCAAGAGCAGCAGGTATGGCAGATTTAGGAGTTGCAACATCTGCTGATGTATTTTCACAACAATGGAATCCTGCTAAATATGCTTTTTCGACTGATAAGCAAGGTTTTTCAGTAAGTTACACGCCTTATTTAACTGATTTAGCTAATGATATTTCATTAGGACAAGCGACTTATTATAACAAAATAAGTGACCGTAGTGCTTTTGCAGGAAGTATTCGTTTTTTTGGATTTGGAGACATTGAACTTCGACAAACTTCTGAACCAAATGAAAAATTTAAAATAGTATCTCCTAATGAATTTGCATTAGATGGATCGTATTCCTTGAAATTGAGCGAAAAATTCTCTATGGCAGTAGCCGGAAGGTACATACGCTCTAACTTAAAAATAGCTTCCGAAACTGTTGACGCAAGCTCCGCAGGAACATTTGCAATTGATGTAGCTGGTTTCTATCAATCAGAAGAAATTGCTTATTCAGAGTTTAACGGAAGATGGAGAGCTGGTTTTAATATTCAAAATTTAGGTCCTAAAATAAGCTACGACAGAGATGATTTTAGCACAAACTTTATTCCTGCTAATCTAAAGATAGGAACCGGTTTTGAGTTTATCTTAGACGATTATAATACAGTGGCGGTTAATGTTGAATTCAATAAACTATTAGTACCTACTCCACAAGTTGGTTACGATAATGGTGAGTTTACAGGTAAAGATTTAAATGGTGATGGAACTGTAGATATAAAGGACTTTACCCAAGCAAAGGAGGACTATAGGTCAATAGGATGGGCTTCTGGAGTTTTTAAGTCTTTTGGAGATGCTCCTAACGGCTTTAGCGAAGAATTAAAAGAAGTAACCTATGCTGTAGGTGCTGAGTACATGTATCAAGATTCATTTGCTTTCCGTGCTGGATATTTTAATGAGAACGTATTAAAAGGAGCTAGGAAATACTTTTCTCTAGGTGCTGGTTTTAAATACAATGTAGTAAAAGTTGATGTATCCTATTTATTCTCAACATCAAAAATTAAGAATCCGTTAGAAAACACCTTACGTTTTTCTTTAACGTTTAACTTTGGAGACAAATATGACGTATATTAGCACTCAAAAATAATTTTAAATTAAAGATCCAAATTTCAGTAAAATGAGATTTGGATTTTTTTTCCCTTTATAAAAAATGAAACAAATAGCAATCACCACCCAATTTTCGGTATATGATGCCGTATCTGAACTTCCAGCCGAAATAAAAGATTTAATGGAACAAGCCGTTGCAGTTAGAAAAAATGCTTATGCGCCGTATTCTAATTTTAGAGTAGGAACTGCTTTATTGCTTGATAACGGTAAAATAGTTTTAGGTTCTAATCAAGAAAACGCTGCTTATCCATCAGGATTATGCGCAGAGCGCGTAGCCATTTATCATGCAGGTGCAGTTTATCCTGATGCAAAAATATTAAAAATGGCAATCACAGCTGCTTCTGATGCAAATCAAACTTCAGCACCTATTCCACCATGTGGATCTTGTAGACAATCTATAGCTGAATATGAAATTCGTCAAGAAACCCCTATCGAAATCTACTTTATGGGAGAAATAGGCGCAATTTATAAGTCGGATTCCCTTAAAAACTTGCTACCATTCATGTTTGATAAAAAGTTCTTATAAATAAATCAGAAAATTAGCTTTAAAATTTTAGTTCTAAGCTTGAATGTCTTATTTTTGCGATTCGCAAATTTGTGGGAGGAAACTTTTTTGCGTGAGGGTAATTGATGAACAATAAAAACTTTAGCAAAAAAGACAACTGAGATGAAAGAAGTTACAAAAGAGGTTTATTTAAAGTGGTACGAAGACATGCTGCTTTGGAGAAAGTTTGAAGACAAACTTGCAGCATTATACATTCAACAAAAAGTTAGAGGTTTCCTCCACTTATATAACGGTCAAGAAGCGGTTCTAGCAGGTGCATTGCATGCAATGGACTTAACTAAAGACAAAATGATTACTGCTTATAGAAATCACGTTCAACCTATTGGGATGGGTGTTGATCCAAAAAGAGTAATGGCTGAATTATTAGGAAAAGTTACTGGTACCTCTAAAGGTATGGGTGGTTCCATGCACATATTTTCTAAAGAGCACCGTTTTTATGGTGGTCACGGAATTGTAGGTGGACAGATTCCTGTAGGAGCTGGTTTAGCTTTTGCCGATAAATATTTTGAAACTGGTGGAGTTACAATGACCTATTTTGGTGATGGTGCTGCACGTCAAGGTTCCTTACATGAAGCTTTTAACATGGCTATGTTATGGAAATTGCCAGTAGTTTTTATCGTTGAAAACAACGGTTACGCTATGGGAACTTCTGTTGAGAGAACTGCAAATCATACAGATATCTGGAAATTAGGTTTAGGGTACGAAATGCCTTGTGGACCAGTAGATGGAATGAATCCTGTAAAAGTAGCAGAAGCTATGACAGAAGCTATCGATAGAGCAAGACGTGGTGATGGGCCTACTTTTTTAGAAATGAAAACGTATAGATACAGAGGTCACTCTATGTCTGATGCTCAATTATACCGTTCGAAAGAAGAAGTAGAAGAGTACAAAAAGATAGATCCAATTACACAAGTTTTAGATGTAATTAAAGATCAAAAATATGCTACCGAAGAGGAGATTGATGCAATCGAGCAAAGAGTTAAAACTTTAGTTCAAGAATGTGTGGATTTTGCTGAAGAGTCGGAATACCCTCCAATTCAACAACTTTACGACGTAGTATACGAACAAGAAAACTATCCATTTATACCTCATAAACTATAAATTATGGCAACAATTATTACAATGCCTCGTTTGAGCGATACGATGACGGAAGGAACGGTAGCGACTTGGCTTAAAAAAGTAGGTGACAAAATTAGTGAAGGTGATATCTTAGCTGAAATTGAAACCGACAAAGCAACAATGGAATTTGAGTCTTTCAATGAAGGAACTCTTTTATATATTGGAATTCCAGCTGGAGAAACTGCTCCAGTTGATTCTTTATTAGCAATTATTGGTGAAGAAGGTGAAGATATTACAGCATTAATTGCTGGAGGATCAGCTCCTGCTGAAGCAAAAGAGACTAGTACTGAAGAAGCTCCAAAAACAGAAACTAAAAAGGACGAAGTGGCAGCTACTGCAAACAGTTCTGAATTGCCTAAAGGTGTCGTAGTAGTAACTATGCCTCGCTTGAGCGATACAATGACCGAAGGAACTGTAGCGACATGGCTGAAAAAAGTTGGAGACAAAATTAGTGAAGGAGATATTCTTGCTGAAATTGAAACAGACAAAGCAACTATGGAATTTGAATCTTTCAACGAAGGTACATTATTGTACGTTGGTATCGAAGAAGGAAATGCAGCTCCAATTGATAGTTTATTAGCCATCATCGGGCCTGCGGGAACGGATGTTTCAGGAATAGCAGCCAACTTTAAAGCGGGTGCAAAAACAGAAACTAGTTCAACTACCGAAGCACCTAAAGCAACTACAACCGAAGCTACTGCTCCAGTTGTACAAGAAGAAGCTACAGATGGAAAAAGAATTTTAGCATCGCCATTAGCAAAGAAAATTGCTAGCGATAAAGGAATTCAATTAAACCAAGTTAAAGGTTCTGGTGAAAACGGACGTATCATCAAAAGTGATATCGAAAATTTCACTCCAGCAACAGCAGCTCCACAACAGGCTGCCGCTACTCCAGCTGCAAAAACTGAAACTGCTGCAGCTCCTGCCGCTGCACCACAAATATTTGTTCCAGCAGGAGAAGTATTCAAAGAAGAAATTAAGAATTCGCAAATGCGTAAAATCATTGCGAAAAGATTAGCCGAGTCTTTATTCACAGCACCTCATTACAACTTAACTATTGAAGTTACGATGGATGACGCTATGAAATCAAGAGCAATAATCAATAGTGTTCCTGACATAAAAGTTTCTTTTAACGACATGGTTATCAAAGCATGTGCAATGGCATTAAAGAAACACCCAAAAATCAACTCTCAGTGGAAAGAAGATGCAATCACAATTAATCACCATGTGAATATTGGAGTTGCGGTTGCTGTAGAAGATGGATTAGTTGTTCCTGTATTGAAATTTACAGATGCAATGAGTTTATCACAAATTGGCGGAAGCGTAAGAGATTTAGCAGGAAGAGCTAAAAACAAAAAACTATTACCTACAGAAATGGAAGGAAGTACGTTTACTGTTTCTAACCTAGGAATGTTTGGAATCGTAGAATTTAATTCTATTATCAATCAACCTAATTCTGCAATCCTTTCAGTAGGAGCAATTGTAGAGAAACCAGTGGTTAAAAACGGTCAAATTGTTGTAGGAAACACAATGATGCTTTCACTAGCTTGCGACCACCGCACAATCGATGGAGCAACTGGAGCACAGTTCTTACAAACATTAAAACAATACATTGAAAACCCAGTCACTATGCTTGCATAATTACTGAGTTACTATAATAAACAAACCCCGTTAAGTCTAGACTTAACGGGGTTTTGTATTTTAAATCGTCTTCAGAAATAAAAGCAGAAACTTAGTTTTCATCAGGAAATTGAGTTACCTCTAGACGCTGTATCTTGTGGGGTATCCCAAAGCATAGCAAGTTGCACCCACAAGGATTTTCACTTCAGTCGGGGCTAAAGAGGAAGATTTCGTTTAGATTAAAATCCAAATTAGATACGCATTTTAAAATGTATATCCAATTTTTGCCTGTAAATCAGTATAATTATTTAATTGATCACAATTGCAGCTATGTGAATTGCTGTAGATATTATATTTTACACCAAAACCAAAAGCAAACTCATAACTGAAATTCTTTGCAAAGCTGCGTCTAATTCCAAAAGTTGGAATAGCAAGTATGCTGTTAGCAATTCTACTATTATCCTCAGTTATATAAATTGGTATTCGATTGGCAGAAAACGAAGTTTTTAATGAGAAAAAATTTGAACTGTTATGAGCAATGTTTCTACCTAAGCGATTTCTTCTATCGATCCCATAATAAAATCGGGGCTCAACAACCACACTTACAGGGATAATAGTTCCGTTAGTAAGCCCAGTATCCCAATCGAAATAAGTATATGTACTCAATTCCGTAGCTAATTCTGTGCGTAAGGCCCACTTTCTATCCAGCTTAAATTCATAAAAAACATCTGCTTTTACAATCCCAAGCTCGACACCATACATGTTTTCTTCAACGCTTATCTCTTGTGCGCTTGCGGCGATACCAAACAAAATAAGCAACAACCCAAAAGTATTTTTTTTCATAGAAAGATTTTGATATTCAACTGTAAAAATAGAAATAACTTACAATAAATCACAATATTTTATTTTTTTCTTCAATCCACTTTGACATGTATTTGGTACTTCTTAAAGAATGATGTTGCAACAATTCACCTAAAAAGTTATTCAATCGATGTTGTTTTAAATTATTCAGTAAACTTTCAATATGTTCTTTAAAATCAAACTCAAAAAGTGTTCTTACATACCGTTGATTTATGATATCTAACCCATTTTTTTGGGCATCAAGCCACAATTGTTCCTCTTGACACAGCAATACTGCCTTGTTTGCAAAACCTTCAGGACTGTCTTCAACAAAGCCATTCCAAACTAATGTGCCTTGCATAGATTCAGCACCAATGGAAGTGGTTACGCTTGGCGTACCACATTGCATCGCTTCAATCAATTTTCCTTTTATACCAGCGCCAAAACGCAAAGGAGCCAAAACAACCCTTGCTTGCTGCACCACTTCACTAGCATCTACAGCACGACCCCGAATTAAAAACCCCTCCTTAACATTATTTAGTTGCACTACTTTTTGAGATGGATAAGCACCGTACACATTTAAAACTGCATCAGGCAATTGTTTTTTTATCAAGGGCCAAATTGTTTCTTTTAGATACTGCACGGCATTCCAGTTGGGCTCATGAAGAAAATTACCTATAAAAACAAAATCCTTTCTTTCTTTGAAAGAGGACAACTGTTCCAATTTTGGAACTTCACGACTTTCTACTAATAAAGGTAAATAATACAGTAATGCACTATCTATTTTAAAAGTAGTTGTTAATAATTCGATTTCAAATTGGGATATCATTAATGACAGATCACATCGTAAAATACTGGCTATTTCTCGTTTTGCGACTTCTTCTACTACTAAGTCTTCGGTTTTAAATACACGTTTTTCTTTGAATGCTTTTTGTCTAGCCAATCGCAAAGAATGCAAATCTTCGGTGTCTAAAATCCTTAAAGCGTCAGGACAACTATCGGCAACGCGCCAGCCAAATTGTTCTTCTATCATAAAACGATCAAACATCACTACAGATGGATTGAGTTCTTTGATGAAAGTATCAAAACTAAGTGAGTTTAATAAAATACTTTTTTTGTCGACATTATACGCACTCAAATCAATCATGAAATCACTGTCTTGCGCTGGACTTGCAAATGTGATTTGGAAACCCTGTTCTTGAAATAGAGCTATTAATTGCATCATTCTTCCACCAGCTGCTGAAGAATTGGGCTCAGGCCAAACAAAACCTATAATTAAAAGTGATTGCACTGTTTTTTGAGTATAAATTATTGTTGCAAAATAAGACTATTTTGATGAAATTCTCCTATCCTTAAAAAGTTTAAGCTGCTTTATAACGCCATTATTATCTACAAAACAATCTAATATGCAGGATTTCGTGTGAGGGATAGTAGTCAATGTCATTAAGTTAAGACACAAATAGATAAAAACCATTGGGTTACGAACCTAAATTAGGTTCTTTGTAATTGACAAAAATACAATCCCAATGG
>NZ_JABSNK010000024.1:0-12920 GCF_013294005.1 Flavobacterium gelidicaeli
TCATTAATAGTTAATTTCACTGCTGTTCTTGACAAACTAGAACAAGTTCCATTTGAAGATTCAGCATAATATGTTTTTGTTCCAACACCAACTTGCGTAGGTGTAGTTACAACTGTACCAGCTGTTGCTGCAGTATACCAAGTAATAGTTCCTCCAGTTGCAGTAGCTGTTAATGTTTGGCTAGCATTACCATTATAACAAACTGTTTGATCAGCTGCTGTTGGTGCATTAGGTAAAGCTGTTACTGTAACTACTCTTGTAGCAGTATCATCATCACATCCACCTGAACCTTTAACAGTATAAGTCATTGTTGCAGTTCCAGCTTTTAAACCTTTAACTACTCCTGTTGAAGCATCAATTGTTGCAGTAGCTGCTGCATTAGTTGACCAAGTACCTCCTTTAACAGTAGAAGATAATGTAGTCGTTCCGTCAACACAAATTGCTTGTGTTCCTGATAATGTTCCTGCATCTGGCGCTGCTGTTACTGTAACTACTCTTGTAGCTGTAGCATCATCACATCCACCTGTACCTTTAACTGTATAAGTCATTGTTGCAGTTCCAGCTTTTAAACCTTTAACTGCTCCTGTTGAAGCATTAATTGTTGCTATAGCTGCCGCACTAGTTGACCAAGTACCTCCAGTAGTAGTAGAAGATAATGTAGTCGTTCCGTCAACACAAATTGCTTGTGTTCCTGATAACGTTCCTGCATCTGGCGCTGCTGTTACTGTAACTACTCTTGTAGCGGTATCATCAGCACATCCACCTGAACCTTTAACAGTATATGTCATTGTAGCAGTTCCAGCTTTTAAACCTTTAACCGCTCCTGTTGAAGCATCAATTGTTGCAGTCGCTGCTGCACTAGTTGACCAAGTACCTCCTTTAATAGTAGAAGATAATGTAGTCGTTCCGTCAACACAAATTGCTTGTGTTCCTGATAACGTTCCTGCATCTGGCGCTGCTGTTACTGTAACTACTCTTGTAGCTGTAGCATCAGCACATCCACCTGAACCTTTAACAGTATAAGTCATTGTAGCAGTTCCAGCTTTTAAACCTTTAACTGCTCCTGTTGAAGCATTAATTGTTGCTATAGCTGCCGCACTAGTTGACCAAGTACCTCCAGTAGTAGTAGAAGATAATGTAGTCGTTCCGTCAACACAAATTGCTTGTGTTCCTGATAACGTTCCTGCATCTGGCGCTGCTGTTACTGTAACTACTCTTGTAGCTGTAGCATCATCACATCCACCTGAACCTTTAACAGTATAAGTCATTGTTGCAGTTCCAGCTTTTAAACCTTTAACTACTCCTGTTGAAGCATCAATTGTTGCAGTAGCTGCTGCATTAGTTGACCAAGTACCTCCTTTAACAGTAGAAGATAATGTAGTCGTTCCGTCAATACAAATTGCTTGTGTTCCTGATAATGTTCCTGCATCTGGCGCTGCTGTTACTGTAATTTTTCCTGTAGCATTAACTGATCCACAACCACCAGTTAAAGGGATTGTGTAGTCAAAAGTTCCTGCTACTGTTGGTGTACCACTAATCGTGATTTTATTCGATGCAAATGAAGCTGTAACTCCTGCAGGTAATCCTGTGGCAGTTCCAATTCCAGTTGCTCTTGTTGTTGTATGCGTAATCGCAGTTAAAGCAGTATTAATACACAAATTTGGTGTTGATGATGCTGCTGATACTGTGTTATTAAGCACTGTTAAAGTAGCTGAACTAGAAGTTACATTTCCGCAAATATAGTTTGACTGACTAACTATGACACGGTATTTGTACCCGTTCATATCGCAAGTGATATTTTTTAAACTTAATGTTGCGGTTGTAACATTCGAATATATAGTTCCATTGGTTACATTAACAAATCCAGAACCGCTATCTACTTGCCATTGGTACTGAGTTGTTCCTGATCCACCAGTAGCAGTAACTGTAAAAGCGGCAGTAAATGTTGTTGATGCCGTTTGATTTGTAGGTTGTCCTGAAGTAGCTATAGTACTTAATGATCCCTTAGTAATTACATTAGTATATGATCCTGTATACGAAGCTGCTTTAACAGTTCCATTAGTATCAACGGCTGGCTTTCCTGTTCCATAAACTCCTCCATCCCCACCATCGGCAGTAGATAAATTATAATATTCATTAGCATCTGAACAACCATCATTATCAGAATCTAAATCTAAATGATTTGGTACTCCATCACCATCTGAGTCTATTGCAATACAATAACTTAATTCATTTATCTGTAAAGTAATATCTGCAGAATTCCCACCATTTTTGGCAGTTGTAATAATTATTTGGTTTATTGGCCCTGTACTATTTACAGTAACACTATTTGCAGGTGCATTACCTCCACCATTACTACTATTAACCGATTGTCCTATAAAGACTCCATTTGTTAAATTAATATTTGAAATAGAAACAGGTACATTAACTCCAGAGTTATTTGCAGTAAAATCAGCTCTATCATTATTATCTAAACCGCTTAACTTAAAATTTAAGTTATAAATAGGTTTACTAAAAGTTAGGGTGTAAACAGCAACATTATTAGTTGGGAAATCAGTATCCCTAGCTTGAACATTTATATAGTTGCCACTTACATTATTAGAACTTTGACTATTTACACCAGAGTTCCATGTAGCACCTCCTTTAAGTTCATATTTAAAAGTTCCTGTTACGTCTCCATAATTATAAACATTATTTACGGTACCAGGGTTAGCAGTGCTATTGTTGAATGTTTGCCCTAAATCAATAAAGCCACTTGGACAATTTAATTCATTTTTATCCAAAATACCGTCGTTATCATCGTCTTCGTCACATATATCCGAAATTCCATCACCATCAGTATCAGGACTTGTTTGAGGATTTGGTAAAATTTCAACACTACTAGAAGCGCTTGAAGTACACGATGATGAAGTTGCAGTTAACGTGTAAGTTCCTGACGGAGCAGTGACCGTGTTACCAGATCTTGTCACTCCAGTTGAAGGAGTTATTGTATAGGTATTACTAGCAATATAATTAGTGATTGTAAAACTACCCGTTGATGTCGTACAACTTGGATGAGTAGCAGGACTCAACGTTGGAGTAGCTGGCGTTGCATTTATTGTTACCGATCCCGATATTGTTGCAGCCGTACACGGTGCTGTATGACCTGAAGTTGTTATTGTATACGTACCTGAAGCAGTAGGAGTACCACTAATGGTTACTGTTTTGTTTGCTGTACTTACGGTAGCGGTTAAACCAGCAGGTAAGTTTGTTACTACTGCATTGGTTGCGCTGCCATCAAATTTAAATACAGTTGAAGTAATAGCTGTACCTGAACATACTGTTTGATTTTGCGTTGCCGTAGCAGACGTTAAAGCGACAGTTGAAGCAGGGTTTACCGTTACCGTTCCGCTAATAGTAGCAGCTGTACAAGGTGTAGTATGCCCAGAAGTTGTAATCGTATAAGTACCCGAAGCAGTAGGCGTACCGCTAATAGTTATCGTTTTAGCAGTTTTATTTACGCTAGAAGTCAAACCCGCAGGTAAGTTAGTTACCGCTGCATTAGTTGCGCTTCCGTCAAAAGTATACACTGTATTAGTTATAGCCGTTGATGAACATACTGTTGGACTTTGTGTTCCACTAGTAAAAACGACTGTCGAGGCCGCATTTACTGTCACAACCACTGGAGTTCTTGTACTTTCACAATTATTCACAGTTTGTGATGCATAATATGTTCTACCAGTAAGATCCGTATTTGCTGCTAGAGCATTTCCACCAGTCGCGGCCGTATACCATTTAATTCCTGTACCTGTCGCTGTAAGGTTAGCAACTGTATTAGAGCTAGATGAACAAAAACTTTGAGCAGCAGCAGTTGGAGCAACTGGAGCATAATTCATTGTTATTGTCGCTGTATTAGATGTTAACGGTGTTGTATCGTTTATAGTGTAAGTTATTGCCGTAGGACTTCCTTTGAATGTTGATAATGGAGTAAAAGTAACAACTCCAAAATTATCAACACTCCATGTACCTTGATTAGCAACAACTAAGGTAGTCTGTCTATTTGCTTGAGCTGTATTTAAATCTACTGTCGCAACATTAATATTTCCATTAGCATCTGTATCATTTGTTGTCACATTTATACTGCCATTTGTTCCAATTGCAATACAGTTTACAACGTCATTATTAGCTCTTGGAGCAACTGGAAAATTAAAAACTACTTCTCCAAAACTTATAGAACTTCTTCTACTATTGGCTTCTACTGCGCTACCTAACCTAAAAGTTGTTGTTGAGACGTCAAATAAATTAATTTGAGCTATAACTGAAGTTTCAATTGTGTTAATTCCATTAAAGGAAATAGCCGGCCCCTGCAGTCGTGTATAATTGTTAGGTCTATCAGTTTTAACAATCAAAGTTGGACTATCAAGAACATAATTTCCAGGAGTTGGTATTTGAATCTCTATAAATTCGCCTCCATCGAGGTCAATAACATCTAAACTGAAAGAATCAAGAGATACTGCAATTGGTACTGTTGTACCATAACTTCCAGATTTATAAAAGTCAAATTTAAATTCTACATAACCTCCACTTCCAACTGCACTAGTTATTTCTGGTTGAAATCGATCAGTTAAACCAGCAGTAGTTTCGTTATCAAAATTATTTAATGTTGCACCGCTAGTAATATTTGCAATGGTTACAATTGCATCAACTTTTTGTCCATTTACTGTAATTACATTTGTGTATTTATAAATTGCACCTTTCGCTCTATCAGTCCCAGATAAAAGAACAGGATTATTAAAAACAGGCGTTTGAGCAAACGAGTTAGTAAACGATAAAAGCAATGCGAAAAATAAAACGAACCTAAATAAAAAGATTTTATTTTTATTTAAAAAATTAAAGTAGTTGTTTTTCATATTTGAAATAATCATGGAAATATATTTTATTTTAATCTCTAGGAGATTAATTTACTGTGTAACTATTTTGATTGTGCAATGATTCAATTAAATATCATCATTCTATTGGCACAGGTTTAATATAACTATTGACTCTTAATCTGTATAACTTTCTATTAGGGTAAAAAAGTAGTCCCTCCTGATTATAATAAAATAGCATTTCGTCAAAGATTTTTTCTTTAGAAAAACCCTTAATAAATGCATCAACAAAACCTTGATTTATAAACATAGGAAAAGACAGCACTGTAGCATTTTTAACGTTAGAAAAAAATCTACTCGTTAAAAATAGTGCGTCATTAATAAGTCCAATAATGGTGTTCGAAGTAATTTTATATATCATATTCTAATTTGGGGCAGCCAAAATTATAATAAAGGCAGTTTATTTTTAAGTACAAAGTTAGTTATCATTCTAACAAATTTAAATTTTCATCTATAAAAACCTAATAAAACCGTTGAAAGGTATTTATTTGTAAATATAAACCTAATATTTTCATATTTTTTTATTAAAACACTTTGTTCATACAATTGAAAACTACTATTTTATCTCTTATTATAAAAAGCAACACTTTATATTTACGCAATCGTACTAACAACGGTTTTAAAATATAAAAAAAATATTTGATTAAAAATACTTTTAAATTGTACCTTTCTGTTTCTGTTCAACTTATTTATTTTTAACTATGAAAAAACTACTATTAATAAGACACGCAAAATCTAACTGGGACACTCCATTGAAGGATATTGACAGACCATTAGATCAACGAGGCATTAATGACGCTCACTTAGTTTCTTTAAATATCTCAAATTTTATTCCAAAAACGTATGTAATGCATTGCAGTACAGCAAAAAGAACAACTGCAACCGCATTAATATTTGCACAGAACCTGCACTACCCTATTGAAAGTATCATTTATAAACCTGAATTATACACTTTTGATGAGTCACAATTAGAAAAAACCATCAAATCAACTGATAATTCTATTGAAAGTATTATTCTTTTTGGTCATAATGCCGCTATTACAAATTTTGTTAATAAATTTGGGGATGTTTTCATTACTAATGTACCTACAACTGGTTTTGTATCATTAGCGTTTGAAGCAAATAATTGGAACGATATTAAGGACGGAAAAACTATAAAAATAGTGACTCCAAAAGATTTAAAATAAAAAATAAGTGTTAGAACAAAAATACATAGATAGAGAAAAAAGTTGGTTAGCATTTAACGCACGCGTTTTGCAAGAAGCCGCTGACCCAACAGTACCTTTATTAGACCGCCTTCGCTTTCTAGGAATATTCTCTAATAATTTAGATGAATTTTTTAGAGTACGATTTGCGGCAATTAGAAGATTGAGCTTGTCTGGTAAAAGTGGCCAGAAGATTCTTGGCGGAATTTCGGCTCAACAGCTAGTTAAAGACATTACTGAGATAGTTATTGAGGATCAAACAGAAAGTTTGGTTATTTTAAAAAGTATCGAAAACGAACTTAAATTAAAAAACATTTTTATCATTGATGAAAATGAAATATCTATTGAGCAAGAAAAATTTTTAAAAGATTTTTTTATTCAAAAGTTAAGTCCAGAACTTGTTACCATTATACTTAATGACCTAGCCGAGTTTCCTTTATTAAAAGACAACATGGGCTACTTAGCCATTAAGCTAGTCATGAAAAAAGAGGCCGAAGTTCGTTATGCTATTATTGAGATTCCTAAAACAATGAATCGTTTCTTGGTATTACCATCTGACGACGATAAACAATATGTGATATTATTAGATGATGTTATTAGACATAACCTTAAAAGCATCTTTAATATTTTTGATTACGAAAGTGTATCGGCACACATGATTAAAATAAGTCGTGATGCACAACTTGACATTGATAGTGATTTAAGTAAAAGTATGCTTGAAAAAATATCTACTAGTGTAAAGGAAAGACGAATAGGAGAACCGGTTCGTTTTATCTATGACCAAGAAATTGAAACTGACACCCTTCAATTCTTTTTAGATAAAATGAAAATTGTTTCTACTGATAGTATTATCCCTGGAGGAAGGTACCACAACAGACGTGATTATATGGATTTCCCTAATTTAGGTAGGTTTGATTTGTTGTATAAAAAAAATGACCCTTTACCTATTCCAGGTTTAAGCTTAGAAGGAAGTATTTTAGAAAAAATAAGCAATAAAGATTATTTGTTAAACGCACCTTATCAGTCATTTTCTTATCTAACCAAGTTTTTGCGTGAAGCAGCCTTAGATCCAAAGGTTACTTCTATAAAAATTACCTTGTATAGACTTGCTAAAAATTCGCAAATTATTAGTTCGTTAATTAACGCAGCTAAAAACGGAAAAAAAGTAGTAGTCCAGATCGAACTACAAGCTCGTTTTGATGAAGCCTCGAATATTTCTTATGCTGAACAAATGCAAACAGAAGGTATCGAATTGATTTTTGGAATAAAAGGATTAAAAGTACACAGCAAAGTATGTGTTATCGAAAGAAACGAAAACGGAAAAACAAAACGTTATGGTTTTATCTCTACCGGAAATTTTAATGAAGCTACCGCAAAAGTTTATACGGATGTCACTCTTTTTACCAGTCATCAGCAAATTTTAAAAGACATTAACAGAGTATTTGAATTTTTTGATATAAATTATAGAATCCACCGCTATAAACATCTTATTGTTTCCCCTCATTATACGAGAACACGATTTTATAAACTTATTGACAGAGAAATTTTGAATGCTAAGGCAGGTCGAAAAGCCTATATAAAATTAAAGATGAATAGTTTGTCTGATTTTAGAATGATTGATAAATTATACGAAGCTAGTAATGCTGGTGTAAAAATACAGTTGCAAGTTCGCGGAATTTGCTCGTTGATTCCCGGCGTAAAAGGAATGAGCGCAAATATTGAAGCCATAAGTATTGTAGACAATTATTTAGAGCACTCCCGAATTTATATTTTTGCTAACGGTGGGCAAACGGCTGTATACATTTCTTCGGCTGATTTTATGACTCGTAATTTAGACGGAAGAGTCGAAGTTACTTGTCCTATATATGATGAAGAAATAAAACAAGAGCTTATTGACAACTTTGATATTGCCTGGAAAGGAAATGTCAAAGCAAGGTATCATTCATCAAAACTGGATAATAAATATAGAGATAGTGATAACGAACCCATATTTAGAGCACAAATTGAAACCTATAAGTACTATCAAAGCAAAGTAGATTCATTAAATGAAGAATTTTAAATTATCCTTCTTTCTATTTATTTCAAAAATTAAAAATCATCATCAACAATGATTAACTTAAAAAAATATGCCGCAATTGATATTGGTTCTAATGCCATGCGATTGTTGATTGTAAATATTATTGAACAAGAAGGAAAAGAACCTCAGTTTAATAAAAGCTCTCTTGTACGTGTACCTATTAGGTTAGGGCAAGACGCTTTTACTGTGGGCGAAATATCTCAGGAAAATATTGACCGAATGGTTGATGCAATGACCGCTTTTAATTTATTAATGAAAGTACATAAAGTACAATCCTATAGAGCATTTGCCACATCTGCAATGCGAGAAGCCTACAATGGAAAAGAAATTGTAGAACTCATTCAGGAAAAATCAAATGTTACCATCGAAATTATTGACGGTAAAAAAGAAGCTGCTATTATTGCCTCAACCGATTTGTTACATCTATTAAATACTGACAAAACTTATTTATTTGTTGATGTAGGTGGTGGAAGCACTGAATTCACTATTTTCTCTAACGGAAAAATCATTACCTCAAGATCATTCAAAGCTGGAACTGTACGTTTATTAAACAATATGGTTTGCGACTTAGTTTGGGAAGAAATTGAAAAATGGATAAAAATAAACACTGAAGATTTTGAAGAGGTAACCTTAATAGGTTCTGGAGGAAATATCAATAAGCTTTTTAAAATGTCTGGAAAAACACAAGAAAAGCCTTTATCTTACATCTATATCAACTCACAATATGCCTTCTTGAATTCGTTAACATACGATCAAAGAATATCGGAACTAGGATTAAACCCTGACCGTGCCGATGTAATCATTCCTGCTGTTAGAATTTATCTTAACGCTATGAAATGGAGCGGTGCCCGACAAATATATGTTCCTAAAATTGGATTATCTGATGGGATTGTAAAAGCAATGTATCACGGTAAAATATAATTTATAATAACTAAAAGTAGACCATAAGCCTTTAGTAACGCAGTCATAGCAAACATAATTACAATAATGGCTCAACACACTAAGGTTACTGAAGGCATCAATCTTAATAATCTACTAACCCTTTCTCCATATTATTGGTTATATTTAAGTTTTGTATTTAGTGAGTACATTGGCTTCCTTTTACAATAATTTTTATTGGCTATTATCGGGTTGATAAAAACATCCGGATCTAAAAAAGTTAACGCTCTAAATAATAAAGTAGTTCCCCTAACTACTACTTAAGTTTTATTGTAGCACAACTTCTCGTTTATTATCAAGTGTATTCCCGCTTTCCGTTGCAATCTTTTACTTTTTAAAGAATAAAGTAAAAGGATTTACACTACAATCGGGGCTATAATTCAACAGTAGTGCTCCCCTCCTATTTCACACAAAAATAAAATAGTCAATACGCCATTATACAATAAAATCACTAATTTACTTGCTCAAACACGCTTAAAAACTGCTCTTTAACGTTTATATTGGTTAATTATAGAAAAAATTAATCATTAATAAACTTTACAATTACATTTATAAAAGAAATAATGATACCACTCTGTAAAACAGAGAGGTACAGGAATAATTTACCTACAAAGAGTATTCTTTTTAACCCCAAAAAAAAGAATAATTATTTTCCTGAAAATTTGGCATCTTGACTAGATGCTAAAATAAAAATATTGAACCTACATAAAGTTTAGTATTTATTCTAAAAGATTTTTAGCATAAATAGGATACCCTACACTTTAAAAAATATTGACTTTAACTATACAATAAAAATAGTAACCCAAACTAATTTTTATTGGATAACAATATATTTTACTAAAGCTATTACTAAAATTAAACTAGAATAATATGGAATCAAATTCTACTCAACCTAACAAATTTTATTTACCTAATATAAATAACATAACTTTTAATATAGTCATGCTATTTCTAATATTAGCAAGCGCTCTTTCTTACGGACAATCTAATGTTTGTAATGCAACTCTAAAGGTAGAGAATGATGGAAATATTAGGAGCACACCTCCTTCAGGAACCTATTATTCACTTTTTATAAAAAATAATGGCGTTGCTGTTGATACATATACACTTGCCTCAAAAGATATAAATGCAACATGCCAAAATCCTGATGGCTCCACTACTGCCGAAAATGTATTAATAAATTTAGACTTTATTGATGTTAATAAAAATCCCATCAACACTATTAGTGTTAATCCAGGTGAGTCGATCAATTTTTATGCTCATGTCACTCTAAATCCCGCTACAAAAAAAGAAAAATGGGCTTGTACCTCTCTTTTCGTCCAATCGGGGAATTGTACTAACTACAAAACAGAAACTATTCTGCATACCTACATTATTGATCCATCAAAAGATTAACAACAACAAAACCAACATCTATTTTATCACATTTATAATAATTATCTGATGAAAAAAACTTTACTCTTTTTTAGCAATTACTTGCAAGACATAAATAAAATAGGGATAACAATAGTATTATTGTTTGTATCTACAATTTTTCATGGGCAAACTATAACAACAAAAAGAACCGTTACTCAAAGCGCCAGCTCTTGTAATGCTATAGATGTTCAACTAGATATTACTGGTGCTAACCCAACTAACAAAGATTCTGATATAATATTAGTAATTGATGTATCTGGGAGTATGGGATATGGCATTTCTGGGGATATAAAAACCTCTATTGATTATGCTAAAACTGCTGCTAACTCTTTTATAAATAGTGCTTCTCAAAATCCCAACAACCGAATATCAGTTGTTTCTTACGCTAACACAGCAAAACTAGAAATTGGTCTAACAACTTTAAATCCAGCTGGTATAGCAGCATTAAAATTAAAAATAAATTCCCTAAACGCTAACGGATCTACAAACATCGAGGACGGAATCACTAAAGCCGAAATAGAATTAGAACAAAACGGACGATTTGATTGCAATACTTCTCGAAACATAGTTTTACTTACTGATGGTGTTGCAAATAGATTTGGATCTAGTGGATCAAATTGCACGTCAGGAATTAATGGCGAATGTGTCCAAAAAAGTATAATTGCCGCTAATAAAGCTAAAACTACTACTAAATCTGGAGTTCTATACAACAATCAAATATTCTCTGTAGGTTTATTTGGAGGAATAAATGGTAACATAAACACACCTGGAAGTCAACAATATATAGCAAAATACACTTTAGATGGTATCCAAGGAAGTCCTGCTATTATAACTCAAAATGCAGCAAACCTTACTACTATTTACAACGATATTGCAGCCAAACTATCATGGGTAGCACAAAATCTTTCTGAGAAAGAAATAATTCCTAGCAATTATACTATCAATGTAGTAACAACTAATAACGGTACTCAATCCTTTTCAGGGCAAACCATAACATGGGAAAATAAATTCCTTAACGTGGAGACTATTACACTTAAATATACTTTAACTCCTAAAACTGCTATTTGTGGGAGTGCTAAAATCAGCGAATCAATATTAAATTATGTAAATTCATCATGTAATCCAGACACTAAAACTATTGAAAACGGAACCTATAATTTCCCTTGTTTGCAAATTGATTTAGCTTCAAAAGAAAATGTAAAATGTTTTGGAGAAAGTTCTGGAAATATTAAAATAACAGCTTCTGGTGGAACTGCCCCTTATTCATTCGAATGGAAAAAAGATGGCAGCTCCACTGTTTACGCCACAACTCAAAATCTACTTAATATTCCAAAAGGAACCTATAAAGTAATCGTTTTTGATAAAGACAAATGTAAAACAGGAGAGTTTACCGAAACTATCACTCAGCCTAATGCCGCTTTAGCACTCTCTTTAGATTCTCAAACTAATGTTAATTGCTATAATGACAACACTGGAGCAATCAAATTAACAACTACTGGTGGAACGGCATCTTATACTTATTCTTGGAAAAAAGATGGAACGGCAATGGCCGCTACAACTGAAGATTTAAACAACCTAGCAAGCGGTGTTTATGAAGTAACTGTTACTGATGCAAAAAACTGTACAACTTCTAAAACAATTACACTAACGCAGCCTAATGCCGCTTTAGCACTCTCTTTAGATTCTCAAACTAATGTAAATTGTTATAATGATAACACTGGAGCAATCAAACTAACAACTACTGGCGGAACGGCATCCTACACTTATTCTTGGAAAAAAGATGGAACGGCAATCGCTGCTACAACTGAAGATTTAAGCAACCTAGCAAGCGGTGTTTATGAAGTAACTGTTACTGATGCAAAAAACTGTACAACTTCTAAAACAATTACACTAACGCAGCCTAATGCCGCTTTAGCACTCTCTTTAGATTCTCAAACTAATGTAAATTGTTATAATGATAACACTGGAGCAATCAAACTAACAACTACTGGCGGAACGGCATCTTACACTTACTCTTGGAAAAAAGACGGAACCGCAATCGCTGCTACAACTGAAGATTTAAACAACCTAGCAAGCGGTGTTTACGAAGTAACTGTTACTGATGCAAAAAACTGTACAACTTCTAAAACAATTACGCTAACTCAGCCTAATGCGGCTTTAGCACTCGCTTTAGATTCTCAAACTAATGTAAATTGCTACAATGATAACACTGGAGCAATAAAATTAGCAACTACTGGTGGGACAGCATCCTACACTTATTCTTGGAAAAAAGACGGAACCGCAATCGCTGCTACAACTGAAGATTTAAACAACCTAGCAAGCGGTGTTTACGAAGTAACTGTTACTGATGCAAAAAACTGTACAACTTCTAAAACA
>NZ_JABSNK010000024.1:13016-14890 GCF_013294005.1 Flavobacterium gelidicaeli
ATCGCTGCTACAACTGAAGATTTAAACAACCTAGCAAGCGGTGTTTATGAAGTAACTGTTACTGATGCAAAAAACTGTACAACTTCTAAAACAATTACACTAACGCAGCCTAATGCCGCTTTAGCACTCTCTTTAGATTCTCAAACTAATGTAAATTGTTATAATGACAACACTGGAGCAATAAAATTAACAACTACTGGCGGAACGGCATCTTATACTTATTCTTGGAAAAAAGACGGAACCGCAATTACTGCTACAACTGAAGATTTAAACAACCTAGCAAGCGGTGTTTATGAAGTAACTGTTACTGATAAAAAAAACTGTACAACTTCTAAAACAATTACACTAACACAGCCTAATGCGGCTTTAGCAGTCTCTTTAGATTCTCAAACTAATGTAAACTGCTACAATGACGCTACTGGAGCAATAAAACTAACAACTACTGGTGGAACGGCATCCTACACTTATTCTTGGAAAAAAGATGGAACGACAATCGCTGCTACAACTGAAGATTTAAACAACCTAGCAAGCGGCGTTTACGAAGTAACTGTTACTGATGCAAAAAACTGTACAACTTCTAAAACTATTACGCTAACACAGCCTAATGCGGCTATAAATTGTTCGATTACTCCTAAAAAAGCAGTTTCCTCAAACGGATTAAGTGATGGACAAGCAACAATAAATCCTAATGGTGGAAATGGAGATTATACCTATTTATGGGATAATGGCGAAATAACTGCAACAGCAACTGCTCTTAACGGCGGACTCCATAAAGTAATAGTAATTGATTCTAAAGGATGTCAAACGTCTTGTGAAATTACTATATCTGAACCGAATGTTTTTTCATGTAATGTTATTGAAGACTCTCCTGTAAAATGTTTTGGAGAAAACAACGGTATTGCAACGGTAAC
Organism: Flavobacterium gelidicaeli; assembly: GCF_013294005.1. Classification (GTDB taxonomy): domain Bacteria; phylum Bacteroidota; class Bacteroidia; order Flavobacteriales; family Flavobacteriaceae; genus Flavobacterium. Next base: position 13,928 of record NZ_JABSNK010000024.1, read on the forward strand.
AGCATCTGGAGGTAATAAAAACTACTCTTATTTATGGGATAATGGCGAATTTACTGCCACAGCAATAGCTTTGAGTTCTGGGTTACATAAAGTTATTGTTACTGATGAGTTGGGATATAAAACTAATTGTTCTGTAATGATTAATCAACCTACGGCAAAATTAAGCGCAACTGTCGAAATAACAAATAATAACAATTGCATCACATGTAGTCATGGAATTATAAATATTACCCCTACTGGAGGAACAGCTCCTTATACTTATTTATGGTCTAATGGCGCTATAACACAAGACATAACTGATTTAGCAACAGGAAACTATAATGTCACAATCACAGACCAACAAGAATGTACAATAAACTATTCTTATGAAATAACACAATCTGGAATAGATATCATTAAAGAAGGTACTTTCAACGATACAAATAATGATGGTTTTGCACAAGTTGGCGAAACAATTAAATATACTTTTACAATTACCAATATTGGAAATGTTATTTTGAGTCAAATCACTGTAACCGACCCAAAAGTAACTGTAATTGGTAATGCTATTACATCTTTAGCACCTGGCGATACAAACAAAAATAATTTTACCGCTGTTTACGAATTAACGCAAGAAGATATTAATGCAGGACAAGTTACCAATACCGCTTTTACAAAAGGGAAAGACACTGATAATAAAGATGTAACTGATGATGACGAAAACATAGTCAACCTTTCAAACAAGCAAAATCCGAAAGTTGCTTTAGTGAAAAAAGGTGTTTTCGCAGATGAAAATAATGATGGTTTTGCGCAAGTTGGCGAAACAATTAACTACACTTTTTCAGTGACCAATACTGGAAATGTAACCCTTACACAAATTGTAGTTACGGATCCTAAAGTAACTGTCGATGGCGCTGCAATTGCAGCCCTAGCTCCTGGTGATGTTAATGAAACGAACTTTACCGCCAGCTACATTTTAACTCA
>NZ_JABSNK010000025.1 GCF_013294005.1 Flavobacterium gelidicaeli
CAGGTAGTAATAATTTTAGGATCTCATTAAAAGATTCTTGCATTGGGATAAGATTTTAAAATACAAATATCCTTATTTAAATATTTCCCCACAACTTTTCGTCTTGATCCTAAAAATAACTTTTATACACTTTTTATTACACTACCAAAACATGTTGGGGCAGTCGTTTACTTTAGTATTTATTAATTTCTTTTAAAAAAGCCGTAAGCTCATGATAAATAATGCTTCCTTGTGCTACAATACCCCAATAGTACTGTATAATTTCTTGAGATTCTTTGTCAGACGAACATCTCTTCTTTATGTGAAGATATAGAAAGGAGAGTCCTGAATTATAATTTCATCTAGAAAGCCTTTAATGATAAGTCGTCTATTATGTTTTTTTGAATGTGTACTTTTTTCTTCAAAATACAAATGCATTTTCTCTTGTTTGATTTTGGTATTTACCAAATCAAAATGTTCTATTAATAATTATGAAGATGAGTTTTAAGAATTTTAGTTGATTTTAAAAACTTGTTGTTTGGTAGCTAAATTATGAAATCTTAAATTTCTCTCCAGGTTTTGTTTTGAGTCATTAAATTTGCTATAGAAATATTGTGTTTGTATAATTTGGAAACACAAAAAACTAGATTTTAATATTTACTTATAATTTTAGTGATGATCCATTTTCTACAATGGTTCCAACTTATGGCTTGAGAATATAGCAACTATACTTTTTTTTCTTTCTTGAACTTATTTAGATATAGCTCTCCATTAAATAAGCTAATTTCGTTTATAGAACGTTTTCCCATTTTCTTTTGTTTAAATCAACCTGTTTTCAACACTGTTTAATATTTGCATGTTTAAAATTACTCAATAATTTTTTTATAATCACGTTAATGTTTCTTTCAATCAATATCAATTAATCCAGAATTTTAAGGTATAAGAATTGAAAGACTTAATAATGAATTATCTCTTTAAAAAGAGGCGAACTTTTTGGTTAAACAAATTTCCTCTATAACCAAATTCGAATCTTTTTGAAATAAGTCACGAATATATTTATCTGACCAATCTCGTCGTTTGACATACAAGAATACTCAATTACTACTTAAGATGAAGTCTTGGGTTATAAGTTCATTATTAAAACCATTAGCTATTACAATTCGATCTCTAGTTTTAATTGGTAATATATTACGTTTCTCAAAATTAAGGTACGTTTTCTCATTCTTTTTAACTGTTCTAACTAAATAAAAAGCGATTACAAATTCGGAGAGTATTAATTTTATTAGATCTGATTAGTTATCCATAGGAGTATTATTTATGCAAAATTCAAAACTTTTTTTTAATTCACGCATGCTATTTAATCTTTATCCTTGATATTGGATAATCTAGATAAGTAATTAATCATTTTTTTTACTCGTTTGAAATGATTTCAAACTTAGGGAACACTTTTATATTTCTTTACACAATTTAAGAAATTTTCAAATACATTAACATGTGATAGATCTTTAGTGTTAATTGCAAAATCTGTATTATTTGGATCGCTATTTCTAATTTTTATTCTTGAAAAAACTGCCAGAATATTAAATTTGATTTTAAAATTTTATAATTATTCAATTTTTATAAAGTTATTAACTCGTTGTCAATTTGATTTAATAATAGGTTTTTAGTTACTTTTATTTGTTTTAAATGTATTTAAACGATTTTATTTGTTTTTAAACGATAAAAAATCATATATTTGAATAATGAAAATATATTTTCTAATCGTTTTTAAATTTTCGCCCTGAATCTTTTTAAACTTAATCTACTATTATTATGAAAACAAAATTACTTAGTATCTTATTATTTTTAACAGTAATATTTACAATGAATTCATGTTCATCAGATTCTTCGGAAAGTAAAAATGATTCAGATAGCGCAAAAACTTCCAAAGAAGTAGAAGTTTATAATTACTCTACTTCAGAATTAGAAGCAATGAATTTGATTAATGATTATAGGGTAAGTATTGGTTTAAATAGTTTAAAAAAAATAAATCATATTTCTTTTAAATCAGAAGAGCATGATCATTATATGATCGTTAACAAAGTTGTTAATCATGATGATTTTGTTGCTCGTTCACAAAATATAATAGAGGTATTACATGCTAAAAAGGTAGGTGAGAACATTGCTTATAATTATAATAGTCCTCAAAGTGCTTTAACTGCTTGGTTGAATAGCCCAGCACATAAAGAAAATATTGAAGGTGATTTTACTCACTTTGGATTAGCGATTAAAGAAGATCCTACTACAGGGAGAAAGTATTATACTAATATATTTGCTAAAATATAATATTCTCTAATTTTTGATATATGTTTAATTTTAATTAAATATAAGTTAAAACTTATTTTATGTATATTTTTATGTTGTTAGTCGATTTTTTATACTTTTTTTATTTTTTTTTTCTATGTTTGGGGTTCAAGCTTAGTAGCCCCAATATCTGCTATATACTTATTCTACTTTTATGAAAAAAAAAATACTTAGTATTGTTGTACTTTCTTTAACTCTTTTTGTTTTTAATTCTTGTACTTCAGATAATACATTAAATAATGAAGTTCCAATCGCTACAATTTCAGTTTCAGCTCAAAAAGTTGAATCCGAAATATATAATTCAGATGAATTAGAAGTTATGAATTTAATTAATGTTTACAGAATAAGTATTGATTTAAAACCTTTAGAAAAATCAAATTTTATATCTTTTAAATCTGCTGAGCATAACAAGTACATGATTGCAAATAATGTTGTTAATCATGCAGGGTTTGAAGCTCGTTCAGAAAGTATTATTAATACTTTATCTGCAACAGCAACAGGAGAAAATATTGCATATAATTATAATAATGCCCAATCAGTCCTAGATGCTTGGTTAAAAAGTTCATTTCATAAAGAAAACATTGAAGGCAATTTTACTCATTTTGGTATTTCAATTCAAATTGACTCTAAAACAGGTAGAAAATATTACACTAATATTTTTGCTAAAATTTAATAAATTAAAGAGCAGTGATTATAAATTCACTTCTTCTATTGAGTTGATGCTCTTCTTCACTGCATTCTACACCATCTGAACATTTATTTATTAATTGATTTTCTCCATAACCATTACCAATAATTCGATTAGTATTAATTCCTCTTTCGAGTAGCCAATTAATAGTTGATTTTGCTCTTCTATCTGATAATTTTTCGTTGTAAGAGCTACTTCCTCTACTATCAGTATGTGATCTAATGTCTAATTTCATTGTTGGTATTTGATTCAATACATCTAATATTTTCTCAAGATCTATAGCTGCTTCATGTTGAATATTTGATTTGTCAAATTCAAAATAAATCATTTTAATTCCAAAACATTTACCTAAATCATCTCCTATTGCAACTTTACAAATCTCTTTGTCTAAATCAAAATCTAGTAATGTGGTACCTGTTATTTCTTCAACATCAATTTTTTTCTCTTCAGTGATATACTCTTCTTTTTCGGCTCTTACTCTATAAGTTTTCCCACACTCTATTTCAAAAGCGTATCTCCCTTTCTCATCAGCATATGTTGTACCTATATTTTTGAATTCATTATCATATAATGTAAGTTTACAATTAGCTATAAGTTCTTTAGTTTTTAAATCTGTAATAGTCCCAGCTAAACTTTGTTTGCATTTTTTAAAATTATCTTTAAATTGATATATATCATCTGATCCCATTCCTCCATCTTTATTTGATGAGAAAAAACCTTTTTTTAACTTTTTATTTATTATAAAAGCAAAATCATCTTTTGAGGAATTAATATCACTACCTATATTTTCTACTGGTCCAAAGCTTCCATCTTTATTAATTTTAGATTCAAATATATCAAGACCACCTAAACCAGGGTAGCCATCTGACGAAAAATATAATTCACCATCAGTTAAAAATGGAAAGGTTTCTTTACCAGAAGTATTTATAGAATCACCTAGGTTTATTGGAGTACTCAAAGTCCCATCTGGATTAATTGATGATTTAAATATATCTGATTGACCAAGAGTTCCAGGCATGTCAGAGACAAAATACAATGTCTTTTCGTCAGGACTTAATATTGGGTGGGCTAGATTATATAAATCACTATCAATATTTAAAGCAGTTATATTTGACCATTTCCCTTTTTCATAAGTGGCTTTGTAGATTTTTAGTAAAGTAGTATTATTTTCATTTTTACCCTTTTTTCCATTTAGATAATTATTTCGAGTAAAATACATTGTTTTACCGTCCTTTGTGAAAGTAGGTGTAGACTCATGAAAACGTGATCTAACAGTGGCGTCAAATTTAGTAGGGTTTGCAGTTGTCAAAGAATCATCAACATTCGCCTGATATAAATTGGTAAAATATTGATCTGTCCAAGAATGTTTTCTTTGTTGTAGTCCTCCAGTATCTCTAGCGGTAGTGTATACAATTTTGTCAAGAAAAAAGCGTGTACCATAATCAGAATATTGAGAGTTTAAATTTGTAGCATTTTGAACTTCATAACGTCCCTTTCTAGCTTGTATTTTGCTGATATATTTTTCGTTATTTAAAAAATATTTTCCTCTACGATCATTATGATTGAGTTTGTTAAATTCAATCATAACTTCATTTGCTTTATCATTATTATTAATGCTTCGTAATGATTGGGCATATCGATAGTAGTTTTCTGTTTTGACTTGAACAGTGTCGATGGTAAATAATTCACCATACCACTTTGCAGCTTCATCAAATTTTGAATTAAAATAATATGCGTTTGCTAATTTTTCAAACATATCAGCTGACTTGTAACCTTTGTTTGCTACTTTTTCATAGGTTTTTATAGCATCTATATAAGCGTAGTTTTCGTAGTTTTTATCAGCTTTGGCTATTTTGTTTTTTTGCGAATATAAATTGCATGAAAAAACAGTTATTAATGCTATACAAAAGAATATTTTTTTGCTCATAATGATATAATTTATATAAAACGTATAATTTTGTTCAGTTTTTTTGTCAATTAATTGATTTTGGACATTATTTTTTTTGCATTTTCTTCCTGACCAATAGCATTCAAAGCATTAGAATATCTATAATATAATTCAATATCAAGATGGTCATTCATTGCAAAAAGTTCTTTATACCATTTTGCAGCTTCTTCAAATTTTGATTTAAAATAATAGGCATTTGCAAGTTTTTCAAATAGCTCATCAGATCTATAACCTTTATTAGCTATTTTTTCATATGTTTTTATGGCATCTACATAAGCATAATTTTCCTTGCTTTTTTCAATGTTGATCGTTTTATTTTTTTGAGAGTATAAACTACATGAAATAAAACTGAATAATATAATACAGGAGAATAGGCTTTTTTTCATCAGATTTCTGTTTTATATAAAATTGATAATTCTAAATTATTTAGTTTTTTGCTATCAATTGATTGAATTTTTTCATTAAGTTCTTCGCATTCTCTTCTTGACCAACTGCTTTTAATGCGTTAGAATATCTGTAGTATAATTCAATATCTAAATCTTCATTCATTGCAAATAGCTCTTTGTACCATCTAGCAGCCTTATCCATTTCATTATTGAAATAAAAATTATCACCTAATTTTTTAAAGAGACTGACTGATTTATATCCCTTTTCGGCTACTTTTTCATAGGTCTTTATAACATTGATATATGCATAATAATTTTTCTTTTTAGTGGCAGAACTATCTTCAATTTTATTGTCTTTAGCTGTACTTACTTCAATAGAAGAATATATCATCTCATTTAATTTCTTTTCATCTTCTTCTTTAGATAGTTTTATATTATTCTTATTATCAATAACATTACTGGTAAAATTATTATTAATTATACGTTTTTTTGGTTTATCTTTTATAATTGTTACAACTGGATTGCTCTTCTTAATAAGTGTGGCTTTTTGCTCTTTAACTATTGTATTTTCTCTTATTATAGAATGTTTATTAGCCTTGTTTAATGCAATTGCTGTATTTCTTGGATCAATGTGTTTTAGAGCAGTTTTTTTGGATTTAATAATGTATTCAGCTGTAGTTCCGTCAGTATATTGTATGTAGACTACACGTTTATTATCTGGACCTAAATCATTGTTACTAATTAAACTTATGTCAGATACATTATAGGTAGTCACACTTCCTCCAAACCTCATGTTTATTTGTTCTTCAACGTGGTAATATTTTATTTTTTTATCTTTAGAAATAGGATCAGACAGTTCTTTATCATTATTATTTAATTTAGTGTTTGATTGTGCGGTAATTTCATGTGAAAACAGAATAAACACGATTAGCGTTAAAATAGTTGTTGTTTTCATAATAATCATATTTAAAAGAATCTTGGGGTAATTATTCTTTTGTTGTTTTTAAATAGTTCAAATCTTAAAAAGATTTCGTGTGAACCTGAGTTATAGTTTTCAAGTTTTGTAGTTTCTAAATCATATCCATAACCTATATAGAGTCCATTTGATACCTGAAAGCCTGCCATTGCACTAACTGATGCACTCCATCTATAAGCTAATCCTAATGTAAACTTATCATTATACATGAAATTTGTTGATAGGTCTATTTGCAGTGGAGCTCCTTCAACCACTTTTGTAAGTATGGCAGGTTTGAATTTTAAATTATAATTAAGATCAAATACATAACCTGCAATTAAGTAATAGTTTATTTTTTCTTTATAGATAGCTATCTCATTATCATCATATCGATTTGTTTCAATGAAATTTGGTACAGATAAGCCTAGATAAGCTTTACTTGAATGCCAATATAATCCAGCTCCTATATTTGGTGTAAACTTATTGTTGTAATTTTGTAGGTTTGGATCACTATCCACTGGGTTTAAACGAGAAACATCTAAATCAAATAAATTTCCTGTTGCTTTTAAACCAAATGATAGTTTCCATGTTTCAGAGGTAGGTATTGTATATGCTAAGTCGGCTGATATTGTGTTTTCATGTGTTGGACCAATTTTATCGTTTACAATTGATACACCTAGACCAAGCCTGCTACTGTTTAAAGGCGTGTTTAAGGATACCGCGTTAGTAGTAGGTGCGCCATCAAGACCTACCCACTGTGTTCTATGAAGTGCAAAGATACTTAATACCCCTCTAGATCCAGCATATGCAGGGTTAATATTTACAGTATTATACATATATTGCGTATATTGAGCATCTTGTTGTGCAAAGCCTGCAATTGATGTCAGCATCATAAGTAAAGAAAGTATTTTTGTTCTCATAATGTACTTTATTTATAAGTATCAATCAGCTTGTAGTGATTGATACTTAGCTTAAAATTAAATTTGGTATTTGTTTTAATTACTTAAGTATAAATACCCGTCTTTTCTATTTAATATTTTTTGGCCTTTGTCACCAAGCGATGTGTAGTTTAATATGTAAAAATAAGTTCCTGACGGTAAACGAGAAGATTGTTTAATTGTCGTTCTTCCTCTTGAAATTCCGTCAAAAGCATTTGTTTTATTATTGTAATTTGTAGTTTCAAAAACTAAAATTCCCCAACGATTGTATATTTCTACCTGATTCTCTGGATAGCATAATATATCATCAATATTATCAATGGTAAATAATTCATTTATTCCATCACCGTTCGGTGTAAAAGCATTATGAACAATTATCGACCCACATCCTAATACTATTGCGGCTTCAACTGTTTCATCATCTGATGCACTTATAGGCGTTTCATTTGGTGTAAGTCCATTTGCGTATGCAATATTAATAACGAATTTATCATCAATATCATTTTGATTTACATTATATGTTTGATTAAATTCTTCCGTAGCGCCTGGTAATAAAAATGGAATAGTTGTATCTAAACCGGTTAGTGGATCAGTTACTTTTATATCATGAAGTGTTACGCTTCCTGAGTTTGTAACCTGAATAAGATAGCTTATGGTATCTCCTACAGCATTATAATTCTCAGTAGAAGACGTTTTAATTACGGTTAAATTTGAATTTTCGGTTAACTCAACAACAGTAGGCGTATCGTTGTCAATAGTAGTTCCCGAAGTATCTGTTACATCTTTATTTTTAGGGTCTTTGGCAGTAGCCAAAGCGGTATTAGTAACTTGTCCCGCATCAATATCCTCTTGAGTTAAAATGTAGCTGGCGGTAAAGTTCGTTTCATTAACATCACCAGGAGCTAGGGTTGCAATTGCAGCGCCGTCGACAGTTACTTTAGGATCTGTAACCACAATTTGTGTAAGGGTTACATTTCCAGTATTGGTCACTGAAAAAGTGTAGTTAATTGTTTCGCCAACTTGCGCAAAACCATCGTTATTTTCATCTGCGAAAACACCTTTTTTCACTAAAGCAACTTTCGGATTTTGCTTATCGTCGATCACCACAACAGTAGGCGTATCGTTGTCAATAGTAGTTCCCGAAGTATCTGTTACATCTTTATTTTTAGGGTCTTTGGCAGTAGCCAAAGCGGTATTAGTAACTTGTCCCGCATCAATATCCTCTTGAGTTAAAATGTAGCTGGCGGTAAAGTT
>NZ_JABSNK010000026.1 GCF_013294005.1 Flavobacterium gelidicaeli
AATACGTTCTTCTAATGATAATCGCTTGTAGGTTTTTTTCATAATTCAACAAAGATAAAATTTATCATTTGTTGCGTTAGGTTATTGAATTCTCCAAAATGGCAAAATATCTATTATAACGTTTCGCGGCTTGCAGAAGTGGCGAGCTTCGTAACCGTATATTTTCCGCTAAGATAAAATTTCTTGCGAAAGATAAACGTGAATTTACCACATATTTCGCCATTTCTGCAAACCGCTGTTAGCCGTTCGGTTTTCTTTGTTATAATCCATTTGTATCATTTGTTCTTTCTAAATATTGACTCCAATTTTCTAAATCTAGATTATTGAGATTATCTTTAGCAAATTTAATTCCGTCTTCTGATAAAATACCACATAATTCAAATGGTCCCATATCAAAAAATTTATGAAGTTTAGCTAAAATTAGATGAGAATTATTAAAAATAATTTTGCAATTCACACCATCTTCAAAAGTTTTATTAAAATGATTTTCAGACATTAATAAATTTTTGTTTTCAAAATTTTTGGTTGAAATCATTGCACCAATAAAGTCTGGAAAATGATAAGATTTGATAAATATGATATAATGACCTTTATTTTTATGATTTACAAATCCTTTTAAAATATAACCAACTTTGCAATTTTCAATTTCTACTATTTTCATTTTTTTAAATCATTTTGTGCAATATAAATTAGAGCTCCACCAAAAGCAAAACAAAACAACATTATTAAAAAGCCAAAACCTTGATTATTGTTTGTGTTTACCAAAGCAAAAAAGCCGAAAAATATCATAAATAAGCCAAATAGAAACATTAAAATAAGTGCAAATTTTGATGTTACTTTTTTTAACATAAATATTGAAGATTGTAAAAAATCATCAAAAGTCATTTTTGAAAAATATTCTGCTCTTTTATTAGCTTCTTTTTTTACGTATTCATATGTTTCACTTTTCGTGTTCTTTTCATTATCAAATTCTGCACTTTTTTTATTATAAAAATTTTTTCTGCGTTCATCAAAAATGTCTTTTGTAATTTTGTCTTTCAAAATTTCGTATGCTTCGAACACTTCTCTAAATTTTAAACTTGCATCACTAGATTTATTTTTGTCAGGATGAAATTCTTTTGCAAGTTCTCTAAATGCTTTTTTGATTTCTTCTAAAGTTGCATTTTCAGAGATGTTTAAAACTTTATAATAATCAATGAACTCCATTTACTTCATATTGTTTATTTCTTCATTTTCTTTTTTCTCCAATGAAGTTTTTTTGTCTTCAACGGTTTTTGTGGCGCTATAAAATAAATATGCTGGAATTAGTAGAAAAACCAATATTATAATTACATACATCATTGAGTTTTCAGGCTCTTCATTGCAAAGATCAATTCCGCTTTTGATAAAAGCATAGGTAAGTATTAGCGCAATAATTATTTTTAATGTTTTCATAATTACAATTTTGATAATTCTTTAATCAGCAAATCTTTGTTTTTGGTAAGATTTAAACCAACTGGCTGGTCGTAAGCATTGAAACTTATAAGTTTTATTGGTCGAGTTTTAAGTTCTGTTATGTCACGGTTTGTTAATACATACATTGACGTTGCAACATTTCTGCCATTCATATCTATTAGCTTATGCCACACAGGTGCAAGAGATAAACCTTTAGTTCCAGTTGTCTGAATAAGTAGATTTCCCGATAATTCTGTTGGTGATTTTTGTTTGAATAGAACAGTTACAGTTAAAAAATATTGCTTCGTATTTATGTTTTTATATAAAGAAAGTCCTGCTTCGTGTGAATTAGCTATCGCTACAGGAACTGGGTTAAAATATTTTAATGTTACACCATCTGGTCTATTTACAGTTTTTATTTCATTTTGAGAAAAGCTAACATTAGAAATAAGTAAAAGCGTTAAAAAAAGTAATTTTTTCATAAATAATAATTTAATAGTTAGTTAATAAAAGTTAGGGAATAAACTTTTTTGTTATCTTCTGGGTTTATCAATGATGATAAAAATATAGTTTCTTTATCCTTTGAATATGATTCAACTTCTATGTTGTTTTTAATTGAGGTTCCAGAACTTTTATATTCCGATTTTTTCAAATCTGCTAAAAGTGAATCATAGGAATCATTACTATATGTCAAAAAAACTAAAACTCCTTCTCCGTTAAATTGTATTATTTCTTCATTTTTCTCCGATTTCCATTGATCAGATTTTGGTTGACTATTTAAAAAAGCATAACCGTTTTTTTGTAAGTATTTTTCAATTTCTGTTTTTGGTTTGTAATTTATCGAATCCAAACCTTTAAATGTAATATGTGAATTAGTTTGAGCGGATAAATTTTTAGAATTTTCTTTACACGAAGTTAAAGAAATAGTTGCTAATAAAAGTAAAAGTACTTTTTTCATTTGTTTTTGGATTTGATTTAGATTGTTGTTATTCTGTTCACGTTTCTGTTGCGTTCCGCCAAACTGACGGCTAACGTGTCGCGGCTTGCAGAAGTGGCGAACTTCGTGACCGATTATTTTCGGCTAAGATAAAATTTCTTGCGAAAGATAAATGTGAATTTACCACATATTTCGCCATTTATGCAAACCGCTGTTGTAGGCAGGTTTTTATTCCATTAAATCAATTTTATAACCGATTCCGATATCAAAAATTGGATATTCCTTATTATTGTCATAAATGATAGGTTTTTCTATTTGTTTCCAATTCGATTCTGTCCCGTAATCAAATCTGAAAAATGTATTAGAATTTTTGTCACTTGCTGTAATTGGAATATTTGGTAGAATCCATTTTATAAATTTTCTATCAGGAAATTTTTTATTGATGTCATAAGGCATTTCAGTAATTAATAAGTTATTTTCATCAACTTTTCCAATAAATGTTAATACAACAAACAAACCATTTTCGGGAATTTTAATGTTTTTTTCAAACGTTGAGATAAAAGAATCATTTAAACGTTCTGAATTGATTATTTCATACTTATTGTAATCATATAATTTTTCACCGGGTTTATCATCTATAGATTTTAATATTTCTACTTTTATCAATGTTTTATATGGATATTTTTTTTCTGGATAAAAATCTTTTGTTGCATCGTTTGTCTTTTTAGATAAAGGAATTTCAATACTTTTTAAGAAGTTTATTTTGTTACCTGATGAATTTATTTTAAAAGCTAATTTTAAGCCGATTGCACTAAAAAACATTTCTTTGTAATTACTATGAATTTTAGGCTTTAAACTTATCGTTTTCAGTAATTTTAATTTTTCTTTTTTAATAACGATTTCATCTAATTTTATGATTTTTGGTTTTAAAAGTACAATTGAGTTATTTATTTTGTTCAAATCTATTTTTTTAGATTCATAAGATACGTGAGATATTTCAATTGAATTAATATTTAAATCAGAAATCATAATGTTACCCTTTTCATTTGAAAAAACACCAAAGCCATTTAGAAAATTCACATTAGCGTACTTTATTGGCAAGTTTGATATGCTATCTAAAACTATTATTTTTGTATTTTGTGAGTAAGAAAAATAAATATTAAATACTGCTAATAATGTAAATAAAAATTGTTTTTTCATTTTAAAATTTCTTTGTTAGTTTCAATTTTTCTCCTTTCTGCGATAAACTTGCCTACAACGGTTCCTGGCTTAGCTTGGTGGGGAACTTATAAGCAGATTATTTTTGGCTGTACGAATATATGAAAAAAAACGGAAATTCCACTAAATTCCCCATCATGCTAAACCAGTGTTGTAATATGTTTTTATCAGCAAAAAACCCCTCGTTATTCAATTTTTCGCCACAATACTTTTCGCCACAAACTGCATCATTTTCATTAAGCTAAATTATTTTCGGCTTAACGATTTCACCACAATCTATTTCGACGCAAACTGCATCACTTTAATTCAACCAATATACTTTCGGCTTAACGATTTTACAAAAATCTATTTCGACGCAAACTGCATCACTTTAATTGAAGCAAATTATTTTCGGCTTAACGATTTCGCCAGAATCTATTTTACATAAAACTTTTCAAATTTTCTTTGATAAACGACAACTTTTTGGATTACAGATTATTTTCTTAGTAGGAGTGAAGTAGGGAATTTTTCACCGCAAAATTCGGCGCTAAAATATATTACAACGTTTTGCGGCTTTGAAATGGTGGGGAAATCGTAAACGATAAATTTTCGGCTTAAAGAAAATTTGAAGCGAAACGATAATTCCACTAAAACCCCACTATTGCAAAACCGTTGTTAAGCAATGTAATTATACGACAATTTTATTTATATTTCGTGGATTTTGAATGAATTTTAGAAGTTTTCCGTCTAAATGGTTTTTATATTTTTCCTCTCCAACTTTCTCCACAAACACTTCGACAATCATTTTCCGTTTCAACTTTCGCCACAAACACTTCGGCAATCATTTTCCGTTTCAATTTTCGCCACAAATACTTCGGTAATCATTTTCCTTTTCAACTTTCGCCACAAACATTTCAGCAATAATTTTTCATTCCACATTCTGCTTAAGATGCTGATTTCAAAATATTTTCTACTTAATCATAAATGTGAATTTAAACAGATTTTTTTTTTGATATTATATTGCTTAACGTTCCTACGCTTTGCCGTGTTTGGGGCATGTAAAACGATTATTTTTGGTTAAACGAATATACGAATAAAAACGATAATTCCACTAAAACCCCAAATACGGCAAAACGTGTGTTGCAATATGTAATTTTTTTATAATTGTTCTTTTCGTAATCTATTTCGGGATAAACTACTTTTCTTAAAAAGAACCAAAGTATTTTTGGTTAAACGATTTTACCGATTTTTTTTTTTCGCGATCTGCATCATTTCAATATGCCAAAATATTTTCTGTTTAATGATTTCGCTATATTTTTTGTAAGCAAACTGCATCACATAATTAGAACGAAATACTTTCTGCTTGACGGTTTCATTCTGATTTTTTTTCAGCGCAAACTGCATCATTTTAATTAGACCAAAATACTTTCTGCTTTGCGATTATTTTCTAATTTTTTTTTAAGCACAAAGCGGCGGATTCAAGGGTCTAGCGCAACAGTGTTAGTTTTTTTTAATTAATCAAATTTAGTATTTTTCTTAGATAATGTGCTTAATTTTAGAATAACTTTTTTGGCTTTTTAAGGAGCCAAAAGTTATTTCCAAACTTAAGCCGTTGCTTGATTCATTTTGTTGATTTCCTCGCTTCTCATTTCATTAGGTGTCTTGAAACCTAAAACCTTTCTAGGTCTGTTATTTAGGTTGTTTTCTATTCGTTTTAGTTCTTCAATAGTTATTGTGTTAAAGTCGGTTCCTTTGGGTAAAAACCTTCTAATTAGTCCATTAGTATTTTCATTTGTTCCTCTTTCCCATGAGGAGTATGGATGTGCAAAATAAATATCCATTCCAGTTTTTTCTGAGAGCCATTTATGATTAGCCATTTCTATTCCGTTATCGTAAGTCATTGTTTTTCTGAGGTATTGAGGTTGTTTATTTAAGAGCTTTGCAAATTCGTGAGTTACTGTTTTGGATTTTCTGTTGTTGATTTTTACAATAATTAAAAATCTAGTTTTTCTATCTACAATGGTTCCAATAGCACTTTTGTGTGCTACACCAATCATTAAATCTCCTTCTAAATGTCCAGCTTCAAGGCGTTCCTCGATATATTTAGGTCTATCATCAATACTGACTTGGTCTTTGATTCGAGTTTTTTTTATACCATATTTCCTTTTGTCCCGTCTTTTGTGATGATGATAGGGTAGAAGTTTGATTAGTTTTTTACCCAACGTAGATTGTCTAAATCTATAAATATGCTTATAAATAGATTCGTAAGAAATGGACATAATAGGGTCATTTGGGTATAATACCTTGATTTGTCCAGCCATTAATTCAGGGCTCGTCCCCTTTAATAAACTTCTATAAATGAACATTTTAAGTCTGGGATGTGAGTTTATTTTATCTTGAGTTCTTTTGATTTTATTGTTTTCTAAAGCATACCAATGTGCTAAATCAGCCTTGTAGATGTCGGTTGGCTTTAATATCCAAAGTTTCACTTCTTTGGTAATGGTGGATCTATTTCGGTTTACTTGTTTTGCAATGTAGCTTTTGGACTTATTTTCCTTGAGTAAAGTCTCAATTATAATACGTTCTTCGAAGGATAATCTTTTGTACTTTTTTTCCATAATTCAACAAAGATAAAATTTATCATTTGTTGCGTTAGGTTCTTGAATTCTCCAGCTCGGCAAGATTATATATTGCAACGTGTTGCGGCTTGCAGAAGTGGCGAACTTCGTGACCGATTATTTTCGGCTAAGATAAATTTTCTTGCGAAAGATAAACGTGAATTTACTACATATTTCGCCATTTTTGCAAACCGCTGTTAGCTGATGTTTATTTATATTTCTTTAAGACTACATTAATATTATTTATTAAAGATTCTGTATTATTAATTAATAATTCGAGTTCAATTTTTTTCTTAGCTAAATGCCTTTCAATTGTTGCTGTTCGTTGTTTTTTTTGCACATCAATAAAAACCATATTATTTTTATCTGTTGGATATTTATATGAAATCTGTAAAGGTGTGTGGTTGTAAATAAAATTAACTCTATTATAAATATTTAAAATTAAATTAAAATCTTGTGGGTCTTTATTAAAAATTTTTAGATAGTTTGATAAATTATTTGATTTGAATATTCGGTCGTTAAAATCGATATGGTTGCTATAATATTTGATTTTTGTATCTTCCAACTCTTCAAGACATTTATGAATTTCAGGAACTATTCTTTCTGCACTAGGTTTTATTCTAATATCCAAATCGTAGAGAATAACTTTTTTAAGCATCTCAAGTTCTTCAAGTTCTTTACGCTTTTCATTATTTATTTCCTCAGTAAGTATATCATTTGACTTTTTTTGCTCTTTAAAAGCTATATAAACGAGTATAGCACCAATTCCATTTATGAATGGAGAAGTTAGACCGCCAATTGTGTCGCCTATTTGACCTGTTTCACTAAAATTATATTCTTTAAAAACTGAGAGTGTAAAAAGATATGGAACTAGAAAAACTATTATTAGAATTATTACTATTATTCCAATAGTATCAACATTATCTTTAGATTCTATTTTTTTGAAGTTTTGTAAAGTTCTTAATAATATGAAATTATGTCTAAAAAGAATGATTATAATTATAAAACATAAACTGATAAAAATTGCTGTCATTTGTTGTGTTAGGTTATTAAATTCTCTAGTTTTTCTTTAAATATCAGCTAACGTCTTGGCGCTTGGCGAGGTTGGGGACTTTTGAAACCGAGTATTTTCGGCTGAACGTAAAGGTAATGAAAAAACGCCAATTCCACTAAAACCCCAATCTCGCCAAACGGCTGTTATGCCTTCGGTTTTTTCGCCACAATTTTTTTAGTAACAATTTTCTGTTCAGCTTCAGCAACGTTTAAGTATAAAGTAATTTTAAAAAAATGTTTTATGATTAAAGTTGTTATTTACTTTTTTTAGAATTTGAATGAGTTGAAGTACTATCCTTTTTTTGGGTTAAAATTAAAGTACGCAATTTAGATAATTCCGATTCCATTTCTGATTTGGTTAATTGTTCTACTTTTGCATCTTCTTTTTTTGTCAGAGTTTTTATAATGTCATAAGCACTATATAAACCACCAAATAAACCAAATATAAATAAAGGCCAAAATGTTTTAATTTGCCATTCAGATAGTTTAGATTCATTATGCAGTTTTTTACGTTCCACCTTTTGATCTGTAACTTCTTGTTCGAGTTCTAATTCCAATATTTTTAAAGTATTTTTACCGAGTTCGGTTAACTTAGTATGTGTATTTGAGTCTAGTAAAGAGTTATTAGCAAATTCAGCATATATTTGGTTATATTTCGCCCATCCTAGATTGTCTTTAACTAAGTCAAAAAAACTATCTGAATTGAGGTTCTTAGATTCGTTTTCTAATTTTGTTCTAAGAAATAATATTTTTAATTCTTTATCATTCATATTTTTTGGATTTCTTCTGCGGTTTTTTAAACTGAGGCATAACGTTTTGCGGCTTTGAAATGGTGGGGGAATCGTAAACGATAAATTTTCGGCTTAAAGAAAATTTAAAGCGAAACGATAATTCCACTAAAACCC
>NZ_JABSNK010000027.1 GCF_013294005.1 Flavobacterium gelidicaeli
TATTATCTAAGAAAAATACTAAATTTGATTTATTAAAAATAACTAACGATGTTGCGATAGACCCTTGAATCCGCCATTTTGCGGTGAAAAATTCCTTGCTTCTCTCCTACTAAGAAAATAATCTGCAATCTAAAAAGTTGTCGTTTATCAAAGAAAATTTGAGAAATTTTATGTGAAATAGATTCAGGCGAAATCGTTAAGCAGAAAGTAATTTGAATAAATTAAAGTGATGCAGTTTGCGTAGAAATAGATTGCGGTGAAATCGTTAAACCGAAAATATTTTGGTTAAATTAAAGTGATGCAGTTTGCATCGAAATAGATTTTGTTGAAATCGTTAAGCCGAAAGTATATTGGTTGAAGTAAAGTGTTACAGTTTGCGTCGAAAAATATTGTGGTAAAATCGTTAAGCCTAAAATAATTTAGATTAATGAAAATGATGCAGTTTGTGGCGAAAAGTATTGTGGCTAAAAATTGAATAACGAGGATTTTTTGTGCTGATAAAAACATATTACAACACTGGTTTAGCATGATGGGGAATTTAGTGGAATTTCCGTTTTTTTTCATATATTCGTACAGCCAAAAATAATCTGCTTAAAAGTTCCCCACCAAGCTAAGCCAGGAACCGTTAGGCAACATTCGAAAAAACTAAACACAGAAAATTATGGTTCAAAAAATTAATACGGGAAAATATCAAGTTTGTAAGCATCAGATTGGAATTGGAAATTCTATTGAGGTTTTAGTAACTGGTAACAGCCAGTAAATTGAAGATTATTGGATTTCATTAGTGAAAAATCCGAAATATGATTACTATAAAAATGAAGAGGTCTATTACAAAAATACTCAAGTAGACTCAAAAGGTAGAAATATTGATACTGCTCCAGCTTATCAAAGAATGTAACTTAACAATAAGTTAGTCAACTCTATGCATCAAATTGAAAATCATGATTTATTTAAAATAGTAGTAGAAGATACTAGATTGCTAATGGAAAAGCACGGAGGTAAATTAAGCGACGTATTTATAGAAAATTCAAGTTTTAATGAATTCGAATATTATATTCATAATAATGGCTTTTATCTTATCCATTTTATGCAGCTATGCGACCAAATAATATACGGCGTGGAATTGATTTCAAACTTTAATTATAACACAACGAAAAGTGTCAGTCGAATAGATCACCTAACATATAACATAGAAAATTATATTATTCGTTTAACTTCTATTCACGATAGACTTCTTCAATTAGTAAATGCAACATTCCACCTGTGTATCAATGAAAGTGACGTGAATGATAGAGTTGTTTTAAACAATATGAAAGTTTCTCGAACAAATTTGCCAAAAAAAATTAAAGAATTGCAAAAAGTACTTCAAAAATACACTGGCGAACGAAATAAGATTGTTCATAAATATTCTTACTTAAGTAAGGAGTTAAAAAGATTACAGATATTTTATCACTTCACTGGTGAGGAAATTTATAATACTCCTGAGAAAATAGATAACTTTAAAAACTTGCGAAAAGAAATTTTGAAAGAATACATTAGTGAAAAAAAAGAAGAGTTCAACTCTTTGAATAAAGAGTGTTTTTCAAAACTTCCTGAGATTTTGGATATACTTTTAATTCATTACAAGATAACTAAAAAGCTAATTGAGTGAAAGAACGTTGCCTAACAGCCATTTTGAGCTAGCTGGAATTTAGTGGAATTATCGTTTCGTATCAAGTTTTCGTTAAGCCGAAAATTGAGCGGTTACGATTTTCCAGCCATCTCAAAGTGGCAAAACGTTATGCGTTACTTTGAAGAAAACTGCGGTGAAAAAAACATATAAAAATGGGATTAGATATTAGTGTTGTAGTTGATAATTACGAAGATGTTTTTGATAAAAATTACCATCAAAATGATGATGAAAATTTTAACAAACATAGTTTAAGCAGAACTTTTTGCAATTTTATTTGTAGAAAAGAAGTAATAGAAACTGAACCTGAATTAGACCAAATTGGAAAAATTGTCGCAGTTGACATTAGTGCGATTTATGAAATGGAAAATTATGTTGATATAGAAGAACTAGCAGAATATATTGATGAAGATGAATCGGAAGATGAAATAATTAAAGCCGAATTAAATAATACAAAACTTGAAGGAAACATAAAAAAATTTTTGAATACAGTTTCTGAATTAATTTCTAAACTTAATGAAATAGAAAACTTGCCGAAATTACTTTTAAACACTGAATTTGACACATTGAATAACGATGTGTATTTTTCATCATTTACAATTGACAAAGGAAAAGGTTATATTGACAATAATTTTGGTCAAGATTTGAGAAACTTTAAAAATTTTCTAGAATATTGTCTAAAAAAAGAAACTAAAACCGTTTGGTTTGTGTTTGGCTAAATCAATAGAAAACTAAACTAAAATTTGAAAAACGAATAAAAAAGCAACGCATAACAGCGGTTTGCAAAAATGGCGACATATGTGGTTAATTCACGTTTATCTTCCGCAATAAATTTTATCTTAGCCGAAAATAATCGGTCACGAAGTTCGCCACTTCCGCAAGCCGCGAGACGTTGTGCGATATAATTTTCGCACGAAATCCTAAACAGAAAATAATCTGAAAAAATAACGTTAAAAAAATTGCGCAAGTTAACTTTTAAGATAACTTTGCAATATGAATAGAGAAATTATTTTTTACGAGAATCATTTTATCGAATTTTACCAAGTTCAAAATGAAAAGGTAAAAGAGAAGATTAAATATGTTCTTGAACTTATTAAACAAGTGGAAAAAGTTCCAGAAAAGTTTCTTAAACATTTAACTGGAACAAACGGTTTATATGAAGTTAGAATAGAATATCAATCAAATATTTATCGAATATTTTGCTGCTTTGACAAAGGAAAATTAGTTGTTTTGTTTAATGGATTTCAAAAGAAAACTCAAAAAACACCTAAAAATGAAATTGATAAAGCATTAAAATTAATGGACGAATATTTTAACTTAAAAAATAAATAAAATGAAAAATTACAACAACATAAAAACTTTTGATCAACTTATCGAAATTGAACACGGAAAAATAGGAACTGAAAGCAGAAATACATACGAAGAAAACTCTCAAATGTTCATAATCAGTGAAATGCTTAAAGATGCAAGAAAAGAAGCTAAAATAACTCAAGAACAGTTAGCCGAAAAAACTGGAACGAAAAAAAGTTATATTTCAAGAATTGAAAATGGAAAAGGGAATATTCAGCTTTCTACATTAATTAGAATCTTTGAAATTGGACTGAATAAAAGAATTGGATTAACGTTTTTATAAATATTATTACATCGCACAACAGCGGTTTGCAAAAATGGCGAAATATGTAGTAAATTCACGTTTATCTTTCGCAAGAAATT
The DNA here is from genome assembly GCF_013294005.1 of Flavobacterium gelidicaeli. Taxonomy (GTDB): domain Bacteria; phylum Bacteroidota; class Bacteroidia; order Flavobacteriales; family Flavobacteriaceae; genus Flavobacterium. The sequence goes on from NZ_JABSNK010000027.1 coordinate 3,383, forward strand.
TTATCTTAGCCGAAAATAATCGGTCACGAAGTTCGCCACTTCTGCAAGCCGCAACACGTTGCAATAAATAATCTTGCCGAGCTTTGCGTTTAAAAAATAAATCGGTAAGCAGAAAATATTTTGGTTAAATTTTGTGATGCAGTTTGCGCTGAAAAATCAAAAGTAAATTGTTATGCGGAAATTTATTTGGTTAAATTTATGTGATGCCGTTTGCGTCTAAAAACTTGGTCGAATTTATTAAGCAGAAAATATTTTTCCGAAATTGAAGCGATGTAGTTTGTGTATAAAAATAATCATGAAAACTCGTTTAACCGAAAATACTTTGGTTCTATTTAAGTGATGCAGATTGTAGCGAACTAGATTGCGGAAAAGTCAATTGCGAAAAGAATGATTATTTATAAAATTACTTATTGCAACACACGTTTTGCCGTATTTGGGGCTTTAGTGGAATTATCGTTTTAATTCGTATATTCGTTAAGCCAAAAATAATCGTTTTACATGCCCCAAACACGGCAAAGCGTAGGAACGTTAGCTGTAATGCCCGAAAACCGAATAAAAAATAAACAATTTGACAATATGAATACAAATTTTAAAACACGATTTTGGAAAACAAGTAAATGGTTTGGTGGAATATTTATTTTACTTTTTGCGTTTAGACTACTTTATGGTTTTGTGGCAACTGACAACAATAATGGAAACGATTACAGCGACAACTTTTTTAGTAGTATTGACAATTTGAGAAAAAACTATGCTTCTGAAAAAATTGCTATGAAAGGCGATGTTCAAGTTTCCTCTAATGTTGCTTCTAATCAAAAGTTTGAAAAAACAGCATCAATTAAAACAAAAACTTCTGAATTTGAAAAAGATGAAAAGACACTTAAAGCAAATGCAAAAAAATATAATTCTGTTATTCAATATGAACAGAACCTTGGACAAAAGGGAAATAGACAAATTCATCTACTAATTGGTGTAAATCCAATTCTTTTTGACAGCTTATATATTGACCTTCAAAAGATAGGTGTTATAAAAGCAACTGAAATTACAAAAGTTGATAAAACAAACGAATATAGGCAACTAAATGCAAAGAAAACCTCTATTGAAAAAACTCTACAAAACTTAAACGACCTAAAATCAAAAGGTGGACAAATTGCAGATTTTGTAGCATTAAACGACAAAATTTTAGAAATTGAAGAAAAAGCTCAAGAACTTGGCGTCGAACTTGGCAACTTTGACACAGAAAATGAGTTTTGTACGGTTAAACTTTCTATGTACGAAGGTGCTACAGAAAAAAATATAAGTTTTATTCACAGGGTAAAAGTTGCTTTAGAATGGACAATTAAATATTTTGCAATTTTTGTGTTCAGTTTGTTTGGACTTTCGCTTACAGTTTTTGTGCTTTTACTAATAGTGGATAAAACAAAAATATTAAATGCAATAACAAGTAAAATAAACGAATAACGAACCGAAGAAAATAATGCACTACAGCTAACAGCGGTTTGCAAAAATGGCGAAATATGTGGTAAATTCACGTTTATCTTTCGCAAGAAATTTTATCTTAGCCGAAAATAATCAGTCACGAATTTCGCCACTTCTGCAAGCCGCAACACGTTGTGCGTCATTTTAGCAGACCGAACCGAAAAACGAAAAAACAAAAACTTAAAATTTTAAAATGAAATTATTCCTAAAAGTTATTATCTTTTTTACACTTTTTAGTTCTATAAAAAGTCAATCTCAAACAATTGATACTTTAGTGGATGTTGGAAATCATAAACTACATTTCAACATTATAAAAGGTTCAGGAATTCCCATTCTTTTTGAAGCTGGTGCAGGAAGCGATGGAAGAGTTTGGAATTCTATTTTGAAACCAATTGCAGATATAACTGGAGCAACAATAATAACATACGACAGAGAAGGTTTAGGTAAAAGCACTATAAATACTTTAGAAACTGAAGACTCAAAACACGGAATGTTAAATAGTATTTTGGATTTAGAAACTGGATTAAAAAAATTGGGGTATAATAAACAAATTATGTTAGTTTCTCATTCTTTTGGCGGTTACTTTTCAACTTTATATTCAGTAAGGAATCCAAATCGTGTAAAATCGATTGTATTAATTGATGTAAACCATCATTTTATGGAAAAGTTTGTAGAAAGCGATTTAAAAAAGCAAGAACTACTTATTCCAGAATGGAAAAAAAACAAACTTGCTATATATTATATGGCTGCAAATATACGTGAAACTGTAAAAATGATGAGTGAAATTTCAATTCCACAGAATATTCCAGTTGTAGATTTAGTTAGTGGAATTCCATCTTTTAAAGAAACTGAAAAAGTAGAACATTGGAAAGAATGCCATAAAAAGTTTGTTGCCAGTCATCCAAAAAGTATCGGTATTACCGCATTTGAATGTGGACACGGAATTTGGTTTGATAACCCAAGTTTGGTAATAACAACAATAGCGAAAAGTTATGCAGAAACACTAAATGAAAAACAGAAAACGGAAGTTTATAAACGTACTCTAAATTATGCCATTAGTTCGTCAAACAATGTAAAAAAAGAAAATACTGCCTATATTCATTCGGAGGACAATCTAAATAATTTAGGATATGAATATTTAAATAAAAACGAAAATGAAAAAGCTTTAGAAATTTTCAAGCTAAACGTGTTATTAAATCCTGCAAGCGGAAATGCGTACGATAGTTATGGAGAAATATTATTGAAGATGAATAAAAAAGAAGAAGCAACTAAAATGTATAAAAAATCTGTTGAATTAAACCCCGAAAATGAAAATGGCAAAAGAGTTTTAGAAGAACTTTTAAAACAATCGTAAATAAAAAAACGAACGCACAACAGCTGTTTTGAGCTAGCTGGAGTTTAGTGGAATTAACGTTTCGCATCAAGTTTTCGTTAAGCCGAAAATTGAGCGGTTACGAACTTCCAGCCATCTCAAAGCAGCAAAACGTTGCAATAAATAATCTTGCAGATCTTTGCGTTTAAAAAATAAAAATAAATCGGTAAGCAGAAAATATTTTGGTCAAAGTTAAGTGATGTAGTTTGTGCTGAAAAATAAAAAAATAAATTGTTAAGCGGAAATTTATTTGGTTAAATTTATGTGATGCAGTTTGCGTTTTAAAACTTGGCGAATTTATTAAGCAGAAAATATTTTTCCGAAATTGAAGCGATTTAGTTTGTGTATAAAAATAATCATGAAAAATCGTTCAGCCGAAAATACTTTAGTTCTATTTAAGTGATGCAGATTGGAGCGAACTAGATTGCGGAAAAGTCAATTGCGAAAAGAATAATTATACATAAAATTAGTTATTGCAACACACGTTTTGCCGTATTTGGGGCTTTAGTGGAATTATCGTTTTTATTCGTATATTCGTTAAGCCAAAAATAATCGTTCTAAATGCCCCAAACACGGCAAAGCGTAGGAACGTTGTAATATATTTTAAACCAGAATTGGAGAATTCAATAACCTAACGCAACAAATGATAAATTTTATCTTTGTTGAATTATGAAAAAAACCTACAAGCGATTATCATTAGAAGAACGTA
>NZ_JABSNK010000028.1 GCF_013294005.1 Flavobacterium gelidicaeli
ATACGTTCTTCTAATGATAATCGCTTGTAGGTTTTTTTCATAATTCAACAAAGATAAAATTTATCATTTGTTGCGTTAGGTTATTGAATTCTCCAGGTTTTCGGTAAGGTTACAGCTAACGTGTCGCGGCTTGCAGAAGTGGCGAACTTCGTAACCGATTATTTTCGGCTAAGATAAAATTTCTTGCGAAAGATAAACGTGAATTTACCACATAATTCGCCATTTATGCAAACCGCTGTTATATGCAGTTTTTTTATTCTTGATGTTTTACTAATTTAAAATCTTTGTTATTAGAAATTATAATTGAATCTCCTCCTATATTTGTTAAACATCCCAAAATTTCTCCTTCGCTATATTTTAAAGTTATTGGGTCAATAAAAGTATATGAAATTGTATCATAATTATCGTTATAAAGTCCATCTTTACTTATAGGATAACTTTTAAAAAGTTCTTTATTGTATTGTGGTTGCATCGCTTTAATTAATGCTTTTTCAGCATCTAAAAATACTTTTTCTTGTTTAGGATAATTTTCTCCTTTTAATGAAGATACCATATTTTCAATAGTCGATTCTTTTCCAAAAACTTGAAATTGTAAATTGTCTTTAAATTCAAATGGTAATATTACGATTTCATTTGCGGGAAGTTGTTTTTCAGTTACAGGTGATTCTAAAGATAATATATCTTGTAAAGTATTATGACCTGTAAGTCTCTTCAAGATACTTTGTCTTGTTGCTTTTCCTACATAGTGGACTTTATAGATTGTGAATGAACGAAAATCACCGTATAATTCACATTCTATGTTTCCTTTCCACCAATTTTGGAGTAGTTTTTCTGGTGAAAACCATATTAAAAATTTGTTTTCATTTTCTAATACATTTACAAGAGAAAACCCGTGTATATTATATAAGGGAAAAGAATTTTGTGTTTCTGATTTTTTATCTAGATAATTAAAAGCAACTGCTATTGTATCATTGTCATTTGAATCAACTGCTTTTTGTATTAATGGTAATTTTCCCTTTATGATATTTGAATTTTCTTTTTGGTGAATTTCAAAGATTAATGAATAACTATTTTCATCTACACTTACATTTTCAAAAGTTATTACTGGTCTTTGAGCGATTATGTAAAGACTTGCATTTTTTAATGCACGTTCTATAAATATATCATTTTTAGTAATTGCAAATTCATATGCAGTTAATGGCGCATAACCGAGTTCAAGTTGATTTAGTAGGCTTTTTCTTTCCATAAAATTGCATATAACGTGTTGCGGCTTGCAGAAGTGGCGAACTTCGTGACCGATTATTTTCCGCTAAGATAAAATTTCTTGCGAAAGATAAACGTGAATTTACCACATATTTCGCCATTTTTGCAAACCGCTGTTAGCCGATCGGGCTTTTTTAATTACGGATATTCAAATCCAAATTCATATTTTTCTAATTTGTCATCCCAAAGTTTATAGCTAGCGTAATAAATTGGCATATTATTTTTTTCGAGAAGTTTTGCTTTAGTGTCTTTTGGACTTTCAATTCTGTAATATAGTTCAATATAACTTTTTGTGCTATCAATTGAAGCGTAACAATTTCCGATTTTTTCAATAATTTGCTTTTTGCTCATTCCTAATTTTATTCCGTTCTGTGTTTTAAAAGAATTAAAATTTATTTCTCTATAGTGATATGATTCTTTGTCAGAAAGCTCAACTTTAATGATTGATATTTGAAATTTCCCATCTCCTGGATGTTGCGTTAAAGTTAAAGTTTCTTTTTCAAAAGTTGAATAATAATGATATTGGTCAAATTTATCTATTTTGTCTTTATCACCAATGATTGAAATTGTACTTTCAGAATTTCGCAATTCTATTCCGTTAAGTGAAACATCAGGATTTTCAATTTCACATTTTGAATTTTTTAGTTCTTGAAGTGCTTCATATTTTAATCTTTCAGCTTTATCTGGTTCAGGTACTAATTCTATTTTTCTATTTTCTGAACCGCTTACTTTTGAAGAATTATTACAGTTTGTAAAAAGTAAAATTGGAAAAATCAGAATTAGTATATTTTTCATTTTTTCTAGGTTTTTTATGCGTTCTGCGAGCCTGTCGGCTAACGTGTCGCGGCTTGCAGAAGTGGCGAACTTCGGGACCGATTATTTTCGGCTAAGATAAAATTTCTTGCGAAAGATAAACGTGAATTTACCACATATTTCGCCATTTTTGCAAACCGCTGTTAGCGGTTCGGTTTTTATTCGTCAATATCTTCAAATATTAATAAATTCTCATTTTTGTCAATTTCTATTTTTTGCCAAGTTGGAGCATAACCTTTTCCGTTCGGTTCAAAAAGTTCTCTTACAAACTGTTTTTCAGTTTCGTAATTTTTTATTCTTTTTGGTCCTTCATAATAATCTTTCCGGTTGTCAAAATAAGTTTCGGTTTCTTTGTCAATATTAAAGTTTTTTGAATTTTTGATTTCGTCGATTATTCTAACTTTATCTTTTTCTGAAATTTTCAATACGAAAGTATGATAATAATCTCCAATTGAAGACATTGATTTATTTTCTTTTATTTCAAAGTCATCATTTAGTTTAATATTCTGTTCGGTCAATAATTCTGTTGCGTTTTTTTTTGAGAAAAGTTCGTCTTCAAAAATTCCCGATAAAACATATAAACCAATTAAAACTCCAACTATTATTGAAAAATATTTTCCAAATTTCGGATAGCCAAGTTTTTTAGGTAACCAAAAGCTTAACCAAATTACTCCGATAATAATTGCTAAAATTATTAAAAAAACAATAATATAAATTTCCATTTTATAATTCTAAAGTTCTGTTTTTCTGTGCGTTCCGCCAAACTGACCGCTAACGTGTCGCGGCTTGCAGAAGTGGCGAACTTCGTAACCGATTACTTTCGGCTAAGATAAAATATCTTGCGAAAGATAAACGTGAATTTACCACTTATTTCGCCATTTTTGCAAACCGCTGTTAGCAAATGTTATTTTTCTTTAATGGATTGGGTTCGTTTTCTAAATGTTTAATTAATTTTAAATAACCTTTCTTATAGGTTGGAGCTTCATCACCATATTTAGGGTCTTTAAAATCTTCTTCTATAAATTCAGCTAAACCTTTTTTATATAACATATACTTTTCCTCTTCTCCTCCCCATTTTAAAACGGCTAATTTTTTAAACAAACTTACTGGATATTTGCCTCCTACAGGGATTTCTAATTGATTCTCAAATGGAACAGAACCTACATATTCAGCTAAAAAATTAATGTCTAATAATTTTGGAAAAACTTCTTTTTCGTGGTATTCTAAACATTGTATAACATGGTTTAAATATAAATTGATATCTTCTTCATTGTTAATTTCATATATAGAAAACTCAATTTCAGGTTTATAGAATCTCATAAAAGAAATCCCAAAATACTTGCTATAAAAATTGTTTAATTCTTTTAATATTAAAGGATAAATTTTGTCTTCAATTTCAATTAAACATATCTTAAAACCTTCGAACGAAATACGATTATAAAATTGTATTCTAAAGCTGAACTCAATATCGATGCTGTTTTTATTGGTTTTAAAGGTTATATATTCACTATCTATTATTTTGGATTGATAATTATCTTTTAATTTCTCTAATATTTTTGTCTGTAATATCTTTTTATCTATTGTCATTAATTTAACTTTTTCACGCTTTTAAATGTATCATTTCCATCTCCAAATAGTTTATAAAAACTCTTGATTTCAATAAGAGTTCCTTGGTTTATTTCATCGGGTAAGTCAAGGCTTGTAGTTTCATCAACTGTTTTTGCTTTTTGGGGTTTAAACGCTAAACTTCCTTTTCCTGTTTGGTTTTTAGCAGCAGTTTGTCCACTTGTTAATGCAGTACCTTCGCTTAGTTTTGCATCCACAACAACCATATCTTGAATTCTTCCACGATTATCATATTTTATCCAAACTTGGTCGGCAATAAAAAATTCGCCTTTAGCATTACAAGGTGGTAAAAAACCTGGCAAACAAAATTGCATTTGACTTACTAATTTTCTTTGGTCAATATCGGGTATTAGTTCTTTAAGTTTTTCGTATTCTGCTCCAGTTCTAGTTTTAACTTTGTTAAGCATTGCTATTTCAAAGTCATCTCCTTTTTTAGTTACAGCTTTAAAGAATTCTCGGTCTTTCCATTTTAATAGCTTTGGGTCTGTGGTTTCCTTTATAAGTTCGCCATTGTAAAAAGGGTCGTCTTTAAGTTGTTTCCAAATGAGAATTTCTTCTGCATCTGCTTCAAAAATTTCTTGAAGTCCATATTTTGTATTGTCGAGGTCAACACGTAATTTTTTTAATAATTCAGGATTCGTTCTAGCCTCAAAATCAATACCTCCACGTTTCAAATGATTCCAAGCTGTTAGATAGTCGGCATCAGATTCTTTTAGCAATTTCTTGAGCTCGATAGGAAACTTTGAGTCTGAGAAATCGTTAACAAAGTCTGTGAAATTTACACAGTAATTTTGTGCTTGTAAACTTAGGCTTAGTAATAGTAGAATTAGAATTTTTAAATGTCTCATTTTCGTGGTCTTGTATAATATTTGCTAACGGTTCCTGGCTTAGCTTGGTGGGGAACTTATAAGCAGATTATTTTTGGCTGTACGAATATATGAAAAAAAACGGAAATTCCACTAAATTCCCCATCATGCTAAACCAGTGTTATAATATGTATTTTTCAGCACAAAATTTCTTCGTTATTCAATTTTTCAACGCAATACTTTTGGATACAAACGGCATCACTTTAATTTAACCAAACTGCTTTCGGCGTAACGATTTCATCATAAGATTTTTCGACGCAAACTGCATCACTTTAATTTAACCAAATTACTTTCGGCTTAATGAATTCATCAAAATCTATTTCGAGGCAAACTGCATCACTTTAATTTAACCAAAATACTTTCGGCTAAATGAATTCGCCACAATATTTTTCGACGCAAACTGCATCACTTTAATTTAACCAAAATACTTTCGGCTTAACGATTTTACCAGAATTCATTTCACACAAACTTTTTCAAAACCTTCTTAATAATCATCAATTTTTTTGATTGTAGATTATTTTCTGAGTAGGAGCGAAGTAAGTGATTTTTTCACCGCAAAAATGGCGAAATATATATTATAACGTGTCGCGGCTTGCAAAAGTGGCGAACTTCGTAACCGATTATTTTCGGCTAAGATAAAATTTCTTGCGAAAGATAAACGTGAATTTACCACATATTTCGCCATTTATGCAAACCGCTGTTGTAATATGTTTTTATCAACACAAGGATTTCTCGTTATTCAATTTTTCGGCACAATACTTTTCGCCACAAACTGCATCATTTTCATTAATCCAAATTACTTTCGGCTTAATGATTTCGGTACAATATTTTTCACCACAAACTGCATCGCATTAATTGAAGCAAATTACTTTCGGCTTAACGATTTCGCCACAATCTATTTCACATAAAACTGTTCTAATTTTCTTTTATAAACGACAACTTTTTGGATTGCAGATTATTTTCTTAGTAGGAGTGAAGCAAGGAATTTTTCACCGCAAAATTCGGCGTTAAAATATATTACAACGGTTCCTGGCTTAGCTTGGTGGGGAACTTATAAGCAGATTATTTTTGGCTGTACGAATATATGAAAAAAAACGGAAATTCCACTAAATTCCCCATCATGCTAAACCAGTGTTATAATAGGTATTATTTAGCACAAAATTTTTCGTCTTTCAATTTTTCACCACAATACTTTTGGCTACAAACTGCATCACTTTAATTGAAGCAAATAATTTTCGGTTTAATTAATTCGCCACAATATTTTTTGACGCAAACTGCATCACTTTAATTGAAGCAAATAATTTTCGGCTTAACGATTTTACCAAAATTTTTTCGACGCAAACTGCATCACTTTAATTTAACCAAAATACTTTCGGCTAAATGAATTCGCCACAATATTTTTCGACGCAAACTGCATCACTTTAATTTAACCAAATTACTTTCTGCTTAAGAATTTTACAAGAATTTATTTCGACATAAACTTTTTCAAATCTTTCTTAATAATCATCATTTTTTGGATTGCAGATTATTTTCTGAGAAGGAGCGAAGCAAGTGATTTTTTCACCGCAAAGGCGGATTCAAGGGTCTATCGCAACATCGTTAGTTATTTTTAATAAATCAAATTTAGTATTTTTCTTAGATAATACACTTAATTTTAGAATAACT
>NZ_JABSNK010000029.1:0-5494 GCF_013294005.1 Flavobacterium gelidicaeli
CTTTTATATCATTTAGTGTTACTTCATTTCTACTTTTTCCAAAAATTTTTTCAATGTAATCTGAATTCATATAATTGTATTTAAGTTATTGAATTTGAGCGTATTTTTGGCCGAATAGCGCACAACGGTTCCTGGCTTAGCTTGATGGGGAACTTTTAAGCAGATTATTTTTGGCTAAACGAATATATGAAAATAAACGGTAATTCCACTAAATTCCCCATCATGCTAAACCAGTGTTAGCGGTTCGGCTTTTTTGTTATTTGATTGATCACCACAACCAATTCGAGTCGATTGTAGAATTGATATTTTCGTTTACTTTGTCCAAGAAGTAATTAAAATTATTGTTGGATAAAGTATCGTTATTTGTAAGCTTATAAATTATTTTTTCATTGATAATAATTTTCCAAACTCTTCTGTCGTTAATTATTATTGAGGTTTTACTGACCTCTGTTATTTCAGATATTTTATGTTTGACCACTTGATTTTTAGTGTTTATTACGTATAAATATTCTTTATCATAATAAAATTCAGATTTGAATCTTAAATATTCTGCTAAACCAAAGACAAAACGTCCATTTGATATTTTTGTCAATTTTGTTAAATCTAATTTTGTTCTTTTCTTAAAATGAATTTCTTTTATTTCATTGTAGTTTCTGATATAAAATATTATTCTTTTTATGTTGTAAATTAAAAGGGAAAACAATAAAAATAAAAGTATATTTTTAAACGTCATATTTCGTTTTTTTTTAAGCTGACCGCTAACGGTTTGCCACTTTGAGATGGCTGGAAGTTTGTAAACGCTCAATTTTCGGCTTAACGAAAACTTGATGCGAAACGGTAATTCCACTAAACTCCAGCTAGCTCAAAATGGCGGTTGCAAGAGGTTTTTTTATTACTCCACAGTCTCCAAATGTCTCCATTCAACGGAGTAAACTACAAATTCTAACGCATTTATTACTTCTATTAGATAGGTTTTAAATATGCCGTTTTTATTATAACGTGGATATATTTTTCCAAATTTTTTAATCATTGCTTTTTTATTGTCGATTCTCCATTGCTTTTCTAATTTTTCTACCTCTTCAAAACTTATTGTGTTGTAATTTTTTAATTTGCAGATTGATAAAGTATCGGATTTGTTTTGCCATAGAAAGGATCCTCCTGTTTCACAAAAAATATTAAAAACTATCCCACTTTCATCTTCTTTATAAAATTTCATATTTCGTGGACAGTTTGTATCAAGCTTGAATTCTAGATAGATCGATTTTTTCTCTATCTTTTGTCCATATATATTGAGGATAAAAAGTAAAAAACAACTATTAATTAAAATACGGTTCATTTTCGTAAATGTTTAGAAGTGAATTATTTATTTGATCTCTTTGTTCTATTTTTAAATTAGTCCAAGCAGCTGTACCTTTTAGTCCGAACCAAGATAGTGTGTTATAGAACTCTTCAGAATGAGCATTACTATCATATTGCTTTAGAACTTGCTTTATGGTATTTCTATATCTGTCAGCCATATATTCATGTTGGAATTCTGTGGGATTTGTGGTGTTAAGTTGATACTGTTCGTAATATTTATATAGCTTTGGAAAATCATTTTGAATATTTTTGAGGTAAATTCCCCATTGTTTATCTGTCATATTTTGAGTATTGACATTAGGGAGTTTTGAACACTTCAATAAAATTCTGTTTATTTCAGCATGCATCATTTCGTGTATAAATATTATTGGTGAAATGATTTTTGGAAATTTCATAATGTTACTTGGTAAGCTAGCGTCATTATTGAGGATAATTTTAATCAAATAATTTTCAGGAGTTAATGTTATAGCCTGTGCATTTTGATTAATTGGATAATTAATCCCGAACTGATTATCAACACTAAGTTTTAAATTAGCAAGCAAGAACTTGTTGTCAAATTTCTGTAAATAGGTTTGAAAACCTGGAGCTTTACCAAGTTGTGAATATACCCCATATAGATTAGGATTGTTTTTAAGTGATTTGTCAACTATAACTCTATAATCAAAATCAACTTCCGTACTATTATTTGTTTCTATTTCACTGTCAATCACTTTTTTAAAAAAACTCTCAATTTCAGGAGTTACAAAAATTATTTCATTTAAGTAAGATTTAATGTCTAGTAATTCCTCGCTATCTCTATTATTAAACACCCAATTAAACTGGTGAAAATTGAGTTCATATTTACTTGAAAATTCTAATGCCAATTTTGCATCAAGTTTTGCAGTGTTAGAGAAGTTTTGGTCAATTAAATATTGTCCCAGGGTATTTTTTATATCGGAATCTCTATTGTAATAAGTTCTTTCAACGGAATTTAAAGTACCACTTTCAAAGTTTTTTAGTTGAGAGGTATATGGAACTGTATTAGGTGCAGCTATTACAGCCGAAGCTCCTCCTCCTGATGTATTTGTTAGATTAGTGGCTTGTCCTCCACTATTTCCTGTGCCGTCATCAGAATAGCCGCAAGAAATACCTGTAAGTACCCATCCTGCCTCAAAAGGTTCTTCATTGCCTGCACCAACTAGTTCACCTCTGTCACCATCATCTATCATAGCCCATTCCCAAGTTTCAGTACATCCAAAAGCCATTTTAGAAAACGTACCATTTTTGAAAGTAGAAGTGTCAAAATCGACCGAATATATTGAAGTCTTATATTTTTTTATTGATTTGGTATTTAAGTTAGCATATTCTTCAGAAGTAAAACCATACTGAATAATGTAAGCATCATAACCACCCTTACTATTTGATTGAATCAAAAGGTTTTCAAGATTAGATGTTTTAATGGAATCTCTGAGGATTTGGAAACTGTAAGAGTGTATGCCAGTTTGGGTGTCTTCCATGTAATTTACATTGTCAGTATTAATAGTAAAACCGAGTTTATTATGAATTTCTTTTGAAAAAGCAGAATTACTTTTTTTATTTTTTAGGTCAATACTAATTAATTTTTGCACAATTTTATTATTTGATTTGATTTTTTCGTTAGTCAAAACAGTTACTTTAAATCTTGATTGTTGATGGCTAATAAGAGAATTTTGATTGGTTTCGATTAATGAATTCTGTTCACAATTAGTCATCAATGATAAAATGAAAATGAATAAAATTGTAAATTTGAGTAATTCTTTAAATTTGTTTTTCATAATTTTCACGTTGGTTTTGGTTAAAATCGCTTGCAACGTGTCGCGGCTTGCAGAAGTGGCGAACTTCGTAACCGATTATTTTCGGCTAAGATAAAAATTCTTGCGAAAGATAAACGTGAATGTACCACATATTTCGCCATTTTTGCAAACCGCTGTTAGTGGCTGTTTTTTTATTTAATTCCATTTTCCGTTTTCCAAATTTCTAAAGTTTTCGGATGTTCATTATCGTTTGGATAATTTTCTTTTACAAATTCAAACTGTTTTTTTGTTAGTAAAACTAGTCTTCCGTCATTTTGTGCTGAAATCGGATAAAATCTCTCATCGCTTTTCTGAGCTTCTAATTCTGCGTTTAGCATTTCGATAAATTTCACGTAAGCAATTCCCCAATCTAATTCTCCAAAGTTATTTTCAAACGCAACATATTCTTTTCCGTTTAGTTCAATTGTATGTTTCCAATATTTTTTTGTTTGCGAACTTTTTTCATTTGAATAGTTTAGTTTTAAACCTAGCTTTTCAAAAGTTAGTTTCATAATTTTTAGATAGTTAGTTAAACCACCAACTTCAAAAAGTTCTTCGCTGTCAATTGAATAAAAACGATTGTTAACAAAATTTAAAGTTTCGCCTCTTAATTTCCCTTCAAAAAAATCAAGTTCGTTAAAAGCTTTTTCTAATTCAATTTTTTCAGCATTCAGTTCTGTTTTGTCGGTTAAGTTAAAAAAGTTTAGTTTTTCTAATTCTTGAACTATTTGTTTTCCGTTTAGTTTTTTTATTACGCTTTTTTCGGTAGTTTTTTCTTCTGTTTTTAAGTCATTATTTTGTGCTTTGCTATTACAAGCAAATACTAAAAAACTAAAAATTAAAAGTATGATTTGTTTCATTTTTCCTTATTATCAGTGCGTTCAGCCAAAATAGCCACTAACGTTTTGCGGCTTTGAAATGGTGGGGAAATCATAAACGATAAATTTTTGGCTTAAAGAAAATTTGAAGCGAAACGATAATTCCACTAAAACCCCACTATTGCAAAACTGTTGTTAAGCAATGTAATTATACGACAATTTTAGCAATATTTTGTGGATTTTAAATGAATTTTCAGAAGTTTTTCGGCTAAATATCTTTTATCATTTTTCCGCTCCAACTTTCGCCACTAACAGTTCGGCAATCATTTTCCGTTTCAACTTTCGCCACAAACACTTCGGCAATCATTTTCCGCTCCAACTTTCGCCACAAAAATTCGGCAATCATTTTCCGCTTGAACTTTCGCCACAAACACTTCGGCAATCATTTTCCGTTTCAACTTTCGCCACAAACATTTCAGCAATAATTTTTCATTCCAAATTCCGCTTAAGATGCTGATTTCAAAATGTTTTCTACTTTATCATAAATGTGAATTTAAGCAGATTTTTTTTAGATATTATATTGCTTAACGTTTTGCGGCTTTGAAATGGTGGGGAAATCGTAAACGATAAATTTTCGGTTTAAAAAAAATTTGAAGCGAAACGATAATTCCACTAAAACCCCACTATTGCAAAACCGTTGTTAAGCAATGTAATTATACGACAATTTTAGTAATATTCTAAGGATTTTGAATGAATTTTCAGAAGTTTTTCGGTTAAATATTTTTTATGATTTTTCCGCTCTAACTTTCGCCACAATTACTTCGGCAATCATTTTCCGTTTCAACTTTCAGGACAAATACGTCGGCAATCATTTTCCGTTTCAATTTTCGGTACAAACACTTCGGTAATCATTTTCCGCTACAACTTTCGCCACAAACACTTCGGTAATCATTTTCCGCTTAAACTTTCGCCACAAACATTTCAGCTATAATTTTTCATTCCAACTTTCGCTATAAACACTTTTTTGAATATTTTCTACTTAAATAAAATATGAATTTAAGAAGATTCTTTTTTTGATATTATATTGCTTAACGGTTCCTGGCTTAGCTTGGTGGGGAACTTTTAAGCAGATTATTTTTGGCTGTACGAATATATGAAAAAAAACGGAAATTCCACTAAATTCCCCATCATGCTAAACCAGTGTTGTAATATGTTTTTATCAGCACAAAAATTCCTCGTTATTCAATTTTTCGGCACAATACTTTTCGCCACAAACTGCATCATTTTCATTAATCCAAATTACTTTCTGGTTAATAATTCCGTCTCAATATTTTTCGCCACAAACTGCATCGCATTAATTGAAGTAAATTAGTTTCGGCTTAACGATTTCACCATAATCTATTTCAACGCAAACTGCATCATTTTCATTAATCCAAATTACTTTCTGGTTAATAATTCCGTCTCAATATTTTTCGCCACAAACTGCATCGCATTAATTGAAGTAAA
>NZ_JABSNK010000029.1:5590-5963 GCF_013294005.1 Flavobacterium gelidicaeli
TAAATTAGTTTCGGCTTAACGATTTCACCATAATCTATTTCAACGCAAACTGCATCACTTTAATTTAACCAATATACTTTCGGCTTAACGATTTCACCAAAATTTATTTCGACGCAAACTGCATCACTTTAATTTGTCCAAATTACTTTCTGCTTAATGATTTCGCTAGTTTCTATTTCACATAAAACTTTTCAAATTTTCTTTGATAAACGACAACTTTTTGGATTGCAGATTATTTTCTTAGTAGGTGTGAAATAGGGAATTTTTCACCGCAAAATGGCGGATTCAAGGGTCTATCGCAACATCGTTAGTTATTTTTAATAAATCAAATTTAGTATTTTTCTTAGATAATACACTTAATTTTAGAATAACT
>NZ_JABSNK010000030.1 GCF_013294005.1 Flavobacterium gelidicaeli
GCAACTACTGCTTTACCATTCAACTCATCATTCACTAATACGTTAGCAACGGTAGTTCCTCCATTTAATCCATTTATGTCTGCTCCTTTATCATCAATAGCATCGATAGAAGCAGCAGTAACTGGAATAGTTACGGTTGCATCATCACAATTGTCTGCATTTGATATGTCACAAATTTTATAATCGATTCTGTATGTTCCAGCCGGTGTTCCCTCAGGAATTGAAACAATACCAGTAATTGGATTAACAGTTGGTACCAGAGCACCCGTTGTTTTCGGTGTTGCAGGTGTAACCACTGTGATTTTTACATTCGACACAGTAGCTTGTGCACCGTTCAAAGTATCAGGTGAAGTTGGATTGTTTTTAAGAACATTTCCAGCATTCGTGTTTCCAGCCAATCCATTCGTTGTAGGAATAGCATCATCAACTGCACATATATAGTTATTTAGAACAACTGTAGTTTCATTAGAAATACATGTGTTATCTTTTGTGTTACGAACTGTAAATTTATGGGTACCTGGAGTTAGATTTGAAAAGGTAGTAGTCGATTGATAGTTACCACCATCAACATTATATTCAAAACCTGTACCAGCTGATGTAATTAAAACTGTACCCGTAATAGCACCACACTTAGGCTGAACACTTATTTTAGCAATAGGTGCTGCAGGTGCTGTTGGCTGTGAATTGATTACAACTTCTACAGATTCATTAGAAGAACATCCTAATGAATTTGTAACAGTAAAATTATATTTACCAGCACTTAAACCTGTAATTGTATAATCTGAAGTGTTTCCAGTATAATTCCCGGGAGTTATCGTCCAGTTTCCAGAAGGTAAACCACTCAACTTCACACTTCCTGTAGCAACAGAACATGTTGGTTGAATTGGTGCGCTAGCTACCGGTGCATTTGGAGCCTCATTAATAGTTAATTTAACCGCTGTTCTTGTCAAACTAGAACAAGTTCCGTTTGAAGATTCAGCATAGTATGTTTTTGTTCCAACTCCAACTTGAGTAGGTGCAGTTACAACTGTACCTCCTGTTGCCGCAGTGTACCATGTAATAGTTCCTCCAGTTGCAGTAGCTGTTAATGTTTGGCTAGTACTACCATCAGTACAAACTGTTTGATCAGCTGCTGTTGGTGCATCTGGAGCCTCATTAATAGTTAATTTAACCGCTGTTCTTGTTAAACTAGAACAAGTTCCGTTTGAAGATTCAGCATAATATGTTTTTGTCCCAACTCCAACTTGAGTAGGTGTAGTTACAACTGTACCTCCTGTTGCTGCAGTGTACCATGTAATAGTTCCTCCAGTTGCTGTAGCTGTTAATGTTTGGCTAGCATTACCATTATAACAAACTGTTTGATCAGTTGCTGTTGGTGCATTTGGAGCCGCATTAATAGTTAATTTAACCGCTGTTCTTGTCAAACTAGAACATGTTCCGTTTGAAGATTCAGCATAATATGTTTTAGTTCCAACACCAACTTGCGTAGGTGCAGTTACAACTGTACCTCCTGTTGCTGCAGTGTACCAAGTAATAGTTCCTCCAGTTGCTGTAGCTGTTAATGTTTGGCTAGTACTACCATCAGTACAAACAGTTTGATCAGCTGCTGTTGGTGCATCTGGAGCCGCATTAATAGTTAATTTAACCGCTGTTCTTGTCAAACTAGAACATGTTCCATTTGAAGATTCAGCATAGTATGTTTTAGTTCCAACTCCAACTTGAGTAGGTGCAGTTACAATTGTACCAGCTGTTGCTGCAGTGTACCAAGTAATAGTTCCTCCAGTTGCAGTAGCTGTTAATGTTTGGCTAGTATTACCATTATAACAAACTGTTTGATCAGCTGCTGTTGGTGCATTTGGAGCCGCATTAATAGTTAATTTAACCGCTGTTCTTGTCAAACTAGAACAAGTTCCGTTTGAAGATTCAGCATAGTATGTTTTTGTCCCAACTCCAACTTGAGTAGGTGTAGTTACAACTGTACCTCCTGTTGCTGCAGTGTACCATGTAATAGTTCCTCCAGTTGCAGTAGCTGTTAATGTTTGGCT
>NZ_JABSNK010000031.1 GCF_013294005.1 Flavobacterium gelidicaeli
AAATCGTTAAGCCGAAAGTATTTTGGTTAAATTAAAGTGATGCAGTTTGCGTCGAAAAATATTGTGGCGAATTCATTTAGCCGAAAGTATTTTGGATAAATTAAAGTGATGCAGTTTGCTTCGAAATAGATTTTGATGAATTCATTAAGCCGAAAGTATTTTGGTTCAATTAAAGTGATGCAGTTTGTAGCCAAAAGTATTGCGGTGAAAAATTGAATAACGACGAAATTTTGTGCTGAAAAATACATATTATAACAGCGGTTTGCATAAATGGCGAAATATGTGGTAAATTCACGTTTATCTTTCGCAATAAATTTTATCTTAGCCGAAAATAATCGGTTACGAAGTTCGCCACTTTTGCAAGCCGCGACACGTTGGCAGATATTTTAACGGAAAAGACAGAAAATTATGATACAAGATGAAATAAAGAGTTTAATTCCTGTTGACAAAGTATATGAAGATGCTTTAAGTCCTGCGATGAAGCAAATCGGAAAATCACTTGAAAGTGTTGCGAAAACATCAAGATTTTTACTTGCTCCATTTGAATATTTATCAAAACAACATGACAGATGGGAAAGATATTTGGAAAAAGTTTCAGAAAGAGTTGATAAAGAAAACTTAATCGAAGGTCATCCTCAAATTGTAATTCCGACACTTGAAGGTTTAAGTTTGACATATGAAAATACTTTACTAAGTGAATTCTTTGTAAATCTTTTAGCTTTATCCATTGACAAATCTAAACAAGATTTAGCTCATCCAGCATTTCCAAGTATAATCAAACAATTAAGTAGAGATGAAGCGGTAATCTTGTTTTATCTAAAGCAGAAAAATTACGAAATAAAACAGAAATCAGATTATGTTGAGGAGAAAAATCGTTTTATAAATAAAGAAACTCTTTTCGAGGAATTCCCAATGGAAAAGCTTGATTTCCCACAAAATATTTGGATGAATATGGATCATCTAAATAGTTTAAATCTTGCTGGAACCTGGCAAGTTGGTCAACAAGAAGCTATTTATGACGAAGTAACAAAAAAACAAATAGGAGTATTTATAAATAGTGAAAGAAGATTAATGGAGTTTGGAGAATTGTTTGCAAATGCCTGTATTCCAAATGACTTTAACGAACTATAAAAAAAACATCTGCCAACAGCGGTTTGCAAAAATGGCGAAATATGTGGTAAATTCACGTTTGTCTTTCGCAAGATATTTTATCTTAGCCGAAAATAATCGGTCACGAAGTTCGCCACTTCTGCAAGCCGCGACACGTTATGGGCTATGATCTA
The DNA here is from genome assembly GCF_013294005.1 of Flavobacterium gelidicaeli. Classification (GTDB taxonomy): domain Bacteria; phylum Bacteroidota; class Bacteroidia; order Flavobacteriales; family Flavobacteriaceae; genus Flavobacterium. The sequence continues at coordinate 1,284 of NZ_JABSNK010000031.1, forward strand.
TGAAAATTCCGGTGGAATTTACGCTGACGTTTTTTTGATGTTTAATCTCGAAATTATTAAAAAATGTGATTCAGAAGTGCGAAGCCGTGAAAGTTGGAATCGAAAAGCAGAAACTTGAAAATTGGAATCGACAAGTAGAAAATTGAAAAAAAAGAAGCGTGAAAGTTAGAACCGAAAAGCAGAAACTTGAAAGTTGGAATCGAAAAGCATAAATTTGAAAAACAGAAGTGCGAAAATTAGAACCGAAAAACTGAAACTTGAAAAGCAGAAAATTGAAAGTTGGAATGTAACTATTGAACATAAAAAAAAATCACAGCCCATAACAGCGGTTTGCATAAATGGCGAAATATGTGGTAAATTCACGTTTATCTTCCGCAATAACTTTTATCTTAGCCGAAAATAATCGGTCACGAAGTTCGCCACTTCTGCAAGCCGCGACACGTTATAATATATATTTCGCCATTTTGGAGAATTCAATAACCTAACGCAACAAATGATAAATTTTATCTTTGTTGAATTATGAAAAAAACCTACAAGCGATTATCATTAGAAG
>NZ_JABSNK010000033.1 GCF_013294005.1 Flavobacterium gelidicaeli
AATACGTTCTTCTAATGATAATCGCTTGTAGGTTTTTTTCATAATTCAACAAAGATAAAATTTATCATTTGTTGCGTTAGGTTATTGAATTCTCCTGATTTCGGCATAAGTCTCGTACAACGTCTCGCGGCTTGCAGAAGTGGCGAACTTCGTGACCGAGATTTTTCGGTTAAGATAAAATTTCTTGCGAAAGGTAAACGTGAATTTACCACTTATTTCGCCATTTTTGCAAACCGCTGTTGGCAGTAGTATTTATTAATCTTTATATATCGCTAACCTTATTTGGTTATAATTATTATTTCTATCTCCAAATCTGAATAGATATGCATTTAGTTCTGAACTTTTCCATTTAACATCATCTCGATAAGTTTTGTCATTTTTAAGTTTATCACTTTCGATTTTCTTTGAAGAATATTGACCAATTTTTGCAGTAATTATTTTTTCTAAATTTATAAATATTGATTTGAATTTTCTGCTATCAACAGTCGCTGTATCCATTTTATTCCATTCATATAAAATCAACTTTACATTTCCGTCTTTTGTGTAGTAATAACTTTTACTCAATTCGATTGATGTTTCAGGAATAAACTTAAACTCTTTTGGTATTTCAAAAGAATGATTTTTAATAAAGGGATATATACCTTCACCAATGTCCACAAAATAATCGCGAGTTACATCTTCTGAATTTATTCTTTTTTCAATGTCAATATATTTCTCAATTTTACCTAAACTAATATCAACGTCGATAGTTTTTTCGGCTACTGGAATTAGATTTTCTTCTGTTTTAGAAATTTTGCTTTTGGTTGAATTACAAGAATTAGTAATCATTATTCCAATGATTAAGAAAGTGATATAAATGAATGTTCGTTGTTTGTTTTCGGTTCTCATAATATTACTGCCAACGTGTCGCGGCTTGCAAAAGTGGCGAACTTCGTAACCGATTATTTTCGGCTAAGATAAAATTTCTTGCGAAAGATAAACGTGAATTTACCACATATTTCGCCATTTATGCAAACCGCTGTTATAATATGTATTTTTCAGCACAAAATTTCGTCGTTATTCAATTTTTCACCGCAATACTTTTGGCTACAAACTACATCACTTTAATTTAACCAAAATGCTTTCGGCGTAACGATTTCAACAAATTATTTTTCGACGCAAACTGCATCACTTTAATCGAACCAACTTACTTTCGGCTTAATGAATTCACCAAAAACTATTTCGACACAAACTGCATCACTTTAATTGAAGCAAATTATTTTCGGCTTGATGAATCGCCAGAATCTATTTCGACGCAAACTGCATCACTTTAATTTAATCAATTACTTTCGGCTTAACGATTTTACCAGAATTTATTTCGACACAAGCTTTTTCAAAACCTTCTTAATAATCATCAATTTTTTGGATTGCAGATTATTTTCTTAGTAGGAGCGAAGTGAGTAATTTTTTCACCGCAAAAGGCGGATTCAAGGGTCTATCGCAACATCGTTAGTTATTTTTAATAAATCAAATTTAGTATTTTTCTTAGATAATACACTTAATTTTAGAATA
>NZ_JABSNK010000034.1 GCF_013294005.1 Flavobacterium gelidicaeli
CATTGTTGTCCGGTAAAAATAATTTGAAAGTTATTTTTTCTTTATTTTGCAAGGCTTGACGAGGTTTTAACCTAGTTCAGCTTGTTTTCGAGTACTATCTTGAGAATTCGATGTACTAAAAAATATAACTTTTGGTTTGTTATATCGAATTTTATCCAGTTGCTAAATAATCATCAAATAAACCTATTTGACCATCTTTTATATGATCTAATTCCCAGTCTTTTTCAGGGCTTTCTAAGAATTTAGTTAGGTGAATGTAATTGAATAAATGAATTCTACAAAAACTAACTAAATTCGAGAAAGACCATTGTCGTTTCAAGCTTTTCTTTACCACGCCTAGCAATAGATTTACTATTAGAACACAGTAAATTTGGATTTTAATAGCGTTTTCATTGTCTCCTAAAAAATATTTTAGAGGAAAATTTTGCTTGATTTGTTTGAACAAAAGCTCTATTTGCCAACGTATTTTATAAAGTGCAGCTATTGTGTCTGCTCTAAAGTCGAACAAATTACTAATAAACTCAAAGCTTCTTTTGTGTTCTCTGTCATAGTACATTATTTTTCTTAATTTCAATCTGGTTTTTACGCCTTCCTTATTGACTTCAACTTCAATGATTGCGTCCGATAAAACACCGCAGTGAATGTTCCCTTGAATGTCATTTGTTTGTGTTACTTCATATTTTGCATTCTCTTTTATTCTCGTTACAAAACCTGTTTTTTGAGCTGTAAAATGCTCAAAAGCTTTGTAATCATTGTATCCTTTGTCAAATATATAAACGGTATGTTCATCGCATTTTAGCCTTTTCAAAAACTGATGATCATGCGTTGTGGCTGATGTGAACCAAACTAAACTTGGTACCTTTTCATCGGCATTTATCACACTATGCGATTTAATTCCTCCTTTACTTTTTCCGTCAACAGACTTCCTACCAACACATTTTAATATATCTTTAAACAAGCTTATTGTGGTACTATCTACAATCTTAACATCCTTCTTCAAAGCTTCTTTAATTCGACTGTCCGATAAAACGAAGCTATATTTCTGAAGTAAATTGGTATAAATTTCTTCAAAAAACTCAACCTTACGTCCCTTGTTGGCATCCGCCAAAGTACTCTTTTTGGGAAGAGAGTTGATTCTAACAGTTTCTTCCTTACCTGACAAACCAAGCATTCCCCCAGATACTTCTCGTAAAGAGTTGCACTTTTCTATGCAACAAAATATCATACTAAATAGATGATCTTTACTCTTGAAACGTTTTACATATCGGTCTGAATTATATTTCTCAACAGCTTTCTGAATCATGGAGTCATCTATTAAAGAAATTAGCTGTCCGAAAACAGACTTAGTCGAAAAATACTTATTTTTACCCATCGTTATTTGAATTTTGCAACTCTAAATTACGATTATTTTAAGAAGCCATTAATTTGGCTTCTTTTTTTATCGGACAACAATG
>NZ_JABSNK010000035.1 GCF_013294005.1 Flavobacterium gelidicaeli
CAATGTCATTAAGTTAAGACACAAATAGATAAAAACCATTGGGTTACGAACCTAAATTAGGTTCTTTGTAATTGACAAAAATACAATCCCAATGGTAGAAGCAAATATAAAAATAATAGAAGAGTTAAAAGAATTTTTAAAAATTATTAATACTGATCATGATTTAAGAAAATTATTTACAAATAAGGCTTCCGATTTTACTAGAAATAGAAAATTGACCTATAACCGAACTGTGTTTCTAATTGTTAACATGCTCAAAAAGAGTTTATCTATAGAGATTCAAAATTTTTTTGAGAATTGTCTTTCGGAGAATTTAAGCTGCACAAAATCAGCGTTAAGTATCCAGAGAAAAAAGCTAAAACCATTGTTTTTTGAAGTTTGGAATCAGCTATTAGTAAACTCTTTTTATAATTATTATGGTGATAAGGTCAAAAAATGGAATGGTTTCTTACTCATAGCAGTGGATGGTTCTACTATTAATCTGGTAGATAAGCAAGAAGTAAAAAATCATTTTGGTACTCATGGAAATCATATTAAGGAAGTCCCAATGGCTGGAATAATGAAGTTTTATGATGTGTTGAATAAAATTACTGTATTCTCGAAAATACATCCAATAAAAATTGGTGAAAAAAGTATAGTTGCACAGCATATTGAATGCATCCCAGAAGGTAGTTTGTCTATTTATGATAGAGGATTTGCGAGTTTTTCATTGATGTATTTATTGATTCATCAGGAAAAGACAAAACATTTTGTGATGCGATGCAAACAAGGTTTTAATAAGGAAGTCAGTGCTTTTATGTTAAGTCCAGATGTTGATAAAGTTATAAATCTTGGACCAAATTATAGAGCCATCCATAAAATGAAAGAATATGGGTTCAGTGTTTTTCTTCATACAACAATACCTATACGAATGATTAAGGTAGAATTGGAAACAGGAGAAATAGAAGTTTTACTAACCAATTTGTACGACTGTAAAAAGTACAAAAAAGAGATTTTTAAAACGCTTTATTTCATGAGATGGAAGATAGAGACCAGTTACAGCCATGATAAAAACGTGTTGCAGTTAGGACAATTTAGCGGGCATACGATTTGTAGTATCGAACAGGATTTTTATGCCACAACTTTGGTGTCAAATTTGCAAAGTATAATAGAGAAGCAATGCGAGCCCTATCTGGAAATCAAAAATAAAATTAGGAAGCATGATTATCAAATTAACAGGACATTGAGTATTGGAAGCATGAAAAATAAAATAATAGCTTTATTACTATCAAAGGAACCCAAAATAGTATTAATAGAATTACAAAATTTATTTGAGAGGTATCTTGAGCCTATTAGGACCAATAGAAATTATGAACGTAGAAAATCGAAAATAAGACAATCAGGAAAATATAAATCCGTAAATAACTATAAAAGAGTGATCTAATCCTTAACTTAATGACATTGG
>NZ_JABSNK010000036.1 GCF_013294005.1 Flavobacterium gelidicaeli
TCACTACTATCCGAAAGTCTGAAATTAAAAATGCCTGAGAATCCCTTATTTTTGTTTTGCGAAAAATAAAATAATTTTATGGGACTCTTCAAGCGTAACAAAAATAACAATAAACCTTTACTCGGGCAAATTTTAGATTTAGTCCCGCGTTGGATTTTAGAATCGTGTATCAAAAAGCATCAAAGTGACAAGGGCTGTAGCAAATACAAGACTTACGACCAATTCGTAGCTTTAACTTTCGGACAGCTCAATAAATGCTATACTTTGAGTGATATTTCTACTGGAATTGGGGTTTGTCAAAGTTTTATAAATGATTTGGGATTAAGTCAATCTCCAGCTCGATCTACAATGAGTGATGGTAATAAAAAACGAACTTGGGAAGTATATGAATCCTTGTACATAAGGCTACTGAGCCACTATGATAAGGTTTTGAAAAAGGATAATCATCGAACCATTATCCAAGAAATTAAAGACCATAGCATTAAATTGATTGACAGTACCACTATTAGTCTGTGTTTATCGATGTTTGATTGGGCAAAGTTTCGGACAGCAAAAGGAGGTCTTAAAATACATACTTGTTTTGATGATGCCCTTCAGATTCCTGATTTAATAAACATTACAGAGGCAAAAATACACGACAGTAAAGGTCTAGGACAAAGCATCTTTCCAAAAAAAACAATCATAGTTGAGGATCGAGCTTATTTTGATTTTGCTTTGATGCTCAATAGAATATTTGCTCAAAATATATTTGTGACCCGAATAAAGACTAATACTGATTACACAATAATTAAAGAATTAGAATTACCCCTTGACAAAGATCAAGATATATTAAAGGATGAAATAATTACTTTGTCAGGTAAAAAAGCCATAGAAACTACGATAAATGAGCATAGTTTGAGACTTGTAACTGTTTTTAGAGCAGAAGACAACAAGGTAATCCATATCATAACCAACAATTTAGATTGGACCGCTAGAACAATAGCAGATTTATATAAAAAACGATGGGATATTGAATTATTCTTCAAGGCAATGAAACAAAATTTACAAATAAAAACATTTTTAGGCACTAGTGAAAATGCTGTCAAATCTCAAATATATGTAGCCTTAATCAGTTATTTGTTATTAGAACTCATAAACAGAACTATCGCAAAGAAAGTAAAAACATTTTCTAATTTTGTTGAAAAAATAAGAGTGTGTTTGGCTTTTTACCTAAGTATTGAATATGTGTGCAATCAAGTAAATGAAGGGGCTAAAAAAGTGATTAACCAAAACAAAATGGTCTTTAAACCTGACTTATTTTCTCAGTAAAAAACAATAAAACAAACAAAATCAGAACCTACCAAAGGTTTTTTAGATTTTATTCAAAACTTTCGGATAGTAGTGA
>NZ_JABSNK010000037.1 GCF_013294005.1 Flavobacterium gelidicaeli
GCGGGGTTAGGCTTCAGACAAACAAAGGGTTGTATTTCAACAATGACTCCACAACGCCTAGCGACGCCACTTCACAGTCTCCAACCTATCCTACACATCATTTGTCCAAAGTCAATACTAAGCTATAGTAAAGGTGCACAGGGTCTTTTCGTCCCACTGCGGGTAAGCGGCATCTTCACCGCTACTACAATTTCACCGAGCTCATGGCTGAGACAGTGTCCAGATCGTTACACCATTCGTGCAGGTCGGAACTTACCCGACAAGGAATTTCGCTACCTTAGGACCGTTATAGTTACGGCCGCCGTTTACTGGGGCTTCATTTCAATGCTTCTCCGAAGATAACATCTCCACTTAACCTTCCAGCACCGGGCAGGTGTCAGGCCCTATACTTCATCTTACGATTTTGCAGAGCCCTGTGTTTTTGATAAACAGTCGCCTGGACCTCTTCACTGCGGCCAGCATTGCTGCTGGCGACCCTTCTCCCGAAGTTACGGGTCTATTTTGCCTAATTCCTTAGCCATGAATCTCTCGAGCACCTTAGAATTCTCATCTCGACTACCTGTGTCGGTTTGCGGTACGGGTACTATTAACCTGAAGTTTAGAGGTTTTTCTTGGAAGCCCTTAGGTGCACTATCTCTTCGTCCGAAGACTCCGAGTACTATCGTATTTCCCCAAGCCGCGTGGATTTGCCTGCGCAGCTTATAGGTAGGTACTTCAACGAACTATTCCGTCAGTTCGCGGCACTTTCATCACTCCGTCACCCCATCACAGTTAACAGTAGTACGGGAATATTAACCCGTTGTCCATCGACTGTCCCTTTCGGGTTCGCCTTAGGTCCCGACTAACCCACAGCTGATTAGCATAGCTGTGGAAACCTTAGTCTTTCGGTGTGCGGGTTTCTCGCCCGCATTATCGTTACTTATGCCTACATTTTCTTTTCTCACCGGTCCAGCATACCTTACGATACACCTTCTACCCTGTGAGAATGCTCCCCTACCACTTACAATAAATTGTAAATCCATAGCTTCGGTAATATACTTATGCCCGATTATTATCCATGCTCGTCCGCTCGACTAGTGAGCTGTTACGCACTCTTTAAATGAATGGCTGCTTCCAAGCCAACATCCTAGCTGTCTATGCAGACAAACCTCGTTCTTTCAACTTAGTATATATTTGGGGACCTTAGCTGATGGTCTGGGTTCTTTCCCTCTCGGACTTGGACCTTAGCACCCAAGCCCTCACTGTTACGAAACATTATATAGCATTCGGAGTTTGTCAGGAATTGGTAGGCGGTGAAGCCCCCGCATCCAATCAGTAGCTCTACCTCTATATAACTTTAA
>NZ_JABSNK010000038.1 GCF_013294005.1 Flavobacterium gelidicaeli
GGGTTTTAGTGGAATTATCGTTTCGCTTTAAATTTTCTTTAAGCCGAAAATTTATCGTTTACGATTCCCCCACCATTTCAAAGCCGCAAAACGTTGGCAGATATAGTAAAAAAACGAAACGTAAATCAATGAAAATCAAAGTGTTTATTGTAATTTTTATAATTTCAACAGGTTTAATTATACTAAATAGAATTACTAATTTAAGTATAAGCAGTGCTTTAATTTATTGGTTTCTGATATTTACTTCTTATTCAACATTTTTTCTCTTACTAAATGAAATATTTAAAAGAAAATATAGAAAAGCAACAAGAATTTTTATAATAATAATTGGATTTTTTTGTGTTGGTTTATTTTATATTACGAACTTGAGTTTTTGGGGAACACAAACAATTGAATACTTAAATATTGCTGATAAAAATATATCTATCGAATATCAAATGAGAGATTTAGGTGGATTAGGATTCAAAACACGAATAATAGAAAAAACTAAAATTCTACCATACTTAAATTTGATTAAAGAAATAGATACAACCAAAATTAATAAGTCAGAATGGGAAAGAGTTGAAATTGAAAAGAATGAAATGAATATTAAATTCCCATAAGAATAAATAGAACTACATCTGCCAACAGCGGTTTGCAAAAATGGCGAAATATGTGGTAAATTCACGTTTATCTTTCGCAAGAAATTTTATCTTAGCCGAAAATAATCGGTTACGAAGTTCGCCACTTTTGCAAGCCGCGACACGTTATAATAGATATTTCGCCATTTTGTGGTGAAAAAATTACTTGCTTCGCTCCTTCTCAGAAAATAATCTGCAATCCAAAAAATGATGATTATTAAGAAAGATTTGAAAAAGTTTGTGTCGAAATAAATTCTTGTGAAATTCTTAAGGAGAAAGTAATTTGGTTAAATTAAAGTGATGCAGTTTGCGTCGAAAAATATTGAGGTGAATTCGTTTAGCCGAAAGTATTTTGGTAAAATTAAAGTGATGCAGTTTACGTCGAAATAAATTTTGGCGAAATCGTTAAGCCGAAAATAATTTGCTTCAATTAAAGTGATGCAGTTTGCCTCAAAAAATATCGTGCGAATTAATTAAGCCGAAAATAATTTGCTTCAATTAAAGTGATGCAGTTTGTAGCCAAAAGTATTGTGGTGATAAATTGAATAACGAAAAAGTTTTGTGCTGAATAATACCTATTATAACACTGGTTTAGCATGATGGGGAATTTAGTGGAATTTCCGTTTTTTTTCATATATTCGTACAGCCAAAAATAATCTGCT
>NZ_JABSNK010000039.1 GCF_013294005.1 Flavobacterium gelidicaeli
GGCGGATTCAAGGGTCTATCGCAACATCGTTAGTTATTTTTAATAAATCAAATTTAGTATTTTTCTTAGATAATACACTTAATTTTAGAATAACTTTTTTGGCTTTTTAAGGAGCCAAAAGTTATTTCCAAAATTAAGCTTGTGTGTTACTCATTTTGTTGATTTCCTGGTTCCTCATTTCATTAGGTGTTTTGAAACCTAAAACCTTTCTAGGTCTGTTATTTAGGTTGTTTTCTATTCGTTTTAGCTCTTCAATAGTTATTGTATTAAAGTCAGTTCCTTTGGGTAAAAACCTTCTAATTAGTCCATTAGTATTTTCATTTGTTCCTCTTTCCCATGAGGAGTAAGGATGTGCAAAATAAATATCCATTCCAGTTTTTTCAGAGAGCCATTTATGATTAGCCATTTCTATTCCGTTATCGTAAGTCATTGTCTTTCTGAGACATTGAGGTTGTTTATTTAAGAGATTTGCAAATTCTTGAGTTACTGTTTTTGATTTTCTATTTTTGATAGGTACAATAATAAGATATCTAGTTTTTCTATCTACGATGGTTCCAATGGCACTTTTGTGCGCTACACCAATCATCAAATCTCCCTCTAAATGTCCTGCTTCAAGGCGTTCTTCGATATATTTAGGTCTATCATCAATACTCACTTGGTCTTTAATTCGGGTTTTTTTTACACCAAATTTCCTTTTGTCCCGTCTTTTGTGATGATGATAGGGCAGAAGTTTGATTAGTTTTTTACCCAGGGTAGATTGCCTAGATTTATAAATGTGCTTATAAATAGATTCGTAAGAAATGGACATAATAGGATCATTCGGATATAATAGCTTGATTTGTCCAGCCATTAATTCAGGGCTCGTTCCTTTTAATAAACTTCTGTAAACGAATATTTTAAGTTTGGAATATGAATTTATTTTATCTTGAGTTCGTTTGCTTTTATTGGTTTCTAAAGCATACCAATGAGCTAAATCAGCTTTGTAAATATCGTTTGGTTTTAATACCCAAAGATTTACTTCTCGGGTTATGGTAGATCGATTTCGATTTAATTTCTTTCCAATGTAGTTTTCGGACCTATTTTCCTTGAGTAATGTCTCAATTATAATACGTTCTTCTAATGATAATCGCTTGTAGGTTTTTTTCATAATTCAACAAAGATAAAATTTATCATTTGTTGCGTTAGGTTATTGAATTCTCC
>NZ_JABSNK010000040.1 GCF_013294005.1 Flavobacterium gelidicaeli
GGTGGATTCAATTAACAAATGCAACCTCATGCAGATTGTTTAAGTTTTTGCTCAAAAATTTCATTTGGACTTTTAAAACCAAATCTTTTTCTGGGTCTGTTATTTAATTTATTTGTTACTCTTAAAACCTCTTCTTCTGTTATTAAATCAAAGTTATATTTTTTCGGAAAATATTGTCTTACTAGACCATTTAAATTTTCATTAGCACCTCTTTCCCAACTACAATATGGGTTGGCAAAAAAGTATGAGATTTCTAGTATTTCAGATACTTTTTTATGGTTAGCAAACTCTTTCCCATTATCAGATGTGATGGTGTGCAAAATGGGTTTCCAATCCATTAATAATTCAATTAATTTCTCCTGAATTTCTTGTGATTCCTTACTGTTTATTTTAGCCATTTTAAGCACACCTGATGCTCTATCATTTATTGTTAACAGAGCTCCTTTGTGATTTTTACCTATTACCAAATCAATTTCTAAATCCCCAATTCTTTGCTTTTCTTCTACAACCAACGGCCTGTTTTCAATACCAACTCTGTCTTTAATAATACCTCTTGAGCCTTTTAAAGCCCCTCTTTTAGCATATCGCTTTCCTTTTGTGCGTAAGTGCTTATAATGTTGTCCGCCTTTCTTTTTGTCGCTCCAAATGAATTGATAAATTCTTTCAATCGAAACACATTCAAAGTTTTTATCACTACAATATCCTACTATTTGTTCAGGACTGAAATCTTCTTCTAAAAGATGAATAACACGTGCTTTTATCTGTTCAGTAAAGCGTATTTTCTTAACTTTATCATGCTGTCGAATACTGGCTTTACTTTGGGCTAATTTAGCTTTATAAACATTATTTCTTTGATCGGAATTTCTGGATAGCTCTCTTGAAATTACAGATTTATCTCTACCTATAAACCCTCCAATTTTACTCATTGAAAATCCTTGTGAACGAAGTGTAGCAATTTCGTATCTTTGTTCAATCGTTAAATGTGACATCTTTTTTTGTGCTTAGTAACCCAAAAATAAGAGAAATTTTTTTCGTAGCCTACTGATAAGACTTGAAGATCTAGATCTTCAAGTCTTATCAGTAGGCTTTATTTAAACAAATAAGGAGTGTTGCATTTATCACTTGAATCTAAG